>NZ_DATKDZ010000047.1:0-64711 GCF_035512415.1 Pseudomonas sp. | reverse complement strand
CTCAAGCCACGTGAGCGCGCTCGACCGCTCGCTCACACTCTACGCCGAGCACGAGTTCAATGCATCGACGTTCACGGGCCGCGTGGTCGCAGGAACGGGCTCAGACATCTACTCGGCAATCACCGCCGCGATTGGCGCGCTGCGCGGACCGAAGCACGGCGGTGCCAACGAGGTCGCGCTCGAGATTCAGAAGCGCTACAGCACGCCCGACGAGGCCGAGGCCGACATCCGCGCGTGCATCGCGCGCAAGGAGATCGTCATCGGCTTCGGTCACCCGGTCTACACCACCGGCGACCCGCGCAACCCGATCATCAAGGAAATCGCCCGCGAGCTTTCCGCCGGGACAGGTGATATGAATCACTTCAACATCGCCGAGCGTATCGAGACCGTCCTTTGGAGCGAGAAGCGCATGTTCCCGAATCTCGATTGGTTCAGCGCCGTCGCCTACGAGCGGATGGGCGTGCCGATGCTGATGTTCACGCCGCTGTTCGTGATCGCGCGCACCGCGGGTTGGGCGGCGCACATCATCGAGCAGCGCATCGACGGCAAGATCATCCGCCCGAGCGCCAATTACACAGGTCCTGAAGACCTGAAGTTTGTGCCGCTCAAGGATCGCCCGTAACCATGAACAGCATGAATACTCAGTACCGTAAGCCGCTGGCCGGCACCGCTCTGGACTACTTCGACACCCGTGAGGCGGTCGATGCCATCGCCCCGGGCGCTTATGCCAAGCTGCCCTACGTATCCCGCGTGCTGGCTGAGCAGTTGGTGCGCCGCTGTGAGCCGGCCGCGCTGACCGATTCGCTCAAGCAGTTGATCGAGCGCAAGCAGGACCTGGATTTTCCCTGGTACCCGGCTCGCGTGGTCTGCCACGACATCCTAGGGCAGACCGCACTGGTCGACCTGGCCGGCCTGCGTGACGCCATCGCCGAGAAGGGCGGTGATCCGTCCAAGGTCAACCCGGTAGTGCCGACCCAACTGATTGTCGACCACTCCCTGGCCGTGGAAGCTGCGGGCTTCGACCCGGATGCCTTCGCCAAGAACCGCGCCATCGAAGACCGTCGCAACGAGGACCGTTTTCACTTTATCGAGTGGACCAAGACCGCGTTCAAGAACGTCGACGTGATCCCGGCCGGCAACGGCATCATGCACCAGATCAACCTGGAGAAAATGAGCCCGGTGATTCAGGCGCGTGGCGGCGTAGCCTTCCCCGATACCTGCGTGGGTACCGACTCGCACACCCCGCACGTCGATGCCCTGGGCGTAATCGCCATCGGCGTCGGCGGTCTGGAAGCGGAAACCGTGATGCTCGGCCTGCCGTCGATGATGCGCCTGCCCGACATCGTCGGCGTGCAGCTCACTGGCAAGCGCCAGCCTGGCATTACCGCCACCGACATCGTCCTGGCCATCACCGAGTTCTTGCGCAAGGAGCGCGTGGTCGGTGCCTGGGTCGAGTTCTTCGGCCCGGGTGCGGATAGCCTGTCGATCGGCGACCGCGCGACCATCTCCAACATGTGCCCGGAATATGGCGCCACCGCTTCGATGTTCTACATCGACCAGCAAACCATCGATTACCTTAAACTCACCGGTCGTGAGCCGGAGCAGATCGAGCTGGTAGAGAACTACGCCAAGACCACCGGCCTGTGGGCTGATGCTCTGGTCAGCGCCGAGTACGAGCGCGTACTGAGCTTCGATCTGTCGACCGTCGTGCGCAACATGGCTGGCCCGTCCAACCCGCACAAGCGCCTGCCGACTTCGGCACTGCAAGAACGTGGCATTGCTGGCGACGCCATGCTGGCGGCGTCCAAGGTCGAGGAAGCCGAAGGTCTGCTGCCAGATGGCGCGGTGATCATCGCCGCCATTACCAGCTGCACCAACACGTCCAACCCACGCAACGTAGTTGCCGCCGGTTTGCTGGCGAAGAAGGCCAACGAGCTGGGTCTGCTGCGCAAGCCGTGGGTCAAGACCTCATTCGCTCCTGGTTCGAAAGTCGCCAAGCTGTACCTGGAAGATGCCGGTCTGCTGTCGGAGCTGGAAAAGCTCGGCTTCGGCATCGTCGGCTATGCCTGCACCACCTGTAACGGCATGTCCGGTGCGCTGGACCCGGTAATCCAGCAGGAAATCATCGACCGCGATCTGTACGCCACTGCCGTACTGTCCGGTAACCGCAACTTCGACGGTCGTATCCACCCCTACGCCAAGCAGGCCTTCCTGGCCTCACCGCCGCTGGTCGTGGCCTACGCCATCGCCGGTACCGTGCGTTTTGATATCGAGCAGGACGTGCTGGGTACTGACAAGAACGGTAACCCGATCACCCTGAAGGACCTGTGGCCGAGCGACGAGGAAATCGACGCTATCGTTGCCGCCTCGGTGAAGCCGGAGCAGTTCAAGCAGGTCTACATCCCGATGTTCGATCTGGGCACTATCGAGGAAGCGGAAAGCCCGTTGTACGACTGGCGCCCGATGTCCACCTACATCCGCCGTCCGCCGTACTGGGAGGGCGCGCTGGCCGGTGAACGCACGCTCAAGGGCATGCTGCCGCTGGCAATCCTGCCGGACAACATCACCACCGACCACCTGTCGCCGTCCAACGCGATCCAGATGAACTCGGCCGCTGGTGAGTACCTGCACAAGATGGGCCTGCCGGAGGAGGACTTCAACTCCTACGCCACCCACCGCGGCGACCACCTGACTGCGCAGCGCGCTACTTTCGCCAACAAAGAACTGGTCAATGAAATGGCCGTTGTTGACGGCGTAGTGAAGAAGGGTTCGCTGGCGCGCGTCGAGCCGGAAGGCAAGGTCATGCGCATGTGGGAAGCGATCGAAACCTACATGAACCGCAAGCAGAACCTGATCATCGTTGCCGGTGCTGACTACGGTCAGGGCTCGTCGCGTGACTGGGCTGCCAAGGGCGTACGCCTGGCTGGCGTGGAAGTGATCGTCGCCGAAGGCTTCGAGCGCATTCACCGCACCAACCTGGTCGGCATGGGCGTGCTGCCGGTCGAGTTCAAGTCGGGCACCACCCGCCTGACCCTCGGCCTCGACGGCAGTGAAACCTATGACATCCAGGGCGAGCTGTCGCCGCGCTGCGAGCTGACCCTGATGGTCAATCGTCGCAATGGCGATGTGGTCAAGGTGCCGGTGACCTGCCGTCTGGATACCGCTGCTGAAGTCAACGTCTACAACGCTGGCGGCGTGTTGCAGCGCTTTGCCCAGGATTTCCTCGAGGCGACGGTGGCAGTTTAAGCGCAGTGTTGCGGGAGGGGCTTTAGCCGCGTTTAGCTTTAAGGAGCTCGCGGCTAAAGCCCCTCCTACATGCGCTGTCTTCACATAATTTGGAGTAGGTCTTAACCATGCCCCACGCACCCCAAATCAAAATCCCCGCCACCTATATGCGTGGCGGCACCAGCAAAGGCGTGTTCTTCCGCCTGCAGGACCTGCCGCCAAGCTGCCAGGTGCCGGGCGTTGCGCGTGACAAGCTGTTTATGCGGGTGATCGGCAGTCCCGACCCCTATGCCGCGCAGATCGACGGCATGGGCGGCGCGACGTCGAGTACCAGCAAGTGCGTGATCCTGTCGAAAAGCAGCCAGCCGGATCACGATGTCGACTACCTCTACGGCCAGGTCTCGATCGACAAGGCCTTTGTCGACTGGAGCGGCAACTGCGGCAACCTGTCCACAGGTGCCGGGGCTTTTGCCATTCATGCAAGCTTGGTTGATCCGGCGCGTATCCCGGACAACGGCGTGTGCGTGGTGCGTATCTGGCAGGCGAATATCCAGAAAACCATCATTGCCCATGTGCCGGTCAGCAATGGTCATGTGCAGGAAACTGGCGATTTTGAGCTGGACGGGGTGACCTTTCCGGCTTCGGAGATCGTGTTGGAGTTCCTCGATCCGTCCGATGATGGCGAGGAGGGTGGTTCGATGTTCCCCACCGGTAATCTGGTCGATGAGCTGGAAGTGCCGGGCGTCGGAACCTTCAAGGCAACCATGATCACTGCCGGCATTCCAACTGTGTTCGTCAATGCCGAAGACATTGGTTACAGCGGCACCGAGCTGCGTGAGCAGATCAATGCTGACCCTGAGCAACTGGCGCGCTTCGAGAAGATTCGTGTGGCCGGGGCGCTGCGTATGGGGTTGATCAAGGCGGCGGAAGAGGCGGCGACCCGGCAGCACACGCCGAAGATTGCCTTTGTGGCCAAGCCCAAGAACTACCTGTCATCCAGCGGCAAGACGGTGCAGGCCGGTGAAGTCGATCTGCTGGTGCGTGCGCTGTCCATGGGCAAGCTGCATCACGCGATGATGGGCACCTGCGCGGTGGCCATCGGTACTGCAGCGGCGATTCCGGGTACCTTGGTCAATCTGGCGGCTGGTGGCAGTGCGCGGGAGGCGGTGCGTTTTGGCCATCCGTCCGGCACCTTGCGTGTTGGCGCTCAGGCGGCGCTGGTCGACGGTCAGTGGACGGTAACCAAAGCCATTATGTCGCGTAGCGCACGCATTCTGATGGAAGGTTGGGTGCGTGTGCCGGGCGATATTTTGTAGCGTTATAAATAAGAAAAGGCTCGAAGTGTTCGAGCCTTTTCTTTTAGCTTCAATGGGTTGTACGGGTTACTTGAGGCGGCGTTCAACACCTTTTTCCACCAGGATCTTCGCGGAAATCTCTTCCACGGAGAAATAGGTGGAATTGATAAAGTTAATGTTCTCGCGGCGGAACAGGTTTTCCACCTCGCGCACTTCAAATTCGCACTGGGCGAAGCTTGCGTAGCGGCTGTTGGGCTTGCGCTCGTGACGGATAGCAGTGAGGCGATCCGGGTCGATGGTCAGGCCGAACAGCTTTTCCTTGTGCTTTTTCAGCACCGCAGGCAACTGCAGTCGCTCCATATCATCTTCGGTCAGCGGATAATTTGCGGCACGAATTCCGTATTGCATTGCCATATACAGGCAAGTCGGGGTTTTGCCGCAGCGCGAGACGCCAACCAGGATCAGATCGGCCTTGTCGTAGTAGTGGGTGCGTGCGCCGTCGTCGTTGTCGAGGGCGAAGTTTACCGCCTCGATACGCTCCATATAGTTGGAGTTGTGCCCGATGGAGTGGGATTTACCCACCGAATAGGACGAATGCGAGGTCAGCTCCTGCTCCAGGGGGGCGAGGAAGGTCGAGAAAATATCGATCATATAGCCGTCGGACTCGGCCAGGACGTCGCGAATATCCTGATTGACGATGGTGTCGAAGATGATCGGGCGGGCACCGTCCTTCTCGGACGCACTGTTGATTTGTTGTACCATTGCGCGGGCTTTTTCCACGCTGTCGATATAAGGCCGCGTGAGTTTGGTAAAGTCGATGGTTTCAAACTGCGCCAGCAGGCTTTGGCCCAGGGTTTCGGCAGTGATGCCGGTGCCGTCGGAGATGAAAAAAGCGGTTCGTTTCATTTGCACCATGGGCCTTAAGCTGGGAAGGATTCTTGGCTATCATAGGCCCGCCTTTGCAGGGCCGAACTGGCTGGCATTGTTACTTATTTTCCAGGGCCAGGCCACAATCGTGCGGGCATGTACCGCCGAACCATCTAGCTCCTGAGTTTTTCCAACATCGTTAGTGGAGAGATCACCTTGGTAGAGTACGTAGTTTCCCTCGATAAGCTCGGCAATCATGATGTTGAGCACGTAGGGGGCAAGAACGCCTCCCTGGGCGAGATGATCAGCAACCTTGCCGGTGCCGGAGTGTCGGTACCCGGTGGTTTCGCCACTACTGCGCAGGCCTATCGGGACTTTCTCGAGCTGAGCGGCCTGAACGCGCAAATCCATGCCGCGCTCGATGCTCTTGATGTCGATGACGTCAATGCCCTGGCCAAAACCGGTGCGCAGATTCGCCAATGGGTGATGGATGCGTCCTTCCCTGAAGAATTGAACGCGCAGATCCGCACCGCCTTCGCCGAAATGGCCGGCGGCAACGAGAATATGGCGGTTGCCGTGCGCTCTTCGGCCACCGCCGAAGACCTGCCGGACGCCTCCTTTGCCGGCCAGCAGGAAACCTTCCTGAATATCCGTGGCGTGGAAAACGTGATCCGCGCGGCCAAAGAGGTATTCGCCTCGCTGTTCAACGACCGCGCCATTGCCTACCGCGTGCATCAGGGCTTCGACCACAAACTGGTCGCCCTGTCTGCCGGTGTGCAGCGCATGGTGCGTTCGGAAACCGGCACCGCCGGCGTTATGTTCACTCTCGACACCGAGTCGGGTTTCCGTGACGTGGTGTTTATCACCGGCGCTTATGGTCTCGGCGAAACCGTGGTGCAGGGTGCGGTCAACCCTGACGAATTCTATGTCCACAAACAGACCCTGGAAGCCGGTCGCCCAGCCATTCTGCGTCGCAATCTGGGCAGCAAGGCGATCAAGATGATCTACGGCGACGAAGCCAAGGCCGGCAAATCGGTCAAGGTGGTCGATGTGGATCGCGCCGAGCGTGCGCGTTTCTGCCTGAGCGATGCCGAAGTCAGCGAATTGGCCAAGCAGGCCATGATCATCGAGAAGCACTACGGCCGGCCGATGGACATCGAATGGGCCAAAGACGGCGATGACGGCAAGCTGTATATCGTTCAGGCCCGCCCCGAGACGGTAAAAAGCCGCTCCAGCGCCAATGTGATGGAACGCTACCTGCTCAAGGAAACCGGTACTGTGCTGGTCGAAGGCCGCGCGATTGGTCAGAAGATCGGTGCCGGCAAGGTACGGGTGATCAATGACGTGTCGGAAATGGACAAGGTCCAGGCCGGTGACGTACTGGTTTCCGACATGACCGACCCGGACTGGGAGCCGGTGATGAAACGCGCCAGCGCCATCGTCACCAACCGCGGCGGGCGTACCTGCCACGCGGCGATCATTGCCCGTGAGCTGGGGATTCCTGCAGTGGTCGGTTGCGGTAACGCCACCCATGTGCTGAAAGACGGCATGGGCGTGACCGTTTCCTGCGCCGAGGGCGACACCGGCTTTATTTTCGAAGGCGAACTGGGCTTCGATATCCGCAAGAACTCGGTCGATGCCATGCCGGATCTGCCGTTCAAGATCATGATGAACGTCGGCAACCCGGACCGCGCCTTCGACTTCGCCCAGCTGCCCAACGAAGGCGTGGGCCTGGCCCGTCTGGAATTTATCATCAACCGCATGATCGGCGTGCACCCCAAGGCGCTGCTGAACTTCGCCGGCCTGCCGCCGGAGATCAAGGACAGTGTCGAGAAGCGCATCGCCGGTTACGATGATCCGGTCGGCTTCTACGTCGAGAAGCTGGTCGAGGGCATCAGCACCCTGGCCGCGGCATTCTGGCCGAAGAAGGTCATCGTGCGCCTGTCGGACTTCAAGTCCAACGAATACGCCAACCTGATCGGCGGCAAACTCTACGAGCCGGAAGAAGAAAACCCGATGCTGGGCTTCCGTGGCGCTTCGCGTTACATCAGCGAATCGTTCCGCGACTGTTTCGAGCTGGAATGTCGCGCGCTGAAGAAAGTACGCAACGAAATGGGCCTGACCAACGTCGAGATCATGGTGCCGTTCGTGCGTACCCTCGGTGAAGCCAGCCAGGTGGTCGATCTGCTCGCCGCCAACGGTTTGGCCCGCGGTCAGGATGGTCTGAAGATCATCATGATGTGCGAGCTGCCGTCCAATGCCATCCTGGCCGAAGAGTTCCTGGAGTTCTTCGACGGTTTCTCCATCGGCTCCAACGACCTGACCCAGCTGACCCTTGGCCTGGACCGTGACTCCGGCATCGTTGCGCACCTGTTCGATGAGCGTAACCCTGCGGTGAAGAAGCTGCTAAGCAACGCCATTCAGGCCTGCAACAAGGCCGGCAAGTACATCGGCATCTGCGGTCAGGGCCCTTCGGACCACCCGGATCTGGCGCGCTGGCTGATGGATCAGGGTATTGAAAGCGTTTCGCTGAACCCGGATTCGGTGCTCGATACCTGGTTCTTCCTCGCGGAAGCTCAAGCGCCGGTCTGATCGCGCGGTTAAATCGCGGTACAAGGGCGGGTTTATCCTGCCCTTTTTTATGGTCTGCCATCCCTGGCGACCACCCTTCGGGCCGTCGCTAGCGACGTTAAAAATTGCTCCTGGCAATTTTTTGTGTTCAGCACGTTCGTATGCTTCACCCCCTGCGGGGCACGTCGCGAGCGATGTGAAAAATTGTTCCCGACAATTCTTGTTGTCGGCCGTCGTTGGCGGTCACCCGTCGGGCAGCGTGAAAGATTGATCCCAGCAACTCTTTGTACCAGAGCGCAGAAGATGCAAAGCAGCAGTGAGCTTTTCCCCGTCACCTTGATCAGTGCGGAGTTTCGTGGCGATCTGAGCGAGGATGTCTATCGCCTCAAGCCCGGCAACAGCCCGGATAACAGTGTTCAACTGGCTCTGACGCGCCTGGGCCGCGCCGATCATCAGCAGGATCGTGGCGTGCCGGTGATCCTGATTCCCGGCAGTTTTTCCAACCGACGCTTCTGGTATTCGCCCAAATGCATCGGCCTCGGCCCGCAGTTGGCGCGTGCGGGTTTTGATGTGTGGATTGCCGAGATGCGTGGTCATGGCCTGTCGCCGCGCAATCGCCAGTACAAGCACAACAAGGTCAGCGACTATGTGCGTTATGACCTGCCGGCAATTGCCGATTTTATTTACGAACAGAACCCGCAGAAAGCCCATTGGCTGGGCCATTCCCTGGGCGGTATCACCCTGGCTGGGGCACTGGGCGGTGGTTATCTGGACGAGTCGAAAATGGCTTCGGCGGCGTTGTTTGGCAGCCAGATCAGCCGCGTCTACTGGCCGCTCAAGGTGCCGCCAGTGGAGTGGGGCAGTCGTCTGTTGCTCAAGGGCTTCTCGGTGATATCCGGCTCCAGGCTCAAGCGCGGTCCCGAGGATGAGCCGGCCAGTCTGGCCATCGAAAGCCTGCGCTGGCACGGCTTGTTCGG
Organism: Pseudomonas sp.; assembly: GCF_035512415.1. Lineage (GTDB taxonomy): Bacteria > Pseudomonadota > Gammaproteobacteria > Pseudomonadales > Pseudomonadaceae > Aquipseudomonas. Next base: position 55,776 of record NZ_DATKDZ010000047.1, on the reverse strand, counting down.
CCGCTTTGGCGATGCCGAGCGGGACTGGTGGGCTGGCCTTGCCAAGGTGCGGGTTCCGGTCATGGCCGTGGCGGCGGTGGGCGATAGCCAGGACCCGGCATGGGCCTGCCGCAAGCTGCTTGAGCAGTTTGGCTCGCCTGTGAGCGAATTTCTCTGCCTGGGCAAAAAGCATGGTTTCCACAGCGACTTCGGCCATGTCGAAATGCTGGTCAGCAAAGAGGCTCAGCGCGAGGTATGGCCGCTGGTGGAGCAGTGGTTGCACAGGAGTGCGCAGGTCGAGAGTGGGGCGTCTGAGGGGAACAAATCCGTTTCAGCCGAGTAGCCTTGCGGCTATTATCTGACTTTCGCGTGAATTCTGGTCACTCTGTGCGGGCGGCGGAGGTGCAATGTTTGTTGCTCTTGAGCACTTGCTTAACCTCAAGGAGGGCTATCGTCGGGTTTTTCCGCTGCAGGGACGCAGTTTGCTGCTGATGGTGGTCGAAGGTCGTACCCTGTTGCTGGAGAACCGTTGCCCACACCAGGGCGCTCCTTTACACGATGCGACTCTGGTCGCCGGTGTCTTGCGTTGTGCCCGGCACGGGATCGAGTTTGAACTGCTCAGTGGCCGCGCCTTGAATGCCCAGTGCCCCGGCCTTGTCCATCTGCCTCTGGCCTATGCGGCCGATCGTGTCGGTATAGAGCTGTAAGCCACATCTATAGATAACAGGAGTTTTGCCATGCACTACATTACCCCCGATCTGTGCGACGCCTATCCGGAACTGGTTCAGGTGGTCGAGCCGATGTTCAGCAATTTCGGCGGCCGCGACTCCTTTGGCGGCGAGATCGTCACCATCAAGTGCTTCGAGGACAACTCGCTGGTCAAGGAGCAGGTCGAGCAGCCAGGTAAGGGTAAGGTCATGGTGGTCGACGGCGGTGCCTCCATGCGCCGTGCGCTGCTTGGTGACATGCTGGCGGAAAAGGCTGCGCACAATGGCTGGGAAGGCATCGTGGTGTATGGCTGCGTGCGTGATGTTGATGTGCTGGCGCAGACCGAACTGGGTATCCAGGCCTTGGCCAGTCACCCGATGAAGACCGACAAGCGCGGTATCGGCGATCTCAACGTGGCGGTGACCTTTGGCGGCGTGACGTTCCGCCCGGGCGAATACCTGTACGCCGACAACAATGGCGTGATTGTCTCGCCGTCCGCGTTGCAGATGCCGGAGTAAGCTGAATTTGTTAGACGCCACAATGCCGCGTGAAGAGCGCGGTCTGGTCCATGCCTTTGTCCTCGATGGGCTGGGTGGGGCGCGGGCCGTGGATCGTCGCCAGTTGCAGGAGCTGCAACTGGCCGAGCAGGAAAGCCTCTGGGTACATTGGGATCGCAGCCACTCGCAGACCCAGGACTGGCTGCGCCGCGAGAGCGGGTTGAGCGGGTTTGCCTGCGACCTGTTGCTCGAAGAGAACACCCGGCCGCGGATGCTGCCGTTGCCGGAGCATGAGTTGTTGCTGTTCCTGCGCGGGGTCAACCTCAATCCGGGGGCCGAGCCGGAGGATATGGTCTCGCTGCGCATCTTTGCCGATGCGCGCCGGGTGATCTCCCTGCGCTTGCGACCTGTGCGAGCGACAGAGGCGCTGATCGCGGATCTGGCCGCTGGTAACGGGCCAAAATCCGCCTCGGAAGTGATCTTGAGCCTGGCCCACTATCTGACCGACAAGGTCGAGAACCTGGTGACGGAGTTGTCCGAACAGGTCGATGAGCAGGAGGAGATGGTCGATGCTGAGCAGCGCCTGGTGCCCGATCACGGCCGACTTCTGCAGATGCGCCGACGCGCGGCCAGCCTGCGACGTTTTCTCGCCCCGCAGCGGGACATCTATGCGTTGCTGACGCGCCATCAACTCCCCTGGTTTCTGGCCGACGACACCGACTACTGGAACGAGCTGAACAACCGCCTGACCCGCTATCTGGAGGAACTGGAACTGAGCCGTGAGCGTGTCAGCCTGGTTCTCGAGGCGGAGAATCGGCGCATGGACCAGCGCATGAATCGCACCATGTACCGTTTCGGTATCATCGCCGGCGTGTTTCTGCCTTTGACCTTCCTTACCGGGCTGCTGGGCATCAATGTCGGCGGTATTCCGGGGGCGGACAGTCCTTATGGCTTTGCCATCATCTGTGTGCTGATGGTGGCTGTGGCCCTTGGCCAATGGTGGTTGTTACGGCGGGTGCGCCTGGCTTGATGTGACTATCCAGGCCGTCCGCTCGTCTAGCCGTCACGTCCTGTGAGGTGTGCAATGCACGACCCTTTTGAAGAATCGCTGCGCGATCTGCTCAAGTCATCCGCGTCGAGTCACGACGATGATGCCTGCCTGCATCGCGTCCTGAAGACCGCCAACCGCCAAGTGGGCGCGGGCGATCTGTTTGCCCTGATGGGCCACTGCCTGGGTGCACTGATGATCGCGATCAATAGCGGCGCGGCGCATATCTCGCCCGTCACCCGGCGCAAACCTTCCGATCCCTCTCTTGATAAGGCTGATTAAGCATGGAATTTACTCAAGTCCTGGTTGATGCGATGGCCAGCGTATGGACCCCAATTGCCGCGTTTATTCCACGCCTGTTCGGGGCCATGGTGGTGGTGCTGCTGGGTTTCGTGGTGGCCAAGTTCCTCGACACCCTGCTATCCAAGCTGCTCGGCAAGATCGGTCTGGATCGCCTGATGGCAGGCACCGGCCTGACCAAGTTGCTCAGCCGTGCCGGCATCCAGGTGCCGGTATCGACCCTGATTGGCAAGATCATCTACTGGTTCGTGCTGTTGATCTTCCTGGTGACGGCCGCCGAGTCCCTGGGCCTGGAGCGGGTTTCTTCAACCCTGGATACCCTGGCGCTGTACCTGCCCAAGGTGTTCGGTGCGGCATTGGTGTTGCTCGCCGGTGTGCTGTTGGCGCAACTGGTCAGCGGTCTGGTGCGCGGCGCGGCCGAGGGCGTGGGGCTCGAGTATGCCCATGGCCTGTCGCGAGTGGCCCAGGGCCTGGTGATTATCATCAGTATTTCGGTGGCCATCGGCCAACTCGAAGTCAAAACCGACCTGCTCAACAATGTGATCGCCATCGTGCTGATTTCCGTTGGTCTGGCCGTGGCCCTGGCGCTTGGTCTGGGTAGCCGGGATATTGCCAGCCAGATACTGGCGGGCATTTATGTGCGCGAGTTGTATGAGGTTGGGCAACAAGTTCAGGTTGGTGAGGTCGAAGGGCAGATCGAGGAGATTGGTACGGTCAAGACCATCCTGTTGACCGACGCGGGCGAACTGGTCTCCGTGGCCAATCGCACCTTGCTTGAGCAGCGCGTAAGCAGCCGCTAAGGCGTCAATCCCTGTTATTGTATGCCGCCGACCCAGTCGCCCGTTTGTGCGGACTGCGGCGGCTTTTGTCCTGACTGTCGGCCCGACTCGTTTTGAATAAAGCCCAATCTGTGTCTCTGCGTTACGACCCCCGCGAGCTCTCGGATGAAGAGCTGGTGGCGCGTGCCCACGACGAGTTGTTCCACATCACCCGTGCCTACGAAGAACTGATGCGTCGTTACCAGCGCACGTTGTTCAATGTCTGCGCGCGTTATTTGGGCAGCGAGCGGGACGCCGATGATGTTTGTCAAGAGGTCATGCTTAAAGTTCTTTACGGTTTAAAGAACTTTGAAGGTAAATCCAAGTTTAAAACCTGGTTGTACAGCATTACCTATAACGAATGTATTACTCAATATCGCAAAGAACGGCGTAAACGCCGTCTTATTGATGCGCTGAGCCTGGATCCGCTCGAAGAAGCAGCGGAGGATAAAACTCAGAAAGTTGAAGAACGCAATGGTCTGGATCGCTGGTTGGTGCATGTCAATCCTATTGATAGGGAAATCCTGGTGCTACGTTTTGTCGCAGAGCTGGAGTTCCAGGAGATCGCCGACATCATGCACATGGGCCTGAGCGCGACGAAAATGCGCTACAAACGGGCCCTTGACCGCCTGCGTGAAAAGTTTTCTGACAGTCCTGAAACTTAATTAAATTATAAACGTCGAAGTACTTGGTTAATTCTGTTAGGATTTGCCGATTGAGTTGTCATGAGTTTGTCAGACAACTTACTGACCACCAAGAATAGGGATTTAACAATGAAATTGAAAAACACTTTAGGCGTTGTCATTGGCTCGCTGCTGGCTTCCTCCTCGCTCAGCGCGCTTGCTCAGGGTCAGGGCGCTGTCGAAGTGGACGTTTTCGGTAAGCGTACCTTTACCGAAAGCAATCGTGACGCTACCAACGGCAATCTGTTCGGCGGCGGCATTGGTTACTTCCTGACAGATGACGTTTCCCTGAACCTGACGCACGGTGTGTACCGCAGCATGCGTTCCCAGGACACTCTGCCGGGCTCCACCCATGGCCGTGAGCAACTCGACGGTCACCTGAGCACTGTAGAAGCCCTGTACCACTTCGGTACTCCAGCTGCCCAGAGCCTGCGTCCTTATGTGTCCGCCGGTTTCGGCCATCAGGACCTGGACAACACCTACACTCGCGGTGATGACAAAACCACCTTCGCGATGGTCGGTGCCGGTGCCAAGTACTACTTCACCGAAATGTTCTTCGCCAAAGCTGGTGTAGATGTACTGCACAGCCTGGATACCGAAAACACCGAGTGGCAGGCAGGCGTTGGCGTCGGTCTGAACTTCGGCGGCAGCACCAAGCCTGCCGAGGTTGTTGAAGCTGCTCCTGAGCCGATGCCTGAGCCAGTTGCTGCTGAAGAGCCGATGGAACTGGTTCGTGTTGAGCTGGACGTCAAGTTCGACTTCGACAAAGCCAGTGTCAAAGAAGAAAGCTACGGCGACATCAAGAACCTGGCCGACTTCATGAAGCAGTACCCGCAGACCACCACCGTGGTTGAAGGTCACACTGACTCCAAGGGTTCCGATGCCTACAACCAGAACCTGTCTGAGCGTCGTGCCAACGCCGTTCGTGACGTCCTGGTTAACCAGTACGGCGTAGAAGCTCAGCGCGTTAACGCTGCTGGCTACGGCGAAGCCCGTCCGGTTGCCGACAACGCTACCGACTCCGGCCGCGCTGTTAACCGCCGCGTAGAAGCTGAAGTAGAAGCTCAGATCCAGCAGTAATTGATCTGACGCTGTAGAAAACCCCGCTTCGGCGGGGTTTTTTACGACTTTTTTTCGGCCTGCGCTGGCTTCTTATCCGCTGTCCGGGGCGCTTCTGCGGTGTGCCCCAGGCCTGCGCCGCCGTGCACCCAGCACCCGTATTCTCCAGGCGAAAAAAAGCCCGCTGAGGGGGCAGCGGGCAAGATCACAACTCCGCAGGAGCGCGAAGCAGTTAGGCACTGATGGCAATGGCCGCGTGTTGCTGCTGGCTTGCGACCTCGCCGATGACCAGGATTGCAGGGCTTTTCAGTTGGAAGTCCAGGGCGTCCTGCTGCATCGCGTGCAGGGAGCTGCGGCATTCGCGTTGCTGTGGCAGGGAGGCGTTCTCGATCAGCGCCACCGGCATATCGGCGCGCATACCGCCGGCCAGCAGGCTTTCGCGGATTTCCGCCAGTTTTGCCACGCCCATATACACCACCAGAGTGGTGCCGCCTTGAGCCAGGGCCTGCCAGTTGAGCGTGCTGTCGTCTTGGGTGTGGGCGGTGACCAGGGTCACGCCGCGGGCCACGCCGCGCAGGGTCAGGGGGATGCCGCACTGGGTAGCGCCGGCTAATCCTGCGGTAATGCCGTTGACCATTTCCACTTCGATGCCATGGGCGCTGAGCCAGTCGACTTCTTCACTGCCGCGGCCAAAGATACAGGGGTCGCCGCCTTTCAGGCGCACCACGCATTTGCCCTGGCGGGCGTAGCGCAGCATCAGGCGATGGATAAAGGCCTGAGGCGTGGAACGGCAGCCTCCGCGCTTGCCCACCGGCACCACCCGGGCATTCGGACAGTGCTCCAGCACGGCCGGGTTGACCAGGTCGTCGATCATCACGATATCGGCCCGATTGAGGGCTTTTACCGCCTTGAGAGTCAGCAGTTCCGGATCACCGGGCCCTGCGCCTACCAGCCAGACTTTTGCGCTCATACGGCATTCCTCGCGTAGGGTGCGCTGTGCGCACCAAATTGTTCGGGTTGGTACGCATGGCCTAGGCGGCCCCGCGCACCCTACGGTTATGCATTGATTGCTATTGGTGCAGTGGCCAACAGCCGCTTGATTTCCGGGACACAGGAGCCGCAACTGGTGCCGCACTTAAGTTCCTGCTTGAGGCCGTCGAGGTTGAGGCCGCGGGCGATCCCTGCGCATACCGCGTCCTGGCTGACGTTCAGGCAGTTGCACAGGGTCTTGCTGGGTTTTCTGCCGCTGGCCGCACCCGGCGGGGTGGACAGCGGTGCGAGCAGCCAGCGGCGTAGGTCGGCATCGGCCTGACCTTCGCTCCACAGGCTTTTCAGCCAGTCGCGGGCGGCAGTTTCCCCGGCCAGGCGGATGGCGGTGATGCGGCCGTCCTCGATGCGCACGCGCTTGCCGACCGCTTTACGCGGGTCGTCATAGGCCAGCACCGGGCCTTCGTGCAGGCCGAGCAGTTGGTCGATCTGCGCCAGCAATTCGGGCTCGGGAGCCACGGCGCAGGCGGCGCGGATCAGCAGAGCAGGGCGCTCGCGCCCGGTCAGGTTGAGGTTGGCGTAGGCAAAACCTTCGAACAGCGGGCGCAGGGCCTCGAAACGCGTCTGCACCTGGCCTTCGACCAGGGCAAAGAAGGTCCAGGGCAACTCGACCTTTTCCACCTCGACCCCGGCGTGCTTGAGTTCGGGCTGCTTGGACAGTGGGTCAAATGCCGGTTGGGTCAGCACATTGGTGCCCAGGCCCTTGAGAAAACGGTTGCCCCAGTGCATCGGCAGGTAGGCCTGGCCGGCACGTATGCTGTCGTCGGCCTGCACCGGCAGAATCAGGCTGCCGCGACGGCTGCGTACCTTGATCAGGTCGCCGCTTTCTAGACGGCGGCGGCGCATCTCGTCCGGGTGCAGGCTGAGCACGGCCTCTTCGACATGGCCGAACAGGCGCGCGGCGGTACCGGTGCGGCTCATGCCGTGCCACTGGTCGCGCAGACGACCGGTGTTGAGGGTCAGGCTAAAGCGCGCCTCACGTTTTTCCTTGGGTGCACGGTAAGGGTCGGCATGAAACTGCGCGCGACCATTGGCAGTGGGGTAACGCGCGTCGCCGTAGAGGCGCGGCGTACCCTGGGTTGCGCCGGCCGGGAACGGCCATTGCTGGGGACCTTGGTTATCCAGAATCGCGTAGCTGAGCCCCGACAGGTCGAGGTCACGCTGGGCGGTCAGGTGTTTGTACTCCTCGAACAGCCCTTGCGGGTGGTCGAAGTCGAACAGGCTGGGCAGGCCGGGGCGGAGCAGTTTTTCTAAACGACGGGCGAAATCGGTGGTGATCGCCCAATCCGACCGCGCCTCTTTGGGCGCTGGCACGGCGCTGCGTACATGACTGACGCGGCGTTCGGAATTGGTCACCGTACCTTCCTTCTCGCCCCAGCTGGCGGCGGGCAGCAGCAGGTCGGCGTAGTGGCAGGTCTCGGTGGTGAAAAAAGCTTCCTGCACCACCACGAACGGGCAGGCGGCCAGGGCTTCATGCACTTTGTTCTGATCCGGCATGGACTGCGCCGGGTTGGTGCAGGCGATCCACAGGGCCTTGACCTTGCCGACGCGCACTGCTTCGAACAGTTCAATGGCGCTCAGCCCGGCACTGGCCGGCAGCGCGTCGACGCCCCAGTACTGCGCCACTTCGGCGCGGTGCTCGGCATTGCCGGCCTCGCGATGGCCGGGCAGCAGGTTGCTCAGGCTACCGGTTTCGCGACCGCCCATGGCGTTCGGTTGACCGGTAAGGGAAAAGGGGCCAGCACCGGGTTTGCCGATCTGCCCGGTGGCCAGGTGCAGGTTGATCAGCGCGCTGTTTTTGGCGCTGCCGCTGCTCGACTGGTTGAGGCCCATGCACCACAGCGACAGGAAGCTCGGCGCGCTGCCAATCATCCGCGCGCATTGCTGCAGGCTGTCCTGACTAATGCCGCATATCTCGCTGACCATCTGCGGGCTGTAATCGCGCACCAGGGTTTTGAGGGCGTCGAAACCTTCGGTGTGGGCGTCGATATAGGCGCGGTCGATCCAGCCTTCCCACATGAGGATATGCAGGATGCCGTGAAACAGGGCGACATCGCTGCCCGGGATGATCGGCAGGTGCAGGTCGGCCAGGTCACAGGTATCGGTGCGCCGTGGGTCGACGACGATGATCTGCATGTCCGGGCGCTTTGCCTTGGCTTCTTCCAGACGGCGAAACAACACCGGGTGGGCGTAGGCCATATTGCTGCCAGCGATCAGCAGGCAGTCGCTCTGCTCGATGTCTTCGTAGTTGCACGGCGGCGCATCGGCACCGAGGCTGCGCTTGTAGCCGACCACGGCCGAGGACATGCACAGGCGCGAGTTACTGTCGATATTGTTGGTTCCCACCAACGCTCTCGCCAGCTTGTTAAAGGCGTAGTAGTCCTCGGTCAGCAATTGGCCGGAGATATAGAAGGCGACGCTGTCCGGACCGTGCTCGCGGATGGTTTCGGCGAACACGTTGGCGGCATGATCCAGGGCGCTGTCCCAGTCGGTGCGGGCACGGGCCAGGCCTTTGCCCAGACGCAGTTCGGGATACAGCGCACGGGCGTCGAGATCGCCGGTCAGGTGCAGGGTCGAGCCCTTGCTGCACAGCTTGCCGAAATTGGCCGGATGCGCGGGATCGCCCTGGACGCCGAGGATCTTCTCGTCATCGTGTTCGATCAGCACGCCACAACCCACGCCGCAATAGCAGCAGGTGGAGGCGGTGATCTGATGGGAATGGGTCATGGGCGTCATCTCTCTGCGGTAATCGGGTAGGCCACGGCGCAAAGTGCGCGGCCTACCAATGACCTATCAGGCACATTCGCTAGCGCTGTTCAGGGCCAGCAGCACCCGGCCGTTCTCTACCTTGGCCTGGTGCCGGTGAGCGCAACCCTGGTCCGGGGCCACGGCCTCGCCGCTGTCCAGCTCGATCTGCCAGTTGTGCAGCGGGCAGGCCACGCGCTTGCCGTAGATGATGCCTTGCGACAGCGGGCCGCCCTTGTGCGGGCAGCGGTCGTCGAGGGCGAACACCTCATCGGTCGAGGTGCGAAAGATTGCGATATCGCCCTTGGGCCCTGCGACGATGCGGGCACCCAGTGGGTTGATTTCATCCAGGTCGCAGATATCCAGCCAGTTCATACGTGCGCCTCCAGTTGCTGCAGTGCGATGCGGTCGAATTCTTTCTTCAACTGCGGTTTGGCCAGTTGTTCCTTCCACGGGTCCTGCTCGAACGACAGGGAGAACAGCAGGCGCTCATGCAGGGCCTTGCGCCGCTCGGCATCTTCCAGCACGCCTTGCTTGATGTGCTCCATGCCTACGCGCTGCATGTAATGCACGGTGCGCTCGAGGTAGAAGGCTTCCTCGCGGTAGAGCTGGAGGAAGGCCAGGCTGTATTCCATGACTTCTTCGGCAGTCTTGAGCTTGACGAAGAACTCGCCGGCCTCGGTTTTGATGCCGCCGTTGCCACCGATATACAGCTCCCAGCCGGAGTCGACGCCGATGATGCCAACGTCCTTGATCCCGGATTCGGCGCAGTTGCGTGGGCAACCGGAGACCGCCAGCTTGACCTTGTGCGGCGACCACATATTGAACAGCGCGTGTTCCAGGTCGATGCCCATCTGCGTGCTGTTCTGCGTGCCGAAGCGGCAGAACTCGCTGCCGACGCAGGTCTTCACGGTGCGGATGGATTTGCCGTAGGCGTGGCCGGACGGCATATCGAGGTCTTTCCACACGCCCGGCAGGTCGTCCTTCTTGATCCCCAGCAGGTCGATGCGCTGACCGCCGGTGACCTTGACCATGGGCACGTTGTACTTGTCGGCCACGTCGGCGATGCGGCGCAGCTCCGAGGCATTGGTGACGCCGCCCCACATCCGCGGAATCACCGAGTAGGTGCCGTCTTTCTGGATATTGGCGTGGGCGCGTTCGTTGATAAAGCGCGACTGTGGGTCGTCCTTGGCCTCGCCCGGCCAGGTGGAAATCAGGTAGTAGTTCAGCGCCGGGCGGCAGGTGGCGCAGCCGTTCGGCGTGCTCCAGTTGAGGAAGGCCATGGCCGCCGGGATGCTGGTCAGGTGCTCGTCGCGGATGGCCTTGCGGATCTGCCCGTGGTTGAGATCGCTGCAGCCGCAGATGGCTTTTTCGCTCTTCGGCTTGACGTCCGCCGCGCCGCCCACGGTGTTGATCAGGATCTGTTCGACCAGGCCGGCGCAGGAACCGCAGGAACTGGCGGCTTTGGTGTGCTTTTTCACGTCGTCGACGCTGAACAGGCCGTGCTCCTGGATGGCCTTGACGATGGTGCCTTTGCACACGCCGTTACAGCCGCACACTTCCATGTCATCGGGCATCGACATGGCCTTGCTCTGGCCCTGATGGCCGGTGTCACCGATGGCGTTTTCGCCGAACATCAGATGATCACGGATCTCGCTGACGTTGTGGTTTTCGCGGATCTGGCGGAAGTACCAGCCGCCGTCGGCAGTGTCGCCATACAGGCAGGCACCGACCAGCACGTCGTCCTTGATTACCAGCTTCTTGTACACGCCGCCGATGGGGTCGGAGAGGGTGATGGTTTCGGTGCCATCTGCGCCCATAAATTCGCCGGCGGAGAACAGGTCGATGCCGGTGACTTTCAGTTTGGTCGAGGTCACCGAGCCCTGGTAGCGGGCGAAACCGAGCTGGGCCAGGTGGTTGGCGCACACCTTGGCCTGTTCAAACAATGGCGCGACCAGGCCGTAGGCGATGCCACGGTGGCTGGCGCATTCGCCGATGGCGTAAACCCGCGGGTCGAAGGTCTGCATGGTGTCGTTGACCAGGATGCCGCGGTTGCAGGCAATCCCGGACTGTTCCGCCAGGTCGCTGTTGGGGCGGATACCGGCGGCCATCACCACCAGGTCGGCGGGGATCACTTCACCGTCCTTGAACTTCACCGCACAGACCCGGCCTTCGCCGTTGTCCAGCAGCTCGGCGGTGAGCTTGGGCAGGAGGAACTTCAGGCCGCGGTCTTCCAGGGATTGCTGCAGCAGACGGCCGGCGGTAGCGTCGAGCTGACGCTCCAGCAGCCAGTCGCCCAGGTGCACCACGGTCACGTCCATGCCGCGCAGCTTGAGGCCGTTGGCCGCTTCCAGACCGAGCAGGCCGCCGCCGATAACCACCGCATGCTTATGGGTCTTGGCGGTTTCCATCATCATCTGGGTGTCGGCGATATCGCGATAGCCGATCACCCCGGCCAGGTCCTTGCCCGGAATCGGCAGGATAAAGGGGTTGGAACCGGTGGCGATAAGCAGACGATCGTACTCGGCCTCGCTGCCGTCATCGGCGACGACCACACGGGCTTTACGGTCGATCTTCACTACTTTACGGCCGAGCAGCAGCTTGATGCCGTTGTCCGCATACCAGTTGAGGTCGTTGAGCACGATTTCCTCAAAGGTCTGCTCGCCGGCCAGTACTGGCGAGAGCAGGATGCGGTTGTAGTTGGGGTGCGGCTCGGCACCGAACACCGTAATGTCGTAGAGGTCGGGGGCGAGCTTGATCAGCTCTTCGAGGGTGCGGACACCGGCCATGCCGTTGCCAATCATCACCAGCTTGAGTTTTTTCATGCCGGCCATCTCCTGAATAAAAAACACGGAAAACAAAAAAGGCGTCCCGCTAGTCACCTAGCGAGGACGCCTTTGTCCAAGTCCCGTTCTCTCGGGAAGTACAGCCCTCAACGTTGAAGGCTGTGCTTTATAAATTCTGCTAGTAAACGTAATGCAGGGCTTGTGCCAACTTCTGCAAGTGGCGTTTTCCATGGCTTTTCAGCCACTTGCAGGCTTTGTTCGGCGCTGTTATTGCACTACTTAAAGGCGTCTTGCGCTGTATTGGTGCGCTTTGAGTCAGAGCAGCAGAAACAGCAGTGCCAGGTTCAGCGCCAGGGAAAACAGCGCGACACTGCGCCAGACCAGCAGGGGCTCGCGTTCGAGCAGCGGTCTTGGCCGGCTGCTGAGAGATTTGCGTTCGCCCTGTTCCAGGGCCAGCAACCACTCCTCGGCGGTCTCATAGCGTGCCTTGGGCTCGGCGGTCAGGGCGCGATTGAGGCTGTCGTCGATCCAGCCTGGCAGGTCCGGGCGATAGCGGCTGGCTGGGGTCGGCTGGCCAAAGCGCGGATGCTGGAAGGCTTCGATCTCGCCGTAGGGATAGTGCCCGGTCAGCAGGTGATAGAGGGTCACGCCGGCGCTGTAGAGATCCTGCTGGGCCGTGGGGGCTGTGCCGGCAAAGGCTTCGGGGGCGATATAGCTGGGGGTGCCGGGCAGCTCATGGGCCTCGTCGCGGGACAGCCCCGGGCAGTAGGCCAGGCCGAAATCCAGCACGCGCAATTCGCCATCATCGCCCCACAGCAGGTTTTCCGGCTTGATATCGCGATGGAGGATATTGCGCCGGTGCAGCATGCCCAGGGCCTTGATCAGCCGCGGGGCGATGTCCAGCCACTCTGGCAGGCCCAGCGGGCCATTCAGGCGTAGATGTTCGGCCAGGGTCTGGCCGCTGTATTCGCGCTGCACGTAATAAAGGTGCTGACGTTGCGGCAGCGGGTGCACATCGGCGAAGAAGCGCCCCGCGACCCGGCGCAGAAACCATTCCTCGAGCAGCAGTGCGGGGCCGGCCTGTGCTTCATCGGCGCGGCTGGGCGGCAGGGTCTTGAGCAGCCAGCGCCGCGCCTGGGCATCGCGCACCCGGTAAATCATCGACTGGCGTGACTCGGCGAGCAGCCGTTCAACCTGCCAGCCCTCGAAATCATGCCCTTCGCGCAAGCGCGGCGGTATGGGCCAGTGCTCCAGCTGCGCCAGGGTATCGGCCAGGTCGCTTTCCGGCAGGGCCTCGACCCTTAGCAGCAGGGCGCTGGCATTGTCCTGGCTGCCGGCCAGATGCGCGGCGTTGACCAAGGCGCGGCTGGCGGCGGCGAGATCCTGTTCGTCGTGGATAATCTGCTGGATGCCGTTGTCGCCCAAGGTGGCCCAGACGCCATCGCTGACCAGTACAAAGCACTCGCCCTCGCACAATTCGCCGTCCAGGTAGTCCACCACCAGATGCTGATCCAGGCCCATGGCGCGTTTGAGCACATGTTGCATGCCCGGCTGTTCCCATACATGGTCTTCGCTGATGCGTTCGAGCAGGCCCTGGTGCCAGCGATAGGCACGGCAGTCGCCGACATGCGCCAGGGTAAAGCGCCGGCCGCGCAACACCAGAGCAGTGAGGGTGGTCAGCAGCGGCTGGCCGCCGCCATTGGCTTGCAGCCAGCGGTTATGGGCTACCAGCAAGCGGTCCAGGGACTGGGTCACGGCCCAGGTTTCAGGAGTGGAGTAATAGTCCAGGGCCAGGGCCTGCAAGGTGGCGCGGGCGGCCAGGCCGCCGTCGGCGCACTGGCTGACGCCATCGGCCAGGGCGAACAGATAGCCCTTGCTCGCGGCCAGGGCCGGGGCCGGGGTCACCACGCGAATGGCGTCCTGGTTCTCGGCCCTGGGGCCGATCGCGCTGGCTTCGCCGAAGGTCAGTTGCAGGGCCATGCTGAAGTTCCTGGGGCTGTTGCTGAAGAAGCGCTGAGGCAAAGGCGAGGCTGGTGAGGCAGCAAAGGAGAGCCGCTGCCGACTTCTCCCGCCTTTCCTGACCAGTGCAATAAGCGCTGCCAGTCAGCCCCGCCTTTGCCTCAACGCTTCAATGGTTGAGCGTAGGGTGGATCGCGCTTTACCGATCCACCGTTGCTCCATGGTGGATGAAAAAGGCGTCATCCACCCTACGTCTGTGCAATTACACGCGGGCGGCGGTGACCGCAGCGCTACCCCAGGTGGTGCGCCAGCGGCGCTTGACGCTGTACAGGCCGAACCAGGCCAGCACGCCGAGGCTGGCAAACAGCCACAGGCCCATCTGGTAGTCGCCGGTCTGCTGCTTGATAGTGCCCAGGCCTGCGGCCAGGAGGAAGCCACCGATGCCGCCGGCCATGCCGATCAGGCCGGTCATTACGCCGATTTCCTTGCGAAAACGCTGTGGCACCAGCTGGAATACCGCGCCGTTACCGGCACCCAGACCAAGCATGGCGGTAACGAACAGGGCCAGGGCGGCAGCCGAGCTTTCCAGGTTGAAACCCACGGCGGCAATGCTCAGCGAGGACAGGGTGTACATCATCAGCAGCGAGCGGATACCGCCGATACGGTCGGCCAGGGCACCACCGAGCGGGCGCATCAGGCTGCCGGCGCAAACGCAGGCGGCGGTGTAGTAACCGGCGGTCACCGGGTTCAAGCCGTACTGGTCGTTGAAGTAGCCGGGCAGGGCGCTGGCCAGGCCGATAAAGCCGCCGAAGGTGACGCTGTAGAAGAACATAAACCACCAGCTGTCGCGGTCACCCAGGGCTTTCAGGTAATCGGCGGCGGCTTTCGGCTTGGGCCGCTCGGGGGCGTTCTTGGCCAAAAAGGCGAAGATCAGCAGGGTGGCCAGCAGCGGAATCAGCGCCCAGCCGAACACGTTCTGCCAGCCGAACAGGGCGGCCAGGCCGGGGGCGAACAGGGCAGCCAATACGGTGCCGGAGTTACCCGCACCGGCAATGCCCATGGCCTTGCCCTGGTGCTGCGGCGGATACCACTGCGAGGCCAGGGGCAGAGCCACGGCGAAGGCGGCACCGGCAAAGCCGAGGAACAGGCCGAGCAGCAGGGCCTGTTCGTAGCTATTGATACCGATCTGCCAGGCGCAGAACAGCGCCACTATAACGATGACCTGGCCGATCAGGCCGGCGGTCTTGGGCGACAGGCGGTCGGCCAGAAAACCCATCAACAGGCGCAGCACGGCACCGGCAAGGATCGGCGTGGCCACCATCAGGCCGCGTTGCTGGGCAGTAAGGTCCAGGGCGGTGGCGATCTGTACGGCCAGGGGGCCGAGTACATACCAGACCATAAAGCTCAGGTCGAAATAGAGAAACGCGGCAAACAGCGTCGGTGTGTGGCCGGATTTCCAGAAACTTGTATTCATCGCAAACCTCATCGGCAGAAAAAGGGTCCCGGCGGGCACGTCGCGCCATGGTCGTGGACACGGCGGCCGCAACCCACCGGGGAGGTGCCGTACTTGTGATGCGGCACCCTGAGGCCGAAGCCACAGCTGGGTTGAGAGAGTTACAAGCGCAGACCCTGGATCACAGCGTCTGCACCCGCCCCGAACACTGGAGCTTAAAAACGAAAAACGCCGCATCTACCGGTCGCCCTAGGGCGTGGTCTATGCGACGTCTTTGTCGTTTGTCGAGCAGCCACCGTTGGCTGCCTGTATGTATGACTAAGCAAAAGCTGAGCCAACACACCAGCACCAGGGTTTAACAGGGCTGCGCACAACAAGGCGACATGAATGCGCTGCAAAAAGAGGCGTGGCGCTCGCGGGTGCACTCGGATGGGGCGGATAGGGCGTACCTGGCGATCCAGGCGGGTGGTTATGGACGGGACGCGGGCCGGCGTCTAACGCAGCAGGGCTGTAGCCTCTGGGTTTGCTGCCTGGGCGTTGTAGGCGCAGCGGCGCTCGGGCTCGGTAGCGTCTTGGGTCATGGCCTGAGTCGGTATGGGCAGGGTCAGCAGGGCGATGGCGAGCAGGTTGCTCGCCAGCCCGGCCTGGCGGACGTGGCTGTGCGTGGTTGGCATGGCGGTTCCCCTGTTGGCGTTATGCCTAAGGCGTAGCAGGCGAATCGCGATCTGTCATGTCGATAGCCTGCTAAGCGACGTATGACCTTAAATAAGGCAAAAAACACGCCTGAGTGCCGGGTTCAGGGTCGTTTATCGACTGGGGATATTGATACCGAACCCGCGTCTTTCCCTCGCTATGGATGCTTAAGTCCGCGAGGCCACTAATCCAGCCAGTTGACCTTGGCGAATTTGGCGCTGAAGGCGGCAGGCATCTCTACCACTTTGCCCAGGCGGTAGTTGAAGAACACAAAGCCGGATTTGGCCATCGCCACCAGCGCACCGTCGGCTGGGCGGCTGATGCGAAAGCTGATGTCGCCACCATAGCGGTTGAAGTCCATCACCCCGACCTCGAACAACAGCTGGTCGCGGGCATGGGCTTCGGCGCGGTAGGTGGTGGCCAGGTCGGTGACGATGATACCGAGGCCGTCCTCGCGGGTTTCCTCGATGCCGAACTCGAACAGAAAACGCGCCCGCGCCTCGGAAATCATCGAGATCATCGAGTCGTTGCCCAGGTGGTTGGCCGCGTTGATATCGGTCACCCGTACCGTCAGGTGAGTGCTGTAGCAGAACTGGTCTTCGGGAAACTCGAGTTTAAGGCGGGCCATGGGCGGGTCTCATGCGCTGTGATAAGACGCGATTGTACGGCGGCTTGCGCGCTTGTGCGCAGCCAGACCAAAGCCTGGCTGCGCCACATGCTGACAGTCCGTTCAGAGGTGCTGGGAATTAAGGTGGTAGAAGGTCACCCGACCGCCTTCGGTGCTTGGGCCGTAGTTATCCTGTACATAGGCCCCAGCTTTGAAATACAGCAACTGCTTGCTCCAATAAGCGCTCAATTCCTGGTAGTACGAACCCTGATCGCCGTCGCTGCTGCTGACCCTGACGCCGAGATTGCCGCTTGGGGTCAGGCGCAGCTCATAGCTGAAGCGCTCGTCCAACTGGATGTTCTCCGCGAGCAGGATATTGACCACCTTGTTGTCGCCCGGACGCTTGCGCAGCAGCAGTTCCAGGCGGCCGACGTCGTTCAGGTAGTGATACTGCAGCTTGATCAGCGGGTCGGCGTAGCTGCCGGGTTCATCCTTGCTATGGATCTGGCCGAGAACAACCTTGTTCTTGCTTGGCACCTGATTGACTGTCAGTACCGCGCTCAGATAGTTGTCGGAATTGGCGTGGTGCCAGTTGCTCAGCGTGCCGTCGGCCTGGGTTTCGCGCAGCTCGCTGCGTGGGTAACGGCTGTTGTCGGTATGGGTACCGTTGACCGGGACCCAGAAGGTCACGCTGCCGTCGGCGTTACGGCGAAAGTACTGGCTTTCATAGCCATTGTTGAGCCGTTCGGTGGTGATAAGGGGGGCGGAGTCGTTGGTGGGGATGCTGAGGTTCCAGGTCGTGAGGTCGAGCACGGCTGTTCCTTAGTAGGTTGTGTGGGTGAGGGGACTCCTTTCGGTGGCTGCAGGCGCGGTAAGTTCCCTGGGGGCCGATCGACGGGGCCAAGCGGTCCGCAATCCGCCGTGACAGGCGGATTGCGGGAGCGGCCATCAGGCTGCCGGGCGTTGCTGGCGCTGGTAGAGGAATTCCATCACCGCCGCCCGGTAGGCGTGGTACTGCGGGTCGTTGGCCAGAGCCAGGCGTTCACGGGGGCGCGCCAGCTCGACCTTGAGAATATCGCCCACGGTGGCTGCCGGGCCGTTGCTCATCATCACGATGCGGTCGGACAGCAGCACCGCCTCGTCGACGTCGTGGGTGATCATGATCACCGTGTTGCCCAGTTCGGCGTGGATCTCCATCAGCGAGTCCTGCAGGTGGGCACGGGTCAGGGCGTCCAGCGCGCCGAAGGGTTCGTCCATCAGCAACACCTTGGGTTGCATGGCCAGGGCGCGGGCGATGCCGATGCGCTGTTTCATGCCGCCGGAGATCTCGCTGGGGCGCTTGTGCGTGGCGTGGCTCATATGCACCAGTTCGAGATTGTGCTCGATCCATTCGCGCATTTCACTGCGCGATTTCTTGCCCTGGAACACCTGGCGCACCGCCAGCTCGACGTTCTGGTAGCAGCTTAACCAGGGCAGCAGGCTGTGGTTCTGGAATACCACGGCGCGCTCGGGGCCCGGCTCGTCGACCTCACGGCCGTCGAGGATGACCCCGCCGGTGGTGGCCTTGTACAGCCCAGCAACTATGTTCAGTACGGTGGATTTACCGCAGCCGGAGTGGCCGATCAGGGAAACGAATTCGCCCTTGTCGATACGCAGGTTGACGTTCTGCAGTGCGCGGTACAGGCCCTTGTCGGTGGGAAAGTCGATGCCGACGCCGGTCAGTTCGAGGTGTGAATGGCTCATGGGAAGTCTCCTGATTAGCGCAGTACGGCATTCTTGTCCCAGCTGAACTGACGTTGCAGCAGGAGCATAAGGCGGTCGAGGGCGAAGCCGATCAGGCCGATGACGATTACCGCCACCATGATCCGCCCGAGGGAGTTGGAGCTGCCGTTCTGGAATTCGTCCCAGATGAACTTACCCAAACCCGGGTTCTGCGCCAGCATCTCGGCGGCGATCAGTACCATCCAGCCGGTACCCAGGGACAGGCGCAGGCCGGTGAAGATCATCGGCACGGCGGCCGGCAGAACGATGCGCCGCACATGCGACATGGGCGACAGGCTGAGCACCTTGCTGACGTTGTTCAGGTCCTGGTCGATGCCGGCCACGCCCACCGTGGTGTTGATCACCGTCGGCCACAGGCAGCACAGCGCCACGGTGATCGCCGAGGTGAGGAAGGACTTGGCGAACAGCGGATCGTCGCTGACGTACAGGGCACTGACCAGCATGGTTACCAGCGGCAGCCAGGCCAGCGGCGACACCGGCTTGAACACCTGGATCAGCGGGTTGATGGCGGTGTAGATGCTCTTGCTCAGGCCGCAGACGATACCTAGCGGAATGGCGATCAGCGAGGCGATGGCAAAGCCGGCCATCACGGTGTAGAGGCTGGTGAAGATCTGCTGAATAAAGGTCGGCTTGCCGGTATAGGGCCGCACCTTGATCTCGGCGTCGGGGTTTTTCGCCAGCAGGGCGGCGTTGCGTGTGTCCTGGCGCTCGTAGAAGACCCGGGCCTTTTCACGCTCCTTGAGGTGCGCACCGACCAGGCCGGAAAACTGTTCGGAGACCTGTACCGGGCCGGGGAACTGGCCGAGGCTGGTCTGAATATTGTTGGCCAGCAGTTGCCAGCACAGCAGAAAACCGATGATGCCCAGCATGGGCAAGATCAACGCCGGTGCCCAGCGCTTGAGGAGCGCACTGCTGCGCGCCGACTTGAGTGTTGCAGTTATCGGGGTGGCGACGCTCGGGTTGCTCATCGTCCTGTCCTCTTTGTTAGGAGGGAGCCGGCGTACCGGCTCCGGGAGTGCCTGTGTAGCAGTCCGTTGAAAAACGTAGGCGAGGCAGTCGAGGCGAGGCAAAAACAGGCGAAGAAGCGGAGTTTACGTGTTGTAAATGAGCATTCTGAGCCTGTTTTTAACGACGCATCGGCAACGCAGGTAGTTTTTCAACAGCCTGTTAGAGCTGCGTGTCGCCCTTCAAACCGATCTCGAACTGCTCGAGGTAGGCATTGGGCTTGCGACCGTCGTAAGGCACACCGTCGATGGTGTCGGTCAATGGCGCGCGGAAGCCGTCGTCACCGACCGGCGGGAAGTCGCTGGCGCTGAACTTGCCTTCTGCCACCAGTTCGGCAGCGGCTTCGCGGTAGATCTCCGGCAGGTAGACTTTCTTGGCCATCTCCAGGTACCAGTTGTCCGGCTTGGCTTCGGCGATCTGGCCCCAGCGGCGCATCTGCGTCAGGTACCACACGGCATCGGAGTAGTAGGGGTAGGTGGCGTGGTAGCGGAAGAACACGTTGAAGTCCGGCACCTCGCGCTTGTCACCCTTCTCGAACTCGAAGGTGCCGGTCATCGAGTTGGCGATCACCTTGGCATCGGCCCCCACGTACTCGGGACGGGAAAGGATCTCCACCGCTTCCTGACGGTTGGCGTTGTTGTCCGCGTCCAGCCACTGGCCGGCGCGAATCAGCGCCTTGACTACGCGCTTGTGGGTTTCCGGGTTGGCTTCGGCCCAGCTCTTGGACACGCCGAAGACTTTCTCCGACATGTTCTTGCGGATCGCGTAGTCGGCCACTACCGGCACGCCAATACCCTTGAACACGGCGGCCTGGTTCCATGGCTCGCCGACGCTGTAGCCGTGGATGGTGCCGGCTTCCATGGTGGCTGGCATCTGCGGCGGCGGGGTTACCGAGAGCAGGGCCTTGGCGTCGATCTGGCCGCTGGTGTCGCCCTTGTGCGGGGCGTAGTAGCCAGGGTGGATGCCGCCGGCGGCGAGCCAGTAGCGCAGTTCGTAGTTATGGGTGGACACCGGGAACACCATGCCCAGGTTGAACGACTTGCCGCTGGCGTTGAACTTGTCGATCACCGGCTTCAGAGCGTCGGCCTTGATCGGGTGCACCGGCTTGCCGCCTTCCATCGGCACATGCTTCTTCATCTCCTCCCAGACCGCATTGGAGACGGTGATGGCGTTGCCGTTGAGGTCCATGGTGAAGGCGGTGACCACGTCGGCCTTGGTGCCGAAACCGATGGTGGCACCGATCGGTTGGCCGGAGAGCATATGCGCGCCGTCCAGTTCGCCGTCGATTACCCGATCCAGCAGCACTTTCCAGTTGGCCTGGGCCTCCAGGGTGACGTACAGCCCTTCATCCTCGAAGAAGCCTTTTTCATAGGCGATGGCCAG
Organism: Pseudomonas sp.; assembly: GCF_035512415.1. Taxonomy (GTDB): domain Bacteria; phylum Pseudomonadota; class Gammaproteobacteria; order Pseudomonadales; family Pseudomonadaceae; genus Aquipseudomonas. The sequence goes on along the minus strand of NZ_DATKDZ010000047.1, from coordinate 35,224 downwards.
CGGGGCCATATCGGTCAGTTTGATAAAGCCGAATTTCAGTTCGTCCTTTTCCGCCTCGGCGGCGAGGGCGATCTGCACACTTAGTGGCGACAGCAGCATGACGGCGGCACAGCCGAGTCCGGCCAGGGTTTTCTTCAGTAGCGAACGGCGAGCGGTGGAGTTACGCATAGTGGTTCCTCAGGTCCCAGAAACGAAAAAAGACGTCGCGGACAGCCCTGCCAGTAGTTGGCCGAGTGTCGTTGACGTCTTTGTCAATTTCGTCCCGATCACCGCCGTTGGCGATCTGAAGACGTGTGTAAGTGTCTTGAGGAGGTATAAGCAAAGGGCTTGCCAGGTTTACATCGGGGATGGCAATGACGCCCTTGGGGATGGGTTTGGAGGCGTGAGAGGTAATCTAGAATAGATTTATATAGTGATATAAATCATATAGTTAATGTTTATATATGATCTTTAATCGAGGTTGTGTGGTCTGCGTGCAAATGCTCATGCCACTGGCCCACTGGCCTCCATAACAGGGCGTATGGGCCATTGGCGTGCATGTGCGAGCGGTGCTGAGCGCTTTTGGTTCGTCTGCCGGCCCTGGGGTGTTAGCGCCTCAGGCCCTGTACTCCTGGCGCTGGGGTATGGATCGGGGCTGCGCCTCCTCGACGAACTCCTTGAGCCAGCGCAGTACCTGCACCGCCTCCCAGCGAGCGGGGTCGAACATGGCATAGGCCAGCCCCTGGTAACCGACCACATCGAGCTGCTTGTGGTAGCCGGCACGCTGCAACAGGGCCTCGATTTCGGCAAAGCAGGTATTGAAGTGCACCCGGGAGAACGGCGTCTTGCCTTCGGTGACGATCCCTTCCAAGTGCAATTCGGCGACCGTGGCACGGACCTTTTCCAGCGGCATGCGGTTTACCGTGTGCTTTAACTGCAGTACGTCCAGCATCCTTGTTCTCCTGGTTGATGTCTGGGTTGGGCCGGGCGTGCAGCGTTGCAGGCCTGGCGCAATGAGCGGGACTCAGGGTAATCGAAAAGTACTGTACAAATAAACAGTATTCGATAATAGTAAGGCCGTACCCCAGATTTACCGCCTGCCCGTACCCCCTGAAAGCCGCTGCCGGAGTAACTGACAATGCAACAGATGCTGATGACAATTGTGCTGCTGGGCCTGCTGAGTGGTTGCGCCCAGCCGCAGCTGGAACAACCCAGGGCCAATGGCACCTATCTGGTGATCGAGGACGGCCAGGCCTGGGCCGTGCTGGTGTCCGATGGCAAGCGGGTGCAGGAACAGGGCCGGGTGGTGGATACGATCAGACTGCCGAGCAAGGATGCTCGCGTTGCCGCCAGTTATGTGATCGAAACGGCCAACTGCGGCCGGGTGCAATGGCTGAGCGAGCGCTCGGATGCCGCCGATGGCAGCACCACACTGATGTCGCTGCACAGCAATAGCAGCCGCAGCCAGCTAAGCCAGAGCGGTTGCGTGATTGGCGACGGTCTCAGCCGGGTATGGACGGTGCTGGATTATTCGAGCTGACCGCCCCGCAGCCCTGCCAGCGCGAGACACGTACGGGCAGAGAGCGGGACTTTTCAGACGCCAGGGCCGGCAGACCCTGGCAGGCCACTAGCTATCGGCAGCCTTGCGCGGCTTGCCTGCGGCCGGGGGCTGAACCAGGCCATCGGCGCGGAACATCGCCTTGATGCCGCGAATGGCCTGACGGCTACGGTCCTGATTCTCGATCATGGCAAAGCGCACATGGTCGTCGCCGTAGTCGCCGAAGCCGATGCCGGGTGAAACGCAGACCTTGGCCTCCAGCAGCAGCTTCTTGGCGAACTCCAGCGAACCGAGATGGGCGTACTGCTCGGGAATCTTCGCCCAGACGTACATCGAGGCTTTGGGGTTTTCCACCATCCAGCCGATCTCGCGCAGGCCCTTGACCAGCACGTTGCGGCGCTGGCGGTACTGCTCGGCGATATCGCGCACGCACTGCTGATCACCTTCCAGGGCGGCGATGGCCGCCACCTGCAGTGGGGTAAAGGTGCCGTAGTCGTGGTAGCTCTTGATCCGCGCCAGGGCGTTGACCAATTCTTTATTGCCTACCATAAAGCCGATGCGCCAGCCGGCCATGTTGTAGCTCTTGGACAGGGTGAAGAACTCCACGGCAATGTCCTTGGCACCTGGCACCTGCATGATCGACGGGGCCTTCCAGCCGTCGTAGACGATGTCGGCGTAGGCCAGGTCGTGGATCACCAGCACGTCGTACTGCTTGGCCAGGGCCACCACCCGCTCGAAGAAGTCCAGCTCCACGCACTGCGCGGTGGGGTTGGAGGGAAAGCCGAGGATCATCATCTTTGGCTTGGGAATCGACTCGCGAATTGCCCGCTCCAGCTCGGCGAAGAAGTCCACGCCGGGAATCAGCGGTACCGAACGTACCTGGGCCCCGGCGATCACCGCGCCGTAGATATGGATGGGGTAGCTGGGGTTGGGCACCAGCACCGTGTCGCCATGGTCCAGGGTGGCCAGCATCAGATGCGCCAGGCCTTCCTTGGAGCCGATGGTGACGATGGCTTCGCTTTCCGGGTCGATCTCCACCGCGTAGCGGTCTTTGTACCAACGCGAAATGGCCCGGCGCAGGCGCGGAATGCCGCGGGAGGTGGAATAGCCGTGGGTGTCTTCACGCTGGGCGACCTGCACCAGCTTCTCGACTATATGCGGCGGCGTGGGGCCGTCCGGGTTGCCCATGCTGAAGTCGATGATGTCTTCGCCACGGCGACGCGCGGCCATCTTCAGCTCGGCGGTGATATTGAAAACGTAGGGGGGGAGTCGATCGATGCGCGCAAAGCGGCGCGAAGCTTGGTCAGCCATGCTTTCCTCGGAAACGTAAGCGCCCGGAACCGTCCGAGCGACGTTGGCCACTGCGGTGGCCAGGCGGCGACGATAATACGCGGCACCTCAGCCTGTCGAGCGGGCGACGAAAAATCTCTGTGGATCCTTCCTCGCTCGCTCAACGACAACAGACCCTAGGGCTTGACCAAGATCGAGAACTTCTTCGAATAGGTACTGCCGTTGGCGTCGGTCACGCGCACCATAAAGGCATTGGGCCGATTAGTGCCCGCGCCGGCAGCCGGTGTGCCGCTGATGGTGCCGTTGCGCTCCAGCAGCAAGCCCTGAGGTGGAAAGCCGCTGACCAGCGACCAGCTGCCAGCACCGGTACCGCCGCGAAATTTCAGCCGAGCTGTATAAGCCCTGCCGACTTTGGCGTTGGGCAATGCGGCCTTGCTGGTGATCGGCATGTCATTTTTTGGATGGCTGGTGGCCAGGCGGTAAAACTTCACCAAGGCACCATCGGTGCTGCTGGTGCCGTAGGTGTGCAGGTATGCGCCGGCTTTGAAGTAGAAGGTTTCGCTATCCCAGGACGGGTCCATGACCATGGTGGCGGGTGTGCCGTTGTTCGCCGATACCGATGCCACCGCCAGGCTACCGCTCTGGCGCTCGACGCGGATCTGGTAGGTAAAGACCTGGCCCAGTTTGATGCCGCTTGCAACCTGATACTGCCAGAACGGCGGGCCCTGAATCGGCGTACCTTGCAACTTGGCCATGACCACACCAGTCTGGGTCTGCGCGTCGTATCTGTAATACACCAGCACCAGGGGTGCCGAGCCATGGCCGTGAACCTGGCCAACAATCACAGTGCCATCCTCACTCGGCACCTGCATCACGCGAAGCTGTGCATCGAGTAGCGCGGTGCCATTGCTGTCCCAGTTAATGTGATTACTGGACGGATCGATCATTTCGCGCAATTCCGAGCGCGGATGTTTGGACCCGCCGCTGGTTGCGCCGTTGAGGGGGGCCCACATGGTCATCGCGCCGTCCGTGTCGGTATAAAGCGATGGTGGGTTGCTATAGCCGTTGGGCCCGCTCAGGGCTGAAGGCAGAATAGTCAGTGGTTTGCCCTTTACGCCGTTGTTGGCATCCACTGGAATAGTGATGTTCCAGTTTTCCAAGGCGAAGTTGCCACCGGGGGGCAGGGCGGGATTCAGTTCGGCAAGAACTTGACCGCTAAACAGGCCGATTAAGGCCGATGGCAGCAATAAGCTGCGGGTAGCTGGGTTTTTAAGCATTACGGGATCGTCCTGATTCGTATAGCTGAGAGGTGGAGCCGCTCTTATCGCGACCTTGCGATGGGGTGTGGGGGTCACAGCGTGCGGATGCCGATGCTAGACGCACCGGCGAGCTACCTGTTCAGTGACAGAGCGGTGCCGGAAAGGTTCGCCGATAGCCGGATAAACCTGTGTGTTGTGCTCAGAAGCGTCGCTTGGCATCAATCAGGCGACACCGATGGATGGGAAGGTGCGCGTCGCAGCTGCGCAGTTCTTTTACGGGAGATGGCCTGCCGAGCAGGACAAAGCGCTCAGCCGGGCGCTAGGCGGCCCGGCGTTTATCCACGGCTCAATTACCCAGCATGTCGTGCATGGCGATGATCTGCTCGGCCACCTGCACCAGTTTCTGCTGGCGGCTCATGGCCTGACGGCGCATCAGGGTGTAGGCCTCTTCTTCGTTGCAGCTCTTCATTTTCATCAACAGGCCCTTGGCCAGTTCGATGCGCTTGCGTTCGGCCAGCTGGGCATCGCGGGCCTGCAACTGGGCGCGCAGGGCCTGGTCGCTCTCGAAGCGGGCCATGGCCACATCAAGGATGGGTTGCAGGCGCTGGGCATGGATGCCCTCGACGATATAGGCGCTGACCCCACTCTGGATGGCCTGACGCATTACGCCTGGGTCGTGTTCGTCGGTGAACATGACGATGGGGCGCGGCTGGTCGCGGCTGACCAGCACCACCTGCTCCATCACATCGCGGCTGGGGGATTCGGTGTCGATCAGGATCACATCGGGGCGTACCGCCTCGACTCGCTCCGGCAGGTCGATGGTCAGGCCGGACTCGTCGATAACCTCGAAGCCGGCCTCGATCAGGGCGGTTTTCAGCCGGCCGACCTTTTTCGGTGTGTCGTTGATCAGCAGGATACGCAGCATCTCAGTGGCTCTCTTCTAGGGCAGCCACGGCGCTTTCGGCCAGGGCATTGAGGGCAAAACTGCGGGCATAACCGGCCGGGTCGCTGCCGTCCCAGGTCTTGCCATCGAGCAGCCGGCTGCTGCGCATCTCATCCGGCACCTGGATATCCAGGGCCGCGGCGGCCTGGCGGTACAGCTCAAGCTGCTGTACCTGGCGTGCCAGCGCGAGGTAATCGGGGTCGTCGCGCAGCAGGCCCCAGCGGCGGAACTGGGTCATAAACCAGATGCCGTCCGACAGGTAGGGCATATTCACCCGCCCGTCGGCATGGAAGCGTAGCGGATGCGGGTCCAGCCAGGCATGGCCGAGACCGTCCTGGTACTGGCCGAGAAAGCGCGGTTGGATCGCCGAAAGCGGCGCATCGACATAATCACTGCCGCTGAGCAATTGGGCGGTGCTGCGCTTGTTTTCCTCGTTCTCGTCGATAAAGCGGCTGGCCTCCAGGACGGCCATAACCAGAGCGCGGGCGCTGTTGGGGTGCTGTTCGACAAAGCTGCGGGTGCAGCCCAGGACTTTTTCCGGGTGGTCCGGCCAGATCGACTGGCTGGTGGCCAGGGTGCAGCCCATTTGCTCGTCCACCGCCTGGGCGCTCCAGGGTTCGCCGACACAGAAGCCGTCGATGCGCTGTGCTTTCAGGTGCGCCAGCATCTGCGGCGGTGGCACCACCACGCTGTCGACATCGGCAAGCGGGTGAATGCCTTGGCTCGCCAGCCAGTAATAGAGCCACATGGCGTGGGTCCCTGTGGGGAAGGTCTGGGCGAAGGTCAGTTTTGCACCGCCCTGGTGCGCCCGTGACGCCAGTGCGTCGCCGCTGCACACGCCCGCGGCCTGCAGGGCCGGCGACAGGTTGATGCTCTGACCATTGTGGTTCAGCCCCATCAATATCGCCATGTCGGTGGCGGGTGCGCCGCCGAGCCCCAGTTGTACGCCGTAAATCATGCCGTAGAGGCTATGCGCCGCATCCAGCTCACCGCTCAGCAACTTGTCGCGCAAGGTGGCCCAAGAGGCCTGGCGCTGCAGGTTGAGGGTCAGACCGTGCTTCTCGGCAAAGCCCTGGGTGGCGGCGACGATCACCGATGCCGCGTCGGTCAGGGCCATAAAGCCGATATTCAGTACGCGCTTTTCCGGTACTTCACTGCGGCTGATGTCGTGCTCGCTCATGGTGCTTTTCCTTGGTCCACGCAAAAAAGTGCCGTGCCAATGGCTGAGCTTGTCAGCGACTGGGACGACACCATTGTCTATCAAGTCGTTTCCGCCGTTGGAAAGACTTGTCTGGCTATGGCAAAGCAAGGCATATGCCATTTGCCTGGATGGTGTCGATAAGCCTGAAAAGAAAAAGCCCCGCACAAGGCGGGGCTTCTCTTTACCGGTGTAGCGCGATGCGTTGCTTCGTTAGGCTTGAACGACCGGGATATTGGCGTTCGCAGCAGCTTCACGGAACTCGGCGATCTGGTCGAAACTCAGGTAGCGGTATACGTCCGCTGCCATGGTGTCGATTTTCTTCGCGTAGACCATGTATTCCTCAACAGTCGGCAGTTTGCCGGTGATTGCTGCAACAGCCGCCAACTCGGCCGAGGCCAGGTAGACGTTGGCACCATCGCCCAGACGGTTGGGGAAGTTACGGGTCGAAGTCGACACCACGGTGGAGTTCGCTTCAACGCGTGCCTGGTTACCCATACACAGCGAGCAGCCCGGCATTTCCATGCGCGCGCCAGCTTTGCCGTAGATGCCGTAGTAGCCTTCTTCGGTGAGCTGATGCTGGTCCATCTTGGTCGGCGGCGACAGCCACAGACGAGTCGGCAGGGTACCTTCGACTTTTTCCAGCAACTTACCGGCAGCGCGGAAGTGACCGATGTTGGTCATGCACGAACCGATAAACACTTCGTCGATCTTCTCGCCCTGAACACTGGACAGCAGACGAGCGTCGTCCGGGTCGTTCGGTGCGCAGAGAACCGGCTCGTTGATGTCGGCCAGGTCGATTTCGATGACTTCGGCGTACTCAGCGTCCTTGTCAGCTTCCATCAGCTTCGGATCGGCCAACCAGGCTTCCATCGCTTGAGCGCGACGCTCCATGGTGCGCGCATCGCCGTAGCCTTCGCTGATCATCCAGCGCAGCAGGGTGATGTTCGACCGCAGGTACTCGGCGATGGCCTTTTCCGGCAGCTTGATGGTGCAACCCGCAGCGGAACGCTCGGCAGAGGCGTCGGACAGCTCGAAAGCCTGCTCAACGGTCAGCTCGTCCAGACCTTCGATTTCGAGGATGCGGCCGGAGAAGATGTTCTTCTTGCCTTTCTTCTCGACGGTCAGCAGGCCTTTCTGGATGGCCACGTAAGGGATGGCATGCACCAGGTCACGCAGGGTGATGCCTGGTTGCAGTTTGCCCTTGAAGCGCACCAGTACCGACTCCGGCATGTCCAGCGGCATTACGCCAGTGGCAGCGGCGAAGGCAACCAGACCGGAACCGGCCGGGAAGGAAATACCGATCGGGAAGCGGGTGTGCGAGTCACCACCGGTGCCGACGGTGTCCGGCAGCAGCATGCGGTTCAGCCAGCTGTGGATGATGCCGTCGCCAGGACGCAGGGACACGCCGCCACGGGTGCGGATGAAATCCGGCAGGGTGTGGTGGGTGGTGACGTCGATTGGCTTCGGATAGGCAGCGGTGTGGCAGAACGACTGCATGACCAGGTCAGCGGAGAAGCCCAGGCAAGCCAGGTCTTTCAGCTCGTCGCGGGTCATCGGGCCAGTGGTGTCCTGGGAGCCGACGGTAGTCATCTTCGGTTCGCAGTAGGTGCCAGGGCGCACGCCTTTGCCTTCTGGCAGGCCGCACGCTTTACCGACCATCTTCTGCGCCAGGGTGAAACCCTTGGTGCTGGCAGCAGGCGGCTCAGGCAGCTTGAACAGGTCGGTTGGGCCAAGGCCCAGTTCGGCACGGGCCTTGTCGGTCAGACCGCGACCGATGATCAGCGGGATACGGCCGCCAGCGCGGACTTCGTCGAGCAGTACTGGGGTCTTCATTTCGAAGGTGGTCAGTACTTCGTCGGTGCCGTGCTTGCAGACTTTGCCAGCATGCGGGTACAGGTCGATCACGTCGCCCATGTGCATGTTGGAAACGTCGAATTCGATTGGCAGAGCGCCGGCATCTTCCATGGTGTTGTAGAAGATCGGAGCAATTTTGCTACCGAAGCAGAAGCCACCAGCGCGCTTGTTCGGCACGTTGGGGATGTCGTCACCGAAGAACCACAGCACCGAGTTGGTGGCGGATTTACGCGAGGAGCCGGTACCGACTACGTCACCGACGTAGGCGATCGGGAAGCCTTGGCCGCGCATGGTTTCGATCTGCTTCATCGGGCCGATGGCACCTTGCACGTCAGGCACGATGCCTTCGCGGGCCATTTTCAGCATGGCCAGGGCGTGCAGCGGGATATCTGGGCGCGACCAGGCATCAGGAGCAGGGGACAGGTCGTCGGTATTGGTTTCGCCGGTGACCTTGAATACGCGCAGGCTGATCTTGTCGGCCAGGGTCGGGCGGTTCTTGAACCACTCGCCGTCAGCCCAGGATTGCAGCACGCCTTTGGCGTGAACGTTGCCGTTCTTGGCTTTTTCCGCGACATCGTGGAAGGCGTCGAACATCAGCAGGGTGTGCTTCAGTTGCTCGGCAGTCACGGCAGCCAGTTCGCTGTCGTCGAGCAGCTCAACCATAGTGGCGATGTTGTAACCGCCCTGCATGGTGCCCAGCAGTTCAACAGCGTGGTGCTTGCTGATCAGTGGGGAAGTGACTTCGCCTTTGGCAAGGGCAGAGAGGAAACCGGCTTTGACGTAGGCGGCTTCATCGACGCCTGGCGGTACGCGGTTGGTGATCAGGTCGAGAAGAAAAGCTTCTTCGCCGGCTGGCGGGTTTTTCAGCAGCTCGATCAGGCCTGCGGTTTGTTCGGCGTTCAGCGGCTGGGGCACGATACCCTGAGCGGCACGCTCTGCTACATGTTTGCGATAGGCTTCAAGCACAGTTATTACCCTCATCAGTGGTCCCAAAGGGTTGTCCGGGACGCGATCCAGAAAACAACAAACCAGGCGCTTCGTGGCTTTATGGGCCGCTCAGCCGAGGTTTTGCTGCTTTCTTGCAGAAGCTGTTTTCAAAGTTTTACGCCGGCAGGACGGGCTGGATGAGGGCTGATGCCGACGCTTGAAATGGAACTCAAGGCCGGCATCAACATCGAACCTGCAGGATTGACTGTGCTCGTGACGCTTTGAAAACAGCTTCCAACGGACATTGCTGCCTATTAAAGGCGGGCCGATTCTACTGGAAAGCTTTTATAAAGTTAAGCCAAAGGCCCCGCTTATCTGGGGGTGATCTGCCTTAGACAAAGGGCTAAGATGCCAGCCTTTCCGCCAGTATCAATACCCCTTGTCATGTCCAATCAGCGTATTAAAACCCCTTGTGTCGGCCTGTGCTCCACTGTTTACGGCGATCTGGTGTGCCGTGGCTGCAAGCGCTTCCACCATGAGGTGATCCACTGGAACGGCTACAGCGACGAGGAAAAATATGCGGTATGGCTGCGTCTGGAAGTGCTGCTGGTGCAGGTGATGGCGGCCAAACTGGAAGTTTTCGATACGCAGCGCCTGCGTACTCAGCTGGAGCAACGCAAGATCCGCTTCGTGCCACACCAGTCGCCTTACTGCTGGGCTTATCAGCTGATTGCCCGTGGTGCGCGGGTAATCAGCCAGCTGGATGCCTACGGCATGGTGCTGCTGCCGGAGTTCCGCGACTGGGGCTTGCCCGAGTTGCGTGATGCCATCGACCGGGAGTTCTTTCTGTTGTCCGAGGCTCATTACGAGCGCTATATCGCGCCGCGATTTCTCCTCGAAGGGCTGGAAGTGCGGGGTTAAGGCGCCTCGCTCAAGCGGTTTTGCCTTCAGCGCGAAATGCAGCCAGGGCCGTTCCGGCCAACGGCGCGCCTCGTAGCCCGGATAAGCCTTGGCGCAATCCGGGGGCACACCACCCGGATTACAGCCGCGAATACGATAAAGCCGCTCCATTGGGCGGCTTTATGCTGTTGCGGTTACCCATTAAGTGCTGGATCAGTGCTGAGCGACCAGCTCTTCCAGGTGGGCGATGATTTCATCGGGCTTGAGCACCAGCACATCGCTTTCCAGCGAGTCGAGAATCACCTCGGCAGTATTGCCGATCAAGGCACCGGAAATCCCGGTGCGCGCTACGGTGCCGATTACCGTGACGCCGGCATTGAGCCGGTGGGCCATCTGCGGAATCAATACATCGGCCGGACCTTCGGCGATATGCAGGCGTTCATCGCTGATCTCGTACTCGGCCTGGAAGGCCTTGCACTGGTCGCGATAGCGCGCCTCGATGGTTTCCTTGAGTTGGAAGGTCGGGTCGGCAGCCGAAAGCATGGGCGCGGGGTGGGCGCTGATCACATGCAGCTCGGCCTTGGCCAGAGCGGCGATATCGAAACCGTGGCTGACGATGCTGGTGTGCAGGGTGCGGTGCTCGCCGTCGGCATTACCCACGTCGACCGCCGCCAGGATCACGCTGCCCGCCCAGGGTTTGTCGGTTTTCACCATCAACACCGGGCCTGGGCAGTAGCGCAGCAGCTTCCAGTCATCCGGGGTGAGCAGGGCCTTTTTCAGCGGGTTGTCCGGGTAGTGCTGCTTGATCACCAGGCCGCAGCCCTCAGCCTGCTGCACGCTGATGATGGTCTGGTGCAGATTCTCATGCCATGACTGCTGACTGGAGGCGCTAAAGCCTTCGCTGCCGAGTTGGCCGGTCAGGTCCTGCAGGTAGGCGGTGTGATCATTTTTCTTGTCGCATACCAGCAAGTGCAGGTGTGACTGGGTAACGCCGGCAATCAGCTTGGCGCGTTTCAGGGCCAGCCCTTCTGGCCGGTCGGGTTCCACTACCACCAGAATGCTGCGAATAGCTTGCATGATCATCTCCATGTGCAGTCAGTTGTGCTGTTTATCACTATAGATCGCTGTCGCTCAGTTGGTACTTGATCGGTGTCAATCGAGTGGTGGTTCGCGCGCTCACTCGTATAATGGCGGCCTTCTAGCTGTATCACTCCCGCCCGTCTGATTTTGTGAATTTATGTATCTGTTAGCCGAAATCGATTCTCTGCCGCAGCGTTTTGCCTGCGTACCCAGGCCTTGCCTGATTGCCCATCGTTGCCTGGCTATAGGGGGGAGGTCATGAGTCTGCCGGAAATCCACGAGTTTCTTGGCTGCCGCACGCCGGATGCCTGGATCGCCGCCGCTTTGGCTGACCAGCAGACCCTGCTGATCGATCACAAGAACTGCGAGTTCAAGGCCGCCAGTACAGCTCTGAGCCTGATGGCCAAGTACAGCACCTATGTCGATCTGCTCAACGCCATGTCGCGTCTGGCCCGTGAGGAGCTGGTGCATCACGAGCAGGTGCTGCGCATCATGAAACGGCGCAAGATCGGTCTGCGTCCGGTGTCGGCGGCGCGCTACGCCTCGGGCCTGCGCAAGATCGTACGCACCCATGAGCCACTCAAACTGGTGGATACCCTGGTGATCGGGGCCTTTATCGAGGCGCGCAGTTGCGAGCGTTTTGAGGCCTTGGTGCCGCATCTGGATGAAGAACTGGGCAAGTTCTACTTCGGCCTGCTGAAAAGCGAGGCGCGGCACTTTCAGCATTATCTGAAACTGGCCTATCAGTACGGCGACGAACAGGACGTCAACCAGGCCATCGAGCGGGTGAGGGCGGTGGAGCGCGAATTGATCGAATCGCCGGACACGGAGTTTCGCTTTCACAGCGGTGTACCGCCGCTTTGAGCCTCTGCTCGTTTATAGGTTAAAGGGCAGCTGGTTAAAGCCCTTTTTGTCTACCTGCAGGGCCCAACCCTGCTTGTCCCAGTCGCCCAGCACAATGCGTTGCGCCGCCTGGCCGTTAACGTGCAACTGGTGAGTGGCTGGCCGGTGGGTATGTCCATGAATTAGCGTACGCACGCCATGGGCGGCCATGATGCGCAGCACTTCGTCTGGGGTAACGTCGACTATATCGCTGGCTTTCATGCGCGTCTGCGCGCTGCTTTCATTGCGCAGCTTGCGCGCCAGTTTTTGCCGTGTACTCAGCGGCAGGTTGCGCAGGATAAACAGCGAAACCGGGTTGCGCAGCCAGCGACGCAGCTTCATATAGCTCGTATCCCGCGTGCACAGGCTGTCGCCGTGCATCAGCAGCACTCGCTCGCCGTTAAGTTCGATGACGCTGGGGTCGGGTAGCAGCCGGCAACCGGCTTCCTGGCAGAAAGCTTTGCCGAGCAGAAAGTCGCGATTGCCATGCATCAGGTAAATGCGTGTGCCGCGCTCGCTGAGTTGGCGCAGGGCTTGGGCAATCGAGCGTTGAAAGGGGCTGATGGCGTCGTCGCCGATCCACACTTCGAAGAAGTCGCCGAGGATATACAGCGCCTGGGCCTCAACTGCGCGGGTTTCGAGGAAATGCAGAAACGCCCGGCTGATGTCCGGGCGCTCCTGTTCAAGATGCAGATCGGAAATCAGTAGTATCACTCAACGATCTCGGCACGCTCGATGATCACGTCATCAACCGGTACATCCTGGTGGCCGGATTTGCTGGTGGTGGCCACCGCCTTGATCTTCTCGACCACGTCCATGCCTTCAACCACTTCACCGAACACCGCGTAGCCCCAGCCTTGTACGGTCGGCGCGCTGTGGTTGAGGAAGCTGTTGTCGCCAACGTTGATAAAGAACTGGGCGGAAGCCGAATGCGGCTCCATGGTGCGGGCCATGGCCACGGTGCCGATCTTGTTGGCGACGCCGTTGTTGGCTTCGTTCTTGATGGTGGCACGGGTGGTTTTTTGCTTCATGCCCGGCTCGAAACCGCCGCCCTGGATCATGAAGTTGCTGATCACGCGGTGGAACACCGTGTTGTCGTAATGGCCTTCCTGGACGTACTGCTTGAAGTTGGCCACGGTTTCCGGGGCTTTGTCTTCGAACAGATTCAGGGTGATAACGCCGTGGTTGGTGTGCAGCTTGATCATGTAGGTAGTCGCTCTGTCGATAAAACCGTGAGCCGGCTCAATTTCCTTTGTTTACGCTGCATTAGCAGCACGCAAAGGGCACTGAAGCGGTTCTTGGGCCTGTCAGGGGGTTGACAGCTTCGGCTATGATAAGCGCTTTGTTTTAGTCGGCCTACCCTGAGCGCCTGTTCCGATCCGCTGAGCTTCGGCCCAGCGGCTCATCAACGGCCTGCCAAGCCGCGTCACGCAACCGTTAAGGACACCATGAGCAAGCCTACCGTCGAAAAAGCCGCCAACTTTCTGCGCCCCATCGTCCAGGCCGATCTGGACGGCGGCAAGCACGCCAAGATCGTTACCCGTTTCCCGCCGGAACCCAATGGCTACCTGCATATCGGCCACGCCAAGTCGATCTGCCTGAACTTCGGCCTGGCCCAGGAGTTTGGTGGCGAGTGCAACCTGCGCTTCGACGACACCAACCCGGCCAAGGAAGACCAGGAATATATCGACGCGATCAAGAGCGACGTGCAGTGGCTGGGTTTCCAGTGGGCCGGCGAGGAGCGCTACGCCTCCAACTATTTCGACCAGCTGCATGCCTGGGCCGTTGAGCTGATCAAGGCCGGCAAGGCCTTTGTCTGTGACCTCAATGCAGAGGAAATGCGTGCCTATCGCGGCAACCTGACCGAACCGGGCAAGAACAGCCCGTTCCGCGAGCGCTCGGTTGAAGAGAACCTCGACCTGTTCGCCCGTATGAAGGCCGGCGAGTTCGCCGATGGTGCCCGTGCCCTGCGCGCGAAGATCGACATGGCCTCGCCGAACATCAACCTGCGCGACCCGATCCTCTACCGCATTCGCCACGCCCATCACCACCAGACGGGCGATAAGTGGTGCATCTACCCGAGCTATGACTTTACCCACGGTCAGTCGGACGCCATCGAAGGCATCACCCACTCGATCTGCACCCTGGAGTTCGAGGACCACCGCCCGCTGTACGAGTGGTTCCTCGCGCAACTGCCGGTGCCGGCGCAGCCGCGTCAGTACGAATTCGCCCGTCTGAATCTCAACTACACCATTACCAGCAAGCGCAAGCTCAAGCAGTTGGTTGACGAAAACCACGTCAATGGTTGGGACGACCCGCGCATGTCGACCCTGTCCGGCTTCCGCCGTCGTGGCTACACGCCGGCTTCGATCCGTACCTTCTGCGACATGATCGGCGTCAACCGCGCCGGCGGCGTGGTCGATGTGGGCATGCTCGAGTTCGCCATCCGTGATGACCTGGATGCCAACGCGGGCCGCGCCATGTGCGTGCTCAAACCGCTCAAGGTGGTCATCACCAACTACCCGGAAGGCAAGGTCGAGAACCTCGAACTGCCGCGCCATCCCAAGCAGGACATGGGCGTGCGTGTGCTGCCGTTCAGCCGCGAGATCTATATCGACGCTGGCGACTTCGAAGAAACTCCGCCGGACGGCTTCAAGCGCCTGATTCCCGGTGGCGAAGCGCGCCTGCGCGGCAGCTACGTGATTCGCGCCGACGAAGCGATCAAGGATGCCGACGGCAATATCGTCGAACTGCGCTGCAGCTACGACGAAAACACCCTGGGCAAGAACCCCGAAGGCCGCAAGGTCAAGGGCGTGATCCACTGGGTGCCGGCGGCTGAAAGCGTCGAGTGCGAAGTGCGCCTGTACGACCGCCTGTTCCGCTCCGCCAACCCGGAGAAGGACGAGGACGGCGGCAGCTTCCTCGACAATATCAACCCGGATTCGTTGGTGGTGCTTAAGGGTTGTCGCGCCGAACCATCGCTGGGCGAAGCCGCACCGGAAGAACGCTTCCAGTTCGAGCGCGAAGGCTACTTCTGCGCGGACATGAAGGACAGCAAGCCGGGTGCGCCAGTGTTTAACCGTACCGTAACGCTGCGTGACTCCTGGGCCTAAGGCCCAGTCGCTCTGATTAGAACCGGGCCGGTACGCTGGTCCGCGGTTTCCAAGGAACTGCAATGCTCTCGATCTACAACACGCTGACCAAAAGCAAAGACGTCTTCAAACCGCTGGTGGGTAACCAGGTGCGCATGTATGTGTGCGGCATGACGGTTTACGACTTCTGTCATATCGGTCATGCGCGGGTGATGGTGGCGTTCGATGTGGTGACTCGCTGGTTGCGCCATCGTGGCTATGAGGTGACCTACGTGCGCAATATCACCGACATCGACGACAAGATCATCAAACGCGCCAATGACAACGGCGAGCCGTTTGAAGCGCTGGTCGAGCGCATGATTGCGGCCATGCACGAAGACGAGGCGCGCCTTAACGTGCTGCGCCCGGATCAGGAGCCCCGTGCCACCGGGCATATCGCCGGTATGCATCAGATGATCCAGACCCTGATCGACAAGGGCTTTGCCTACGCGCCCGGTAATGGTGACGTGTATTACCGCGTCGGCAAGTTTGTCGGTTACGGCAAGCTGTCGCGCAAGAAGATCGAAGACCTGAAGATCGGCGCGCGTATCGAGGTTGATGAAGCCAAGCAGGATCCGCTGGACTTCGTCCTGTGGAAAGGCGTCAAACCGGGCGAGCCGAGCTGGGCGTCGCCCTGGGGCGCGGGCCGTCCGGGCTGGCATATCGAGTGCTCGGTGATGTCGACCTGCTGCCTGGGTGAGACTTTCGATATCCATGGCGGCGGCCCGGACCTGGTGTTCCCGCACCACGAAAACGAAATCGCCCAGAGCGAGGCCGCCACCGGCAAGCTCTACGCCAATGCCTGGATGCACGCCGGCGCGGTGCGTGTGGATGGCGAGAAGATGTCCAAGAGCCTGGGCAACTTCTTCACCATTCGTGAGGTGCTGGAGAAATATCACCCGGAAGTGGTGCGCTACCTGCTGGTGTCCAGCCACTACCGCAGCCCGATCAACTACTCCGAAGACAGCCTGCGTGAAGCCAAGGGTGCGCTGGAGCGTTTTTATAACGCGCTCAAGGGCCTGCCCGCAGCGGCTCCGGCGGGTGGTGAAGCCTTTGTCGAGCGTTTTGCCGCGGCCATGGACGACGACTTCAACTCGCCGGAAGCCTGCGCCGTGCTGTTCGAGCTGGCCCGTGAGATCAATCGCCTGCGTGACAGCGATCTGCAGGCTGCTGCCGGTCTGGCGGCGCGGTTGAAGGAACTGGCTGGGGTGCTCGGTGTTTTGCAGCTTGAGCCTGAGGCTTTCCTCCAGGCCGGTGCTGCCGGCAAGGTCGATGCTGCCGAGGTTGAAGCCTTGATCGCCGCGCGCCTGCAAGCGCGTGCCGAGAAGAACTGGGCAGAAAGTGATCGCATCCGCGACCAGATCACCGCCATGGGCGTGGTACTGGAAGACGGCAAGGGCGGCACTACCTGGCGTTTGGCTGAGTAACGCAGGCGTAGGATTAAACAGGCCGCTTTCGAGCGGCTTGTTTATTTGCGGCTATAGAGACAGAGGAAGACTCAATGCACGTCAGTCGTCTATCGCGAACCTTGCTTGCGTTTCTGCTCTGGGCGGCGGCCTTGTATGTGCTGCTCTGCCTTGCTTTGCTGGTGTTCCAGCGTTCGCTTATCTACTTCCCGCAGCCCCGCGCTATCGATAATCCCACCACGCTGCTCAAGCTGCCTATAGAGGATGCCGAGGTGCTGGTTTCCACCCGGCCACTCGAGGGGCGCAATGCCCTGATCTATTTCGGCGGCAACGGCGAGGATGTTTCCCTCAATCTGCCGGAGTTTTCCCAGGCCTTCAGCGACCATGCGCTCTACCTGCTGCATTACCGAGGCTACGGCGGTAGCAGCGGCTCGCCCTCAGAAGAGGCTATTCAGGCCGATGCGATCGCCTTGTTTGACCTGGTTTATGCCCAGCATCCCTGCATTGTGGTGGTGGGGCGCAGTTTGGGCTCGGGCGTGGCAGTACGCCTTGCCAGCCAGCGTCCGGCCGCGGGTCTGGTGCTGATCACGCCCTATGAGAGTATCGAGGCGCTGGCCCGGCAGCAGTTTCCCTATGTCCCGGTGCAGTGGCTGCTTAAGGACAAATTCGAGTCCTGGAAGTACGCCCGGCAGATCGAGGTGCCCACACTGCTGATCGTGGCCGCCGAGGATAAGGTGATTCCTCGCGCCAGTAGCGATGCCCTGTACGGCCACTTTCAGCCTGGGGTGGCGAGGCTCGCGGTTATTCCGGCGGCGGGGCACAACGACCTGTCGCAGCGCCCGGAGTATCTGCGCCTGATCAAGAGCGGGTTGTGCCCGGGCTCAGTTCCATAACCAGTTCCATACCCCCGGCAGGCGCGCGTATTGCAGCGGGTCGCCCAGGGCGCGCTTGAGGGCGGCGCGTTCGAGGGGTGCACGCTGGTCGTAGAAGGGCTTGGCGTCTGTGGCCAGGCCGACATCCTCGGCGACATCCAGCAGGATCTGCAGGTATTCGCGCATATGCCGTGCGGTGTAGGGATTGAGGTCGTGGAAGGTCACCACCAGAGGAATCACCCCGTCTACCACGGGTAGAGCCCCGGCATGGATCTGTTCGGCGGCCCGCGCCAGTTGTTCGCGCAGGTTGCTGCGCCGACGCAGGCTGCCGTTGATACCCCAGGTCTTGCCATCGTTGGCGCTCAGATCGGTCAGCAGCAAGCGCAGGCCGTGGGCCTGGTAGGCCGCAAAGGTGCGTTCGTCGTAGTTCCAGAAGGGTGGCCGCACCAGACGCGGCGCGGCACCGCTGATGGCGGAGAGGTCGGCTACGCCATCTTTCAGCGATTGCTCCAGCTCGGCGGGGCTGAGAAAGCGGTGGTTGGCATGCCCGGGAGTGGCGGTGTGAAAGCCCAGCAGGTGACCATCGCGCTGTTGGCGGCGCAACAGTGCCTGGCCCTGGAGGCTGCCGCCGGCGGCCATGGCGCGGGTCTGGACAAAGAACAGTGCCTTGATCCCCGGCTGGATCGGGTTGTCGTCCAGAGCATCGAGAATCTGCTGGGTGGGATTGAGCCCCAGGCTCGCGCTGGGGCCGTCATCGAAGCTCAGGAGAAAGCGTATCGGCTCAACCTCGGGCCGCGGCTGCGGCGACGGTGCGCTGGTGCAGGCGCTCAACAGGGCCACAGTTGTTATCGCCCAGCTCCACCTGTGTAGCGTGCGAAGGGGAAGAGGGAACATTCCCCATATTTGAGCAGCGGTCGCGACGGGGCGCAGTGGAAAACTCATCGGTTGGTTTTGACTCGTGTAGACGGGGGCGAAGAGTACAGCAGCGGGCCTGCCAGGTGCACTAAAGGCACACAGGCTGTGCCGAGCTGTACATGCAGACCAGCAGGAGTGGCCTTTTGACAGCGCGGAACGCGCATAGATCCTTCTCGGCGCGCTGTCTTGATGGCCGAACCGGCCTTTCGCCGCCAGCGCTGTTGTCAAACATCGCGAGCCTGGCGGAGCAGGGCGATGCTCTCGACTGCTGCATAGAAGGTTTGCTGCTATACCTGAACAGGGCCAGCCGCACGATCAGCCTTGGAGCAATAGCCTATGAATTGGACTCTTCGCCGTCGTCTCCTTGCCAGCTTTGCCGTGATCATCGCCATCATGTTGGCAATGGTGGGGCTGACCTACGAGGATCTGCGCGATATCGAGCTGCGCGAACAGCACCTGCAGAAAGATTCTTTGCCTGGCCTGTATCACAGCGCGTTGCTGCGCAACGCCGCGTTGCAGGATTTCGTATTGTTGCAGCGACTGGTATTGGACCAGGCTCTGGTCGCCAGCCCGCAAGAGCTCGAACAACTGCACGAGTACGATGAGCGGATCGGCACGTTGATGGCGCAATACGAGCAAACCATCTTCAGCGAGCGCGACCGGGCCGCTTTTACCGCCTACCAGGCGCACCAGCAGGAACACAAGCGGCTGCAGGGCGAAGTGTTGCAACTCTACCTGCAACAGCAGCCGCAACAGGCGAGCCAGCTGCTGCAGGGAAAACTCTACCCAAGCTGGACGCAGGGCGAGACGCTGCTGGACGCGATAGGGCAGCTGAACAGTCAGGCCGTAACCGACGGTGCCGCCGGTATGCTGGATGCCGTGACTGAGGCCGAAAACAATCTGCTGATAGCCCTGCTGTTGGTCGTGATCGCCGCGAGTATCTGTGGCTATCTGCTGCTGCGGGCGATCCTCGGGCCGGTACAAAGCATCGTCGAGGCCCTTGCCGCGATGCGTGACGGCAACCTGAATACGCACCTGGTGCTGGCGCGCCAGGACGAGTTCGGGGTGATCGAGACTGGCTTCAACGCCATGGCCGCCTCGCTGCTTGAACTGGTGACGCAGTCGCAGCGCTCCTCGATTGCGGTCACCACTTCGGTTACCGAGATCGCCGCCACCTCCAAGCAGCAGCAGGCCAGCGCCACCGAGACAGCGGCCACCACCACCGAGATTGGGGCCACCTCGCGGGAGATCGTCGCCACCTCGCGCGATCTGCTGCGCACCATGAACGAGGTTGCGTCCGCCGCCGAACAGGCCGCGGCTTTGGCGGGCTCGGGGCAAACGGGCCTGATGCGGATGGAAGACACTATGCACCAGGTGATAGGGGCCGCCGAGCAGATCAACAGCAAGCTGGCGACCCTCAACGAGAAGGCCGGCAATATCACCCAGGTAGTCACCACCATCGTCAAGGTCGCCGACCAAACCAACCTGCTCTCGCTGAATGCCGCTATCGAGGCTGAGAAGGCCGGTGAATATGGTCGCGGCTTCTCCGTGGTGGCCAGCGAAGTCCGCCGCCTGGCCGATCAGACCGCGGTGGCCACCTACGATATCGAGCAGATGGTGCGCGAGATCCAGTCCGCGGTATCGGCCGGGGTTATGGGCATGGACAAATTCTCCGAAGAAGTGCGCCGCGGCATGGCCGAGGTGCAGCAGGTCGGCGAGCAACTGACGCAGATCATCCAGCAGACCCAAGCCCTGGCTCCGCGCCTGTCCATGGTCAACGAGGGTATGCAGGCCCAGGCCAGCGGCGCCGAACAGATCAACCAGGCGCTGCAGCAACTGGCCGAGACCACCGGGCAGACAGTGGAAGCGCTACGCCAGACCAGTAACGCCATCGATGAGTTGAGCCAGGTGGCCAGCGGCCTGCGTAGCGGGGTTTCCCGCTTCCAGACCTGAATAAGGGAGCTGCGCAGTGCTTGCAGTACATCACCCACAGATTGATACCACAGCCGAAGCGGACAGGCTTTTTCTGCTGTTCAGCTGCGCCGGCGTCCGCTATGGCCTGGATGTCGGCGAGGTGGCCGAGGTACTGGCGCAGCGGCGCTTGCAGCCGGTTGCCCAGGCCCCGGTCTGGGTGGCCGGAATCTTCAGTTATCGCGGCAGCCTGGTGCCGGTTCTCGACCTCAGCGCGCTGCTGGCCGGCCAGCCAGCGGCGCGGCGCACCAGCACGCGTATCGTATTGGTTCACTACCGCCGCGCCGACGGTGGGCCAAGCCATCTGCTCGGCTTGCTGGTCGAGCGGGCCGGGGAAACCCTGCGCTGCGCGCCGAGCGAGTTCCACGACTACGGCCTGGATAATCCGCACGCCGCCTATCTCGGGCCGGTGTATCAGGGGCCACAAGGCCTGGTGCAGTGGGTAGGGGTGCAGGCGCTGTTGCCTGCCGAAGCCCATGCCTTGTTGTTCCCGGACGAGCCCGACGCCGCTGCGCAAGAGGCTTCGACATGAGCGACTCGCAGCGCTTCGTCGACTTCCTCAAGACCCAGATCGGTCTTGAGGTCGGCTCGGTCGGTATTTCGGTTATCGAGCGGGCCGTGCGCCAGCGCATTGCCAGCGCGTGCGTCGCAGATGCTGACGCCTACTGGCAGGTGCTGCAGCACTCGGCCCAGGAGCGCCAGGCCTTGATCGAGGCGGTGATCGTTCCTGAAACCAGCTTCTTTCGCTATCCCGAGTCCTTCGTCTTGCTCGCTCAGTTGGCCAGCCAGCGCTTGCTAAGCCTGGCCGGTAGCCGTCCACTACGCATCCTCAGTCTGCCCTGTGCGACGGGCGAGGAGCCTTACACGATCGTGATGGCGTTGTTCGATACCGGGATTGCCGCGGCGCAGTTCCAGGTCGACGCGCTGGACGTCAGCCCGCGCCTGATCGAGCGGGCGCAACAGGCGCGCTACGGCAATAATTCCTTTCGTGGCGCGCAACTGGGGTATCGCGACCGTTATTTCAGCGCGGTTGAGGATGGCTACGCGCTGGATAAAAGCGTTCGCCAGCAGGTGCGCTTCCAGTGCGGCAATCTGCTCGACCCGGCACTGCTCGCCAATCAGCCGCCCTATGATCTGGTGCTGTGCCGCAACCTGCTGATCTACTTCGACCAAGCCACCCAGGAAGCCGTGCTGGCGGGGTTCAAGCGTCTGACGCGGCAGGACGGGGTGATCTTTGTCGGGCCGGCAGAGGCCAATCTGGCGTCTCGTCTTGGCCTGCAAACGCTGGGGATTCCCCAGGCATTCGCCTTCCACTACCCCGATGCAGCGGTAGCAATCGACCGCGCGCCGCAACCCAAGGCCCTGCGCCCGCAGCCCACACGCAGTGGTGATGGCCGCCCCCACACGGCGCTGCAACATGAGGCGCGCCCGGTAGCGGCAAGGCTTTCGGCAGCGCCCCCCGCAGAGAACAGCAGCGCGCAGCTGCAGGCCATCGTCACCCTGGCCAACCAGGGCCATATCGCCGAGGCGCAGCAGGCCTGCGAGCGTTTGCTCACTGAGCAGGGACCGAGTGCGGAAGTGTTCTACTGGCTGGGTTTGCTTAGTGATGCCAGTGGCAAGCCAGCCCAGGCCCAGGGCTTTTACCGCAAGGCGCTGTATTTGCAGCCGCAGCACCTCGAAGCCTTGAGCCACCTGGCCGCCTTGCTCGCCGCCCAGGGCGATCTGGCCGCCGCCGGCCGTCTGCGGGTCCGTGCCGCACAGGGAGGGGACAAGAATGCCTGAGCCGATCCTGGCAACCTCGCTGGCCGATGATGCACAAGCACTCGACGACTGCTGGAACCGCATCGGCGTACGCGGCGATAAATCCTGCCCACTGCTGGTCGAGCATATTCATTGCCGCAACTGTGCGCTGTATGCCGCAGCTGCCATTCGCTTGCTCGACCGTTACGTGCTGCAGCAGGACGAAGCGGATACGGAGCACGCACAGGCTCCGGCCACCGTGCAGGCGACGCGCTCGTTACTGGTGTTTCGCCTCGGCGAGGAGTGGCTGGCCCTGGCCACCCGCATTCTGGTGGAGGTAGCCGCGCCGGTGCCGGTCCACACCTTGCCACACCCGCGCGGCCGCGCCTTGCTCGGGGTTGCCAATGTGCGCGGCGCGCTGCTGACCTGCCTGTCGCTGGTCGAGCTGCTCGGCCTCGATGTCAGCGGTGCGCCAGCCCCGGCCGCGGGCGTACGGGTGGCACCGCGCATGCTGGTGCTGGGGGCCCCCGGCGGCCATCTGCTGGCCGCGGTGGATGAAGTGGACGGCATCCATGGCTTCGCCCTCGATCTACTTGCCGAAGCTGAACGGGACAACACCCTGGACCCCGCCAAATGCAGCCGTGGCGTGCTGCAGTGGCGCGGACGCAGCCTGCGCCTGCTGGACGAGGAGCAACTGCTGCAAACCATGATCCGGAGCCTGGCATGACGCCTGAGGAGATGCGCGACGCGCCCATGCTGGAGCTGTTCCGCCTGGAGGCCGAGGCGCAAACCCAGGTGCTCGCGGCCGGGTTGCTGCTGCTCGAGCGCAATCCGACCCTGAGTGACCAGCTGGAGGCCTGCATGCGCGCGGCCCATTCGCTCAAGGGCGCGGCGCGGATCGTCGGGGTCGAGGCCGGTGTGCAGGTCGCCCATGCCATGGAAGACTGCCTGGTCGAGGCCCAGGAAGGGCGCTTGCAACTGAGTCCCGCGCATATCGATGCACTGCTGCTGGGCAGCGACCTGCTGCTGCGTATCGCCACCCCCGAGGCGCTGGTCGCACCGGCGGAAATCGATGCCATGATCGCCCAGTTGGCCGGTCAGGTCGGCGCACCGCTGCTTGCGCCGCCAGCTGCAGCGCCTACCAGCGCCCTAGCAGTCGATGCGCCAGCCGATATAGCCGAACCGCTCCCCGCGGAGAATCGCCCGCTTGAAGGCGGCGAACGGGTGCTGCGGGTGACCGCCGAGCGCCTCGACCATTTGCTTGATCTGTCCAGCAAGGCCTTGGTCGAGGCCCAGCGGCTAAAGCCGCAACTGCTGGCCCTGCAACGCGGCAAGCGCATGCAGATGCAGTTGGGGCGGATGCTCGAAAACACTCAGCAGGCCTTGACCGAGGGCGCTACCGACACCTCTGCACTGGCGCCCCTGACTGAGGCCCGACGTGTGCTCGGCGACTGTCGGCAGTTGTTCGAACAGCAGGCTGCTGCATTGGACGAGTTCGCCTGGCAAGCCGCGCAGCGCGCCCAACAGCTCTACGACACCGCGCTGGCGTGCCGCATGCGGCCGCTGGCCGATGTGTTGCGCGGCCAGGCGCGGATGATCCGTGACCTCGCCCGCAGCCTCGACAAGCAGGTGCGCTTGCAGGTTGAGGGAGACGCCACCCAAGTGGACCGCGACGTGCTGGAACGGCTCGATGCGCCCCTGATCCATCTGCTGCGCAATGCCCTCGACCACGGTATCGAGGCCCCGGCCGAGCGGCTGGCCGCAGGCAAGCCCGCCGAAGGCGTGATCAGCATCAAGGCTCGCCAGCAGGCGGGCTCCTTGCTTCTGGAAATTGCCGACGATGGTGCCGGGGTGGACTTGTCGCGGTTGCGCGGGAGTATCGTTCAGCGCCAGCTGGCCAGCGAGGAAACCGCCGCGCAATTGAGTGAGGAGGAGTTGCTGAGCTTCCTGTTTCTGCCTGGTTTCAGCCTGCGCGAACAGGTGACCGAGGTGTCTGGACGCGGCGTCGGGTTGGACGCGGTGCAGCATATGTTGCGCCAGCTGCGCGGCGGCATTCAGTTGCAGCAACAGAGTGGCCGCGGCATGCGCTTCTTGCTCGAAGTGCCGCTGACGCTCTCGGTGGTACGCAGCTTGGTGGTCGAAGTCGGCGGCGAGGCCTATGCCTTTCCCTTGGCCCATATCGAGCGCATGTGCGAACTGGAACCGGCCGCCATTGTGCAGCTGGAAGGGCAGCAACATTTCACCTACGAGGGCCGTTCGGTCGGCCTGGTGGCGGCCGGTCAATTGCTCCAGCGGCCTGTCGAGCGAACAGCGCGGGCCACGATCCCGGTGGTGCTGGTCGGTGTGGGCGAGGCCCTTTACGGAATTGCCGTCGAGCGCATTATCGGCGAACGCACCCTGGTGGTCCTGCCGCTCGATGCGCGCCTGGGCAATGTGCAAAACGTCCTCGCCGGTGCCGTACTCGACGATGGTGCGCCGGTGCTGATCCTCAATGTCGAGGATTTGCAGCGCTCGCTGGAGCGTCTGCGCAGCAACGGTCGCCTGGAGCGCATCGACCGCAGCGGGCAGGAACCGGGTGTGGCGCGCAAGCGCGTGCTGGTGGTCGACGATTCGCTCACCGTGCGCGAGCTGCAGCGTAAGCTGTTGCTCAACAGTGGCTACGAGGTGGCGGTCGCGGTGGATGGCATGGACGGCTGGAATGCGCTGCGCGCCGAGTCTTTCGACCTGTTGATTACCGATATCGACATGCCGCGTATGGACGGTATTGAGCTGGTGACCTTGCTGCGTCGCGATCACCGGATGCAGTCGCTGCCGGTGATGGTGGTGTCCTACAAGGACCGCGAAGAAGACCGCCGGCGCGGCCTGGAGGCCGGTGCCGATTACTACCTGGGCAAAGCCAGTTTCCACGACGAAGAGTTGCTCGACGCGGTGGCGATGCTGATCGGCAGGTCGTTATGAAGATCGCCATCGTCAACGATATGCCGATGGCCGTGGAGGCGCTGCGCCGGGCGCTGGCCTTCGCCCCCGAACACCAGATCGTCTGGGTTGCCGGCGATGGTGCCGAGGCGGTACGACGCTGCGCGGCGCAGACGCCGGATCTGCTGTTGATGGATTTGGTTATGCCGGTGATGGATGGCGTTGAGGCGACCCGTCGAATCATGGCGCAGAGTCCCTGTGCGATTTTGCTGGTGACCGGCGACAGCAAGCAGAACCTGCGCCAGGTCTTCGATGCCATGGGCCACGGCGCGCTGGATGTGGTCAACACCCCGACCCTGGGCGGCGAGGCCGGCGCATCGCTGTTACGCAAGATTCAGAATATCGGCTGGCTGATCGGCCATGCCGATAAGCAGGCCCGTTACGCCGCGCCAAGTCAAACCAGCGGCGTCGCGGCGCAGCAACTGGTCGCCATCGGTGCCTCGGCGGGTGGTCCGGCGGCGCTGGCGGAGCTGCTGCACGGTATTCCGGACGGTTTCCCCGCGGCCATCGTGCTGGTTCAGCATGTCGATAAGGTGTTTGCCGCCGGCATGGCCGATTGGCTGGCCCAGGTTTCCGGCGTGCCCGTGCGCCTGGCGCGCGATGGCGAGCCGCCACAGCGGGGCACGGCACTGTTGGCAGGCACCGACCAGCACCTGCGGCTGTTGGCAAGTGGTCAGCTGGCCTACACGGCCGAGCCCAGCGGCTATTCTGCTTATCGACCGTCTATCGATCTGTTCTTCGAGAGCGTGGCCGCGCACTGGCATGGTCAGGCGGTCGGCGTGCTGCTGACCGGTATGGGCCGTGACGGTGCTGCGGGGCTTAAACAAATGCGCGAGCGGGGCTTTTTGACCATCGCGCAGGATCAACAGAGCAGCGCCGTTTACGGCATGCCCAAGGCGGCCGCGGAACTCGACGCCGCTGTCGAAATTCGGCCCTTGCAGGAGATTGCGCCGCGCTTGCTGAGCTTTTTGCCTGAGCGATGAAGGTCGTACAGCCAACGGTCATTGGGAGCTTCACGTATGAGCGTTTCACTTGATAAATCCGTGCTGAAAGTCGATGAAAACGCCGCCATGGTCCTTCTGGTCGATGACCAGGCGATGATAGGCGAAGCCGTGCGGCGCAGCCTGGCCGACCAGGAGAACATCGATTTTCACTTCTGTGCCGATCCGCAAAAGGCCATCGCTCAGGCCGTGCAGATCAGGCCCACGGTGATCCTGCAGGATCTGGTCATGCCCGGGGTGGATGGCCTGACGTTGGTCAGCCAGTACCGCGCCAACCCGGCGACTCGCGATATTCCCATTATCGTCCTGTCGACCAAGGACGACCCCGGGGTCAAGAGCGCCGCCTTTTCTGCCGGTGCCAACGATTACCTGGTCAAGCTGCCGGATGCCATCGAACTGGTTGCGCGGATCCGCTATCACTCGCGTTCCTACCTGACCCTGTTGCAGCGCGACGAGGCCTACCGGGCGCTGCGCGAGAGCCAGCAGCACCTGATGGACACCAACCTGGTGCTGCAGCGCCTGATGAACGCCGACGGCCTGACTGGCCTGTCCAATCGCCGGCATTTCGATGAGTTCCTCGCCGTGGAGTGGCTGCGTGCTCAGCGCGAACAGGCGCAGATATCGCTGCTATTTATCGATGTCGACTCTTTCAAGGCTTACAACGACGAGCTGGGCCACCTGGCTGGTGACGATCTGCTGTGCCAGGTGGCCAATTCCCTGCGCGAGAACTGCACCCGGCCGGCCGATATGGCCGCCCGCTACGGTGGCGATGAATTTGTCATGCTGCTGCCTAGCACCCCGGCCGCCGGGGCGCGGGTAGTAGCCGAGAAGATTCGTGAAGCCATGCTGGCGCGGCGGATTACCCACAGTTATCCCACCCACGGCTCCCTCATGACCTTGAGTCTCGGCGGGGCGACCCTGGTGCCGCTGCCCGGCGAGTCCCCGCAGTTGCTGATCCAGCTGGCTGACCAGGGCCTCTATTGCGCCAAGAACCAGGGCCGCAACCGGGTCAAAACCCTCGAAAGGCCGGTGCCGCCGGCCTCATGGTAACGATGGGCTACCCGCTACAGCCTCAGGCCTTGCTCCCTTAACCGCTTATAAAGGGTATTGCGGCTCAGCCCCAGACGCTTGGCCAGGTGCGAAATATTGCCGCCGCAGGCGTGCAGTTGGCGGGCCAGGTCATTGTCAGCGACCACCGATATCACTGGCTGTTCACTCGCTGTTTCTCCCTCATCCTTTTCCTGCAGATCGGCAAAGAAATCATCCGGCAGATGCTCAGGGCGGATCGGCTGTTCGTCAGCCATGGCCAGGGCGATCTGCAGCACGCTGCTTAACTGGCGCAGGTTGCCCGGCCAGGGGTGGCGCTTGAACAGGGCCATGACTTCTGGGCTTAGCCCGGCCCATTGTTGTGGTTCGCGGTGATAGTCCCAGATACGCTGGACCAGGGCGGCCTTGTCCGTGCGCTGGCGCAGCGGCGGCAGTTCCAGGTTGAGACCGCTGATGCGGTAGTACAGGTCCTGGCGAAATAACCCGGCTTCCACATCCTGGCGCAGCGGACGATTGGTGGCGGATACCAGGCGGATATCCACCGGGTACAGTTCGCTGCTGCCCAGGGGCTGTACGCAGCGCTCCTGCAGCACACGCAGCAGGCGCGCCTGTACGCGCAGGGGCATATCGCCGACTTCATCGAGAAACAGGGTGCCTTTATGGGCCTTGCGGATCAGGCCGATGCTGCCTTTCTGGCTGGCCCCGGTAAAGGCACCTTTCTCGTAGCCGAACAGTTCGGACTCCACCAGTTCGGCGGGGATAGCCGCGCAGTTGACCGCGATCAGCGCCTGTTTGGCGCGCGAGCTGGATTGGTGCAGGGCCTTGACGAACACCTCTTTGCCTACCCCGGTTTCGCCGTGTACCAGAATCGGGATGTCCTTTTCCAGCAGGCGTTCGGCTTGGCGTACGGCCTTGTCCACTCGCGGGTCGCCGAGGTTGATCGAGGCCAGGGTAAAACCGTTGCCCTGGGGCAGCGGCTCAGCTTCGGCGGCTGGGCGGAAATCGCGGGCCTGGATGGGGGCGGGCTGCTGTGGGCGTTTGACCTGGGCGTGGAAGCGAAAACGGCCGCCGGCGCGCAGGTTGAACGGCTGACCTTCGGGCTGGTTGAGCAGCTGGCGCAGCGGCACATCGAACAGGCTCTCGATATTCACTCGGGCCAGGCCCACGCCCAGCAGGCTGTCGGCGCGGCGGTTGGCCGATACCACCTGGCCCTGGTCGTCGAAGATCAGGAGCCCGGCCCAGGGGCTGTCGAGGTTGTCCAGGCTGGTGTTGAAGCTGAGCTGAAAGTAGCGCTGCTGGAACAGGTTGAGAATCAGCCGGTTCTCCACCGACTGGCTCATCATCTTGACCATGCCCAGGGTGTGGGCCGGCGGCAGGTAGCTGTCGCTGGAGACATCCAGCACCGCGATCATCTGCCGCTGCTCGTCGAAGATCGGCGAGGCCGAGCCGGTCATAAAGCGGTTGGCCTTGAGGAAGTGTTCGTCGTGCTGGATATGCACCGCCTGGCCGCAGCTCAGGGCGGTGCCGATGGCGTTGGTGCCGGTGTAGCGTTCCAGCCAGCTGGCCCCGGCGACGAAACCGGGGGCGCGGCTGGGTTCGATAAAGCGCTGGTCGCCCCAGGACTGCAGCACCTGGCCCTGATGGTCGGCGAGCATGATCAGGCAGTTGGAATTGGCCAGGATATTGCCGTAGTAGGGCAGCACTTCCTTATGGGTGGTCTGCACCAGGGCATGCTGGCTGTCGAGCAGGGCCGACACCTCGCCGGGGCTGGGCCGGCTGAAAATGGGCGTGCTCTGATGGGTCAGGCCGAAGTCGCGGCAGCGCGACCAGGAGTCCTGGATGATGCGGTCGTGGGGCAGGGCAGCAGTAGCTTCAGCCATCACAAGGGCCTCGGGGTGGTTCTTGTTGTTATGGGTTTCGGTCTGCGCCGAAGTCGACTCAGTGTCGCTTATGACTGTTCAATGTCAACGCCGCGACTGTTCAAGTGTTCACTGTGCACTGTTCAACGTTGTTCAAATAATCTGCCGTGGGGATTCAGGCTTCTGCATTAGTTTCTTGTAAATCAATGGCTTGAAGTTTTATTTCAGGGTTTGGCACGGAACTCGCCTTGTTAGATGGAGATAACAAGAAAAAGGACGGCCCATGTCACTTACCCTGGAGCATGTCACGCGGATCGTCGATAACCAGCTGCATATCGACGATGCCTGCCTGAGCTTCGAACCCGGTTCCTTCAACGTGTTGCTGGGCCGCACTCTGTCCGGCAAGACCAGCCTGATGCGCTTGATGGCCGGACTGGACAAACCCAGCAGCGGGCGCATCCTGATGAATGGCGCGGATATGACCGATGTCTCGGTGCGCCAGCGCAACGTGTCGATGGTTTACCAGCAGTTCATCAATTACCCGACCCTGACGGTGTTCGAGAACATCGCCTCGCCGCTGCGTCAGGCCGGGGTGAGCAAGGCCGAGATTCTCGACAAGGTGCACGCCACGGCGAAGATGCTGCGCATCGAGGCCTTGCTCCAGCGTCATCCGCTGGAGCTGTCCGGCGGCCAGCAGCAGCGCACGGCCATGGCTCGCGCCCTGGTCAAGGATGCCTCGCTGATTCTGTTCGACGAGCCCCTGGTCAACCTCGACTACAAGCTGCGCGAAGAGCTGCGCCAGGAGATGCGCGAGCTGTTCGAAGCCCGCCATACCATCGCCATCTACGCCACCACCGAACCCAATGAGGCCCTGGCCCTGGGCGGTACCACCACCATCCTGCACGAAGGTCGGGTGGTGCAGAGCGGCAAGACCGCCGAGGTCTATCACCGCCCGCAGCAGGTGCTGGCCGCCGAGCTGTTCTCGGAGCCGGCGATCAACCTGATGCCGGGGCGCATCAGCGGTACCGAAGTGAGTTTCGCCGATACCGTGCATTTCCCCCTCAACCCGGATCTGCAAGACATCGCCGAGGGCGAATACCGCTTCGGCGTGCGCCCCAGCCATATCGGCCTGGTGCCCTCCAACGATGATGATCTGGAACTGGCGGTGACCGTCGAACTGGCCGAAATCAGCGGCTCGGAAACCTTTCTGCATGTGCGCAACGAGCAGTTCGTGCTGGTGCTGCACCTGCCCGGGGTGCATGAGTACGACGTGGATACGCCGATCCTCATCTATATCCCCACCCACAAGCTGTTTGTCTTCGCTGCCGACGGGCAGCTGATTCAGGCCCCCAGCCGCCGTTTAGGGAGGACCGCCTGATGGCCGAGATCCGTCTGCACAACCTGGCCCACAGCTACAGCCGCGACCCCAAGGACCCGGCCGATTACGCCATCCGCGAGATGAACCACGTCTGGCAGCAGGGCGGTGCCTATGCGCTGCTGGGGCCGTCCGGCTGCGGCAAGTCGACCCTGTTGAACATTATCTCCGGGCTGCTTAGCCCCTCCCATGGCGAGGTGCAGTTCGACGGCAAGGTGGTCAACCAGCTGCACCCGGAGCAGCGCAATATCGCCCAGGTTTTCCAGTTTCCGGTGGTCTACGACACCATGACGGTGTTCGACAACCTGGCCTTTCCGCTGCGCAACCAGGGCATGAACGAAGCGAAGGTTCTGGCCAAGGTCAACGAAATCGCCGAGGTGCTGGAACTGCACCCGCTGCTGCACAAGCGGGCGCGCAACCTGACCGCCGACGAGAAGCAGAAGGTCTCCATGGGCCGTGGCCTGGTGCGTGATGACGTGTCGGCGATCCTCTTCGACGAGCCGCTGACGGTGATCGACCCGCACCTGAAATGGAAGCTGCGGCGCAAGCTCAAGCAGATCCACGAGCAGTTCAATATCACCATGGTCTACGTCACCCACGACCAACTGGAGGCCTCGACCTTCGCCGACAAGATCGCGGTGATGTACGGCGGCCAGATCGTCCAGTTTGGCACCCCGCGCGAACTGTTCGAGCGGCCCAGCCACACCTTCGTCGGCTACTTTATTGGCAGCCCGGGGATGAACCTGATCGACGTGCAGCCCTGCGCGGATGGGGTGCGCTTCAATAACACCGTGCTGCCGCTGTCGCCGGCGCTTAATCGGCGAATTGCCGAACTGGGCGGGCAAAGCCTGAAAGTCGGCATCCGGCCGGAGTTCGTGCATATCTGGGACGGCCCCAACGACGACGCCCTGTGCGGCGAGGTGGTGCACCTGGAGGATCTGGGTACCTACAAGATTCTCAGCCTGAAACTCGATGGCCAGCTGCTTAAGGTGCGCCTGCAGGAGGACCAGCCGGTGCCGCAGCAGCGCGTCTACCTGAGCTTTCCGGCACAGTGGCTGATGCTCTACGCCGACGACTTTCTGGTCGAGACCCAAGCGCTGGAGGTGCAGCCATGAAGGTGCAGAACAACAAGGCCTGGTGGCTGGTGCTGCCGGTGTTTCTGCTGGTGGCGTTCAGCGCCATCGTGCCGATGATGACGGTGGTCAACTACTCGGTGCAGGACATCTTCGACCACTCCACGCGCTATTTCGTCGGTGTCGACTGGTACAAACAGGTGCTGCAGGACACCCGCCTGCATGATTCGCTGCTGCGCCAGTTCATCTTCTCCGGCTGCGTGCTGCTGATCGAGATTCCCTTAGGCATCGCCATCGCCCTGTGCATGCCGACCAAGGGGCGCATGGCTTCGCTGGTGCTGATCGTGCTGGCGATTCCGCTGCTGATCCCATGGAACGTGGTGGGCACCATCTGGCAGATCTTCGGCCGCGCCGACATCGGTTTGCTCGGCTGGAGCCTGAACAGCCTGGGTATCAGCTACAACTACGCCTCCAACACCAGCGACGCCTGGGTCACGGTGCTGATCATGGACGTCTGGCACTGGACCTCACTGGTGGCGCTGCTGTGTTATTCCGGGCTGCGGGCAATTCCCGACGTGTATTACCAGGCGGCGCGTATCGACCGTGCGTCAAGCTGGGCGGTGTTCCGCCATATTCAGCTGCCCAAGCTGAAAAGCGTGCTGCTGATCGCGGTGATGCTGCGCTTTATGGACAGCTTCATGATCTACACCGAACCCTTTGTGCTGACCGGCGGCGGGCCGGGTAACGCCACCACCTTCCTCAGTCAGACCCTGACTCAGATGGCCATCGGCCAGTTCGACCTGGGCCCGGCGGCGGCGTTCTCCCTGGTGTATTTCCTGATCATCCTGCTGGTGTCCTGGCTGTTCTACAC
Source organism: Pseudomonas sp. (assembly GCF_035512415.1). GTDB lineage: Bacteria > Pseudomonadota > Gammaproteobacteria > Pseudomonadales > Pseudomonadaceae > Aquipseudomonas. The sequence continues at coordinate 3,114 of NZ_DATKDZ010000047.1, read as the reverse complement.
CGCCATGACCCACAACGATAAGAACCGCTGAGGCCGACCATGAACCTACGCAAACAAGTGGTGCTGGGGCTCTATATCCTGTTCCTGCTGGTGCCGATCTACTGGCTGCTGAACATGTCGTTCAAGAGCAACAGCGAAATCCTCGGCGGCCTGAGCCTCTGGCCCCATGACTTCACCCTGGCCAACTACAAGGTGATCTTCACCGACCCCAGCTGGTACGAGGGCTACCTCAACTCGCTGTACTACGTCAGCCTCAATACGGTGATCTCCCTGAGCGTGGCGCTGCCGGCGGCTTACGCCTTCTCGCGCTACCGCTTTCTCGGCGACAAGCACCTGTTCTTCTGGTTGCTGACCAACCGCATGGCTCCGCCAGCGGTGTTTCTGCTGCCGTTCTTCCAGCTGTATTCGTCTATCGGCCTGTTCGACACCCATATCGCCGTGGCCCTGGCCCACTGCCTGTTCAACGTGCCGCTGGCGGTGTGGATTCTCGAAGGCTTTATGTCCGGGGTGCCGAAGGAAATCGACGAAACGGCCTATATCGACGGCTACAGCTTTCCGAAATTCTTCGTGAAGATCTTTATCCCGCTGATCGGTTCGGGCATCGGCGTCACGGCGTTCTTCTGCTTTATGTTTTCCTGGGTCGAGCTGCTCCTGGCGCGCACCCTGACCTCGGTGGACGCCAAGCCCATCGCCGCGGTGATGACGCGCACCGTCTCGGCCTCGGGTATCGACTGGGGTGTGCTGGCGGCGGCGGGGGTGTTGACCATCCTGCCGGGCATGCTGGTGATCTGGTTTGTCCGCAACCACGTGGCCAAGGGCTTTGCCCTGGGCCGGGTATAAGGAGAAAAACGATGGATTGGATGGCCTGGACTCTGCCCACTGCGCTGTTTTTCGGCGGCATCGCCGCGATTCTCGCGGGCATGACGGTGTGGGAACTGCGTTCGCCCTGTGTCGAGCGCAAAGGCTTCTTGCCGATCAGCACCACCCGTGGTGATCGGTTGTTTATCGGTCTGCTGGGAAGCGCTTACCTGCACCTGCTGGTGGTGGGCACGACCGATTGGAGTATCTGGATAGCCACGTCGCTGTCCCTGTTCTGGCTGTTTGCAGTGATGCGTTGGGGTTAAGCCGGGCTGCCCTGGGCGCGCCCGCTGGTTGGGCGCGACCAAGACCCGCTTGCCTCATCCCAAACCCTGAGATGGAGGTCTCTATGTTCGACAATAACAACAAAACGCGACATAGCATGGCGTTGGCTGCCCTGCTGACATTGTCTGGATTAAGCGGCGCAGCCTGGGCCGATGCCTACGAGGAGGCCGCCAAGAAGTGGATTGCCGACGAGTTCAGCCCCTCGACCCTGACCGCCGAGCAACAACTCGCCGAGCTGCAGTGGTTTATCAAGGCTGCAGAACCCTTCCGTGGCATGAGTATCAGCGTTGCCTCGGAAACCATCGCCACCCACGAATACGAGTCCAAGGTACTGGCCAAAGCCTTCAGCGAAATCACCGGGATCAAGCTCAAGCATGACCTGATGCAGGAAGGCGATGTGGTGGAGAAACTGCAGACTCAGATGCAGTCGGACAAAAACATCTACGACGGCTATATCAACGACTCTGACCTGATCGGCACCCACTTTCGTTACGGCAAGGCTGTGTCGCTGACCGACATGATGGCTGGCGACGGCAAGGACTTCACCTCGCCGACCCTGGACTTGGACGACTTTATCGGCCTGTCCTTTACCACTGGACCGGACGGCAAGCTCTATCAGCTGCCCGACCAGCAGTTCGCCAACCTTTACTGGTTCCGCGCCGACTGGTTCGAACGTCCGGAGCTGAAGGCCAAGTTCAAGGAAATCTACGGTTACGAGCTGGGCGTGCCGGTCAACTGGTCGGCCTATGAAGACATCGCCGAATTCTTCTCCGAGAAGGTCAAGGAAATCGACGGTCAGCGCGTCTATGGCCATATGGACTACGGCAAGAAAGACCCGTCCCTGGGCTGGCGCTTCACCGATGCCTGGTTCTCCATGGCGGGCGGTGGCGACAAGGGCCTGCCCAACGGCCTGCCGGTGGACGAGTGGGGCATTCGCGTCGACGGTTGCCGCCCAGTGGGTTCCAGCGTTGCCCGCGGCGGCGACACCAATGGCCCGGCGGCGGTCTATGCCACCACCAAGTACGTCGACTGGATGCGCCAATACGCGCCGCCGGAAGCTCAGGGCATGACCTTCTCCGAATCCGGCCCGGTGCCGGCTCAGGGCAGCATCGCTCAGCAGATATTCTGGTACACCGCCTTTACCGCAGACATGACCAAGCCGGGCCTGCCGGTGGTTAATGAAGACGGCACACCGAAGTGGCGCATGGCACCGTCGCCCAAGGGCCCGTACTGGGAGGAGGGCATGAAGCTGGGTTATCAGGACGCCGGTTCCTGGACCTTCCTCAAGTCCACCCCGGACAAGCAGCGCCTGGCGGCCTGGCTGTACGCCCAGTTCGTTACATCCAAGACCGTGTCGCTGAAGAAGACCCTGGTTGGCCTGACGCCGATTCGCGAGTCGGATATCAACTCGCAGGCCATGACCGACGCCGCGCCGAAGCTCGGCGGTCTGGTGGAGTTCTACCGCAGCCCGGCACGGGTGCAGTGGACGCCCACCGGCACCAACGTGCCGGACTACCCGCGTCTGGCCCAGCTGTGGTGGCAGTTTATTGCTGAAGCGGCCAGTGGCGACAAAACCCCGCAAGAGGCGCTGGATGGCCTGGCGGCAGCTCAGGACACCATGCTCGGGCGTCTGGAGCGTTCCGGTGTACTCGGCGAGTGCGGTCCCAAGCTGAATGAGGCGAAAGACCCGCAATACTGGCTGGATCAGCCGGGGGCACCCAAGCCGAAACTGGCTAACGAGAAGCCTAAAGGCGAAACCATCAACTACAACGAACTGCTCAAATCCTGGGAACAGGCGCGCAACTAAGGTCCACTTGCAATAAAACACGCTGTCTAGTCCTGAAATAGGTTTACACCTTTCCAGATAGCTCGACAGACCTCAAAACGCCCGATGCACAGCATCGGGCGTTTTGTTTTTCAGGGCCATGTGGGGCCGTTCCATGTTGTAGATCTGCACCGCCTCATCCACCA
>NZ_DATKDZ010000046.1:0-1280 GCF_035512415.1 Pseudomonas sp. | reverse complement strand
CCCCCTTGTATGGTCAGAGTCGGCGTCGTCGCAGGGGATGTGGGGATGGGGGCAGGCGCGCCAGCGGCTGTCCCCATCCCCACATCCCACCGTGCGGCCTTGACAGACGCTGGCCGGATCGGGTGTGCTGGGACGGTCGATCACCCCCTGCCGCCAACCGTGGACGGCCCGGGAGAGTGTACCGACCAGTCCGCCCACCGCCGATGAAGGATGCCACCGCACCAGACGGTCGATGCATCGCAAGGGAGCGGGAGCGGTCCACCCGAAAGGAGCCTGTCCATGCTTGGGATTGATGTCAGTAAGGCCACACTGGCCTGGAGTTGGCTCGATACGGCCAACGGTCAGGTGCGTGCCGATGGCAGCGTGGCCAATAGCGCCGCCGGGATCAACCAGCTGCTGCGCACCATTCCGGCCGACCAGCCCTGGGTGGTTGAGCCCACCGGCTGCTACAGCCAGGCGGTGGTGAGCAGTGCCCAGCAGGACGGACGCACCGTGCTGCTGGCTGAGCCACGCCGGGCACGCTCCTTCCTGCAGGCCGTGTCCCCGCGGGCCAAGACTGACCGGCTCGACAGTGCCGGACTGGCGCGTTACGCTGTGGCCATGCCATTGCGTCCCTTTCCGGTCAAGTCGGAGGCTGTGGTGCAGCTTGACCAACTGCTGGCCGCCCGTGCCGGCCTCAGCAACAGTCTGGGGCGCCTGCGCCAGCAGCGGCAGGTCCTGCCACACGCCGCCGAGCCGCTGCAGGCAGCCATTGACGCCCTGCTCAGCCAGCAAGACGTCCTCGATCGGCGCATCGCGCTCCTGACCCGCCAGCCTGAGCTGGCCGTGGCGGCCGAGCTTGACCGCATCCCGGGCGTCGGTCCCGTCACGGCGGCAGCGGCGGCGGCCTGTCTGACCAGCCGTGTCTTTGCCCATCCCGACGCCTTCGTGGCCTACATCGGGCTGGATGTGCGCGTGCGTGACAGTGGCCAGCGAGCTGGCCGCCGCGCCTTGTCCAAGCGGGGCGATGCCGAGCTGCGACGACTGCTCTACCTGTGTGCCCAGGCCAACCTGCGCTCGAAGGATCCGCAGAATCCTTTCCGCCTGCAGTACGAGCGTGAGCGTGCCAAGGGCTTGTCGACGACGGCAGCCCTCAACGCCGTGGCGCGCAAGCTGGCGCGTACCTGCTGGTCGATCGTCACCCATGGTAGTCGCTACGATCCGACCCGTGTTCATCGTCAGCCGCACCGCCATGAGCACCCCCACGCCCTTGACACGGAACCATAGGATCTCTCCCAGCA
>NZ_DATKDZ010000045.1:0-147070 GCF_035512415.1 Pseudomonas sp. | reverse complement strand
CGCCCGCGTGGTCATCGCCGGTGGCAACCAGGGCGCGCAAAGCGCGGCCTACAGCCTCAGCATCGACACCTCCGCACCCACCCAGACGGTCGCCATCACCAGCTACACCGACGACCAGGCCGCACAGACCGGCAGCTTCGCTTCCGGCAGCAGCACCAACGACACCACCCCACGCCTCAACGGCACCCTCGATGCCGGGTTGAACAGCGGCGAAGCCGTGGCCGTCTACCGCGACGGTGCCCTGCTCGGCAACGCCACGGTCAGCGGTAGCACCTGGAGTTTCCAGGACAGCGGCCTGGTCGACGGCCAGAGCTACAGCTACACCGCCCGTGTAGTCGATGCCGCCGGTAACCTCGGCAGCGCGTCGACAGGCTTCAGCCTGACTATTGATACCCAGGCACCGGCCAGCGCCCCGACAATCGGCAGCGTGCTCGACGACGTGCCCTTCATCGTCGGCCAGATCAGTTCCGGCAGCAGCACCAACGACACCCGCCCGACCCTGAGCGGCGCGGGCGCGGAAGCCAACAGCACGGTCAACATTTACGACAACAGCGTGCTGCTCGGCAGCGTAACCGCTGACGCCTCCGGCAACTGGAGCTACACCCCCGTCACCGCGTTGACCGACAGCAGCCACGCGCTGAGCGTCAGCAACGTCGATGCCGCCGGTAACGAAGGCCCGCAATCGGCCCCGTTCACCTTCACCGTCGACACCCAGGCTCCGAGCCAATCGGTCAGCATCACGGCGGTCACCGACGACGTGGCCCCGGTCACCGGTGCGGTGGCCCACAACGGCACCACCAACGACGCGGCCCCGCAACTGAGCGGTAGCCTGAGCGCCGCTCTGGCTGCTGGCGAAACCCTGGTTGTCCTGCGCAACGGGGCCGTGATCGGCACCGCTACGGTCAGTGGCAGCACCTGGACTTATCAGGACAGCGGCCTGGTGGATGGCCAAAGCTACAGCTACACCGCTCGCGTCGAAGACGCCGCCGGCAACCGCGGGGCGATTTCCACCAGCTACGCCATCACGCTGGACACCTCCGCGCCGACCCAGACCGTTGCGATCACCACGCTGCTCGACAACGTCGACCCGGTGAGCGGCACGGTTGCCCACAACGGCACCACCAACGACTCGCAGCCCGAGCTGCAAGGCACCCTCTCGGGGGCCCTGGCCGGCAACGAAGTCGTGGCCATTTACCGCGACGGCGCGAAGATCGGCACCGCCACCGTCAATGGCACCGGCTGGACCTTCACCGACACCACCGGGCTGGTCAACAACACCAGCTACAGCTACACCGCCCGCGTCGAAGATGCCGCCGGCAACACCGGGGCCACGTCGAGCGCCTACAGCATCACCCTGCAGACCAACGGCCCGGCCACCACCACCGCGATCACGGCCGTCACCGACGACGTGGCCCCGGTCACCGGCACGGTTGCCCACAACGGCACCACCAACGACGCGACCCCGCAACTGAGCGGCACCCTGAGCGCGAGCCTGGCTGCTGGCGAAAGCGTGGTGATTTTGCGCGACGGAACCGTTATCGGCACCGCCACGGTCAGTGGCAGCACCTGGACCTATCAGGACAGCGCCCTGCTGGATGGCCAAAGCTACAGCTACACCGCTCGCGTCGAAGACGCCGCCGGTAACCGCGGCACGGAGTCCAACACCTACGCCATCACCCTCGACACCACGGCCCCGACGCAAACCGTCACCCTCACCCAGGCGCTGGATAACGTCGACCCGATCAGCGGCGCGATAGCCGCGGGCGGCACCACCAACGACGACACCCCAACCCTGCAAGGGACGCTCTCGGCAACCCTGGGCACCACCGAGCAACTGCACGTCTTCCGTAACGGCAGCGACATCGGCGTCGCCACGGTCAGCGGCACCGACTGGAGCTACCAGGACGCCGGGCTGGCCAGCGGCAGCACCTACACCTACACCGCCCAGGTCGTCGATGCAGCCGGCAACAGCAGCGCCGCGTCCAACAGCCTGAGCTTCACCGTCAACACCTCCTCGGTCAGCCAGACGGTTGCCATCCTGCAAATCCTGGATAACGTCGACCCGCTACAAGGCAACGTCGCCAACGGTGGGACCAGCAACGACACCACCCCGACCCTGAGCGGCTCCATCTCCACCGCGTTGAGCGCCGGCGATGTGGTTGAAGTGCTGCGCGATGGCAGCGTGATCGGCACCGCCAGCGTCAGCGCCACCACCTGGACCTACCAGGACAGCGGCCTGATCGACGGCAGCACTTACAGCTACACCGCCCGCGTGGTCATCGCCGGTGGCAACCAGGGCGCGCAAAGCGCGGCCTACAGCCTCAGCATCGACACCTCCGCGCCGACCCAGACGGTCGCCATCACCAGCTACACCGACGACCAGGCCGCACAGACCGGCAACTTCGCCGCCGGCAGCAGCACCAACGACACCACCCCGCGCCTCAACGGCACCCTCGATGCCGGCTTGAACAGCGGCGAAACCGTGGCCGTTTACCGTGACGGTGCCCTGCTCGGCAGCGCCACGGTCAGCGGCAACACCTGGAGCTTCCAGGACAGCGGCCTGGTCGATGGCCAGAGCTACAGCTACACCGCCCGTGTAGTCGATGCCGCCGGTAACCTCGGCAGCGCGTCGGCAGGCTTCAGCCTGACTATTGATACCCAGGCACCGACACAGTCGGTGACCATCACCACGCTCACCGACGATGTCGACCCGATACAAGGCAACGTGGCCGACAACGGCATCAGCAACGACACCTCGCCGTTGCTCGGGGGCACGTTAACGGCTGCGCTGGGCAGTGGCGAGTCCGTGCATATATACCGCGATGGCCTTGCCATCGGCATGGCCGATGTCTCGGGCACCTCCTGGAACTTCCAGGACAGCGGCCTCGCAGACGGCAACACCTATGCCTATACGGCTCGCGTAGTGGATGCGGCCGGTAACCTCGGAGCGCTGTCTTCTGCCTACACGGTAACCGTGGACACAGCGGCACCGACCCAGACGGTCAGCATCGTCAGTGCGATCGACGATGTCGATCCGCTGCAGGGGTCGCTCGGCAGTGGCAGCACCACCAACGACACGGCACCGCAACTCACCGGTACGCTGAGCGCAGAGCTGGGCAACGGCGAAGTGCTGGCAGTATTGCGCGATGGCGTGCAGGTCGGTACGGCCAGCGTCACCGGCAACGACTGGACCTACCTGGACGTGGGCCTCAGCGATAACCGCACCTACAGCTACAGCGCACGTGTGGTGGACGCCGCCGGCAACCTCGGCACCACGTCCCCCGCGTTTACGCTGACAGTCGATACCTCAGCCCCGACGCAAGCGGTCATGATCGTCAGCGCAGTGGACGATGTCGACCCGGTGCAGGGGACGCTCGCCAGCGGCAGCAGTACCAACGATGCGACGCCGCAGCTCAACGGTACCCTTGATACGCCGCTTGGCACTGGCGAGAGCGTGGCGATCTACCGAGACGGAGCGCTGATCGGCACCGCCACGACCTCGGGCACCAACTGGACGTTCCAGGATGGCGGCCTCACGGAGAACACCTATAGCTACATTGCCCGCGTGGTCGATACCGCGGGCAACCTCGGCGTGGCCTCCACGGCCTTTGTTCTGACGATTGATACCTCAGCGCCTGCATCCGCCCCGACAGTGGTGAGCCTGTACGACGACGTGCCTCTCGTGATCGGAGAGATCACCTCGGGCAGCACCACCAACGACACCCTGCCGACATTGAACGGCACCGGCGCGGAAGCGGACAGCCAGGTCAACGTCTACGACAACGGCACCCTGCTCGGCACATCCACGGCCGGCGCTACCGGGGCATGGAGCTTCACCCCGGCCACGGAGTTATCCGATGGTGCTCACGCCTTCACGGCCAGCAACGTCGACGCGGCCGGCAACGAGGGGCCGCAATCGGCACCCATCGACTTTATCGTCGATACCCAGGTACCCAATCAGGTTGTCAGCATCTCCACTGTGACCGACGACGCGGCCCCCATCACCGGCACCGTGGCCAACGGCGGTACCACCAATGACACCTCGCCGCTGCTCAGCGGTACCTTGAGCTCCGCACTGGCCGCCAGTGAACACGTCGTCGTCCTGCGAGACGGCGTTGCCATCGGCGAGGCCACGGTATCCGCAAGCAGTTGGACCTATCAGGACAGCGGGCTGGCCGATGGCAGCACGTACACCTACACCGCGCGCGTCGATGATGCCGCCGGCAACCAGGGCGCGCTTTCCACGGAGTACAGCCTCATCATTGACGCCTCGGCTCCGGCCCAGACCGTCACCATCACGGCGATCGTGGACGACGTCGAGCCGGTGAGCGGCACTATTGCCGACGGCGGCACCACCAACGACTCGCAGCCCGAACTGCAAGGCACGCTCTCGGCGGCCTTGGCCGATAACGAAGTGGTCGCGGTCTACCGTGATGGCAGCAAGATCGGCGAAGCGACGGTGAACGCAACCAACTGGTTCCTCACCGACACCACTGGTCTTGCCGACAACACCAGCTACAGCTACACCGCGCGGGTCGAGGATGCGGCCGGCAATCTCGGCAGCCTCTCCAATGCCTATGGCATTACCCTGCAGGTCAGCGGCTCGACCACTACCGTGACCATCAGCACCATAACCGACGATACCGAGCCGCAGGCGGGGATCGTCGCCCCGGGTGGCTACAGCAACGACACCTCGCCACTGATTGCAGGCGTGCTATCGGCCACGCTCGACCCAGCCGAAGTGGTCGATGTGCTGCGCAACGGCGTGGTCATCGGCCAGGCCACCGTCACAGACACGACCTGGTCGTACCAGGACAGCGGGCTTACCGATGGCGACTACACCTACCTGGCGCGCGTTCGTGACACTGGCACCGGCAACCTGGGCGCGGACTCCAATGCCTACAACCTGATTCACATCGATGCCACCGCGCCGACGCAGACGGTGACATTAAGCCAAGCCTACGACAACGTGGCTCCGCTAACAGGGGCGATTGCCGACGGCGGCACCACCAACGATGACACCCCACTGCTGGAGGGTACGCTCAGTGCCGTATTGAGCGGCACTGAGCAGGTGCACGTCTTCCGTAACGGCGTAGACATCGGCATCGCCACGGTCAGCGACACCGACTGGAGCTACCAGGACATGGGGCTCGTCAACGGCAGCACCTACACCTACAGTGCCCGCGTGATCGACGCGGCCGGCAACCTCGGCAGCGCCTCCAATAGCCTGAGCTTCAGTGTCAACACCTCACCGGTCAGCCAGACGGTGCAGATCCTGCAAGTGCAGGACGACGTCGATCCAGTCCAGGGCAACGTCGCCAACGGCGGCACCACCAACGACACCACCCCGACCCTGAGCGGCTCCATCTCCACCGCGCTGAGCGCTGGCGATGTGGTCGAAGTACTGCGCGACGGCAGCGTGATCGGCACCGCCAGCGTCAGCGACACCAGTTGGACCTACCAGGATAGCGGCCTGGTAGACGGCACCAGCTACAGCTACACCGCGCGCGTGGTCAACGCTGGCGGTAACCAGGGCGCGCAGAGCACGGCCTACACGCTGACAGTAGACACCACGGCCCCAACGCAGGCCGTGACCATCGCCAATTACGCCGACAACGTCGATCCGAACCAAGGCAACTACGCCAGCGGCACGACCACAAACGACACCACGCCGCAACTCAACGGTACCCTGAGTGCCACCCTCGGCTCAGGCGAAACGGTCGCGGTCTATCGCGATGGAACCTTCATAGGCACGGCAACCGTCTCTGGCACGAACTGGAGCTACCAGGACGTAGGTCTTGCCGATGGCAATACCTACACCTACACAGGGCGCGTTGTCGACCAGGCGGGCAATCTCGGCAGCGAGTCGGCAGCCCTCACGCTGAGCGTGGACACCAGCACGCCGACGCAATCGGTGCTCATCGCCGCCGTGACCGACAATGTCGATCCGCTGCAGGGTACGGTACCCAATGGCGGCACCAGCAACGACACCTCCCCCCTACTGAGCGGCACGATCACCGCAGCCCTCAACACGGGTGAGAGCGTGGCCATTTACCGCGATGGCGTCATGCTCGGCACCGCCACCACCAACGGCACCGCCTGGACCTATCAGGATGCCGGCCTGGTCGATGGCGATAGCTACAGCTACACCGCGCGCGTCATCGACGCTGCGGGTAACGTGGGTGCGCAAAGCGCGAGTTACACCTTTACCATCGACACCACGGTGCCCACGCAAACCGTCTCCATCGACAGCTACCAGGACGACATAGCACCCAGCCAGGGGAGCTACGGCTCAGGCACCATCACCAACGATCTGGCCCCCCAGCTTGCCGGCAGCCTCAGCGCCGTTCTGGCCAGCGGCGAAGCGGTGGCAATCTATCGCGACGATGTGCGCATGGGGACGGCCACCGTCAGCGGCACCAGTTGGGTGTTTCAGGATGCCGGTCTGAGCGACGCCAGCACCTACACTTACGTCGCCCGCGTGGAAGATGCCGCAGGCAACGCCGGAACGGTGTCTGCGGTGTTTATCCTCAGCGTCGACACCACGGCCCCGAGTCAGATCGTTTCCATCGTTTCCGTAATCGACAACGTCGACCCGGGGTTGGGCACAGTCGCCAATACCGGCAGCACCAACGACATCACGCCACAGCTCAATGGTCAGCTCAGCACAACCCTGGGTACCGGCGAAAACGTGGCGGTGTATCGCGACGGAGTACTCGTGGGCAGCGCCACGGTCAGCGACACCGCCTGGACCTATCAGGACGGCGGCCTGACCAACGGCAGTACCTATGTCTACACCGCGCGCGTGGTGGACGCCGCCGGCAACCTCGGTGAGCTTTCCGCCACCTACACGATCAGCGTGGATACAACGGCTCCCACCCAGGGCGTCACCATCGCCTCGGTGTTCGACAATGTCGACCCGGTACAAGGCGTGGTTGCCAACGGCGGCACCACCAACGACGACACCCCGCAATTGAGTGGCACGCTCACCGCCAGCCTGGATAGCGGGGAGTCCGTGGTGGTCTACCGCGACGGCAGCGCCGTCGGCACGGCCAGCGTGTCCGGCACCGCCTGGACCTTCCAGGACGCCGGCCTGGTCAACGGCGGCAGCTATACCTATACCGCCCGCGTAGTGGATGCCGCCAGCAACTCGGGGCCGCTGTCCGCTGACTATGTGATCACGCTGGACACTTCACCCCCGGAACAGACGACCACCATCACCAGCGCGATCGATAACGTCGATCCGCTGCAAGGCACCCTCGCCAGCGGCAGCGTCACCAACGACACCACCCCGCAGCTCAACGGCACACTGTCGAACGCGCTGGAAGCCGGCGAGAGCGTGGCGATCTACCGCGATGGCACCCAGATCGGGACCGCCACGATGACCGGCGCAACCACCTGGAGCTACCTGGATTCCGGCCTTGCCAACGCTACGACTTACAGCTACACCGCCCGTGTGGTGGACGCCGCCGGCAATCTGGGCAGCGCCTCCGCCGCCTTCGCGCTGACAGTCGATACCGCTGCGCCGACGCAATCGGTCAGCATCACGGCCATCACCGACAACGTTGACCCCGATCAGGGCACCGTGGCCAGCGGCGGCACGACCAACGACACCTCCCCCCTCCTCTCGGGGGACGTGAACGCAGCCTTGAGCAGCGGTGAATCGGTGGTGGTCTATCGCGATGGCGTGGCCATCGGCACGGCTACCATGACCAGCGCCACCACCTGGACCTTCCAGGACTCGGGTCTGGTCGATGGTGTCGAGTACAGCTACAGTGCGCGCGTCGTGGACGCGGCGGGCAACCTGGGGACGTCCTCGGCCAGTTACAGCATCACGCTGGACACCAGCGCGCCGACGCAATCGGCCAGCATCACGGCCATCACCGACAACGTTGATCCGGTCCAGGGAACGGTCGCCAACGGCAGCAGCAGCAACGACACCTCACCACTGGTCTCCGGCACCCTGTCCGCCAGCCTGCTCACGGGCGAAACTTTGGTGGTGTTCCGCAACGGCGTTGAAATCGGCAGCGCCAGCGTAAGCGGCACCAGCTGGACCTTCCAGGACAGCGGCCTAACCGACGGTGTGAGCTACAGCTACAGCGTTCGCGTAGAAGACAGCGCCGGCAACCCGGGGCTGGACTCCAACACCTATACCCTGGTCATCGACACTTCGGCACCGACCCAGGTTGTGACGATCTCGTCCGCCACCGACGACGTCGCCCCAGTGACGGGTAACCTGTCCAGTGGTGCCATCAGCAACGACACCTCGCCTCTGCTCAACGGCACGCTGTCGGCTTCGCTCAGCGGCGGCGAAAGCGTAGCGATCTACCGCAACGCCGTGCTGATCGGCGCGGCCACCGTGTCGGGCACCACCTGGACCTTCCAGGACAACGGCCTGATCGACGGCGAGAGCTACAGCTATACCGCCCAGGTGGTCGATGCCGCCGGCAACACCGGCACCCTCTCGTCTGCCTTCACGCTGACAATGGACACCACGGCACCGACGCAAACCGTAAGCATCAGCAGCTACATCGACAACGTCGATCCTTCCCAGGGCGTGTTCGGTTCCGGCTCGACCACCAATGACACCTCGCCACAACTCACCGGCACGCTCAGCGCCGCCCTGGACAGTGGCGAATTGCTGGTGATCCTGCGCGACGCTGTAGCCATCGGCTATGCCACCGTCACCGGCACGTCCTGGAGCTTTCAGGATGAGGCGCTGCTCAACGGCACGACCTACACCTATACGGCGCGGGTCGAAGATGCCGCAGGCAACGTCGGCGCGACCTCGTCCGCGTTCAGCCTCACCGTGGATACCGTTGCGCCGGCCCATACGGTCACCATCCAGTCCTACACCGACAGGGTCGGCACCGAGCAAGGGGATTACCCCAGCGGCACGACCACCGACGACCGCAATCCAGTGTTGAACGGCATCATCTCGGTGGCCTTGGCCAGCGGCGAAGAGGTGCGTATCTACGAGGGCACCACCTTGCTGGGCACGGCCACCGTCAGCGCTAGTGCCTGGTCCTTCACCCTGCCCGCGCTGGCCGACAATACGACGCACACCTACCGCGCCGTCGTGGCCGATGCGGCAGGCAACGAGGGCGGCTTCTCCGGCGACTTCACCCTGACGGTCGACCTCAAGGTCGAGGTGAATGCCCAGAACACGCTCGACACCACACCTATCGTCACCGGCGGAACCGGGTTCGTCATTCAGGAAGGGGAATATCTGGAGGTGACCATCAACGGCGTCACCTACAGCTCCCTGACCGGTGCCGTGGTGGTCGATCCGCTGAACAACACCTGGTATGTGCAGATTCCCACGGCCAACGCACTACCGGCCGGCACCTCCTACGAGGTCGCCGCGGTACTCAAGGATGCCTCGGGCAACGTCATCACCCAGGACGACACCACAAACGAGCTCTATATCGCCAGCCAACCCGACGCGCCCGCGGTTCCGGCGTCGGCCGACGTCGACAACAAGGCCACGGCGATGACCATCGGCGAGGACGGCCAATGGCGCATCTTCAGCAATATGACGGTATTGGACGCCAACGGCACCGACATCACCTCGGTCACCAGCTTCAGCAGCAACACGGTCTGGGGCAATGATGGCGTGCTCGGTACGGTGTCCTTCATAGACATGAACCGCGACGGTTATATGGATATCGCCGGTCAGGACTCCCGCTATGCCGACGGTCAGCAGGCCTTTATGTACATGGGGGATGGCTATACCCAGACGATGACCTCAGTCAACGCCAATGGGGTGAACGTGGGGAAGACCAATACCGGTTACTACGCCTTCCAGATCGGTAACAAAGATACAGACCCGGATCGGGTGGACTTCAGCGGCGGCGGTAGCGCCAGTGCCGAAACCTACACCTGGTTTGGCGGCACAGCCTTGTATGACAAGGTGGGCGACGGCTATGTGGACATCGTCTACGGCGATAACACACCGAACGACCAAGAAGCCGGCGGCGGATACGACACCTCGTTCACGCTGAACAACGGCGGCATATTCACCAAAGATGGAGCGCTGACCTACAGCGCGAGTGCCGGTGGCGACGAAACGTGGCAGGCGACCCCGGAGAAGTTGATTTCCACCGTCGACTTGAACAACGACGGCGCGGTGGATATCACCTACCTGGCCGGTGCAGGCACGAATTACATCACCGGCAATTCCGCGACAAGCGGAGATAACAATCGCTTCGTTGTCGCCAGCAATGACGGCACCGGCAATCTCGACGTTACCCAGATCGTGGAGAACATGCTTTACAACGACGAAGGCACCACCTTCGACGGCCTCTCCATGACCTGGGCCGACTTCGACGGCGACGGCTGGCTCGATCTGTTCCAAGGCCGCACCTACGGCACCACAACCACGATCCAAAACCAGAGCAAGATCTTCTTCAACGACGGCACCGGCAGGATTTCGGCGACCAACACCGACGCCGACCCGATCGAAGAAGGCTACAACCGCCACTACAACATGGGCGACACCCTGGCAGGCGGCGGCTCGGTGGCGGTGGACTGGAACGCCGACGGCCGGATGGACGTCATCGAAATCCCGTACTACGACGACGACAATCCGTCGACGGCACAGCCCGTACTGCTGTTCACCAACAACACCAGCGGCGGCACAGTCAACTTCAGCCAGAGCACGCTCACCACTGTGGCGGACACCGGTGCGGGCAGCGCCATCACCGGCATTCTCGCGATGGACATCGACTGGGACGGCGACCGCGATGTGATCCTCTTCACCGGCACCGCCGGTGCGACTCTGGTGCAGAACAACGTAACCGTGGCAGACGGCACCAGCCTGCACCTGCGCATCCTCGACCAGAACGGCATCAACGCGCTCTTCGGCAACACCGTGAAGCTGTATGACTCCGCCGGTAACCTGGTCGCGACCCAAGTCCTCAACCCGCAGTCCGGTAACCAGACCAGCGACAGCTCAGCCCTGCTCGACTTCTACGGTCTGAATGCCAACGAGACCTATACGGCGGTGTTGCTGCGCAACATCGCGGGCAACTCACAGGATGTCGGTGGCGTGGCGAATATCGGCGGGTACAGCATCGAAAACGTCAACGCCGGCTGGACGGGCCTGACCGCAGGCCGGGCATACGACAGCTACGTGCTCACGGCCGAATCCGGCACGGCGGTCAACAACGCCAACATCGGCAACGGCATCATCGGCACCGGCTACAACGACACCTTCTTCGCCACACTGGGTAACGACATCTACAACGGCGGCGGCGGCACCACGCTGGTGTCCGACTCGCGCGTATGGAGCAATACCGGCGGCGAAGACATGGTGGATTACAAGCTGGCCGGCAACACGGCGATCACGGTGGACCTGAGCAACACCAGCGCCCAGGACACCGGCTTCGGTACAGCCACCTTCGTCAACATCGAGGGCATCGCGGGCGGCGGCGGTGCGGACACCTTCACCGATGACGCAGGCGACAACCTATTCAACGGCCGAGGCGGCAACGACACCTTCAACCTGATACACGGCGGCAACGACACGCTGCTGTACCGCTTGCTGGATGCCTCTGACGCTACCGGCGGCAACGGTTGGGACCAGGTGAATGGCTTCACGGTCGGGACCGTCGAGGCCACAGCTGATGCCGATCGCATCGACCTGAGCGGCCTGCTCTCCGGCTATACCGCAGATGAGGACGGCGCGGCGCACTACCTGAACGGCGTGGCGACCATGGATGTCGGCGAAACAATCCAGAACTACCTCTCGGTCACGCAGAGCAACGGCGACACCATCATCAGCATTGATCGCGACGGCAGCGGGGGCGATTTCCAATCCACCCAGTTGATCACGCTAAACAATGTGACTACGGACTTGGAAACACTGCTTGCAAATCATCAGATCGTCATCTGATGCCTCGTTGAAGTACACAGGGTTAGAGTAATGAGCTTAATAACTGTAATGAACAGCGCCTCGTCCACTGCCGCTTTCAAACAAGCGAAATGGATGCAGCAGCCACTGCATATTTCCTTAGGTCTCATATTGACCCTTGCTGCTGCACCGTTCGCAGAAAGCGCGTCCTATACCTACACCACTGACGACCAGACAGGTACGGAACAAGCAGGGCTGAGCAATACCCGCTATATCGCCGAGAGAGAAGCTCGGCAAATTAAACTTCCGCAGTTTGCTGACGCGCAAATATCAGTGAGCGAACCCTCAATTACACGCGTTATTGGGCTGACGGAAGCGGTACGAAGAGCGGCTTCGCTTCACCCGCAGATTCGCCATGCCCATGCTGCCATCGCACAGAGCCAAGCGGAGATAGCTATAGCCGAGTCGGCCCGCTATCCGACACTTGAATACGGCATACAACCGGGTTTCGGTGGCGGCTACGCGGCGGATGGCAGCAGCGCGGGCGTTCGTACTTCGCTCGGGGTGAACCAGTTGCTCTACGACTTCGGCCGCACAGCGGGCCGTACCTCTGCCGCCATGGCCACCATGGAAAAGGAAGAGCACCTGCTCGCCGATACCATTGATAGCGTGGCTTACGATGCGGCCAGCATGTATGTCGAACTGGCGGCCAGCCAGGCGGTTATCCAAGAAGCCGAGCAGCAACTCAAAGCCCAAGAACTCACGGGCGCAAAAATCCACGAACGCGTAACAGCCGGGTTTTCGGATATCTCTGATTTATATCAGGCCGATATGTCGCTACAACGCGCACGCGTTGAAATCCTCCAGGCCCAGACCCGTTTCGATGTAGCAGCGGGTCGTTTGGCTCAACTTATTGGCGCGCTTCCAGAGCAAGTGGCGACACTCGACGAGACCGGCGCTGTTGTTGCCGCTCTTGGGCCGGAACAGGACAACATCGGCGACACCTCGGCGGTGCTGGCCGCACGCGCGGAGGTGGAGGCAGCCGCTGCCAGACTCAAGCAGGCCAAGGCAGAGCGCTACCCCTCTATTGGGGTCGGCATCAACCGTGTCGACACCCTAGGCCAAGTGGATGCCACCGATAGCACCTGGGTAGGTCTGTCATTAAAGGGCAGTTTTTCCCTCGGCGGGTTGGGCAAGCACCAGGTCGCGGCTGCCGAGGCACAGCGTCAGGCCGCAATAGAATCCTTGGAAAGCCAGCAATTGATTGCCCGGACGGCGCTTATTTCTGCCAACCGTGAGGCGTCAGGGGCAGTGATTCGCCAGGAAAGCTTCGCAAATATCATCCGCTTCGCACACGCCGCCCGTGATATTTACTGGAAGGAATACACCCTTGATAAACGCCCGTTAATGGACGTGATCAATGTTGAACATGAGATTTACTTAGCGCAAGTCGAGCGTGTAAATGCAATAGCAGACGAAATGCTCGCCCAAATCAAATCACATGTAGCAACCGGAAAGTTTGCTACGTTGTTGATGCGAAGCGAGACAAGCCGCAATGAATAGCGGGGCAAAAACCGGCTCTTCTAATAGCGATGCCGCCTTAGCCCATCGCAAAGCCCTGAGGAATTGGACCTCAGCCATCCTGCTGGTGACCAAGCAGTTACAAATTCCGAACTCTCCGGCACAGATTCATAGCGCCTTCGCATGGGCGCGACATAGCGAACTCGACCAGGCCGTCCTGGATATCTGCGCGGCAGCTGGGCTAGCCGCGAAATTTGCTCAAGTCAGCCTGGATGACCTCTCCCGCGGGGTATTACCAGCCCTCGTCGCCCTCGAAACAACAGTTGCCATCATCACTGCGGTAACAGCGGGCCAAGTCTCCGTTGTGACCGCAGTGGATGGCAAAACGGTTGAGCGTCTCTTGCCCTTCGATCAGATTGCTTCGGGCGGAACCTGTCGGGTTCTGCTCGTGCAGTCGCGGGAAATCAAACGGGACAGTCGGGTCGAGGAATATCTCAAAGTCAGCCCGGACTCCTGGTTGAAAACCGCTTTTACCGGCGGCTGGGGAACATTGGCTCACCTGTGCGCCGGATCGTTAGCAGGAAACCTCCTGGCCATTACCACGTCCCTATTCGCCATGCAGGTGTGGGACCGCATCATTCCGGCCCGCTCGCTGAACACCTTGTGGGTGCTGACCATCGGAGTGGCCATCGCGCTGCTGCTAGAGCTTCTTATCCGTACGACACGGACCTCTATCGCCGATCATTTCGGGCGTCAGGCAGACCTTAAGTTATCGGAACTGTTCTTCACCCGTGTCCTGGATATCCGCAGTGATGCACGGCCCCGCTCGCCCGGCCAGTTGATCTCGCAACTGCGGGATCTGGAACAGGTTCGCGAACTTCTCACCTCAAGCAGCATGGGGGTGCTTATCGACATCCCGTTCGTGATCGCCTTTGTCGGCATCATCTGGATGCTGGGTGGCCCGCTTGCGCTCATTCCCCTGGCGGCTATACCAATTACCCTCCTGCCCGGCCTTATTGCCCAATTACCATTGGCAAAACTCTCGAGAGAAGGTTTAAGCGAAGCCGCCCTACGCAACTCGATTCTGATGGAATCGATCTACCGAATTGAGGACATCAAAACCCTGCAGGCAGAAACCCGTTTCAGACAAATCTGGAACCAGTCGAATCAGGTGTGCGGAGATGCCAGCCTCAAACAGCGCTTTCTCGTAAGTTTGGTCATAGGCTTTTCGCAACTGACTCAACAACTGGCTTATGTTGGCGTTCTGGTGGCCGGCGTGTACGGCATCCTTGAGGGGAGCATGTCATTTGGCGCAGTACTAGCCTGCTCCATTTTGACCAGCCGGACTATCGCGCCACTCGGCCAAATCGTTGCGGTACTCACACGTATACAGAATGTACGTATAAGCAAACAGGGGCTCGACTCTCTCCTCTCTTTGCCAACTGACCACGACCCCAGCAAAAACCGCTATCACAAACCCTCGATAGCAGGAAGTTACCACTTTCAACAGACCGTCTATTCCTATGACCCAGAGGAAAAGCCGGTGTTGATGATCCAAGACCTGAAGATCAAACCCGGCGAACGCATCGCCATTCTGGGCAAGGTAGGATCGGGCAAATCGACACTCCTGCGCCTTGCTGCAGGCCTGGCCTCCCCCACCATGGGCCGCATCCTGCTTGACGGTACCGCTATGGATGCCATCGATGTCGCGGATGTCCGGCGCGATATTGGAACAGTGCTGCAAGACGCCAATCTGTTCTACGGCACCCTGCGTGAAAACATTGCACTTGGGAATCCCCTGGCCAACGATGATGAAATCTTGGCCGCCATGACCGTTGCCGGTGCCGACCAATTACTGGCCGGGCAATACCATGGCCTGGATTTCAAGATCCGCGAAGGAGGCCTGGGGCTCTCGGGCGGGCAAAAGCAGGCCGTGCTTCTGGCCCGCACCCTGCTCCGCTCGCCTCAAGTGCTCTTGCTTGATGAGCCCACTGCTTCTCTGGATGAGTATTCGGAACATGAATTTGCCCGGCGAATGAAACAATGGCTGGGTCGCCGGACGCTAATAGTCGCCACCCACCGCTATCCGGTTCTGGCCTTGGTCGATCGCATCATCATCATGCATGAAGGACGGATTGTAAAAGACGGCCCCAAGGCAGACATTATCAAAACGCTGGCCCAGACAAACGTAGCCCGTCGTTCGCCCACTCCCAAGCAGGCGGTATCTTAAGATGAATGCCTCTTCGTTCGCCGAACTCGATATTCATCAGGCCCGTAAGCAGCGATCATTGTTATGGCTGATCGTTCTTGCGGTCGTTATTTTTGCTACTTGGGCCTATTACGCCGAACTCGACGAAGTGGCGATAGGTGAAGGGGTGGTCATTCCAGCCTCTAAATCCAAAATCATACAAAGCCTGGAAGGCGGGATTCTGTTGGAACTCAACCTGCGGGAGGGAGACATCGTGCAGCGCGACGAAAAACTTGCCACGCTGGACCCTATCCAAGCCAGATCCTCGGTTGAGGAAACCACCGTCAGGGTCCACGCCTTGCAAGCAAGGGCCGCCCGATTAGAAGCGGAGATGGCCAATCTACCGCACATCTCTTTCCCCCCTGAAGTTGAACTTAATCAGCCCATTGTTGAGCGTGAGAAACAACTATTTATCGCTAACCGAGAAGCCTTCCTGAAAAACATTTCAAATCTGCGACATCAGGTTCAGTTAGCCGAACAGGAACTTCGTATGGCGGAGCCACTGCTCCGAAGTGGTGCCTCAAACGAAGCGGAAGTGCTGCGCTTGCGTCAAAAGCATGCCGAACTTTCAACCAAACTATCCTCACAACAAAGTGAGTACATCGTTGCGCTAAAAGCGGACTACGCCAGTACAATGGCCGATTTGGAACCGCTGATAAAAGTTCAAGAAGGCCGTGCCGACCAACTGAGGCGCACGGTTATCAGCTCGCCTACCCATGGCATCGTCAAGGATATTCGTGTCACAACCATTGGCGGGGTAATCCCTCCGGGGGGTGTCTTGATGGAAATCGTTCCTAAAGAGGATCAATTACTTATCGAAACGCGTCTGAGCCCAAGGGATATTGCCTTTATCCGGCCCGGCCAAGAGGCAATGGTCAAGATCACCGCTTATGACTCATCGATCTATGGGGTTCTTCATGGCAAGGTTGACCGTATTTCCCCAGATACGATCGAAGACCCCATTGATCGACGTATCCGGTACTACCGTGCCTACGTACTGACAGAGCATAATTACCTGCAAACGGCCGATGGGAAACAACACCCCATCATGTTCGGCATGATCGTAAACACGGAAATCAGGACCGGGCGTAAAACGGTGCTAGACTATTTATTGAAACCCTTGAACCGGGCAAATGAAGCGCTGCGCGAACGCTAGACCTAGTGGTGACTCTTGATATCAATCGACTCGGACTATAGGCAAAAGTTGCCAGTGCAACCAGAAGAAAGCCGCTCAACTGTCCTCATAATCTGCGAATCATCAGTACTGTCGCTGCGCCTAAATAACGTCCTGCAGCAGAAAAACTATAATATCGCCACTGCTGAAAACGGCGCGACGGGAACAGATATCGCCCAGCGCCTGCACCTCGATCTTATTTTACTCGACTGGAACCTTGGTAATGAGCATGGGCTGGAAGTCTGCAACCAACTCAAACAAATGCAGAACACCCGTGCCATTCCCGTTGTTTTCTTTGGGATCGCCGTAACAAGCCAAGACATCGCCCGCGGCCTCCTAGCCGGCGGAGTAGATTTCTTGCTGGAGTCTCTCCCCCCAGAGGAAATGCTTACTCGAATTATGCTTCACCTGGAAACAACGTCTGGGAAGCAGGACAACAAACACCCTCACAGCGACCCAAGTAATAATCACCTCCTGCTTGCCCACCTTATTACAGCGCAAAGAGATACCCTCAATGACTTCAACTCCCGGCTGAACCTAAAAAATCACGCCCTCAGCCAGATGCATGAAGCCGTTTATCTAAGGGAAACCAGCTCTCGCTCTTTTACATATGTAAACCATGAGGCTTGCCGCAGCCTGGGTTATAGCAACGACGAGTTGCTCAGCATGACGATTGCTGACATAGACCCTGACTGGACAGAAGAGAACTCGGCAGACATCAAAAAACGGCTTGACCTTGGATACCCAGTCACCCTCGAAAGAAGACACCACAGGAAAAACAACTCATCGTTCCCGGTTGTCCTTACCGTCAGCAAATTTGAACACCAAGGCAAGTTTTTTATTCTCACCCTGGCCAAAGATACAACAGAACAAAAACAAAATGAGAGGGACCTCAACATGCTGCAGGTCGCTGTAGATCGGTTCACTGATGCAACTTATGTTCTCGACAGCCAGGCGCGATTCAGGTACGCAAATAACGCAGCGATTCAAACACTTGAGTACAGCCTAGAAGAGCTTCTTCAGCTGAGTTTTCCGGACATAGTGCCAGACACCAACTTAGAAGACACTCAACTAATACTCCAGCACGTCAAAGACTCGACCGATCACTCTTACACAATCGAAACCCAATGCAAAACCCGCACCGGCAGGACTTTTCCGGTCATCGTCACATCAACCTCCTTCGATTATGACGGAGAAACATTATTCATCAACATCGCCCAGGATCTAACAGAGCGCAAACAAGCAGAGTATGAGCGACTCGAGCATCTTAAGTTTTTCGAAACCATGGACCGGGTTAACCGGGTTATCCACGAGTCCAACGATATTGATACCATGTCGGATAGTATCCTGGATATCATTCTGGCTGCCGTGGAGGCTGATAGGGTCTACCTTCTGACCCTGACTGACCCGACCAATAATCGCTTCAATATTACATCTGTCCGCTTCCGCAGCGAGTATCCACCACCTTATGCCAAAGGTGCCCCTCTTGAAATCTCACCTGAAATGGCGGACTTCATCCGCAGCCAGTACCTAGACGGCGGTGAAGTCATAAAATTCGGCGCGGGCGGAACTCCTATTCCGCCCCCCCTGGCCAATCGGTATGGCTATCGATCCAACATGACCGTTCAGATGTTGCCTAAAGGCCACCACAGGATGTATTTAGGGGTGCATCAAATATCCAGTGAGCGGGTTTGGCTTCCCGCAGAGGAACGGCTTATAAAGGAAATCGGACGCCGCCTCACCAGTGGCATTTCGACGCTACTCGCACACCAGGAACTTTATGCCAGCGAACAGCACTACCGGACACTAGCAGAAAGCCTGCCAGATAATATTGCTCGCTTTGATCTGAAATCGAAATCTATCTACCTGAACCCCAGCACATTAACAACCCTATCAAATATCGGGGTCGAGTCCACCACAACACACAAGAAGCCAAGCGAAGTAAGCACTCGCACCTATGCGCAAACGCTTGAGTCCTGGATCGATACCGTTATTGCCACGAGCACTTCGCATCAAGGCGAGATCCGTTTGAACTTCAAAAATAATAGTGAACGAGTCTTTGATGTTAAAATCGTCCCCGACCGTAACGCGCAAGGCGAGACAGTCGGCGCATTGTCGATAGGGCGAGACATTACAGAACGCGTGGCAACAGAACAAACTATTCGCAAGCTTAATGCCGACTGGGAAGCCATTCTGCAAACCATACCTGATCTTTTGTTCGAACTGGACCCAGAGGGACGCTATCTTCAGGTGTGGACGCATAATCCCGGACTTTTAGCCGACAGCGCAAACAACCTGCTTGGCAAAAAACTTATGGACGTCTTAGATACTGAGGCGGCTACCATCACCATGGAAGCGCTACAAGAAGCGGCTCTCTCTGGCACCTCGTATGGGAGAGTACTGAGCCTTGTACAGCATGATGGCCCCCACTGGTTTGAACTATCAGTCGCCCGTAAAGCTGCTACTAACGAAACCCCGCCAAATTTCATCATGCTATCCCGCGACATTAGCAACCGCATGATAGCTGAAATTGAATTAAAGGAGTCCAGGGCACAACTTAGAATGCTCGCCAGTCGCCGCGAGGCGGCCCGAGAAGAGGAGCGGTGCCGGATCGCGCGCGAACTTCATGATGAATTAGGTCAGCAATTGAGCGCACTGCGCTTCGGCCTAACCATGCTGGATTTCAAGTTTGGAAGCACCCTCTCAACGCTGCGAGAGTCCACTGCTGGCCTGCTGGAACTGCTGGAAAAAACTATTCAGACTACGCGTAACGTCTCTTTTTCACTACGCCCTGCCGCACTGGACCTGGGTATTATCCCGGCACTCGAATGGCTTGTATCGGATTACTCTCGCCACTTGAAAGTTGATCTAGAACTTCAGGGCTCCCCAGATGAACTGCGGCTGGACAACGACGTTGCCACGGCCGTCTTCCGCATCGTACAAGAGTCGCTCACCAATATAACGCGCCACTCAAAGGCGAGCCATGTGAAGATCATTCTGAATCAAGCGAATAATTGTCTGATCGTCGAAGTTCAGGATAACGGCATCGGCTTTGACGCAAAAATCGTAGGCCGCCAGTCTTTCGGCCTTATCGGGATTCGCGAACGCTGCCTAGCCCTCGGAGGAAACGTTACAATCAAAAGCTCTCATGGAAAAGGAACTATCATTTCAGCGAACATTCCACTACAGGCCAAACTCGCCAGGAGAGAGACATGATTCGTTTATTAGTGGCAGATGACCACGGAATCATGCGCGCCGGACTGAAGAATCTCTTTGATATCATCAACGACATTGAAGTAGTAGGCGAAGCCGAGAATAGCGATCAAGTTATCAACGCCGTCAAACTGGGTGGATTCGATGTCATCCTTCTTGATTTGACCATGCCCGGCATGAATGGCATCGACGTTATTAAAGCCATCCGCGAGCACGCCCCCTCTTTACCTATCCTAGTCTTATCGATGCATGACGAGCCCCCCATTGTAAGGCGCGCACTGAAAGCGGGTGCAAATGGCTATATTACGAAAGAAACCAATGATCCTTCTCGATTATTGATGGCCATTCGCACAGTGGCCACGGGAGGAAACTACATCGATCCGAAAATGGCCGAACGACTCGCCTTTGATACCAGCTCACACACCCAACCGCCCCATGAAAAGCTTTCAGATAGAGAGTTTGAAATATTCAAACTTCTAGCGCAGGGCATGAGCGTTATGCAAATTGCGGATATTCTTTTCATCAGCAACAAGACAGTCAGCTCTCACAAAGCACGACTGATGAGAAAAATGGACCTCGGCACCAATACGGATTTAGTGCGCTATGCACTAGACCACCACATGCTCGATTAGGGATGCACTGAAGTAACCCTGTATTTCTGGCTGATTTCAGCCTCTGCCGATTTTGCAAGCGGTAAACCGACGGATAGAGCCAAGGTGCAGATTCACGCCAGCGCGGCGACATCACAAGCCGCGCTGCCACTCCTGACGTAAACGCGCCTGCTGCGGCTGCTCAATAGCTTGGCGCACCTGAGTCAGCAAGCGCTGCTTATCTGCGCCCAGATTGCCCTTGAGCACCAGATAATTGGAGGCATGATCGCTGCGAAACACCGTATCGCGAAGCTCCAGCCCTTGCAGCAGACGTTCGACTTCGACAAACAGCTCATGCTGGCCGAGCGCCTGGAAGTCGGCAAAGCCTTCGCGAAAGCGTGCCTCGCCCTGGGGAAAGCTCACCACCAGGGTCGAGAGGAATTCGGGCTGCGCCTCATTCATCAGACGCGCCGAGTTATCCGCGTGCTGCTCACTCAAGACCGTCCCACCCAGGCCATTGAGGATCATCACCGAGCGGCTGATGCCAGCCTGACCGAGCTTGTCCAGGGCGCTCAGGCTGGACGCGTAGGTCTCGCCCTTGTTGACCCGCGCCAGCACCTCGTCATCACCCGACTCGCAGCCGACATAGGCCATCTTCAGCCCAGCGTCAGCCAATTCCTTGAGCTCATCCACCGACTTCTTGCGCAGGTTGCGCGGCAGGCAATAGCTGGAGACCCGCTGCACCTCGGGCATGTGCGCGCGAATCGCCTGCAGGATGGTCAGCAACCGCCGGGTCGGCAGCACCAGGGCATCGCCGTCGGCAAGAAACACCCGCTGCACGATCATCCGCTCACCGCTCAGGCGAATCTCTTCGAACACCTGAGCTTCATCGCGGGCGCGGAATTTCTTCTGCTCCTGGGAGTACATCTCACAGAAGGTACAGAGGTTCCAGGAGCAGCCATTGGTCACCGGTAAAATCAGCGAATGGGCCTCACTGGGCGGGCGGAACACCGGCTCTATATAGCTGATGGGAAAATCTTGCATGGTCTTCACTCAAGGCAGACGGCGATCTCAACCGCCAATAATCTTCATCACGGTCGCGCCGCCGGAAAACGCCACATCCTGTTTGTCGCCCAGGGCCTTGACCAGCAGCCCTTGCAGGGCTGGCAGGGCCTGATGGCGTGGTTTGTCGAGCAGGTCGCCGACATAGTGGCGGTTGCTCGACGACAGGCAGCCATGCAGCCAGCCGGTGGAGGACAGGCGCAGGCGCGAGCAGGTGCGGCAGAACGGCACGCTCTCGTTGGCAATTACGCCGAAAAAGCCCTGCCCGGGGATTTCATAGCGCAGCGCCGTGGCATCCAACGGCGCGACAGCCTGGCTGTAGGCATAGCGCTCACCAATTAGCGCGAGCAATTCCGGCATGCCGACAAACTGGCGCTGGAAACCGTTGCCATCACGAGCCAGATGGCCCATGCGCATCAGTTCGATAAAACGCAGCTCGAAGCCATTGGCCAGGCAGTAGTCCAGCAGCGGCAGCACCTGATCGAGGTTCTGCCCGCGCAACGGCACCATATTGATCTTGATCTGCATACCCGCCGCCCGCGCCTGCTGCAGGCCATCGAGCACTGTGGCCAGGTCACCGCCGCGGGCAATCGTGCGGAACGCTTCGGCGTCCAGGGTATCCAGGGAGATATTCAGCCGGCGTATGCCGCACTCCAGCAGCAGCGGCAACTTGCGCGCCAGCAGCTGACCGTTGCTGGTCAGGCTGATATCGGCCAGCCCGAGCTGGCTGACGCCACGCAAAAAGGCGTCCAGTTTAGGGCTGACCAGCGGCTCGCCGCCGGTGATGCGCAGCCGCTCGATACCGGCCGCCTCGATCAGATAGGCCACGCCGCGCAGCATGGCCTCGGCCGATAGCTCATCCTGCGCCGCCACCAGGCGCTTGCCGTCGGGTACGCAGTAGGTGCAGGCATAGTTGCAGGCGGCGGTCAGACTGATGCGCAGGTTGCGAAAGCGTCTGCCCTGGCGATCAACGATCATGCAAGACTCCAGCGAAGGTGAGCGCCGAGTATAGGGTCGCCGCCAACGCAGCAGATTCGTTATCGAACAGCTGAATACCTCAGCTAAGCGGGGTGTCGCCGTCGCGCTTGCGCTTGTTGCCCATGCGCACGCCGATATCCATCAGAAACTGGAAGAAGCCTTCCTGGTCTTCCAGCACATTGCTCCAGAACGGCGAGTGGTACAGCGCCACCGCGCCGTGCACCAGGGCCCAGGCTGCGCAGTAGTGGAAGTACGGCGGCACGTCTTCCAGCTTGCCTTCGGCGATGCGGCCCTTGATCAGCTGGGTCAGGCGTTCGAAGTTGGAGGCGCGGATCTTGTGCAACTCCTCGACCATCTCGGGCACCTGGTTGCCCTTGACCACCTTCTCTTCCAGACGGTCAAACAGACGGTAGCGCTGCGGATCGCGCATGCGAAACTCGAAGTAGGCACGCGACAAAGCTTCCTTGTCGCGGTCGATATCAGATGAGTGCAGCAGCTCATTCAGGTCGCGCTCGTAGTCGAGCATCAGGCGCAGGTAAATCTCCGCCTTCGACTTGAAGTGCTTGTAGATGGTGCCTTTGCCAATACCAACGGCGTCGGCAATCATCTCCACGGTCACGCTGTCTTCGCCCTGCTCGAGGAAGAGCTTCAGCGCTGTATCGAGAATTTCCTGTTCGCGGCGGCGAAACTCACGGACCTTGCGGGGTTCTTTATGCATAAAGGGACTAAATGGTCAAAAAACGAAGTCGAGTATTATGCCTAACTAACGGCAAATTGCACGGATCATCCGACCATGTACGCTGTTCATGACGAGTTTCCGCAACTTCCCGGCCTGCGTTACCTCAACCACGCAGCCGTTTCACCCTGGCCACAACGGGCGGTCGAGGCGGTCACTCGCTTTGCCCGGGAAAACGCCCAAACAGGGGCCCGCGACTATCCCGACTGGCTGAAAACCGAGCAGCGCCTGCGTGAAAGACTGCAACGCCTGCTCAACGCCCCTTCTTGTGGCGATATCGCCCTGGTCAAGAACACCTCGGAGGCGCTGTCCTTTGTCGCCTTCGGCCTGGACTGGCGCGCGGGCGACCAGGTGGTGATCAGCAACGAGGAGTTCCCTTCCAACCGCGTGGTGTGGGAGGCTCTGCGCCGTTTTGGCGTTGAAGTGGTGCAGGTCAGCCTCAAGGGCCACGCCCCCGAAGACGCCCTGCTGGCCGCCTGCGGCCCGCGCACCCGACTGCTGTCGATCAGCCAGCGGCCTGCGCCTGGACTTGCAGAGCCTGGGTCAGGGCTGCCAGGCGCGCGGCGTGCTGTTCTGCGTGGATGCGATCCAGCAACTCGGTGCCCTGCCCTTCGACGTGCAGAACAGCCAATGCGCCTTCGCCATGGCCGACGGCCACAAATGGCTACTCGGTCCGGAAGGACTGGGGGTGTTCTATTGCCGCAGCGACCTGCGCGAACAGCTCAAGCTGCACGAATACGGCTGGCATATGCTCGAACACGCCGGCGACTACCAGCGCACCGACTGGCAAGCAGCACGCAGCGCCAGACGCTTCGAGTGCGGCAGCCCGAATATGCTCGGTGCCATGGCCCTGGAGGCCAGCCTGTCGTTGCTGGAAGAGGTCGGCATGCCTCAGGTCGAAGCCGCCCTGCAGGAGCGCATGCAATGGCTGCAGGTCGGCTTGCAGACGATTCCCGGCTGCCGCCTGCACAGCCCGCTGAATCCACTGCGCCGCGCCGGCATCCTCACTTTTAGCCTCGACGGCTGGGATAACCAGACCCTGTACCAGCAGCTAAGAGAGCAACAGGTGATCTGCGCCCAGCGCGGATCGGGTATCCGCCTGTCGCCACACTTCTACACCCAGGCCCAGGTCATAGAGGAAACCCTGCAGCTGCTGCACCAGTTGGCGACAGCTTGAGGACTCAAGAGCGCGGCGAGTATTCCAAATACGTTTAAGAATGCCGCCAAGTGGCCTGGACTATCGGCAATCTTCACCAATACTGGGGAGTACTGGTGTGGGCGTATCCCCCAAGCGCCCCGCCAGTCAAGATACCGTGGACCGCGTATCTTGATTTACTCCTAATGGTCTTAACCCGGACTCATCCCCCAGAGCCCGGGTTTTTTTTGTGCGCGATTCCAGACGATGCACAGAGAACCGAGCTCAGACGACTCTGGCCAAAGGAAAAAGACGCTTGAAGTTGCTGGTGGTCTGCTCGGCAAACTGCTCGAAATCAACGCCGCGCAACGTCGCCAGGTACTCGGCCACCTCGCGCACATATTCCGGCAGGTTCGGCTTGCCGCGGTGTGGCACCGGGGCCAGGTAGGGCGCGTCGGTTTCCACCAGCAGACGATCGGCCGGCACCTGGCGCGCCACTTCGCGCAGCGCTTCGGCATTGCGGAAGGTGACGATGCCGGACAGGGAAATATAGAAACCCAGATCCAGGGCGGCCTTGGCCATGTCCCAGTCTTCAGTAAAGCAATGCAGCACACCGGCCTGTGGCAAGGCGGCCTCGCGCAGCAGGGTCAGGGTATCGGCGCGGGCTTCGCGGGTGTGCACGATCACCGGTTTGCCAGTGACCTGAGCGGCCTGCAGGTGCAGACGAAAGGCTTGTCGCTGCAGCTCGGCCGCCTCCGGCTCATAGTGGTAGTCCAGGCCGGTTTCGCCAATCGCCACCACCCGCGGATGGTTCAGCTCGGCCAGCAGCCAATCCAGGGCCGGCGCAGCACCGGGCTCGAGATCCAGGGGGTGCACGCCCACCGAGCAGTCGACATCGGCATAGCGCTCGGCCAGCCCTTTGACTGCCGCGGCATTGTCCGCGCTAACGCCAATACAGAGAAAATGACCAACGCCGCGCGCCCGCGCAGCAGCCAGCGCCGCGTCGAGCGAACCGCCATGGGCGGCCAGATCGAGACGATCGAGGTGGCAGTGGGAATCGATAAGCATGGGAGCCTCAAGCTTCAGGCCGCAAGCACCAAGCCACAAACTCAGCGCCTGTCGCTTCCAGCTTGCAGCGGGTGGCTTGTCGCTTACGGCTATTACATCGTGTGGGTCGGACGATCCGAGGTCAGCGCACCGGCCAGGTAGGTTTCGATCTTGTTGCGCGCGCTGTTGTCGCCATCATTGAACTGCACGCCGACACCCGCGGCGCGGTTGCCCTGGGCACCCTTGGGGGTGATCCAGACCACCTTGCCGGCGACCGGGATCTTTTCCGGCTCATCCATCAGGTTGAGCAGCATGAACACTTCATCGCCGAGCTTGTAGTTCTTGTTGGTCGGGATAAACAGGCCGCCATTCTTGATAAAGGGCATATAAGCGGCATAGAGCACAGACTTGTCCTTGATGGTCAGGGACAAGATCCCGTTACGCGGGCCCAAGTTAGGAGGCAGACTCATGCGGCATTCCTGAATTTATGACTCAATGACCGATTCTAGCCCGGTCCGGGCAGGCTTGCCCACTGCACCAGCAAGGCTTCGAGAAGCAAGACACGGTTGAGATTGGCCTTGCCCATGACTTTCTGCCGCTGCGCGAGCAACCAATCCTGCATCTTCAGCACCTTGGCTTGCGGGGTTTTGTCCGCCAGATACTGCACCACCTTGCGCATATCGGCATGGCCCAGCCCTTCTTCATCGCGGGTCAACTGGTAGCGCAGCATCAACTGCGACCACTGGCTGAACCAGTCGAACAGCAACTGCAGGGACACCGCATTCCAGCTTTCCGCCAGCTGGCTGGGGGCGATCTGCTGCTTGAGCAGCTTCTTCACCCCCTCCACCACCTGTACGCGCTGGGCGCTAACGCCCTGCTCATGCATGCGCAGCGCAGCCAGTGGCGAACCCGCCGCCAGAAACAGCAGCTCGTGATGCTCCTCTACGCTGCACGCCGGCAAGGCTTTGGCCAGCCATTCCAGGCTGGCGGCCTCGCCAGGCAGAGGGCAGGCCTGCTGCACACAGCGACTCTTGACCGTCGGCAACAGACGGCTGGGCTGGTGACTGACCAAGAGCAGTACGGTATTGCCGGAAGGTTCCTCCAGGCTTTTCAGCAAGGCATTGGCGGCATTCAGATTCATCGACTCGGCAGGCTCGACCAGCACCACCTTGCGCCCGGCCAGTTGCGCGGTCTGCACCACGAAACTGACCAGGTCACGCACCTGATCGACCTTGATCGCCTTGTCGGCCTCTTCCGGCTCGAGGATGTAATTATCCGGATGGGTGCCAGCTGCCAGCAGATGGCAGGACTTGCACTGGCCGCAAGCGTCCAGCCCGGCGGGCTGCTGGCAGAGCAGACGCGCCATCAAGCGTTCCGCCAGGGCGCGCTTGCCGATCCCGGCCGGCCCATGCAGCAGGTAGGCGTGCGCATGCTGCGTACGCCCGGCCAACTGCTGCCAGAGCGCCTCCTGCCAGGGATAGGCTTCAGCCACGGTGCAGCTCCAGCAATTCCGGCAACAGGGCATCCAGGACATGCTGCACCTGGCTCAGCGACTGTGCGGCATTCAGAATACGGTAGCGTTGCGGTTGCTCGGCAGCGCGGCGCAGATAGGTGCCGCGCACCGCATCGAAGAATTCGCGTCCCTCCTGCTCGAACCGGTCCAGCCGCCCACGGGCGGCCGCCCGCGCCAGCCCAATCTCGATCGGCAGATCGAAAATCAGGGTCAGATCCGGACGCAGCGCACCCTGGACAAAGTCTTCCAGAGCGGCAATACGCGCTGCGGACAAGCCCCGCCCCCCGCCTTGATAGGCATAGGTGGCGTCGGTAAACCGATCGCAAAGCACCACACAACCCCGCGCCAGTGCCGGGCGGATAACGCGCGCCAGGTGCTGGGCACGAGCCGCGAAGACCAGCAGCAGCTCGGTGTCGGCAGCCATATCCTCGTCATCGCTGGGAGTGAGCAGCAACTCGCGAATCCGCTCGGCCAGGGGCGTGCCGCCTGGCTCGCGGGTCAACAGCACATCGATACCCTGGGCACGCAAGCGTTCGGCCAGGTAATCGCGATTGGTACTCTTGCCCGCGCCTTCGGGACCTTCCAGGGTGATAAACAAACCGCTCACAGACTGTCCTTACTGATTATTGGGCGCAACGGGGGCAGGACTCGAACGATAGTCGGCACGCCGCTTGAGCTGGTACTCGCGGACCGCCTGATTATGCTGCTCAAGGGTGCTGGAAAACACATGACTGCCATCGCCACGGGCCACGAAATACAGGCTGTTACCGTCGACGGGATTGAGCGCAGCATTGATCGCCTCGCGGCCGACCAGGGCAATGGGTGTCGGCGGCATGCCGTCGATGGTGTAGGTGTTGTAGGCGGTCGGCTCGCGCAAGTCGGCGCGGGTGATTCTGCCGTTGTAGCGCTCGCCCATACCGTAGATCACCGTGGGATCGGTTTGCAGACGCATGCCGATACGCAGACGCCGCACGAAGACCCCGGCGATTTCGCCACGCTCCTCGGGTACGCCGGTTTCCTTTTCGATCATCGACGCCATGATTAAGGCGTCGTAGGGCTCGCGGTACGGCAAGCCTTCCGCACGTTGCTCCCACTCCTCGGCCAGCACCTGCTCCAGGCGGGTATGGGCCTGCTTGAGCAGGTCGAGATCGCTCATGCCGCGGACAAATCGGTAGGTGTCAGGAAAGAAGCGCCCCTCCGGGTTGAGCCCGGGCAGGCCGAGGCGCTCCATCAGCTGTGCATCGCTCAGGTCACTCAAGGCCAGCTCGAGGCGGGTTTCCCGGGCCAGGGCGGCGCGCACCTGGCGAAAATTCCAGCCTTCGACCAGGGTCAGGCTGTACTGCAGCACCTCGCCACGCCGCCACATGTTCAGCATGTCGAGCGCCTTGAGGCCTGGTGTCAGCCGATATTCACCACTGTGCAACGGCTGGTTGCGCAGATTGAAGCGCCAGTACAAGCGTAACCAGAGGGCACCGTCGAGCACGCCATCGGCCTCGAGGCGATTGAGCACTCCGCCAGGCGTAGCGCCGGCCGCCACCTCGACCAGGTATTCGTCGGAAATCGTCAGGGGCTGGTGCAAGGCCGTGTGCTGCTGCCAGGCGACAAACGCCACAAGCAGGCCAGCCAACAGCACTGCGCCTTCCAGCAGCAGCAAAAATTTGCGTATCACGAATCAGCAGTCCAGTAGATCGCGGGCAATGACCTGCAGTTTACGGGTGAGCGGGCCGAGCGGCCAGTCATGCGTGAGCAGGCTGCGAACCGGCCAGACGCCGTAGAGGCTATTACAGAGAAATACTTCGTCAGCAGCCAGCAGTTCGGCGTAGCTGATATCGCGCACCTGGCACTCGATGCCCAGCGCCACGGCTTGGGCCAGCAGCTCGGCGCGCATCACCCCGGCCACCCCGCAGCGCGACAGGTCCGCGGTGATCAACACCCCGCCCCTGGCGATAAACAGGTTGCTGTAAACCCCCTCAATCACCCGCCCAGCCCCATCCAGCATCAGGCCTTCGGCATGTTCGGCGTCGCGCCACTCGCCGCGCGCCAACACCTGTTCGAGACGATTGAGGTGCTTCAAGCCGGCCAGCACAGGCTGTTCGGCCAGACGCGTGGCGCAGGGAAACAGACGCACCCCCTGCGCAGCATGGGCGGCCGGATAACTCGGCTTGGGATTGCCCAGCAGCAGGCGTCGCGGCTGCGCCGGTTGTGGCGGCGCATAGCCGCGCAAGCCATCGCCCCGGGTCAGGATCAGCTTGGCCACGCCATCGCCGAGTTGCCGGCTGAACGCCAGCAACTCGGCCCTGAGCAGCGGCAGGTCGAGCGGGATATGCAGTCGCGCACACCCCTCACTCAATCTCGCCAGATGACGCTCCAGCAGAGAAGGTTGCCCCGCCGTAATGGCGATGGTCTCAAACAGACCATCGCCATAGGCCAAACCGCGATCCTGGACGGATAGCAGCTCGGCCGGCTGACCGTCGATCCAGCTCAGCATCAGTCGGCGAACCGACGGAACACCAGCGAGCCATTGGTACCGCCGAAACCGAAGGAGTTGGACAGCGCCACCTCAATCGGCATGGCCTTGGCCTGATGCGCGACGAAGTCGAGATCACAGCCCTCGTCCGGGTTATCCAGGTTGATGGTCGGCGGAGCGACCTGATCACGGATGGCCAGCACGCTGAAAATCGCCTCCACCGCACCGGCAGCGCCGAGCAGGTGACCGGTCATGGACTTGGTCGAGCTGACCGCCAGCCTGTAGGCGTGCTCGCCGAATACCGACTTCAGCGCCGCCACTTCCGCCTTGTCGCCAGCCGAAGTCGAAGTGCCATGGGCATTGATGTACTGCACCTGCTCGGGATTCAGCCTGGCGTCGCGTAGAGCATTGACCATGCAGCGCGCCGCGCCTGCACCGTCGTCCGGCGGCGAAGTCATATGGTAGGCGTCGCCACTCATACCGAAGCCGATTAGCTCGGCATAGATATGCGCGCCACGGGCCTTGGCATGTTCCAGCTCTTCCAGTACCAGGGCACCGGCACCGTCGGACAGGACGAAACCATCACGGTCCTTGTCCCAGGGGCGACTGGCCCGGGTCGGGTCATCATTGCGGGTCGACATGGCCCGTGCAGCGGCGAAGCCACCCAGCCCCAGACCGCAGGCGGCCATTTCGGCACCGCCGGCCACCATCACATCGGCCTCGCCGTACATGATGTTGCGCGCCGCCATGCCAATGCAGTGGGTACCGGTGGTACAGGCTGTGGCGATGGCGTAGTTGGGTCCCTGCAAGCCGAGGTGGATCGACAGGAAACCGGAAATCATATTGATGATCGAGCCCGGCACGAAGAACGGCGAAATGCGCCGTGGCCCCTGCTCGATCAACGACTTGCAGTTGTTCTCGATATTGGTCAGGCCGCCAATACCCGAACCCATGGCCACGCCAATGCGCTCGCGATTGGCATCGGTCACTTCCAGCCCGGAATCGCGCATCGCCTGAAAGCTCGCGGCCAGACCGTACTGAATAAACAAATCGAGTTTGCGTGCCTCTTTGGCGGTCAGGTATTGCTCGACATCAAAGTCCTTGACCGAGCCACCGATACGGGTGGAAAAGGCCGAAAGGTCCATATGATCAAGCAGGCCGATACCACTACGCCCGGCCAAAATGCCCTGCCAACTGCTCGGCACATCGTTACCCAGCGGCGACAACATGCCCATACCGGTAACCACGACGCGTCTACGCGACACAGCAATCTCCTTTTCTAGTTTGCAACGCTTGCAATGCGCTTAAAGAAAAGCCGCACACCCGAGAAGGGAGTGCGGCTTTTCCGAGTCGGGAAACGACGATTGCGTTTACGCGTGCGCGGTAACGTAGTCGATAGCTTCCTGAACGGTGGTGATCTTCTCAGCTTGCTCGTCCGGGATCTCGGTCTCGAATTCTTCTTCGAGAGCCATCACCAGCTCAACGGTATCAAGGGAGTCGGCACCCAGGTCTTCAACGAAGGAAGCGCTGTTGGTGACTTCTTCTTCCTTAACGCCCAGCTGCTCGGCAACGATTTTCTTGACGCGTTCTTCGATGGTGCTCATACGTTGTTCTCACTCCTAATGGGACAAATCCAGGCCACTGTATCTGCGGCCAAGTGTATAGAAAGGGTTTTTAGCATTTCAAGCTGAATGCCGGGGTGCCCCCAGGAACACTTCAACGATCTGTCTATAAACCTGTTGCAGCTTTATAACGGATTTTAGACAACATCTATGACAGTTTTCTGAAGGCATCCGTCACATTTAGCTCATATACATCCCGCCGTTCACAGGGATAGTAGCCCCTGTGACGTAAGCCGCGCCATCAGAAGCGAGGAAAGCGACCACTTTAGCGATCTCTTCGGCCTGCCCCAAACGGCCCAGCGGAATCTGAGTAAGCAGCGCATCACGCTGTGCTTCCGGCAGTTCACGGGTCATATCGGTGTCGATAAAACCTGGCGCTACGGCATTCACGGTAATTGCCCGCGAACCAACTTCACGCGCCAGCGCACGACCGAAACCTTCCAGCCCGGCCTTGGCCGCAGCATAGTTCACCTGGCCGGCGTTGCCCATGGCTCCGACCACCGAACCGATATTGATGATGCGCCCGTAACGCGCCTTGGTCATGCCGCGCAGTACGGCCTTGGTCAGCCGGTACAGGCTGCTAAGGTTGGTGTTGATGACATCGAACCATTCGTCGTCTTTCATCCGCAGCATCAGGTTATCGCGGGTGATGCCGGCGTTGTTGACCAGGATCAACGGCTGACCAAGATGTTGCTGGATGTGCTCAAGAGTGCTGGCAACAGACTCGCTGTCACTGACATCGAGTACCAGACCGGCACCTTCGATGCCATTGGCTTTCAGGGTTTCGGCGATACGCTCGGCCCCCGAAGCGGAGGTCGCGGTACCTATTACCACAGCGCCTTGACGACCCAGTTCCAGGGCAATTGCCTGGCCAATGCCACGGCTCGCGCCGGTGACCAATGCAACCTTACCTTGCAGGCTCATAGCGTTTCTCCTTAATCAGACCAGGGTCGCCCGCGCGGCAGCGAAGGCGTCCGGGGTGTCCAGGTTATGGGTATTGATACCTTTGACGCAGCGCTTGTTCAAACCGGACAGAACCTTGCCCGGGCCGCATTCGACCAGATCGGTGACACCCTGGCCCGCCAGGCAGACCATGGACTCGACCCAGCGAACCGGACTGTACAACTGCGCCAGCAAATCGCGTTTGAGGCTTTCAAGATCGGTCACCACCGCAGCACTGACGTTCTGCACCAGGGCAATCTGCGGAGTCTGCCAGTCAATGGCCGCCACCGCCTCGGCAAAGCTTTCGGCCGCCGGGCGCATCAACGCGCAGTGCGAAGGCACGCTCACCGGCAGCGGCATGGCACGCTTGGCACCACGCGCCTTGCAGGCCTCAATGGCGCGCGCCACGGCGGCAGCACCACCGGCGATCACCACCTGCCCCGGGGCATTGAAGTTCACCGCGCTGACCACTTCACCTTGCGCCGCTTCGGCGCAGGCGGCCAGCACATCGGCATCGTCCAGCCCGAGAATAGCGGCCATGCCGCCCTGCCCGGCCGGTACGGCCTGCTGCATCAACTGCCCGCGGTGTTCGACCAGCTTTACCCCGGCCGCCAGAGACAGGCTACCGGCAGCGACCAGGGCGGAATACTCACCCAGGCTGTGACCGGCGACAAAGGCCGGACGCGCACCACCTTCGGCCAGCCACAAGCGCCAGAGCGCGACGGAGGCAGCCAGGATCGCTGGCTGGGTCTTGTCGGTCTGATTGAGTTGTTCTTCAGGGCCCTGCTGGGTCAGCGTCCAGAGGTCGTAGCCCAGAGCCTCGGAGGCCTCGGTAAAGGTATCGAGAATCAACGGCTGCTGTGCGCCGTGCTCGGCCAACATCGCCAGGGACTGCGAGCCCTGACCCGGAAAGACGAATGCGAGAGATGCAGACATGGAAACCTGTTCCTAATGATCTTGATCGTCGGAAATTTACACCTGGCCTAGCCAAGCGCAACAAACTGACAGTTGGATGACAGGCCGACCGTCGCGGTCACATCCTAAAGCAAGTGTTCGCCCAGGCGACCATGCAAGCGTTGCGGCAGATTTTCCTCAATCTCCGCCAAAGCTCGGCGAATGGCGCTTTTAAAACCGTCAGGCCCGGCAGAACCATGGCTTTTCACCACGATGCCCTGCAAGCCGACAAAACTCGCCCCATTGTGCTCTGCCGGGGCCAGGTCGCCCCGTAGGCGACGCAGCAACGGCAATGCCAGCAACCCCACCAGGCGCGCCGCCAGGCTCGACTTGAACAGCGCCTCGATGCGCAGGGCAATCATGCTGGCGAGGCCCTCGCTGGACTTGAGCAGGATATTGCCAACAAAGCCGTCGCAGACCACCACATCGGCCTCGCCGCGGTACAAGCCATCGCCTTCGATAAAGCCGATATAGTTCAGGCCCTCGGCCGCCTGCAGCAGGCTCGCCGCCAGCTTGACCTGCTGATTGCCCTTGATGTCCTCAGTACCAACATTAAGCAGTGCCACCCGAGGACGCACCGTGCCCAGGGCCTCGGCGGTGACCGACCCCATCACCGCGAACTGATAGAGGTGCTCGGCACTGCAGTCGACATTGGCACCCAGATCGAGCAAATGACAGAAACCCGTCTGCGTCGGAATAGCCGTAACCATAGCCGGGCGATCGATGCCGGGCAGGGTTTTCAGCACATAACGCGACAGGGCCATCAAGGCACCGGTATTGCCGGCACTGACGCAGGCCTGGACCGCGCCACTGCGCAGCAACTCCAGACCCACCCGCATCGAGGAGTCGGGCTTGCCGCGCAGGGCCTGCGCCGGCCGCTCATCCATCTCGATCACTTCAGCCGCCGGCTCAACACGCAGGCGTGCACGATCGACACCCGGGTAACGGGCAATCAAAGGTTCGAGGAGAGAGGGTTGGCCGACGAGGACCAGGTGCAACGAGGGGTATTCGGCCAGGCAGGCAATGCAGGCCGGAACAATGCAGTGGGGACCGAAGTCCCCACCCATTGCATCAATCGCGATGATCGGAGCGGACAAGATTTACTCGTCAGCGCCCTTGTCGATCACTTTACGACCACGGTAAACGCCTTCTGGCGATACGTGGTGACGCAGGTGAATTTCACCGGTGGTTTTCTCGACGGACAGGGTGCTGCCTTCGAGAGCATCGTGCGAACGACGCATGTCACGGGCGGAACGGGATTTTTTGTTCTGCTGAACAGCCATAACTAATTAACTCCTAAACGTTTGGGTCACGCTTTAACTGCGCCAATACATTGAACGGGTTGGACCGCGTTACCTCGTCCTCGCTCGGCTCGGGCTCATCGAGCCCAGCCGGTTGCTGGCAATCTTTAGGGTCATGAGCCGGGACAATGGGTAAGGCGAGCAACAGCTCCTCCTCGACCAGCGCCAGCAGATCCAATGGGTCTTCACCCAGCTCCAGCACGTCATAGCCTTGCGGCACGGACTGGGTATTCGCTCCCTCTTTCACCACGGCGTAATCACACTCGCTATGGATCGGCAGAACGACCAAGTCCAGACAACGCTGGCATACCATCTTGACCTCAACCACAAGCTCGCTATGGATAACCACGGCATTACGCTCGTCACGCTCGAAGAAAAACTTCGCACGCACCACGCCTTGGTTATCGGCAAGTGGCTCGCAGAGTCGCGGCAAATCGGCCAGTAGCAAATCACCCTCAAGGGTGGCGCCACGATCAGCAAGTTTGCGCGGATCAACGTGAGGTGGAATCGGTGCATTTGACATAGGCGGCGCATTCTAGGGATGCGACCCGCCGCTGTCAAAGGAAATTCGGCCTGTCCAGCATCTGCCACCGCCGTTAAAATCGCCGCCTTAACCTGAAGTCACGCAGTGACGACCTCCTTGACGCTTTCCCCCTCCACAAGAAGGTGGCGCGAAGCGCCGAATAAGGGAGGCGAGCGCGCCCGCTACCACGAAAGGAAAACAATATGCTGCCCCTGGTGCTCGCATCCAGCTCGCCCTATAGACGTGAACTGCTCGCCCGCCTGCGCCTGCCCTTCAGCTGTTGCGCCCCGGATATCGACGAGTCCCGCCAAACAGATGAAAGCGCAGACAGCCTGGTGCGCCGCCTGTCCCTGGAAAAAGCCCAGGCCCTGCGTAACAGCCACCCCCAACACCTGATTATCGGCTCGGACCAGGTCGCCGTGCTCGGCCAGCAGATTCTCGGCAAGCCGCATAATTTCGAGCGCGCCCGCGAGCAGTTGCTCGCCGCCAGCGGCAACAGCGTCACCTTCCTCACCGGCCTGACCCTGCTCGACAGCCACAGCGGTGTCAGCCAGACCGACTGCATTCCCTTCATCGTGCACTTTCGCCCACTCAGCGACGCCCAGATCACCCGCTACCTGCACGCCGAGCAGCCCTATGACTGCGCCGGCAGCTTCAAGGCCGAAGGCTTGGGCATCAGCCTGTTTCGCAGCACCGAAGGCAGCGACAGCAGCAGCCTGATCGGCCTGCCCCTGATCCGCCTGGTAGACATGCTGCTAGCCGCTGGAATCGATATCCCATAAACAAACAAGCCCGATCAAATGACCGGGCCTGCTCGGAACACAGTAACAATCAGCGCAGCGACGGCCCCTGAAAGCCCATCCACATCGCCACATGCTCGGCAACGCTTGAACCCAGGGTTTTCGCAAAGCGATCCAGCGGCGACTCCTTCAGCGTGAAGTCGACCAGTTCTTTCTCACCAATCACCTCACGCGCCACATAGCTGGTATTGCCCAGCGCATCGATCAAGCCCAGCTGCAGGGCCTGCTCGCCCGACCAGACCAGACCCGAAAACAGTTCCGGGTGCTCGGCATCCTTCAAGCGCTCACCGCGCCCCTGCTTGACGCTGGCAATAAACTGACGATGAGTAGTCTCCAGAACGCCCTGCCAGAACTCGGTCTCTTCGGCCTTTTGCGGCTGGAACGGGTCTAGAAACGCCTTGTGCTCGCCCGAGGTATAGACGCGGCGGTCCACACCCAGCTTCTCCATCACCCCAACAAAGCCAAAGGTTGCCGCAGTCACACCGATGGAACCGACCAGACTGGCCTTGTCGGCATAAATCTCATCAGCCGCGCTGGCGATGTAATAGGCACCCGAAGCCCCCAGATCGGTGATCACCGCATACAGCTTGATCGCCGGGTACTCTGTGCGCAGGCGGCGAATCTCGTCATAGATATAGCCCGACTGCACCGGACTGCCGCCCGGACTGTTGATGCGCAGGATCACGCCCTTGGTATTGGCATCCTCAAACGCCGCCCGCAGGCTGCCGACAATATTATCGGCACTGGCCGACTCCTTGTCGGCAATCACTCCGCGCACCTCGATCACCGCGGTATGCGCGGTGCCACCCCCCGCGCCCTTTTTAATATCGAGCAACGGCGAAAACAGCACCAAAGCACCGAACAGGTAAATAAAGGTCAGCAGCTTGAAGAAAATCCCCCAGCGCCGCGCCCTGCGCTGCTCCTGCACGCCAGCCAGCAAGGTTTTCTCCAGCAGCTTCCAGCTTTTGCCATCGTCATCCGCCGTAGCCGATGCCTTCCATTCATCCGACATGCTCTCTCACCTCAACTGATTGCCCAACCGCACGCCGCTCCAGCCAGGCGCGCAATTCGGTAAAACATTCTATTGCCAGCGTCGGCTGACACTCACGTAACGCCTGCAAAGGCTGAGCGCCATACCCCACCGCCACACAATCCATGCCAGCGCGCTGCGCCATCAACAGATCGAAGGACGAGTCGCCCACCATCAGCGCCTGACTGGCCGCAACACCGCTTTGCGCAAGAATCTCATGCAGCATCAGCGGGTCCGGCTTGCTCGCCGTTTCATCCGCGCAACGACTGTAATCGAAATAATCCAGCCAGCCACGATCAGCCAGCACCCGCTGCAAACCGTGCCGCCCTTTGCCAGTCGCTACCGCCAGACGATAGCCATCGGCACGAAACGCTTCCAAACCTTCGGCCACCCCATGGAACAGCGCCGAAGGCTCGGACTCAAGAGCCAGGTAGTTTTCGCTGTAGCTGTGGCGCAGACGTTGCGCACGAGCCACATCATGCATATCCGGATAAAGGCAACGGATGGCCTCAGGCAAACCCAAGCCGATAATGCCGCGCACCTGCTCATCCGTGCAGCGTGGTAGCTCACAGACATCGGCCGCCATATGCATCGCCGCGACAATCCGACCGATGGAATCGACCAACGTGCCATCCCAATCGAAGATCAGCAGCTGATAGCCACGCTCCTGACAGCCACGCTTCTGAGAGTCAGGCACCGAGACGCTCCACGGTCCGCGCCCACATCTCATCCACCGGAGCCGCCAGCTTCAACTGCCCGCCATCCGGCAGCGGCACCACCAACTCATAGGCATGCAGAAACAGGCGTTTGCCGCCCAGATCGCGAATTTCCTTGGTGAAATCGTCGTCGCCATACTTGCTGTCGCCGGCGATGCAATGCCCAGCATGCTGCGCATGCACACGGATCTGATGGGTACGCCCGGTCACCGGCTTGGCCTCGACCAGAGTGGCGAACTCGCCGAAGCGGCGCAGCACACGGAAGATGGTCAGCGCTTCCTTGCCTTCTGGATTGACCTCGACCATACGCTCGCCGGAACGCAGATTGCTCTTCAGCAAGGGCGCATTAACCTGCTTCTTGGCGGTCGCCCAATGGCCACGCACCAGCGCCATATAACGCTTGTCCACGCCGTCACCGCGCAAAGCTTCATGCAGATGGCGCAACATGCTGCGCTTCTTGGCGATCATCAGCAGGCCGGACGTATCCCGATCCAGGCGATGCACCAGCTCCAGCTCCTTGGCATCGGGGCGCAACTGACGAAAAGCCTCGATGACCCCGTAATTGAGACCACTGCCGCCATGCACGGCAATACCGGCGGGCTTGTTGAGCACAATCAGGGCTTTGTCTTCATAGACAATGGCCGCCTCCAGGCGCTGCAACAAACCCTGAGCTAGGGGCTCGGGCTCGTCACGCTCAGCCAAGCGTAGCGGCGGCACGCGAATGATATCGCCGGCCTGGAGCTTGTACTCGGGCTTGATCCGGCCCTTGTTTACCCGCACTTCGCCTTTGCGCAAAATGCGGTAAATCAAGGTCTTGGGCACGCCTTTGAGCTGGGTGCGAAGAAAGTTATCGATGCGCTGGCCGGCAAGTTCCGGCGCAACCTCAAGTAGCTGAACGCCAGAGGTTGGAGAGGTAGGAGTCGTCATCGCGCAATCATAACAATTTTTTATGGATTTGAAGCACTTAATCATTGCTGCTATAGTCGGGACGCCGCCAAAAGCGGCCTGGTTTGCGGATGATCGCCAAAACTGCCATCCCCAACCAACGCAACCCTTTCTGGACGCGAGGCCGTCCGACGGGTTATTCGCAGAAAGTAAGGTCGCCAAGACCGCGAACAACTCGGAAATAAAGCCTTCAAGCCATGACGCGCGACCTTCCCCTTTGGACGGCCGCGGTAATAGTTAACCCGCTGCGGATTTTCGCGAGCGGCACCCGATTTTCAGCGATACGTGTAGGGTGGAGATGTACAACTGTCGGTCCGCGTAGCAATTGCTTTACACCAAGACGCTTTATCTCGTCCGCTACCGACAGCTGATTCCTCCTCCTGACTTAGTGCTTTCTGTCACAACAGCGAGCAGGAGACGTCCGTCGCGGCCCAGCCCAACTGGCTGATTGCCGCTCGACAATGGAACGCTTTACGACCGTTCTAGACGCGCCTGACACCGACCCTGAAGTCGTGTGTGCCGAACGCCGCTTCCGCCAGCACCGGAAACCGACGGTACTACATGAAAAGAATGCTGATTAACGCAACTCAACCCGAAGAGTTGCGTGTCGCCCTGGTAGATGGGCAGAAACTCTACGACCTGGACATCGAGTC
Organism: Pseudomonas sp.; assembly: GCF_035512415.1. Lineage (GTDB taxonomy): Bacteria > Pseudomonadota > Gammaproteobacteria > Pseudomonadales > Pseudomonadaceae > Aquipseudomonas. The sequence continues at coordinate 108,046 of NZ_DATKDZ010000045.1, read as the reverse complement.
CGGTGCCCGTGAGCAGAAAAAATCCAACATCTACAAAGGCAAGATCACCCGCGTAGAACCCAGCCTCGAAGCCGCCTTCGTTGACTTTGGCTCGGAACGCCACGGCTTTCTGCCACTCAAAGAAATCTCCCGCGAATACTTCAGCAAGGCCCCCGAAGGCCGCGTCAATATCAAGGACGTGCTCAGGGAAGGTCAGGAAGTCATCGTTCAGGTCGAGAAAGAAGAGCGTGGCAACAAGGGCGCTGCCCTGACCACCTTTATCAGCCTGGCCGGTCGCTACCTGGTGCTGATGCCGAACAACCCGCGTGCCGGTGGCATTTCCCGCCGCATCGAAGGCGAAGAGCGCAATGAACTGCGCGAAGCGCTGAATGGCCTGGTCGCACCGAGCGATATGGGCCTGATCGTGCGCACTGCCGGCCTCGGCCGTAGCAGCGAAGAAATGCAGTGGGACCTGGATTACCTGCTGCAGCTGTGGACCGCTATTAAAGAAGCCTCGCTGGACCGCGCCGCGCCTTTCCTGATCTACCAGGAAAGCAACGTGATCATCCGCGCCATCCGCGACTACCTGCGCCAGGACATCGGCGAAGTGCTGGTCGACAGCATCGAAGCCCAGCAGGAAGCCCTGAGTTTCATCAACCAGGTGATGCCGCAGTACGCCAGCAAGATCAAGCTGTATGAAGACAGCGTGCCGCTGTTCAACCGTTTCCAGATCGAAAGCCAGATCGAAACCGCCTTCCAGCGCGAGGTGAAACTGCCGTCCGGTGGCTCCATCGTTATCGACCCGACCGAAGCCCTGGTGTCCATCGACATCAACTCGGCCCGTGCGACCAAAGGCAGCGACATCGAAGAAACCGCCCTGCAGACCAACCTGGAAGCGGCCGAAGAAATCGCCCGTCAGCTGCGCCTGCGTGACATCGGCGGCCTGATCGTCATCGACTTTATCGACATGACCCCGGCCAAGAACCAGCGCGCCGTGGAAGAAAAAGTCCGCGAAAGCCTGGAAGCCGACCGCGCCCGCGTACAGGTCGGTCGTATCTCGCGCTTCGGCCTGCTGGAAATGTCGCGTCAGCGCCTGCGTCCGTCCCTGGGTGAAAGCAGCGGTATCGTCTGCCCACGCTGCAATGGTCAGGGCATCATCCGCGACGTCGAATCGCTGTCGCTGGCAATTCTGCGGCTGATCGAAGAAGAAGCCCTGAAAGACCGCACTGCTGAAGTTCGCGCACAAGTGCCAATTCCAGTTGCAGCCTTCCTGCTCAACGAAAAACGTAACTCGATCACCAAGACCGAACTGCGTACCCGTGCGCGCATCGTTATCGTGCCGAACGATCACCTGGAAACCCCGCACTTCGAAGTCACCCGCATCCGTGACGACAGCCCGGAAGCTCAGTCCACTCAATCCAGCTATGAAATGGCGACCATTGAAGTGGAAGAAGAAAAGCAGGCCGCCGCAACGCGCACCCTGGTTCGCCAGGAAGCCGCGATCAAGACCGCGCCGCAGCGTACTGCACCGACCCCTACCCCGACTGAAGCCGTTGCCGTTCAGCCTGTTACTGCCGCTGCCGAGCCAAGCCTGTTCAAGGGTCTGGTCAAGTCGTTAGTCAGCCTGTTCGCCGGCAAGGAAGAAGAAAAGCCTGCCGTCGTCGAGAAGAAAACCAGCGAACGCCCGCAGCGCAGCGATGAGCGCCGCAACGGTCGCCAGCAGAACCGCAGCCGTGGTGGTCGCAACAACGAAGAGCGCAAGCCGCGCGAAGAGCGTGCACCACGTGAGGACCGCGCCCCACGCGAAGAACGCCAGCCGCGTGTAGCCCGTGAAGAACGTGCGCCCCGTGAAGAACGCGCTCCGCGCGAAGAGCGTGCCCCGCGTGAAGAACGCAGCCCACGCGAGGTCGTCGAGGTTCGTGAGCCACAGGAAGTGCGTCAATCCCGCCCGCCACGTGAAGAGCGCCAACCACGCGAGCGCAAGCCCCGCGAAGAGCGTCAACCACGTGAACTGCGTGAGCCGCTGGATGCCGCACAAGGCGACAGCCCAACCGTAAGCGAAGAAGTCCGTGCCGAACGTCCGCAACGCGAACCGCGCCAGCCGCGTGCACCGCGTGAAGAACGCCAGCCGCGTGCCGAACAGGCCGCAGCTGCCGCCGACGAGGAAGTACTGAACACTGAAGAAGCTCTGCAGGACGATGAACAGGAAGGCAGCGAAGGTGGCGATCGCCCACGTCGCCGCTCCCGTGGTCAGCGTCGTCGCAGCAATCGTCGCGAGCGTCAGAACGATGCTAACGGCAACCCGATCGAAGGCAGCGAAGAAGCCGGCGAAGAAAGCAGCGAAGAGGCCGGCACCCCGGTACTGGTAAGCACAGCAGTCACGGCCGCAGTTGCCGATACCGCGTCCAGCGCCGTAGAAACCAGCCCGAGCGCAGCCATCGAGCAGCCAGGCGAAACCGCTCCGGTAGCCCAGGTCGTAACAGAAACCGTAGAAGCCGAAACCGCAGCAGCAGTTGCGCACGTTAGCGAAGCCGCTGAAGTGGTTGAAGCGCCTACAGTGACGGCTGAAGTGACCGAAGTAGCAGCCGAAACTGTCGACAGCCCCATCGTCGAGGCGCAGGCACCTGTCGCGAGCAACGAAGTCGAGCCCACTGTTGCAGCGCCCGCTGCTGTAGAGGAAACGGCTCCGGTAGCCGTGGAACAGGCTGAAGTAGCTGCACCAGTGATCGTCGAAGCCGAGCCGGTTGTGGCAGCCGCCGCCGAAGAAGCACCGGCCGTGGTCGTTAGCAGCAGCGGTCGCGCACCTAACGATCCGCGCGAAGTGCGTCGTCGTCAGCGTGAAGCCGAACGCCTTGCCCGTGAAGCGGCCGAAGCCCCAGCCGCTGTGCAGGTCGAAGCTGCTGCACCCGTAGCGGAAGAGCCGATTGCCGAAGCCGTAGTTGAAACTGCAGCCGAAGCACCTGCGAGCATCGAAGCAGTCGAGCCCAAGGCCGAAGCCGCAGTGCAAGCAGAAGCAGACGCAGAAGTAAGCCAGGAGCCGCAAAGCTCGCTGTTTACTGAAGTAGAAGCTGACGAGCAGGATAAAGAAGCGGTCAAACCGCAGATCTGATCCACTCGGCAATAAAAAATTGCCTGGAGCAGTTTTTAACGTCGCGTAGCGACGGCCCGCAGGGTAGCTGCCAGGGATGGCGAGCTATAAAAAAGGGGATGCTTCGGCATCCCCTTTTGCGTTCTAACTTTTATTACAGCGCGATCAATACACTGTTCGCTGCCTGCCGCCAAAACGCCTTATAGCACGTTTGGCTCAATCTCCAATTCCACGGCAAAACGCTGGGCGATATCCGCCTGGATATGCTGCGCCAGTGCCAATAACTGCGCGCCGGTGGCTGCGCCGTAATTGACCAGCACTAACGCCTGCAAGCGATGCACCCCGGCATCCCCTTCACGAAAGCCCTTCCAGCCCGCACGCTCGATCAGCCAGCCAGCGGCCAGCTTGAACTGCCCGTCCGCCTGCCCATCCACCACCTGGGGATAGGCCACCAGATCGGCATGCTCAGCACGCAGGCGCTGCGCCAGTTCGGCAGACACCAAGGGATTTTTAAAGAAGCTGCCGGCATTGCCCAGCTCAGCCGGATCCGGCAGTTTTTCGCTGCGAATGGCGCAGATGGCCTGACTGACATCCAGCGCCGTCGGCGCATTGATGCCCTGCTCCGCCAGACGCTGACGCACCGGGCCGTAATCCAGACGCAGCTCAGCGGCGCGGCTCAAGGCAAAGCGCACCCGCAGGATGACCCAGCGCCCGCTTTCACGCTTGAACAGGCTATCGCGGTAGGCAAAGGCGCAGTCCTGCAGGGAAAACTCACGCAGCTCGCCACTGTGCCGATCCAAGGCGGTCAAACCGGCAAACAGATCCTTCAGCTCAACGCCGTACGCGCCGATATTCTGCACCGGAGCAGCGCCCACGGTGCCGGGAATCAGGCTGAGGTTTTCCAGGCCGGCAAAGCCCTGCGCCAGCGTCCACTGCACAAAAGGATGCCAGGGCTCGCCGGCTTCGGCCTCGATCACAACACGCTCGCCGTCATCGCTCAGTACGCGAATACCGCGACTGGCCATGCGCAGCACCAGGGCATCGACATCACGGGTCAGCAGCAGGTTGCTGCCGCCGCCGAGCAGCAGCACCGGCAGTTGCTGCGCCTGGGCGTAAGCCAGGGCCTCGGCCACCTGCTGATCGTTACACACCTCGACAAAATGGCTAGCCGAGGCTTCGACGGCAAAGCTGTTATAGGGTTTCAGCGATACCTGGGGACGAATCTGCAGGCTCATAAGCGCCCCTTGAGTTCGAGCACCAGGGCATCACAGGCTTGTTCGAGCAAATCCAGCACCTGGGCAAAACCTGCTTCGCCGCCGTAATAGGGATCAGGCACTTCATCCAGCTCCAGCTGATAACGACGCAGAAACAGGTCCAGCTCGGCCGAGGCATCGCCCGGGCGCAGCTGCTGCAAGTCGTGCAGGTTGCTGTTATCCATGGCCAGAATCAGGTCGAAGGCATGAAAATCCGCCACCTTGACCTGCCGTCCACGCAATGCAGACAGGTCATAGCCACGCTGCTGCGCGGCCTGACGCGTGCGGATATCCGCCGCCTTGCCCACATGCCAATCGCCAGTGCCGGCCGAATCGACCTCGATGCGCCCTTCCAGCCCGGCCTCACGCAGCTTGTGGCGCAAGACGCCTTCTGCGGTGGGCGAGCGGCAGATATTGCCCAGACAAACAAACAGAACGCGCATCAGGCCCCCAGCAGGCGGCGAACGCGCTCAAGGTCTTCCTGAGTGTCGACCCCGGCAGGCGGAGCCTCAAGGGCATCGGCGACATGAATACGCACGCCATGCCAAAGCGCGCGCAACTGCTCCAGGCACTCGGTGTCTTCCAGCCAGCACGGGCCCCAGGCGACGAAGTCGTGGAGGAACTGCGCACGGTAGGCGTAGATGCCGATATGCCGGCGGTACGGTACGCCTGCGGGCAGCTCGTCGCGGCTCTGGGCGAAGGCATCCCGCGCCCAGGGCAGCGGCGCGCGGCTAAAGGTCAAGGCCAGGCCAGTCTTGTCACTGACCACCTTGACCACATTGGGGTTGAATAGCGCCTGCACATCCTCAATCGGCTCGGCCAGGGTGGCGATTGCCGCCTGCGGATTCGCTGCCAGGTTGGCCGCCACCTGATCGATGATCGCCGGCGGGATCAGCGGCTCGTCGCCCTGCACGTTGACCACGATGGCGTCAGCCGCCAGGCCCAAAGCCGTGGCCACTTCAGCCAGGCGGTCGGTACCGGAGTTGTGGGAGGCGTCGGTCAGCACTACCTGCGCACCAAAGCTGCGGCAGGCCTCAACGATGCGCGCATCGTCGGTGGCCACCACCACCTGTTGGGCGCTGCTTTTGCACGCCTGTTCCCAGACATGCTGAATCATCGGTTTTCCGGCAATATCCTGCAGCGGCTTGCCCGGCAGGCGACTGGAAGCGAAACGAGCCGGAATCACAACGGTAAAGGCAGTACTCATTTACTTGTCCAGGCGCTCGTCGACGTTGAGGGTGCGGGCTTCGGTTTCCAGCATCACAGGGATGCCATCGCGAACCGGAAAAGCCAGTGCGTCGGCCTTGCAGATCAGCTCGCTCTTGTCAGCGGCAAGTTTCAGCGGGCCCTTGCACAGTGGGCAGGCGAGAATGTCGAGTAGTTTCGGGTCCATGGGAGATCCTTGATAGGAAGCAGCTGCTGGGGCGGACGAGGCCGCCGAATGATCAGAACAGTCAGGCGCGCGGCATAAGACGCTGCAATTGCTGATCAAACCAGGCGACAAACGCGGCCGAAGGCTCGGCATCCACCGCCAGGTACCACCAATCGTCAGCCGCAAAGGCACGGCACTTGACCGCATCCTTTTCCGTCATCAGCACCGGCAGCGCCGGGCTGAAATTCAGCAGCTCGGCGCTGTACGGCGCATGATCGGCAAAGGCATGCCTGACAGGCCGCCAGTGTAGCCCTTCGAGGGTATTGAAGAAACGCTGCGGGTTACCGATACCGGCCACCGCGTGCAGGGCCTGGCCCGGAGGGAAATGCTCAAGGGAGCGAGTTTCGCCGCTGCGCAGATTGATCAGGGTCTGGGGCTGCAGGTTGAAACTGTAGCCACCCTGGGGATCCTCGCTCGCGCCGTTGTACAACAGCGCATCGACGCTGTGCAGGCGCTCCAGCGGCTCGCGCAGGGGGCCGGCAGGCAGGCAGCGGCGATTGCCCAGGCCGCGCGCCGCATCGATCAGCACCAGTTCCAGATCCCGGGCCAGGCGATAGTGCTGCAGGCCATCGTCGCTGAGAATCAGGTCCAGCGGCTCGGCAAGCAACAGGGTTGCCACCGCGCGGCCGCGATCCGGGTCGATCATCAGCGGCACGCCGCTGCGCTGCACGATCAGCAGCGGCTCATCGCCGGCGACACTGGCCGAATCGTCCCCCCGAACCCGCCAGGGCAGACTGGGTGGCTGCGCACCATAACCGCGACTGACCACACCGACGCGCAGGCCGCGGCTACGGCAGTGCTCGATCAGCCAGAGAATCATCGGGGTCTTGCCGGTGCCGCCGACGGTGATATTACCCACCACCAGCACCGGCACAGGTGCCCGGTAAATCTCGCCCTCGCCCGCGAGAAAGCGCGCGCGCTTACGCTGCACAACCGCGCGGTAGAGCCACTCCAGCGGCCGCAACAGCGCCAGCGCCGGGTGACCGGCATACCAGGCAGTTGTCAGACGCTCGGCCAGGCTCATAAGCGGGTAACCCTCAAGGCGCGGCCTGAGCCTCGACCGTGGTGATGCGCAGATGGGCAAAGCCCAGCTTGCCTGCGGCGTCCATGGCGGTGATCACGGCCTGGTGCGGGGTCTGGGCGTCGGCACTGATAATCAGCGGCAGGCTGTTATCGCCCTCCGACTCTTTGCGCAGGGCCGCCATCAGGCTGTCCAGATCACTCTTGAGCAAGGCCTTGGCATTCAGCGAATAACTGCCATCGGCCGCGATCAGCACCTCCAGCTGCTTCAGCTCGGTCTGCTCCGGCGGCGTGCCACTGGCGGCCTCCGGCAGATCGACCTTGAGCTGGGTCTCGCGGGTAAAGGTGGTAGTGACCACGAAAAACAGCAGCAGGATAAACACCACGTCGATCAACGAGGCCAGGTTGATTTCGACGTTTTCCCGCGGTTTGCGCCGGAATTTCACGCCTTGTCCTCACCCAGATCGACGTCGCGGTCACCCTGTACCACTTCCACCAGCTTGATCGCCTCCTGCTCCATACCGACCACCAGCTCGTCGATACGGCGCTGCAGGTAGCGATGGAAGAACAGCGCCGGAATGGCCACCATCAGGCCTGCCGCCGTGGTGATCAGGGCCTTGGAAATACCGGCAGCGAGCAGCGGCGCGTTAGCCATGCCTGCCCCCATAAAGGAGCTGAAGATTTCGATCATGCCCAGTACCGTGCCGAGCAGGCCCAGCAGCGGCGCGATGCCGGCAATGGTGCCCAGGGCATTGAGGTAGCGTTCCAGGTCGTGGATTACCCGGGCGGCAGCTTCCTGAATGCACTCCTTCATGATCTCGCGACCATGCTTGGAGTTGGCCAGCCCCGCAGCCAGGATCTGCCCCAGAGGCGAATTGGCGCGCAGTTCCTTGAGCTTCTGATTATTGAGTTTTTTGTCTTTGATCCACTTCCATACCTGACCGAGCAGGTTGGGTGGGGTGATGCGGCTCGGCCGCAGCGTCCACAGGCGTTCGGCAATAATGCCGGCCGCAGCGATAGAACACAGAATGATTGGCAGCATCATCCAGCCGCCAGCTTTGACCAGTTCCCACACGGTGGCAGATCCCCTTCACAAAAGTGGCGCCACTCTAGCATAGGGTCGCGGCCGCGCCGACCGCCGCGGTTCTCATTTTTCCCGCCAGAAACGTGCGCGATGGCGCAAACCCTCACCCGGCACGAAAGCGCCCAGGCGAATCCGTACCGCGCCCTGCTCGACACTGTCGTACAGGTCCGCGGAAACCGCCCGATAACGCGCCAGCACCTCGGCATGGGGGTGACCAAAGGCATTGTGCTGCCCGCGGGAGATCAGCGCCGCCCGGGGTGCAACCTGCGCCAGCAAGGCCTGCGATGAGGAACCGCGGCTGCCGTGGTGGGGAGCCAGCAGCCACTCGGCGCGCAGCGCCATATCGCTGGCCAGTAGCGCCTGCTCGGCGCGGCTGTCGATATCGCCGGTCAAGAGCAGGCGCTCGCCAGCGGCCTCGATCCGCAATACACAGGAGGCCTGGTTGCCGTCTCTGGCGGCCGCCCATTGCCAGAGGCTGAACTGCACGCCATCCCATTCCCAGCGCTGCCCGCTGACGCAGGCCTCGGCCTGCAGCCGTCCGGGCAAGCGTCCAGGCTCGCCGCTGACGACCCGGCGGACCGGCATCCCGCGCTGAATCGCCGGCGCGCCGCCGACGTGGTCGTTGTCGCCATGACTGAGCAGCAACAGGTCAAGCTCGCGCACACCCAGGGCCCGTATGGACGGCAATACCACCCGCTCGCCGGTGTCGAAGTCGCCGAAGCGCGGCCCGGCGTCGTAGAGCAACGTGTGCCCCTGGGTGCGCACCAGCACTGCCAAGCCCTGCCCCACGTCCAGCATCCACACCTCGGCCTGCGCATATTCCGGGCGCGATTGCGGGCTGAACAACAGCGGCAACAGCAGCACCGCACCCAGGCTGCGCCCGGGGATTCCCGCCGGCAGCAGTAACAACCAGGCCCCCAACAGCACCAATAACCAGGCCCACAGGGGCAATGCGCTGGGCAACCAGGCCGGTAGCCAGGCCGCCATCTGCCCGAGCAACATAAACAGCAAATCGAGCGTGGCCCCGGCCAGCCAGAGCACACTGCTGCCCACCCAGGGCAACGGCAACAACAGGCTGCCGAACAGCGCCAGCGGCACCACCAGCATGCCCACCACGGGCACTGCAATCAGATTGGCCAGCGGGCCGCTGACACTCACCGGCAAACCCAGCGCCAACAACAAGGGCAACAGGCCAACGGCCATGGCCCACTGCGCCCGCCCCAGACTCCGCCACCAGGGCCATGCGCCGAGCCGACCACTGAAGATCAGGATCAACAGCAATACCGCGCCAAACGACAGCCAGAAACCCGGCTGCAGGCTAGCCAGGGGCTCCAGCAGCAGAACCGCAACCAATGCCAGTAGCAGCGGCAACCAGACGCCCAGGTGACGAAAGCGCCAGCGCCAGAGCAGCACCAGCCCGACCATCACGCAAGCGCGCCGCACCGGCACCTCGAAACCCGCCAGCAGTCCATAACCCAGGGCCCCGGCAAAGGCCAGGCCACAGGCCCAGGGCAGCCAAGGCAGGCTTCGCGGCCACCAGCCCAGCCGCGCCAGACCGGCCACCAGGCCATACAGCAAGCCCGCCAGCAGGCCGATATGCTGCCCGGAAATCACCATCAGATGCACGGTGCCGGTGCTCTGCAGCACCTGCCAGTCGGCGGCCGACAAGCCAGAACCGTCGCCCAGCACCAGGGCCGTCAGCGCCCCCTCACGCCCTTGCGCGGGGGTGGCCAGCAGACGCTGACGCAGGCTATCGCGCCAGCTCCCCAGGCCATTGGCGGCGCGCAGCAACTCGCCGCTTTTCACCGTGCCGGTAGCGCCCAGACGCTGTGCCAGTAACCACGCCTCGTAATCGAATGACTGCGGGTTGACCAAGCCATGGGGGCGTTTGAGGCGCACGGCCAGCCGCCAGGTCTCCCCCGCCTGCAGCGCCGGCCCGCCATACCAAGCCAGACGCATACGTGCGGGCAGTTCGGCCCGCCGTGAGTGCGCGCCCTGCAGCTGAAAACGCACCACGCCCGCGCCCATCTCGGGCAAACCCACCACCTGCCCCTGCAGCCACAGGGTGCGACCATCGAGTTCGGCAGCCAGACGGTCATCCAGCGCCCACTGCGCAGAAATGCAGGCCCAGCTCAAACCGAACAGAAAGCAACCCAGGGGGTAAGCGCGCGAGGGCAGCAACAGCAGACCCAGCACCGGCAATAGACACAGCAGCCAGAACGGCGGCAACACCGGCAGAAAGCGCAGCACAAGCAACCCCACTGCAAGCGCCAATATCCCTATGCGCATACACTCGCTCCATCAGCCGACGCAGGGGTTTGACCCCGTGCTCAGCTTTTACATATTTGCTGTCACAAAGTGTGAAAGCAGGCCGTCATTAAACTGTGCATAATATCGGCGCTTTTTCCTCGTCCGAGAGCCTTCATGCCGCGTCGTTTATTCAAGCGCTACATGCCCAACCCAGAACGCATCAAGGCTAGCAAATCCTTGCGTTTTCTCGGGGCCTTGATTCACGACCCCAATCTCTGGCACCTCAACCGTCACTCCGTTTCCCGCGCTATGGCCATTGGCCTGTTCTGGGCCATGATCCCCATGCCCATGCAGATGCTGGTGGCCGCCCTAGTGGCCATCCCCGCCCGGGCCAACATGCCGATCTCGGTGGGCCTGGTCTGGCTGACCAACCCGGTAACCATGCCCGCGGTGTTCTATTGCAACTATAAGCTCGGTGCCTGGCTGATCAACACGCCGGCTATGCAGATGCCTGAACACATGAGCCTGGGCTGGATCGGTCATATGCTGCAGACCCACTGGCAACCGCTTTATCTCGGCTCCCTGGTACTGGGCATTGTGCTGGCCGTGATCGGCTACTTCGCCACCAACGCCTACTGGCACTGGTGGGTCAGGCGCAGCTGGCGCAAGCGCCAGGAAAAACGCCGCCTGCAACCGTAGGAGCCTGTCAGACTTAACACTGTCCTGCTGCGGGGAAACCCGACAGACTCCAGACAGCAAAAAGCCGTTACTCAGTAACGGCTTTTTCGTTTCAGGCAGCTTAGCCTACTCGTAACGCAGCGCATCGGCCGGTTGTATCTGCGCCGCCCGCCAGGAGGGGTAGAGCGTCGCCAGGAAGCTCAGGGCAAATGCCGCGCTGCAGATCAGCAACACATCGGAGAACAGCAACTGCGACGGCAGGTTGCTGATGAAATAGACATCCGAGCTCATGATCTGCTGACCGCTCAGCCGCTCGATCCAACCCACCAACTGGCTGACATTCAAGGCGGCGAGAATACCCAGCAGCGCACCGATCAGCGTACCTGTGACGCCAATCACCGTACCCTGGACCATAAAGATCCCCATGATCTGCCCAGGCGTGGCTCCCAGAGTCCGCAGAATGGCGATATCACCACCCTTGTCGGCCACCACCATGATCAGCGTGGCGATGATATTGAAGGCCGCCACCGCCACGATCAGCAGCAACAACAGACCGATCATGGTCTTTTCCATCTTCATCGCACTGAACAGGCTGCCCTGGGTCAGGGTCCAGTCGCTGGCCTTGTAGCCCTCGCCCAAACCTGCGGCAATGCTCGCCGCCACCTGCGGGGCCTGATACAGGTCCTGCAGCTTCAGGCGCACGCTCTGCACCTGACCCGGCTGCATACGCTGGATATGCGCCGCATCGGCGACATGGATCAGGGCCAGGGAGCTGTCCAGCTCAGCACCGACCTTGAACACCCCGACCACATTCAGGCGCTGCATACGCGGGCTGATACCACCCGGCACGCTGCTCAGCTCCGGCACGATCAACGCCAGCTTGTCGCCCACCTGCAACTGGAAACGCCGTGCGGTGATCTCACCGATCACCACCCCGAACTCGCCCTCGCGCAGATCGCTCAGGCGACCCTGCTGCATATGTTTGTCGATAATCGACACCTGCGGTTCCAGCGCCGGATCGACGCCCTGCAACTGGATCGGCTGCATCGCCCCGCGGAAGGACAGCATGCCCTCCAGTTCGGCAAAGGGCACCGCGGCGACAACCTGGGGATTCTTGCGCGCGGCGGCGGCCACAGTTTGCCAGTCATCCAGCGGCTGCAGCCCGGCGATACTGGCGTGCGGCACCATGCCGAGAATCCGCGTGCTCATTTCCTTCTGGAAACCGTTCATCACCGACAGCACCACGATCATGGCCAGCACACCCAGGGCCAGACCGATCATCGAAGTCAGCGAGATAAAGGAAATAAAGTGATTGCGCCGCTTGGCCCCGGTATAGCGCATACCGATAAAGATACTCAGCGGACGAAACATCAGACAGCCACCAGCTTGCCGTCTTCCAGACGCAGGATGCGGTCCATCTGCCGGGCCAGCCCCATATCGTGGGTCACTACCAGAAACGCCGTCTGCGAAGAGCTGCTCAGCTCGCGCATCAGCTCCTGAATACCCTGGGCGGTGTGGTGGTCGAGGTTGCCGGTGGGCTCATCGAGCAACACCAGCCCCGGTTTGTTCACCAGCGCCCGGGCAATCGCCACGCGCTGCCGCTCGCCGCCGGACAACTCTGACGGCTTGTGCGCCAGACGATGGCCCAGGCCGACCCGCTCCAGTAGCGCAGTGGCACGCTGACGGGCCTCGGGGATCGGCGTGCGGCCGATCAGCAGCGGCATGCAGACGTTTTCCAGGGCGGTGAATTCCGGCAACAGATGATGGAACTGATAGACGAAACCCAGGGCCCGGTTGCGCAGCAGGCCCCGCTGTTTCTCATTCAGCGCCGACAGCTCTTCGCCCGCCAGCCAGACACTGCCAGTACTCGGCGTATCCAGACCGCCGAGCATATTGAGTAGGGTGCTCTTGCCTGAGCCGGAAGTGCCGACGATGGCCAGGCGCTCGCCGGGATGCAGTTCGAGCTGCAGATCCGCCAGCACCACCACCGACTGTGGGCCCTCGTCATAACTCTTACTGAGATTGCGACAACTAAGAACTGCCTTGTCTTGCATAAGCTGATCACTCATAACGCAGCGCCTCCGCGGGCTGGGTACGGGCCGCGCGCCAGGCTGGATAAAGGGTGGCAAGAAAACTCAGGAGCAGAGCCGCGGCACACACCAGCAGCACATCCTGGAGCATCAGTTGCGAGGGGATATAGTCGATAAAGTAGACATCGGCATTGAGAAACTGCATGCCCAGCAGCGACTCCAGGGCGGCAATGGCGGCACTCACATTGAGCGCGGCGAGGATGCCCAGGACAGCGCCGATGGCCGTGCCAAACACCCCGATCACCGTACCCTGGACCATAAAGATCGCCATGATCTGTCCCGGCGTCGCGCCCAAGGTGCGCAGGATGGCGATATCGCCCTTCTTGTCGGTCACCACCATCACCAGGGTGGAGATGATATTGAAGGCCGCCACCGCGACGATCAGCAGCAGCAACAGACCGATCATGGCCTTTTCCATGCGGATCGCCTGATACAGGTTGCCATGGGTGCGGGTCCAGTCGCGGGCATGGTAATCGCCCTCGCCGAGAGTCTGCGCCAGGGCCCAGGCCGTACGCGGGGCCTCGAACAGATCGGCGAACTTCAGGCGGATGCCCTGCACCTGATCGGCCTGCCAGCGCTGCAGGCGGGCCAGGTCCTGCACATGGGTCAGGGCCAGGTGGCCGTCAATCTCGCCGGCACCGACATGAAACAGGCCGACTACGGTAAAGCGCTTGAGCCGCGGGAACATCCCGGCAGGGGTAACGGTTACTTCCGGGGCGACGAAGGTGATCTTGTCGCCCAGGCCCACACCCAGCTTGGCCGCGGCCTTGTCGCCGATCACCATGCCGAATTCGCCGGGGCGCAGATCCGCCAGCCGGCCCTGCTGGAAGAAGTCATCGATAATCGACACCTTGACCTCTTCCAGCGGGTCAATCGCGTTGATCAGCACCTTCTGCACCTTGCCCTCATAGGTCAGCAGACCCTGCATCTGGCTGAAGGGGGCCGCCGCCAGCACCTGGGGATTGGCCTGCGCCTGCTCGGCCAGGCTGCGCCAGTCGTCGATCGGCGTGGCACTCTCAACGGTGGCGTGCGGCACCATGCCGAGCACCCGGGTGCGCATTTCATGGTCGAAACCATTCATCACCGACAGCACCAGAATCATCACCAGCACACCCAGTGCCAGCCCGATCATCGAAGTCAGGGATATAAAGGAAACGAAGTGATTGCGGCGTTTGGCGCGCGTGTAGCGCGTACCAATAAATACGAACAGAGGTCTGAACATGTCGGGGGCTGATTCGAGGGAAAAAGAAACGTCCTTGTGGCGGGGCTTGGCGAGCAGCTTTACACTCAGACCACTACTGCTGCCATGGGTTCGCCATGTCGACTCAAGATGAAGATGACCGCCGCGAATACTATCGTATCGACGATACGATCGCACTGGAATTCACCCCGCTGTCCGGCGCAGATGCCCTGGCCAGCGACGCGCTGCACGACAGCTCGCCGCTGTTCAACCTGCTCAGCGACCTGCACCTGATGGATTTCGAGTCGCAGCACCTGCTGCGGCATATCAGCGAACGCGACCGCACCCTGGCCAACTACCTCAAGGTCATCAACAAACGCATCGACCTGCTCGGCCAGGCCGTGGCCCAGAGCCTGCTGCGCGATATCGGCGCGCCGCGCCAGGTCAGCCTGTCCGAAGGCGGCGTGAGCTTCAACAATGCGCAGAGCATCGCCCTCGACACCCACCTGGCGATCAAGATGGTCTTGATGCCACAGGCCCTGGGCCTCCTGCTCAGAGCCAAGGTGGTGCACTGCAGTCCGCTGCCGTCGCAGCAGTTCGAGATCGGCACCGAGTTCGAAGCCCTGACCGATGCCCAACGCCAACTGCTAGCCCGGCACATCCTGCAACGCCAGGCACTGGAACGACGCCAGGCCCGCGAACTACCGGACCAACCCTGATGAGCACTCTGATGTTGCCACGCCTGCTGTTATTGCTCTGCCTGCTGCCCCTGGGCGCAGCCGCGGAGGTCCTGCAAATTCCCATCGGCCAGCAAGGCACAGGCCAGCTCGGACTGCCTCAGCTCGGTGAATCGCAACGCGCGGTACTCGAACGTTTCGGCCTGGCCGATCAAGAGCACCCCAGCGTCGGCAACCCGCCGATTACGCGCTGGGATTACCGCGAATTCAGCGTCTATTTCGAACACCAGCATGTGATCAACAGCGTGCGCCATCACCAACCCGGCGCAACCCCAGCCAACAAGGAGCAGCAGTGACGGTCATTTATGGACACCGTGGGGCCAAGGGCGAAGCACCGGAAAACACCCTTGTCAGCTTCCAGAAATGCCTGGAAGCCGGCGTAAGCCGTTGCGAACTGGACCTGCACCTGTCGCGCGACGGCGAACTGATGGTCATTCACGACCCCAGCCTCAAACGCACCACAGGCCACCGCGGCAAGGTGATCGAGCACGACGCCGCCGAACTGGTCGGTTATGACGCGCGCAAGGGTGGCCCTGGCTGGGTGCACCCCTGCCCTATCCCGCGCCTGGAAGAGCTGTTTCAGCAGTGCCCGTTCGAACATTGGCAGCTGGAAGTCAAAAGCGCCTCGAAGACTCGCGCCGCCCAGACCGTCAAGGCCATTGCCGAGCTGGCCGAGCGCTATCAGCTAAGCGACCAGCTCACCGTCACCTCCAGCTCCCGGGAGGTGCTCGCGGCCCTGCTGCACCTGGCCCCGCAGCTCAAACGCGGTCTGGTGGCCGAATATGCCTGGCTCGATCCACTGAAAGTAGCCAAGCACTACGACTGCCACCTGCTGGCCCTGAACTGGACCCTGTGCACCCCGGAACGCCTGCTCAAGGCCCAGAAGAACGGCCTGCATGTCTCGGTGTGGACAGTCAACGAACCAGCACTGATGCGCCGACTGGCGGATTTCGGTGCGGACAGCATCATCACTGACTTCCCGGGCCTGGCGGTGCAGACGCTCGGCGGCTGAGCTCGGAAGCCAGATGCAACCTGAGGCGATGCGACTGTAGGGCGGGTGAAACCCAGCCCAGCACGCATAAAAAAACCGGCCACCAGGGCCGGTTTTTCGTTAAGCCTGATCAGAAACTCTCCCGATTGGGCCAGCGCCAGTCGCAGGAGTCGCTGAGCGGGTTCTCCCCGGCCGGCTCAGGCCACCGGCCGGAGCCGCTCAAAAAAGCCGGTTGAGACCGTCGAACGCCGCCACCCGGTAGGCTTCCGCCATGGTCGGGTAGTTGAACGTGGTGTTGACGAAGTACTTGATGCTGTTGGCCTCGCCCTTCTGGTTCATGATCGCCTGACCGATATGCACGATCTCCGAGGCCTGGTAGCCGAAGCAGTGCACGCCGAGGATTTCCAGGGTGTCGCGATGGAAGAGGATCTTCAGCATGCCCACCGGTTCATGGGAAATCTGCGCCCGCGCCATGCCCTTGAAGAACGCCTTGCCCACTTCGTAGGGAATCTTGGCCTGGGTCAGTTCGCGCTCGTTCTTGCCGATCGAGCTGATCTCCGGAATGGTGTAGATGCCCGTCGGCACGTCATCGACAAAGCGCCAGCTGCCATTGTCGACGATGCTGCCGGCAGCCGAGCGGCCTTGGTCGGCCGCCGCACTGGCCAGGCTCGGCCAGCCGATCACGTCGCCCGCAGCGTAGATGTTCGACACCTCTGTGCGGTAACTCTGGTCGACTTCGATCTGCCCACGGCCGTTGACCTTGATGCCGATATTCTCCAGCCCCAGCTGATCGGTGTTGCCGGTACGGCCATTGCACCAGAGAAAGGCGTCGGCCTTGATCTTCTTGCCGGATTTGAGGTGCAGAACCACCCCGTTATCCACGCCTTCAACGCTTTCGTAGTCTTCGTTGTGGCGAATCAGCACGTTGTTATTGCGCAGGTGGTAGCTCAATGCATCGGAGATTTCCGCATCGAGGAAGCTCAGCAACTGGTCACGGTTGTCGATCAGATCAACCAGCACGCCCAGGCCGCTGAAGATCGAGGCGTACTCGGAACCGATCACCCCGGCACCGTAGATGATGATGCGGCGCGGGGTGTGGCCGAGACTGAGGATGGTGTCGCTGTCATAGATGCGCGGGTGGTGAAAGTCCACGTCCGCCGGGCGGTAAGGTCGCGAGCCGGTGGCGATGACGATCTGCTTGGCCACCAGTGTTTCCACCACGCCATTGGGGCACACCACTTCGACGGTCTGCTCGTCGGCAAAGCTGCCGGTACCAAAGAACACATCGATACGGTTGCGTGCGTAATAACCGGTACGTGAGGTCACCTGCTTGGCGATCACCCGCTCGGCGCTTTTCAGCACATCCGGGAAGGAGAACCAGCGCGGCTCGCCGATCTGGCGGAACATCGGGTTGGTATTGAACTGCATGATCTGCCGCACCGAGTGGCGCAGCGCCTTAGACGGGATGGTGCCCAAGTGGGTGCAGTTGCCGCCGACTTCACGACGGCTATCGACCACGGCCACCTTGCGCCCGGCTTTGGCCGCGTTCATTGCCGCGCCCTCGCCCGCCGGACCCGAGCCCAGCACCACCACATCGTAGTTGTAGACCGCCATGTTTACTCCTTCAGATCACACCTGAGCACTTGTACCGTGCTCTCGGCAGGGCCAGCACTGCACCGGGCAGCCTGACAATCGATACGTGATTCACCAGCCTGACATGCAGGCCGGCGAATGGCGATTAGCGCTTGGTCGCGTCATAGGCCAGCGCACTGGGACTGGTCTCGCCTGCGCCGCTGTTGATCTCTTCACATTTCTCGCGACTGCCGCCGCAAATCGAGCATTCCTTCTCGATACCCAGGTTGGCGATACCGCCGCACGAGCCGGCGATGGGCTTGCGGCCCATCATTACGCCCACCGCCATCATGCCCACTACCAGCAGCATGGTCAGAAACACCACTAAAAACGTCATTGCTCTTCTCCTGCAGCGAATAGCTGCTCAAAAGCCTGAGTACTCTGTGTGACGAATGCCTCGCCCTCACGGGTCACGAAAAACGCCGCAATGCCCTGCTGCTCGGCAAATGCCAGACCGCGCTCGGTGCCCATCACCATCAGTACGGTAGACAAACCATCGGCGCGCAAGGTCGATTTATCGGCCACGGTCACCGCCGCCAGCTTGTGGGTAATGGGTGCCCCGGTTGCCGGATCGAGGGTATGGGAATAACGCTGGCCGTTCTCCTCGAAATAGTTGCGGTAATCGCCAGAGGTGGAAATTCCATAGCCATCCAGCTCCAGCACCCTCTGTGCGACGCGCTGGCCGTCCTGAGGAGCCTCCAGGCCGATACGCCAGTGCTCGCCATCGGGCTTTCTTCCCGCCGCCTTGAGCTCGCCAGTGACCTCCACCAGATAACTGCCGATGCCCAGGTCACTTAGACGCTGGACGATGCGGTCCACCGCATAACCGGCAGCAATGCTGTTGAAGTCGACTTGCACATCGATATCCTTGCACAGCTGCCCCGCCTTGATCCGCAGATGCTGCATGCCCATGCGCTCACGCGCGGCGGCCAGCAACTGCGCAGTGGGAACCTTCTCGGCACGCGCCTTGGGGCCAAAACCCCAGAGGTTGAGCAGCGGTTCCAGGGTCAGATCGAAAGCCCCCTGGCTCTGCTGATTGAGCACTTGCCCGGCTGCGACCAGCTCCAGCACCCCATCCGGCATGGCCTGACAGCTGCCTGCGGGTGCCTGATTGAACTGCTCGATGGCGGAATCATCGCGATAGGTCGACATCTGCTGGTCAACGTCGGCCAGGATGCTTTCGGTCTCGCGCTTGAGCAGATCCAGGCTGGGCGAATCCTTGCCGCGCACGTACTTGATCGAGTAGGTGCTGCCCATGGTCGGGCCGCCAAACTCTTCCACCCGCTCTGAAAACCAGCAGCCCGTTAGGGCTGCCAGCAAGCTGGCAGCGATAACGGGCCGTAGTACCGCATAACTCATGCTTAACCGCCGAAGTCGTCGAGCAGGATGTTGTCCTCCTCCACACCCAGGTCGACCAGCATCTTGATCACCGCGGCGTTCATCATGGGCGGGCCGCACATGTAGAACTCGCACTCTTCCGGAGCCGGATGGTCCTTGAGGTAGTTCTCGTACAGCACGTTGTGAATAAAGCCCTTGAGACCGGTCCAGTTGTCTTCCGGCAGCGGATCGGACAGCGCCAGATGCCACTTGAAGTTGGGGTTCTCGGCCTGCAGCTGATCGTATTCTTCAACGTAGAAGGCTTCACGCATGGAGCGCGCGCCGTACCAGAAGCTGATCTTGCGCTTGGACTTCAAACGCTTGAGCTGGTCGAAGATGTGCGAACGCATCGGTGCCATACCGGCACCACCACCGATAAACACCATCTCGGCGTCGGTGTCCTTGGCGAAGAACTCACCAAACGGGCCGTACACATCGATCTTGTCGCCCGGCTTGAGGCTGAACACATAGGAACTCATCTTGCCCGGTGGCAGATCGTCCTTGCCCGGTGGCGGCGAAGCAATACGGATATTGAACTTCACCAGGCCCACTTCTTCCGGGTAGTTGGCCATGGAGTAGGCACGGATCACGGTCTCTTCGACCTTGGACACGTACTTCCACTGGTTAAATTTGTCCCAGTCGCCGCGGTACTCTTCCTGAATATCGAAGTCCTTGTAGTGCACTTCGTGCGGCGGGCATTCCAGCTGCACATAACCACCGGCGCGGAAGTCGACGCTTTCGCCTTCCGGCAGCTTCAGCGTCAACTCCTTGATGAAGGTGGCCACGTTGGGGTTGGACTCAACGGTGCATTCCCACTTCTTCACGCCGAATACTTCTTCCGGCACTTCGATCTTCATGTCCTGCTTGACCGGAGTCTGACAGGACAGACGCCAGCCAGCCTTGGCTTCGCGACGGGTGAAGGCAGCCTCTTCGGTCGGCAGCATTTCGCCGCCGCCATGCTCGACCACACACTTGCACTGGGCGCAGGTACCGCCGCCGCCACAAGCCGAAGACAGGAAGATATTGTTGGCCGCCAGGGTCTGCAGCAACTTGCCGCCGGCCGGTACCACAATGGTCTTCTCGCCGTTGATCTCGATGCTCACGTCACCGCTGGAAACCAGCTTGGCGCGCGCCGCGATAATGATCAGCACCAACGCCAGCACAATGCCGGTGAACATGCCGATCGCGATAAAAATCTCGAAATTGATCATCTATTCATCCCTTCCTTACAACTGCACGCCGGAGAAGGACATGAAGCCCAGAGACATCAGACCGATGGTGATAAAGGTGATACCCAGGCCCTGCAGGCCCTCAGGTACATCGCTGTACTTGAGCTTCTCGCGAATCCCCGCCAGAGCGGCAATCGCCAGGGCCCAGGAAACACCGGCACCGACACCGTAAACGGTACTTTCCGCCAGGTTGTAGTCACGCTCGACCATAAACAGCGAGCCACCCATGATGGCGCAGTTCACGGTGATCAACGGCAGGAACACGCCGAGCGCGTTGTACAGCGAGGGCACGTACTTATCCAGGGTCATCTCGAGGATCTGTACGATCGCCGCGATTACACCGATAAAGGTCAGCAGGCCGAGGAAGCTGAGGTCGACCTGCGGGTAACCGGCCCAGGCCAGCGCACCGTCCTTGAGCAGGTTGGTGTAGATCAGGTTGTTCACCGGCATGGTGATACCCAGTACCACCACTACGGCGATACCGAGACCAATGGCGGTTTCGACCTTCTTGGAGATGGCAATAAAGGTACACATGCCGAGGAAGAACGCCAGGGCCATGTTCTCAACGAACACCGCACGGACGAACAGGCTGATGTAGTGCTCCATTAGTAGGCCTCCTTATTGGAGACTTGAGGTGCCATCTTGAAGCTCGGCTTCTCGACCTGGTCTTTCTTCCAGACGCGGATACCCCAGATAAACAGACCGATCAGGAAGAACGCCGAAGGCGGCAGCAACAGCATGCCGTTAGGCTGATACCAGCCACCGTCGTTGATCACCGGAATGATCTCGTAACCCATCAGTTTGCCGGCACCGAACAGCTCACGAATGATGCCCAGGGCAATCAACATGGCGCTGTAGCCCAGACCGTTACCGATACCGTCGAAGAACGACAGCACCGGCGGGTTCTGCATGGCAAAGGCTTCGGCGCGCCCCATCACGATGCAGTTGGTGATGATCAACCCGACGAACACCGACAACTGCTTGGACAGGCTGAAGGCATAGGCCTTGAGCACCTGATCGACCACGATTACCAGGGAGGCAATGATCACCATCTGCACGATCATGCGGATCGAGCCCGGGATCTGGCTGCGGATCATCGAGATAAACAGGTTGGAGAACCCGGTTACTAAGGTCAGCGCGGCGGACATCACCAGTGCGGTTTTCAGGTTCGAGGTTACCGCCAGGGCGGAACAGATACCGAGAATCTGCAACCCGATGGGGTTGTTGTTGAAAATCGGATTAAGCAGGACTTCTTTAATAGTCGGCTGCGACATGATCAAGCCTCCCCTGCGCGCAGGTTCGCGATAAACGGACCGAAGCCATTCTGGCCGAGCCAGAACTTCAGCAGGTTGTCCACCCCATTGCTGGTCAGGGTAGCGCCTGCCAGGCCATCAACCTGATGCACGGCCTTGGGGCTCTGTGCATCGACACCACCCTTGACGATCTGCACGGCCAGTTTGCCGTCCTCATCGAACAGGGTCTTGCCTGGCCATTGGCCCTTCCACTTCGGATTGTCGACTTCGCCGCCCAGACCCGGCGTTTCGCCGTGCTGGTAGAAGCCCATGCCAACCACGGTATTGAGGTCGCCCTTGACCGCGATAAAGCCGTGCAGGGTCGACCACAGGCCGTAGCCACGAACCGGCAGGATCAGGGTTTCGACCTGACCATCCTTCTCCACCACATAAACAGTGCTGAAGCGTTCCTGACGTTTGATCCCGGCGATGTCATCGCTGCCCTTGAGCACCGAGGACATTTTCGGGTCCTTGGAGGCCTTGAGCGGATCGAAGGTGACCGGATCCTGGGCATCGGAGAACTTGCCGGTTTCCAGGTCCACCAGCTTGGCGCTGATGGTGCCTTTGAACAGCTCTTTGACCTCACGCGCCGACATCTTCGCATCGCCCAGACCGGCGATCGCAAGAATGCTGCGCTGCTTGTCCAGCAGACGGTTGTCCAACTGAGTCGGCTTCAGCGCCACAGCGGCACCTGCGACAAACACAGAGCACACCAGGCAGACCAGCAGGGCCACCGTCAGGGTGCGAGCGGTGGATTCTTTTTGACTAGACATTACGTGCCAGCCTCCGCTTGATATTGGCTTGAACGACGAAATGGTCGATCAGCGGTGCGAACAGGTTGGCGAACAGGATCGCCAGCATCATGCCTTCCGGGAAGGCCGGGTTGACCACACGGATCAACACCACCATCACGCCGATCAAGGCACCGAAAATCCACTTGCCGGTATTGGTCATGGATGCCGACACCGGGTCGGTGGCCATAAACAACATGCCGAAAGCAAAACCACCGACCACCAGGTGCCAGTACCAGGGCATGGCGAACATCGGGTTAGTGGTCGAGCCGAGCAGGTTGAACAGCATGCTCAGACCGATCATGCCCAGCATCACGCCGGCGACGATGCGCCAGGAAGCAATCTTGGTGATCAGCAACACACCACCACCAATCAGAATCGCCAGGGTGCTGGTCTCGCCGAGCGAGCCATGAATGGTGCCGACAAAGGCGCTCATCCAGGTGATGCCATTGCTCAGCACATTATCGATACCGCCGGCAGCCGCAAGGCTCAGGGAGGTTGCACCGGCAAAGCCGTCTACTGCTGTCCATACCGCGTCACCGGACATCTGCGCCGGGTAGGCGAAGAACAGGAAGGCACGGCCGGTCAGGGCCGGGTTGAGGAAGTTCTTGCCAGTACCACCAAACACTTCCTTGCCGATCACCACGCCGAAGCTGATACCCAGAGCGACCTGCCACAGCGGAATGCTCGGCGGCAGAATCAGGGCGAACAGCACGGAGGTAACGAAGAAGCCTTCGTTGACTTCGTGCTTGCGGATCGAAGCAAACAGCACTTCCCAGAAGCCACCGACGATAAACGCCGTCGCATAAACCGGCAGGAAGTAAGCCGCGCCCTGGATAAAGTTATCCCACAGGCTGTTGGGGTCGAACCCAGCCAGCGCGCCGATCAGCGCAAAGCGCCAGCCTTCCTGGGCAGTCAGCAGCTCAGGGTTGCTAGCGAAGATCAGGTTGGCCTGATAACCGGTGTTCCACATACCGAAAAACATCATCGGGAAGGTACACAACCACACAGTGATCATCATGCGCTTGAGGTCGATGCCGTCACGCACGTGGGCGGTGGTCTTGGTTACGCTGCCAGGGCGATAGAAGAAGGTGTCGACAGCCTCATAGAGGGCATACCACTTCTCGTATTTGCCGCCTTTTTCGAAGTTGTGCTCGACTTTATCGAGGAATGCACGAATACCCATGACTTAACCCTCCTTCTCAATACGGGCGAGGTTATCGCGCAGGATCGGGCCGTACTCATACTTGCCGGCACAGACATAGGTGCACAGCGCCAGGTCTTCTTCATCGAGTTCCAGGCAGCCCAGTTTCTGAGCCATCTCGGTGTCACCGACGATCAGGTAGCGCAGCAATTGCGTCGGCAGGATATCCAGCGGCATCACGGCTTCGTAGTTCCCCACCGGCACCATGGCGCGCGGGCTGCCATTGGTGGTGGTGGAGAAGGCGAACTTCTTCGCAGCATTGAGCTTGGAAACAAAGATGTTCAGCACCGAGTGCTTGTTCACCCCGGCGCGCAGGTAATGCATCAGCTCCCGCTCGTGCCCCTCAACCAGGCAAGACACCTGCAGGTGGTAGCGACCGAGGAAGGCGAAAGCGCCCTGGGCAGTACGACCACCCAGCACCGAACCGGAGATAACCCGGTTGAAGCCAGGCTGCAGCTGGCCCGCAGTCAGTTCGCTGAGGCTGGCACCCAGACGGGTACGCAGCAGACGCGGCTGCTCGACTACTGGGCCGGCCAGCGCGACAACGCGCTCGGTCCAGAGCTGCCCGGTAGTGAACAGCTTGCCGATGGCAATCACGTCCTGGTAGTTGATCGACCACACGCTCTTGCTGGCGTTGACCGGATCAAGGAAGTGGATATGGGTACCCGACAGCCCGGCAGGGTGCGGGCCGGCAAAGGTTTCAGTGTGCACGTGAGCCAACTGCTCGCCGGGCAACTTGACCCCGTCGGCCTTGCACAGGAAGACCTTGCCCAGATTGCCAAGAACCTGCAGACCGGATTCGAAGTCCGCAGCGTACTCGGCAATCACTACAGCCGGATCGGCTGCCAGCGGGTGGGTATCGATGGCGGTGACGAAGATCGAGCTGGGCTGCGCATCCACGGCCGGCACCTTGCTGAACGGGCGCGCCCGAAAAGCGGTCCACAGGCCCGACTGCTGCAGGGTCTCACGCACGCCGGCATTGCCGACAGTACCCAGCTGATCGGCCGGGAAATGCGCAAAGGTAACCTGCTCATCACCCTCGACATCGATCACCACGGACTGCAGCACACGCTTCTCACCGCGGTGAATAGCGCTGATCACACCGGCTGCGGGAGCCGTGTAATGCACACCCGGAGACTTCTTGTCAGAGAACAGAATCTGGCCAAGTTTGACCCGATCACCGACCTGAACCTCCATCGTAGGCTTCATACCGTGATAATCGAAGCCTATGACGGCGACACTACGTACCGGCCTTGCAGCCTCGATACGTTGCGCCGGCGCGCCTGTTATGGGCAAATCGAGCCCATGTTTTATTTTGATCATAGGTTTGCCTAACCACTGATTTATAAGCTTTTTTAGAATACGGGCGACATCGGCATGCTTAGTATGCAGAACAGTGCCGCTGGGATTATAGGCGCTGTTTATGATGTCGAACGCGGGAAAAAAATCCGTTTGATTATAAAGACCGTCCCCGCCACTGACCACCCAAGCGCTTGCTTTTTTTGACTTTTCGGTCACAACTCGCAACAGGTGCGCGCTTGACTGAAATAGCCACTGGAGCGAAACAGGATTACCCCAACTACAGGAGCCAAACCGTGCGCCAAATACTGGTGCTTGCCGCCCTGCTACTGCTCAGCGGCGAGCTGCTGGCCAACACCACCGAGCGCCTGCGCGAAGCCAACTTTGCCGCCCAGCGCACCCTTAGCGAGGACAGCCTGGAGCGCAAGAACCAGAGCGTACTCACCTACCTGTGGGTCGATGTCTATGCCGCGGCTTTCTATGCGCCGGCCCAGACCAGCGCCAACCAGGCCTTCAGCCGCCCACTCAAGCAACGCCTGGAGCTCTACTACTTCCGCAAGATCGGTCGCGAGGACGTGATCAAGGCCGCCTGGACGACGCTCAACCGGCAGCACAGCCCCGCCACCCTCGAGCACCTGCGCGGCGAACTCGATGCCCTGCATGACAAATTCCAGGATATCCAGCCCGGCGACCGCTACGCCCTGAACTTCACCCCGGAAAGCGGCCTGAGCCTGGAACGCAACGGCCAGACCGCCTTCACCAGCCAGGATCCGGAGCTGGCCATGGCTTACCTGGGCATCTGGCTGGCCCCCAACGGCCTGTCGGACACACTACGCAACCAACTGCTCGCCCAGTAACCCCTGAGCGACCGGCTCCGCCAAGGGTTTTTCTGCAAAAACGCAAAACGGGAGCCGAAGCTCCCGTTTTTTATTGCCGCTTGCGCTTAACGCGGGAAGGCGGGCGGGTTGACCCCGGCCATGTCTTCCATCACACGAATCACCTGACAGCTGTAACCGAACTCGTTGTCATACCAGACGTAGAGCACGACACGGTTGTCGTTGGCGATGGTGGCTTCGGCGTCGACCACACCGGCGTGGCGCGAGCCGACGAAGTCGGTGGACACCACTTCCTGGGAGCTGACGAAATCGATCTGCTTCTGCAGATCCGAGTGCATGGCCATCTGGCGCAGGTACTCGTTGACTTCCTCACGGGTGGTGGCCTTCTCAAGGTTGAGGTTAAGAATGGCCATCGATACGTTCGGCGTCGGCACACGAATGGCATTGCCAGTCAGCTTGCCTTTGAGCACCGGCAGCGCCTTGGCGGCTGCAGTGGCGGCACCGGTCTCGGTGATCACCATGTTCAGCGGCGCGCTGCGACCACGGCGATCGCCCTTGTGGAAGTTATCGATCAGGTTCTGGTCGTTGGTGTACGAGTGAACGGTTTCAACGTGGCCATTGACGATGCCGTACTGGTCATTGATCGCCTTGAGCACCGGCACGATGGCGTTGGTGGTGCAGGAAGCGGCCGAGATGATCTTGTCGTCAGCGGTGATTTCGCCGTGGTTGATGCCGTGCACGATGTTCTTCAGCGCGCCCTTGCCAGGTGCGGTGAGTACAACGCGGTCGACACCCGGGCAGGCCAGGTGCTGACCCAGGCCCTCGGCATCACGCCATACGCCAGTGTTGTCCACCAGCAGCGCGCTCTTGATGCCGTACTGGGTGTAATCCACTTCGGTCGGCGACTTGGCGTAGATCACCTGGATCAGGTTGCCGTTGGCGGTGAGGGTGTTGCTCTCCTCGTCAATGGTGATGGTGCCATTGAACTTGCCGTGTACCGAGTCGCGACGCAGCAGGCTGGCGCGCTTGACCAGGTCGTTGGTCGCGCCCTTGCGTACAACGATCGCGCGCAAACGCAGGCCGTCGCCGCCACCGGTTTTCTCGATCAGGATGCGCGCCAGCAGGCGGCCGATACGACCAAAGCCGTAGAGCACCACGTCGGTGCCTTCGCGGCCAGCACCGTTCTGCTTGCCGGCCACTTCGCTCAGCTCGTCCTTGACGAACTGCTCGATGCTGCGGCCATTGCCCTCGGCCTTGAACTTGCCGGCCATCTTGCCCAGGTCCACGGAGGCTGCGCCCAGCTTGAGCTCGCTCATGGTCTTGAGAATGGGGAAGGTATCGTGCACCGACAGCTCGCTGTCGTCAGCCAGGCGGTGACGGGCGAAGCGGTGGGCTTTGAGAATATCGATCACCGAACGGTTGATCAGACCACGTCCGTAGATCGAGGTAACCACGTTGTTGTTACGGTAGAGCTGGCCAATCATCGGAATCATCGCTTCCGCAAGGGCTTCTCGATCGATCCACTCACCGAGACACTGGTCGGGCTTCTGAGTCACGGGCAGTACCTTCCACATGTAGGGGCTGAAAAAAGGGGCTACATTATGCCGGCGCGAACAATCGCCGGCAATGTATAGCGGTGAAACACTGACAGCAGAGCACGCGGATAGTTACAATCGAAGGCCATATCGCCACGTCCGCGAGCTGCCCGTGTCTGTACCGACTGCATCCGTATTGCGTCTACCGTCCCTGCCTGCCACCGCTGGAAAACAACACTGGGGTAACCTGCCCGGGGCCGCGCTGAGCCTGGCGATTGCCGAAGCCGCCAGCAGCGCAAAACGCTTCACCCTGCTGCTGACCGCCGACAGCCAGAGCGCCGAACGCCTGCAGGAAGAGCTGAGTTTCTTCGCCCCAAGCCTGCCGGTGCTGCATTTCCCCGACTGGGAAACCCTGCCCTACGACCTGTTCTCGCCGCACCAGGACATTATTTCCCAGCGTATCGCTGCCCTCTACCGCCTGCCCGAGCTCAAGCACGGCATTCTGGTAGTGCCGATCACCACCGCCCTACACCGCCTGGCTCCCAAGCGCTTTCTGCTCGGCAGCAGCCTGGTCATGCAGGTCGGCCAGCGCCTAGAAGTAAACCAGATGCGCGTCAATCTGGAAGCTGCCGGCTATCGCTGCGTGGATACGGTGTACGAACACGGCGAATTCGCCGTGCGCGGCGCGCTGATCGACCTGTTCCCCATGGGCAGCAGCCAGCCGTATCGCATCGACCTGTTCGACGACGAAATCGAGACCCTGCGCACCTTCGATCCGGAAACCCAGCGCTCCATCGACAAGGTCGAGTCGATCAAACTGCTGCCGGCGCGGGAATTTCCGCTTGAAAAGAAAGCCGTTACCGATTTCCGCGGGCGCTTTCGCGAGCGCTTCGACGTCGACTTCCGCCGCTGCCCGATCTATCAGGACCTCAGTACCGGCATCACCCCGGCCGGTATCGAGTACTACCTGCCGCTGTTTTTCGAAGAAACCGCCACCCTGTTCGACTACCTGCCCCAGGACACTCAGGTGTTCTCCCTGCCGGGGGTGGAAAAGGCCGCGGAACACTTCTGGAATGACGCCCGCAACCGCTATGAAGAGCGCCGGGTCGACCCCGAGCGCCCGCTGTTGCCGCCGGCCGATATCTTTCTGCCGGTGGAAGACTGCTTCGCCCGCCTGAAAGACTGGCCCCGGGTGGTGGTCAGCCAGGACGATATCGAACAAGGCGTCGGCCGCACCCGCTTCAATGCCCAGCCACTGCCGGATCTGGCGATCCAGGCCAAGGCCACTGAGCCCCTGGCCGCACTACGGCGCTTTATCGAGGACTACCCCGGCCGCGTGCTGTTCTGCGCCGAGTCCGCGGGACGGCGCGAGGTACTGCTGGAACTGCTCGCCCGCCTCAAGCTCAAGCCCAACGAATTCGACAGCTGGCCGGCGTTTACCGCCAGCACCCAACGTTTAGGCATCTGCATCGCGCCACTGGACGACGGCCTGCTGCTCGAAGACCTGGCTCTGGTGGCGGAAAGTCCGCTGTTCGGCCAGCGCGTGATGCAACGCCGTCGCCGCGAGAAGTCCCGCGATGGCGGCGACAACGTCATCAAGAACCTTACCGAGCTGCGCGAAGGCGCGCCGGTGGTACATATCGACCATGGCGTGGGCCGCTACCTGGGCCTGGTGACCATGGAGTTCGACGGCCAGGCCGCCGAATTCCTCGCCCTGATGTACGCCGAGGAAGCCAAGCTCTATGTGCCGGTGGCCAGCCTGCATCTGATCGCCCGCTATACCGGCAGCGACGACGCCCTCGCCCCGCTGCACCGCTTGGGCTCGGAAATCTGGCAGAAGGCCAAACGCAAGGCCGCCGAACAGGTACGCGATGTCGCCGCCGAGCTGCTCGACATCTACGCCCGCCGCGCCGCCCGCGAAGGCTATGCCTTTGCCGACCCGAAGGCCGATTACGCCACCTTCAGCGCCGGCTTCCCCTTCGAGGAAACCCCGGACCAGCAAACGGCCATCGAGGCCGTGCATGACGATATGCTCGCGCCCAAGCCGATGGACCGCCTGGTCTGCGGCGATGTCGGCTTCGGCAAAACCGAAGTGGCGATGCGCGCCGCCTTTATCGCCGTACACGGCGGCAAGCAGGTGGCGGTACTGGTGCCGACCACCCTGCTCGCCCAGCAGCACTACAACAGCTTCCGCGACCGCTTCGCCGACTGGCCGGTAAAGGTCGAGGTAATGAGCCGCTTCAAGAGCGCCAAGGAAGTCGCCGAGGCCATGCAGCAGCTGAGTGAGGGCAAGGTGGATATCGTTATCGGCACCCACAAGCTACTGCAGGGTGACGTCAAGTTCAGCAATCTGGGCCTGGTGATCATCGACGAAGAGCACCGTTTCGGCGTGCGCCAGAAGGAGCAGCTCAAGGCCCTGCGCAGTGAGGTCGACATCCTCACCCTCACCGCCACGCCGATCCCGCGCACCCTGAATATGGCCGTGGCCGGTATGCGCGACCTGTCGATCATCGCCACGCCGCCGGCGCGCCGTCTGTCGGTGCGCACCTTCGTCATGGAACAGAACAACCCGACGATCAAGGAAGCGCTGTTGCGCGAGCTGCTGCGCGGCGGCCAGGTGTATTACCTGCACAACGATGTAAAAACCATCGAGAAGTGCGCCGCCGATCTGGCCGAACTGGTGCCGGAAGCGCGTATCGGCATCGGCCACGGGCAGATGCGCGAGCGCGAGCTGGAACAGGTGATGGGTGACTTCTATCACAAGCGCTTCAACGTGCTGATCGCCTCGACCATTATCGAGACCGGTATCGACGTACCGAGCGCCAACACCATCATCATCGAACGCGCCGACAAGTTCGGCCTGGCTCAGCTGCATCAGCTGCGTGGCCGCGTCGGCCGTAGTCACCACCAGGCCTACGCCTACCTGCTGACTCCGCCACGCAAGCAGATGACCGACGATGCGCAGAAGCGCCTGGAAGCCATCTCCGGTGCCCAGGACCTCGGCGCAGGCTTTCTACTGGCCACCCACGACCTGGAAATCCGCGGGGCCGGCGAGCTACTTGGCGATGGCCAGAGCGGGCAGATCCAGGCGGTGGGTTTCACCCTCTATATGGAAATGCTCGAACGTGCGGTGAAATCCATCCGCAAGGGCGAGCAACCCAACCTCGACCAGCCGCTCGGCGGCGGCCCGGAGATCAACCTGCGCGTGCCGGCGCTGATCCCCGAGGACTACCTGCCGGATGTGCACACCCGCCTGATCCTCTACAAGCGCATCGCCAACGCCGCCGACGAGGAAGGCCTGAAAGAGCTGCAGGTGGAAATGATCGATCGCTTCGGCCTGCTGCCCGAGCCGACCAAGAACCTGGTGCGCATCACCCTGCTCAAGCTGCAGGCGGAGAAGCTCGGAATCAAGAAGGTCGACGCCGGCCCGCAAGGCGGTCGCCTCGAGTTCGCCGCCGACACCTGCGTCGACCCGTTGACCCTGATCAAGCTGATCCAGGGCGCACCGACCCGCTACAAGTTCGAAGGAGCCACCCTGTTCAAGTTCCAGGTACCCATGGAACGCGCACAAGAACGCTTCAACACCCTCGAAGCGCTGTTCGAGCGCCTGACTCCCTCTACCTAAAGGATCGACCCATGCGCGCACTCCGCACCCTGGCCCTGCTGCCTCTTATCCTGCTGAGCCTGTTGGGCAGCAGCGCGGCACTGGCCGAGCGCCTCTATCAGGTGGAGGTGATCGTCTTCCGCCAGGCCGGCGAGAATGGTTCGGGCGGCCAACTGCCGCCGGACAACTGGGCTCAGAACGCCCTGCCGGTCGATGCCAACAGCAGTCGCGCTCTGGCACTGACCAGCGAGGCGAGCAAGCTCAACCCAGCCAACGGTTATCAGGTGCTATTGCACCAGGCCTGGTCACAGAGCCTCGGCGACTCGATCAGCAGCGTCGCCATCAGCACTGGCAACGAGCAGTTCGGCCACTACCCGGTACAGGGCCGTATCAGCCTTAGCGGAGATAGCCTGATCGAGCTCGACAGCGATATCTGGGTCAACCAGTTCGATCAGAGCGGCATCCTCAACGCCAGCGAGCGGATCAAGCAGAGCCGCCGCCTGAAAAGCGGCGAGCTGACCTTTGTCGATAATGGCAGTCTGGGGCTACTGATTCGCGTCAGCCCACTCTAAAAGCACAAAAAGGGCCGCATCGCGCGGCCCTTGCTTATTTAATCAATACCGACTCAGCTGGTCAACACGCGAGCCAGGACGGTCTTCACCTTGCCCATCCCCTCATCCAGGGCGCGCTCGATTTCCGCCATGGTAATCAGCGACGCAGACTTACCCGCCGCAGGATTTACCACCAGGGCCAGACAGGCGTACGGCAGAGCCAGTTCACGGGCCAGCGCCGCTTCCGGCATGCCGGTCATGCCGACGATATCGCAGCCATCGCGCTCCATGCGGGCGATCTCGGCCACCGTTTCCAGGCGCGGCCCCTGGGTGCAACCGTACAAGCCATGGCTGCTGAACCCGCAGCGCTCGGCCGTCAGGGCTTCTGCCAACCTGTGGCGCAGGCCGGCATCGTAGGGGTGGCTGAAGTCCACATGGGTCACATGCTCCAGCTCGCCTTCATAGAAGGTGTGCTCGCGCCCACTGGTGTAGTCGATGATCTGGTGCGGCAGGCAGAAGTGCCCGGTGACCATGGCGGGATGGATACCACCCACCGAGTTGACCGCGATAATCGCCTTGGCCCCCGCCTCGCGCAGCGCCCAGAGATTGGCGCGGTAGTTCACCTGGTGCGGCGGTATCCGGTGCGGGTGCCCGTGACGGGCGAGGAACAGCACCTCGCGCCCGGCATACTCGCCCTTGAGCACAGGTGCAGAAGGTGCCCCATAGGGCGTATCCAGATGCAGTGCCGCAGTAATGGTCAAGCCATCCAGGCGAGTCAGGCCTGTACCACCGATAATGGCGTAAACAGTCATCCAATCTTCCTCAATCGATTAATTGCGCGGCACGCAACGCGCCCACTGCTTCCAGCCAGCGCGGGTTCTGCCGATATTCAACACCCGGAAAGGCCTGGCGCCGCATGCGCGCCAACCCCTGTGGTACGCACACCTTGAGGCGCTGCAAAGCTCCCAGCGCCAACTCTGCCGCTGCCCGGTCATTGCACACCAGGCCCATGTCACAACCGGCGCTGAGCGCCGCCTCGATACGGCAAGCCGCATCGCCGACCACATGCGCCCCGGCCATGGACAGGTCGTCGCTGAAAATCACCCCGGTAAAGCCCAGCTCGCCGCGCAGAATATCCTGCAACCAGCGCCGCGAGAAACCCGCCGGCTGGTTGTCTACCTGAGGGTAGATCACATGGGCCGGCATCACCGCTGCCAGCTGCCGACTCAAACGGGCAAAGGGCAGCAGATCCACTGCACGAATCTGCTCGAGGCTGCGCTCATCCAGCGGAATGGCCACATGGGAATCGGCCTCGGCCCAACCATGGCCGGGAAAGTGCTTGCCGGTCGCCGCCATGCCCGCGGCGCTCATGCCGCGGATAAAGGCAGCGGCCAGGTCGCTGGCACGCAGCGCATCGGCCTCGAAGGCGCGGCTGCCAACCACCGCGCTACGCTGGTGATCGAGATCCAGCACCGGGGCGAAACTCAGGTCCAGGCCGACCGCCAGGACCTCGCTGGCCATGATCCAGCCGCAATGCTCGGCCAGCACTTCGGCATTGGCGTTGTCGGCAATCGCGCGCATCGCCGGCAGGCGTACAAAGCCCTGGCGCAGGCGCTGCACCCGTCCACCCTCCTGGTCCACCGCCAACAAAAGGTCGGGGCGCACGGCACGAATGGCCGCAGCCAGCTCGCGCACCTGGCGCGGCTCTTCGATATTGCGGGCAAATAGAATCAGACCGCCGACCTCCGGTTGACGAAGGATCTGTCGATCCTCGGCCGTCAGCCAGGTGCCGGCGACATCCAGCATCAGTGAACCTTGCATGCTTGAACTCACAACTCATCCTTAAATAAGAGGCGCAGCCGCCCAATGCGGGCACGGGGCCTCGTCGATGCGCACGGCACAATGCACCGGCACCCGGGAAAACAATGCCAACAGATCGCTGTTGCGCAGACGCACGCAACCATGGGAACGCGCAACGCCCATGGGCTCGGTATCCGGTGTGCCATGCAGGTAAATATAACGGCGAAAGGTATCGACCTCGCCCAGCCGATTGCGCCCCTGCTCACAGCCACTGAGCCAGAGAATACGACTGAGAATCCAGTCGCGCCCGGGAAACTGCTCGTGTAACTCGGGCGACCAGACCTCGCCGGTCCAGCGCCGCCCACGCAGCACAGCCCCCAGCGGCAAGCCCGCGCCGATCTTCGCCCGCACCTGGTGCAGGCCACGCGGCGTGCAACCGGAGCCATTGCGCTCGCCAGGACCGTTGAGCGCAGTGGAAACCTTCAGGCGCAACAACAGCTGCCCGTCGGCAAAGCCGTACAGGCACTGATCAGTCAGGGAGATATGCAGAAAATCGAGAGTCGCCATGGGCGGCTAGCTTAGCGGATCACATCCACCAAGCCCACCCAGGCACTTCAAACTTTGCTGGGAGCGGCTGTCGTCTTGGTGCGAGGTTTGAGCTGGGCGCTGGCCAGAGCTTCGTCGCTCAGCCCGGTTTCCGAACGCATGCCGGCCGCCAGGAAAGGCACCATCAAACGCATGACCTGCTCGATTGAGGTATTAACGCCGAAATCGGTTTCCGCCATGGCCCGCAACGCCTTGATACCGGACATGCTGAAGGCCGCCGCCCCCAACATAAAGTGCACCCGCCAGAACAGCTCCAGCGGAGGAATACGCGGAGCGGCTTCATGCACCAGCTGCATATAACGGCGGAACACCTTGCCGTACACCTCTTCGAGGTACTTACGCAGGTGCCCCTGGCTCTGGCTGAAGGCCAGGCCCAGCAAGCGCATAAAGATTGAAAGATCATTGCCACTGCGCGGCTTTACTGCCAGCGCCTGCTCGACCAGTAACTCCAGCAGCTCTTCCAGACTGACCTTGGTATCCGACTTGGCCTGACGGCGATCCAGCTCGCGCTCCAGGCTTAGGCAGAAGGGACCAAGAAAGCGTGAGAAAACCGCCTGGATCAGGGCCTTTTTTGAGCCGAAATGATAGTTCACCGCCGCCAGGTTGACCCCGGCCTTGCTGGTGATCAGACGCAACGAGGTTTCAGCGAAACCTTTCTCCGCAAACAACTGCTCTGCGGCATCAAGAATGCGTTCAACGGTTTCCGACTGGGCCATGACTCTTTTCATCTGAACAAACACTTGTTTGAAACATACGTTTCAGCCGCCCGCCTTGTCAAGTCGGGCAAACCATCTTGTGGCTGAGCAGTCACGTGTGCCGAGCAAAACTGTACTGGCACTGGCTAGACGAGCGCCAGGCCGGTCAGGTAACAGAACCTCACTATACAAGCTGGATAACGCTTTATTCAGCAGAGATCAGCACAGAATGATTGCCAACGGCAGATCACTGTATATAATCCCAGTCACTGTACAAAAAAACAGAGACAGCCATGCTCAAACTGACGCCGCGCCAAGCTGAAATTCTCGCCTTTATCAAGCAATGCCTTGAAGACAACGGCTACCCGCCAACCCGTGCAGAAATCGCCTTGAAACTGGGTTTCAAATCACCCAATGCGGCCGAAGAGCATCTCAAGGCTCTGGCCCGCAAAGGGGCCATCGAGATGACCCCGGGTGCTTCGCGGGGCATCCGCATTCCTGGCTTCGAACCCAACGCCGATGAAGAAGAAGGCCTGCCAGTGATTGGCCGGGTCGCAGCAGGCGCACCGATTCTCGCCCAACAGCATGTTGAAGAGTCCTGCAAGATCAACCCGGACTTCTTCCATCCCAAGGCCGACTACCTGCTGCGTGTACGCGGCATGAGCATGAAAGACATCGGCATCTTCGATGGCGACCTATTGGCCGTACACACCACCCGCGAAGCTCGTAATGGGCAAGTGGTGGTGGCGCGCCTTGACGATGAAGTTACCGTCAAACGTTTCAAGCGCGAAGGCAACAAGGTCTGGCTGATGGCCGAAAACCCGGAGTTCGCGCCGATTGAAGTGAACCTGGAAGAACAGGATCTGATTATTGAAGGCTTGAGCGTCGGCGTTATCCGCCGCTAGTGGAGGATCTATGCAGTTCCCACATACACTGGACCATACACAACTGCCCCTGTTCGATGCGTTCCTGGCAGCAACGGTAAGCCCACTGCTTGCCGATGGCACTGAGCTGCCCTGGCAGGATGAAACAGAGGCTTTCAGTGAACTGTCGTTGCGTGGTGCAGCCGGGCACTGCCTGAACCTTCTAGCGCCGATTCTGCGTGAGCTTAGCGAAAACCACGATGCACGCTGGCTGACCCTGATCGCCCCGCCCTCGAGCCTCACCCAAACCTGGCTACGCGAGGCAGGCCTGAACCGCGAACGTATTCTGCTGCTCCACCCACGCGGCCCGCAAAGCGCGCTGGAGTTGGCGCAACAGGCCTTGAAGCTGGGCCGCAGCCACACCGTTGTCAGCTGGCTGCACCCGCTCGAACGCCCGGCGCGGCAACAGCTTGAGCAAGCCGCACGTCAGGGCAAGGCGCAAAGCCTGAATATCAGTCTGGGATAATTGGCCAGAGATAACGCACAGGGAATGTGCGTGTCAGCCAGTAGAAAACTGAAGCAAGAAACAGCCAACGCGAGCAGAACGCTCTAGCTCAGAGCCCGGGAGAATTCTGCAATCAATGCAGAATCCGCGGCCCTTCTTCGCTCTGAAAGTTATTTTCCGCCAGGCGCCCCGCCATCTGCACACCGACATTGAGCATGGCCTTGGCCACCTCGACGTGCTGGCCCTGCAGGAAAGCCTTGGCATCGGCGGAAAAATCCAACACTACCAATGACTCTTCATCCTCTGCACGGCGCAGGGCAATGCGCCCGTCGGGAAGTTCGACAATTTCCAGGAATGATGTAGGCATTGGCTTGGTTCTCCACGAAAGGTCGGCATTGTAACAGCCGACCAGAGCTCGCCCTAGTCCGCCGGTCCAATCAGCCGCTTACCACTCGCTCAGGGTTTGCCGAAAGCGTTGTGCCAGAGCCTTCAGCTGCTGACGCCAGGCCTCGAGGGTTTCCCGCGCCAGAGGCGGCACTTCTTCATCCAGGCTGACCGCCGTGATCAACGGAGTAGCAGGATCGACCTTGGCCTTCTTGCCGGCTTGCGGGGGCTGAAACAGCTCGGCATAAGCCTTGAGCAACTGTGCGACCCAGCTATCGGCGGCCCGCGTCAGCTCGACCAACTCGCCCAGCTCCTGGCTCGGTGCCGCCTGCAACACCTCTTCAGTGAGAAAACGCTCGGCTTGGGCTGCCGCACTATCCGGCAAACGGTAGTAACCGGCGATCTCATGGCACAGGCCCAGCAGGGCACCGTACAGATGAAACAGCGCAGCCTCGCGCTCAGCCTGGATCAAGGCCAGGGCATTCATGCTCTGGCCCTGCTCAGCCTTGCGCCAGGACTCCAGCGCCAGGCCGGCGTAGAAGATTTTCTGGTTGGTACGGGTATAGAGCTCGTTGGCCATTGCGGCACCCTCCACAGCGGATTGAATAAGCATACGCGCGCCGGCTAATGGCCGACACGCGCTCCGCTAGATCAGCTCTTGTCTTCGACTTTCCACTTGCCGCCATCAAAGAACGCACGCCAGCCCGTCGGCTTGCCGTCGACCTCGGTCTGCACGTACTGCTCCTTGGTCTTGCGGCTGTAGCGAATCACCGCTGCACGCCCTTCTGGATCTTTCTTCGGCGCATCGCAGAGGAAGTGGTACTTGGGATCGATCTCATCGCGATGCGGGATCAGCTCCTGCACCAGCGGCGCGCGGGTTTCGCGGTTTTTCGGGAACTGGCTGGCAGCCAGGAACAGCCCCGAAGCGCCATCACGCAGGATGTAGGTGTCGTTGACCTTCTCGCACTTGAGCTCGGGCATCTTCACCGGGTCCATCTTCGGCGGCGCGGCCTCACCGCTTTTCAGCAGCTTGCGGGTGTTCTTGCATTCGCTGTTGGTGCAGCCGAAGAACTTGCCGAAACGCCCGGTCTTGAGCTGCATCTGGCTGCCACACTTGTCGCACTCCAGGCTCGGGCCTTCATAGCCCTTGATCCGGTACTGGCCCTGCTCCACTTCATAACCTGCGCAATCGGGGTTATTGCCGCAGATATGCAACTTGCGGGTTTCATCCAGCAGGTAGGCGTCCATGGCAGTCGAACAGATCGGGCAGCGGTGCTTGCCGAGCAACACCAGGGATTCGGATTCGCCCTCGTCGTCCGCGGCAATCTCGTCACCCGGCACCAAGTTGACGGTGGCCTTGCAGCGCTCTTTCGGCGGCAGGGCATAACCGGAACAACCGAGGAACACCCCGGTCGAGGCGGTACGGATGGTCATCGGCCGGCCACAATCCCGGCAAGGGATATCGGTCAGGGTCGGCAGGTTGGCGCGCATGCCGCCCTCGCCCGCCTCGGCCACTTCGAGCTTCTTCTTGAAGTCGCCGTAGAATTCGTCGAGTACGTGCTTCCACTCGCGCTCGCCCTGGGCCACATCGTCCAGGTGCTCTTCCATGCCGGCGGTAAAGCCGTAGTCCATCAGGTTGGAGAAGCTTTCGGCCAGACGCTCGGTAACGATGTCGCCCATCTTCTCGGAGTAGAAACGGCGGTTGTGCAGGGCCACGTAGCCGCGATCCTGGATGGTGCCGATAATCGCTGCATAGGTCGACGGACGACCGATACCGCGTTTTTCCATTTCCTTAACCAGGCTGGCTTCCGAGTAACGCGCTGGCGGCTTGGTGAAGTGCTGGCTGGGGTCGAGCTTGACCAGCTTGAGCACTTCGCCCTGCTCCATTTCCGGCAACACGTCGTCATCGCCCGGCTTGCTCAGCTGCGGCAACGCCCGGGTGTAACCGTCGAACTTGAGGATACGACCCTTGGCACGCAGCTCAAACTGCGACGCCGTCACAGTAACTGTGGTCGACAGGTACTCGGCCGGCGGCATCTGGCAAGCAACGAACTGACGCCAGATCAGCTCATACAGACGTTCGGCGTCGCGTTCCATGCCCGACAGCTGAGTCGGTTTGAGGTTGACGTCGGAAGGACGAATCGCTTCGTGCGCTTCCTGAGCCCCTTCCTTACTGCTGTAGGCAATCGGGTTGGCGGGCAAGTACTTCTTGCCGAACTCGCCCTCGATAAAGTCACGCACCATGGTCACGGCATCGGCCGAGAGATTGGTCGAGTCGGTACGCATATAGGTGATGTAGCCGGCCTCATACAGGCGCTGGGCCATCATCATGGTCTTCTTCACCCCAAAGCCCAGGCGATTACTGGCGGCCTGTTGCAGGGTGGAGGTGATAAAGGGTGCCGACGGCTTGCTGCTGGTCGGTTTGTCTTCGCGCTTGCTGATGCTGTAGCTGGACGCTTTCAGCGTAGCCAGGGCCGCCATGGCCTGGGCCTCATTCAGCGGCTTGAAGGCCGCACCGTTCTCACGGGCCACCTCGAAACGCACGGTGGCGTCCTTGGCGGTGCCGAGGTCGGCGTGGACCTCCCAATACTCTTCCGGCACGAAGGCGCGAATCTCTTTCTCGCGCTCGACCACCAGTTTCACCGCCACCGACTGCACACGGCCGGCCGACAGGCCGCGGGCGATCTTGGCCCACAGCAGCGGCGAAACCATATAGCCCACTACGCGGTCGAGGAAGCGCCGCGCCTGCTGAGCGTTGACCCGGTTGATATCCAGCTCGCCAGGCTTGGAAAACGCTTCCTGGATGGCCTTCTTGGTGATTTCGTTGAACACCACGCGCTTGTAGCGGCTGTCGTCGCCACCGATGGACTCGCGCAGGTGCCAGGCAATGGCTTCCCCCTCGCGGTCCAAGTCGGTTGCGAGATAGATGGTGTCGGCATCCTTGGCCAGGCGGCGCAACTCTTCAACCACCTTTTCCTTGCCCGGGAGGATCTCGTACTTGGCCTTCCAGCCGTGCTCGGGATCGACCCCCATACGGGTAAACAGCTGGCGTTTGGCCTTTTCCTTGGGTGACAGCGCCGGCACTTCGCCTGCAGCGGCCTTGCCGCGTTTGGCCGGTTCCTTGGCCGTGCTCGCCGAACCACTGGTAGGCAGGTCACGGATATGGCCGATGCTCGACTTCACCACGTACTCGTTGCCCAAGTACTTGTTGATGGTCTTGGCCTTGGCCGGGGATTCCACGATGACCAGCGATTTGCCCATGGATTGGAAAATTCCTGAAATTCGATAAATAAATGCGGGAGGCGCTGTACTGCCTGCTAGCGCGGCACCGCTATATATAGTGGTGGTCCGGCTGAGGTCAAGCGCAGCAATGGCCCGATGTCAGCTCAAGGCTTGGTAAAAACGGCGCTTTGCGCCTGAATCAGAGCAAAACGCGGAACCTTCTCGCCGTCCACGTCAACGCTTTCGCAGAACATTTCCAGCGGTCGTACCCACAGGCCAAATTCGCCGTACAGCGCCTGGTAGACCACCATCTGTTGCTCTGTCTCGGAATGCTGGGCCACGCCAAACACACGGTACTCGGGGCCTTTGTAGTGGCGATAGAGACCAGGTTGTAATTGCATGGGCAAGCTCCTTAGGGGGTAAGCCTCTTGAAGATTTTCTGCTGACAAAGAAATCCGGGAGAAATTTTCACGTCGCCTAGCGACGGCCCGAAAGGTGGCTGCCAGTGATGGCAGACCAAAAACAAAAACCGGGGCACCAGGCCCCGGTTTTTCCGCTTCTTACACCCAGTGAAACTTACAGGCGTTCGAAGACGGTGGTGATGCCTTGGCCGAGACCTACGCACATGGTGGACACACCGAAGGTGCCGCCATTCTGCTTCATCACGTTCAGCAGGGTACCGGAGATACGCGCACCGGAACAACCGAACGGGTGACCCAGAGCGATTGCGCCGCCGTGCAGGTTGACCTTCTCTTCCATCTTGTCGAGCACTTTCAGGTCCTTCAGCACAGGCAGGGCCTGGGCGGCGAAGGCTTCGTTGAGCTCGAAGAAGTCGATGTCATTGATGGTCAGGCCAGCACGCTTGAGGGCTTTCTGGGTGGACGGTACTGGACCGTAACCCATGATCGCCGGATCCACACCAGCAACAGCCATGGCGCGAACCACGGCCATTGGCTGAATGCCCAGATCCTGAGCGCGCTGGGCGCTCATGACGATCATGCAGGAAGCGCCGTCGGTGATCTGCGAGGACGTACCCGCAGTCACGGTGCCGCCTTTCGGGTTGAACGCAGGCTTCAGCGCAGCCAGGCTTGCCAGGGTGGTTTCCGGACGAATGGTTTCGTCGTAGTCGAAAACCTTCAGGAAGCCGTTCTCGTCGTAGCCTTGCATCGGGATGATTTCATCCTTGAACTTGCCTTCGACGGTAGCTTTCTGGGCCAGACGGTGCGAACGCTCACCGAAGGCGTCCTGCTGCTCACGGCTGATGCCATGCATCTTGCCGAGCATTTCAGCAGTCAGACCCATCATGCCCGAGGCCTTGGCCGCGTACAGCGATAGGTGTGGGTTTGGATCGACGCCGTGCATCATGCCAACGTGGCCCATGTGCTCCACACCGCCGATGACGAACACGTCACCGTTACCGGTCTGGATTGCCTGCACGGCAGTGTGCAGAGCGCTCATGGACGAACCGCACAGGCGGCTCACGGTCTGGCCAGCACTGGTGTGCGGGATCTGGGTCATCAGCGACGCCATGCGCGCGATGTTCCAGCCCTGCTCCAGGGTCTGGTTAACGCAGCCCCAGATCACGTCTTCCACTTCGGCCGGATCGACCTTGGGGTTACGCGTCAGCAGGCCGCTGATCAGGTTGGCCGACATGGTTTCGGCACGGGTGTTGCGATGCATGCCGCCCTTGGAACGACCCATCGGGGTCCGACCGAAGTCGACGATCACTGCATCTCTAGGATTCAGGCTCATAAATTCACTCTCGCTCTAGTCGTTGCGCGATCAACCGAAAAACTTCTGGCCGTTGGCAGCCATTTCGCGAAGCTTGGCAGTCGGGGTGTACAGCGCGCCCAGCTCGGCATACTTGTCAGCCAGGGCAACGAATTCGGCTACACCGACGGTATCGATGTAACGCAGCGCACCCCCACGGAACGGCGGGAAGCCGATGCCGTAGATCAGGCCCATATCGGCCTCGGCAGCGCTATCAACGATGCCGTCTTCCAGACAACGCACGGTTTCCATGCACAGCGGGATCATCATGAAGTTGACGATGTCTTCGTCGGTTACTTCACGCTGCTCGGTGACAATGGACTTGAGCAACTCGTAAGCCTGCGGGTCGATGACCTTCTTCGGCTTGCCGCGATTGTCCATTTCGTAGGAATAGAAGCCCTTGCCGTTCTTCTGGCCCAGGCGATCTGCTTCATACATCACGTCAACCGCGGTACGGCCTTCAACAGCCATGCGATCCGGGAAGCCTTCAGCCATCACATCACGGCCGTGGTGACCGGTGTCGATACCCACCACGTCGGACAGGTACGCCGGGCCCATGGGCCAGCCGAACTTCTCCATGACCTTGTCGATACGCACGAAGTCGACGCCGAACTCGAGCAGCTTGGAGAAGCCACCGAAGTACGGGAACAGCACGCGGTTAACCAGGAAGCCTGGGCAGTCGTTGACCACAACCGGGGTCTTGCCCATTTTCTTGGCGTAAGCAACGGTGGTAGCCACGGCTACGTCGCTGGACTTCTCGCCACGAATCACTTCAACCAGCGGCATCATGTGCACCGGGTTGAAGAAGTGCATGCCGACGAAGTTTTCCGGACGCTTGAGGGCCTTGGCCAGCAAGTTGATGGAAATGGTCGAAGTGTTGGAAGCCAGAATCGCGTCTTCGCGAACCACGCCTTCCACTTCGGCCAGCACGATCTGCTTGACCTTGGGGTTCTCGACCACAGCTTCGACAACAATGTCGACATTGCCGAAATCGCCGTAGGACATGGTCGGACGAATCGCGTTGAGGGCTTCAGCCATCTTCGCGGCAGTCATGCGGCCTTTGGCAACACGGTTGCCGAGCAGCTTGCTCGCCTCGTTCAAGCCCATCTGGATACCCTCTTCACGGATATCCTTCATCAGGATCGGGGTGCCCTTGGAAGCCGACTGGTAGGCGATACCGCCACCCATGATGCCAGCGCCGAGTACGGCAGCCAGTTTCACGTCTTTGGCGATTTCGTCATGCTGCTTGGCTTTTTTCTTCAGTTCCTGATCGTTCAGGAACAGACCAATCAGGCTGGCAGCAACCGGCGTTTTAGCCAGTTTGACGAAGCCAGCAGCTTCCACTTCCAGCGCTTTGTCGCGACCGAAGTTGGCAGCTTTCTGAATGGTCTTGATTGCTTCAACCGGGGCCGGGTAGTTCGGGCCGGCCTGGCCTGCCACGAAACCTTTGGCGGTTTCGAAGCACATCATCTGCTCGATGGCGTTGAGCTTGAGCTTTTCCAGCTTGGGCTGACGCTTGGCCTTGTAGTCCAGCTCGCCAGAGATGGCGCGCGAAATCAGGTCCAGAGCAGCGGCTTGCAGCTTGTCAGCGGCAACCACGGCATCCACTGCGCCTACTTTCAGGGCATCGGCAGCGCGGTTTTCTTTGCCGGCAGCGATCCACTCAACGGCGTTATCGGTACCGATAACCCGCGGCAGACGTACGGTGCCGCCAAAGCCCGGGTAGAGACCCAGCTTGACTTCCGGCAGGCCGACCTGAGCGCCTTCGGCCATGACGCGGTAATCCGCCGCCAGGCACATTTCAAAACCACCGCCCAGGGCGATGCCATTGATAGCGACTACGGTCGGAACATTGAGGTCTTCAAAATCACTGAAGATCTTGTTGGCTTCGAGGTTGCCAGCCACCAGCTCTGCGTCTGGCAACTTGAAGTTGTCGACGAACTCGGTGATGTCGGCGCCGACGATAAATACGTCTTTGCCACTGGTGACAATCACGCCCTTGATCGAACCATCGGCCTTGATTGCATCAACGGATTGACGCAGCTCATTGAGGGTAAGACGGTTGAATTTGTTGACGGATTCACCCTTGAGGTCGAATTTCAATTCGACGATGCCACTCTCAAGAGCCTTAACCGTGATGGCTTTACCTTCGTAAATCATCAACTGATCTCCACGGTATGGAAGCTG
This sequence comes from Pseudomonas sp., assembly GCF_035512415.1. Classification (GTDB taxonomy): domain Bacteria; phylum Pseudomonadota; class Gammaproteobacteria; order Pseudomonadales; family Pseudomonadaceae; genus Aquipseudomonas. The sequence continues at coordinate 64,882 of NZ_DATKDZ010000045.1, read as the reverse complement.
AACGGTACACATCGGAGCCAACCAGCAAGCTACTCCACGGCATTGCCGCCTCAGAGTAGCCCCAATCAGCCTGGCACACCCACCGACGCGATAATCGGGCTGGAAAGGCGATGCCTTTGAAGGCAAACGCTCAATTCATACGCCCGTTTGATTTGGGTGTGCACACCTTCAAGGAAAAGCCCCAACTTGTCAATTGGCCCGTAAGGGCTTGTGCGCCGTACAAAAAATTACGTTTCGGCAGAGGCAACAGCCACGCAAACTCTGCAGCGAACAGGGGAACATTGGCATCGATATACTGACATTCGACGCAAGAATGGCATTATCGCGATTTCCGTCGGATACCAGAAAAAATGCCAGACCTGCGGATACAGTCGCTACCATACGGCCGCTCTAGAGCCGCTGTAGCCACAACGATAACGATCAGCTTGAGTTCACCTACGCGGGTGCGCGGAGTTCCCAATGACCCAGCGCAGTCGCGAGCAAAGCCTGCTGATGCAGGCAATCGCGGTCGATCGCGCCTCGCGGAGCGCCTCGGCGGGCGCAACTTTTATCGGCGATGGAGAAAGCCGTCCGATTGAAGAACTGGTGAGGGAGTTCGCCAGCAAGCTGGCCGTATGGGAGAAAGAACCGAAGAACCGCGCACAACTTCGGCAATCCTGAAGCAACATGACGACAAAATAGCGCTATATTGAAAAGTCGCTGATCAATTACCCAGCGCTGAAGCGCCACAGCCACATTATTCGCTTTACCGGCCTGCCTGGCCGTCTCTCGCCCAGCGCTTGCGCTGGGCTTTCTTTTGGCTATGCCCTGGATATGTCTTGCGAAGCCACCCAGGCTTACCCCTCTCGGTACTCAAGCCCTTAGCTGCAGAAAATCCGCAATGCGCTGCAAGGCTTCTTCACCGCCCCGCTCGCCCCAGCAGAGTGCAACCATCTGCGTACTCGCCTCGGCCTTGAACACATCGACCGGCAACTCGAGCAACTGCGCCCGCAGTACGCTGTCCTCGCAGGGCTCGCGCCATTTGTTCAGCCACTGACCAGGCTCATCCTGCCAGTAACACCAGCTGTCCTGCCGCCCGCGGCGTCCCGCACTGTGGTATTGCGGGCACGGGCTCGGTGGCAGGCGCTCCAACCAATGGGGCCAGTCCTGCGGCATCAACTGCATGGCTACACCCATGCGCCGCGCTTGCAATCGCACATCCATTTGCCCACGCTGGCGGCGTGATGGCACCAGCCATGCCAGCGGGCTGAGGGCGAATGCCACCAACAGTAAAGGTATCCACGGACTCATATACTTACTCTCGCAGGCAAAAGCCTGTCATCAACGCTCAGGACAGCCATACTTGAGTTATTCAACCGTCCTTTAATAAGGAGTCACCCATGCCCTACCAGCATATTCTGGTTGCCGTCGACCTCACCGAAGAATGCGACCCGGTCATGCACCGCGCCCAGAAGCTGGCAGCTGCCAGTGGTTCCCGCCTGTCCGTGGTGCATATAGTCGAACCCATGGCCATGGCCTTCGGCGGCGACGTCCCGATGGATCTGTCGATGCTCCAGCAGCAGCAATTCGACCAGGCTCGTGAGCGCCTGGACAGCTTTGCCGGCAAATACCCGGCCGTGACCGCCGACCATCGACACCTGGCTTACGGCCAGCCGCGCCAGGAAATCCACCGACTGGCCGAGGAACAGGACTGCGATCTGATCATTGTCGGCAGCCATGGCCGCCACGGCCTGGCCCTGCTGCTCGGCTCCACCGCCAACGACGTACTCCACGGTGCCCCTTGCGATGTCCTCGCCGTGCGCCTGAAGAAGTCCGAATAACGCCGCTGCCGGCATCATTCGGCGCATATCAATCAGGCGTTTCGCCCGAACTCATGACCAGCGGGCGAATCTTCTGCAACTGGGTTTCCAGCGAGTAGCTCATGCTCGACGACATCGAGAAGAAGGTGAGGAAGGCCTTGAGGTTGGAATCGCCCTCGCAGGTGTCGTGAATCCGCTGCCAGAACGCCTGGTTGACCAGCTGCAACTGCTGGAACATACGCACCAGCCCCTTCAGCTCCCAGTCGGCATGGCGACCTTCGCGAAAATTGAAATACTGCCGGCTCAGGTACAGCGACACGGTGCGCAGGGTGAATTCCTGGTTGCTGGCAAAGGGCAGATGGTTATGCGCCATGGGCCGCAGCTTGCCCAGTATCGGGCAGGCACTGGTGGCCATGATCACCCCGAGCAGCGAGCGCAGTGCCTCTTCCAGACTCACCAGCTTGGTGTATTCGCGCTCCGGTGTCCGCACCCAGACCGACGCCTTCTTGAACGCCGGCAAGCCCTGAAAATCCTCGATCACCCGGTGCAGATCGACCGCGGCCGGGCAATGGCTGAAAGTGTCCTTACTCAACGGGCAGTTGCTGCACTGTTGATGCCCCAGCCGCGTCCAGGCCGGTGCGGCTTGAACGGCCGCCACCGGATAGGCACGGTCCAGTTCGATGCAATAGCTGAACTGATGATTGTCGTCGAGGGTGATGCGGTACTCGATGGCCATGAATGCTCCGCCAGACTTCTTAATGTTCTGTATGAGGGTATGCGACAGGCGGTCGAGCCTCAGCCTTCCAGCTCGGCCCAGCGCTCGACCAATTGCTCCAGCTCGTGCTGCACAGCCTGCAAGCGCGCCAGGGTCGCGGCAGCCTGCTCCGCGGGCAGCTGATAAAACTGCGGGGCACCGATCTGCGCCTCCAGAGTGGCCACCTGCTGCTCCAGGCTATCGATCTGCCCCGGAATGGCTTCCAACTCGCGCTGCAGCTTGTAGCTCAGTTTTTTCTTGCTGGCGGATGCCGGCGCTGCCACGGGCTCCGCGACAACCGGGGTTTCGACCACTGCCGAGGCCAGCTCAGGCTTGCCGGCCTTGCTTTCGCCGACACCCAGCAAACGCGGCGAACCGCCCTGACGCAGCCAGTCCTGATAACCGCCAACATACTCGCGCACCAGACCCTCGCCTTCGAAGACCAGGGTGCTGGTCACCACGTTGTCGAGGAAGGCCCGGTCATGGCTGACCATCAGCACGGTGCCCGGGAAGGTCAGCAACACTTCCTCCAGAAGCTCCAGGGTTTCCACGTCCAGGTCGTTGGTCGGTTCGTCCAGCACCAGCAGGTTGGCTGGCTTGCTGAACAGCTTGGCCAGCAGCAGGCGTGCCCGCTCGCCACCCGACAGCGCCTTGACCGGGGTCCGGGCGCGCTGTGGACTGAACAGGAAATCGCCCAGATAACTCAATACGTGACGGTTCTGCCCGTCGATCTCGATAAAGTCGCGGCCTTCGGCAACGTTGTCGATCACAGTCTTTTCCAGATCGAGCTGGTGACGCAACTGATCAAAATAGGCCACGTCGATGCGCGTACCTTCCTTCACCGTGCCACTGGTCGGCTGCAGGCCGCCAAGCATCAGCTTGAGCAGCGTGGTCTTGCCGGTACCGTTGGCTCCGAGCAGGCCAATGCGGTCGCCACGCTGCAGCACCAGGGAGAAGTCCTTGACCAGGAACGGGCCGTCCGCATGGGCAAAACTGACATTTTCCAGCACCATCACCTGCTTGCCGGATTTCTCTGCGGTCTCCAGCAGGATATTGGCCTTGCCGGTGCGCTCGCGACGCTCGCTGCGCTCCACGCGCAGGGCCTTGAGGGCACGCACGCGGCCTTCGTTACGGGTGCGCCGGGCCTTGATGCCCTGGCGGATCCACACTTCTTCCTGAGCCAGTTTCTTGTCGAACAGAGCGTTGGCGGTTTCCTCGGCGGCCAGGGTGGCTTCCTTGTGCACCAGGAAGCTGGCGTAGTCGCCGTTCCAGTCGATCAGGCCGCCTCGATCCAGTTCGAGAATGCGCGTGGCCAGGTTCTGCAGGAAGGAACGGTCGTGGGTGATAAACAAAACAGCGCCCTGAAAACCGCTCAGCGCCTCTTCCAGCCAGGCGATGGCACCGATATCCAGGTGGTTGGTTGGTTCGTCGAGTAACAGCAGATCCGGCTCGCAGACCAGCGCCTGGGCCAGCAGTACGCGGCGACGCCAGCCGCCTGACAATTCGGCCAGGGTCTTGTCAGCCGGCAACTGCAGACGGCTCAGGGTGCTGTCGACCAGTTGCTGCAAGCGCCAGCCATCGCGGGCCTCGAGGTCCTGCTGGACGTGCATCAGTTTGTCCAGGTCGGCCTCGGTGACACAGTTCTGCGCCAAGTGGTGGTATTGCGCGAGTAATTCACCCACACCGTCCAGACCTTGGGCGACCACATCGAACACGGTGCGATCGTCGGCCAGGGGCAATTCCTGGGGCAACTCACCGATCTTCAGCCCCGGAGCGCGCCAGACCGAGCCTTCATCGGGCCTCTGATCGCCCTTGACCAGCTTCATCATGCTCGACTTGCCGGTGCCGTTGCGGCCGATGATGCACACCCGCTCACCACGGGCAATTTGCCACGAAACCTTGTCCAGCAGCGGCATAGCGCCGTAGGCCAGGGAAACATCGGTGAACTTGAGCAGGGTCATGGTGTGCCTCAACAAATACGACAGGTGGTAACGGCGGCAGCGCAAAAGGCCCTGAATAGACGCGATAACCCACGTCTGGACCCGCTCGCTGGTCCGCCGCACCAGAAAAATCATTTGCCGCCGTCCGCTGGACGCCAACAAAAACAGGGCGCGCATTCTAACCGAGAAGCGCCCCGGCATCGCGGGCAATTTTTAGTCACAGGGCAAACGCCTTCCGGCCTTCACCCCTCCCCGGCAAAAGACTAAGCTAGTGGAATAAAGCGTCTCTAGCCTGGAAGTGTCATGCGCGGTTCTCTGTTCAACCTGTTGTCCTGCATCCTGATATCCACCCTTAGTGTCTCTGCGGTGCATGCAGCCACACTCACCCAGCAACGCCAGTACTACGATCAGGCCAAGGCCGCCCTGGCCAAGGGCGATAAAGGCCCCTACCAGCGTTATGCCAGCGCTTTGCGCGATTACCCGCTGGAGCCCTATCTGGCCTACGACGAGCTGACCGCGCGTCTGAAATGGGCAAGCAACGACGAAATCGAGAAATTTCTCGCCGAACACGGCGACCTGCCGCAGATCAGCTGGATGAAATTGCGCTGGTTGCGCTGGCTGGCCGAGCGCGGTGAATGGCAGACCTTTATCAACTACTACGACCCGGCGCTGAACTTCACCGAGCTCGACTGCCTGTATGGCCAATACCAGCTGAGCCACGGCATGCGCGCCGAAGGCAACGCCACCGCAGAAAAACTCTGGCTGGTGGGCAAATCCCAACCTAATGCCTGCGATGCGCTGTTCGCACGCTGGGCCGCAGAAGGCCAACTCACCGAGCAGAAACGCTGGCAGCGCGCCAAGCTGGCAGCCGAAACGCGCAACTACGGCCTGGTCACCCATCTGATCAAGACCATGCCGACGCTGGGCAGCCAGGGTAAAGCGCTACTGGAGGTGGCGCAGAAACCTGAATTACTGAAGCAAACGTCGCGCTTTACCCAAACCGACCCGGCCATGGCCGATGTGGTCGGCCTGGGTCTGCGCCGCCTGGCCCGTCAGGACCCCGAAACCGCCCTGCGCCTGCTCGATAGCTATGCCGCGCGGATGAAGTTCTCCAGCGAAGAGCAGGTGGCCATCGCCCGTGAAATCGGCCTGACCCTGGCCAAGCGCTTCGACCCGCGTGCCCTGCAGGTCATGGCCAAGTACGACCCCGAGCTGCGCGACAACACCGTCAGCGAATGGCGTGCCCGCCTGCTGTTGCGCCTGGGCCGCTGGGATGAAGCCAACCAGCTGACCCGCCGGATGCCCGCCGAACTGGGCAACACCAACCGCTGGCGCTACTGGCAGGCACGCAGCCTGCAGCTGGCGCAACCCAACAGCCAGGAACCCAAGGCGCTGTACCAGACGCTGGCCCAGGAGCGCGACTTCTACGGCTTTATGGCTGCCGACCAGGTGCAAGCACCCTACCAGCTGAACAACAAACCGCTGGCCCTGAACCCGAAAACCGTGCAGAAAGTACGTAATTCGGCGGCCATTCGCCGCGCCCTGGAGTTCCACGCTCGCGGCCAGATCGCCGATGGTCGCCGCGAGTGGTACAACGTCAGCCGCCTGTTCAGCCGTGACGAGATGGTCGCCCAGGCGCGCCTGGCCTATGAAATGGGCTGGTACTTCCCGGCCATTCGCACCATCAGTCAGGCGCAGTACTGGGACGATCTGGACGTGCGCTTCCCCATGGCCCACCGCGAACATCTGGTGCGCGAAGCGAAGAACCGCGATATCCACTCCAGCTGGGTATTTGCCGTCACCCGCCAGGAAAGCGCCTTTATGGCCGATGCCAAGTCCCACGCCGGGGCCATGGGCCTGATGCAGCTGATGCCGGCCACCGCCAAGGAAACTGCCAAACGCTTCGGCATACCGCTGTCATCGCCACAGCAGGCCTATCGCCCGGAAATCAATATCCAGCTGGGCGCGGCCTACCTGAGCCAGATCTACGGCCAGTTCAACGGCAACCGCGTACTCGCCTCCGCCGCCTACAACGCCGGCCCCGGCCGCGTGCGCCAATGGCTGCGTGGCGCGGACCATCTGTCGTATGACGTGTGGATCGAAAATATCCCCTTTGATGAGACCCGCCAGTACGTGCAGAACGTGCTGTCCTACTCGGTGATCTACGGCGAGAAACTCAACGCGCCGCAGCCACTGGTAGCCTGGCACGAGCGTTACTTCGATCAGTAACGCTAAACCCGCACGCTCAACAGCAACTGTTGAGCGTGCATTGTCCGCCTATTCCAGCACCTGCACCGGCATATCCAGCGCCAGCTGCCCTTCACCGCAGGCGATCAGGTTCTGCCCGAAATACACATCGCCTTCACGCTCACGGTAGGTTTTCAGGGTGGTCAGCGGTTCGCGATCGGCGCTGCGCTCGCCCGTCTGCGGGTCGAGGGTAGTCATGATGCAGCGCGAGCAGCCCTTGACCACCCGGAACTCAAGCGTGCCGATGCGGATCCGCTTCCAGCTGTCCTCGGCATAGGGCTCACTGCCGGTCACCACCAGGTTCGGGCGGAAACGCAGCATCTCCAGAGGCCGGCCGACCCGCGCCGACAGATCGTCCAGCGATGCCTGACCGATCAGCAGCAGGGGAAAACCATCGGCAAAGGCCACCTTGTCGCCTACTTCGGCATACGCGGTATTGACCTGCCGCGCATAGGCGGCCGGCACCTGCACCAGGCGGCAGGCACGGCCCAGCAACTGGCTCAGCCACAGCGCCGCGGCCTCCCCGGCATCGGGCACCTGCAGGTTGTCACGCCAGATGGTAACCCCGCGCAGTTCGGCCCCTTGATTAGGCAACGCCACCCTCAGCTCGGACATACCCGGGGCGCTGAGCAGCAGCTGCTCGGTGCCCTGCCAACGTGCCTGCACCTGACTCATCTGTGGCAACAGGCGCTGAGTCAGGAAGCGCCCAGTCCCAGCATCGACTACCATCCAGCGACGGTCACCCGCAACGCCCAGGGCATCCAGACCAATTTCCTTCAGGGATTCGCCCGCAGCAGACTTCAATGGATAACGGTACAACCCGGAGAGATACATGAACCTGCGTTCCTTCTGGTGGCAAAACGCCCTTATACGAGTAACCCGCCGCGCCCACAAGCCAACCTTGGTGGTACCCCTGGCTTGCCTGCTGGCTGCCTGCAGTGGCAGCCCGGCGGAAAACCTGGGTATCCATGACGGTCGCCTGGCCGCCTGCCCGGATTCGCCCAACTGCGTCAACAGCCAGGCCAGCGACCCCAGGCACGCGATAGCCCCTCTGCCGCTCAAGGGCTCGGCGCAAGCCACCCAGGAGCTGCTCAAACAAGTGCTCGCCAGCGAACCGCGAACGCGCCTGGTGGAGGAAAGCCCGGGTTATCTACGCGCGGAATTCAGCAGCAAGCTGATGCGCTTTGTCGACGATGTGGAATTTATGATCGGCGCGACCGCCGTCGATGTGCGCTCGGCGTCACGCCTGGGTTATGCGGATTTCGACGTCAACCGCGAGCGTATCGAACAGCTGCGCCAGCGGCTAAGCGAATAAGAGGACGGCGCATGTCAGCCTGATGCTCGCGTCTGGCTTATTCCTCGGGGTGCAGGAGCGCCAAACGCTCGTGCACCACATCCACCAGCTTGTCCGGCTGGAACTTGGAGAGGAAGTTGTCGCAACCGACCTTCTTCACCATGGCCTCGTTAAAGCTGCCGGACAGCGAAGTATGCAGCACCACATAAAGATCCTTGAGACGCGGATCGTTGCGGATTTCGGTGGTCAGGCGATAGCCGTCCATCTCCGGCATTTCCGCATCGGTGATCACCATCAGCAGTTTCTCATGCACATCGACCCCGGCGTCGGCCCAGCTCTTGAGCAGGTTCAGCGCGCGCAGGCCATCGCTGGCGGCGTGGCAACGGATATCCAGCTGCGCCATGGTGCCCTTAAGCTGACTCATGGCCACGTTGGAGTCATCCACCAGCAGTACCTCACGGCCGCGGGCAAACTCCAGCAGCGGATCGGCGAGTTTTTCCGGGGACACCTTGGTACTCATCGGCGTGATTTCCGCCAGCACCTTTTCCACGTCGATGACTTCGACGATCTGGTCTTCGACCTTGGTGATAGCGGTCAGGTAATGCTGACGGCCGGCACCACCCGGCGGCGGCAGGATGGACTCCCAGTTGAGGTTGAGAATGCGCTCAACGCCACCGACCAGAAACGCCTGCACCGAACGGTTGTACTCGGTGACGATAATGGTGCTGCGCTCATCGGGGACGATGGGGCGCATACCGATGGCCTGGGACAAATCAATCACCGGCAGGGTCTGCCCGCGCAGGTTGACCACCCCACAGACAAAGCGGTGGCGCTGCGGCATCAGGGTCAGCTTGGGCATCTGCAGGACTTCCTGCACCTTGAATACGTTGATCGCGAACAACTGCCGCCCCGCCAGGCGGAACATGAGAATTTCCAGGCGATTCTCACCCACCAGCTGGGTGCGTTGATTCACTGAGTCGAGAATGCCGGCCATCATGTGCTCCTGTTCACGTATCGTGTTTAGCCTAGCTGAAATAGCCATAGCCTGATGTATCGGCCATCGACCGCGCATCTGAAGGCAGATGACGCGGCGCAATCATGCGACAAGCACGCCGCCGAGGCCAGCCAGATGCCGGTAACCGCCGCACTTACTCCACCAGCAGCGGCGAGTTTTCCGGCAAATGCACACGCAAGGCTGCCGGCAAGGCGGCAAAGCGCAGTTTTCGGCTTTCCATTGGCTCGCCATCCAGGTTCAGGTCCAGGCCTTGCGGTGCCTCGATTTCCAGCCAAGGCAGCCGCGTGCTCAGGGCCACACTCTGCAAGCCATTGATGCCGCTGGATAACAACCTGCCCAGGGTACCGACCACATCGGCCGCCGCCGGCACAATGAAGATATCCAGCAGGCCATCGTTGACCCGCGCCTGCGGGCATAGCACGTGCCCACCGCCGGCCTGTCGGCCATTACCGATGCCGAGGGCAAGAAACTCGCCTTCCCAGTGAAAGTCCGGTCCGGTAAAGCGGCCAAACGAGGACTGCACCTCGGCAAAGCGGGTCAGGCCCGTCAGAAAGTATGCCGCGCCGCCGAGAACGCGCTTGAGATCTTCCGAGGTATTGGCGGTGACGTTGGAGCCAAAACCGCCAGTGGCCATATTGAGAAACACCTGACCATCGACTTCGCCCAGGTCAATCGGCTGCGCCGGGGTATCCAGCAGCGCCAGGGCGATCTTTGGGTCAAGGCCGATCCCCGCGGCGTGGGCAAAATCGTTGGCAGTGCCCAACGGTAACAGCGCCAGACTGGCCTTGGTTTTCGCCAGTGCCATGGCTTCGGCCACATCGCGCAGGGTGCCATCGCCACCGCCGGCGATCAGGGTCGGGTAACCGGCCTGCAAGGCTTCATTGACCAAACGCTGGGCATCGCCAGCCTCCCAGGTAACCCGGACATCCAGTTGCCAGCCCTCTTCACGGCGCTCCTGCACGGCAGCACGCACCTCGGCATTGAGGGCTTGCTTGCCATGCAGAATCAGCAGCGCTTTACGTTCTTGCATTCCCGGCATCCTTTTCACGCCTTCAGATAAAGGCTCAGCAACATGGCTTGAGGTTGTGCCCGTTTGCAACCGGCGCACGAAATATCAAAAAATCAGATAATTAAGCTCAATATTTACGTATTTTTAATCGCATTGATTTATTGGATTATCTATCCATCGCCAATCAACACCGTCGCTGCAAGCCGGTGTTTCGCAATGAGGATACGCAGATGATCGAAGTACGCCCTTTCGCCGAACTCGGCGGTGCCCATCATGGCTGGCTGAATGCCCGTCATCACTTTTCCTTTGCCGAATACTATGACCCGGCGCGTATGAGCTGGGGGCCACTGCGGGTCTGGAACGATGATGAGATCGCGCCGCACACGGGCTTTCCGACCCATCCGCACCGCGATATGGAAATCATCACCTATGTACGCCAAGGGGCCATCACCCACAAGGACAACCTGGGTAACCATGGTCGTACCGAAGCCGGTGATGTGCAGGTAATGAGCGCCGGAACCGGGATAGCCCACAGCGAATACAACCTGGAAGACACCACCACCAAGATCTTCCAGATATGGATTCAGCCTAACCAGTCGGGCCTGCCGCCGTCCTGGGGAGCCAAGCCGTTCCCCAAAGGTGAGCGCGCCGGTACCTTTGTCACCCTGGCCAGTGGCTTTGCCGAAGACCAGGACGCCCTGTCGATCCGTACCAATGCACGGATGGCCGCCGCCACCCTGCAAGCCGGGCAAAGCACCGAGTATCCGATTGGCGCGGCGCGCAAGGCTTATCTGGTAGCCGCCAGCGGCAGCATCGAGGTCAACGGCGTAACCGCCCAGGCCCGCGATGGTGTGGCAGTCAGCGATATCGAGGTGATCCGGGTGACGGCCCTCGCAGACAGTGAAGTCATCCTGGTGGATGTGGCGTAGAACGGCTTAAGCGCAGTCGGCTTACAGGCTTACAGGCTTACAGCTGCCAGACACTCAGTGCGTCTGGTAGCCATGGCACTGGATCTGACATCGCTCAACCCGGCTCCGGGGGGCTGGGTTGCGGCGGCTGGCTTCTCGGCAGCCAAACCGTGAACACGGCACCCTTGCCAAGCTCGCTTGCGACCTCCAGACGGCCATGGTGTTTGGCCACAATACTGTAAGACACCGACAGCCCAAGCCCGGTGCCCTGCCCCACGGGCTTGGTGGTAAAGAAAGGTTCGAACAGCCGTGCCAGATGCTCTGGGGCAATACCACTGCCACTATCGCGTACCCGCACAAATACCCAGTCCCCCTCGGTGCCGGTTTCCAGCCAGATGGTGCCCGGCTGTTCGATGGCATGGGCGGCGTTGATGATCAGGTTCATAAACACCTGGTTGAGCTGCGAACCCAAGCATTGCACCAAGGGCAGCTCACCGTAGCTTTTCATCACCTCGGCTTTGAACTTGATCTCGTTCGAGATGACGTTGAGCGTGCTGTCGAGACCTTTGTGCAGGTCGGCCATCTGCCAATCGCCCGAGTCGATATGGGAGAAATCACGCAAGTCCTGAACAATCTGCTTAACCCGTTCCAACCCCTGGCGTGACTCGCGCAGTAGATCGACCATGTCCTTCTGCAAAAAATCGTAGTCCAGGGTTTGTTCGGCCTGCTGCAATTGCGTACGCAGCGTCGCATCCGGGTGCTGGGCCGCCGCGTCCTGATAGGTTTTGATCAGGCCAAACAGATCCTCCACATAACTGCTCAGGCTGCTGAAATTGGAGTAGACATAACCCACGGGGTTATTGATCTCATGGGCCACACCCGCCGCCAACTGGCCGATAGCCGCCATTTTTTCCGATTGCAGCAGTTGCGCCTGAGCGTCTTCGAGTTTGCGAATCAGCCGTGCCTGCTCGCTTTTTTCCTCATTCAGCAATTGGTTGAGACGCTCCAGCTCCAATTGCTGCGCAGCGATATCGGTTGCATCGGAAATAGTCAGGCACACGTATTTGACGACCCCGGCCTCGATCACCGGCAAGAAAGTGCAGTTCTGATACATCATCTCGGTCAAGCCGGTAATCGGTCGGCTGCCAGGGAAGTGGAACAGATGTGGACGTTGCTGCCAGGAGGTGAACGCAAGGTTCTGCAGGGCGAAAACCCCATCCATTTTCTTCTGCACCCACAGCCGCGGTAATTCCGGAAAGACCTCGAAGAGCACCAGTCCCCGGACCTCATCGCTGTCCTTGCCGCTGTGGATCGCCATGAAATCGTTCCAGAATACGACCCGGCATTGGCTGTCGAGCAAGAGCACACCGAGGTTGATGCTCTGTAATACCGCCAGCAACTCCGCGTGCAGCACTTCGTCTAGTGCAGAGGTCATCGTGCATCCTTATTCAGCTGATCCAGGCACTCTGAATGGCTGCCAGACGTTGCCCTCTATGGTTTACAGCGCCCCACAGAAGGACAACGCTAGCCCGATAGACGCCTAAATATCGCTCAAAAGCTGATCTATCACCTCAAGCACGGTGGCCGCCGTATCTTCGGTGATACAAACCAACAGGTCGCAATAGAAACTGTGGGTCGCAACCTCGAAATGGATTTCCAGCACCAGCGCTTGGTGGCCACGCAGCGCCTGTTCCCCCAGAACGCTCTGCAGCGAACGCCCACGCGCCATCATCGAGGGCGAACCGTAGCTGACCTTGATATCGACCTGTTGCGCCAAACCATTGATACAGGCACCCGTGAGAATATTGGTCACGTCCAGCATCAACTCGTCCTGAGTACTGTTTTTCTCCACATCCTCATAGCCCATCAAATCGGCTAACTGCTCGGCACCATTTTCACCAAAACACACCATCACCTCGCCCCGCAGCCGCCCCAGGAAGGACTGGCGGGTGATGATCGCCGGTTGCCCGGCAAGCATCAGTTGCTCCAGAAAACTGGCATTGGTTAACGCTACGGAGTGGATAAGTGGCACCGACAAGGTGACAAAGGTTTCGGTCAACCGCGCCAATCGGTCGGCAGCCTGCCCCATGGCCACGTTCATCAGTTCCTGCAGGGCATCACGCTGCTCTTCGTTCAGGTTCGCCAGTTGGCTGCTCATCTAGATCAACCCTATTTCATACAGCGCCGCCTGCATGGCCTCGGGAGTGATCGGCTTCTTGATAAAGGCCGCCGCTCCGAGACCGCGCACGCGTTGCTGGGCTTGCGGTTGGATATCGGCACTGATGACGATAACTACCGCATTGGCATCCTCGCTTTTGAGGAGTTCCAGAGTGCGAAAACCATCCATCACCGGCATGGTCAAGTCGAGAAAGATCACCTCGGCGTGGCCGGCGTGGTATGCCGCCAACGCTTCTTCGCCATTGGCCGCCTGGGTAACCACCATATCCAAACCCGATGGCAGGGCCTTCATCACCAGTTTTCGTGACATGGCCGAATCGTCCACTATCAGAATTTTCAATCTGCACTCCTTTGACTCTTATTGATTTCGCGGTATTAGCCGCAACAGCCCCCAACTCGACAAGCTGCGCCGCTGATTACCTGTGGTCGTGCCACTTCAACTTTAGACGAGCAAAGCGTTTTCGGCCTGCATGATTGTATTTCCCCGCAGGCTCGGCTCGAGCGGCTACACACGCGCAGTCAGGACCGCCTCGGGTTCTGCTTAGGAACTCGCGAGCTAGAGCCAGACAAGACACTACGCCAGCAACAGTCTGCGGCTGTTTTTAACCCCGGATTACCGACGCACGGCAGAGCGCAAACAGGTTCTCAGCGAACACTCGCGGCCGCATGTCGGTGTAAAGCCTGGACGCGCTACGCCGGGTAGCCGGTGATTTTGCGAATGGTCTGATACAGCGGCTTAAGCTGCTTGTACATGCGCTGGTAAACCTGCGTGTACAGCTGCTGATACACGCGCTGCGCCTCAGGATTGGGCGTGAACACGTCACCTACCCGGGTCATGGCCTTGATCGCTGTCGGGTAATCAGGATGCAACCCCAGGCCCACCGCACAATTGATCGCAGCGCCCAGGCCGCTGGTTTCATACAAATGCGGGCGCTCGGCCGGCAGGCCGAAGATATCGGCAGTCAGCTGCATCGCTGCATCGCTCTGCGAGCCTCCACCAGAGACGCGCAGACGGGTGATACGTGTACCCGAACGCTTCTCGATCTTCTCCTTGCCCTGGCGCAAGGCATAAGCCAGCCCTTCCAGAATCGCTCGGTAGATATGCGCACGGGTGTGCACATCGCCAAAGCCGATAATCGAGCCCTTGGCCTCCAGCCCCGGTTCGCGGATGCCGGGCGACCAGTAGGGCTGCAACATCAGGCCCATGGAGCCGGCCGGCACGCTGTTGACCAGCTCATCGAACAGCGCCTCGGGCTCGACACCCAGCTCCTTGGCCCGCTGCATCTCGCGCAGGCCAAATTCCTGCTTGAACCAGCTGACCATCCAGAAACCGCGGTAGATCATCACCTCGGTATTGAAGTGATCGGGAATCGCCGAGGGGTATGGCGGAATCAGCGCAATGGTTTCCAGGTACTTGTTGCGCGTGGTGTTGATCGTCGCCGTAGTGCCATAGGACAGACAGGCCGTGCTCGCCTCCACACCGCCAGCACCGAGTACCTCACAGGCTTTGTCGGCACCGGCGGCAATCAGTGGTAAGCCTTCGGGAATCCCGGTATGGCGGCTGGCGGCTGCCGTGATATGGCCCAGCAACTCACCGGGCTTGCACAGCTGCGGCAACTGCTCGCGGCGCACCGGCATGGCCTGCCACTTCCAGTCGCTGTCCTTGGCCCACTGCAAGCCTTTGTAGTCGAACGGCAGATAGGCCACGCAACAGCCCACCGAGTCGACGAACTTGCCGCATAGCCGATGGGTGAGAAAGCCGGAAAGCAGCAGCACTTTGTGGGTGTTAGCCCAGATTTCCGGCTGGTTCTGCGCGATCCAGTTGACTTCGGCCTGGGCGCGGAAGTAATCCACCGTGGCCTGCAGACCCGCTAGTTTGAACAGCCAGCCCCAGGGCCCGGTGATCCGCCCTTCGACCTTGGCCTGACGTTGATCGAGCCAGAGCATTGCCGGGCGCAGCGGCTGGCCCTGCGCGTCAACATTGATCAGGGTGCCGCGCTGGGTGGTCAGCGATACGCCCTTGATCAGGCTGCGGTCGATATCTACCTGCTGCCACAGCTGCGCGCAGGCCTGGCCCAGGCTAGCCCAGTAGTACTCGGGGTCTTGCTCGGCCCAGCCGGGCTGTTTGGAGTAATAGGCCTCAAGCTCCACCTTGCCCTTGGCGAGCAGATTGCCCTGAAGATCGAACAGCAGCGCCCGGATGCTCTGGGTGCCATTGTCGATGGCCAGCAGATAGTTTTTATCGCTCAAGACGCAATCCTTAGAGCTGTGCAAACCCTGTAGGGTGCGCCGTGCGCACCGCCTTTGTCCCGGTGCGTACAGCGCACCCTAGTGTTCCGGCAAGCTGTAGCAACGCCGCCACAACGCCAGATAATCCACTTCTTCCTGCTGCCAGCGCGTATCACTCCAGCCCAGGCGCGCCTGACACAAGGCGCGGATACGCGGCAATTCGGCAGCCGCCCCCTGAGCCAACAACAGGCCCAGGCGGGTACGGCGCAGCAGTAGATCATCCAGATGCAGCACCAGCTCTTGCTCGGCCGCCCAGGCCAGCTCGGCCCAGAGCGTGTTCGTGCCCGCCACCTGTTCAACACCCAATTCCTCAAGCAGCGCCAGCAACTGCGGCAGCGCCCGGCCATAACGACCAATCAGGCGTTTCTGCTGCGCCGGACTAAGCGTTGGCATTGGCTCGCTGGGCACAGCTGCAAAGGTCGCCGCGCCTTGATCATCCACAATACGCCCGACCATCGGCGCACAAGCTTGCAGCACCTCCAGCGCCAATAGACGGAAGGTGGTCAGCTTGCCGCCGGCCAAGGCCACGCAACCGGGCTCGACCCACAGCGCATGCTCACGCTTCTCATCCGAGGGCTTGCGCCCCTCGCTGCCGTCGCTGACCACCGGACGCACGCCGGCCCAGGTCGAGAGCACATCCGCCGCCTTGATCTCAGCAGCGGGAAACTGCTGGGCGCAGGCGTCTAGAAGATAAGTAACTTCATCCGGGCTGATTCGCGCTTCCTCAGCCAGCGGAGCCGGGTGATCCAGATCGGTGGTGCCGATCACCGTGGCACCTTCCCAGGGGAAGACAAACACCGGACGTTTATCAGCCGCGTGCATAAAGCTGAACGCATGGGCCACCGGCAAGCGCCAGGCGGGCAGCAACAGATGGCTGCCACGCAGCGGGCGGATATGTTCCAGGCCGGTTTTCAGGCGTAACTGATCAGCCCAGGCACCGGTGGCCTGGGCCACCACGCGGCAGTTAAAGCGATACAACTTCCCGGTCTCGGCATCCTCGGCCAACAGGCCGCTGACCTGCCCGCCTTCGCGGCGCAGCTCGGCCACACGCATGCCATTCAGTGCTTCACCACCTTCGGCGCGCGCCTCATCCAACACGCGCTGCACCAGCCGCGCATCATCAGTCACCGCATCGAAAAACCGCGTACCGCCCAGCAGGCCGTCTTCCTTCAGGCCAGGAGCCAGATAACGCAGCTGCTGCAACGGGTAGTACAGATGGTTGCGCTTGCCGGCCAGGGCGTCGTACAGCGCCAGCAGACCACCGAATACCCGCGGGCCGGGAAAGCCGCCCTGGTAATGCGCCATGATAAAACTCAAGGGGTCGACCAGCCCCGGCGCTTCCTGCAGCAGGCGCTGGCGCTCGCGTACCGAATCACGGGTCAGGCCAAATTGGCCCTTGGCGATATAACGCAGCCCGCCGTGGACCATCTTCGAGGAGCGGCTGGAGGTGCCCCAGGCGAAGTCGCGCTGTTCCAGCAACAGGCATTTCCAGCCGCGCCGCGCTGCTTCACGCAGAATCCCGGCACCGCTGATACCGCCGCCGACCACGATCAGATCCCAATCCCGCGCGGCCAGTTCGGGCAGCGCCTGTTCGCGCCAGGCGGCGTTCCAGTTGTTCATCATCAATCCTGCAGCAGCACGCCAGGTGCCAGGCGCTGCTCGGGGTCGAAATGCCCGGCCAGCGCCTTGAGCGTGGCCATGCCCAGTTCGCCCTTCTCCATCGGCAGGTAAGGCGCGTGATCGCGACCGACGCCGTGTTGATGGCTGATGGTGCCGCGGTTCTCGGCGATAGTCAGGCTCGCGGCGTGCTTGAGCTTCTGCCAGCGCGCCATGGCCTCGGCGTAGTTAGCACCGGGGCGGAATACATAGGTGGTGTAGATACTCGAGCCTTCGTTGTAGACGTGGGACAGGTGAGTAAACACATGCACCTGCTCGCCCTCCTCACTCAAGCCGTTGCGCAGGCTGGTCTCGACCTTGTTCAGCAGACTGTCGACGTTGCTCCAGTCGGTGGCGGTTTCCAGGGTGTCCACCGCATAACCGGCGGCCCACAGACCGTGGCGCAGATAGGGGAAACGGAAGCGGTTCTCTGCCCACTTCTTGCCCAGCAGGGTGCCGGTAAACACGCCGTCAAAGCTCTTCAGCAGCTTCTTCGTTTGCTTCAACGAGGCAGCGTTCTGCGTGCGGCTGCCGGTGACGCCAAAGGTCAGCATGCACTTGCCCTCGCGAGCGCCGCGCAGGGCCAGGTATTTCTCCAGCCAGGCGATCTGCTGCGGATGGCCGGCCAGGGCCAGCTGGGTTTTGGTCTCGATGGCGTTGGACAGGCGCAGCATCGAAAGCGGCACTCGCGCCTGGGCCAGGCTGCGGATGGCGTTCAACGCCTGCTGCCAGTTGGGCAGAAACACTGCGTAGAAATTCTCCTGCTCGGCCAGGCGAGTGATGCGCACCTTGACCTCGGAAATGACGCCAAAGCGCCCTTCCGAACCCATCAGAATTTCACGCAGATCGGGGCCCGCGGCAGACGCCGGGAAAGTCGGAATCTCCAGGGTGCCGGCGAAGGTCTCGACCTTGCCGCCGGCGAACAGCTGCTCGATGCGCCCGTAGCGCAGCGACTGCTGACCGCTGGAACGGCTGGCCACCCAACCGCCGAGGGTCGACAGCTCCCAGGACTGCGGGAAATGGCCGAGGGTATAGCCCTGGGCGCGTAACTGGCTTTCCACCTGCGGGCCAGTGGCTCCCGGGCCGAAGGTGGCGATCAGGCTGTCGTGGTCGATTTCGATCAGCTTGCCCATGTGCTCAAGCGAAAGGGTCAACACCGGTTTGCTGCCGGCCTGCGGGTTGATATGCCCGGCCACCGAGGTGCCGCCGCCGTAGGGAATCACGATCAGATCCTGCTGGCTGGCCCAGGCCAGCAGCTCGCGGATCTGCGCTGCGCTCTCCGGGTAGGCCACGCCATCGGGAAACACACCAAAGTCACCGGAACGCATCGCCAGCCAGTCCGGCAGGCTCTGGCCACGGGCATGGCGCACGCGGTCTTCGGCATTCAGGCAGATCAACGGATGGGCCTGCAGACGCGAGGCCGGCACCGTCGCCAGCACCTGTTCCAGGCTGGCATCGGCAAGCAGCTGGCCAGGGCCGACCAGTTCGGCCAGAAAAGCCTCGCCATGGGCCGGCAGTTCCACCACTGTTGCTTCATCACCCCAGCCGTTCCAACGTCGCATCTGCATCTCCCGGATATTTCAGTCACCTGCAATGGCTGCCTATACTAGCTGGCTGCTTCAGGGCGTCACTGTCGTATCGAGCCAGGCGATATCGCCAATCAAGACATTCAGAATATGCACTCAGAATAAGAACAGGCCCATGGAAAACCTCGGCTACACCTCAGTCCCCGCCCTGCTCAAATACCTGCGCCATGCCGAACAGCTGGGTCTAGATATCGATCAGGCGCTAACGGCGGCCGGCCTCAAGGCCGAGGACCTGGCCGACAACGGCAAGCGCATCCCCAGCGAAACCCATGAGCGCCTGCTCGCGCATTTGCTGCGCGTGTCCGGTGATCCGCTGTTCGGCCTGCATTGCGCGCGTTTTGTACAGCCAGGTTCCTGGAGCGTGCTGGGCTATATCACCATGAACTGCGCGACCCTCGGTGAGGCCATGAGCCGCATCGTGCCCTATGAAAAATTGGTGGGTGATATGGGCGTCAGTCGGGTCGAGGCAGATAGCGACCACGTCAAGATGATCTGGACCTGCCGCCACCAGGCTGAACCGATCCGCCGCCATCTGGTGGAAAACGTGCTGGCCTCCTGGCTGCTATACGCCCGCTGGATCGCCGACATGGACCGCTCGCCCGAGGAAGTCTGGTTTGAGCATGAGCAGCCTGAAGGTACCGAGCTGGCTGAGTATCAGGCGATTTTCGGCTGTCCTATCCGCTTCGAACAAAGCTGCAATGCGCTGATCGTGCCGCTGGAATACCTCACAGTGCCGCTGCGCCAGGCCGACGCCAACCTGCTGCGCACCCTGGAAGAACATGCCCTGACCCTGATGGCCGGGCTGGACGACAACGAGCCACTGCCACAACGGGTGAAGAACGCCCTGCGCCTGCTGCTCAAGGATGGTTTACCGCGCAAGGAGCGAGTGGCGGAGAAATTCAATATGACGGTGCGTACCCTGCAGCGTCATCTGCAACTGGCCGGCACCAGCTACCAGCAGATTCTCGATGAGCTGCGCCAGGAGCTGGCCGAACACTACCTGCTGCGCAGCGACCTGGCGATTCAGGATATCGCCAGCTACCTGGGCTTTACCGAGTCGCGCTCGTTCCACCGCAGCTTCAAGACCTGGACCGGGCAGACCCCAGGCGAATTTCGCGAGAGCCGGCGCAATTCGTAGGATGGGTGATAACCCATCACCGCGATTGATGGGTTATCACCTAGGCGGCCCCATCCATCCTACAAAGGTCTACCCGAGGATTTCGCTTAGCGGGATAAACCTCAGGCTATCGCCCTCGCTCAAGGTGGTGTTCTCCAGCACCTCAGCAAAACCCTCAGCCCAAGCGGCGCTGCGCAGCACCCCGGAGCTCTGGTTCGGATAAGGCACCACCCGGCCGTTTTCCAGACGCGCGCGCAGGTATTCACGGCGATTGCCTGGCTTGCTCCAAGTAAAACCGGCCGGCATCGGAAAGCCCAACGGCTCGACCCGCTGCACGCCCAGCCGACGGAGCAGATAAGGCCGCGCCAGCAGGCCGAAGGTCACCAGAGTCGAGGCCGGATTACCCGGCAGGCCGATCACCGGCACGCCACGAAACTGCCCGCAGGTCAGCGGCTTGCCCGGCTTGATTGCCAACTTCCACAACGCCAGCTCACCCTCTTCACGCAAAGCCACGCCGAGAAAATCCGCCTCGCCCACCGACACACCGCCAGTGGAGAGAATCAGGTCAACATCACTCAGCGCGCCCAGCGCCGCGCGGGTCAGCTCCAGGTCATCGAGCAGAATGCCGCCGTCCACCACCTCGCAGCCCAGCCGCTGCAGCCAGGCGATCAGCAAGCGGCGGTTGCTGTTGTAGATCTGCCCAGGACCCAGCGGCTGACCCGGCTCGACCAGCTCATCGCCAGTGGACAACACGGCCACGCGCGGCCGCCGGCGCACCGTCAATTCGGCGCAACCCAGGGACGCTGCCAGACCCAGTTCGATCGGGCCTAGTCGCGTGCCGGCGGGTAGAACGCTATCGCCAACACGGGTTTCCTGGCCCTGGGCGCGTACGTTCTGCCTCAGGCGCAAAGGCTCGCTAAAGGCGACGCGGTCCTCTTCATCGAGCACGGCGTTTTCCTGCATTTCCACGGTATCGGCACCGGCCGGCAACGGTGCGCCAGTAAATATCCGCGCGCAGGTGCCAGGCTGCAAAGGCTCCGGTGCACTGCCAGCCTGGATACGCTGGCTAACGACGAGCGGCTCGCCCGTCCAATCGGCCAGGCGCAAGGCGTAGCCATCCATGGCGCTATTGGCCCAAGGCGGCAGATCCAGGGTGGCGATCAGTGGTTCGGCCAATACCCGGCCAGAAGCTTCGCTCAGGTTGACCCGTTCGGTTTCAACAATCGCGCTGGCCTCGGCCTGCGCCAGCAAACGTGCCAGCGCCGCCTCGACGGGCATCAGCCCAGGCTTGTCACAGCAGCTCATGCACGACTCTCGCAGGCGGCCACCGACTTGAGATGCGGGGCGAAATTGCACGGGCGGTGACGGTTATCCAGCTGCTCGCCGAGGATGCCGTCCCAGGCGGTGCGGCAGGCGTTGGTCGAACCCGGCAGGCAGCACACCAGGGTGCCGTTGGCGAGGCCAGCCAGGGCGCGGGATTGAATAGTGGAAGTGCCAATATCGGCCACGGAAATCTGCCGGAACAGCTCGCCAAAACCATCCACCTGTTTGTCCAGCAGACAGCTCACCGCTTCCGGGGTGCTATCACGGCCAGTAAAGCCAGTACCGCCGGTAATTAGCACCACCTGCACCTGATCTTCGGCAATCCAGGTGGCCACCTGGGCGCGAATCTTGTACAGATCGTCCTTCAGCAAAACCCGTGCGGCGAGCTGGTGGCCGGCGGCCTGCAGGCGGTCGACAAACAGCTGGCCGGAGGTGTCGGTGTCCAGGTTGCGGGTATCGCTGACGGTGAGAACGGCAATATTCAAGGGCACAAAGGGTGCGTCGGCCTTGTGGCTCATGGCAGGCTTCCAGTTATGGGCGATAATGCCCGCCGTTATATCACAGGCCCACCTTTGGAGGCTCCGCCATGCCTGCTCTCAGCACCCTGCCCACCTGCTCCGTCCTGCTGCTGGCGGGCGGCCGCGGACAACGCATGGGCGGTGCCGACAA
The DNA here is from genome assembly GCF_035512415.1 of Pseudomonas sp. Lineage (GTDB taxonomy): Bacteria > Pseudomonadota > Gammaproteobacteria > Pseudomonadales > Pseudomonadaceae > Aquipseudomonas. The sequence goes on along the minus strand of NZ_DATKDZ010000045.1, from coordinate 43,098 downwards.
GGGTTTGATCGACTGGCAAGGCCGCCCACTGATTGCCTGGCTGCACGAGCTGGTGCGACCACTGAGCGACGACCTGATCATTTCCTGCAACCGCAACGCCGAGCGCTATGCGCCCTACGCCGACCGCCTGATCGAAGATGACGACAAGGACTTTCCGGGGCCGTTGGCGGGTATCCGCGCCGGCCTCAAGGTCGCCCGTCACCCCTGGCTGCTGGTACTGCCCTGCGATGCCCCCAGGCTCGACCGGGAACTGCTACTGGCCTTGCTCAGCCAAGCGGGCGAACAGCCGGTGGTGGTGCGCCAGGGGGGCTATCTGGAGCCGCTGTTTAGCTTGATCCCCACGCGCCTTGTGGCCCAACTGGAAGACGCCTGGCAAGCCGGCGAGCGCAGTCCACAACGCTGGTTGCGCAGCCTCGCCATAGCGACAGTCGATTGCCCGGCAGACGATTCGCGCCTGGCAAATCTGAACACGCCTGAATTGCTTGAATCAGCGCGCCACAATTGATGTATAAGCCTCGCTAGGAGCCTGTCAGACTTAACACTGTTCTACTGCGGAAAAGCCGGAGTCGGCCATTTTTGCTGCTCTTTCTCGTTAAATAGCTCGCTATTCGCCTCGAAAGACCAACAAAACTGACTCGATCCGGACTTTCCCTCGCTACGAACGGTCAAGCCCGACAGGCTCCTAGGGAACTTGGCCGACCAGGCCTCGTCTCACGAATGTGCAAAGCCCTATTTACCAAGGAGATTCAAATGACACTGCGCACTGTTCCGGCACTACTGCTCGCCCTCGGCCTGGCTACTCTGGTCGGTTGTGCATCGCCTTCGGTGATCACCCTGAATGACGGCCGCGAAATCCAGACAGTCGATGCACCCGACTACGATTCCACTTCCGGCTTCTACGAGTTCGAACAACTCGACGGCAAACGCGCCAAGGTCAACAAGGACCAGGTTCGTACGGTCAAGGAGCTGTAATTCCCCGCTGCATTCAGGCGAGCCCATGCCGTCATGGCGTGCCGCCTGATCGCCGCCGAGCTCTCGACGGCTTAAAAAACGCGCCTAACCCCTTGTACAGCAAAACTTTTTGAGTACAATCTCGAATTATTCGGAGTGTAGCGCAGCTTGGTAGCGCGTCTCGTTCGGGACGAGAAGGTCGCAGGTTCGAATCCTGTCTCTCCGACCAGTTCCCAGTCTTTTCCAGCGTGCGATACGCGGTCAGGACACACAAAAAAGCCCGCTGATTGCGGGCTTTTTTGTGGCCGCTGGAAAGCTAACCCATGCTGGAAAACGCACGCACCAGGGCTTTGCTCAGGTCGACGGTGGAGAACTTGGTCAGCACATCGTTGGCCCCCACTGCTCGGGCTTTTTCGGTGTTCATGGTGCTGTCCAGCGAGGTATGCAGCAGCACATAGGTCTGGCCGATATCCGCCCGCTTGCGGATCGCGCGCACTAGGTCGTAGCCATCCATCTCCGGCATCTCGATATCCGAAACCAGCACCTCGATCGGCCGTCCCGACTCGTGTTCGGCCAGCAACAACTCCAGCGCACTGGCGGCGCTTCTGACCATCTGGCAGTCCAGCTCCAGCTTGCGCAGGGTGATCATGCTTTGCTGCAGGGCCACATGGGAGTCGTCCACGACCAATACTCGACGCCCCCTGAGCAGGTTGCGCTCGGCTTCCGAAAGCAGTTGTTCATCGAGCTCTTCGACAACCGCCGGGGCCAGCTCGTGCAGCACCTTCTCGATATCGAGAATCTGCACGATCTTGCCGTCGATCTGGGTCACCCCGGTGATAAACGCCTTGCTCCCGGAGCCGGCGGGCGGTGGGCGCACATCACGGGTCGAGCACTGGACGATACGTTCGACACTCTGCACATGCAGGCCTTGGCGCGAGCGACTGAGTTCGGTGACGATCAGGCAGCCGTCGCGGCTGTCGTTGTCGCTGACGCCCTGCTCGCCAATTGCCTTGGACAGGTCGATCACGGTCAAGGCCGAGCCGCGCAAGGTCGCTACCCCACGCACATGGGGGTGACGACTGGGGAGTTTGGTCAAGACCGGACAGGGAATGATTTCCTGAACCTTGAGCAGGTTGATTCCCAACAAGCGACCACTGTGCAGCCGAAACAACAGCAGCGACAAGGCATCCCCCAGCACCATGCTCATGCTTCTTTATCCTTTAGACTATGGGTTATCAAGCGGCTTGGAACAGGCTGACTCAGCGCAGAAACTCAACGATCTGTTCGGCTTCGAATGGCCAGTTCAACTCGGCACCGGTGTCGCGGCGGCGCAGCACCGGTATGCGTAAAGCATAGCGCTCAACCCAGTCTGGGTGCTCGACGATATCGACCAACTCGACCAGCAAGCCGTGCTCGACAAAGGGCATCAGCAACGCCTCCGCCACCTCGCATAGGTGGCAGCCAAGGGTACCGAACAATTGACATTCCGGAAGCATCTGCACGCACGCCTCAATTATTCACTGACATTCACTGAGGCTTCAGTCTAGCACTGCGCGCACAACCATCGACTCGATCCTTAGTCGCAGCCAAGGCCTGCAAAAGGCTCTGCTTAGCGCAGATGCATCCGTTGCGCATATATACGTGGCCGGGAACTGGGCGCGCTCGCGGCCTCGCGATCAAACCTCAGTGTCTTCTCCAGCAGCGGGCTGGGGCGCGTCCAGCAGAGGCTGCAAGCCTTCGAGCAGACGACTGTTAAGGCGCTCGGCTTTCTCCAGACGCTTGTTATCGAAACGCTCATCCAGGGAAAAACCGCCCTTGAGCAGGTCGAGCAAACTGCCTTTGCCGTCCTCACTCACCTGGTTGGCGCTGCGCAGCGCCTCGAGCAGGCTCTGGGCATAATCGAGCAGACTGGCATTGACCGCGCTGGCGGCCTGGCCACCCTGTTCGGCGACTGCGCTGTAGGCATCGGTAGCCTGGCGGATGCTGGTCTGGGTCAGCCGCAGGGACATGGAGGCCAACTGCTCTCCATCCATCTCCAGCGCCATGGCCCGGTCGAAGGCACCTGACAGATCACCGGAATAGAATTTATTGGATAACTCCTGCACCTGGCCGAAGAGCTTCTCCAGGGCCGCACGCTCCTGCTCGTCGAGCTCACCTTCGACGCTAACCTGCCAAGCCCCGATCTGCAGGCTCCCGGACTGGCTGCTGGCGACTACGGCACCGCTGTTGCCATTACTCGCGGCAGCAATGCTGCTTTGCGACCAACTGGCCGAAGCCTGGGCGATGGAAATACGCAAACGGTCGCCGTCGCGGGTCGTGACCGACAGCTCGAAGGTTTCCGCCTGAGCGCTCAAGCGTTCGCTATAGGCCGCCACTGCCGTGGTGCCGCCCTCCGCAGGGGCGGGCGGATTGAAGCGCTGATCCAGGTTGGCAAAGCCGTCCTGGATGCGCTTGTAGGTGTCGTCAATATCACTCGCCACCTTGCCTTGCAGCACGCCCATGCCATCGAGAATCTGCCGGGCCTCGGCAAAGCCCTTTTCCACGCCACTGCGGGCCTGGTCGAGAAGCTTTTGCAGCTTGCCGGTATCGGCACCGGCGGCTTGTTCGCTGTGCAGACGCTGCTCGATAAAACCGATTATGCGCCCGGCGACTTTCTCCGGGCTGTAATCATTGGCCTTACCAGCCAGTGCGCCGGGCTCCAGCCCAAGGCGCTCGGCCAGACGGTTGGCCAGCACGGCATTGGCATCGGCGACAGTGCGCACAACCGGCTGGGTGCTGCTGGAGGAGGGGCGCGTGGCAGAGGATGACGTCGAGGCCAGGGGGTTCATGGCAAATTACCTAGGCGGAGTATCTGAATGGTTGACGGCTGCAATAAGTGAAACTTTAGCTCCGGGGTAAAGCGCCCGATCAACGGTAATCTGGCGCACAAACCGCGCACAGCGACTGTACGGTCACTTTCAGCGCGCAAGGTGCGCGGCGGACCGACCAAAGTCTAAGGGTCAAGCCGCCTTGCCCGTGTTTTATTGCGTTCTGCTGTAATAGATCGGTCACAAGCCGACCCGCACACATGAGGAGCTAACAATAATGAGTCAATCTCCCCTCGCCCGCGCCGTGGCACTCGCCGCACTGGGCACCTGTATGACCCTGCCATCACTGGCCCAAGCTGAATTTATCAAGGACAGCAAAGCCAGCCTGGAGCTGCGTAACTTCTATATGAACCGCGATTTCCGCAATACAGCTTCGGACAAGCAGTCTAAGGCCGAAGAATGGGCTCAGGGTTTTATCCTAAAAGCCGAGTCGGGCTTTACCGAAGGTACCGTAGGCTTTGGTCTGGATGCCTATGCTGGGACGGGCCTGAAGCTCAGCTCCGACGATGACCTCGCCGGCACTGGCTTACTGCCCAACTCCTACGGCAATGAAGGCCCAGGCAGCTACGGCGAAGTGACAGCAGCGGTCAAGGCCAAGCTGTCCAACACTGTGCTCAAGGCCGGCGGCCTGATGCCCAAGCTGCCCATCGTATCCTCCGGTGACTCACGCCTGCTGCCCCAGGTCTTCGAAGGGGCCATGATCACTTCGCAGGAAATTGCCGGTTTGAGTCTCAATGCCGGCCAGTTGCGCCAGGCGAACTACCGCAACTCAACCGACCGGGAAGATATCCGCACCACCAACTTTGCGAAGGGCATCAGCGACCGTTACAACTTCGGCGGCGGCACCTACCAATTCAATGGCGGTAACACCACCGCGGGTCTGTGGTATGGCGAACTGCAGGATGTATACGACCAAAAGATGTACAACCTGATCCACAACCAGCCCATTGGCGACTGGAAGCTGGGGGCCAATCTGGCCTACTTCGACTCAGCGGAGAATGGCCGCAAGCTGGCCGGAAAGATCGACAACGACCTGACGTCCTTGATGCTTTCAGCCGGCATCGGTGCCCATACCTTCCGCCTGGGCTATCAGGACAACAGTGGCGACAGCCGCTTCCCTTTCCTCGGCGAAACCGATCCGGCGATTGCCAACTATGTGCAAGTTCTTGACTTCACCCGCGCCGAAGAAAAATCCTGGCAGGCGCGCTATGACGTCAACTTTGCGACCTACGGCATACCGGGTTTGACGGCCTTTGTGCGCTATATCACCGGTGATGGTTTCGATGGTGCTAACGGTCGTGAAGGCAAGGAATGGGAACGCGACCTGGATATCAGCTACACCGTCCAGGAAGGCACCTTCAAGAACCTGGCCTTGCGCTGGCGTAATGCGATGGTGCGCAGCAATGCGGTTGCAGCTAGCGGCGACCTCGACGAAAACCGCCTGATTGTCAGCTACACCCTGCCGCTGCTTTAACTACCGGCAACAGCCGTAAATAGAAAGGCCCGGACAAGTGTCCGGGCCTTTTGCGTTACACGCCTCGATCAGTCCTGGCTGAGCGAACCGATCTTATGCACCGACAGGTCGGCTCCGTAGTATTCCTCTTCCTGGGTCAAGCGAATGCCGATCGAAACCTTCAGCACGCCATACACCAGGAAACCACCCAGCAGCGCCACCACCACGCCCAGCGCGGTGCCGATAAACTGGCTGGCCAGGCTGACGCCGCCCAGACCGCCGAGCGCCTGCTGACCAAAGATGCCGCAGGCGATGCCGCCCCACACGCCACACAGGCCATGCAGCGGCCAGACGCCGAGCACATCGTCGATCTTCCATTTGACCTGGGTCGCGGTAAACGCCCAGACAAACAGCGCGCCGGCAATCGCACCGGTCACCAGTGCACCGACCGGATGCATCAGGTCGGAACCGGCGCACACCGCCACCAGGCCAGCCAACGGGCCATTGTGCAGAAAACCTGGGTCATTGCGCCCGACCAGCAAGGCCGCCACTGTACCGCCGACCATCGCCATCAGGGTGTTGACGGCCACCAGGCCGCTGACGCTGCCCAGGGTCTGCGCGCTCATCACGTTAAAGCCGAACCAGCCGATGATCAAAATCCACGAGCCCAGGGCCAGAAACGGAATATTCGACGGGGCAAAGGCCACCAGGCGGCCATCGCGATAACGGCCATCGCGGCGGCCCAGCAGGATCACCGCGCCAAAGGCCAGCCAGCCACCCACCGCATGCACCACCACCGAGCCGGCAAAGTCATGGAAGGCCGCACCGTATTGCGCCTCGAGCCAGGCCTGTACGCCATAGTTGCCGTTCCAGATCATGCCTTCGAAGAACGGATAGACGAAGGCCACGATCAGCACCGTGGCGCATAGCTGCGGGCCGAACTTGGCGCGCTCGGCAATGCCGCCGGAAATGATCGCCGGAATCGCCGCAGCGAACGTCAGCAGGAAGAAGAACTTCACCAGACCGTAGCCATGGCCCTCGGTCAGCACACTGGCAGGCTCCAGGAAGGTCACCCCATAGGCGACCCAGTAGCCAACAAAGAAGTAGGCCATGGCCGAGACGGCAAAGTCGGAGATAATCTTCGACAAGGCGTTGACCTGGTTCTTCTGCCTGACCGTGCCGACCTCAAGGAAGGCGAAGCCGGCGTGCATGGCCAGCACCATCACGGCACCCAGCAGGATAAACAGGGTATTGGAGCCGTGAATCAGGGTTTCCACGGCACTGTTGATGTTTTCCATCGGCAAAGAAAACTCCGTCGCGGGAAAAAGCACCAAAGCAGATCACTCCCAGCTGAAAATGCACCAGATAGCAGCACAAGCCGCACAACCGATCAGTTTCCATCCTCGGGCAAGGCACCAAAACGGCACGTTGCCAAACCGCTTATTAGGTACTAAATCCATAGTTATTAATGAGTTATTGGTGCACCGCGGCGTCCAAGCCAAACCTCGCAAAGCCCCATAAAGGCGCATAAAAACGAGCGAGCGCACCAGCGCAATGCAAGCGCTATACCAGCCTCTCCAGCCCTCGCTTCAGCTCTTGCGCTCAATTAAAGACGGAACCCTGGCCCCACAAAGGACTCGAACCCCCTACACTGACAAGTCAAAGGAGAGACACCATGGACCGTAAAAACCCTGTATCAGGCCAAGACCAGTTACTGGAAGAGTTTCAGGCGCTGGTTCGCGACACCGAACAACTATTGCAGCACTCGGCCAGCCTGGCCGGTGAGCAAGCGGAAGAGCTGCGCGAGCAGATCCGCAGCAGCCTCGGCCGCGCCCGTACCACCCTGCACAATGCCGAAGGTGCCCTGCTTGAGCGCGGCAAGGCCGCCGTGCAAGCCACTGAAGGTTATGTGCAGACGCATCCTTGGCAGACCCTGGGGGTTGCCGCCGCCATAGGCCTGCTGTTGGGCATGCTGATTTCACGGCGCTGATCGAGAATAAATATGCAAGAAACACCGTCATCCCCAAGCCGCGGGGCCGCACCGCGGCGCTTTGCCGGTGCCCTTCTGGGTCTGCTGCAGGGCCATGTGGCCCTGTTTGGCGAAGAACTCAAAGAGCAGCAGAGCCATACCCTGAGCTTGCTGGTGCTGGTCAGCCTGAGTCTGGCCTTCGCCTTTCTGTTACTGCTGGGGCTGTCGACTGCGCTGCTGATCGTCTTCTGGGAAAGTCACCGAATTACGGTGATCGCGCTGCTCTGCGCCTTCTACGTCCTGGGTCTGCTGGCCTGTCTGTACAGCCTGCTGTTGCGCGTGCGTAACGCCCCAGCCCCCTTCGCCGCCAGCCTGGAAGAGCTGGCCCGTGACCGCGAGCAACTGCTGCCATGAGCCTAACCGACCTGCCCGCCAAAGCCTCGCGCCGCGACTTGCGCAAAGCCATGCTGCGCATGCGCCTGGAGATGCACCGCCAGGAGCTGCGCCACGAAACCCTGGTGATGCTGCAACCGCTACGCCAGGCGCAGTACTTCAGCCAGCACTGGCGCGAAGAGCTGGGCAAAAGCAATGCACCACTTTGGGTCGCAGGCGGTGCCTTACTCCTGGCTACTCTCGGCGTGCGTCACGGCAATTGGCGTCGTTGGCTGCGCATCGCCCTGGTCGCCTTCCCCCTGCTCAGACGCAACCCGCCCCGCCCGCCGAACCGGACCACGGGCACAGACCACGCGGTCTGAGCCCCAGCGAACAGCATCCTGGCGCAAAGCCCCGGCAGCCAATGCCGCCCCCGCTGCGGCAATAACCCGTGGGCGCGGCACACCGGGCACACTGCCATCAGCCTGGCAGCAATATTGCTAAGGTAATGCCGGTGCCACCTATCGGGGCACTACGCTACCTAAGGATGTGCTTGGTGTTCGACGGTCAACCAGTCGCTGTCTTCCAACCCTTTATCGACACCGCCACTGGCCGCATCGCCGGGGTCGAGGCGCTAGCGCGCCTGCGCAGCGAAGACGGCCAGCTGCATTCCGCCGGTCCCTTGTTCAGCGACCCGAAAACCCCGCCGGCCGCCTTGCGCCGCCTGGATCGCGCCGTGCGCGAGCAAGCCCTGGAGCGCTTTCATGAAGCCCCGCAGGACTGGTTTCTCAGCCTGAATATTTCTCCCCGCTGGATCAGCCAGCTGCGGCCCGGGCAACCCTTGCCCAGCCTCAAGCAACTGCAGCGCAGCGGTATAGACCCGGCGCGTATCGTCTTTGAAATCACCGAACTGGGCGGGGCCACCCTGCGTCTGCCACGGGTGGTCGAGCGTTATCGCGAAGCCGGCGCACGCATCGCCATCGACGACTTTGGCGCGGGCTATTCCCAGCTTGACCGGGTGCTGGCCCTGCAACCGGATATCCTCAAACTGGATATGCGCCTGTTCCAGCAAGCCGCCCGCGGCGGGCCAAGCAGCGAGGTGGTCAAGGCCCTGGCGCAGATGGCGGAAAAGACCGGCTGCTGGATCATCGCCGAAGGGGTGGAAACCGAAGCCGAGCTGGACTTCGCCCTGGAATGCGGCGCGCGCTATGTACAGGGCTATCTGTTCGCCAAACCCGAAGAGACTTTTTTCAGCAGCAATGCCTTCGTCAAACGCTTCGCCCAGTTGCGTGACAACTATGTACAGCAGAAGCTCGCCGAGCGCGCCCGCCTGATGACCTTGCGCCAGCAGCTGAGCGAACTGATGAACAGCTTCAAGCTCTGGGTGGAAAGCGGCTCACCGGAGCACCTGCTGCCGCTACCCAAGGCCTACCCCTGGCTGCTGCGCATCTACCAGTGCGACCGCCACGGCACCCAGCTCACCGCCAATCTGGAGTGGCGCAACAACACCTGGCACAGCGACGCGCGCTATGTCGGGCATAACTGGTCGTGGCGGCCCTACTTCTATCAGCTGCTCGCCGAAGGCTGGGACGAACGCCGACTGATTCTCTCCAGCACCTACCGCGACGCCACAACCAACCAGTACTGCCTAACCGCCGGGCAATTTATCGAAAACGGCAAACGCCTGCTGCTGATGGACATCGACGCCGCAGGCTTCTAACAGGCCGCACTCGGCACGAAGAAAACCCCTGACAATTCAACGAGCCACTTGCAGCCGCCCCGCCGAACCCCGAAGCTAGGACCCAGACGTTTCCGTAGGGCAGCTCAATAGCGCCCCAACAAGCCACGTAATGGCGAGGACCTGCTTTGGATTGGCAAACCCTGCTCAACCGTGAACGCCTTGGCAAGCCGACGCACAGCGCCGATGAACTGGGCCGCACGCCCTTTCATAAAGACCACGACCGCATCATCTTCTCCGGGGCTTTTCGCCGCCTGGGACGCAAGACCCAGGTGCACCCGGTATCGAGCAACGATCATATCCATACCCGTCTGACCCACTCGCTGGAGGTCAGCTGCGTGGGCCGCTCCCTGGGTATGCGCGTCGGCGAGATGATCCGCGATGCCCTGCCGGCCTGGTGCGAGCCAAGCGACCTGGGCATGGTCGTGCAATCGGCCTGCCTGGCCCACGATATCGGCAACCCGCCCTTTGGCCACTCCGGTGAGGACGCCATTCGCCACTGGTTTCAGCAGGCCTCCGGGCGCGGCTGGCTGGATTCGATGAGCGCTGCCGAGCGCGGCGACTTTCTCAGTTTCGAGGGCAACGCCCAGGGCTTTCGCGTGCTCACCCAGCTGGAATACCACCAGTTCGACGGCGGCACCCGGCTGACCTACGCAACCCTCGGCACCTACCTGAAATACCCCTGGACCGCACGCCACGCCGAAGCCCTGGGCTACAAGAAGCACAAGTTCGGCTGCTACCAGAGCGAACTGCCGCTGCTTGAGCAGATCGCCAGCAAACTCGGTCTGCCGCAGCTGGAAGAACAGCGCTGGGCGCGTCACCCGCTGGTCTACCTGATGGAGGCGGCGGACGACATCTGCTACGGCCTGATCGATCTGGAAGACGGCCTGGAAATGGAGTTGCTCGATTACAGCGAAGTCGAGGCGCTGCTACTCGACCTGGTGGGCGACGATCTGCCGGAAACCTACCGTCAGCTCGGCCCGGACGACTCCAAGCGGCGCAAGCTGGCGATCCTGCGCGGCAAGGCCATCGAACACCTGACCAATGCCGCCGCCGAGGCCTTTGTCGAACAGCAGGACGCCCTGCTCGCTGGCAGCCTGCAGGGCGATCTGGTCGAGCATATGCACGGCACCGCCAAGCGCTGCGTGCAGAGCGCCAAGGACATGGCCCGGCAGAAGATCTTCCAGGACAAGCGCAAGACCCTGCACGAGATCGGGGCCTACACCACCTTGGAAATCCTCCTCAACGCCTTCTGCGGCGCGGCACTGGAGCAGCACGGCGGGCGCACGCCTTCATTCAAGAACCGGCGCATTCTCGACCTGCTCGGCAACAACGCGCCCGACCCGAACTGGCCGCTGTACCGCTCGTTCCTGCGCATGATCGACTTTATCGCCGGAATGACCGACAGCTACGCTACTGAAATGGCCCGGGAGATGACCGGCCGCTCAAGCCCGGTGTAAGCGATGAAGCATCTGCTCAAACAAGTCTTCGGCTGGCACGCCGGCCCACCCGCCTGGGGCCCGGCCATGGTCGCCGGCTTCGGTTGCGCGCTGCCGCTGCTGCTCGGTTTGTTCAGCGCTCATCCGGGTTTTCTCTGGGCCTCGGCGGGGGCGTTTCAGGCCGCTCAGGCCAACCCGTTGCATCGCCTGGGCATGCTGCGCATGCTGATGCTCTGCGGCCTGGGAGCCTGCAGCGCCGGCCTGGGCTTCTGGTCGGCGAGCCACCCCTATGCCAGCTTCTTTATCTTCGCCGCCTTCGGCTTTATCCTGGCCTGGCTGCAGCGCTTCGGCAGCGAAGCCGGCAAGCTGGGCATCGGTCTGGCTATCTGCCTGTGCCTGGGTCAGGGTCAGCAGGGCCTGGGCAACCTCAACAACCCCTATGCCATCGCCATGCTGTTTATCCTCGGCGGGCTCTGGGTGATGCTTCTGGCCTTCGGCCTGCGCGGCATGCACGGCCTGCGCATGTGGCCGTATATGCCGCGCTTTATCAGCATCTTCAAGGTGCTCAAGCGCCACGCCAAGCGTCTGCCGCAGCAGCAATGGCGGCTGCATGCCCTGAGCTGCACCCTGGCCTTCGCCCTGGCGGGACTGGTCGTCAATATGGCTGGGCTGGAGCGCGGCTACTGGTTGACCCTGACCGTAGTCACCACCCTGCAGCTGGATTTCCAGGGCAGCCTGGTGCGCGCCCTGCAATCGATCCTGGCCAGCATAACGGCGGCCGGGCTGCTGATCCTGCTCGGCCATAACATGCAGGACCCGGCGATGATGGTGGCCATCCTGCTGCCCTTGATCGCCCTCAGCCGCGGCCTGCAGGCCAACAATTACGGGCTGTTCGTACTGCAGACCACGGTGTGCTTCGTGCTGCTGGCGGAAAGCCTGGCCCATGACTGGAACCTGGCCGAAGTGCGCTTGCTCAATGCCCTGTTCGGCGTGGTGATCGCCCTGTCTATCGCCTTGCTGGTTCACGGCCTGCGCCAGCTGATAAGCAACCGCGCCCAGCGCCTGACAGCCAATCAGCCGCAGCCCTGAGCGCTTAGAACCACTGGCAATAAAAACTTTATCTTCCTCGGGACGTTCCGCCGGCAAGCCGTCGCGCCTTCACTATGCTTTGCTGCTAACAGAGCGCAAACCACAGGAGTGAGGCGAATGCCCGACCAAGTCCGCAAACGCGAGCGACGCGCACCGCTGCATATCCATATCAGCGCGCTGTTCACCTTTCTGCTCCTGCTGACTGGCATCGTTCTCGGCGTGTTCAATTACCGGCAAACCACCCAGATCATCCTCTCCAGCAGCAGCACCCTGTTCCAGCGTATCGAGTTGGAAGTGCAACAGGACCTGCTGCACACCTATCAACCCATTCGCCACCTACTCAGCCTGCTGGCTCTGCATGAAGCCACCCAGGCCACCGACCTGGAGGGCCGTCTGGCGCTGCTCAAGCCGCTGGTACAGGCGCTGCGCGACAACCCGAAACTGGCATCGCTGTACCTCGGTTACGCCGATGGCGACTTCTTTATGGTGCGCCCGCTGCGCAGCGACATGCTCAAGGAGCGCTTCGACGCCCCGGAGCAGGCCGCCTACCAGGTCTGGTCGATCGAACGTAGCGCCACCGGCACCGAGGCCAACTACCTGTTCTTCGATGGTTCGCTAAACCCCATCAGCCGCCGCCAGCGCCTCAAGGAAAGCTACGACCCGCGCAACCGCGACTGGTACAACCGCGCCCGCGCCGATGGCGGCCAAATCACCACCGCCCCCTATGTGTTCTTTTCCACTGCCGAGGTCGGTACCACGCTGGCCCGGCGCGCCGGCCTGACCACAGTGCTGGGGGCCGACCTGACCCTGGCCGACCTCTCCGATACCCTGGCCAAGCACCGGGTCACGCCGTCGACCGAGGTGGTTCTGTTCGACTCCCAGGGCAATGCCGTGGCCTACCCGGACAGAGAACGCCTGGTGACCGATGACGGCACGCCCAAGCTGACCCAGGCCAGCGACCTCAGCCCAACCCTTGCCGCCCTGCTCGCCAATGGCGTGGAGCAGCGGCAACAGGACACCCTCCAGTTGAACCAGCGGCGCTGGGTGGTCTCCCGCAGCCATATGCAGGAAGGCGGGCCCCAGGGCCTGCATCTGGCCCTACTGGTGCCGGAAGACGAACTGCTGGCCGACGCCTACCGCATCCGCTGGCAAGGTGCGCTGGTCACCCTGTCCACCCTGCTGCTCTGCCTGCCCCTGGGCTGGCTCAGCTCGCGGATTATCGTCAGGCCGCTGCGTTCCCTGGTGCTGGAGGCCGAGGCGATTCGCCGCTTCGATTTCAGCTACCCAGCGAGCGGCCGCTCGCCAGTGCTGGAAGTCGACCAGCTGGCGGTTTCCATGGCACGGATGAAAGAGACGATCTCCAGTTTTCTGGAAATCGCCGCCAGTCTTTCCGCCGAAACCCGCTTCGATCCGCTGCTGAAACGGGTGCTGGAAGAAACCGTGGATATCAGCGGTGCCAATGGCGGGCTGATTTACCTGAGCGATAGCGAGAGCGGCCGCCTGGAACCCCATGGCCTGTTTATCAACGGCCAGCAGCACAGCCTGGGCAAACACGGCCTGACCTACTACGACTTGGCCTCCAGCCAGATACCCGAGTGGCTGCGCCAACCGGCCAGTGGCGGCGGCAGTACGGCCACCTCCATAGGTTTCGACCAGGCCGGCGACTTCCAGAGCCTGCTGCAGGCCCTCGACAGCCCCAGGGTGCACCTAGTTGCCACCGGCCTGCACAACCGCCAAGGCGATACCCTCGGGGTCTTGTTGTTGCTGCATCGCGACCTCGGCGAGGAAAGCGACCAGACCATGCTGCGCCCCGAACGCATCGCCTTCGTCGAAGCGGTGTCCGGGGTTGCCGCCCTCTGTATCGAAAGCCAGCGCCTGCTGGAACGACAGAAGCAACTGCTGGACGCCTTTATCCAGTTGATCGCCGGGGCCATCGACGCCAAGAGCCCCTATACCGGCGGGCACTGCCAGCGCGTGCCTGAGGTCACTCTGATGCTCGCCCGCGCCGCCGCCGCCAGCGACGAGCCGGCCTTTCGCGACTACCGGCCGAGCGACGAGGAATGGGAGGCCCTGCATATCGCCTCCTGGCTGCACGACTGCGGCAAGGTCACCACCCCCGAGTACGTGGTGGACAAGGCGACCAAGCTGGAAACCCTGTGCGACCGCATCCACGAGGTGCGCATGCGCTTCGAAGTGCTCAAGCGCGATGCCTGGATCGCCTACTGGCAAGGCTGCGCCCAAGGCGGCGAGGCCGAACAACTGGCGCGCCTGCGCGATGAGCTGCTGGCGGCGCTGGATGACGAATTCGCCTTTGTCGCGCGCAGCAATATCGGCGGCGAAGCCATGGCCGAGGCCGATCTGCAGCGCCTGCGCGAAATAGCTGCACGCACCTGGCTACGCACCCTCGACGATCGCCTCGGCGTGTCCTGGGAGGAAGGCAAGCGGCAGGAACGCAGCCCGGCCGCGACGCTGCCGGTCGAGGAACAGTTGCTGGCCGACAAGCCCGAACACCTGATCGAGCGCCCCGCCAGCGAACTGATCCCGGATGACAATCCGCTGGGGTTCAAGCTGCAGGTACCGCTGCACAAGTTCAATCGCGGCGAGCTGTACAACCTGAGCGTCACCCGCGGCACCCTGACCGGTGAGGAGCGCTACATCATCAACCACCATATCGTGCAGACCATCCTGATGCTCAATCGCCTGCCCTTCCCGCCCCATCTGCGCACTGTCGCCGAAATCGCCGGCGGCCATCACGAGAAGATGGACGGCAGCGGCTACCCGAAACGCCTGAAGCGCGAGGACATGAGCCTGCCGGCACGGATGATGGCCATAGCCGATATTTTCGAGGCATTGACGGCGGTGGATCGCCCCTACAAGAAAGGCAAACTGCTCTCCGAGGCGCTGAATATCATGGCCGGCATGTGCCAGGGCGCGCATATCGACACACAGCTGTTCGGCCTGTTCGTGCGCGAGAAAATCTACCTAAGCTATGCCGAGCGGTTTCTCGGGCGCGAACAAATCGATGAGGTGGACGAGGCTGCCGTACTGGCCAAGGCGGGGCTGCCGGCGCAGGCGTAGATATGCGGCGGGGCCGCGATCGGTAGGGGCGGTGTGCGCTTAAGCGCCGACGCCTGAGCGCAACGCAGTACTGAGGACATAGCCAAAAAAAACGGGGCCGGGTATGCGTGGTGCATACCCGGCCCCGTTTATTGCCAGCCTGGGTTCTGCCTTGTCGGCGAACCCGGCTGAAGGATCAGGCCTGATTGATCGGGCTGTCCGGGTACCACACATCCATCAACGGGCTGACGGTGAAGTCAACCAGCTCAGCGCGGCCTTTCAGCCAGGCTTCAACCTGGGCGCGCTGCTCTTCGTTGACCGAGCCACGCTTGGCCAGGCACACCAGACCGTAGTCGTCGCCGCCCACATAGCCCAGGCCATTGGCGGTCATGGCGTCACTCAGGAACTGATCAAGAAACGCATCCATGACTTCTTCAGCCAGATCGTCCTTGAAGTTCAGGTTCAGCTCAAAACCCAGCTCCTGGAATTCATCCACGCAGAGTTTTTTGCGCAGACGGCGGGAACGGTTAGTAGCCATGGAACAATCCTCAAAAGTGATAACGCCGCGCACTCTAGCAGTTTCGCCGCCCAAACGCCCGCTCCGCAGCCAGGCAACGCGCGAATGGAACGGGCACAGGCCATGCACTTATCGAGGTAAAGGCCACCCCAGAGCTCTCGCGCAAAGAAAAACCCGCGCCCTGAGCCCTACCGACCAGGCAACCCGCGTAGGCTTGGGGCATAATTGCCAACTTCATCCCAAATCGCGATGGGATCGCTATCCATGTCTCGCGTCACCTCTATCCCTCAGCTGGAGGGTACCTGCCCATGATCAATACCCTGCGTCGCCTGGCTCTCGGCAGCCTGCTCGCCTCCCTGGCCCTGCCCCTGCACGCCGCTGGCCTGCCGAGCAAGGTCGAGCAATCGCTGAAAGCCAACAAGATCAGCACCCAATCCCTGTCGCTGGTGACAGTGCCGCTCAATGGCCCTGGTAGCAGCACCTTTTTCAACGCCGACATTTCCGTCAACCCGGCTTCCACCATGAAGCTGGTGACCACCTATGCGGCGCTCGAACTGCTCGGCCCGACCCACCAGTGGAAAACCGAATTCTTCACCGACGGCCAACTGAAGAACGGCGTGCTCAACGGCAACCTGTACCTCAAGGGCGGCGGCGACCCCAAGCTGAATATGGAGAAGCTCTGGCTGCTGCTGCGTGACCTGCGCGCCAACGGTGTGCAACAGGTGAGCGGCGATCTGGTGCTCGACCGCAGTCACTTCGTGCAGCCGCAACTGCCCAGCTTCAACGACGACGGTGGCGATTCCAACAAACCCTTCCTGGTGGCCCCCGACTCGCTGCTGGTGAACCTCAAGGCACTGCGCTTTATCGCCCGCACCGAAAACGGCAAGGTGCATATTGCCGCCGAGCCGCCGATTGCCAATATCCGCATCGATAACCGCGTCAAGGCCCTGCCCGCGGCCAAATGCCCGGGCTGGCCGGATGTGCGTTACAACCCGGTGACCGAATTCGACGGCACCAACGTGATTGTCAGCGGCCAGCTGGCCGAAGGCTGCAGCTCGCAGACCTACCTGTCGCTGCTTGATCACCCCAGCTACGCCGCCGGGGCTATTCGCGCCATCTGGCAGGAACTGGGCGGCAGCATCCAGGGCAAGGATCGTCTGGCCAATGTGCCGAGCAATGCACGCCTGCTGGCCCGGGCCTATTCCCCGGACCTGGTGGAGATCATCCGCGACATCAACAAGTACAGTAACAACACCATGGCCCGGCAGCTGTTCCTCAGCCTGGGGGCGCAGTTCCGCGACCCCGTCGACCAGGACGACGGCAAGGCAGCGCAACGGGTGATTCGCGCCTGGCTGGCGCGCAAAGGCATTACCGCCCCGCATCTGGTGATGGAAAACGGCTCCGGCCTGTCCCGCGCCGAGCGGGTCAGCGCCCGGGAAATGGCCAAACTGCTGGAGGCCGCCTGGCAAAGCCCCTACGCAGCCGAGTTTATGAGCTCGCTGCCACTGGTGGCGATGGACGGCACCATGCGCCGCCGCCTGCACAAGACGCCCCTGGTGGGCCAGGCGCGGATCAAGACCGGTACCCTGAACAACGTGCGCGCCATCGCCGGCTACAGCCGCGACAGCAATGGCAACAGCTGGGCCGTGGTGGCGATTCTCAACGACCCGAGGCCCTGGGGCGCATCGTCGATTCTGGATCAGGTGCTGATTGACCTGTATCGCCAGCCCAAGATCAGCGCCCAGCGCTAAAGGCCGGCCTGTACTAATCCTTCCCCGGCCGAACCGCTGTTGGCTGGAGGCCGCCGAGTCGCCTGGATCGCGGCCATGGGCCGCTCCTACAGGGCCTGTGGCGGGCACGCTCTTGTAGGAGCGGTCTCGACCGCGAATGGCGTAGGCCACGGTTTTGTGGCAATTACCAGTTTTATCGACAGCGCAGCGTCACCCTACTCCATCTCCCCACACAGCTCTGCCGCACGCAATAGCGCGGCGGTCAGGCTGTGTCGCTCCCAATCGGTCAGGGCGGCAAAGCGCTGGCGAAATTCCGGCGGCAGCAGGCTGGGGGCCTGCTGCACCAGCTCGCGCCCGGCATCGCTGAGCAAGAGCCACTGCCTGCGCCGGTCCTGATCGTCACGCTGGCGCTGCAGCAGGCCGCGCTCTTCCAGGCGGTCGAGCATGCCCGACAGGGTCGCCGCGGTCAGGCTGACCCGGCCGCTGAGGTCACTGGCGGTCAGGCGTTTCTCGCCGGCCAGCACCTGCAGGATCATCAACTGCATCGGCGTCAGCCCGCCAAAGCGGCTCAGGCGCTTGGCATGCACCTCCCCCGCCTGCTGGAGGCGTCGCAGGGCCTGGAACAGCGGCAGTTCGAAGGCCACGACAGATGACAAATCCATTTCAGTAGAAACTATTTTATCGGCCAAAACTACCTTCCTATCCGACATTAAACTTTGACATGAAAGCATTTATTTGTTTTGGTGTAAAAGGTTCGGCGAGCAGTTCGCAGGTAGCCAGCTGCTCCACCGAGCCCTCCCCAACGGCAACACCGGTAAGGAATTATGTGCGGAATAGCTGGAGAACTACGTTTTGATCAACGCCCGGCCGATCTGGCTGCGGTTGAGCGCATCACCCATCACCTGGCCCCTCGCGGCCCCGACGCCCACGGCTTCCACAGCCAGGGGCCAATCGCCCTCGGCCATCGCCGGCTGAAAATCATGGACCTGGCCGAAGCGTCCGGCCAGCCGATGATCGACAGCGACCTGGGCCTGTCGATGGTGTTCAACGGTGCCATCTACAACTACCCGGAGCTGCGCCACGAGCTGCAAGACCTGGGCTACCGCTTTTTCTCCGATGGCGACACCGAAGTGCTGCTCAAGGGCTATCACGCCTGGGGCGAGGCGCTGCTGCCCAAGCTCAACGGCATGTTCGCCTTCGCCATATGGGAGCGCGACAGCCAGCAGCTGTTTATCGCCCGCGACCGCCTCGGGGTCAAACCCCTGTACCTGTCGCGCACCGGCCAGCGCCTGCGTTTCGCCTCCAGCCTGCCGGCCCTGGTTGCCGGCGGCGATATCGGCAAGACCCTGGATCCCATTGCGCTCAACCACTACCTGAACTTCCACGCCGTGGTCCCGGCTCCGCGCACCATCCTCGCCGGCGTGGAAAAACTGCCGCCGGCAAGCTGGTTGCGTGTCGACGCCCAGGGTAACTGCGAGCAGCAGACCTGGTGGAACCTGACCTTCGGCCCGCGCCCCGATGAAAGCGGCTACGGCCTGGAAGAATGGCGCGACCTGGTGCTCGATGGCATGCGCCAGGCCGTGTCGATCCGCCAGCGCGCTGCGGTGGATGTCGGCGTGCTGCTCTCCGGCGGGGTCGACTCGAGCATGCTGGTGGGCCTGCTGCGCGAGGCCGGGGTGGAAAACCTCTCGACCTTCTCCATCGGCTTCGAGGATGCCGGCGGCGAGCGTGGCGACGAATTCCAGTACTCCGACCTGATCGCCGAGCGCTTCGCCACCCGCCACCATCAACTGCGTATCGGCGAGCACGAGATTCTCGAACAGTTGCCGGCGGCCTTCCGCGCGATGAGCGAGCCGATGGTCAGCCACGACTGCATCGCCTTCTACCTGCTGTCCCGGGAAGTGGCCAAGCACTGCAAGGTGGTACAGAGCGGCCAGGGTGCCGATGAGCTGTTTGCCGGCTACCACTGGTACCCGCTGGTGGATGGCGCGAAGGATGCCTTCGCCGCTTACCGCAGCGCCTTCTTCGACCGCGAGCACGAGGAATACGCCGCCTGCGTACAGCCCCAGTGGCTGACCGACGACGCCGCCGGTGAATTCGTTCGTCAGCACTTCGCCCAGCCCGGAGCGAACGCCGCGGTGGACAAGGCGCTGCGCCTGGACAGCACGGTGATGCTAGTCGATGACCCGGTCAAGCGGGTCGACAACATGACCATGGCCTGGGGCCTGGAGGCGCGCACGCCGTTCCTCGACTACCGATTGGCGGAACTCTCGGCGCGCATTCCCGGTCAGTTCAAGTTACCGGATGGCGGTAAGCACGTGCTCAAGGAAACCGCGCGCCAGGTCATCCCCAGCGCGGTGATCGACCGGCCCAAGGGCTACTTCCCAGTGCCGGGTCTCAAGCATCTGGAAGGCGCAACGCTGGGCTGGGTACGCGAGTTGCTGACCGACCCGAGCCAGGATCGCGGCCTGTTCCAGCCGGCCATGCTCGACCGCTTGCTGAGCGATCCCCAAGGCCAACTGACCCCCTTGCGCGGCTCCAAGCTATGGCAGATGGCCGCGCTCAACCTGTGGTTAAACGAACAAGGGCTGTAGCGCCATGACCTGGGTGGATGTGCCATGCGACATCCACCCTGCGCGCCCTGCAACACCGCCGTAGCCCGGATGCAATCCGGGGTTGTCGCGGCTCAAACCCATAACCTGGCACAGACCGGGCCACGCGAATGAGCGAAGGACAATTTCCATGCGCGTCACTGCCTACAACCAGCGCCTGCTGCGCGGCCAGACACCCTCCTACGAACGTCTGCAGGCGCGCCTGGCCGAGGATCCCAACGCCCCGCCCAGCCAGCCCAAGGCCGTGCACTGCGGCTGGGGCCGCCTACTGATCGGCCACACCTACCCGGATGCCGTCGAGCTGGCCCAGGCCCTGCTCGACGAACGCCCCGGCGAGCGCGATATCGCCCTGTATGTCGCCGCGCCGCAGCAGGTGCTGGCCCAGGCCCCGCAACAACTCTTTCTCGACCCCTCCGACACCCTGCGTTTGTGGTTTACCGACTACCGGCCGGCGCGCCGCGGCTTTCGCGGTTACCGCATCCGTCGGGCGCAGAACGAGGCGGACTGGCAGGCCATCAACAACCTGTACCGGATGCGCGGCATGCTGCCGATCGACCCGGACAAGCTCACCCCTTACCCCCAGGGCGGCCCCACCTACTGGCTGGCCGAAGACGAAGACAGCGGCGCAGTGATCGGCAGCGTTATGGGCCTCAACCACCACAAGGCCTACAACGACCCGGAAAACGGCAGCAGCCTCTGGTGCCTGGCCGTCGACCCGCGCTGCACCCGGCCCGGGGTCGGCGAAGTGCTGGTGCGTCACCTGATCGAACACTCGATGAGCCGCGGCCTGAGCTACCTCGACCTGTCGGTGCTGCATGACAACGGCCAGGCCAAGCAGCTCTACGCCAAGCTGGGCTTTCGCGAACTGCAGACCTTCAGCATCAAACGCAAGAACGGCATCAACCAGACCCTGTTCCTCGGCCCCGGCCCCCAGGCCGAGATGAACCCCTATGCGCGGATCATCGTCGATGAAGCGCTGCGCCGCGGCATTGAGGTGCAGGTCGATGATGCAGAAGCCGGCCTGTTCACCCTGAGCCACGGCGGCCGGCGGATTCGCTGCCGCGAATCACTGAGCGACCTGACCAGCGCGGTGAGCATGACCCTGTGCCAGGACAAGCGCCTGACCCACCGCACCCTGGCCCGCGCCGGCCTGAGCATGCCGGCGCAGCGCCTGGCCGGCAGCGCCGAAGAAAATGCCGCCTTCCTCGCCGAGCACGCCAGTTTGGTGGTCAAACCGGTGGACGGCGAACAGGGCCAGGGGGTGGCGGTGGACCTGCGCACCCCGCTGGACGTGCAGGATGCCATCGAGCGCGCCCGCACCTTCGACAGCCGGGTGCTGCTGGAAAGCTTCCACGCAGGCTGCGACCTGCGCATCCTGGTAATCGGCTTCGAGGTGGTGGCTGCGGCCATCCGCCGGCCAGCGCAAGTGGTGGGCGACGGCCAGCACAGCATCGGCGAACTTATTGATGCACAAAGCCGCCGCCGCCAGGCCGCCACCGACGGCGAAAGCCGTATCCCCAAGGATGCCGAGACCCTGCGCACCCTGCATGCCGCCGGCGTCGACTACACCAGCATCCTGCCCGCGGGGCAGCAACTGGCCGTGCGCAAGACCGCCAACCTGCACACCGGCGGCAGCCTGGAAGATGTCACCGAGATCCTCCATCCGACGCTGGCCGATGCCGCGGTCAAGGCCGCCCGCGCCCTGGACATCCCCGTGGTCGGCCTCGACCTGCTGGTACCGGCAGCCGATCAGCCCGAATACGTCTTTATCGAAGCCAACGAACGCGCCGGCCTGGCCAACCACCAGCCGCAACCCACCGCCGAGCGCTTTATCGACCTGCTGTTTCCGCTTAGCCAGGTGGATTAAGCCCGCGCCGCGCTGCCTGTTCCCGGATTGCGCCAAGGCTTGTCCGGGCTACAGCTCAACCGTAGCCCGGACAAACGCAGCGCAGTTCGGGAGCGGGGTAAATAGCGGATCGCAAGCCACCCAGACAATTTTCGCAAGGAGAACCTATATGCAGAAACTCCCCGAACCCGACCTCGCCTACCTGCAAAAGGTACTGCTGGAGATGCTCGCCATCCCCAGCCCCACCGGCTTCACCGACACCATCGTGCGCTATGTCGCCGAGCGCCTGGAGGAGATCGGTATCCCCTTCGAGATGACCCGCCGCGGCACCATTCGCGGCACCCTCAAGGGCAAGCAGAACAGCCCGGACCGCGCAGTGTCGGCGCACCTGGACACCATCGGCGCGATTGTCCGCACCCTGCAGGACAACGGCCGCCTGGGCCTGGCCCCGGTCGGCTGCTGGTCGAGCCGCTTTGCCGAAGGTAGCCGGGTCAGCGTATTCACCGACCACGGCGTGATTCGCGGCAGCGTATTGCCGCTGATGGCCTCGGGGCATGCCTTCAATACCGAGGTGGATCAGCTGCCGATCAGCTGGGACCACGTCGAGCTGCGCCTGGATGCCTACAGCACCACCCGCGCCGACTGCGAATCCTTAGGCATCTCGGTGGGCGACTTCGTTGCCTTCGACCCGCTGCCGGAGTTCACCGAAAGCGGCCATATCAGCGCCCGTCACCTCGACGACAAGGCCGGTGTCGCCGCCCTGCTTGCCGCGCTCAAGGCCATTAAGGAGAGCGGACTGGAGCCGGAAATCGACTGTCACCCGCTGTTCACCATCACCGAGGAAGTCGGCTCCGGGGCCGCAGCCGCCCTGCCCTGGGATGTCAGCGAATTTGTCGGCATCGACATCGCCCCGGTCGCCCCAGGCCAGCAGTCCAGCGAGCACACGGTCAGCGTGGCGATGCAGGACTCCGGCGGGCCTTACGACTATCACCTGTCGCGCCAGCTGTTGCGCCTGGCCAGCGAAAATGAAATCCCGGTGCGCCGCGACCTGTTCCGCTATTACCACAGCGATGCGCAATCGGCCGTTACCGCCGGCCACGATATCCGCACCGCACTGCTGGCCTTCGGCTGCGACGCCACCCATGGCTACGAACGCACCCATATCGACAGCCTCAAGGCCCTTAGCAGCCTGCTCGCGGCCTACCTGCTCAGCCCGCCGGTATTCGCCAGCGACGCCCAACCGGCCCAGGGTTCCCTGGAGCGCTTCAGTCACCAACTGGAGCACGACGCACAGATGGAGAGCGACACCCGCGTCCCCACCGTGGATAGCCTGCTCGGCCACCGCGATCAGGACGCTTGAAGGGCAGCGCGCATCCGGGCAAAGTGACAGCACTAAAAAACTGGCTGAGCCCGGCCCCCCTAAAAACCAAGAGGTTTGCGGATGCCTCATATCTGGCTTGCGCTGCTATTGCTCTGGCTGTGTGGGCCCGCCTGGGCATTGCAACCTGCGCTGCTCGACAGCAGCGACCTGCGCCTCTCCCTCGGGCCGAGCATGGGCTATCTGGAGGATCCCGACGGTAGCCTGAGCCTGGAACAGGTCGGCAACCTGCCCGACCAGCGTTTCACTCCGGTAGCCGGCGAGCACGCCAACCTCGGCAAGAACGACTCGGTCTGGTGGTTCAAGGTGCAACTGGATAACCGCCTGCACAGTGACCTGGCCGGTTACCTGGAAGTCAATTACCCGCTGCTCGATCACCTGCAGTTCTATCTGGCCGGTCCCGACGGCAACTGGCAAACACAGGAGAGCGGCGATAAGTACGCCTTCTCTCAGCGCCCGGTGCAGGTGCGCAATTTCTGGTTCCCGGTCGACCTGCCGCCCGGTAGCAGCACCCTGTTGATCCGCGTGGAAACCACCAGCACGGTCTTCGTGCCACTGTTCTTCAGCACCTACCACGCCAGCGCCGCCGCCCAGGAAAACCTGATGGGCATCAACGGGGCCTTCTACGGCGTGCTGTTCGCCATGTTCTGCTACAACCTGTTCCTGTTTATCTCGCTGCGCGAGGCGGCCTACTTCTGGTACCTGGTGTACAGCTTCAATATCGGCCTGTTCGCCGCCAGCTTCGACGGCATGCTGTTCAAGCTGCTGCCCGAGCATATCGGCCTGCAGTCGGTCAGCATCTATATCCTGATGTACATTCACTGCCTCACCGCCACCCAGTTCAGCCGCCACTTTCTGCACACCCAGCAGTATTTCCCGCGCCTGGACCTGGGCCTGCGCCTGTTTATGCTGCTGGTCGGCGGCTGCCTGGTGTCGGTGCCGCTGATCGGTCTGCAGGCCTGGAACATCCTCGCCAGCCTCACTGTTCTGGCGGTGTCCCTGGTGCTGCTGCTCAGCGGGGCCTACGTATGGCGCAAGGGCCTGCGCTACGGCTCCTACTACATCCTCGCCTGGGGCATTCTGCTGGCCTCCTTTATTATCGCCACGTCCGGTTCGCTGGGCCTCGAACTGCTGGGCCTGTATGGCGATGCGGTGGTCAAGGCAGGCGTGACCATCGAGCTGATCGCCCTGTCCATCGGCCTGGCCGACCGCATCAATATGCTCAAGGAAGAAGGCTTCAAGTCGCGCCGCGCCGCCGAACAGGCGGAGATCGAGAACCTGGCCAAGAGCCGCTTCCTGGCCAAGATGAGCCACGAGATCCGCACCCCGCTCAACGGCGTGCTGGGCATGCTGCAACTGCTCAGGGAAACCCCGCTGGATCGTAGCCAGCGCTTCTATGTCGACACCATTTCAAGCTCGGGAAGCTCACTGATGGCCGTGATCAATGACATCCTCGATTACGCCCGTATCGAATCCGGCAAGCTCAGCCTGGAACATATCGACTTCGATCTGGAAGAACTGATTTCAGACACCCTCAGCCTGTTTACCGGCCAGGCCCTGGACAAGCGCCTGCGCCTCTATATCAGCCTGGAGGCGGGCGTGCCGCGACGCATCCAGGGCGACCCGACCCGGCTCAAGCAGGTGCTGATGAACCTGCTGAGCAATGCCCTCAAATTCACCGCCGAGGGCCATGTATCACTCAACGTCTCGCGGCGCAGCGATTCCCAGGGCAACCCCCACCTGATCTTCGCCATCAGCGACAGCGGTATCGGCATCAGCGATGAGTCCCTGACCCAGCTGTTCGAATCCTTCGCCCAGGGCGACTCCAGCACCACCCGCCGCTACGGCGGCAGCGGCCTGGGCCTGGCCATCAGCAAGGAACTGGTGGAAATGATGGGCGGCCGGATCGAGGTGCAGAGCACCCCGGGCCAGGGCACCCGCTTTGCCTTCGATATCCCCCAGGCCACCGAGGAACAGCCCGCCGACCCGCTCTGCGAGCTGCTCAAGGGCCGCACCGCCCTGCTCACCTCCCTCGACGGCCTGGGGCTGGACGCCCTCAGCCGCCTGCTCGGGCGTTGGGGCATGCGCACCGAACGCTGCCAGAACCCGGAAAGCCTGCAGGGCTATCTGCAGGACTTCGCCGCACCGCCGCTGCTGGTGCTCATGGCCCCCTGGCCGGGCAGCACCCAGCACTGGCTGGACGCCCTGCGCCCCCTGTTGCATCCCGGCCAGCGCATCCTGCTGCTCAGCTCCCCCGAACAATGCCAGCAGACACCCAACAGCGGTGGCCTGCGCCTGGTCAGCCTGGCCCAGCCGCTGGCCGTCACAGCGCTGCGCGGGGCCCTGGTGGAGCTCTATGAAGAACACCGCAGCCCGGAAGTCCGCCCCCTGCCGCAGCCGCGTCACGACAGCGGCGGCGCGCCCTGCATCCTGGTTGCCGAGGACAACCCGGTGAACCAGCTGGTGGTGCAGGGCTTTCTGAAGAAGCGCGGCTATAACGTGCGCCTGGTCACCAACGGCCTGGCCGCGGTCAATGAGTACCAACGTGACCCGAGTGCCACGCAGCTGATCCTGATGGATTGTGAGATGCCGGAAATGGACGGCTTCGAGGCCACCCGGCAGATCCGCCGCATCGAGCGCCAGCATAATCTGCCCGCGGTGCCCATCGTCGCGCTGACCGCGCATATCCTCGACGAACACCGCCAGCACGGCAGCGACGCCGGCATGAACGACTTCCTCGGCAAGCCGCTGGACAGCGCACGCCTCTACAGCACCCTGGAACGCCTGCTGCAACAGCCCGAGGCAGATAACGCGCTTTAGGTTGTGGCCAGCTGTTGGGCTGCGCTGCGCTTAGCGCCGGCCTACCTGCCAGGGTAGGTTTCTCCACACATACACCAGCCCATGGGCCCAAAGCCCCCGCGACAGATAAGCGAGACATGGCCTTGCGCATGGCCAGACGGCCCGGCGCGCGTTAGCATCGCCGCTGCGTTCTGGAGAACTGACCGTGCTGATCCCTTTTCACCTGCTCGAAGCCGACACCCTGACCCGCCTGATCGAAGATTTCGTCACCCGCGACGGCACCGACAACGGCGATGAAACCCCGCTGCACACCCGCATCGAACGCGTACGCCATGCCCTGGACAAAGGCCAGGCGGTGATTGTCTTCGACCCGGAAAGCCAGCAATGCCAGCTGGCACTCAGGCGCGATGTGCCCAAAGAGTGGCTGGATGCACTGGAGGAATAAATACAGCTCGTAGGTTGGCGCTAAGCGTAGCGAAGCCCAACGGCGCGGTATGCTCCTTGGGTTTCGTCACTGTGCGCCTCGGCTGAAGCATTGCGTTAACCGCGCAGACCGCCTTCGCGCTCCCAGGCACAACGCACGCGCAACTCGCCCTCATCGGGGCTGTGAAAGCCCTTGTCCGACTCCCAGCGAAAGGTGTGGGTACCGTTCAACTCGGTTTCCAGATGCACCACCGCACTGGCCCAGTACAGACGCTTGAGCAAGGCCTCGAACTGCTTGATCCACAGGCTCCACTCATACTCCACGGTACGGTAGCTGGCCCCGAAGTGGATCACCTGGGTCTGGTACAGACCATCCCCCGGCTGCTGACAGCAGGCAAACATTTCCCTGCCGAGAAAACTCCAGGCATCGCCCGCCGGCAACTGGTCGAGCACCTGCTGATTGATCTCGCGACGCAGACGGCTCTCCGCTGGACTATCCGATGGCCAGTCACGGATACAGCCATAAACGATGGACTCGGACTCCACATCGCCACTCCAAAAAAACCAGGCTGCCTTCTATCACAGCACCCGCAAGCAAGGAAGGAACTGCCGCTAAATAAGCGAAATAGGCGGCTTCCCCCCCGGTCAAGCTGGTGCGCGCGGCGCACCCTACAGAATCAGGCCCGTCAGACTGCCGTGGCCAGCCAGGCGCACAGGCGTTGATACAGGCGATCCACCTCGGCCACCCGCCCCAGCCCACGCAGGCAACCGTGAACCAGGCCCAGCCCCGGCTCGAATTCCACCGGCACGCCATCGAGTGCCAGGCGTTCGGCGTAGCGGGCGGCGTCATCGCGTAAAGAGTCGAACTCGGCTGCAGCGACAAAGGCCGGGGGCAGGCCGACAAAGTCTGGGGCCGCCAGCGGCAGCGCCAGAGGGTTTTGCCGTTGCTCCGGGTCCGCCAAATAAATATCCAGACAGGCCTGCAGCCCAGCGTGGGTCAGCAAGGGCGCATCGGCGCAAAGTTGGTGCGATGGCAAGGGCAGCGCACTCAGTACCGGATAGATCAGCGCCTGGGCGCAAGGTTGCTGCTGCCCCGCCGCACGCAAGGCCAGGCAAATGGCCACCGCAAGATTGCCACCGGCGCTGTCGCCAGCCACTGCCAGCCGCGCCTGCTCCAGCGGTACGTCGAGCTGGCCATCGCGCAGCGCCTGCCAGACGCCCATGCAGTCCTCCAGGGCGGCGGGAAAAGGCTGCTCGGGGGCGAGCCGATAGGCGACAGCTACGACCACCAGCCCAAGCTGCTGCGCCAGATAGGCACAGATAAAGTCGTGGGAATCGAGGTCGCCGAGCATCCAGCCGCCACCATGCAGGTACAGCAGGCAGGGCCAGCCAGCAGCGGGGGCTGGCTGGGCTGGCAGATAGCGGCGCACCGCAACCTCGGCGAGCTGCAGGTCATTGATCGTCAAACCGGCCGGGCGCGGCGGGCTGAACGCCCGGCACAATGCCCCATAGGCGGCGCGCTGCGCTGCCAGCGAGTTGTCCGCGGAGGCGTGCGTCTGGCTCTCGGCAACGAAGGCGGCCATCTGCGCAGACAAGGGATAAGACTCAGGCATTGGCTCTCCATAGCGGGGACTGTCAGGTTTAGCGCTGTAGCACGCGGATCCGCGACAGTAGCTCATCGCGGTCGACATAGCAGCCCTGAAAATGCCGCGCGCCGCTGGACGGATCAAACTCGCGGCGCGCATGCAGAACCCTGCGGTTGTCGAAGCACCACAGCTGGCCAGCCTCAAGCCGCCGTTGCAGGCGAAAGCGCGGCTCGCGGGTCATGCCGATAAAGCGTCGGTAGGCGCGATACAGCGCCGACATCTGCTCGACTGGCACATCGAAGGGGCCGCGCAGAAAGTTGGCCATGCGCACCTCGCTGACCCGGCCCTCTGCGTCCAAGGCGATAATCGGTGCCAGGCAGCGGTAGTCGCTGCGGCGGCTCTTGTTGCGGAACTCGACGGCGCGGGTGCACAGGCTATGAAAATCCTCCGGGGCCTCTTGCTGCAGGACCTCGGCAATAGCGAAGCCGTCGACGAAGATGCTTTCACCGCCCATGGCGTCGTTGACCAGGCAATGCAGAAACTGCAAGCCGGGCTGCAACTCGCGGGTCGGCAGGTCGGTGTGCAGCGGCAGGTTGAAGGCGGTGTAGGCATTGCTGTCGGCATCGGCCTTGGAGCGCACATCGAACAGCACGCCGAAATTGCTCTCGCGAATAAACGAAATGCGCTGGGCGACCTGCTGCAGGGCGCCCGCAGTGGTGGGTACGCCGGTCAGCTGGGTCAGGCCGAAATCACGCACGGCCAGCAGCCAGCGCAGCAGGCTGGCGTCATCCTCGATTACTGCCTGATAGTCGAATTGCGCCAGCTGCTCGGCCATCTCCGCGCCCCATAGCCGGCTCTGCGGGTGCTGCGCGCGGCGTTCGGCACGCGAGGCATCGTCGTAGGCATGGGCGCGCAACCAGCCAGGTTGATAACGGCTGTGGTGACCGTCATGCCAGTCGATCAGCAGCTGGCCCTGTTCGTCGATACAGGCGTTCGGTGGCTCCAGCGTTTCAGGCACATCGACGATTTCCAGCAGCTGCTCGCGGGTCACGTCGTACACGCAGTGGCTGCAGGCACAGTTATCGCGCAGCCACTGATGGTGAAAGGGGCTGATGCGCCCATCGCGCCAGAGCAGGTCAAGTCGGTCGTCCGCTGGGTGCAGGCCGACCAGATCGACGCTGCTCGGATAGCTGCGCCAATCGGCAATAAAGGAGGGTGCGGGCGACAAATCCACAGCGGTCATAACGATCTCCTGGCGCGACGTGTTGGATAGGGTTGTTTGGTTGCGAGCAAATGTTCGGCTGCTCTAGACCCGGGCGGCTGGCAGAGCGATCAGTCGACCGACGCAGGCAGGTTGCGGTAGACCGCGATGAGCCTCCCCCAGAGCCTGCACCCGCAGCAGTACCTGCGGGTCGAAGGAGGCCGAGCGCGTGCTGGCGCTGTCGATGTTCATCAGCATCTGCTCGCTCTGCGCCAGACTGGCGGCATCGCCTGGGCAGCGCAGATCGTGGTGGATATGCAGGCGCTTGCCATCGTGAGCCAGCAACTGGGTATGCACCTCGACCGCCGCGCCTTGTTTGACCTCGGCCAGGTAG
Source organism: Pseudomonas sp. (assembly GCF_035512415.1). Taxonomy (GTDB): domain Bacteria; phylum Pseudomonadota; class Gammaproteobacteria; order Pseudomonadales; family Pseudomonadaceae; genus Aquipseudomonas. The sequence goes on along the minus strand of NZ_DATKDZ010000045.1, from coordinate 13,677 downwards.
TTGAGGTGGCACTCAAGGGTGTACAGGGTGTGGCCGCTGCGCGCCCGGCCGGCTTCATCCAGGCCCAGCTGATCCATCAGCGCGTCGGTGGCATGACTGAAGATCAGCAGGTAGAAGGCATCGCGCAGGTGGCCGTTGTAGTCGACCCACTCGGGCAGGACGGTGGTGCGGTAAGGGGTGAACGGACGGCAGTGCATTGAGGCGGCTCCAGCAAGGGCCCTCCCCCGCAAGCGGGAGCGAGCAGTGGTACAGAGCATGTAGGGTGCGCCGTGCGCACCGAAAGTGGCTACTCGGCGAAGTCAAAGCCGTGCTTGCGCTTGGTCTCTCCGATCGCACCGAGTACCGCCAACAGGCAGTCGTCGCGGTAGCGCTCCAGTTCTTCCAGGCTGCGGCTGCCTTGCTGCTCGGCGGTGCCTTCGACCACTGCGTCGATCAGCCCCTCGGTCAGCTCGGGCGCTTGCAGGTAGGTCCAGGGCAGTTTTAGCGCCGGGCCGAACTGGGCCATAAAGTGGCGCATACCGGCCGGGCCGCCGGCCAGGGTGTAGGTGAGAAAACTGCCCATAAACGACCAACGCAGGCCGGCACCGAAGCGGATCGCGTCGTCGATCTCGCCGGTAGTCGCCACGCCGTCGTTAACCAGGTGCAGCGCCTCACGCCACAGCGCTTCGAGCAAGCGGTCGGCGATAAAGCCTGGCACTTCCTTGCGCACATGCAGCGGGCGCATGCCCAGGGACTCGTAGACCTGGATCGCTGCCTGCACCGCTTCCGGCGCCGTGTACTGGCCGCCTACGACCTCCACCAGTGGCAACAGGTAGACCGGGTTAAACGGGTGGCCGACCACGCAGCGCTCGGGCCGCGTGGCGTCGGCATAAAACTCGCTGGGCAGCAGCCCCGAGGTGCTGGAAGCAATCAGCACATCCGGCCGCGCCGCCACGCTAATCCTGGCGTGCAGCTCACACTTGAGCTCGAGGCGCTCCGGTGCGCTCTCCTGGATAAAGTCGGCGTCGCGTACGCACTCGTCGATGCTGTCAACAAAACGCAGGCGCTGCGGCGAGGCACCGGGGGCCAGGCCCTGTTTCTCCAGGGCTGGCCAGGCATTGGCGATACGCGTGCGCAGTGCCGCTTCGGCACCGGGTGCCGGGTCCCAGGCGATCACATCGAGGCCATGGGCCAGGGCGCGGGCGATCCAGCCGGCACCGATCACGCCGGTGCCGAGGGCGGCGAAGGTTTTAAGGTGGGTGACGAAGGGCATACTGGCTCCTGTAGCCCGGATGCAATCCGGGGTGGTTGTTCGTTGGGTCTATTGCTACGGGGAAGAAAGATGTGGTCCGACCACCCCCAGCCCCTCTCCCGGAGGGAGAGGGGAGCTAACGGCTCAGCGGCGCTTGAGCTTCATCTTTTCCCGCCCCTCGGCCGGGCTTAGGGCGCGCCCGCCGAGGCGTTCGATAATTTCGATGGCGCGCTCGACCAATTGGCCATTGCTGGCGTGCACGCCACGGTCCAGCCAGATGTTGTCCTCCAGGCCAACCCGCACGTTGCCACCCAGCAGCATGGCCTGGGCGACCATTGGCATCTGCGACCGGCCGATGCCGAAACCGGCCCAGGTGACGCCCGGCGGCAGGTTGTCGGCCATGGCTTTCATGGTCGTGGTGTCGGCCGGCGCGCCCCAGGGAATGCCCAGGCACAGCTGAATCAGCGGGTCCTCCAGCAGGCCCTCATTGATCAGCTGCTTGGCGAACCAGAGGTGGCCGGTATCGAAGATCTCCAGCTCGGCCTTGACCCCCAGTTCGGTGATGCGCTTGGCACCGGCGCGTAACTGGGCCGGGGTGGATACATAGATAAAATCGCCGTCGCCGAAATTCAGGGTGCCGCAGTCCAGGGTGCAGATTTCCGGCAACAGTTCCTCGACATGGGCCAGGCGCGTCAGCGGCCCGACCAGGTCGGTGCCGATGCCGAACTCCAGGGGCTGCTCGCCGCGACCGATCTCCAGGTCGCCGCCCATGCCGGCGGTAAGGTTGATGATCACGTCGGTGTCGCTCTCGCGGATGCGTTCGACCAGCTCGCGGTACAGCGCCACATCGCGGCTCGGCTTGCCGGTGTTAGGGTCGCGCACATGGCAGTGGGCGACGGTGGCACCGGCCTTGGCGGCCTCGATGGCGGCGGCGGCGATCTGCTTGGGCGTGACCGGGATGGCCGGGTGCCGGCCAACGGTGTCGCCGGCACCGGTCACCGCGCAGGTGACGATGACTTCATGGTTCATGGCTGTTGCATCCTTCTTCGGGGCGAGCGGAGTTAGTGCGCAGCAAGGCGCACCGGGTGCTCCAATGGGGTCGGGGTTACTGAAGTACGGCGAGAACGCTGTCGGCACCGCTGCGGCCATCGACGGTAGTGACGCCATCGAGGAAGCGGCGCAGCACTTGCGGGTTGTCCTTGAGCCACTTGCGCGCCACCGCCTTGGCGTCTTCGCGGGCCATGATCGGCTCCATCAACTGGCTCTCCTGCTCGGCAGTGAAGGACAGGTTGGTCAGCAGGCGGTTGACGTTGGGGCAGCGCTCGGCATAGTTCGGCCCAGTCACGGTGGACACCGAGGCAGCACCCTCGTTGACCCCGAACACGTCTTCACTACCGGTCAGGTAGGTCATCTGCAGCTGGATATTCATCGGGTGGGGCTTCCAGCCGACAAACACAATCGGCTCCTTGCGCGCGTTGGCCCGGCCGACCGCCGCGAGCATCGCTGCCTCGCTGGATTCGATCATTTTGAAACCACCGAGGCCGAACTGGTTGCTGTCGATCATCTTCTGGATAGTGCTGTTGGCTCCGGTCCCCGGCTCGATGCCGTAGATCTTGCCACCCAGTTGCTCCTTGAACTTGGCGATGTCGGCAAAGGTGCGCAGGCCCTGCTCGGCGGCGTAGCTGGGCACCGCCAGGGTGGCGATGGCGTCCTTCAGGCTGGGTTCGGCGAATACCTTGACCTGGCCCTTGTCGAGGAAGGGCTGAATATTGCTGTCCATTGCCGGCTTCCAATAACCGAGGAAGAAATCGATCTGCTGCTTATCGATGCCGGAGAAGATGATCTGCTGCGAAGCCGTGATCTGCTTGGTCTGGTAACCCAGGCTCTCGAGCAGGGTTGCCGCGACCGCACTGGTGGCGACCACATCGGTCCAGCCGACCACGCCGATGCGGGTCTGCTGGCAACTGGCGTCCTCGGCGGCCAGCAGCGAGGAACTGAACACACCGAGCAAACAGCAACCGGCGAATACCTTGAGTGCTTTCATCGATTCGACCCTCCAACCAGTACGGTTATATCTTTTATTTTGTATAGAGGCTCAGCGGCCTCTGGTTGTCGGGTTTCACTGCCCGATGGAGCCAGATTACGCAGCGTTTGTGGGGGCAAAGCGCACTAAAACGACTACCTGTTGAATTGAAACGACCACCTTGCTTGCCATTACCGCGCCGATACCTTTTATTAAAAAGCTGACAGCCCCTGTACCGGCGGAATGACCTGTATGCCCCAGACTCTGTGGTTTCTCCTGCTGCCCGGTTTTTCCATGATGGGGTTGATGGCCGCCATCGAGCCGCTACGCGTGGCCAATCGCTTTCGCGGCGAGCTGTACCGCTGGCGCCTGCTCAGCTCGGACGGCGCGGCGGTGGCCGCCAGCAACGGCATGTCGCTGAACGTCGATGGTGCCCTGCAGTTGCCGGCTGCGGGTGACCAGCTGTTCGTGGTCGCCGGCTTCGAACCGTTGGCGACCTTCGATCAGCGCCTGTCGCACTGGCTGCACCGGGTTGAGCATGAAGGCGCATTGCTCGGCGGTATCGACACCGGCAGTTTTATTCTGGCCGAGGCCGGGCTGTTTGCCAGGCAGCGCCTGACTCTGCACTGGGAAGCCATCGAAGCCTTTCGCGAACGCTACCCGCGCCTGGCGGTGACCCAGGAACTGTTCGAGGTCGACGGCCGGCGCATCACCAGCGCCGGCGGCACCGCCAGCCTCGACCTGATGCTGACCCTGATCGGCCGCGAGCATGGCGAGGAGCTGGCGCTGGCGGTGTCCGAACAGTTCGTCCTCGGCCGCATCCGCTCGCGCCAGGATCACCAGCGCATGCAGATCGCCAGTCGCTATGACGTGCACAACAAGAAGCTGGTGCAGGTGATCGGCGAAATGCAGCGCCACAGCGAACAGCCGCTCAGTTCCCAGGCTCTGGCCGAGCTGATTAAGGTGACGCCGCGCCAGCTGGAGCGGTTGTTTCGTCATCATCTACGGGAAACCCCATCCAGCTTCTACCTCGCCCTGCGCCTGGACAAGGCCCGCCAACTGCTGCGCCAGACCGATATGAATGTGCTGGAAGTTGGCCTGGCCTGCGGCTTCGAGTCCTCCTCGTACTTCTCCCGCTGCTACCGCGCACGCTTCGCCACCTGCCCCAGCCAGGACCGCCACGAGCAGCCAACGGCCACCGTTTGAGTGGCAGGACGAGCCTAGCCGTCAACCGCGACGCTGGCATAGTCGCGGCTAAAGCCCCTCCCACAAATCCTCACCTGCAATGCCCGCCCGCCCCTGCCCACCGACATATCCGCCCACGACCCAGCTTTGACGCTTTCGGCAATACCCCGGTCGTTTTTGCACCGGGTCGCCCGGGCCCTCGGGGATATGCTCAGTCCAAAGCGCCAACAACGGGTTTGGCGACACCGCTAACGGGCATGCCCGCTTCCCTCATCCGGCGCTTCGCGCCACCTTCTCCCGCTGGGAGAAGGACATCAGGAAGGCGTTGCTGCGCGACTTTCACTTTAAAAAGGGGACTGCCTGATGAGCCCAGCCGAATTGCACGCCGACAGCATCGTTATTGACGGGCTGATCATCGCCAAGTGGAACCGCGAACTGTTCGAAGACATGCGCAAAGGCGGCCTGACGGCGGCCAACTGCACCGTGTCGGTGTGGGAAGGCTTTCAGGCCACGGTGAACAATATCGCTGCCAGCCAGAAGCTGATCCGCGAAAACAGCGACCTGGTGATGCCGGTGCGCAGCACCGCCGACATCCGCAAGGCTAAAGAGCAGGGCAAGACCGGCATCCTCTTCGGCTTCCAGAATGCCCATGCGTTTGAAGATCAGATCGGCTATGTCGAGGTGTTCAAGCAGCTCGGCGTGGGCATCGTGCAGATGTGCTACAACACCCAGAACCTGGTTGGCACCGGCTGCTACGAGCGTGACGGCGGGCTGTCCGGCTTCGGCCGTGAGATCGTCGCCGAGATGAACCGCGTCGGCATTATGTGCGACCTCTCGCATGTGGGTTCGAAGACTTCCGAGGAAGTCATCCTCGAATCGAAAAAGCCGGTCACCTACTCCCACTGCCTGCCGTCGGGCCTGAAAGAACACCCGCGCAACAAGTCCGATGAAGAACTGAAATTTATCGCCGACCACGGCGGCTTTGTCGGCGTGACCATGTTCGCGCCGTTCCTGGCCAAGGGCATCGACTCGACCATCGACGACTACGCCGAAGCCATCGAGTACGTGATGAACATCGTCGGCGAAGACGCCATCGGTATCGGCACCGACTTCACCCAGGGCCACGGCCAGGACTTCTTCGAATACCTGACCCATGACAAGGGCTACGCCCGCCGCCTGACCAGCTTCGGCAAGATCATCAACCCGCTGGGCATCCGCACCGTCGGCGAATTCCCCAACCTCACCGAGACCCTGCTCAAGCGCGGCCATTCCGAGCGCGTGGTGCGCAAGGTGATGGGCGAGAACTGGGTAAGGGTTCTTGCCGACGTCTGGGGCGAGTAAGCCCCAAGCCCTAACACGACCAATGTGGGAGCGGATTTATCCGCGATCTGGCCCGAAGGGGCAGCGCTCTTGAGCGCTTCGCGGATAAATCCGCTCCTACACCTCACACAAGTTTCTGGAGTTTCCACCACATGGCCACCCACGCACCCGAAATGCCTATCCAGGTCGACGACGAAACCGGCGTCTGGACCACCGACGCCCTGCCAATGCTTTATGTGCCGCGGCATTTCTTCGTCAACAACCATATCGGTATCGAGGAAGTACTGGGCGCTGAGGCCTATGCCGAGATTCTCTACAAAGCCGGCTACAAATCTGCCTGGCACTGGTGCGAGAAGGAAGCCGAATGCCATGGCCTGTCTGGCGTGGCGGTGTTCGAACACTATATGAAGCGTCTGTCGCAGCGCGGCTGGGGGCTGTTCGAGATTGAGGCCATCGACCTCGCTAAAGGCACCGCCAGCGTGCGCCTTAAGCACTCAGCCTTTGTCTACGTCTACGGCAAGTGCGGGCGCAAGGTCGATTACATGTTCACCGGCTGGTTTGCCGGTGCCATGGACCAGATTCTCCAGGCTCAGGGCAGCACATTGCGCACCGTGGCCGAGCAGGTCTATGGCGGCTCCGAAGCAGGCCACGACGATGGCCTGTTTGTGGTCACGCCAATTTGAATCAGGTGAAAACCTATCTGTAGGAGCGGCCTTGGCCGCGATGCGGTTGATTGGCGCGCATCGGTGTTAGCACGGATCGCGGCCAAGGCCGCTCCTACAAAAGCACAACAGCACAAAAAGCGCACAGGTCGCTCTTGGGTGAGGATTTCGTAATGGCTTTCGAGGCAATGTTCCAGCCGATTCAAATCGGCAAGCTGACCATCCGCAACCGCGTGCTCAGCACCGCGCACGCCGAGGTGTATGCCACCGATGGCGGCATGACCACCGAGCGCTATATCAAGTATTACGAAGAGAAGGCCAAGGGCGGCATCGGCCTGGCGATCTGCGGCGGCTCCTCAGTGGTGGCCATCGACAGCCCGCAGCAGTGGTGGAGTTCGGTGAACCTGTCCACCGACCGGATCATTCCGCACTTCCAGAATCTGGCCGACGCCATGCACAAGCACGGCGCCAAGATCATGATCCAGATTACCCATATGGGCCGTCGCTCACGCTGGGATGGCTTCCACTGGCCGACCCTGATGTCGCCGTCGGGTATCCGTGAGCCAGTGCACCGCGCCACCTGCAAGACCATTGAGGTCGAGGAAATCTGGCGGGTGATCGGCAACTACGCCAGCGCCGCGCGCCGGGCCAAGGAAGGCGGCCTGGACGGTATCGAGCTGTCCGCCGTGCACCAACATATGATCGACCAGTTCTGGTCGCCGCGCGTCAACAAGCGCACCGACGAGTGGGGCGGCACCTTCGAGGGGCGGATGAAATTCGGCCTGGAAGTGATCAAGGCGGTACGCAAGGAAGTCGGCGAGGACTTCTGCGTCGGTATGCGCATCTGCGGTGACGAGTTCCACCCGGACGGCCTGTCCCACGAGGACATGAAGCAGATCGCCGCCTATTACGACGCCACCGGCATGATCGACTTTCTCGGCGTAGTCGGCTCGGGCTGCGACACCCACAACACCCTGGCCAACGTTATCCCGAATATGAGCTACCCGCCGGAGCCGTTCCTGCATCTGGCGGCCGGGATCAAGGAAGTGGTCAAGGTACCGGTGCTGCACGCGCAGAACATCAAGGACCCGAACCAGGCCACCCGTATTCTCGAAGGCGGCTATGTCGACATGGTCGGCATGACCCGCGCGCATATCGCCGACCCGCACCTGATCGCCAAGATCAAGATGGGCCAGGTCGACCAGATCAAGCAATGCGTCGGTGCCAACTACTGCATCGACCGCCAGTATCAAGGCCTCGACGTGCTGTGCATCCAGAACGCCGCGACTTCCCGTGAATATATGGGCCTGCCGCATATCATCGAAAAAACCAGCGGGCCGAAACGCAAGGTGGTGATCGTTGGTGGTGGCCCGGCCGGGATGGAAGCCGCGCGTGTGGCCGCCGAACGTGGCCACGATGTGACCCTGTTCGAGAAGAAGGACAGCCTCGGCGGGCAGATCAGCCTGGCCGCCAAAGCACCGCAGCGTGATCAGATGGCCGGCATCACCCGCTGGTTCCAGCTGGAGCTGGCGCGCCTGAACATCGACCTGCGCCTGGGCACCGGTGCGGACGAAGCCAGCATCATGGACCTGCGCCCGGATATCGTGGTGCTGGCCAACGGCGGCCATCCGTTCCTGGAGCAGAACGAGCACTGGGGCGCGGCCGAAGGCCTGGTGGTGAGCAGCTGGGACATCCTCGACGGCACGGTCGCCCCGGGCAATAACGTGCTGGTCTACGACACCATCTGCGAATTCACCGGCATGTCGGTGGCCGACTTTATCGCCGAGAAGGGAGCGAAAGTGGAGATCGTCACTGACGACATCAAGCCAGGCGTGGCCATCGGCGGCACCAGCTTCCCGACCTATTACCGCAGCCTGTACCCCAAGGAAGTGATCATGACCGGCGACCTGATGCTGGAGAAGGTCTACCGCGAAGGCGACAAGCTGGTGGCGGTGCTGGAGAACGAATACACCGGCGCGAAAGAAGAGCGGGTGGTCGATCAGGTGGTGGTGGAGAACGGCGTGCGTCCCGACGAGACGCTGTACTACGCGCTGAAGGAAGGTTCGCGCAATAAGGGGCAGATCGACGTGGAAGCCCTGTTCGCCATTCAGCCGCAGCCTTGTTTATCCGAGGCCGGCGACGGCTACCTGCTGTTCCGTATCGGCGACTGCGTGGCCCAGCGCAACACTCACGCGGCGATCTACGACGCCTTAAGGCTGTGCAAGGATTTCTGAGCAGAGCAAGCGGTCGACGATCTGACACGGTCCGGCCCCCTCTCCCTCTTGGGGAGAGGGCTGGGGTGAGGGGAACAGTCTCTCGGGCAACCCCTCACCCTAACCCTCTCCCCTGAGGGGCGAGGGGACTGGTTCGTAGTTACCCACTCGGTCCCGTTAGGAGACCAAAAGATGTTGAACACCCTACTCCCCATTCTGCTGTTCGCCGCACTCGGCCTGGCCGTGCTCGGTGCCGGCAAGCGCTTTCTGATGTGGCGTCGTGGACGGCCTGCCCAAGTCGACTGGCTAGGCGGACTGCTGGCCATGCCGCGGCGCTATATGGTCGATCTGCACCATGTAGTGGCCCGCGACAAATATATCGCCAACACCCACGTCGCCACCGCCGGCGGCTTTGTTCTGGCTGCTGTGCTGGCAATTCTGGTGCACGGTTTCGGCCTGCACAGCCGTATTCTCGGTTTCGCCCTGCTGGCAGCCTGTGCGCTGATGTTTGCCGGCGCGCTATTTGTCGCCAAGCGCCGCCTCAACCCGCCGTCGCGGCTGTCGAAAGGTCCGTGGATGCGTCTGCCGAAAAGCCTGCTGATGTTCGCGGGCAGCTTCTTTATCGCCACCCTGCCTGTTGCTGGGATTCTGCCGGAAGGCTTCGGCGGTTGGATGCTCGCGACGATTCTGCTGGTAGGCATCGCTTGGGGCGTGTCCGAGCTGTTCTTCGGCATGACCTGGGGCGGGCCGATGAAGCACGCCTTCGCCGGTGCCCTGCACCTGGCCTGGCACCGCCGCAGCGAACGCTTTGGTGGCGGTCGTTCGACCGGGCTGAAGGCGCTATATCTGGATGATCCCAAAGCCCCGCTGGGCGTGGAAAAACCTACGGATTTCACCTGGAACCAGCTGCTCGGCTTCGACGCCTGCGTGCAATGCGGCAAGTGCGAGGCCGCCTGCCCGGCATTTGCAGCCGGTCAGCCGCTCAACCCGAAGAAGCTGATTCAGGACATGGTGGTCGGCCTGGCCGGCGGCACCGATGCCAAGTTTGCCGGTTCGCCATATCCAGGTAAGCCAATCGGCGAACATAGCGGCGGGCCCCATCTGCCCATCGTTAATCTCAACGGCAAAGCCCTGGTCGATGCTGAGACGCTGTGGTCGTGCACCACCTGCCGCGCCTGCGTCGAGGAGTGTCCGATGATGATTGAGCACGTCGATGCCATCGTCGACATGCGCCGCCATCTGACTCTGGAAAAAGGCACCACGCCGAACAAGGGTGCCGAGGTACTGGACAATCTGATCGCCACCGACAACCCCGGCGGTTTCGCCCCCGGCGGGCGGCTGAACTGGGCGGCGGATCTGAACCTGCCGCTGCTCAGCGACAAACAGAACGTCGACGTGCTGTTCTGGGTCGGCGACGGTGCCTTCGATATGCGCAACCAGCGCACCCTGCGCGCCTTTGTCAAAGTGCTGAAAGCCGCCAACGTCGACTTCGCCGTGCTCGGCCTGGAAGAGCGTGACAGTGGTGACGTGGCGCGCCGTCTGGGCGATGAAGCGACCTTCCAACTGCTGGCCAAGCGCAATATCGCCACCCTGACCAAGTACCAGTTCCGCAGCATCGTTACCTGCGATCCGCACAGTTTTCATGTGCTGAAAAACGAATATGGCGAGTTGGGCGGCCGTTACCAGGTGCTGCACCACAGCACCTATATGGAACAGCTGATCAGCGCGCAGAAACTCAATCTTGGCCAACACAAAGGCGGTTCGGTCACCTATCACGACCCCTGCTACCTGGGCCGCTATAACGGCGAGTACGAAGCGCCGCGCGCGGTGCTCAAGGCCATCGGTATCGAGGTGAAAGAAATGCAGCGCTCGGGCTTCCGTTCCCGTTGCTGTGGCGGTGGCGGCGGCGCGCCGATCACCGATATTCCCGGCAAGCAGCGCATTCCCGATATGCGCATGGTCGATATCAAGGAAACCGCCGCTGAGCTGGTCGCCGTAGGTTGCCCGCAGTGCACGGCGATGCTCGAAGGCGTGGTCGGCCCGCGCCCGGAGGTCAAGGATATTGCCGAGCTGGTGGCCGACGTGCTGATCGAGGGCGTGGTCGAGGCGAAGAAGCCTGCACCGGCAAAACCTGAGATGGCGGAGGTGCAGTAATGCGTCGACCAATGCGCCAACGGTCTGCCCCCTCGCCCCTCCGGGGAGAGGGCTGGGGTGAGGGGGCGATTTTGCCTGGCACGCCGAATTATAGCCCCCTCACCCTGACCCTCTCCCCAGGGGGGAGAGGGAATGATCTCGTCGCCCCTGCCTTTGAGGTGCACCCATGAGCGACATTATCCGCCGTGATCCACGCGCCGAATGGATCGCCCGCAACCGTCTGCACCCGTTGCATGCCGCCGCGCAACCGACCGTGGCCAGCTGGCTTAGCGCCGCCGGGGTGCTGCGCAAGAACCCGCACGCGGTCGGCTTTATCGGCCCCAATGGCCTTAAACGTATCGACCGTTCCGGCGCACAACAGGCCGGCAGCCAGAAACGCAGCACGGCCAGCGCCGTGGTGCAGTTGCCGCTGCATACGATCGAACAACCGGCGTTCTATATCGCCGTGGTGCCGGATATGGTCGGCGGCCGCCTGAGCGCCCACGACAAGGACCTGCTCGGTCTGGCGCACAAGCTGGCCGGGAGCGACGGCGCGGTGGTGGCGGTGATCTTTGGTGAACACAAGGAAAGCGCCTTCGACTGCAACGGCGTTGACCGCCTGTTGCAGTTCGCCGATGACGCTTTCGACGGCTACGCCCCGGAAGCGCGGGTTCTGGCCCTCAGTGCAGTAGAAAGGCAACTGACCCCGCGCCACTGGTTGCTGCCCGACAGCCGCACCGGTGGCGGCGAACTGGGCCGCCGTCTGGCTGCCAAGCTCGGCGAACGCCCGGCCACGCGGGTCTGGCAGGTTGCCGATGGCATGGCCAGTGGGCGCGCGGGTGCCGGGCGGGAAGACCTGGTGCAACAAGCGCCACGGCTGATCCTGGCGGCGGTCGAATGCGCCGAACCGGTCAGCGAAACCCGTCATGAAGTTCGGCCGCTGGCGCTCAGTGAAGCGCTGGTCAGCCACTTGCCGCGGATTCAGGATCTCGGTGCCGTGGCGGTCGACCCGGCGCAGATCCCCATGGCCGAGGCCGAATTTATTCTGTCTGGCGGCAACGGCGTAAAGGACTGGGCGCTGTTCCACCAGGCCGCCGCCGCGCTGGGCGCAACCGAGGGTGCCTCACGGGTGGCGGTGGACGATGGCTTTATGGGCCGCGAGCGCCAGGTGGGTGCATCCGGCATCTGGGTTACCGCACGGGTCTATGTGGCGGTGGGCATCAGCGGGGCGATCCAGCATCTGCAAGGCATCGGTGCCTGCGACAAGGTGGTGGCGATCAACCTCGACCCGACCTGCGACATGATCAAACGCGCCGACCTTTCGGTGATCGGCGAATCCGCCGCGATTCTGCAGGCGTTGATCGAGCTAGTCGCCGCCCATCGGCAAGGAGGCGCGCGTGATGCAGCCTAATCAACCCGTAGGGTGGATGTCGCTTCACCCATCCACCAACGCCCATACCGCCATGGTGGAAGAAAACAGCGTCTTCCACCCTACGGAGCTGCGTCATGACTGATTTACAGGTAGTTGCCCTGGTCTCCGTGGGTGCTCACCCGACCTCCGGGCGGCCACGCCGTGCCGAACAGGATGCCCGCGCGGTCGAGCTGGGTTTGCGTCTAGCCAGTGAGCGTTTGCAGGTGCTGCATGCCGGCGATCCGCAGCAGGAGGCGCTGCGTGCCTATCTGGGCATGGGCCTTGAACAGATCAAGATTCTCGAACAACCGGCGCACAGCGATGCACTGCCGGTGCTGGCCGGTTACCTGGCGGACTCCAACGCGCAGCTGGTGTTAACCGGTAGCCAGGCGGAAACCGGCGAAGGCTCCGGCATGCTGCCTTACCTGCTGGCGGAACAGCTCGGCTGGCCGTTGGTGGTGGGTCTGGCGGCGGTGGAACAGGTCAGCAACGGCGTAGCTCAGGTGCTCCAGGCCCTACCCCGCGGTCAGCGCCGGCGCTTGCAGGTGCGCCTACCGTTTGTGGCCAGTGTCGATAACGCGGCACCGACGGCCCGACAGAGCGCCTTTGGTCCGGCTCGCCGTGGCCTGTTGACGGCCGAGGAGGTGGAGCTGGTCGCCGACCCGCTATTTGCCAGCGCGCAGCTGCAACCGGCAAAACCCCGACCCAAACGCCTTAAGGTGATCAAGGCCAAGACCGGGGCCGAACGGATGAAAGCCGCCACTGCCAAAGCGTCCGGCGGCGGTGGTCAGGTGCTCAAGGATGTCTCGCCAGAGGCCGGGGCCGAGGCTATCTTCAAGTTATTGCTGGAAGAAGGCGTGCTGCGCTAAGAACCTGCTGTGGGGGGGGTCGCCATAAAGCGGTACGCCGCCGGGTGCCTCCTGCAAAGGACTGTCGTTCGCTGCAACCGGGGAGGATGGGTTGAGCTTGCGATACCCATGCTGAGTTCAGATATCGCGATGGCTATCGCACGTTCAAACCATAGTCGCACCAATGAAGGAGTTGACCATGATGCATGCCGACCTGATTGATCAGGAAGATCTACGCGAACGCCTGGTGGCGCTGGGCCTGTCGATTCCCCCTGGGGTCAGTGCCGAACAGGCCTGTGAGCTGGCCGTCAGTGGCCTCAGCCCGGACCGGGCACTTGCCTTGCGTCGTCTGGTGGAAGAGCTGCTGGGCGGCAGCGCCACCCTGCTGCCGAATGTGCGCGAAGCCATCTCACGTACCCTGCTGCCGGCCCTGGTGCCGCGCTAAGCCATGGCGGACAAGGCCACGTCATGTCCGCCCTACCCGCTAGGGACCCCGCGCGCATGCCCTCTGTAGGGTGCGCCGTGTGTTCAGCCGGGAGACATAGGTAACAGGTGTCGGGAGACATAGGTAACGCATTTAGGCTTACGGAATCTTTCGAATGAGGAGTTCGAGCGATGCCGTGGCAGGAGTGCACCACCATGTCGATACGA
>NZ_DATKDZ010000044.1:0-1566 GCF_035512415.1 Pseudomonas sp. | reverse complement strand
AATGGGTGTAAGTCTCACATAGTGAGCCCGAGTTGACAAAAAGCAGTCTCTCTCGCAGATTTGGGTTTCGACCAAGAAATCCAAGCGGCGAAGGAGACTGCCAGATGGAAGGTTACCAGGAAATCAATTCGCTGAATAGTGGGGCGTTGCGCCAGTTGAATACCTTTCTGCGGGAGCACAGGCAGACCTGGGCGCAAGCCACGCCGGATTTGGAAGCGTTCGAACAAGGGCTGATGAGACAGTTGATGGCGCTGGGACGGGAAGTGCTGGCGGCCGAACTGGCCGCCTATGATCTGGAGGCCGCCCAGGTGCTGGTCAATGGCGTCCGATGCAGGCAATCGGTGCGCACACCAGCCACTTACATGACGTGTGCCGGCCCGGTGCAAGTGGAGCGCCGGGTCTACCGTCCGGCTGGACGCGGTAGTCGGCATGTCTGCCCGCTGGAGTTGCAGGCCGGGATCGTGGCCGGCTACTTCACCCCGGCCGCGGCGCGCCAGGCGGCCTACGTCACCGCCCATTTGCCGCCGGCGGTGGGGGCTGAGTTGTTTGAAGAACTCAGCGGCATGCAGCCTTCGGCCAGCAGCCTGACCCGCCTGCCCAAAGACCTGTCGGCCCGCTGGGAGGCGCATCGCAGCGATTGGGAAGCCCAGTTGCGCGGCCTGGAACCGGTAGCCGCCGAAGCCGTCACGCTGGCGGTCGGACTGGATGGCGTCATGGCCCCGATGCGGCCAGACGCCTGCGCGCCGGCGGCCAAGACTGGCAAACAGCCCAAAGGCCCCAAGGGCTACCGCGAAGTCGGCTGCGGCACGCTCAGCCTGTACGACGCGGAAGGCGAGCGGTTGGCCACGATCCGCTATGCCCGCCAGCCCGAGCCGCACAAGGCGACGCTGCGCCAGCAACTCGAAGCCGAAGCGCAAGCCATTGCGGCTGTGGCGCCGCGGCTGCGGCTGGTGAAGCTCTCCGACGGCGCCAAGGCTCACTGGGACTACCTGGCGCGGCTGAAGGTGGCGCCGGCTGGCCAGCCGCTGCAGAGCTGGGAGATTGTGGACTTCTACCATGCCTGTGATCATCTCCATCATGCCCTGATCCTGGTGTGGGGCGAGTGTACGCCTGAAGGCCGGGCCGAGTTTGCCCGGCTCAAGACCATTCTGAAGGAAGCCGACGATGGGGTCGAGCGGATCATCCGTCACCTGGCCTATCGCCGCCGCCAGGCCCGCGGCGCGGTACGGGCCGGCCTGGCCAAAGAACTGCGCTACTTTCGCAACCAGCGTCATCGGATGCGCTACGCCCACTACCTGCGCGAGCACTTGCCGATTGCCAGCGGCGTGGTCGAAGCGGCCTGCAAGACCCTGGTCACCCAGCGCCTGAAGCAGTCGGGTATGCGCTGGTCTGGATATGGCGCCCAAGCCATTCTGACCTTGCGCAGCCTGATCCAGAGCCAGCGCTGGCAACCTGGCTGGCACCTGTTGCGCCAGAGCTATCAGCAAGACGTGTCATCGCTCCCGGTTTCAGCCTATGCTGCCCTGCCTTTAGCCGCATAAGCTCACTATGTGAGATTTACACCCA
>NZ_DATKDZ010000043.1:0-257377 GCF_035512415.1 Pseudomonas sp. | reverse complement strand
GTCTGCGACCGCCGAGAGCTTCTCGACACCCATGGCCTCTCGCGCTTGCTTGGCCATGGAACTCAGCTGGTCACGATCAGCCCCATCGTTCGTGACCTCGTGCGTCACGATCAGGTGGTGCTTCGCGTCGACCGCCGCCTGCACGTTGTAGCCGACCATGCCGGTGCCACGCGTTTTCATCGAACGGGCATCTGGATCGGTCAGGGAGATCTGTTTATCCGGCGTTTCGTTGAGCTGAACCTCGATTTCCTTGAGCTCTTGCAGCTTAGTTTTCAAGGTCGCGATCTTGTCGTGGAGGCGTTCGGCTTTGACCTGCGCCACGGCAGGTTCCTGACGATCTGCGGTATCGAGTGCAGTCAGGTAGCGGTTGATGCTGGACTCGATCTCCTCCATTCGCCGCTGAAGCTTGGCGTTGGTGAAGTTGCGGTCGCGATTGTTAACCGCCTTGAACTTGCTGCCGTCGATGGCCACCAGCGCTTCCGAGAACAGGCCAAGCTGCTGACACAGCACCACGAACTGCCGACAGACGCCGCGGATTGCCTTACCGTTGTCCTTGCGGAAGTTGGCGATGGTCTTGAAGTCCGGCATCAAACGCCCGGTCAGCCACATCAACTCTACGTTGCGCTGAGCCTCGCGCTCGAGACGGCGACTGGACTGGATACGCTTGAGGTAACCGTAGATGTAGATCTTCAGGAGGTCAGCAGGATGGTAGGCGGGCCGACCTGTTTCAGCCGGGACGACACCCTCGAAACCCAGTTGGCCAAGGTCGAGTTCATCGACGAAAACATCGACCACCCGCACCGGGTTCGTGTCCGTCACATAGTCATCCAGGCTCTCGGGAAGCAGCGCGCTTTGGCCTCGATGCTCTCCCTGGATAAAACGCTTCATCGGCATCCCCCGCTGATTTGAATCCATCAAATCACAGCAAGGTCGATGCCAACGTTTTTACACAGTCTGGGCCGAATGCAGCCGTTTCTCGACCGCAACTGACGGCTAGCGGCGATAGTCGGATGCGCCATGAGATTCTGGGGTGATTTGGTGGTATTCGGCATCCAAGAGAGTCTTTCTATCTGGTTCTGTTGGCCGTAAGCTGGGTAGAGCAGCATTTTTCAGAGAGGGGCGTATGCTGAAGAAATTATCAATCCATTGAGTTGGATCATGGGGTCAGCATGGAACCTATTGGTTATTTTATTTTGGGTACAGTATTGGCTATTGCTTTGATCGGAATCGTAGGTTTTTTGTTCACTAAGCTACTTGAGCGGAAACTAAATAGCCAAAAGCCTTGAGCCACAACACTGCAGGCCTTTGAGGTGCCATAGGTACCTATAAACAGATTTCCTCACCGACACTTGGGCAGTGAGGACAACTGCTTATCATTAGCCCCGCGTCGTTCTATATAGGTTTGTGTTGCACTGATTGCATGCATGGATTCGGCGTTCGTCATTACGTGCCTCAAGACCATATTGCCGGATGCTGCATGACCTGCAGTGCCAGCATTGAATGCGGCTCAATTGAGTTTTTCGAGCGTACTCTTCAATATTAGGAAAGCGCAGCCAGGCTTCGTGTTTGCGCTTCCTTAGGTCGCCTGCGAGCCAATCGGCGAGAAGGGCGCAGCCTACTATGAATATGATGAACGCAGCGATTACATACATGAGTTTTGCTCCTTTGTTTTTGGTGTTTTTCTAGATCCAATATTCGCGTTGTGCACTTATTCGTCCTCGTCCTCTTCTGCCCACCGCTGGTGAATACGCCGGCTAGCGGCTACTTGTGCAGGTAGCAGCGGTAAGAAGCCGTTATTAGTCGCGATGTGAGGGGCTGTCAGCCAGGCAAGGAAAAGATATTTCCCCGGGTTTATCAGGAATTGTGAGAGCGTAATGTCGAGCTTTTGCTGTATCTGAGCATCGACGTAAACCGATGACCAAGCATTCAGGTGAACCTGTTGATCAGGTGTGAACGTGATTTGTTCTTCGAGTGACATGCGTATGGCTCCGTTTGGGTTACGGCTCCAGTTTCCCCATTGTTTTGAATATGCAAGCCTGGGGTTACCCTCCCAGGCTGGGCTATTTCGACGCGAACTTGCCAGTTTGCAGTGCCACAGACCGTCGTGACAGTTAGCGTTTACGGCTCAACGAAAAGTAGCTGTTGTCCCTGGTTTAGAATTGACCTAGCGGAAACCCCTGGCAGGCCAGGGTTATAGATGTAGAACCACGATGGCAGCGCCTTGGACATCTCAGTAATCAGTCTGATGTCTTCTGCATTTGCAGGTGCCCCCCAAGCATCCAGGAAAATAGGGCCATAAGCCTTGCCGTTTTCCGACATGAATGAAGGTGCGCCCACCAGGCTTGGTGAGTGGTAAGTTATCAGATCGAATAGTTGGGCATAGGTCTGTACCAAACCACCTTCACCGAATGGTTGGCCGAGCACATGCCTAACCTTGGTCGAAAGTAACTGTTCCCGGCCATGTTCATCCTTGCCGTAAACATCCGCGCGCGCCTCTATATATGCCTTTGAAGCAACAGCCACCGCTTTCTCAGGAGCTGATGCCAGGCTTTCAGGCACCCATGCGGCGATTTGTATTCGCGCGGCAGGGCTCCCCGGAGTTAATCCACTCAACAGCAGCATTGTTGGATCTCCGGATGCAATCAGCTGTGCAGCGCCGCTTACTGAGTGATCAAGATTTCGACCGCTAGACCCAGTCACTACTAAGGTTTCGTCATACTCGACGCGTGACATGTCGTGGGCAGGAATGCTCATCGCATCAGCTATTTGCAGTGCCAATGACGGTGTACCGGTTCGGGGGAGCAGACCGCATCCACTTAGAACGGATATGAAAAGGGTAATCAGGATAGTTCGAGACATGGAATTCCTTGGCTGATCAAATTTTAGTGATGGCTGAAAGAAGTAACTTTCAAGCGCGCAGCATTGGCCATAGAACCATGCTGGTGAGCAGGCAAGCAGTTGTCCATGTTGCCAGTGGGAGCATTAGGAGCTTAATTGACTCGTGGAGAGGGATCGTTATCCGGCGGTGTTTATAGCCTTTGAGTAAAAAAAGGCCCCACGCTAACGGTGCCGATTGGAATGACATGAGCAGAACTATTCGCCAAACAGCCATTTCAATTAAATGAGTTCCTGACGTGGTAGCTAGGGGGTGCCCCAGGTAGGCGAGTCTCAGTATCAGAGCGGAGCCCACAATCACGATTGACTGGCTGCTATAGAGGAGCTGTTTCCAAAGTGCTGCGCGTATTGCTTTTGATGTTTGATACATGATTGAGGACCTCAATAAATGGGGCCTTCAGGTGAGCATGACTTCTTGGATATGCAACCCGTTCAAGGGGGATGATTGTGGCACCGTGACCCGATGTTTTCAGTGTTCGTATTGGACTTTGAACGACGGTGAATCGATCGTGCGATTGTGACGGCGATCGTAAAGTCGAGTTGTGCTGATGCTGGCGTGCCCAAGCCAGTGCTGCACTTGAGCAATGTCGGCATGGTGCTCCAGCGCGTTAGTAGCTGCGGTGACACGCAGGCCGTGTACGCCTAATCCAGCCACATCGATTCCCGCTTGCAGCGCGTAGTGTCATACAAGCTTATAGATGCCATCAGGCTCAGGCTCCTGCCAGCTTTGCTACCCCGAAGGCTGGTGAACATAAAGTTGTTTTTGTCTCTCTCGACGCAAACACCTTGCAGGTAATGGTTGATGCTGTTCTCTGCATCACCATGAAGAGGGATGTGACGCAGTCGCCCGCCTTTGCCGTGGATTCGCAGGTGCAGCAATCCATCCCGCCTCTGCAGGTCGCACAGTCGCAGAGAAGCAACTTCTTGGTGCCGCAGACCGTGATAAAGCAGCACCGCCAAGATGGCCCTGTCTCGTAAACCTTTTGTTGATAGCAGGTTTGGGGCGTCGAGAAGTAACTTTGCCTGGGCGCTGCTCAAAGCAGGGGTCTTGCCCTCGTAGCATTCAGTACGTGGACGTTTAATACCGTGGACAGGGTTGCGTGTGTAGCGCGGATCTCGTTCGATCAGGTAGTCGAATAAGCATGCCAATGCTGCAAGTTTTCGCCTGCGTGTAGCAGCGCTTAAACCTGCCTTTTCTAGTGCGGCGCGCCACATCAGAACATGCCCGCGAGATATTTCAAGCTGGTCCTCGACTGAGCGCGCGCCCACTAAAAAAAAGAAGTCTTGGATATCGGAACGATAGGCGCGCCGGGTTTGGTTGTTGTCGAGGTTAGCGAGCCATTCTGAAACCAAACAAATAACGGAGGAGGTGGTAACCGCAATCATCTCCTTATGATCGTTGGCCCAAAGTCGCTTTTCTGACTGCATAACCGGTCATGCCCTGTTCGCTAAAGTGACTTTGCCGCTGGTCAAATCGGTAACGGCAACAGCTCTTGATAACGTGTTTTATCGAGAGTTTTCGCGGTGCTGGTGTGCTGTAGGGAGGCACAGACGCCCAGCAATTCTCACAACAGGTTTGAACTATGCAAGGGTGAGGTGCGGCGGGGTTGCGCCCAAGTGAGAGTCAGACGGATGAAACGAGAGGGACGTATGGGGGCTTATGGCCTTCAACTTTGCTACGGACGACGTATGGTTGGCTGCGCATGTTTGTCCGGAAGGTGCATTGGATTTTTCATCCTACGGTCTTTATGGGCTACATATGAAACTTTCAATTGTTGATTTAGCCGCCAGATAGTCCCGTTTGTCAGCGTGTTGGAATGCCGCGGCCTGTGCCTGTTCCTGGGCGATGACGTAACGCCAGAATTCCTCCTGGGCTGGAGGCGGCGTTATCGTCGCAAGCTCCGCGGCGTAGGCTTGTGTGGCTTGGGTAAGCATGCCGATAAATGTGTCCGGGAAAATCCTGGCGAACAGAATTGATGCGCGCGCCTTGAGCGAGAGGAAAAAGCCGCCAGGCTTTAGCTCGTATGCCGCAGCCTGTTCTGCATAGCGCGGACACTGGCGGGCTTCCAGTTCGCTGTAGGCCAGCCAGAAGTCGCCCTGAGGCGTTCCCTTGTGGGCGTCTGCCAATGCGCTGACGACCTGGCCGGCGAGGGTTCGGTTGTTCAGCTCCTTGAGCAGGGCCTGGCGATAGGCGGCGTCGGGATCGGCTGCCGTGGCGCTGAAAGCCTGCACAAGAAGGAGCACGGCAGCGGTGATAAGACCTTTGTTCATGTTTTTGTCCGGATAGCTGAAAAAAAACGGCTCACTGGGAGCCGTAAAAGGGTGACGGTTAAGGGCGTCAGCCGATGCCGAGGCACATGTACTTCTGCTCGATATAGTCGTCGATGCCGTAGTGTGAGCCTTCGCGGCCCAGCCCCGATTGTTTGATACCGCCAAAGGGCGCGACCTCGGTGGAGATCAGCCCCTCATTGACGCCGACCATGCCGTATTCCAGCGCCTCGCTGACGCGCCAGGCTCGGCCCAGGTCGCGGGTGTAAAGGTAGGAGGCCAGGCCGAACTCGGTGTCGTTGGCCATGGCGATGGCCTCGGCTTCGCTATCGAAACGGAAGATCGGTGCCAACGGGCCGAAGGTTTCATCGCGGGCTACCAGCATCTCAGGGGTGACATCGCCGAGCACGGTTGGCTCGAAGAAGCTGCCGCCTAGGGCATGTGGTTGGCCGCCGGCCAATACCTTGGCACCTTTGCTGATCGCATCGGCGATATGCTCCTCAACTTTGGCCACTGCATTAGCGTTGATCAACGGGCCCTGTTGAGCACCGTCTTCATCGGCCGGGGCGACCTTGAGGGCGTTTACCGCGGCGACCAGGCGCTGGCTGAACTCCTCGTACACGCCGTTCTGCACCAGAAAGCGGTTGGTGCACACACAGGTCTGCCCGCTGTTGCGGAACTTCGAGCCCAGCGCGCCTTGCACGGCGGCGTCGAGGTCGGCGTCGTCGAAGACGATAAAGGGCGCGTTACCGCCCAGTTCCAGCGATACCTTCTTGATGGTCGCAGCGCACTGCGCCATCAGCAGCTTGCCGATGCCGGTGGAGCCGGTGAACGACAGTTTCTGCACGTCCGGGTTGCCGGTCAGCTCGCCGCCTATGGCGCGCGAGTTAGTGCCGGGCACGATATTCAGCACGCCAGCGGGAATCCCGGCGCGCTCGCCCAGCACCGCCAGGGCCAGGGCCGACAGCGGGGTTTCTGAAGCGGGCTTGACCACTACGGTGCAGCCGGCGGCCAGGGCCGGGCCGACCTTGCGGGTGATCATGGCGTTGGGAAAGTTCCACGGCGTAATGGCCGCGACCACGCCGATGGCCTGCTTGATCACCACCAGGCGACGGCCTTGCTTGTCGTGGGGGATCACATCGCCGTAGACGCGTTTGGCTTCCTCGGCGAACCATTCGATAAAGCTGGCACCGTAGGCGATTTCGCCGCGGCTCTCGGCCAGGGGTTTGCCCTGTTCCCAACTGAGCAGCCGGGCCAGGTCTTCCTGGTTTTCCATGATCAGGTTGTACCAGCTGCGCAGGATGGCGCTGCGTTCCTTGGCGGTCTTTTCACGCCAGGCGGGCAGGGCGGCCTTGGCGGCGGCGATGGCGCGGGCGGTCTCTGCCTGGCCAACGGAGGCGACCTCGGCGATCAGCTCGCCATTGGCCGGGTTGGTCACGGCGAAGCGTGCTTTGCTGTCGGCTTCGAGCCACTGGCCGTCGATATAGGCCTGTTCGCGCAGCAGATTCAGATCGGTGAGTTTCATGTCGTTCTCTTGAGAATGCTTGAGGATCGGGCTCAGTACACGCCGCCAGCACAGGTCGGAGCCGGGGCATCCTTGAAGGCGGCGGCCAGGCTCTGCAGGCCGCGCATCAGCACGGTGGTGTCGACGCCGACGGCGACGAACTTGGCACCCAGCTCCAGGTAGCGGCGTGCCAGGGTCTGGTCGGCGCTGAGGATGCCGGCGGCCTTGCCCGCCTGGCCGATACGCACGATGGCGTCCTCGATGGCGGCCTGGACTTCGGGGTGAGCGGGATTGCCGCGATGGCCCATGGCGGCGCTGAGGTCGGCCGGGCCGATAAATACGCCATCGACGCCCTCGACCGCGGCGATGGCGTCGAGGTTGGCCAGGCCATCAAGGTTCTCGATCTGCACCAGCAGGCACATTTGCGCGTCTGCCTTGTCCAGATAGCCGGGGATGCTGTTCCAGCGCGAGGCGCGGGCCAGGGCGCTACCCACGCCGCGCACGCCGCTCGGCGGATAGTGCATGGCGCGCACCAGCTCGCGAGCCTGTTCGGCGCTTTCCACCATGGGCACCAGCAGGGTCTGCGCGCCGATATCGAGCAGTTGCTTGATCAACGCGGTATCGCCGATTACCGGGCGAATAACCGGTTGGCTCGGGTACGGGGCGACGGCTTGCAACTGGCCGAGCAGGCCGCGCAGGTCGTTGGGCGCGTGCTCGCCGTCGATCAACAGCCAGTCGAAGCCGGCATTGGCCGCCAGCTCCGCGCAGTAGGGATCGGCCAGGCCGAGCCACAGGCCGATCTGCGCTTCACCAGCTTGCAGGCGCTGCTTGAAGCGATTGATGGGCATATCCATGGAACCTCCTTGTAGGAGCGAGCTTGCTCGCGAAACTCGCATGCAGCCGATAGAGATGTATCGCCTGCACTGTCCAATCGCGAGCAAGCTCGCTCCTACGGTTTTGTGGCTAGACAAAGCGGCAGGCGATGCTGCCGAGTTGGTCGTAGTCGGCGTGGAAGGTATCGCCGGGGCTAGCCGCCACCGGGCGAGTGAAGGAACCGCCGAGAATGATCTGCCCAGCTTGCAGGGTGACGTCGTAAGGGGCGAGCTTGTTCGCCAGCCAGGCCACGCCTTTGGCCGGGTGGTTGAGCACCGCGGCGGAGACGCCGGATTCCTCGATCACGCCGTTGCGGTAGAGAATCGCCGGCACCCGGCGCAGGTCGATGTCGTTCGGCCGCACCGGCCGGCCGCCCATCACAACGCCTGCGTTGGCGGCGTTGTCGGAAATGGTGTCGAACACCTTGCGGGTGACCTTGCTGTCCGGGTCGATCTGGTGGATGCGCGCATCGATGATTTCCAGCGCCGGTACCACCCATTCGGTGGCCTCCAGCACGTCGAAGATGCTGCAGTTCGGCCCGCGCAGCGGCTTGCCGAGGATAAACGCCAGCTCCACCTCTACCCGCGGCACGATAAAGCGCTCGAAGGGAATGTCGCTGCCTTCGTCGAACAGCATGTCGTCGAGCAGGGCACCGTAGTCCGGCTCGGTGATATTCGACGACACCTGCATGGCGCGCGAGGTCAGGCCGATCTTGTGGCCGACCAGCTTGCGCCCGCCCTTGAGTTTCAGATCGACCCAGGCGCGCTGAATGGCGTAGGCGTCTTCGATGCTGATGTTGGGGAAATCCAGGGAAAACTGGCGCACCTGTTCGCGCGTGCGCTCGGCGGCGTCGAGGCGGGCGGCGGCCTGTTGAATGATGGAGGCGTCGAGCATGGCAGGATTACCTTAAGGAGTTTTGTTGAATAGGGGATGCAGGCTGCTGTGCTTGGCATCGAAGACCTGGCCCGGGCTTTCGTCGATCTGCAGGGTGACGCCCACCGGGCGCTGGGCGAGCAGACCGTCGAGGTGCCCGCGCAACACCTGCATCAGGTTGTCGCCCACCTGTTTGTGCACCACTTGGCTGCGTCCCATACCCATGCGCAGGTTGGCGTAGAGAAAGCCGTAGTCGCCCTTGCCATCGGCCACTGCGGCATGGGCTGCCGGGTAGGCCAGCACACGGGTTCCGCCGGTGGGGAACACCGCTTTACCGGCCTCGTCGCGTTGTTCAAGCATGCAGTCGGCCAGGGCGCGGCACAGGCTGCCGACGTCGACGTCACGCTCGACGTCGGGGGTATAGAGCAGAACCAGGTGGGGCATGGCGAGCGCTCCTACAGGCGGCTGGCGGCAACGACGCCGGCCGGATTGGAGGCCTGCGCGGCAGGAATGGCGGAGCCGTCCTGCGGGGTGACCGGGAAGATGGCGTTGATCTGGCCGGTGCCGGAGGAACCGAAGTAAGGGCTTACCACCTCGGCCTTGGCGTCGTACTTCGACCAACCTAGCGCCCCCAGCAGCATGGCGGTGTCGTGCATAAAGCCTTCGCCGTGGCCCTTGACCGCGTACTCGGGGAGCATGGCGCAGAAGGCTTCCCACTCGCCGTCCTGCCACATCTGCACCACGCGGTGATCGAGGGTTTCCAGAAACGGGCTCCAGACCTTGGTGGCGAAATCCGGGGCCTGGCCGTTCTGGGCGAAACGGTGCGACAGCGAACCGCTGGCGAAGAACGCCACGGTGCCGTCGTAGTGTTCTTCCACTGCCTTGCGCATGGCCCAGCCGAGGCGCGCGCTGTCGTTGAGGTAGTGCGAGGTGCACAGCGCCGAGACCGACACCACCTTGAAGTGCTGGTCCTGGTTCATATAGCGCATGGGCACCAGGGTGCCGTACTCCGGACCCAGAGTCGTGGCGTCATGGGCCATGGTCTCGACGCCGAAGCGGTTGCACCCGGCAGCGAGAATCTTGCCCAGCTCCGGGTTACCGGGGAACTCGTACTCCATGTTGCTGATGAAGTGCGGCAGTTCGTTGCTGGTGTACAGCCCCTTGAAGTGCGGGCCGCAGAGTACGTGGTAGTTGGCGTTGACCAGCCAGTGGGTATCGAACACCACGATGGTGTCCACGCCCAGTTCACGGCAGCGCTTGCTGATCTCGATATGGCCGTCGATCGCCGCCTGGCGAAAGCCCTGACGCGGGCCGGGCAGCTCGGACAGATACATCGAGGGTACGTGGGTGATCTTGGCAGCTAGAGCGACTTTGCCCATGGCGGTTCTCCTGTTGGCCTCGCGTGAGGCTTTTGTAGTTAGGACGTTTGCACGACCGGCACAGGGGAAGGGGATGCGTGCCCCCTTCCTTTATCAATAGCGTATCGGTTGGTGCGCCGCCTATCACAGACCCCAGCGCGGGATGTGGTGGCTGCCCATGGAAATGCACACGTTCTTGATCTCGGCGAACACCTCGAAGCTGTATTCGCCCCCTTCGCGGCCGGTGCCGGAGCCTTTCACTCCGCCGAATGGTTGACGCAGGTCACGCACGTTCTGGCTGTTGATAAACACCATGCCGGCTTCGATGCCGCGGGCCAGGCGGTGGGCCTTGCCGATGTCCTGGGTCCAGATATAGGAGGCCAGGCCGTACTCGGTGTCGTTGGCCAGGCGCAGGGCTTCGGCTTCGTCCTTGAACTTGATCAGGCACACCACCGGGCCGAAGATTTCTTCCTGGGCGATGCGCATGCGGTTGTCCACGTCGGCGAACACCGTGGGCTGGATAAATTGCCCCTTGGCCAGGTGCGCTGGAAGATTGGCCGGGCGCTCCAGACCGCCGGCGAGCAGGTTGGCGCCTTCCTCGATGCCGATCTTGATATAGCCGGTGACCTTGTCGTAGTGGGCCTGGGTGATCATCGAGCCGACCTGGGTCTTCGGGTCCTGCGGGTCGCCGACAATCAAGCGTTTGGCGCGGGCGGCGAACTCGGCGACAAACTGGTCGTACACCGTCTCCTGAATAAAGATCCGCGAGCCTGCGGTGCAGCGCTCGCCGTTCAGCGAGAAGATGGTGAACAGCGCCGCATCCAGAGCGCGGTCGAGATCGGCGTCGTCGAAGATCAGCACCGGGCTCTTGCCGCCCAGTTCCATCGAGTACTTCTTCAGGCCGGCGGTCTGCATGATCTTCTTGCCGGTAGCGGTGCCGCCGGTGAAGGAGATCGCGCGGACATCCGGGTGGCGCACCAGGGCATCGCCGGCGGTGGCACCGTAGCCTTGCACCACGTTAAGCACGCCCGCAGGAATGCCGGCTTCCATGGCCAGGCGGCCCAGTTCGTTGGCGGTCAGTGGCGACAGCTCGCTCATCTTCAGCACCGCAGTGTTGCCCAGGGCCAGGCAGGGCGCGGTCTTCCAGGTGGCGGTCATAAACGGCACGTTCCACGGCGATACCAGGCCACACACGCCCACCGGCTGGTACAGGGTGTAGTTGAGCATCTGGTCATCGACCGGGTAGCTGTGGCCGTCCATGCGCGTGCAGACTTCGGCGAAGAAGTCGAAGTTGTGTGACGCGCGCGGGATCAGCACGTTCTTGGTCTGGTGGATCGGTAGGCCGGTGTCCAAGGTCTCCAGTTCGGCCAGGTGCGGCACGTTCTGCTCGATCAGCTCACCGAGCTTGCGCATCAGCTTGGCGCGCTCCTTGGCCGGGGTATTGGCCCACTTGGGGAAGGCTTCCTTGGCCGCGGCGACGGCCAGGTTGATTTCCTCCGCGCCGCCGCTGGCGACTTCACCGATGGCCTCGCCGGTGGCGGGGTTGTAGTTGGTGAAGCTGTCTTTGCTTTCGACTTGTTGGCCGTTGATCCAGTGCTTGATCATGCTGTTTGCCTCTTTCTTGTTTTGCTTAGCCGCGCGCGGCGAAGAATTCGGATTCGCTGACGATGCGGTTGACCAGGCGGCCAACGCCTTCCACTTCCACCACCACTTCATCGCCGGGCACCACGTCGGCCAGGCCTTCCGGCGTGCCGGTGGCGATCATGTCGCCGGGCTGCAGGGTCATGAAGCTGGAGAAGTATTCGATCAGGTAGGGGATGTCGAAGATCATGTCCTTGGTACTGCCATCCTGTTTCAGCTCGCCGTTGATCCAGGTGCGCAAACGCAGTTTTGACGGATCGGGTACATCGGCGGCGTCGACGATCCAGGGGCCGACCGGGGTGGTGGCGTCGCGGTTCTTCACCCGCAGGTTGGGCCGGTAGTAGTTTTCCAGGTAGTCGCGGATGGCGTAGTCGTTGCACACGGTGTAACCGGCCAGATACTGCAGGGCGTCCTCGCGCTTGACGTTGCGCGCCGGCTTGCCGATCACCGCCACCAGCTCGCACTCGTAGTGCATATAGGCGACGTTATCCGGCCGCCAGGTCACCTGGTTATGGCCGGTGTAGGTGCCCGGCGACTTGATAAATGCCAGCGGCTCGGTGGGCGGGCTAAAGGCCAGTTCGGCGGCGTGGTCGGCGTAGTTCAGGCCCAGGGCGAACATGCTGCCGGTGGCCGGTGGCAGCCACTCGATCTGCTCTTCGGCCAGCAGGCGGCCATCGGCCAGGCGCACGGCATTGTTGTCTTCGACGGTGACGGTGTGGATGTCACCCTGGAAACGGATACGGGCGTGTTTCATCAGAGCGCTCCTTCAGCGACCACGTGGTTGGTGAGGCGGCCGAGACCGTCGATTTCCACTGCGACAAGGTCGCCGGGTTGCACATCGACGCGACCTTCCGGAGTGCCGGTAATCAGCACGTCACCTTTGTGCAGGGTCATAAACTCGCTCAGTTCGGCGATCAGCTGCGGGATGTTGCGCACCCAGTTGGCGGTGCTGTTCTGCTGGCGCAGTTCGCCGTTGACCAACAGGCGGATGCCCAGAGCGTTCGGGTTGGTGATCTGGCTGGCGGGCACCAATTCCGGGCCGATGGGGCAGAAGCCGTCGCGGCACTTGGCCTTGACCGCCGGGCGGTAGTAGCTGTCTTCGGGCAGGCTGAATTCGTTGACGATCATGTAGCCGGCCACGTGATTCATGGCCTCGGCCTCGCTGACCCGGCTGGCGTCCTTGCCGATCACCACGCCCAGCGCCGGGCCCGGCTGCAGGCGCTCGACGCCGGCCGGGAACACCACCGGCTGGTCGTGGCCGTTGCGGGTGTTGGAGGTCTTGATAAACAGCACGGGTTTGACCGGCGGCTTCTGGTAGGGCGGCTGCTGGAATTCTTCCAGGCGGCTGCGCAGAAGGCCCTGGTAGTTCAGCGCGATGCCGAACAGGGTGCCGGCGGCGGCCTTATCGAGAGCACTGCTCATCGGTTGTTCTCCCATTGCAATAAAGTCGGTGCGGCGCGTAAGTGTGCGCGACATTTGGTTAACATATTAATCATGTATTTAACATGTTAACGATATTGAAGTACAGCCTCAATTTTCATCAGCCTTCAGCCCTTGTTCGCTATTGCGCGGAGGGATACTCGGCAGCTATCTGGTCACCATAATGACGGCTGCCGCTGAGGGTTGAATGGCTTTTACAGCCATTGAATTGCACTTTTCATGGTGCATGTCATGGCTGGCGCGGCCCTCAGTAGGTGATGCACACCGACTTCAGCTCGGTGAAACCTTCGATGGCGCTGCGGCCGAATTCGCGGCCCATGCCCGACTGTTTGAAGCCGCCGAACGGCAGGTTGGGGTCGACCGGCACATGGTTGTTGACCCACACGGTGCCGGCTTCGATACGCGGCAGCAGGTCCATGACCTTGCCCAGGTCGTTGCTCCAGACGCTGGCGGCCAGGCCGTAGCGGCTGTCGTTGACCAGGGCCAGGCCCTGCTCCAGATCGTCGTAGGGCAGCACGCTGAGTACCGGGCCGAAAATTTCCTCCTGCACCGCATTACTGCACTGATCCAGACCGCTGAGCACCGTGGGGTTGACGAAGTAACCGGGACTGTCCGGGGCGTCGCCGCCGGTAGCGATGCATGCGCCGTCGCGGCGGGCGGCGGCGAGCATGGCGAGGACGTGGTTCTGGTGTTTGCGCGTTGCCAGCGGGTTGACCTGGGCGGTGGGGTCCATGCCCGGGCCGACACTCATGGCGCGGGCCTGGGCGCTCAACGCCTCGACGAACTGGGCATGGCGGCTGGCCGGCACGTACAGGCGCGAGGCCGCGGCGCAGACCTGGCCCTGGTTGAGCAGGCCGCCAGCGATGGCACCGGCCACGGCCTTGTCGATATCGGCATCCTCAAGTACCAGCATCGGGTTCTTGCCGCCCAGTTCGAGGGTGAAGCGAGTCATGTTGTGCAGGGCGGCGATGCCGATCTGCTTGCCCACGGCGGTGGAGCCGGTGAAGGACACCTTGTTTACCAGCGGATGCGCCACCAGCGCGGCACCGGCCTGGGCCCCGCGGCCGATCAGCACGTTGAACACGCCGGCGGGGATGCCGGCTTGAATGGCCAGTTCGGCCAGGCGCAGGGCGGTCAGCGGGGTGTCGTCGGCCGGTTTGATGATCACGGTACAGCCGCAGGCCAGCGCCGGGATGACCTTCCACAGGGCGATCATCATCGGGAAGTTCCACGGCACGATGCCCGCCACCACACCCGCCGGCTCGCGCCGGGTGTAGGCGTTGAAGCGCGCGTTTGCCGGCATCGGGATGGATACATCGAGGGTCTGGCCCTCGATCTTGGTGGCCCAGCCGGCCATATAGCGCATGTAGTTGACCGAGGCTCCCACCTCGATGGCGCGCGCGAGATGGATCGACTTGCCCTGGTTAAGGGTTTCCAGCTGCGCCAGTTCCTCGCCATGGGCCTCCACCAGGTCGGCGAAGCGCAGCAGGGTGCGTTCGCGTTCGGCCGGTGCCAGGCGGCTCCAGACACCGGACCGGAAGGCGCGGTGAGCGGATTCGACGATGCGGTCGACCTGGCCGGCATCGGCCAATTGCACATTGGCCAGCACCTGGTCGTCGGCCGGGTTGCGCAAGGCCAGGGTTTCGCTGGCGCTGTCGAGCTGGCAGGTGCCGTCGATAAAAGAGCCGTGCGGGCGCTGGAGGAAGTCTTCGACGGACTTGAGGGTTTCGATCAATGCGGCGGCCATAAACCAAGGCTCCTGTGGGGTAGGCATGGACAGGAATCTAGCTTAGGCCGGGTGCTGTGAGTGGGCTTGACTCTGCCTGCACAACGGTATGTCCCTGGCTGCCAGGGCGATCCATCCGATTGACCGCAGGTGGGCGCTTGTGCAGGCTGAAAGTGATACCGTTAACCTATTCACAACCGTCTGAAGCCGAATCTCACCATGCCTGTTACCCGACCGTCCCTGACCCTGACCCTGCTCCAGGCCCGCGAGGCCGCGATGAGCTTCTTCCGTCCGCTGCTCAACCAGCATGGCCTGACCGAGCAGCAGTGGCGGGTGATCCGCATCCTGCGCCAGCATGGCGAAATGGAGAGCTACCGCCTGGCCGAGCTGGCCTGCATCCTCAAACCGAGCATGACCGGCGTGCTCAGCCGGCTGGAGCGCGATGGCCTGGTCAGCCGCAGCAAGCCGCCGCATGACCAGCGCCGGGTGTATATCGATCTGACCGCGCTGGGCCAGGAGTGCTTTGTGTCGATGAGTGCTGACATGGAGAGCAACTATCAGCGGATCCAGGAACAGTTCGGCGAGGAGAAGCTGCAGCAATTGCTGGGGCTGCTCAACGAGCTCAAGCAGATCAAACCCTGAGCCTGGCGGGCGCGGCCACTGCGCCGCGCCACCACGATCTCGCGACGAGGGTAAGGCCCATGCGCGACCCGCAACCCATCCCCAATATCAATATCGGCCAGGTCTACGACCAGCGTTACGCCGATGCCGACGTGCACTACGAGGCCCTTGGCAAGCTGGCGGACTTTTTCGGCCGCAATATGCCGGTGCATCGCCACGACCGTTTTTTTCAGGTGCATTACGTCAAGAGCGGCGTGGTGCGCGTGTACCTGGATGATCAGCGTTATCAGCAGGAAGGACCGATGTTCTTCCTTACCCCGCCGACCTTTCCCCATGCCTTCGTCACCGATGCCGACAGCGATGGCCATGTGCTGACGGTGCGCCAGGAGCTGATCTGGCCGCTGCTGGAAGGGCAGCAGGGCCTAGCCCTGGGACCGCAGATCGCCCCGCTGTGCGTGGCGGTCGGCGAACTGGACGCGCAGTACGATGCCGAGGTGGCGCGCCTCAATCTGCTGTTCGACGAGCTGCGCAGCGAGTTCGCGGACGATAGGCCGGGGCGGGCGCTGAGCCTGGCGGCGCTGACCCGGTTGATCTTTATCAGCCTGCTGCGCCTGTCGACGCGCTCAATCCAGTCGCAGCCGGCGCGCCGTGAGGATCTGCAGATATTCCAGCGCTTCAATGCCCTGATCGAGGCCAACTACCAGGCGCACTGGGCGCTGCAGCGCTATGCCGAGCAACTGGGGGTGACCGAGGCGCGGCTCAACGACATCTGCCGGCGCATCGCCGACCTGCCGTCCAAACGCCTGGTGTTCGACCGCCTGATGCAAGAGGCCAAGCGCCTGCTGCTGTTCACCGGCAGCTCGGTCAACGAAATCTGCTACCAGCTAGGCTTTACCGACCCGGCCTACTTCAGCCGCTTCTTCACCCGCAATGCCGGCATGACGCCGGGTGAGTACCGGGTTACCAAAGGGGTAGCGGATTAGCTGTGCCGGCGTTGCAGCTCGGGCTGTGGGTTTTATAGCGCTAACGCGAGGGATAACAGGAGGGATGACGCTTTTCTCATCCTTCAGGCAAAAGCACGGAAGGGATTAGGGTATGGGAAGGCATCGAGTCTGGTGCGGACAGCAGCACGGGACGAACTGGAACATCTGTTCTCAGGTACCGCGGTGTTAGGCCCCGGGTGCTAGCGGGTTTGAGAGGGGGAAGCGGGCAATAGCCGACTTTTGTGAGAGGCAGCTGTCGGCCCAGGCTGTGTAAAAACGTTTTTGAGCACACTGGGCACCCCCCAACTGCGCAGAAAATCGCGCTTCTATGCGAAATCTTGGTCTGCTGACCTAGCGACAAATTTTAGATTTCACGCAGATGCACGTACTTCGATTTGAGCTGAGCGTTTTTACACACTCTGGGCCAGTAGCTGCCTGTCATCACCGTTCGCTTGCGCCGCCCAAAATCAGGATGCAGGGACAGCCGATGGGTCACATTCGCTTCAACGCCCGAGCTTGTTCCGATCGAGCCCGGAGTCATTCAGCGGCCCGCTTTGCCGGAACGCTCCGGTCACAGCACCTACTGCTGCTTCCCACACGCCCGGCCGCTGAAGCACAGGCATTTCTTTGGCCAGCACATTGCTGAGCCGGCCCTGGTTTTGATCGATCGACCGGATAACACGGTCGGCCTGATGATCAGGGAGCTCGACCACCTCTTTGAGCGCACTCCTCGCCAAGGCATGGCTGCGCAGATACTGTGACTCCTCACGCATCTGCTCGCTGATGGTGCGGGCGATGATGTGCGACATAAACACCAAGTGCGGCCCAAGGTCTGGATAGCGCCAGATCGGCCGGGCCTTCTCGACACCGCGGAACTCAAGGTTCGAAACCACCCCGTCAGGATAGGTGGTCCGGCTGGGCAGGAAGCTGACCAGCTCCCGCACTCCCTGCATGAGCGGAACTGACACCTGATCAAGCACCCTGTCATAGGCGTGGCGCTCGACAGCATTGTCAGTAATGACCGCCGACACAGGCAGAATCACATGGTCTGGAATGACGCCGTCGCGGCGAAGGATGTCGTTAATCAGGAACCGGTGGATCCGGCCATTGCCGTCAGCCAGCGGGTGGATGTAGACGAAGCCAAAGGCCGCAATCGCGCTTCTCATCACCGCGGATTGTCCTTGCGTCCTCTCTAGAAATACGGCCAGGCCCTGAAGCATGGAGTGGAGGTCCTCAACTCCGGGCCCCACATAGTGCACGATCTCCTCGAAGTGGACGGTTTCGCCAATGAACACCGGCGACTGTCGAATTCCGAAGCCAGTCAGGGACGTGATTTCGCCCAAAATCTCCTGCTGTAGCTCGGCTAGCGCCTCATGTGAAATGGGCACCTCACCCTGCCCGGTTCGGCGGGCCATGACATCTGCGAAGCGCTGAATACGTGTGCTCCGGTCAGCCTCACCCTCAATAGCAAAGCTGGCCTTGCTCTCGCGCAGAGTCATCCAGACTGCAGCCCGTAACAGCAGGTCTTCACCGAACTCTGCGGCAAGCTCCCCGTACATCTGATGCACATCCAGTTGCGCTGCCTTTAGCACGGCCTCGGTCTTCACTACCATGGGGGTGAAATGGCGTGTGCCTGGGAGGTTGTCCTTCACGCGCCACCGCGAGACGTTGACAACCTTCTGAGGTGAGGCGGCAAACACCTTCGAATCATCCACCGCATCCACATAGTTTCCCCCCAGTCTCGGAGGAACCTGCAGCAGGTCACCTGTCAGCCACTCGTACAGAAAGGCAGCGCGGCGGGCATACTGCCCTGTCGGCTCTGCCATGACCCACTCTTGAACAACGACCGGTCCTGTCACGGCGAACAGTCTGGCGAGAAATTCCAGATGAGGTACCTCATGCCGCAAATGGAACTGGAGGTGGGCTGCTGCAGTGCTGGCCGGGCGCATGGCCTCCGTATAGGTTTCGAGCCGAAACCCATCTTGCGCTTCCGTAGTGCGTCGCCCGCCAACCTGGCTCATCACCGGTAGCCGCCCCATCGGTTTGAACCAATATTCATGGGCCAACCAGGCAGCACCTATTGGATCACTAGGGAATACATACATGCGCGAAGCTCCTAAAGCGGATCCCTGGCCTGCTCAAAAACGTAGGATAGGAAGCTAATTTGCATCAAATCGATTATCGGCGCAGAAAAACGCTTACAAAATCGCAGATTTGCTCAAATTTGATTATGGCCTTGCCGGCGCAAATGCATCAACTGCAGGCCTCACCGGAACAGCCTCTCCCCAGGTTGGCCTCTCTATTGATCTATACCGGATCCGGTGGACACGTAGTTAAGAGCTACTACTCATACTTCTCCGCTCAAAATCCATCGGGCTGAGATACCGGGCCTGTTGCATGTGGGGTGCATTGCCCTGCCGACGACAGCATGCGAATAGATCTCCGCCAGATAATGCGATGCATGAAGGTGCCTGTCACTTGGCTCGCGAATGGCTGCTTTTGGCCCAGGCTGTGTAAAAACGGTTTTGAGCACACTGGGTGCCCCCAACTGCGTAGAAAATCGCGCTTCTATGCGAAATCTTGGTCTGCTGACCTAGCGATAAATTTTAGATTTCACGCAGGCGCGCGCACTTCGATTTGAGCTGAGCGTTTTTACACACTCTGGGCCGAAAGTCGCCCCTATCGCGGTCAATTCTGCTAACAACCTATACACACAAACCACCACCGCCAGCACTCACATGCCCAGGGTCATCGTGTCTGCCTGGGCCTTCTGGAGCAGTCAGAGGGACATCTGCCCAAGTGACTAAGCCGGGCACGCCGGCCATGTGGATGATGTTCACCTAGCGGCACAGCAGCCTGGCATCGAAGCGATTTTCAGGGTTGGCACGGCACTAGTTGCGCCGGCGCTGCAGTTCGACCCAGATGCAGTACAACAGCAACGCGCCTCCCGCTGCGGCCATCACCGGCGGTGCGCCGAGGTAGCCGGCCAGCAGCCCGGCGAGCAATCCGCCTAGGGCGTCGAAGCCAAAGCGGGTTGAGGTGTACAGCGACACCACACGCCCGCGCAGGGCCTCGGGTGCGTTGCTCTGCAGGACGATATTGGTGCCCACATTGCTAACGGTGATGCCGAAGCCGATCACCGCCATGGCCGCCAGCGACAGCGCCAGCAGGTCGCTCCAGGCGAATACCAGCAGGGCCAGGGCGGTGGCGCAGCTGGCAGCGAGGATCAGCCGGGGCAGGCTGTCCACCGCCAGGCGCGAGGCGAGAAACACCGTCGATAGCAGCGAGCCCAACCCGGCCGCGCCCCACAGCCAGCCCAGGGTGGTCGCGCCGCCGGCGAAGATATCCTTGGCGAACACCGGCAGCAGCACCACATAGCTGGAGGCGCTGACGTTGATCGCCAACACGCCGAGCATCATGGCGCGCACCTGGCGGTTACCCAGGGCATAGCGCAGCCCCTCACCCAGCACATTGCGATAGGAGCCGCCCGCCCGGGCAGTGGGCGTTATGCGAATCAGCAGCAGGCCGATCACCAAGGCCAGGTAGGAGGCACCGTTAAGGGCAAAACATAGCGCCTCGCTGAACACCCCGAGCAGCAGCCCGGCCAGGGGCGGGCCGATAAAACGCGAGCTGGTGAACAGCATGGCGTTCAGAGCCAGGGCATTGGGCAGGTCGGCACGGTCGTCGACGAACTGGCTCAGCAGCGACTGGCGTAACGGCGTGTCGAGGGCGTTAAGCACGCCCATCAGCGTGGCCATGGCCACCAGCAGCGTCGGCGTGACCCAGCCGCCGGCGGTGAGCAGCGCCAACGCCAGGGCCTGCACCCCGAGCAGGCTTTCCACCAAGATCAGCAGGCGACGCTTGTCGTGGCGGTCGATCCAGGCACCGGCGAACGGGCCGACCAGCAACTGCGGCAGCAGCGCCATGCAGGTGGTCAGGCCGAGCAGCGCCACCGAGCCGGTCAGCCGGTAGACCAGCCAGGCCAGAGCCACCTGCTGGATCCAGGTGCCCAAGGTGGAGACGGCATGGCCGATAAAATACAGGCGGAAGTTGCGATGACGCAGAGCGCGCAAGGCGCTGGGCAGGTGGCTCATGGCGATCTGGGGGGAGGGTGGTTAGGGGGCGTTATGGTAAGGCCAAACGGGGTTTCGTTAATAGATTAACGTTATGACACCACATCTTGCCCGCCAAGCCATGAAAAGTGCAATTTAGTGTCTGGAAGGTGCATTTTTAGCCAGCCAACCTCTCAGCATAATGAACCTGCATACAGGGATATATAGCGCTACGGGTGCTGGATTCCGAGGCCGCAAGCCTGGTCCGGCGTATAGCCGGCACGACTGACGACGCGACCACCTTCTAACAATAAGCAGGGCTCCTACCAGATGAAAAAGCCAAACCCGCTTCTCGAAGACCTGAAAGCCATATTGCCGGCGATTGCCGCCAATGCCGCCCAGGCCGAAAAAGACCGCAAGGTGCCGGACGAGAATATTGCCCTGCTCAAGAGTATCGGCATGCACCGTGCCTTCCAGCCCAAGCCCTATGGCGGCATGGAAATCTCCCTGCCGCAGTTCGCCGATTGCGTGGTTGCCCTGGCGGGTGCCTGTGCCAGCACCGCCTGGGCCTTCAGCCTGCTGTGCACCCATAGCCATCAACTGGCGATGTTCTCCAAGCAGTTGCAGGATGAGGTCTGGGGCGATGACCCGGACGCCACCGCCAGCAGCAGCATCGCGCCGTTTGGCAAGGTCGAGGAAACCGAAGGCGGCGTTATCTTCAATGGCGAGATGGGCTGGAGCAGCGGTAGCGATCATGCCGAGTGGGCCATCGTCGGTTGTCGCCGGCTGGATGCCGAGGGCAACCAGAACTACTGCTTCGCCGTGCTGCCGCGCAGCGACTACGAAATCCGCGACGACTGGTTCGCCGCGGGGATGAAGGGCAGCGGCACCAAGACCCTAATCATCAAGGATGTCTTCGTGCCCAACCACCGCATCCAGCAGGCCAAGGACATGATGGAAGGCCGCTCCGCCGGCTTCGGTTTGTACCCAGACAGCAAGATTTTCTACACGCCTTACCGGCCTTACTTCGCCAGTGGTTTTGCGGCCATCGGCCTGGGTATCGCCGAGCGTATGCTCGAGGCCTATCGGGAGAAGACCAAGAACCGCGTGCGCGCCTACACCGGGGTCAACGTCGGTACTGCCACGCCGGCGCTGATGCGCCTGGCCGAGTCGACCCACCAGGTCGCAGCCGCACGTGCCTTCCTCGAGAAGACCTGGCAGGAGCACGCCGAGCACAGCGAGCAGCACCAGTATCCGAGCCGCGAGACCCTGGCGTTCTGGCGCACCAATCAGGCCTACGCGGTGAAGATGTGCATCCAGGCGGTCGATCGCCTGTTCGAGGCCGCCGGCGGCACCAGTTGGTTCGAGAGCAACGAGATGCAGCGGCTGTTCCGCGACTCGCATATGACTGCTGCCCATGCCTACACCGACTACGACGTCTGCGCGCAAATCCTTGGCCGTGAGCTGATGGGCCTGGAGCCGGACCCGAGCATGGTCTGACCCAGCCAGCCTTGCATGGGGCCGTTCGCGGCCCCGACAGCCGAATAACAGCGCTGCCGCGAACCTCGACGGCAGCCAGGGAGAATCCCATGACAAGTACCACAGCTGCTCTTGACCCGCGTGCCTTTCGCCGCGCCCTGGGCAATTTTGCCACTGGCGTGACCATCGTCACCGCGGCCACTGCCGACGGGCAAAAGGTCGGCGTTACCGCCAACAGTTTCAACTCGGTGTCGCTGGATCCGCCGCTGGTGCTCTGGAGCATCGACAAGCGCTCCGGCAGCTACGAGGTATTCGAGCGCGCCGAGCATTTTGCGGTGAACATCCTCTCCGCCGACCAGATTGACCTGTCCAACCAGTTCGCCCGGCCGAGTGACGACAAATTTGCCGGCGTAACCCATGAGCTGGGCGAGGGCGGCTCGCCACTGTTTCCCGACTGCGCGGCGCGCTTCCAGTGCGAGAAGCATCAACAGATCGACGGTGGCGATCATTGGATCCTGGTCGGCAAGGTGCTGGCCTTCGACGACTTCGGCCGCTCGCCGCTGCTCTATCACCAGGGGGCTTACTCCATGGTGCTGCCGCACACGCGCATGACCGAGAAGGCCGAGGGTCAGCCGGCCAGTAGTGCCTTTCAGGGGCGACTGAGCCACAACCTTTACTACCTGATGACCCAGGCGGTGCGCAGCTACCAGAGCAATTACCAGCCCCGGCAACTGTCCACCGGCCTGCGCACCAGCGAGGCGCGCATGCTGATGGTGCTGGAAAACGATGCTGGCCTGAGCCTGTGCGACCTGCTGCGTGAAGTGGCAATGCCGGCGCGTGAGATCGAACAGGCGGTGGATATCCTCAAGCGCAAGGGCCTGGTGGCCGATGCCGGCGATCGTTATATGCTCACCCCGGCCGGGGTCGACCAGGCCGAAGCACTCTGGCGTATTGCCGGCGAGCAGCAGGACAAGGTGTTCGGTGCCTTCAGCGAAGAGCAGATTGACACCTTCAAGGCCATGCTCAAGGCGGTGATCGCCATCGGCTAAAGGCGTTGTTTGCGCCCCAGCTAGAGCAACGGGCTCCCGGTCACAGACCAGGAGCCCGTTGTCGCTTGTGCACCCCTGTGGGAGGGGCTTTAGCCGCGAACTAGCGCTCAAATGGTGCAGCGCTGGCGTCGCTGTCTACCAGGGCAGCACCTGGCCCTGATGGTCGAGAAAACGACAACCCGGCTGGCCAACCTCGGCCTCTATCACCTCGATCAGCCCGCTGACACTGTCCTCGACGCTAAGCGGTGCGCCGGGGCCCCCGAGTTCGGTACGCACCCAGCCGGGGTGCAGTGCCAGCAGTGTCACCTGTGACATGCCCGGCACCTGGCTCCAGCTGCGCAGCAGGCTGTTCAGCGCCGCCTTGCTGGCACCGTACAGTGGCATGTCTTGGGCCCGGGCCAATTCGACACTGGCCATCTGTGAGCTGATAAAGGCCAGTACGCCGTCTTCGCGGATGCTCGGCAGCAGTGTCTGCGCCAGGCGTACGGGGGCGATGACGTTGCTCAGAAATAGCTGGGCAATCTCCTCGTGGCTGACCTGGCATGGATCCTGATGGGCAGGCCCGTAGATACCGGCATTGAATAGTGCCCGATCCAGGCGGGTGCCTTGCAGGGCTTCGTCGATGCGGGCGGTGGCCTGATCGTCGTCAAGGTCGCAGAGAATCAGGTGCAATGTGGCGGCGTGGCCTTGGCTCAAGGCAAGCAGCTCGTCGCTGGGCTCACGGCGTATCACGGCATAAACCCTGGCACCGCGCGCCAGGTAGGCCCGGGTCAGACCCAGGCCCAGGCCGCGGGAGGCACCGGTGATCAGGACGTTCTGCATGGCTGCTATACCCTTAGTGAAGAAGCAATTGGAGCAAATCCTATCGTCTTATTGGCCTGCCAGCAGCCCCGCTGACACGCCGGGACAAGGGCGCGGCAGCCTGGGACAAGAATTCTCCTGGATGCAGTAGCACAGTGATACACGACACGGCGCGAAACCGCCGTCGCATCCATGGGCACCTTTGGGCCGGCAATGGCCCGAGCGGGAGAATAAAGAAAATGACTGATACCAACGCCCCAGGCCTTACCTCAGTAACAAAAACGTCGGGGAGGGCTACCTCTATGCAGCACAAGAAACTGGGCTTTATCACCATGATGGCCATCTGTGTCGGTCTGGTGATTGTTCAAGGCTCGATGATCACCGCCACTCAAGGCATCGGTATTGGCGGTATGGGTTTTATCGCTGCGATGTTTGTCGCCTTTATCCTGGCGCAGTTCAACGCCATGAGCTTTGCTGAGCTGTCGCTGATGTTCCCCCAGGAGGGTACGTTGGCGACCTACACCCAAAAGGCCATCGGCCATTTCCCTGCGATCGTCGCGGTGTTCGCCGGTTACGTGGTGGTGGCCATGTTGGCGCTACCGGTGGAAATGTTCCTGGTCGATATCATCATCGGCGAGCTATTGCCTGGGATGTTCCCTCCATTGGTGTTGCCGCTGCTGATCCTCGGCTTCTTCGTCGTGACCAACATTCTCGGTGCCGACGTGTTCGCCAAAGTGCAGAACCTGCTGGCCTTCATTCTTGTGACGGCGTTGATCCTGATCGGTCTCTGTGCGGTTACCGGCGCGGTTGAGCCCCATGCCGAGCTGGCCGGTACGGCGGTGAGCTGGGGCTTTGAGCCGGTGCTCGACGGTAGCTTTATCGGCTTGGTGGCCATGGCCATGTGGCTGATGATCGGCGTGGAGTTTATCTGCCCGATGATCAACGAGGTCGAAAATCCGCAGCGCAATATCCCGCGGGCGATGATGCTGTCGCTGTGTGTCATGCTCGGGATCTTCCTGTTGTTCGTCTACGGCGTGACTCATTATTTAGATGTCGAGACCCTCACCACTTCGCCGCTACCTTACCTGGACTACGCCAATGCGGTGTTCGGCAAGGCCGGCTTGATCATCGCCGCGGTGATGGCGGTGACCGCCACCTGCAGTACGGTCAACACCGTGTTGGCGGCCGTACCGCGCATGCTCCAAGGCATGGCGGAGAATGGTCAGGCCTTCCCGCAGATGAAAATCGTCAGCAAGCGTTTTGGCACCCCCTGGGTCGGTATCCTGTTTATGGCAGCGATCATCATTATTCCGCTGCTGGCGATGGACATCGATTCGTTGATCCCGCTGGTGATCGCCGCCTCGACCAGCTGGCTGCTGGCCTATGTGGTCGCGCATATTGATGTGCTGGTGCTGCGTCGTCGCCTGCCGAACCAGGCGCGCCCGTTCAAAACACCCTTCTACCCGCTGCCGCAGATTCTTGGCATCGCTGCCATGCTCTATGTGGCGCTGAACAACTCGCCATCGCCGGAAATGACCGTCATGGTCTACAAAATCACCGGCGGCATCCTGCTGCTGGTCAGCGTGATCGCCGTGCTCTGGGTCAAGCTCTATATGAAGCGCAAGCTCTTCGAGCCTGATCTGGGTTGATCTGGGCCAGCTGCATCGAAAAACGCCTCTTTTGAGGCGTTTTTTATTGGGCGGCAGTGCGGAACAAGGCTCCCGGCACGCTCAGGCAAGACGTTACCGCTGCTGGGCGTTAACTATGGGGCATAACAATACCAAGGAACCCTGATGATGAGAGGCTTGCTATGCGCCGTGCTCATGTTTTGCGCTACCAGCAGCTATGCCCAGACGCTGCGCGTGTACAACTGGAAGGATTACATCGATCCGGCGGTGCTCGCCGGCTTTGAGCGCGATAGTGGCATCAGGGTCGATTACCAGACCTATACCACCGCCCAGGAGCTGGACGAGGCATTGCAAGCGGGTAGCGCTTTCGATCTGGTGGTGCCCTCGCATTTTCAGCTGCAACGCCTGATCGGCGAGGGACGTTTGCAGGCGCTGGATCTTAGCAAACTGCGCCATTACGGCAATCTGGACCCCAAGCTGGTGGCGTCGCTCGCAGGCTTTTCCGGCGCGGGGCGTTATATGGTGCCTTATCTGTGGAGCACGGTGGGTCTGGTGGTCGAGCGCGAGGCCGTGGAGCGGGCCCTGGGTGAGGCCGCGCCACCGAGCTGGAGCCTGCTCTTCGATGCGCAGTACGCCCAACGCCTACAAGCATGCGGGATGGGCTGGCTGGACGCTCCGGAAGAGACCTTCTCACTGTGGATGAACCTGCAGGGCAAGCGCTTGTTCGAGGCATCACCCAGGCGTTTGGCCGATAGCGGCGCGCAATTGGCCAGTCAGGCGGCCGCTTTGCACGCGCTGAATAACGAGGCCTATATCGAGGACCTGGCCAGCGGCCGCCTGTGTGTGGCCATGGCCTGGAGTGGGCATGCCCTGTTGGCGGCGTCGCGGCGCAGCACCCTGGAGTTTCTGGTGCCGGAGGAGGGGGCGTTGATGACGATCGACAGCTGGGCCATTCCCCGTGATGCCCAGCAGCCCGAACTGGCCTATCGCTTTATCGACTACATGCTGCAGCCGAACAACGCCCGCCTGAACACCCTGGCGACCCGTTTTTATGCGCCGCTGCGCAGCGATTTGCCGGAGATGCGCGAGCTGGCGCAGCGCGCCCCCGCACTCGTGCCTCCGGCGAGCGAGCGCCGCCGGTTGTATTTCCTCGAGCCGCTCAAGGCGGAGCAGAAGCGGGTGATTGATCAGCAGTGGCAGGCGGTAAAACAGCAACAGCGTTTGCGTCAGCCTTTATCAACCGAACTGGAGTAGCCGCTTATGTTTTTCCGCGACAAAGGGCGTGATCTTGCCGAGGAGCTGTGCCAGCAGATCGCCAATCTGAACGCCGGTCGCGGGGTCGTGCTGCCTGGCAGCCCCTTGCTGGCGGGTTACCCGCAGCTCGCCGCTGGGCTCGAGCAATTGGCCGGGCTTATGCGCCAGGCCCAGGATGAAACGACAGGGCTGCGTGAGCAGGTGCAGCGGCTGAGCGAGGAGCGCGATCAGGCCTTGGCCCGGGAGCAGCAGCTGCG
The DNA here is from genome assembly GCF_035512415.1 of Pseudomonas sp. Taxonomy (GTDB): domain Bacteria; phylum Pseudomonadota; class Gammaproteobacteria; order Pseudomonadales; family Pseudomonadaceae; genus Aquipseudomonas. The sequence goes on along the minus strand of NZ_DATKDZ010000043.1, from coordinate 230,675 downwards.
TGACGAGATGCTGCACCAACAGATGACCCTGGCCGCTGTTCAGGCTCAGCTGCACGAGCAGCAGCAAGCGCTGAGCAGTTGCGAGCTGGAGGCGCGAATCTGGGAGGTTGCCCAGTCCACCCTGACCGAAGGCTACTGGGATATCAGCGTGGCCAATGGCAAGGTCGACGACCCGGGCAGCACGATGCGTATCTCCAATCAGTTTCGGGTGCTGATGGGCTATCGAACTGACGAGTTGCCCGATGGCTTGGACAGTCAGGTCGGCATCACTCATCCAGAGGATCTCAACGGCATCATCAACCTGTATGAAAGACAGATCGTCGACCCGGCGGGCAGCGGCGAGTGCGTGGTCGAATACCGTATGCGCCACAAGACCCGTGGTTATATCTGGTGCCGGGAGCGTGGCCGCGCAGTGCGTGATGAGCAGGGTCGGCTCTACCGGGTGATCGGTGCGGTGCGCGACATCTCCGATGAGCGCAATGCCCAGGCGGCCCATGAGCAGATGCTGCAGCACAATCAGCAGACCTATGGGCAGATCGCCCAGGTGGTCAGTGTGATCAAGGGCATAGCCGAACAGACCAACCTGCTGGCGTTGAATGCGGCCATCGAAGCGGCCCGCGCGGGTGAAGTGGGGCGCGGCTTTTCCGTGGTCGCCGATGAGGTGAAGAAGCTGGCGCAGAGCACACGCCAGGCGACTCAGGATATCCAGTCCATGCTTGGCGATGCCCAGGCGCGGACACAGCAGCTCACCGCTAGGCCGAACTGATGCCCGGGCGTTGCGCCAGTAGCGTGCTGCGGCTGGCCAGTAGGGCGTGGGCCAGGGTCTGCAGTGTCACGGTCAGCCAGCGGTCGCGACTGTCCTCTGCCAGGTGCAGGAGAAACTCAGCGGTCGCCTGGGGCTGGCGCTCGAAGTCAGCCAGTCTGGCGATGGCTTCCTGGTAGATGGCGCGGTGGCCGGGTTGCTGGCCCAGGTGGTGCAGGTCGATGATCGACTGGCCCAGGTTGAGCAGTGATAGCAGGCCGGCTGGCGGTGTCCTGGTTGCGTGCGTGTCGGTACCCATATGGGCCAGCAGGCGCAGAATCCTGCGGCCCGCCAGGGCCAGCCAGCGCTCCCGGCTGCGGGCATTGTTGTCGCGTAGCAGGGTTCGAATATCTCCCAGGATGGCCTGAGTGGTCAGGCGCAGCGCGCGTTGCACGGTGCGCGGAAAGAGTAGAAAACCGCAACCGACCAGCCCCGCTCCGAGCAGCAGCGCCACCGAGCTGCCGATGATTGCTTCGCTGCTGGCCGCCGGCATGCCGGCCTGGCTGGCCAGCATAAAGCACATATTGGCGTCGATTGCTGCCACGGCAAAACGGCGGCTGGCGCGCAGGATGCCGCCCACCAGCAGGAATGGCAGCAGGGTCAGGATCAGCTCCAGCATGCCGTCGACATGGGGTTGTACGGCGAAGCGGTAGAGCGTGGCACCTATCACGCCGGCCAGCACGCCCAGCAGCATGTGCGGGACATGCTGCTGCGGTTGGGCCATGGAGCCCAGCAACATCGAAAAGATGCACACACCGAGTATCGCCAGCTCCGTCGCCTGGCTTGGGTAGGCCTGGGCCAGAAAGGCGCAGGCCAGTGCCGCGCCGCCGGTGGTGGTGGCGGTGCGCAAGGCCAGCCGCCAGTCGCGATCCGCCACCAGTGGGAGCGCTGCGGTTGCCTCGGCAGGCAGAGGTGATGCAACCGGAGCCAGCTGGGCGGCGGCCTGGCACAGTTGCTCCAGAGCTTGCTCCAGGCGGGCCAGACGTCTGGGCGGCAGGTTCTCGGGTGGTGCGGGGAGGATGCTGTCGGCAGGCTCATCGCTACGCAGCCGCTCGGCAACCTGTTGCAAACGGCTGGCCAGCGCTGCTGCGGCCTGGGCTTCGGGGCGCAGGTGGCTGCCCATGGCCTGGCCGGCCGCCATGATATTGAGTGAGGCCAGCAGCAGTTGATCGATATGGCGCAGGTTGCGGTAACCGCGCAGCGAGCCGGCAGAGATGGGCCGTGCTGCGCCGTCTATGTCGCTAAGCGCCTTGAGGATGCGCAGTTCGGTGGCCGGGTCGGTGTTACCGGTCAGGCTCTGCGCGGCAAAGTCGACGGCATCCGCCGCCAGGGCTCGGGCCCGGCGATAGAAATCCCCGCGACGGGTCTTGGGGGTGAACAGCCACAGCACCAGGGTCACCGCCAGCACCCCGATCAGCGTGCATTCGACCCGCGCCAAGGCCAGTGTCCAGCTGTCCTGCGGGCTCAGGGCCGAGGGGATGACCACCACCGCAGCGGTCATCCCTGCCATCAGCCAGGCATAGGCCGAGGTGCCGCGCAGCAGATGGGTCATGCCCGTGCACAGGGCGATCAGCGCGGCGAGCAGCGTCAGCTGCAGCAGCGATGAGCCCTGCGTGAGGACGACGAAGCCGGCCAGTGCGCCGAGCAAGGTGCCGAGCAGGCGATAGAGCGCGCGCTCCAGCAGCAAGCCGCGGGAGGGCTGCGCCACCACCCAGATGGGCATGGCAGCCCAATAGGCATTCTGCACGTGGAGCAGGGCGGCGATGCTGAATGCCAGCCAGGCCGCCAGCGCCAGGCGGGCAGCCTGGGCTGCGCCGGCCTCATCGAGACCGAGCCAGCGGGCAAAGGCGGTCAGTTGGCTGCCCTGAGTCTGCTTTGGGTGCTCGATGATCAGTCCTCCAGCTGAATGCGGTAGTGGCGCTTCTTGCCCAGGCTGAGCAGCCAGCCGTCGTTGTCGGCAGGCAACGCCAGGTCGGCATCGACGACCGTTTCGCCATCCAGACGCAGGCCGCCACCAGCGGCCAAACGCCGAGTGGCACCGCGCGAGGGCTGCAGGTCATGCTGCTGCAGCAGTTCGGTCAAGGAGTAGCCGGCGGCGAGCCGGGACCTAGGCACACTGAGGGTGGTCAAGCCCTGCAACTCGTCGCCTGCGGCGAACAACCCTTGGGCGGTGGCCTCGGCAAGATGTGCGGCCTCTTCGCCATGTACCAGGGTCGTGACGGCGGTGGCCAGGCGCACCTTGGCGGCGTTCAGTTGCACGCCCTCGGCCTGGGCCAGGTTGGCAATTTCAGCCAGCGGCAACTCCGTGAACAGCGCCAGAAAGCGGCCGACGTCACGGTCGTCGCAGTTGCGCCAGAACTGCCAGAAGTCGAACGGCGAGAGGCGCTGCGGGTTGAGCCAGATCGCGCCCTGGGCGGACTTGCCCATCTTGCGCCCGTCGCTGGTGGTCAGCAGTGGCATGGTCAGGCCGAACAGTTGCCGGCCATCCTGACGCCTGGCCAGTTCGACGCCATTGATGATGTTGGCCCACTGGTCCGCGCCACCGAGCTGCACGCTGCAGCCATGACGTTTGGCCAGTTCGGTGAAGTCATGGGCCTGCAGCAGGGTGTAGCCGAACTCCTGGAACGACAGCGAATGCTCGCGATCCAGGCGCTGGCGCACGGCGTCGAACGTCAGCAGGCGATTGATGGAAAAGTGCCGGCCGACCTGATTGAGAAACTGCAGGTAACCCATGCCGTCGAGCCAGTCGGCGTTGTCCACCACCAGGCCGTCAGTGCCAGACGGGCCCAGATGCACGAAGCGCGCGAAGGTCTCGCAGATGCCGGCGATGTTGTGCTGGATCTGCGCTTCGCTGAGCATCGGCCGGCTCTCGTCGCGAAAGCTCGGGTCACCGATGCGCGTGGTCGCGCCGCCGATCAGCAGGATCGGGCGATGGCCAAAGCGCTGCAGCCAGCGCATCACCATCAGGCCCTGCAAGTGGCCGACATGCAGGCTGTCGGCGGTGGCATCGAAGCCCAGGTAAATGGTCGCGCAGCCTTGCTGCAAATGCTCGCGCAAGCCCTCGAGATCGGTGCTCTGGTGGATAAAGCCGCGTTCCTGGAGGAATTGGATGGGGTCTTGTGGGGTGTTCATGGGTATCTCCTGGTTGGTGGTGCCCGAGGAGACAGAAATCCCATGGATCCGATCCGCCTCAGGCGGATCGGTATGCACACGGCTACCGCCCGCTGGGTGAGAGCCGGTAGCTGTAATACGAGAGATTATTCGTTAATGTATTCATGATCAGGATTCTATCCATTACAACTTGGGAGTCAAGCCATGTCCCGGTGGTTACACACGCAGACCAGCATTTCTCTAGCGTTGGCGATGCAGGCGCTGCAGGCGCTGCAGGCCGCGCTGAACGAGGCCGAGTCGTTGCAGGTAAAGGTCAGCATCGCGATCCTCGACGCCGCGGGGCAATTGCTGCATATGGCCCATATGGAGGGCGCACCAGGCCTGAGCCGGGAGATTGCCCGGCGCAAGGCCGCCACTGCAGTCGCGTTCGGCGTGTCCACCGCGGCCTGGGAGGAACGCTTGCCGCGCTGTTCGCCAGCGGTGCGTCAGGGATTGCCGTTGCAGGAAGGGCTTGCACTTTTCGGCGGTGGCGAGCCGTTTCTGGTTTCCGGTTGCGTGGCCGGAGGGATTGGAATATCTGGCGCTTCAGAGCAGCTGGACGCCCAGTGTGCGCAGGCTGCCGTGCGTTGCGTGGAAAGGCTGCTGGCAAGCGATTGAAATTATCGTGGCACTAGCAGTCAAGGCGTGGGCAGTTTTGGACAAGACTGACGCTTGCTCCTAGGTTCTAAATATAGACAAGCAGAGTGTTGCACTGGACGCCACCGCTACCCCAGCGAGCATCGCTTCTTTGAAATCTAAGGTCGCCGCATATGATCAATATCGAAACGCCCACCTACTACACCGCTACCAAGAAATACGACCTCAGCTTCCCCATGCTCGAGGCGGATATCGAGGCCGACGTTGTGGTAATCGGTGGTGGCTTCTCCGGTATCAATACCGCGCTGGAACTGGCGGAGAAGGGCTTCACCAATATCGTCGTGCTGGAAGGGCGCTATCTGGGTTTTGGCGGTACCGGTCGCAACGGCGGGCAGATAATGGCGGGTATCGGCCATGACCTGGAGAAGATCCGCAAGGATGTCGGTGAAGAGGGCCTGCGCGCGATTTTCGAGATCAGCGACCAGGGTGCCGAGATCATCAAGAGCCGCATCGAGAAGTACGATATCGATGCCGACTTCTGTCATGGCTACGGTTACATGGGCTTCAACGCCCGCCAGGAGAAAACCCTGGCGGTCTGGGAGAAGGAGTTCAAGGCGCTCAGCCCGCAGCATGAAATTCGCCTGTTGGTGGGCTCCGAACTGAAGCAGATCATTGGCTCCGACGCTTACAGCAGCGGCCTGATGCATATGGGTGCCGGTCATGTGCACTCGCTCAACCTGCTGCTGGGCGAAGCCAAGGCGCTGGCCAGCCATGGGGCGAAGATCTTCGAGTACAGCCCGGCCCTGGAAGTGACCTATGGCGAGCGCGTCACCGTGCGCACGGCTAAGGGCTCGGTCAAGGCCAGCAAGCTGCTGTGGGCCTGCGACAGCTTCCTCAACAAGCTGGAGCCGGAGCTGCACAAGAGCACGATCAATACCTTCGCCTTCCAGATGATGACCGAGCCGCTGTCGGACGATTTGATTGAGCGGATCAGCCCGATCCGCGGTGCCTACAGCGATATCCGTCCGGTTATCGACTATTACCGCGTAACCAAGGAAAACCGACTGCTGTTTGGGGCGGCGACACCTTTTATCGAGCATATTCCTGGTGACCTCAAGGCCTGGAACCGCAACCTGATGCTGAAAATTTTCCCCTACCTCAAGGACGTGAAGATCGACCTGGCTTGGGGCGGGCCGATGGCCTGCAGCCCCAATCTGTTTCCCCAACTCGGATCACTGCCGAACCATCCGAATGTGTTTTTCGTCCAGGGCTATTCAGGCTTCGGTGTTACCCCCAGCCACATCATCTGCAAGGTGCTGGCCGAGGGCATGAGCGAAGGCTCGGCGCGCTACGACCTGATCAGCTCGGTACGGCGCACCCAGGTGCTGGGTAAAGACCAGATTCGTCCGCTGCTGCTCACCGCCGGCAAGTGTTGGCACCAGCTGTCCGGCTACTGGAATGGTCGCCGCTGATCCATCTCTTCACTCAATCATTCAAAAAGAGGAAAGACCGAATGACACCTATCAAACAAGGCACCACTTTCACTGAGCTGGACGCCTGGGGCACTGTGGCCGACCTGGGTTCGGAAATTCTCGAAGGCGAAGGCAAGGCCTTCGGCAAGATGACTTTCGGCGGCCCGACCGACGCGCTCAGCGCCGGCTACTTCGCCGTGACCAAGAGCAAGTTCCGCATGGTCTATCCGTTCAACGAGCAGGCCACGGTGGTGTTCGGTGAGGTCATCCTGACCGACGAAAGCACAGGCCAGAGCACTCGCTACAAGGCCGGCGACAGCTGGTTTGTGACCAAGGGCACCGCGGTGCTCTGGGAGGTGCTCAGCGACAGTTTCACCAAGCACTATATGGCGGCTGTGTAACTTCTCAGCCTCGCCCCTGCTGAGCTTACGAGTGGCAGGGGCAAATCGAGGGTTTTTCCTATGCATGGCATGGAACCGGGGCAGCGGTGCCTCAATACCTTCATTCAGCTGATACCTGCTTCCGGCTGTGTGTTCTATCGCATAGCAGAGCAGCTTGAGCCGCATGGCTTTCTGCTCCAGCAGATGCGTTTGGACATGCACGAGCGTTACCTGGCGCAGTTTCGGCATGTCGACCCGCTGCAACCGCGCAATTGCCAACTGATAGGGCAAAGCGTTGTGCCGCTACGTATGGGGATGATCGCCCAGGATGATTTGGCCAATGGTCGCTATGACGGCTTTCTCCAAGGGTATGGCGTGGTCGATGTGGTGGAGGTGCTGGCCTTCGAGCGGGGGTGCCCAATTGCCGGCATTTCATTGTTGAGAGGCCCTGAGCTTGGTCTCTTTGAACCGCATGAGCTGGCTCAGTTGCAGGCCTTGCAGGGCATGTTCGAACTTGCGGTGTCTCCGAGACCATCTTGTCCCTCGACGTTGTCGTTGACCGCAAGGGAGTGGCAGGTGGCTGAACTGTTGCGAGACGGCCGCAGTAACAAGGAGCTCGCCCGTCAGCTCGACGTCGGTTTACCTACCATCAAGACGCATCTAATCAACCTGTTTCGTAAGGTCGACGTCAGCAATCGCACGGAGCTGGTGGCAACTCTTTTCCTGTAAACCGCATGTTGGCGGTGCATTGTTTCAGTTGCCCTGCGGAGCCAGTTCTCGCCTGGTGCTATCGCTCCCGGCTCATGCCGGTAATTGACCACTGTTGTTGGCTCGATTGGCCCTGTTGCGTGATGACATCTCCTCAACCATCCGGTTGATGGTGGCGAGAGTTTCTTGGGCGCACTATGCAAAAAAACAAAGAGGAGACTGCTTCATGAGTAATCAATCCGAGTGGATCACAGTGGGTGAGCTGGCCGATAGTTTTGCCCCGGCGGCCTTTATCCTGCCGAACCTGGCCGATCTTGCAGGCAAGAGTTTTACCCTGAATTTCTCCAATGGCTGGCAAATCGCTCATCAGTTCGAGGCCGAGCGCCTGACCTGGGTCGCCGCTGATGGCCACTCGCAAGGCAGCGCCCCTTATCGCGCTACCTCGGTGCGTCCGGGCATCTACCTGGTCGATTTCGTCAAGAATGAAAACGGTCAGGACTGGTCCATCAGCTTGGTACTAGATATCGGCAGCGCGTCCTTTACCGCCGTCATCGGGCGCATGCCGAGTGCCGAAACCACCCGTGAAGGGCTATACAGCCGTGCTCTGGCCGGGCAGGCCCTGACCGGTGTCGAGGTCGAGTTCCTCCAAGGCACGCTGGACAAGCCCTGGCAGGAAGGCGCCTGCCCGCACGCGCCGACCAGCGAACTGGTGGGCCTGCGTAACCTGTATCGCTATAGCCCGACAGAGGTCTACGAACATATCTACCTCAATGAGGGTTTCTACAGTTGGCAGTGCCTGAAGGGAGGGGAGGTTGGGCTGTGTGACACCGACCGCTGCCACTACTACAAGATTGCCGATCAGCTCTATCTGTTCGTCTGGCGTGAGAAGATCGTGCCGACTCTTGGCCTGGTCATGATCGACATGATCCAGCATCGCAGTGACGGCAAGATCTTCGGGTATGCGGGCGGTGGTTTCGAAGAGCTGTCCAACTTCCCGGTGGCCTCCTACTGCAGCGTGCTCAACCGCACCGAGTACCCCGATGAGTGAGGCGAAGACCATCGTCATCACCGGTGCCGGCACGGGCATCGGTGAGGCCTGTGCCCGTCGCCTGGCTGATGAAGGTCACAATCTGGTGCTGATTGGTCGCCGTCGTCAGCCCTTGGAGCAGGTTGCTGCTCAAACTGGTGGTCTCGTGCTGGTCGGTGATGCGGCCAGCAGTGCATCCTGGAGCGACTTCATCGACGAGATTCGTGCTCGTTTCGGTGGCATCGATGCGCTGTTGGCCTGTGCGGGTGGGCTCGGTCAGGGGGCTATCACTGAAACCTCCGACGAGGCCTGGCAGACAGCGATGCGCAGCAATCTCGACAGCGCTTTCCAGAGCGCTCGTGCTTGCCTGCCGTTGCTGATCGAGCGCCGTGGCAGCATCGTCCTGCTGGGCTCCATCGCTTCGCTGGCGGCCGGCCCGCAGGTATGCGGGTACACCACCGCCAAGCATGCGCTGCTGGGGCTCAATCGCTCTCTGGCTCGGGACTACGGTCCCATGGGGGTGCGGGTCAACTGCGTTTGCCCCGGATGGGTAAGAACGCCGATGGCAGACGAGGAGATGCAGCCTCTGATGCAGCATTTCGGCGAAGACCTCGACGCCGCTTATGCCAGGGTGACCGCCGATATTCCGCTGCGCCGCCCGGCCAGTGCTCAGGAGATCGCAAGCGTTTGTCGCTTCCTGATCAGCGATGAGGCATCCATCATCACCGGAGCCACCATCGTCGCCGACGGCGGCTCTAGCATTGTCGATGTACCGACATTGGTCTATGACCGCCTGGGAGGTGCCTGATGGCCACGCAATTCGATTTCAGCGGGCAGACGGTGCTGGTCACCGGCGGTGCCCAGGGCATCGGGCGCGGCATTGTCGAGGGTTTCGCCGCCAGCGGGGCCAAGGTGTTGATCGCCGATCTGCAGTTGCAGCCAGCGCAAGCACTGGCCCGCGAGCTGCAGGCTAAAGGTTGCGAGGCGCAGGCGCTGGGGATCGACCTGGCCGACCATACGGCCATCGCCGCGTTGCTGGCCGGGCTTGAGCGTCTCGATATTCTGGTGCACAACGCCGGCTACTTTCCGTTGACCCCATTTGCCGAGATCACTCCGGCGATTCTCCAGCGTACCTTGTCAGTGAATCTCAGTGCGCTGTTCTGGCTTACTCAGGGAGCGTTGCCGTTTTTCGAACGCGAGGGCAGGGGATGTGTGTTGGTGACTTCTTCGGTCACAGGCCCACGGGTCGCCTATCCAGGGTTGAGTCACTATGCGGCGTCCAAGGCCGGGGTCAATGGCTTCATTCGTAACGCTGCGTTGGAGTTGGCTGGACGAGGCATACGCGTCAACGGTGTAGAGCCGGGCATGATCCGGACACCGGCAATGAACAACCTCGGCGATGCTACTTATAGCGCGGATATCGCCCGCGGCGTGCCGCTGGGCCGTCTCGGTGAGCCGGAGGATATTGCCGGGGCCATGCTCTTTCTCGCCTCGGAGCACGCCAGCTATATCACTGGCCAGACCATCATCGTCGATGGCGGTGCAACGCTGCCGGAAACCATGGCCGCGCTGGACTGAGTCACGCACCAACGGAAAGTACGAGCCCTGGATGCCCTGCGTACCCGGGTTTTTTCATTTGCTCAATGCGCCGAACCTAGGCTGTCCAGAAATGCACCGGCGCGGTAGTCCTTGGGCGACAGCTCGAACTGCTTCTTGAAGGCGCGGCTGAAGTGAGCAGAGTCGGTGAAGCCCCACTTGTAGGCGATGGCGGTGATCGACTCGCGCTTGAGGTGCGGGTTGCTCAGGTCACTGGCACTGCGCTGCAGGCGGGTGCGCTGGATATAACGGCAGACGCTGTCGCCCTGTTCCTCGAACAGCCGGTAGAGCTGGCGCACGGAAATGTGCAGGCGCTTGGCCAGGGCTACGGGGCTGAGGCTGGGCTGGGTCAGCGATTCCTCGATCAACTGCTGGGCCTGCCTGCGCAGGCTGTTGCCCGCTATCGAGTCGGCGATTTCCGCCTGGCGCTCACGCTGCTCAAGCGCCGGGACGAGCAGGCTGGTGAAGGCCGCCAGCATGGCCTGGGCCTCGTTGTTGTCGGTTTGAGTGCCTTCTTCGTTCATATACAGCTGGTCGATCAGCAGGCGCAGCATACGGCCGCTGCTGCAATGGGCGGAAGCTTTGCCGAATAGCGGGCGATCGCACTGGAAGGATTTCAGCACCTGCTGGCGAGGAAGGTGCAGCGAGGCATGCTCGATCAGGCCGTGGGGGGTGATCTCGCAGGAGCCCAGCGAATCCATCAGCACCAGATCACCAGGAACGAGATCCAGGGTCACGCCGTTCTGGGTAATCCGCGCACAGCCGCTGCGTTGGCTGACCAGGAAGCAGTAGCGGTCGTCGTCGCGGTCTGCCTTGGTATTACGCGAGATCAGCCCGGCGTTGGTCTTCAGGTGCGCCAGGGTCAGGCCGGCGTGCTCCTTGGCGTAGACATCGCCGATAAACAGAGCGCTATTGAAGGCCAGCCGGGTTTCATAGTTACCGCAAACCGACTGCATCGAGCGTTGCCAGTTCTCGAGGGTGCTGGGTGTGATGTGCTGTGCGTGCATGGCAATCTCCGGATCTCGTTAACATGTTACTGAACGAAGCAGGAAGGCTTTCGTTAATATGTTAAGCATGTTCCGTGCCGCTGCCTTTCAGGTTGTCCTGCTTTGAGGTTTTAGGCTGTCTGGATCGGGCTTTTTGGCCGGTTTTCCGGGCATGGGCGGGCGTGCCGGGCGCATGGGTTCGGTGCGCAATCTGTTACCCCTGCATCGATTTCACGCACTGGCCGTTGCGGGCGCGCTGGCGCGGTCGATCAAGGGCGTTGGCAAGTGCGGACAAGCATTGCGTGCCCCTGGTCGTCCCTAATTGGCCTGTCATCGTTAGCCATGGCCGGAGATCCCGGGGAGGGGGCTGGCACCGGCAGCGGTGGCAGCGTCCCGTATGGCGGGGCGGATACCTTGATGGCCGTCATGTCCTGCGGTCTGGTCAGAACAACAAGGGGAGCATCCCATGCACCAAGAACGTCGTTGTCTATCCATTTCCAAAGCCGTGTGCCTGGCCGTCGCAGCCCTTGCTGCCGGTCAGTCCCAGGCTTACGAGTTCTATAACCAGGGCGAGACGAAGCTGAATGCAGACTTCCTCGCGGTATATGGCTGGTTCAACAGCCGCAAGAGCTATGACGGCAGCAGCAGCGGTGCCAGTTGGCGCGAAGGCTTCGTCAAGTACGGGATCAGCGCCGAGCAGGGCCTGGCGGGCCACGGCACGGCCTACGGCGCGCTCAACTGGGTCAGCTCCGGCACCTGGGGCGATGGCGATGCCGCTGGCCTCAGTGACGGTTCCGAACGCGCCACCAAGATCGAGGATGCCTACCTGGGCTGGCGCTCCGGCGGGCTTTTGCCGATGCTGGGCGAGGACGGCCTGGATATCTCCTTTGGCCGGCAGGTGGTACAGATTGGTGACGGTTTCATCATCAACGACGACGGTCTGAATATCGGCAAGGGTGTGGCGGACGGCGAGTTGAACCGCGGTGGCGGCTACTATCTGGCTGCGCGGCGCGCCTTCGACCAGACCGCGGTGGTGCGCATCGGCGGCCAGGAAGGGCTGCATGGCGACCTGATGTGGTTGAAGTCGGATAACCGCGCCCAGGCCAAAACCGAACTGGCCGCCGCTACGCTGGCGTACACTGCCGAACCGGGCACCCTGGCCATGACTTATATCCATGGCCTGGATGTGGATGATGCCTATGCCAGCGAATTCCAGCAGCAGCGCGATGGCATGGATATCTATAGCCTGCGCGGAGCGGGCAATGCCGGTATCGAGAATGCCAACTTCGCCTTCGAATACGCCTGGCAGAACAAAGACGCGGGTGCAGAGAAAGCCTGGTACGCCGAGGCCGGCTATACCTTCGCCGATGTCGCCTGGTCGCCCAACCTGACCTACCGCTACAGCCGCTACTCGGAAGGCTGGGATTCGATGTTCAACGGCTTCAGCCGTTACGGCACCTGGTTCCAGGGTGAGGTGGCGGCCAACTATGCCGGCCCGTTCAACAGTAATACCCGGATCCATCATGTCGGCTTCAAGGTCAACCCCCTGGAGACCCTGACTCTTGGGGCGCTGTACTTCGACTTCGATACGCTCAATACCCGCGAAAATCCGAACATGGGCGGCCGCGAGCTGGATCTGTATGCCGAGTGGGTGGTCACTGACAACCTGATCATCAGCCCGCTGATCGGCCTCTACCAGCCCGACAAGAGCCTGGTAAACGGTGGCCTGCAGGGCGGCGGTAACGGCACTAACGTCTACAGCCAGCTGACGGTGGCGGTACCCTTCTAAACCTTCGCCCCGGCAGCCGGTCAAACACGGCTGTCCGGGGCGCGGTGCTTACACTTTGGCACTGCACTGCTGCGTTATTCTTGAGTATGCCGAGATTTTGCTCAGAGGGTGATGATCGCCCGGTCGGCGACGCCGCAACGCTTGATCTCGGTGGACCTCAGCGTCGGCAGCCGACTGCCGGCCTACTGCACTTCCATGGGCTGCATTCTGCTTGCCGGTCTCGATGATTTAGCCCTGGATGACTATCTGGAGCACGCCGATCTACAGGTGAGGACCAGTCGCACCATTCATACGGTCGAAGGCCTGCGCGCAAATATCGCCGAGATCCGCCAGCAGGGCTGGGTGATCATCGATCAGGAGCTTGAGATAAGGAACTTCGCTCTCCGTCTTGGCTGAAATTGCAGGGCAATCGTTCACAAGGAAAAGTCCGAGTCCGTGCGCATCAAGTCGTCTGCCGGCTTCCAGTAAGGGCGGTACTCTTCGATATAGCCATGGTTCTGGAGCGTTTGGATATCGCACGCGCCGGTCTCCTGTGGCTTTCCCAGGGAAATATCGATCAACGATGCGCGCAGCAACTACGAGCAGATCCGCGAATCGATGGACGTTATCGCCGAGATGAACACGATCATCGTTACTGTTGCCGAGGAAGAGTATCTGGCCGGAGCTATCAACCTGCATCTCAGTCAAACTCACCACAGTACACCGCGCTGGCAGGATTCTCCGATGCGTATCGCCTGATAACGTTGCGTTCTATAACCTGAAGAGGGCGCAATCATAGGCTGGAGGACCAGCCCGCATGCCCCAGTTCCCGGGATATATCGTGACTGGCGGCGAGCAGGGTCGTGAGAAAGCCCTGCTGAGCAATCTGCGTATCCATCACCGCGTCCGGGCCGGACAGGTTGATAGCGGCCACTATGCTGCCGCTGTGGTCGCGAATGCCGGTAGCGATGGCGGTGGAGTAGTCGGAGCGGTGTAGCACCCAGCCGCGCTGGCGATCCTCGGCGATAAGCTGCTGCAGTTCCGGCAGGGTGCGCGGTGCCGGCGGTGGGTAGTCGTCCAGGCGGATGTGCTGGTAGAGCGCACTCAGTTGCGCTTCGCTTAAACCACTCAGCAGCACCCGGCCCAGGGCCGTGCTGTGGCAGGGCAGGCGGGTGCCCACGGGGATGTTCACCGCCAGGCGTTGCGGGGCCAGGGCGCGGTAAAGGTAGAGGCTGTCGGTCTGCTCGCGGATGCTCAGGTGGCAGGACAGCGACGTGCGGTCGCGCAGGTCATTGAGATGGGCCATGGCCACTTCGACCAGGTCACGGCTGGCGAGGTAGGCAAAGCCATCGGATATCACCTGCGGGCCCAGCTCGAAGGCATTGCGCCCGATCTTGCGCAGGTAGCCCATGTCCGCTAGGGTCTGCACGATGCGGTATACGGCCGAGGGGCTGACACCGAGGCGCTCGGCCATGTCGTTCATGCCCAGACTGCGTTCGCGGGCGCTGAACATGCCGAGGATGCTCAGCCCGCGTTGCAGCGCCGGCACGCGGTAATCGGTGCCCGGGTCCGGGGTTTCGATGGCGCTCATTGATCTCCTCCTACAGGTTCGACGTAGCCGTCCGGTGCAAAACCGCCTGGTGGACAGAAAAGCGCTGTCCACCCTACGGGGTGTGCGCATCGGCGTAGGGCGGGTTAGGCGCATGCCGAAGAAGTTAGCCCGCCCACTATTTTCCCCTGCGCCGTAACCCGCCACCGAAGCAATACGGGATATCGCCTAGTGGGTGACGGGCTGCGGGCTTTAGGCCAGCAAGGTTTCCAGCGCCACCGGCTGGCCGCCGAACTCCGCCATGGCATCCAGCATGGCGGCGCGGAAGTACTCCAGCGACGCGCGGTCGCAGAGGATGTGGAACAGTGGCAGTTCGCCTGCGCCTGCGTTGATCACGATAACGTTGAGCCGCGCCGCCGAGGTTTGCGCCACATGGCCGACGGGGAAGGCCTGGGGGCGCAGGTCGACGCCGCACAACTTGGCCATCACCTCGGCGAGGTGCTGGCCAGAGAGCTGCAGCCAGGCGTGACTGTCCTGGCGCGGCAGCAGGTAGTTGCCCAGCTCGCTCAACTGCCAACCAGCTTCCTCGGCGGCAATGCGCTCGCCTCGGTCGGCCAGGCTGCCCAGCAGCAGGTACTCGGTCTGCGACAGGCGCGCCACCAGCACGCCGTCGCCCTGGGGCAGCGCCCGGTTGGGTGCCGCCGGCAGCTGATAGCCGCGTTCGCTGAGCCAGGCGGTGGTGTCAACGCCGCGAAAACCCACGCGCGGTAGGTCGGTGAAATCGATAAGCGCACAGCGCTCGAGGGTGTTGAGGCTGGTCATGGCTCAGAGCTCCTGGCGCAGGTTCTGTGGATCGTAGAAGGGCAGTTGCACCACGTTGGCCTGGACTACAAGGCCGCCCTCGACGCGAATGGGTATCTGCATGCCCGGCTCGGCCTGGTCGGTAGCGGCGTAAGCCAGGCCGATGATCTGGCCGAGGCTGGACGAGTACTCGCAGGAGGTGACGTTGCCGCTGATATCCGCCCCCTTGAGCACCAGGTGGCCTTCCAGCGGTTGCGGGCTGTCCTTGGGCAAGGTGAAACCCACCAGCTTGCGCTTGAGCGGTTGCGCCTCAAGGATTTCGATGGAGCGCTTGCCGACGAAGAACGGCTTCTTGCGGCCGATGGCCCACTGCATATCGATTTCCCCGGGGTGGGTCATGCCATCGGTGTCCTGGCTGATGATCACGTGGCCTTTCTCCAGACGCAGCAGGCGCTGGGTCTCGACGCCGAAGGGGCGGATGCCGAATGCGCCACCGGCGGCTATCAGCACGTCCCATAGGCGTTCGGCATGGCGGGCCGGCACGTGGATTTCATAGCCCAGTTCGCCGACGAAACCGACGCGCAAAAGGCGTGCCGGAATGTCCACCACGGTGCCGCTGCGTACCCCCATGTAAGGGAAGGCCTCGGGGCTGAGATCGACGTCCTCGCAAACCTTCTCCAGCACCTGGCGCGATAGTGGCCCGGCCAGGTTTACCGCGGCGATGGCGGCGGTGACGTTGGCAATGTCGACGTTCAGACGCCACTGGGCGTTCCACTTGAGCATCTGCTGGTAGATGCGGTCGACGCCGCTGGTGGTGGCGGTGACGTAGAAGTGGTTGTCGGCCATGCGTGCGCACACGCCGTCATCGATCACTACGCCATGCTCATTGGTCATCAGCGCATAGCGGGTGCGGGCGATGGGCTGCTTCTTGAACGGCAGGGTGTACATCCGCTCCAGCAGTTCGGCGGCATCCGGGCCGCGCACATCAAGGCCGCCCAGGGTCGACACGTCGATCAGGCCGACCCGCTCGCGCACATGGCGGGCTTCCTCCTGCATGCAGCGCTCGCGATCCTCGGCTTTGCCGTAATAGGCCGGGCGCTGCCAGATGCCGGCGGGCATCATCTTCGCCCCGGCCTGGACGTGGCGACGATGCATCGGGGTTTGCCGGTAGGGGTCAAAGGCGCGACCGGCGACGTGGGCGAGTTTCTCCGCCTCGAACGGCGGGCGCGCGGTGGTCACGCCGGTTTCGCCAATGCTGCGCTGGGTTGCCCGGGCCACCAGCCGGGCCGTGGGCAGTGCCGAGTGACGGCCCTGGGACGGGCCCATGCCAACGGTGGAGAAGCGTTTGACCAGTTGCACGTCGCGGTAGCCGATGCGGGTAGCGTTGATGATGTCACGCACCTGCAGGTCTTCATCGAAGTCGACAAAGTCCTTGCCCTTGGGGTGAGGGAAGATCGGCCAGTCGAAGTTGACCCGCGCTTCGCCGCTGAAGGCCCGCTCGCCGATCCCCGCATCGAGGCCGAGGGCAGCCACGGCGCGGGCGGCGGCGAGGGTGCCGTCGAGCAGTACGTTGTCCAGGCTGTGGTGACCATTGGCCGAACCGGCCACGGCCAGCCCCTGCGGCAGCCCGCTGATGGCGAACTCGGCTTTCTGCTCGTCATAGGCCAGCTTGCCGCCGGCCTGACAAAGCAGCTGGTAGACCGGCATATAGCCGGCCGACATGCACAGCAGGTCGCAATCGAGTTGCAGGCCCTGTTCGGCCACCTGGCCCTGGGCGGTGATGCGGCGGATATCCACGCCACTGACGTGGCGCATGCCTTTCTCGTGCAGCGCCTCGAACACGGTGCTGCCGAGGTGGCAGACAATGCCCTGTTTTTCCACGGCATTCTGAACGGCAATATCGGCCGGTTGCTGGCGCATGTCCACCAGGGCGGCGACCTGCACGCCTTGTTCATGCAGGTCGAGGGCAGCCAGGTAACCGTCGTCGTTGCCGGTCAGCACCACGGCGCGCTGGCCGGGTTTGACCGCATAGAGGCGCATCAGGCGCTGGGCGGCGCTGGCCAGCATGACGCCGGGCAGGTCGTTGTTGCGAAACACCACCGGCTGGTCGAAGGAGCCGGCGCTGACGATGCACTGCAGGGTGCGCACCTTGTACATGCGCCGGCCCTGGATCACCGGCAGGTAGTTGTCGCTGAACCAGGCGTTGCAGGTGGCCTGCTTGAGCACCTGGATATTGGCGTGGCCTTCCACGGCGGCCACCAGCTCACGGCGCAACTGCTCGGCGCGGGTGCCTTCGACATCGAAGCGGGCATAGGTCAGCGAGCCACCGAGTAACGCCTGCTGCTCGATCAGCAGCACCTTGGCTCCGGCATTGGCGGCGATCAGCGCGGCTTGCAGGCCGGCGGGGCCGGCACCGATTACGGCGAGGTCAACGAACAGGTAGGCCTTGTCGTAGTACTGCGGCTGGAACTTGAGGTCGAGCACGCCGAGACCGGCCTTCTTGCGGATCAGCGGTTCCCAGACCTTCCACATGCCCTTGGGCTTGTAGAAGGAGCGGTAGTAGAAACCCACCGGCATAAACTTTGAGAACTTGCCCAGGTAGGCGTCGCGGTCGTTATCCAGCGAGCCATTGAAGTTCTGCCCGGTTACGTCCAGACCCGCGCTGAGCGGGTGGGCATCGGCCAGCACGTTGGGCTCGTCGGGCAGCTGCACCAGGGTATTGGCATCCTGCCCGGCCATGGTCAACGGGCCGCGCGGGCGGTGGTACTTGAACGAGCGCGAGAGCAGCCAGCGGCCATTGGCGAGCAGGGCGCTGGCGATGCTGTCACCGGCAAAACCCTGGTGATCGCTGCCGTCGAAGCGGAAGGCCAAAGGCTGATCGCGGTCGATCAGCAGGCCCATGGGGGCGGGGAGGCGGCTCATCCGGCGATCTCCTGTGTTGGCGGGGCGAACTCGACCCGCTGAGTAAAGATTTCCTTCGCATCGAAGGTACGAATGATCTGATCGGTAACGGTGTGGCGTTCGGCCAGGAACCAGTAGCTGGAGGCGTTATGCAGCCACCATTCGCGGACTACGCCGGCGCTGTTGTCGCTGTTGAACACGTAGTCGGCCCACTCGGCGTCGCTGCAGCTGGCCGGGTCGGGCATATGCTTGAATTCGCCGCCGTAGGTGAATTCGCTGATATTGCGTGGCCCGTTGAGCGGGCAATTCATGATCTTCATGGTTATCCCCTCAGTGGCTGGCCGCCGTGGCACCCATTTCGTTGACCTGCTGAAAGCTGCTGAAGCGATCCAGGGCGAAGGGCTTGATCAGCTCCGGCACCTTGCCGCCGCTGGCCACCAGCTCGGCCATGGTCTTGCCGCAGATGGGCGTAGCCTTGAAACCCCAGGTGCCCCAGCCGGCGTCGAGGTAGTAGTTCTGCACCGGCGACAGACCCATGATCGGGCTGTAGTCCGGGGTCATATCGGTGATCCCGGCCCATTGGCGCATCAGCTTGGCGTTGGCCATAAAGGGGAACATCTCGATGGCGTGGGCCAGCAGGCTTTCCTTGAGGTCCAGGGTCGAGCGGGAGTTGTACAGCGGGTAGGGGTCGGAACCGCCGCCGAAGACAATCTCGCCGCGGCTGGTCTGCTGCACATAGCAGTGCAGGGCGGACGAACTCACCAGCGGGTCGAGGAAGGGCTTGAACGGCTGGGTCACCATGGCCTGCAGCGGGTAAGTCTGGATCGGCGCGCGGATCCCGACCTTGGCCAGCATCAGCGAGCTGTGCCCGGCGATGGCCTGCACCGCGCAGCCGCATTGCACCGTGCCGCGGTTGGTCTTCACCGCGGTGATGCGGCCGTTCTCCACCACCAGGTCCAGCACTTCGGTGAGCTGGTGGATCTCCACCCCGCGCTTGGCCGCCTGCTTGGCGTAGCCCCAGGCCACGGCGTCGTGGCGGGCGGTGGCCCCGTCGATATGCCAGAGCCCGGCGATCACCGGCAGATGGCCGGGGTCGAGATTGAGGGTCGGCACCAGCTCGCGGATCTGCTGGCGGTCGATCATCTCGGTGCGTCCGCCAAAGTGCTTGTTCACCTCGGCGCGTTGGCGAAAGGCGCGCACGGTGGCATCCGTGTGGGCCAGGGTCAGTTGGCCGCGCTCGGAATACATGATGTTGAAGTCGAATTCGTTGGCCAGGTTCTGGAACATCTTCACCGACTCGGCGTAGAAGCTTACGCCCTCGCTGGTGAGGTAGTTGGAGCGGATCACCGCGGTGTTGCGCGCGGTGTTGCCGCTGCCCAGGTAGGACTTCTCCAGCACCGCGACATTGGTGATGCCGTGGTACTTGGCCAGGTAATAGGCAATCGCCAGGCCATGGCCGCCGCCACCGATGATCACCACGTCATAGGCCTTCTTCAGTTCCCGCGGTGCGGGCAGGTCGACCTCCACCGGGTACTCGGCGCTCAGGCCGTATTTCAGGAGATTAAAGGGCATGACGCCTCCGAAAGCTGGGGTTGCGAAACTAAAGTCGGGCGCTGAAGGCGGGCGGCGGTAACGGTGTTCTTCATCAGGTAGGCGATGGTCATGGGGCCGACGCCGCCGGGTACCGGGGTGATGGCCGAAACCTGGCTAAGGGCGCTGTCGAAGTCGACATCACCGACCAGGCGGCTCTTGCCGTCTTCCTCGATGCGGTTGATGCCGACATCGATAACCACCGCGCCGGGCTTGAGCCAACTGGCATCCACCAGGCGCGGTTTGCCCACGGCGGCGACCAGAATGTCGGCCTGGCGGCACAGCTCGCGCAAATTGCTGCTGTGTGAATGCACCACCGTCACCGTGCAATGGGCCTTTAGCAGCAGCGCGGCCATGGGTTTGCCGACGATATTGGAGCGGCCGATCACCACCGCATGCTTGCCGGCAAGGTCGCCACAGTTGTCCTGCAACAGGCGCATGCACCCGGCCGGGGTGCAGGGCGTCAGCACCTCGCGGCCCTGACTAAGGCCGCCGACGTTCTCGGCATGGAAACCATCAACATCCTTCAACGGGTCGATGGCCTGCAGTACGCGGTGCTCGTCGATATGTTTGGGCAACGGCAGCTGAACCAGAATGCCGTTAACCGCCGGGTCGGCGTTAAGCCGTTCGATCAACTCAAGCAGGGCGGCTTCGTCGGTCTCGGCCGGCAGCTTGTGTTCGATTGAGCGAATACCGGTTTCCTCGGCGCGCAACACCTTGTTGCGCACATAAACCTGGCTGGCCGGGTCGCTGCCCACCAGCACCACGGCCAGCCCCGGCTGAATGCCGACGCGCATAAGTTGCTCGACCTCGATGCGGACTTCGCGCAAAACCCGCGTAGCGGCGGCCTTGCCGTCGATGATTTTCACGCTGGAGAGGCTGTTCACCGGAAGATCACCGTACGGTCTTGGTTAAGGAAAACCCGGTGTTCGAGGTGGTATTTCACCGCCTTGGACAGGGCTACGGTTTCGGTATCGCGGCCGATGGCCACCAGATCGTCGGGCAGGTAGGCGTGGTCCACACGCTGCACTTCCTGCTCGATGATCGGGCCTTCGTCCAGATCCGAGGTGACGTAGTGGGCGGTGGCCCCGATCAGCTTGACCCCACGCTCGTAGGCCTGGTGATAGGGCTTGGCACCCTTGAAGCCGGGCAGAAAGGAGTGATGGATATTGATCGCGCGCCCCGACAGTTGTTTGCACAGGTCATCGGAGAGGATTTGCATATAGCGGGCCAGCACCACCAGCTCGGTATGGGTCTCGTCGACGATCTTCATCAGCGCCGCTTCCTGCTCCGCTTTGCTGTCCTTGGTCACCGGCAGGTAGATAAAGCGAATGCCCTCGCGCTCGGCCATGGGCCGCAGGTCGAGGTGGTTGGAGACGATAGCGGTGATTTGCATGTCCATCTCGCCCTTGTGGTGGCGATAGAGCAGGTCGGTCAGGCAGTGGTCGAACTTGCTCACCATCAGCAACACGCGCATGGGCGTGGCGGTGCTGTGCAGTGTCCACTGCATATCGAAGCGCTGGGCCACTGCCACAAAGCCTTGCTCGACTTCGTCGATATCACCCTCGTAGCTGTCGTTAAAGCGAAACACCGCGCGCATAAAGAAGCGGCCGCTGGTCTCGTCGTCGAATTGCGACATTTCACTGATGTAGCAACCCTTGTCCGCCAGGTAGGTGGTCACCGCCGCCACGATGCCCGAGGCCGCCGGGCAACTGATCTTGATCACGTACTGGTGCTTGGCATGTTGCATATCTATTCCTCTATTGGAGTGGCGGCAGCTCGGCGCAGGGCGTAAATCTTCAAGGGTGAAGCTTGGTTTTATCTGTGATTTATTTTTACTGACAGGAATATAAAATTCCTCAAGCGCTTTTATAGGTGAAGCGAGGTCGCAGGTCTAGCCTGTTATGAAAATTTTTATCCTGGGAGGAAAGTTGTGCGTCGGGTCGTAGGAGGGGTTCAGGGTGGCTGGTGAGTGGGTTGGCTATGTCTGTGCAGCGTGGCAGGGGCGGGTGGGCGTTTGTAGGGTGCGGGTAAGCTCTGCAAAGGTCTGCATGCGGGCTCAGCACTGCCGGTACCGAAGGGCTATAACTGTTGTGGCTCAATGATTTTGGACACCTCAATAGGGCGTTAAGCTTCGCCCAGCAATGAGGTGTTTACGTGACTAGAAGATCATTCAGTACAGATTTCAAACTCGAAGCAGCAGGCCTGGTTCTGGATCAAGGCTATTCAATTCCCGAAGCCTGCAAGTCGATGGGTATAGGCCCGACCGCATTACGTCGATGGGTGGAGCAACTACGCAGCGAGCGTGGCGGCACAACACCCGCGCGCAGCAAGGCCATGACTCCCGAGCAGAAGCGTATACAAGACCTGGAGGCCCAGGTACGGCGCTTGGAGCGGGAGAAAGAGATCCTAAAAAAGGCTACCGCTCTCTTAATGTCGGACTCCCTCGATCAGTAAGCCTGATCGAGGCATTGGGCGAGCGGTATCCACGAGCCGAGCTGTGCCGCGTATTTGACGTAAATCGCAGCAGTGTTTACGACACCTGCACACGACGCCGTCGGATAGATCATCGGCGGGCTGCTCTGCGTCAGCTGGCCACGGAGCTTCATCTACAAAGTCGAGGCTCCGCTGGGGCAGAACATTGTCAGCGGCGCTGCGGATACAGGGTGTCACTGTGGGTCGTTTCCTTGCCGGACGCCTGATGAAAGAGGCTCGGCTGTTCAGTTCGCAATCGCGCAAGCATCGTTATCGTCGAGCTGATGGTGAAAATGCTATCGCGGCGAATGAGCTGGATCGGCAGTTCACAGTGAGCGGCCCCAACCAAGTGTGGTGCGGCGACGTGACCTACATCTGGGCGGGTAATCGCTGGATCTACCTGGCGGCGGTGATGGATCTGTATGCGCGCCGCATCGTGGGCTGGGCGCTATCCAATCGACCAGACTCGCAGCTCACAACGCGAGCTTTGCGCGTGGCCTTTGAGTCCCGTGGTTGTCCGCAGCAGCTGATGTTTCACTCTGACCAAGGCAGCCATTACACCAGCATTGAGTTCCGCCAGATGCTGTGGCGCTACCGAATCAAGCAGAGCATGAGTCGCCGTGGCAACTGCTGGGATAACGCACCGATGGAGCGTTTTTTCAGAAGCCTGAAAACGGAGTGGATGCCGGAGCACGGCTATACCAGCCAAGGCCAGGCTGAGGTGGATGTGCTGCGCTACCTGACGGACTACTACAATCATCAAAGGCCACACAGCTACAACGGATACAAAACGCCAGTGGAAGCCGAATCACTGGCCGGATAGACCTAAACCAGTGTCCAGAATTCGTTGACCACAACAAACCGACCCGAAGCGGTCGGCCGGAAGTACTTGGTTAGAGTAGAAAAGTTAAACCTGCACTCAGTGATGACGGCTGTAGAAACTGATCGCAAGAAAACGCTGTCCCTCCTTAATAGCTTAAATATCCCGTAAGGCGGCAGCTACGCCCCGATTTTGTGCTGCCAGCGTTAAGGTTTCCTGCCGATCAACTGCTGATATTCAGCCGTTTCCCTTAACGCTGTCAGCGCCTTATTGAAGCGTTCCAGCGCTGGCTGCATATGCATCGTTTTGCTAAAGGCTAAATGCAGCGGGTCGTGTACTAGCGGATTTTGCAGCACCAAAAACTTGCTGCGATTGGCCTCTAGTTGAGGGTCTGAGGCCAGTATGTGTTCAAATCCGGCAACGCCATTGCCAATTATCGCCACATCTATGCGGCCGGCCAGTAACTTTAATAACCTGGGCTGTTGACCATTATCGCGCTCGACAAGCAGTTCGCCGTTGCTGATTGCGTGATCAATTCCTTCACCGTAGCTAGCGCCATAGAGCCCTCCGAGCTTCTTGTCCTGCAAGTCCTTTAGTGTGTTGAAATCAAATTCATGACCTTGCAACACCACCAAAATAATGTCGTCGTCGTACATCGGCACCGAAAAATCGTACAACACCTCGCGGGCCTTGTTACGCGAAATATTGGTGATCCCTCCTTTGCCACGCTCGGCATACTGCAACGCCCTTTTCCACGGCAGCAGCACCAGTTCATATGAGTCGCCAGTATCTTTTGTCAGTCTGGCAAAGATCGCTGGCAGAATTCCAGCGGGCTGGTCGTTATCCAAGTAAATCAATGGCGGGTATCGATCATCGCCATAGATAACCAGACTCTCTGCGTTAGCGCTGAACGCCATGAAAGAAAATAAAAAAGTGCAAACTGCTACCGGAAAAAAGCGGAGCATCAACATAGCACTCTCCTTTGTTGGGCCTGCATGCATGAAGCATATTGAATCGCCCCTAGCTTTATATATCCACCTGAGATCGAGTTTTTCCCCTTCTTTAACCTAGCATCAGTGACTGCTTTTGGCCCAAAGTGTGTAAAAACGCACCGGTAAACCCTTGCTATGATTTCCGAGAATCTCAGCGCAAGGAACGCCCATGAAACGGTTTATCCAGGGTGAACACCGAGGTCAAAGCACCTTACTTCCCGAAAGCCTCGACGACTACGTCAGCGATACCAATCCGGTACGTGTGGTCGACGAACTCGACCTAGCCACGCTAGGTTTTGATGGCGTCATTCCAGCCGAAACCGGAAGACCGGCTTACCACCCTGCGATCCTGCTGAAGATCTATATCTACGGCTATCTAAACCGCATTCAATCGAGCCGGCGTCTTGAGCGAGAAGCTCAGCGCAACGTCGAACTCATGTGGTTAACCGGGCGATTGATGCCCGACTTCAAGACCATCGCCAACTTCCGAAAGGACAACAGCAAAGCCATTCGCGGCGTCTGCCGCCAGTTCGTTTTGCTCTGCCAGCAGCTGGGACTTTTTAGCGAAAACCTGGTTGCCATCGACGGCAGTAAATTCAAAGCGGTGAACAACCGCGACCGGAATTTCACCAGCGCCAAACTGAAGCGGCGCATGGAAGAAATCGAGACGAGCATCAGCCGTTACTTGGCATCGCTCGATGCGGCTGATCGACAGATTCCTAGCGCCTCCGCGCCAGACACTGCCAGCCTGGAAGATAAAATCGCCAAGCTCAAAGCGCAGATGAAAGAGCTTCAGGGGATCGAAACTCAGCTCAACGATTCCCCTGACAAACAGGTTTCGCTGACCGACCCAGATGCCCGTTCGATGATGACGCGCGGCAGCGGTATCGTCGGCTACAACGTGCAGACGGCTGTCGATACGCAGCATCACCTGATCGTTGCTCACGAGGTCACCAACAGAGGCTCCGACCGTGACCAGCTCAGTTCAATGGCGAAGCACGCTCGTGAAGCCATCGGCCCAGAAACGTTGTCGGTAGTCGCCGACCGAGGCTACTTCAAGGGCGAGGAAATCTTGGCCTGCCATAACGCAAACATCACCGCCTATGTACCAAAGCCGATGACCTCCAGCGCTAAGGCAGAAGGACGGTTCAACAAAGATGCCTTCGTTTATGACGCAACGAAAAACGAATATACCTGCCCGGCTGGGGAGGCACTGATCTGGCGATTCTCCAGCGTTGAGAAAGGCATGAATATGCACTGTTACTGGAGTTCGCACTGCCAAGGTTGCGCATTGAAAGAGCATTGTACGCCTAGCTCAGAGAGACGAGTGAGCCGCTGGGAGCATGAGGCAGTGCTCGAGGCGATGCAGAGTCGCCTGGATCAAGCGCCCGAGATGATGCGGATCCGCCGTCAGACGGTCGAGCACCCATTCGGCACGCTGAAGTCCTGGATGGGCGCCACCCACTTCCTCACCAGAACGCTCGACCGGGTGAGTACCGAGATGAGCCTGCATGTGCTCGCCTACAATCTCAAACGCGTGTTGAACGTGTTGGGCAGCGGTGCCCTGATGGCAGCGATGAAGGCCTGAGGCCTGCTTTACGACTCTTGCCGCCCTCCAGCAGGCGCACCGAAGCCGAAAGTGGCATAGCAGCCAGAATCACCGATTGCGCCTAATTGGGCCTCCGACGGCCTCCTGGATACTGAGAAAATCCCCCGGCAGTTGATTGCCATCACTCACTACGTTTTTACACAGTCTGAGCCAGAAGGTACAGTTACTGACTCGACCCGGTACCACCACATCGCCGGCCAAGACTACTCCCACCAATGTGCCGGCAGTGGGAGTGGCTAGCCGCGAACGCTAGAGTCGCTCAAAGGCGAACGGGCTGGGTCGACCAGCGGCTGGCTACCGTCGATCAGGTTGGCCAGCAGGTGCCGGGCTTGGGTCATAAGAGCGCGACAGTTGATACTCCAGAGGCGAGCGACTGTAATCGAGTTGGAGCAAATGGGTGTGTTTTTAATCATTTTTACGCACTCATAATCAATTTGAAGCCACAAGTGCACAACCATTGGAGTGGCTGCTTACGAATATCCGAGACGCTCAAAGGCAAACGAGCTTGGGTTGACTAGCGGCTGGCTGCCGTCGATCAGACTGGCCAGCAGGTGGCCGGTACCTGGGGCGATGCCGAAGCCGTGGCTGGAGTAGCCGGTGGAGAGGTATAGGCCGGGTAGGCGGGTGACCGGGCCGATTACCGGAATGGCGTCCGGGGTGACGTCCATCGCCCCGGCCCAGCGAGTAGCCTGGATAAGAATTGGTGGAAAACGCTCCGCGGTTTTCCACCCTACGCATGCTTCGGAGCTCTGTAGGGTGGACAACCTTTACTTGTCCACCCGCTTCTACGGCAGTCCGCTTCTGGCCGCTGCTGTTGAAAAAGTCGGTTTCCACGGCAGAAAATTACGAGGCCATAACTAAATCAGGCTTCTTTAATCCAGTGGTTTAGTGATCATGGCTAACTCCATGTGGGTTGGGTTAATTCATGTCTGTATGGGCAAGGCGCGTTGACGGTTCTCAACGCGCGGTGTTATTGCTACTCAATGGCAGCAGCAACCGCCACCGGTCTTTTTGACCGGCGCGGAAGAAGCCTGCTCGGTAGTTGTCGCGACCGGGGAGTAACCTGCTTTCACAATGGCGTTGCTAAGTTCAGTTTCGGCGCTTGCCGACTCAATCTGTACTCGGTACGAAGGTAGGTCTATCTGCACGTTGGCGGTCGGGTCCACGGCCAGAACCGCTTGGGTAATAGCTTTTATGCAGTGTCCACAGGTCATGTCTTTTACTTCGAAGGTAGTCATTTCGCGCTCCTACTAAGGACTGTGTTTGATGATTCGACTTTCCTCCTTGCCACCGCGGTAAGGTCAAGCAAAAAAACGCATCGTTGTAATCTTTCGCAGGGAAAGGAACTCAACTGCTGCCTGCCGATAACTGCCCTTCGTGCGCATCCGCTTCCTGCCAGAGCGCGCAGTTATTGTCTCGACCCGGTGTCACCACATCGCTGGCCACGGCCCCCCCCACAAGTGCGCGAACCTTGGAAGCGGCTAGCCGCAAACATCAGAGCCGCTCAAAGGCGAACGGGCTTGGGTCGACCAGCGGTTGGCTGCCGTCGATCAGGTCGGCCAGTAGGTGGCCGGCACCCGGGGCGATGCCGAAGCCGTGGCCGGAGTAGCCGGTGGAGAGGTACAGGCCGGGTAGGCGGGTGACCGGGCCGATTACCGGAATGGCGTCCGGGGTGACGTCCATCGCTCCGGCCCAGCTCTGTTCGATTTTCACTGTGCGAAAGAAGGGGAAGGCTGCGCCCAGCGCCTGGCGCGCTTCGTCGAGAATGCTTGCGCAGGGCTGTGGGTCGAGCACGCGGCAGCGCTCGAAGGGGCTCGGGCCATCCATGTCCCAGCGCCTTGGCTGACGCAGCTCTTGCATAAAGCGGTGATCCAGGCGCACGCGGACTTCGCGGTATTGCTGGCCCAGCGCCGGCAGAAAGTCGCGCAGGTAGCGGAAGCTGTCCGGGGTGATGGGAGCCTGGTTGGCGCTGCGCTGGGCGATGCTGTAACCGCCGTCGGCGCGTTTGCGGAAGGCATAGCGTTCGGCACCCACGGCCAGTTCCGGGCCACCCGGCATCGGCGCGGTACGCAGCACCGAGGCAATCATCTTCAGTTGCGGCAGGCGCAGGCCGAGGTTGGCGCAGAACAGCGTCGACCAGGCACCGCCGGCCAGCACCACGGTCGAACAACGCAAACGGCCACGTTCGCTGTACAGACCGCGCACTTGTCCACCCTCGATATCCAGGCCGCGCACCGCACAGCCGGTAATGATGCGAGCACCAAGGCGCTGCGCCGCGCGGGCGATCACCGCACTGGCGAGCTGCGGTTCGGCGCGGCCGTCACTGGGCGTATGCAAGGCACCGCTCCAACCGGCGGCAGCGCCTTCCGGAAGGATGCGCTGCAGATCACGGCCTTCCAGCAGCCTGGCTTGTGAGCCATAGGCGGTGGCCGCTTGCAGCCAGTCGGCCTGTTGCTGCAACTGGCGCGGGTTCTCGCAGGCATAGAGCACGCCGCTGCGGCGAAAGCCCAGGTCTTCACCCAGCCCGGCCTGCCAGGCGTCCCACAGATCGAGGCTGGCCAGGGCCAGGGGAATCTCCTTCAGGTCACGGCCCATGCTGCGGCACCAGCCCCAGTTGCGTGAGGACTGTTCTGCGCCGATCAGGCCTTTTTCCAGAAGGGTGACCGGGATGCCCCGGCGAGCCAGCCAGTAGGCGGTGCTGACACCGATGATGCCGCCGCCGATAACGGCCACTTCGGTGCTTTCAGGTAAGGGTGTGTCGCTGCTGATTCGTTCGATCTGCGGGTACATGGCGGGCTCCTGGTCTATGCAGTGGCAAGCATGCCGGGGCCATTGAGGCGCGCAACTTGCATCGCCGCGGCCGGGCCTTGTTTATTACCAGGTGAGAAAAATGACCGATGCCATGCGCGGCACCCGCAGCCTCGAGCGAGCTTTCCAACTGCTGCGCTTGATCGCGGCGGCCGGTGCCGAGGGGGCCACCCCGGCGCAGTTGTGCGCGGCGGCCGAGTGTTCGCAACCGACCACCTATCGCCTGTTGCAACACCTGCGTCGTCAGGGGGTCGTGCGCCCGGCACGGCGGCGTGGGCACTATGTGCTGGGTTATGAACTGTTTGCCCTAGGTGCCCAGGCCGGCAACGCCAGCGCCCTGCGTGAACAGGCGCGGCCGGTGCTGCTGCGTTTGGCGCAGCGCTTCGGCGACAGCTTCTTTCTGCTGGTGGCCGATGGGTATCAGGTGCTGTGCCTGGATATGCTGGCCGGCGAGCTACCGGTACAAAGCTACAGCCGCAGTGTCGGCGGGCGCATGCCCATGGGAGTAGGGCAGGCGTCCCAGGCACTGCTGGCGTGGATGGACAAGGCCGAGCGCAACGAGATCCTTCGCCACAATGCCGCAAGCCTGCGCCTGGACTACGGCCTGGAGGTGGAGCAGATCATCGCGAGCCTCGCCAGCGTGCGCCGGCTGGGCTTTGCCAGCGGCCTGGTGGATCGCCGCCTGCCGGGTTACACCGGCTTGGCAGTGCCGATCCTGGATGCGGCCGGGCAAGCCATCGGCGCACTCAGCTGCGCCCTGGCCCGCCCGCGCATGACCGACGCACGACGCCAGGCACTGGTGCAGGCCATGATGCAAGAGGCGCAGCAGGTGGTGAGGCATCTGGGTAGCTAGCTAGTTGTTGTCGCGGCTAAAGCCCCTCCCACAAAAGCCTATGGCATGCCATTAAAAGTGGTGGATTCCCCCGGATTGCATCCGGGCTATCAATAAGTTCGCCTCCATCGGCGGGCACAGGCCAGGCCTTACTGGTTGCCGTTACCGTAGTTCATCACTGACAGCAGGCGGATTGGCACCTGCAGCAGTTTCTCCGGGCCGTGGGGGATGTCGCCGTCGAAGGTCAGGCTGTCGCCGGCTTGCATCGGGTAGAGCTGGTTGCCGTGGCGGTAGATAAGTTCGCCCTCCAGCAAGTGGAGGAACTCGGTACCGGGATGGGAGAAGGTGGGGAACTCTTCGCTGGCGTCGTCCATGGTCACCATATAGGCCTCGAAGTTCTTCTTCGGCCCACGGGTGTGGTTGAGCAGGTGGTAGGTATGACCCTTCTCGGTGCCGCGGCGAACCACTTCGAGGCCTTCGCCGGCCTTGATCAGGATGGCGTTGCCGTCGGGCTGGTCGTACTGGCTGAAGAGTTTGGACATGGGCATGCCGAGCACGTCGCACAGACGGCTGAGGGCATCCAGGCTGGTGGACACCTGGGCGTTTTCGATCTTGCTCAGCATGCCCTGGCTGATGCCGGCAATGCGGGCCACGTCCGCCAGTTTGAGTTCCTGTGCCTGACGCTGGCGTTTGATCTGCATGCCCAGGTATTGCTCCAGGCGGAGGCGTGGTGGGGTTTCGCTCGTCATAGGGGTGATATTCCGCACTATTTCTGTCCAGGAAAGTAACATTCGCACTAGGAAAGCGCATTTTCGCTGAGCCTCCCAGCAGATGATGTCGCGACTTTCCTCAAGCGAAAAGTAGTTTCCCATATAAACAGTGGCAAATCGTGGGGTAAAGCGCCTTCGTCAGCCGCACTGCAGATTGGCAAGGCAATTGCATTCCTTATAGGAAACTAACTTTCCTAAGTGGAATTTTGATAAGCCATGACCCACTTCCAAACCTCCCATGCGTTCGCCCGAGCAATCGGCATGCCTGGAATTCCTGTGGTCGTCGCTCGTGATTGTGCCCTTGTTCGCCTGCCAACACCCCATTGCCATGCCTTTTTCCAGGAGTGAAGACTCATGTTGCCAACTGAAACGCAGCGCATCATTGATCAGTACGGAATCAAGTACGTGCTGGCGCAGTTCGTCGATATCCACGGCGCTGCGAAAACCAAATCCGTGCCGGTGTCCGGCCTCCAGGCGGTGGCCGAGGAGGGCGCAGGCTTCGCCGGTTTTGCCATATGCGGCATGGGTATGGAGCCCCACGGCCCGGACTTTATGGCCCGCGGCGATCTCGCCACGCTGATCCCGGTACCCTGGCAGCCGGGCTACGGCCGGGTGGTGTGCATCGGTCATGTTGAGGGCCAACCGCATCCCTACGACAGCCGCTATGTGCTGCAGCAGCAGGTGCAGCGCCTTTCCGATAAGGGCTGGACACTGAACACCGGTCTGGAGCCGGAATTCAGCCTGTTCCGCCGTGGCGTCGACGGCAAGCTGCAACTGGTGGATGGCTCCGACACCCTGGACAAGCCCTGCTACGACTACAAGGGCCTGTCGCGTTCGCGCGAGTTCCTTGAACGCCTGACCGAGGCGCTGCAGCCGGTGGGCTTCGACATTTATCAGATCGATCACGAGGACGCCAACGGCCAGTTCGAGATCAACTACACCTACAGCGATGCCATGGAGTCGGCGGATCGCTTCACCTTCTTCCGCATGGCCGCCGGCGAGATCGCCAACGACATGGGCATGATCTGCTCCTTTATGCCCAAGCCCGATCCCAAGCGCGCCGGCAACGGCATGCATTTCCACCTGTCGATTGCCAGCGCCAGCAACAAGAACCTCTTCCACGACGCCGGCGACCCGAGCGGCATGGGCCTGTCGAAGATGGCCTATCACTTCGCCGCCGGCCTGCTGGCCCATGGCCCGGCCCTGTGCGCCTTCGCCGCGCCCACGGTGAACTCCTACAAGCGCCTGGTGGTGGGCCGTTCGCTGTCTGGTGCGACCTGGGCTCCGGCCTTTATCGCCTTCGGCTCGAATAACCGCTCGGCCATGGTGCGCGTGCCCTATGGCCGCCTGGAATTCCGCCTGCCGGACGCTGGCTGCAACCCTTATCTGGTTACCGCCGCAATCATCGCCGCTGGCCTCGACGGCATCGACCGCCAGCTGGATCCGGGTGCCATCTGCAACGAAAACCTCTACAGCCTGAGCCTGGAAGAAATCGCCGCGCGCGGCATCAAGACCCTGCCGCAGTCGCTCAAGGAAGCCTGCGATGCGCTGGAGGCCGACAGCCTGTTCCGCGAGGTGCTCGGTGCGGGAATCGTCGATGAGTTCATCAAGCTCAAGCGCATGGAGTGGGTGGAGTACAGCCGCCATGTGAGCGACTGGGAGATCCAGCGCTACACCGAGTTCTTTTGATTTTCGACCGTTATCAACCCTTTCCGACGTCCCGCGAAGAGCTGGGCGTCTTCTGCCCTGGAGTTTCTGATATGTGTGGAATCGTGGGTCTCTACCTGAAAAATCCCGAGCTTGAATCGCAGCTCGGCAAGCTCTTCGAACCCATGCTCGAAGCCATGACCGCCCGTGGCTCGGACAGCGCCGGCTTTGCCATCTACGGTGACGAAGTGGCCGACGGCTGGGTCAAGCTGACCTTGCAGGCGACTACCGAAGGCTTCGACTTCAAGGCCTTGATCGCCGCCGTCGATGCGCGTCTGGGCACCGCTCTGGAGTGGTTCCAGAACGCCAACGCCGCGGTGCTCAAGGTACAGGCCGATGAGGCCGGCGTGCGAGCGCTGCTGGCCGAGCTGGCACCGAGCGTGCGCATCATGAGCGCCGGTCAGAGCATCGAAATCCTCAAGGGCATGGGCCTGCCGCGGGAAATCTCCCAGCGCTTCGGCCTGGCCGGGATGAAGGGCAGCCATATCATCGGCCACACCCGCATGGCCACCGAAAGTGCGGTGACCATGGAAGGCAGCCACCCGTTCTCCACCGGTGCTGACCTCTGCCTGGTGCACAACGGCTCGCTGTCCAACCACTTCCGCCTGCGCCAGGAACTCAAGCGCCAGGGCATCACCTTCGAGACCGACAACGACACCGAAGTGGCTGCCGGCTACCTGACCTGGCGGCTGCAGCAGGGCGACAGCCTGAAGGAGGCACTGGACAAGTCGCTGGAGGACCTTGACGGCTTCTTCACCTTCGCCATCGGCACGCGTAACGGTTTTGCGGTGATCCGCGACCCTATCGCCTGCAAGCCGGCGATCCTCGCCGAGACCGACGACTACGTCGCCATGGCCTCGGAATATCAGGCGCTGTCGAGCCTGCCGGGCATCGACAAGGCCAGGGTCTGGGAACCGATCCCGGCCACCATGTACATCTGGGAACGCGAGTCTGCCTGAGTCGCCCACAACCTGCTGCGCACGTCGATAGCGGCGTCAGGTCCTCACGCAAAAGCTCGCCGTACTCCTTGTACTGTCTCGCTTTGCGCTCCGGTCCTTCCTTGCTCTCGACGCGCTCGCGACGGTTGTGAACGACTCCCTGAATACGGAGTGATGCAATGAAAACCATCGATCTATCCAACGCCACCGTGCGTGACCTGAACCAGGCCCTGCACGATCAAGCCCGCGACCTGCAGGACCGCGAGTGGGTCGTCACCCACCCCAATGGCGCGCACAACCTGGCGGTTGGCGTAAACCAGGAAATCTCCATCGATATCGAAGGCCATGCCGGCTACTACTGCGCGGGCATGAACCAGAAGGCCTCGGTCACGGTGCACGGCAATGTCGGCGTCGGCTGCGCCGAGAACATGATGTCTGGCTATGTGCGGGTCAAGGGCAGCGCCTCCCAGGCGGCCGGTGCCACTGCCCATGGCGGCCTATTGGTGATTGAAGGTGATGCCGGCGCGCGCTGCGGCATTTCCATGAAGGGCGTCGACATCGTGGTTGGCGGCAGCATCGGCCATATGAGCTGCTTTATGGGCCAGGCCGGACGCTTGGTGGTGTGCGGCGATGCTGGCGATGCCCTGGGCGATTCGCTCTACGAGACGCGGATTTACGTCAAGGGCAGCGTCGAGTCGCTGGGCTCGGACTGCATCGCCAAGGAGATGCGTGCCGAGCACCTCGAAGAGCTGCAGACGCTGCTCGACCGCGCCGGTTTCAACGAAAAGGCGGCGGACTTCAAGCGCTATGGCTCGGCCCGCCAGCTGTACAACTTCAAAGTCGACAACGCCTCGGCGTACTGACTTCACTTTGCCTGTAGGCGCGAGGCGGGCGTTGAGCAACCCGCGCCTACCGGGATTGCCTATTTCGAGGAGCTTTCCATGAGCGACAAAACCCCACCGGTACTGCGTGAGTCCGCGACCTTCGACCGCCTGACCATCCAGGAAATCCAGCGCGCCGCCGAGACCGGCATCTATGACATCCGCGGCGGTGGCACCAAGCGCAAGGTGCCGCACTTCGACGACCTGCTGCTGCTCGGTGCCAGCATGTCGCGCTACCCGCTGGAAGGTTACCGCGAGAAGTGCGGTACCGACGTGGTGCTCGGCACCCGTTTTGCCAAGAAGCCGCTGCACCTGAAAATCCCGGTGACCATCGCCGGCATGAGCTTCGGTGCGCTGTCGGCCAATGCCAAGGAAGCCCTCGGCCGCGGTGCGACCATCGCCGGCACCAGCACCACTACCGGCGACGGCGGTATGACCCCGGAAGAGCGCGGCCAGTCGCAGCACCTGGTTTACCAGTACCTGCCGTCGCGCTACGGCATGAACCCCGATGACCTGCGCAAGGCCGACGCCATCGAGATCGTTCTCGGCCAGGGTGCCAAGCCGGGCGGTGGCGGCATGCTGCTGGGCATGAAGGTTACCGAGCGCGTCGCCGGTATGCGCACCCTGCCGGTTGGCGTCGACCAGCGCAGCGCCTGCCGTCACCCGGACTGGACCGGCCCGGACGACCTGGCGATCAAGATTGCCGAGCTGCGGGAAATCACCGACTGGGAAAAACCCATCTACGTGAAGATCGGTGCCAGCCGTCCCTACTATGACGTCAAGCTGGCGGTGAAGGCCGGTGCCGATGTGATCGTCCTCGACGGCATGCAGGGCGGTACGGCGGCGACCCAGGAAGTGTTTATCGAGCACGTCGGCATCCCGATTCTCTGCGCCATTCCGCAGGCCGTGCAGGCGCTGCAGGAGATGGACATGCATCGCAAGGTGCAGCTGATCGTCTCCGGCGGCATCCGCAACGGTGCCGACGTGGCCAAGGCCATGGCCCTGGGTGCCGATGCGGTGGCCATCGGCACGGCGGCGCTGATCGCCCTGGGCGACAACCACCCACGCCTGGACGAAGAGTTGAAGAAGATCGGCTCGGCCGCCGGTTTCTACGACGACTGGCAGAACGGCAAGGACCCGGCCGGCATCACCACCCAGGACCCCGAGCTGGCCAAGCGCCTGGACCCGGTGGAAGGCGGCCGGCACCTGGCCAACTACCTGCGTGTGCTGGTACTGGAGGCGCAGACCATGGCCCGCGCCTGCGGCAAGTCGCACCTGCACAACCTCGACCCCGAGGACCTGGTGGCGCTCACCGTGGAGTCCGCCGCCATGGCGCGGGTGCCTTTGGCCGGCACTAGCTGGATACCCGGTCAGCAGTACTGATCCCGTGCCACCGCGCGGGGTTCGCCCCGCGCACCATTTAGCGCTTACCGGCCTGGGCTGCCCACAACCTGCTTCGGCATCTGGGCGCTCGGGCCGTCTGCCAGGAGATTGCCATGGCCTTGTTCAGCGGAACCGCTGCCGGCTGGAGCTTCCTGCTTCTGGCCGGCCTCAGCGAGATCTGTTACGCCGCCGCCATTCCACGAACCCACGGCTTCACCCGCCTGTGGCCGAGCCTGTATTGCGGCTTCTTTATCGCACTGAGCCTGTATCTGCTGGCGCAGGCGGTGCGCACCCTGCCGGTGGGCACTGCCTATGCGGTGTGGGTCGGCATCGGCGCGCTGGGCACTGCCATCTACGGCATCGTCTACCTCGACGAACCGGCCGATACGGCGCGGCTGGCCTGCCTGGGGATGATCCTTGCCGGGGTGGTGGGCCTTAAGCTGGTTTCCAGTGTGCCGGGCTAAGGGTTGCTGTGAGGGTTAATAGACCTGGGGCTTTGTGTGCCAGTCTCGGCTAAAGCCCCTCCCAAAGTGTGTGCGACAGCTAACGAAAACATGACCGCCTCAGCGAGCAGGGCGCTGCTGGTGGTAGATCCGAAGCAGACGGCCCTGGCGGGCTGCGGCCTCAGGCTTGGGTCAGGCTGGCGGCGTCGTGGATCCCTGGGGCGAAGCGCCAGTGGGCATCGTCGTAGACCTTGCCCAGCCAGCGCTGCACCAGTTCGCGGTAGGCCGGTTGTGCGCGGTAGTGGGCGATAAACTGGTCGATGGCGGCGAGCAGGCCGGCGTTGCCCGGCTGGTTGGCCACGGCGGCCGAGTAGTACCACAGGCTGGGGCTGAGGTTGCCAGGAAGGATTTCCAGGCGACCGCGCCAGGGGCTGCGTTCGCCTTGGCAGGCCCAGTGGTAGATCGGCAGGTCGACGGCGAAGGCATCCACCGTGGCGTCGGCCAGGCAGTCGTGGATCAGGCTCTGGTCGCTGTAGGCCAGCAGGTTGGCCAGTTCGACCTTGCCGCCCGGCTTGTGCCGGTTGGCCTGCCAGCGCAGGCCGCGTTCTTCCAGGGTGGCCATGGCCGCCGGGTCGTTGATGCAGCCGAGCACCTTGCCAGCCAGGTCCTCGACGCCCTGGATGCGCGTATCGCCGGCGCGTTTGGCCAGCACGTAGGGGAGGAACACGTAGGGCGCGGAGAAGGCCACCTGGTCGTAGCCAGGCATCGGCGGCATGGCGCTCCACACCAGGTCGGCCTCGTTGTCGCGGCGTTGCGCGCCGGCCTCCAGCAATTGCAGGCAGCGGTCCCAGGGGTGTTCGATAAAGCGGCATTGCACGCCTAGCCAGCGGGCGAAGGCGCGCACCAGTTCGGCGTCCAGTCCCTGCAGTGGGCCACCGGCCTCGGTGCGGAAGGACAGGCCCTTGAAGGCCGGTTCGATGGCCACGCGGATTTCACCTCGGGCGCGGATCTCGGCCAGGCGATCGTAATGCGGGTCGAGGTGCAGGCGCTCCTCATGCAGCAGGCGCTGCAGGCCTTGCCGTGGGTCCTGAGCGGCGTACACCGAGGCCAGATCATTGAGCAGCGAGCGGCTCCAGTTGCTGCGTCCGCGCAGTTGCGCATCGGCGCTCTGGCCCAACTGCACGCCGGCGACTATGACCTTGTTGTTGCCTTCGACCTCGTCCAGGCGCGCGGCCATCTGGCCGAACAGCCCATGCAGGCTGGACAGCGAGGTGCCGACCTGGCCGCTGAGCTGCTGCAGTTGCGCCTCGGCGCTGTGCAGCAGGGCGTCCAGGCGCTCGCTGAGCTGGGACATGTCGATCTGCTCGAAGGCCTGGCGGGTGTTGGCCTGGGTGCGCAGGGCCAGGTCGCGGATCTCGCTGGCGACCACGGCGAAGCCGCGCCCGGCCTCGCCAGCATGGGCCGCCTCGATGGCCGCGTTGATCGACAGCAGTTGCACGGTGCGGCCGATCTCGTCGATGGAACGGATGACCTGGTGCGAGGCGCTGGCGCGCTCCTCGATGGCCTGCTGCAGCTCGGCGAACTGGCTGGCGAAGAACTGCCGGGTGCTTTCCAGTTCGCGGGCCATCTCGCCGCGCAGTTCATCGGCGCTGCGGCTGCTGTGGTCGAGAAAACCGCGGGTGTGGTCGAGAAAGGTCAGCTGTTCGCCGCTGCGTGCGGCGATTTCGGCCAGGCTGTTCTCGGTCTGCTCGACAGCCTGCATGGCATGCCGCTGCAATGCGTCGAGGCGGCCACAAAGCAGGCCCAAGGCACGGCCCTCGCTCGGCGGCGGCTCGCTCAGGCCGCGCTCCAGGCAGCTGCGCAGGTGCTCGGGCAGGCTGCCGTCGTCCAACTGCAGGACGCGTTCAACGTCGCCGGCAAGCAGGGCGGTCTGCCAGGCCGGCACAACGGGGGCAGCGGATTTGAACCAGGCCATGCACAACTCCTCGATATTTCAGGACGCTACCGGGCTGATTGATACGCAAATTGATACGCAAGGCGAGCGCGGCTAAACCCAAGGGTTCTTCCAGCGCGAAAAGGGCGGTGGCGTAGTAGCGATTCGGAAAAGAGGGCCGGCGGCGAACGCCGCCGGCCGGGGGCTTACTTAATCTTGGGCAGCTCGTCGTCCGGCTGGGCGTAGCTGTGCTTCTCGTGGACCATGGTGGCGATCAGGGCGTAGAGGCTGACGCCGGCCACCAGCAGGCTGATAAAAATCAGGATGGCTGGCTTGTCGGCAAAGGTGAACACGGCGCTGGCACCGTCGAAGGTGGTGATGCTCATGGTAATGCTCCTTTAGGTGGGCCTGCCGCCCTTTGGCAGCAGGCCGCATGGCACTCAGGCCGGTTTGCTTTCGCCGATCAGGCTGGTCGGTGCAGGGGCAGAGCCGCCTACGCTGGTGCTGGTGCCGTACATCGAGTCCCACTCCGGGTAGGCCTGGGCCGGTACTTCGGTCAGGTCGAGGCCGCGTTCTTCGGCGTGGGCCGGAACCCGCAGCATGTCGAAGTGCTTGAGTGCGTAGGAAATGACGTAGCCAGGGATAAAGCCCAGCGCAGCCAGGACCACGGCACCGCCCAGTTGGCCGAAGAAGCTGATGGGGGCCATGCCGTTGACGTTCGGGTAACCGGCGAGGAAGACGCCGCTGATCACCAGGCCGGCAAAGCCACCGAAGCCGTGTACGGCGAAGGCACCGACCGCGTCATCCAGACGAAACTTGAGCAGCAGGTTGTTGACCAGCGGTGCGGCAGCGGCGACGCCCATGCCGATCAGGTAGGACAGCCCGGGGTGGTACAGGTCCAGACCCGGAGCCACCGAGATAATCCCGACCAGGCCACCGGACATCATCCAGAAGGGTTCGCGGGTGGTCAGGTAGGCACCGATCAGGCCGCCGGCAAAACCCATCAGGGTGTTGAAGGCAAAGGCCGAGAGGTTGGTGGGTTGGCCGTAGATGTTGATCCACTGGGCACCGGAGTTGTAGATGATGCAGCCGCCGAGGAAACCGAAGAAGCCGACGATGATCAGCATCAGGCCGACCACGCTCATCGGCATGCTGTGGCCGACGATGGCGTTGGCGCTGCCGTCCTCGTTGAAGCGGCCGATGCGCGCGCCGAGGTTGATCACCACGGCCAGGGCAAAGAAGCCGGCAATCAGATGCACCACACCGGCGGCACCGACGTCATGGTAGCCCCACTTGACGGTCAACCAGCCTTCCGGATGCCAGCCCCAGGAGGCCGCGACCAGCCAGAGGAAGCCACCGAGCACGATGGTAAGGATGATAAAGGCGCTCATCCGTGCCCGCTCGATCAGCGCGCCGGACAGGATCGAACCGGTGGTGGCGGCGAACATGGCGAAGGCCGCCCAGAAGATGCCGGTGGCATTGTCCTGGATGTTCGGCCCCATGGATTCACTCCAGGGCATCCCGGCGAGGAAGGCGTCCATGCGCGGCACCAGGCCGTCCGGGAAGCCGTTGTACACCGCCCAGCCGAGCAGAAATACGCTGGGAACGATAAAGCCGAAGGCGAGGATATTCTTCACCCCGGCCGCCAGGGCGTTCTTCAGGCGTGAGGCACCGATCTCATAGGACAGGAAGCCGGCATGAATGCAAACCATCAGGGCGATACACCACCAGTAGAATATTTCCATATTCAGGGTGTTGGTCATCTCTATCAGAGCCTGTAGCTCCTCTAGAGTGGGGGTTTTCTGCTCTTCCATCAGTCGATCCTCGATTCGAATTCGTGGTGATACAGCGGTGTTGGCAGCTTTTGTTGGAGTGGATGGCCGCAGGCCCTGGGTGTTTATTCGTAGTTATAAAAAGTTCCCTATATGAATAAGCAATCCCTGTGCCAGAACGCCTTCCGCGCACCGCACCCAGAATCCGCGGCGGTGGCGGATAACCGAGTGATGAAATGCCCTGTTACAGTTCGTTTGGCGGCGTATTTGCCTGAATTTGGGTCGTTTCAGCGGTTTTGCTGCAGCATGTTCTGGATCTGCTGCACCGACTCCTGGGTGCGCCGGGCCAGGTTGCGTACTTCGTCTGCCACCACGGCAAAACCGCGGCCCTGTTCGCCGGCACGGGCGGCTTCGATGGCGGCGTTGAGTGCCAGCAGGTTGGTCTGTTCGGCAATGCCCTTGATGGCCCCGG
This sequence comes from Pseudomonas sp., assembly GCF_035512415.1. Lineage (GTDB taxonomy): Bacteria > Pseudomonadota > Gammaproteobacteria > Pseudomonadales > Pseudomonadaceae > Aquipseudomonas. The sequence continues at coordinate 191,513 of NZ_DATKDZ010000043.1, read as the reverse complement.
CAACCTGGGCGATCTGCTTGTAGGTGTTCTGAATGCTGTCCTGTTCGCGCAGGCGCAGGGCCTCCGCGGCCTTTTCATCGCTGATATCGCGCACCGCCCCGATCACCCGTACCAGCACGCCGTTGGCGTCGTAGAGGCAGCGACCGCGTTCGCGGTACCAGGTTTCGCCGCGGGTCTTGTGGCGCATGCGGTACTCCACCACATAGGCCGGCTCGCCCCTGGGGTCGGCGATATGGCCGGCGAATACGCGCATGACCTGCTTCAGGTCTTCGGCCGGAACTACGCCGAAGAAGCTGTCCCAGCCATCGGCAAACTCGGCGCGGCTGTAGCCGATCAGGTTGCGGAACTGATCGGACCAGCGGATGACATTATTCGGGTGGTCGGCGTCGCCATTGACCACGCTGAGGTCCCAGCAACCTTCGGTAAGGGTCTGCTGGGTCAGCTCCCAGGCCTGGGCGTCCTGCTGCCATTGGCCTTCGCGGGCCGCGTAGGCATGGCACTGCTCCTGGCTGTGCTGCAACTGCTGCTCCAGCTGCTGGCGCTGGCGTTCGCTGTTGGCCAGTTGCTCGCACAGTTGCTGATACTGTTCGGTGCTGCAGGGAGCGGGCGGGGTGGCGCGGGCCTGTTGTTGGAACTGCTGGTGGGCGTGCCAGCTGCGGCTCAGGCGCTGGAGGGCGTCGAGCAGTTGCGGGTGGCGTTGCAGGCGTGGGGTGTGCTGGGTGTTACTCGGCTGATCATCGATCAGTTGGCTGAGTTGCTGGGCGAGGTCGCCGGCCAGCTCCTTGGATGCATCTTTGAACCACATTGGCCACTACTCCTTGCTACGAGACCATGGTTGCCTGCACGGTCCGGCACCGGGCCATGCAGGCATTGGGACTAGCAATTCTTCGGCCAGTCGACTGCGCTTATGCCCGCACGCGGGTTTTCTCCGGGTCGTAGGCGATGGTGCTGTGGCCAACCGTGGCGGCAATGCGTTTCTGCTGGCCGTCCAGCTTGCCGATTTCCACCGCGGTGCCGGGTTCGCAGTAGCCGACATCCAGCCGGCACAGGGCGATGTTCTGCCCCAGCAGCGGCGAGCGGGTGGCGCTGGTGATCACCCCGATCTGTGCGCGGCCCACATGCACGCAGTCACCGTGGTGGGCCACTTCGTTGCCGTCCAGGCGCAGGCCGACCAGCTTGCGTTGTGGGTTGGCACTGCGCCGCAGCAGGGCCTCACGGCCGATAAAGTCGTCCTGCTTGGATTTCAGCGGTACGCAAAACCCGATGCCGGCCTCGAAGGGGTCGGTCTGGTCGCAGAACTCGTAGCCGGCGAAGATCAGCCCGGCCTCGATGCGCAGCATGTCCAGGGCATCCAGCCCCAGCGGTACCAGGCCCAGAGGCTCGCCCAGTTGCCAGAGGCGCTGCCAGACCTGCATGGCATCGCTGGGGTGGCACCAGATCTCATAGCCCAGCTCGCCGGTGTAGCCGGTGCGCGAGACCATCAGCGGCGGGCCGTTGTAGTCGTCGAGGCGGCCGGTAAGAAAACGGAACCAGCCGAGGTCTGCCAGCGCGGGCTGGGTGCCGGGCGTCCAGATCATCTGGCTCAGCAGTTCACGGCTTTTCGGCCCCTGTACGGCGATGTTGTGGATCTGTTCGGAGGCCGATTTGATCCACACCTTCATGCCGAGCTTTTCCGCCTGCTCGCTCAGCCAGATACCGGCGTAGTCCTCGCCGCCGATCCAGCGGAAGGCATCTGCGCCCAGGCGCAGCAGGGTGCCGTCGTCGAGCATGCCGCCGTGCTCATAACACATGGCCGAGTACACCACCTGGCCGATTGCCAGTTTGCGCACGTCACGGGTCAGGCAGTAGTTGAGCAAGGCTTCGGCGTCGGGGCCGAGCACCTCGAATTTGCGCAGGGCCGAGAGGTCCATCACTGCCACCCGTTCGCGGCAGCCGTGGTATTCCTCCAGGGTGCCGTAGCCGTCGAAATGGCTCGGGGTCCACCAGCCGCGGTAGTCGATGAAGTGGCGGGTGAGGGCGGAGGTGCCTGGGTGGAAGCCGCTTTCGCGGGTCAGCACCGGGTCGGCGTCTGGAGTCGGGCGATTGGCCATGGCGATACTGAAGCGCTCCTTGTCGGAATACACGCGGATGTGGATGTCGGTGGGCTGCCAGCCGTTGGCCGGGTCGATGTCGTCCGGGCAGGAACTGCTGGCGCAGACCAGGTCGGTCATGGCGCGCAGCAGCACGTAGTCACCGGGACGCGACCAGGGCTCGTCGAGGGTCAGGTGCTGGTGCGCGTCCACCCCGGTGTTGAAGAAAAAATTGATCGCCGGCCAGCCGGCGCGGCCCTGCACCCCGTGTTTGGCCAGGGCGCGGCTGATGTTGTCGCTGCAGTTGGCATGGCCGAAGTAGCCCTGGGCTTCGTAGTAGCGTGCCGTGCAGGCCAGGGCGAAGGTGTCGTGACGACCGACGGTGTCGCGCACCACTTCCAGCATCGGTTGCAGGTTGCGGTCGAAGAACTTGCTGAACAGGCCCGGCCCTGGGTAAGCGCTGCCGTTGAGGGTGCGGGTGACGGTGGGGTCCAGATCGATCTCGCGGCCGGCATCGAGGCCGCGGCGGTCGAAGGCGACGAAGTCCGAGCACTGCCGTCCGGCCACGTCGAGCACCTGGATGTACTGGCCGGCTGCGACCACGTAGTCCCGCGCGCTGCCGGGGCTGATGGTGAATTCATCCACCAGCTCACCCAGCGGTGCGGGCAACGGTGGGGCCAGCACCTGGCGCGGGTTGGCGCGGTGGATCAGTAGGCGCAGTTCGCTGGCGCGCAGCTGTTGGTCCACCGGTGTCACTCCGCCTGGCGCGGCAACTATCACCAGCAGCGCGGCGCTGGCGCTGAAGCTGCGGCGGAAACCGGCCCGGGTGCCTTGTTGCCAGAGCCGTGCGGCCGGCGGCAGTTGGCGGCAATCGATACCTCGGCGTACCAGCGCGGCAGTGATATGCGCCGCCTCGCGGCTGCCGTCGTGGAGCAGGTGAGCGATAAATTCGGCACCAGGGCTGACGGCGAGACCGAGGGCGGCAAGCGCCACGCGACCATCGTCGGCAAAGGCCAGCAGCTCGGCGGCCTGATCGCCTTCGAGGTCGATCAGTTCCAGGCGGTCGCCCGGCTCCAGGGCTACAACGGTCAAGCCGCCGGGGGCAACGCGGTGGCGTTCCAACCCCGGGGTACGGGCGAACAGCGCCGGCTCCAGCGGCCGGGAAATCACGGGCAGGTTCATATCAGGGCTCCACGCAAGGGATTTCCCGTAGGGCGACGCGGAGCGCCTAGGTGCTGACTCTGGTATTGAGAGGCATCCACTGGTGCGCGCAGCGCACCCTACGGGTTGGCATCGGTCTTAGCCCACGGCCTTGATGCCGGAGCACGGCTCGTCAGCAAGGTACGCCGCCAGCGAATCGTCCAGAGCCTCCAGCCAGGGCGTGTGGTGCGGCGTGGCCAGGGTGCCGGTGATCAGCGAGCGATGGCACTTGTCGCGGTAGCCCATGATGCTTTCGTACTTGTCCTGCTTCCATTGCAGGAAGGTCCGGTTCACTTCGCTGATGTCGAAGCTGGGGTAGTCGGTGGCTTCAATCAGCTGGCGGATGTACTCGCCCTGGAACTCGAACATCTGCTGGGCGCTTTCCAGGGTTTCTTCTTCCTGACGCCAGGCCTGGTTTTCGGCGTGCATGCGCTGCTGATCCGGCAGGGCGATGCGCCCGAGGATCACGTCGCGGGCGTACCAGGCTTGGGCGTCGAACATATTGAAGCTGTACCACTGGTCCTGCATGCCGAGGTAGATCAGCTTGGGGTTCTGCTCCCAGAACACGCCTTTGTAGAGGTTTAGCGGCCACAGCCGGTTATCGGTCTTCAGGCGCAGCTCTTCGGCGAGGAAGGGGAAGTGATGCTTGTAGCCGGTGCACAGGATGATGGCGTCGATATGTCGGCTGCTGCCGTCGGCAAAGTAGGCGGTGCTGCCTTTTACCTGGGTAAGCAGCGGTTTCTCTTCCCAGTTCTCCGGCCATTTGTAGCCCATGGGCGCGCTGCGGTAGCAGCTGGTGATGGAGCGCGCGCCGTACTTGAAGCACTGCGAGCCGATGTCCTCGGCGGAATAGCTGCCGCCGACGATGAGCACGTCCTTGCCTTTGAATTCCAGCGCATCACGGAAGTCGTGGGCGTGCAGCACGCGCCCGCCGAAGCTTTCGAAGCCGTCGAAGTAGGGCACGTTGGGGGTGGAGAAGTGGCCGCTGGCGACCACTACATAGTCGAAGGCCGAGGTGCTGGTCAGGTCCTGGTCATAGCTGTGCACGGTGACATTGAACTGCCCGCTCGCCGCGTCGTAGGTAACCCCCCGCACCGCCGTATTGAACTGGATAAAGGGGCGCACGCCGGCTTTTTCCACGCGGCCTTTGATGTAGTCCCAGAGCACTTCGCGCGGTGGGTAGGAACCCATGGGGCGGCCGAAGTGTTCGTCGAAGCTGTAGTCGGCGAACTCCAGGCATTCCTTCGGCCCGTTGGACCAGAGGTAGCGGTACATGCTGCCGTGCACCGGCTCGCCGTGCTGGTCCAGGCCGGTGCGCCAGGTGTAGTTCCACATGCCGCCCCAGTCCGCCTGCTTTTCGTAGCAGACGATCTCGGGAATATCCGCGCCGCGCTCCTTGGCCGACTGGAAGGCACGCAGCTGGGCCAGACCACAGGGGCCGGCACCGATGATGGCGACTCGTTTTTTCATGCTGGGATCTCCGCTGAAGGTAGGGGTTGGCCGGGGGCCAGGCATTGCCGCCGGGTGGCGGTGACGGTGTTCTGCATCAGGTAGGCGATGGTCATGGGGCCGACGCCGCCAGGTACCGGGGTAATGGCCGAGACCTGGCTAAGGGCGCTGTCGAAGTCGACATCACCGACCAGCTTGGTGCGGCCGTCTTCCTCGATGCGGTTGATGCCGACGTCGATAACCACCGCGCCGGGCTTGAGCCAGCTGGCATCGACCAGGCGCGGCTTGCCCACGGCGGCAACCACGATGTCGGCCTGGCGGCACAGCTCGCGCAAATTGCTGCTGCGCGAATGCACCACTGTCACCGTGCAATGGGCCTTGAGCAGTAGAGCGGCCATGGGCTTGCCGACGATATTGGAGCGGCCGATCACCACCGCATGCTTGCCGGCCAAGTCGCCGCAGTTGTCCTGCAGCAGACGCAGGCAGCCGGCCGGGGTGCAGGGGGTGAGCACCTCACGGCCTTGGCTAAGACCGCCGACGTTCTCGGCATGGAAGCCGTCGACATCCTTCAACGGGTCGACGGCCTGCAGCACGCGGTGCTCGTCGATGTGTTTGGGCAACGGCAGCTGGACCAGGATGCCGTTGACTGCCGGGTCGGCGTTAAGGCGCTCGATCAGTTCGAGCAGGGCGGTTTCGCCCGTCTCGGCCGGCAGCTTGTGCTCGATCGAGCGGATACCGGTTTCTTCGGCGCGCAGCACCTTGTTGCGCACATAAACCTGGCTGGCCGGGTCGCTGCCCACCAGCACCACGGCCAGACCCGGCTGGATGCCGAGGTGCTTCAGTTGCTCGACCTCGGCGCTAACCTCGGCCAGTACCCGCGCCGCGGCAGCCTTGCCATCGATAAGGTGGGGACGGGCGGCGGCCTGGCTCATGGGAAGATCACCGTCTTGTCGCAATTGATAAACACGCGATGCTGCAGGTGGTACTTGAGCGCCTTGGACAGGGCCACGGTTTCGGTGTCGCGGCCGATGGCGACCAGGTCGTCAGGCAGATGGGCATGGTCCACGCGCTGCACTTCCTGCTCGATGATCGGGCCTTCGTCGAGGTCCGAGGTGACGTAGTGGGCGGTGGCACCGATCAGCTTGACCCCACGTTCGTAGGCCTGGTGATAGGGCTTGGCCCCCTTGAAACCGGGCAGAAAGGAATGGTGGATATTGATCGCGCGGCCGGAGAGCTGCTTGCACAGGTCATCGGAGAGAATCTGCATATAGCGGGCGAGCACCACCAGCTCGGTGCGGGTCTCGTTGACGATCTGCATCAGCGCGGCTTCCTGCTCGGCCTTGCTGTCCTTGGTCACCGGCAGGTAGATAAAGCGAATACCTTCGCGCTCGGCCATGGGCCGCAGGTCGAGGTGGTTGGAGACGATGGCGGTGATCTGCATGTCCATTTCGCCCTTGTGGTGGCGATAGAGCAGGTCGGTCAGGCAATGGTCGAACTTGCTCACCATCAGCAGTACGCGCGTTGGTGTGGTGCTGTCGAACAGCTGCCAATCCATGCTGAAGGGCACGCCGACGTCAGCAAAACCCTGGCGCAGGGCCTCGATATCCGGCTTGGCACCGGCGTTGAAGCGGAACACCGCACGCATAAAGAAGCGCCCGGTGTATTCGTCGTCGAACTGGGCGAGTTCGCTGATATAGCACTCGCGCCCCGCCAGGTAGGTGGTAACAGCCGCGACGATGCCGGAGGTGGCCGGGCAGCTGATCTTGAGAATGTAGTGGGTCATGTCGAGGGTTCTCGTGCAGGCAAGGTCGGGGCGCTCGCGGTAAAGGGAGTCAACCCTTGGCGGTGCGCTTTTTCTTCTCGGGGTCATCGAACGGCAGGCTGTGGGCGATGGCCTTGGCGCTAAGGCTGCCGCGCACTTCCAGGGGCACGCCCTGTTCGGCGATGCCGGGCTCGACGCGGGCGATGGCCATGGAGCGTTCGCTCAGGCGTGAGTACATGGCGCAGGTGATAACGCCAACCTGACGGCCCTCATGCCAGAGGCTGTCGCCACCTTGGGCGGCCTGGTGACCGTCGAGCAGCACGCCGAAGATCTTGAAGCGCTCCTGGCCCTGCAGTCGCAGGTGCTCGCCGGCACCGCGAAAGTCCTGCTTGCCGGGCGACACGGTGAAGTCCAGGCCCAGTTCCCACAGGGTGTCGCCGGCCTTCTGGTCGGCGAAGGGGTACATCTGCGAGTTGTCGTAGGGGAAGAACAGCAGGTAACTCTCCACCCGCAGCCAGTCCAGGGCGGTGAAGGCGCAGGGGATAATGCCCAGCGCCTTGCCCTGCTCAAGGATGCCGTCCCAGATCGTTGGGGCGTCGGCGGCCTTGCAGAATATTTCGTAGCCGCGTTCGCCGGTGTAGCCGGTGCGCGAGATCATCACTGGCCGGCCGAACAGCTTGGTTTGCAGGTGGTGGAAGTAGGGCAGCTCGCGGATGCCGGGGACATGCTCGGCGAGAAAATCCACCGCGCGCGGGCCTTGCAGGGAGAGGTCGTGCAGGTCGTCGTCGAATAGCACCGCAACTTGGCGGCCCTGGGCCGAGCGGATCAGCATTTCGTAACCGCTGCCGGCACCGTGCACCACCATAAAGGCGTTGGGCCCGGTGCGGTAAACGATGCAGTCGTCGATAAACTTGCCGTCCTCATCGAGCATGCAGGCATACACCGATTTGCCGGGGTAGAGCTTGCTGATGTCGCGGGTGGTGGCGTAGTCGAGCAGGCTTTCGGCGTGGGGGCCGACGTAGTGCACCTTTTTCAGCCCGGACACGTCCATCAGTCCGGCGCGGGTGCGAATCGCCTCGTGGTGATCGGCCAGGTCACTGGCGTAGGTCCAGGCGGTGCCCATTCCGTTCCAGTCTTCGAGTTGCGAGCCGAGCGCCAGGTGACGTTCGCGCAGGGCACTGATGCGCCATGAATTAGCCATGGGAAATTCCTCTTATTGGGGGCGGTTCAGGCTTCGGGGTCGAACTGGCGCAGCCAGTCCACCAGGGTCTGGCGGTAGCGGGTCATGCCCTTGTAGTCGGCGATGGCGTCGGGCAGGTCGCGCAGCACGCGGTGCAGGCGCTGGCCCCAGGCCGGCTGGGTGACCAGTTCGTCCATGCTGATCAGGTAGGTGCGGATGCTGAACATCAGCGCGTTGGAGCGCGGCAGGCGCATCATCAGTTGCAGCTCGACGCGCAGATGCACCAGGCGGCCGACGTTCTCTGGGGTGACGCTGGCGCGGTCATGGCCCCACTCGTGGAAGGTCTCGGGGGAGGTGTCCAGGCGCGGGTTGATGGTCATGGTCCAGTTCAGGCGGCGCACCGGCTGGCCGACCTGGATATTCAGCAGGTACTTCAGGGCGCGGTCGAACACACCCATCTGGTGCGCCATGGGCACCGGCGCATGCCACTGCATGAAACTCATGCCGGCGTCGAACGCCAGCGACCAGTCGGCCGGGCAGGTGACCAGGCCGGCGTCCATAAACAGGTCGCCGTCACGTTGGTCGAGCAGGGCGAAATCCCCCTGCACCTGGCGGCCGATATATTCCAGCGGTGGGCAGGGCAGGCTGTCGGCGTCGCCATAGGTGAATGTCTGGTCGATGCCCAGGGCGAGGTTGCGCCAGTGCCAGCGCTCGCCGTCGCGCTGCAGTTGAAAGTGTTGCGGGTAATCCTCGGCCAGGTGCTCCATCAGCACGCCTAGGCAGTCCCAGGCGGCGGGCTGCATATGCGGCATCACCAGGCAGCGGCGCGGGTCGTGTTCCAGCACCCGGTTGCGCTCGGCCATTTCCGAGCGGTAGTGCTCGTCGATGTCGAAGCAGTGCTCGAACACCGAGCCCGGGTTGCGTGAGGTGGCTGGTTCCAGGTTTACCGAGTACAGGTACTGGTCTTCCGGAAAGGGAAAGGGAAAGCGGCGAATGGCGGCCTCGCTGTTGCGGAAGCTGAAGTCCTGGTGAAAGCTTTCCATGGGGTTGAAGGTCAGGCTCATGCGTTGCGTCTCCTGGCGGTAGGGGGCTACAGGTCGAGCAGAATGGGTGAGCCGCAGCCGCGCGAGACGCAGGGCATCAGGCTGTCGGCGCGTTCGTGGGGGGCGAGGAAATGGTCGCGGTGCTCGACATCGCCTTTCAGGTAGCGGGTCTGGCATTGGCCGCACACCCCGCCGCGGCACAGGTTAGGAATCTCCAGCCCGGCGCTTTCCAGGGCCTCCAGCAGGCTCTGCTCGGCAGGGACCTCCAGCTGGCGGCCGCTGCGGGCCAGCTCGACACGAAATGCCAGGCCTGGCTCGGGCGCGGCGAAGGCTTCCCAGTGCACCCGCTTGTCTCCCCAGCCGAGGGCAGCGGCCTGCTCGCGCAGATCCAGCAGCAGGCGCTGCGGGCCGCAGGCATAGACATGGCTGCCCAGAGGGCGGTCGCGCAGCAGTTGGCCGAGGTCAAGGCGGCGCTGCGAGCTGTCGTAGCAGTGCAGGCGCGCGCCGATCAGTTCTCTAAGGCTGTCGACATAGGCATCGCTGAGGCCGGCGCGGAAGGCGTAGTGCAGCTCGAACTGGGCACCGCGGCGCAGCAGCTCCGCGCAATAGGCGAGCAGGGGCGTAATGCCAATACCGCCGGCGATCAGGATATGCAGGCGCGCCTGGCCTTGCAGCGGAAACAGGTTGGCTGGGGCCGAAATGCGCAGGTGGTCGCCGACCTGCAGCTGTTCGTGCAGGTAGCGCGAACCGCCGCGCGAATTGTCCTGCAGGCGCACCGCGATACGGTATTGCGCGCTGTCGTATGGGTCGCCGAGCAGCGAATAGGCATTGCGCAGGCCGTTGGGCAACTGCACCTGCACATGGCTGCCGGCGGAGAAGCCGGGCAGGCTGCCGGCCAGAGGCTGCAGACGGATTTCGCGGATCACCGGGGTGATCAGCTGCGCGGCGGCGACGCGAACATCAAGCAGGGCGCTCATGGGCGAACCTCCGCGTAGGGGTGGTTGGCGTCGGCGCAGACCCCGAGGTAGGCACCCAGGCGCTCGGAGAAATGCCGACGCACCTCCAGCCCCACACCACAATGGCGGCACTGCAACTGCGCGCTGGCCGAGGCGTACTGGAGGGTTGCGCAGTGCACGCAATAGACCGCCCGACGTGTCGCGTCGGTGCAGTACAGGCTGATCTCGTCCGCCTGCAGACCCGCCTGACCGGCCAGGGCGTGGAGCGACCAGAGAAAGGCTTCGTCCCCACTGAGGTGCAACTGCAGGCCAACCGAGGCGTGGCTCAGCTGATCAAGCACGGCCCGCTGCAGCGCCGCCGGCGACGCATGATCGGTCTGCGCCAGGTGCGTCACGCACTGCGGGCTACCATTCAAGGCCGCGTGCAATTGCGCCCGCTGGTCCAGGCCGGCGTCCTGGGTAACCAGCAGGTGGTTGATGCCCTGCAGGCTCGGCTGGCCGCGGTGATAGCGCGGAATACTGATGGGCAGTTCGGCGGTGGCGTCGCTCATGGTGATTCCCTTGCTGACTGACGTGGTGGGACGCCCCTCGATCGCCGCTGACGCGCCCAACTCTGGGGCGCGCACCCTGGCCCTGGTGCATGCCTGACATGGCTGCGAAGGGGTGGCTGAGGTGTTTCGTCCTGGTGAAGATAATTTCCCTATAAGAATCAAGGCTCAATCCGCACGAGGGCTTACGCCTAAATAGGTAGGCGTCGAAAGGCATGGAAATTGCTGTCCACGGGAGACCACTTACCGACCAGGCGATAACACCGCTCGAGGAGGAGAACGATGGGAACTGCCGGCCTGATGACGCTACCCGACGAGCGTTCGCGGGCGTCGATTGACGGTTTGACCGAGCGCGAGATTCAGACCCTGGCGCTGATTGCCAACGGCCTGAGCAACAAGCGGATTGCCCGCGACCTGGGCATCAGCGATGCGACGGTCAAGGTTTATGTGCGCAACCTGTTGCGCAAGTTCTGCTTGAACTCGCGCCTGGAGCTGGCAGCCTGGGTTCACCGCAATGACACCCGCCTGGATCGCCGCCCGCTCAGCCCCGTGGCCACCCTAGGCAGCGCGGTGGAGATGGTTGCACCGGTTGCGCGGCAGTCAGACCTCCCGTTGGACTGCACTCCGTTGGGCCGCATCCCATTGGGCGGTCTGCTCGATGAGCTGCCGGGGCTGATCTACCGCGGCGACAACAACCCCAGATGGTCGATGCAGTTCGTTAGCGCCGGCTGTCTGCAACTCACCGGCTATTCCGCCGAATACCTGACCCGAACCAGCGAGCACAGCTACGGCTCGCTGATCCTCGCCGAATATGCCGACTACATCTGGTACTGCGTGCAATGCGCCCTGTTGCAGCACGAGCCTTACCAGTTGAGCTACCGCATTCGCTGCTCAGACGGGCAGATCAAGGATGTCTGGGAGAAGGGCGTCGGCGTCTACTCCGCGGACGGCGAGGTGCTGGGCGTCGAGGGGGCGATCTTCGAGATGCGCGGATGAGTTCGGCGCTGGGAGTGGCGCGGGCTCTATCTGGCCGGCGCAGCTGTAACTGCCCGAGGCAGCAGTGGCTCGGGGTGCAGGCCGACAGTCCAATGCGTCTTGTGGACGCGGCGTTTGCTCGTTGCGCAAGTCCATGTGGTCGCGGCGGTCAGCCGGCGAGAGCCGAGTGCCCAGTGATTTGGCCGAAAAGATGGGGCCAAAGCCATCAGCCATTGCCGTCTTGACGAAGGTCGGCCAGATATCTCTTACGCGAATGCCAGGCTTGCTCCATTCGAGATCGGGCCCCTCGGTGAATCCATGCACGGCGAACTTGCTTGCCGAATAGGTGGCCTGGTCAGGATGGCCATAGATCGCGGTGGCAGATGCCATGTTGATCACATGGGCGCGAAGCATGGCGCGACCTGTGAGGAGATTGCCGAGGCGCTGAGCGTAGCCATCGCGCTTAATGCCGGTGCAGCGCTGACCTACAGTGCTCGGGTGTTCGATGCCGTTGCGGCCTTCGACAAGCACTGATGAAACGCGGGCGTCTTATGACGCCCATATTTTTTTGCTGGAGCTATTCATGCACAAGTAGAAGATCGCCATAGTCGGCGGTGGCCTAGCCGGCGTGTATGCTGCTTACTGTCTACACAAAGCCGGTATCGACTTTGACCTGTTCGAAGCTCGTGACCGTTTAGGCGGCCGCATCCATTCAGCGGAGGCAGGTTTAGACCTGGGGTCAACTTGGTTCTGGCCGGATTTTCAACCGCACATACATGGCCTTGTGGGCGCGCTGGGCCTGCGTACGTTCGCGCAATACGATCAGGGCGATGTGCTGATCGAGCGTGGACTTGGACAGGTTGTTCGCCACCAGGGCTATCGCTCAGGTAATCAATCAGTGCGGATCGAGGGCGGCACGACTCGTCTGATAGACGCGCTGGCTGCCCACTTGCCAACCGATTGCATCCGCCTCAACACCGAGGTGCTTGCTGCCAGCCTCGGTGAGAGCGTTGTAACACCGCGTCCGGATGCAATCAGTTGCGTGACTCCGCTTACTGAGTGATCAAGATTTCGACCTCTAGACCCAGTCATTGCAAAGGTTTCTTCATGCTCGGCGCTTGACTGATCTTTGGTGATGGGCCATTCGAGTATGCTAGGTGGAGGTGCGACTTTCCGTTCTCAGGCCTATCCACCTTGTGAAACGCTGAGCTCAGGTGCATAAACGGGCAGCTGAGAAATTGACTGAACGTGACCTCTGTAACTCCGCCAATTGTTGCTTGGTAGAAAATGTCTGCCCAAGTGTCGAGCTCTTCGTCACTCAAACCGTCAGCTGTATTCATCGTTTCTACCTCTTGTATTCAGGTGGAGAAAACCAGATCGCATTATCCAGGCGGTTCAAGCGCCTGCAGGGCTGTAGAGCAACACCGATTGCGCATTTTAAATAAAAGTGTCGGTGCCAAATGACGTGTGGGTGAAATCGCTTTCGCAATGAAAATCACTCATCCCGTAGAGGTTTCCCGCCACGTCCAGAAGCCCATCCATCATCGGCAACCCGCTTGCCGGATTGATGCCTGGTAGCGAGTCGAAGGCAAACACGTCCTCGCAGTAGTTATGGGTGGGCAGGCCGGTGATAGGCATTTCATCGCTTAGCCAGAAATCGTTGATCGGCTTTAGCTCGTCTGCTGTCGCGATGGGACCAAAGTCCAGTGAGTCATGGACGATGTCCATCTCGCCCAATCGCGGATAAACCCTGGTCTGATAGCCTGGATTGAATTTCGGGCGGAGCAGGGATTTGGTGAGTTTGGCGATCAGAGTATTCAGCATGACTTGCACCTCGACTGGAAGGCTCACTTGCATGGGTAGCCAGATTGGTCTGGCAGTTCCAGTGTCCATTCATTCTGAAAACTGCAAGTCGAGGTCGAGAGGTTGGCTGAGGGGCCGAAATACAGCTTTGCTGCCCGCGAGAGCTGGGCAAGGGGTGATCCTCGAGATAATCAAAATGGGTAGGAAGTAACCAAATCCGATACCGATTTTGATACCAATCAGTGAGTTTTACTGGGTACTCAAGTGACTGAAAGCCGCATGTTTCCTACGCACAGGTACCCACACAAACACACAATTTCTCGCATGGTGATATTGGCGGTGGAGATCACGAATCTTGGTCCAGATAAACGGGCGCACGGGCGCGAAAGGGGCGCGATTGTAGCGGTTTATAGCCGCGAAGGGCAGCGGCGGAGACGGGCGGAGTGCGCTATCCCTGGCTTTTCTGCCTGATCCGGGCGGAGGGATGCACGTTGGCGGTTTCCTTGACGTGCTCCCGGACCTTTGATGGGAGGCGCTCATCAGGCGTCTCTTTGACTCTGCCAACGCCCTGCAGGCAACGCTCCGCGTAAATCACAGTGCTCGCAGCGCACGTTAAACGTCGCGATCACGCTCGGTTATTAAGGCAGCTAAATGTCAGAGGACTGTGTATTTTTGCACAGGACTTTGCACAGGAACCGCGCGATGGACTGGGACAATCTACGTTACTTTCTCGAATTATCGAGGGCCGGTAAGTTGACCGCGGCGGCTCGTCGTCTGGGGGTCGATCACACCACGGTCGCGCGCCGCGTGCAGGCTCTGGAGAAGAGCCTGGGCCAACCATTGTTTATTCGCAGTGGTACTGGCTACAGCCTGGCGGAGGCTGGCCGCCGCTTGTTGTCGCAGGTCGAGGCGATGGAGAGCGCTTACCTGTCCATCGAGCAAGAAGAAGGTAAGGCGGGGGCGGGGGGCGTTTCCGGCCTGGTGCGTATCGGTGCAACTGAGGGCTATGGGGTTGAGCTGCTTGCCGGTCAATTGACGACGTTGTCCAAACGCCATCCCAATCTGGGGCTCGATCTGCTTGCCGTGCCGCGAATGGTGCGTCTGGCGCGGCACGAAGCGGACATAGTGATTACCCTGGAGCGCCCGGAACGCGGGCCGTACATCATCACCAAATTGACTGACTACTGCCTGCGCTTATACGCCTCGACGGAGTACCTCGACAGCCATCCGCCGATCCATGATCGCGACGATTTACGCCAGCACACCTTCATCAGTTATATCGAGGATTTGCTCTACAGCAAGGAATTGCATTATCTGGATGAGATCGGCAAACCCCTGCAGATATCCTTGCGCAGCACCAGCATCCTGGCCCAGCAGAACGCAGCGATTGCAGGTGCCGGTATTGCCATTCTGCCCAGCTTCGCCGCACGCCAGGTGCCACAGCTCAAGGAGGTCCTCGCCGAACAGATCGAGTTCATTCGTACCTTCTGGATGCTGATGCCGGTGGAAGGCAAGGACCTCGCGCGCATCCGCGTGACCTGGGAGTTTCTGCGTGAGATGGCGCAGCTCAACCAAGACCGGATGATGGGCCGTTAGTAGGCTGAGCTGCAAAGATCGCCAGCAAGCTGGCTTCTATACAAGCGCATCTATTGGCCGCGCCGTTTACCAGCAAAGAAGTCACAGCGGGTAGTCGGCCAGCTCGCGGGCGATCAGCAGGCGCTGGATTTCGCTGGAGCCTTCGTAGATTTGGGTGATGCGCGCGTCGCGGTAGTAGCGCTCCACCGGGTAGTCCTCCAGGTAGCCGTAGCCGCCGTGGATCTGTACCGCCTTGGAGCACACCCGTTCGGCCATTTCCGAGGCGAACAGCTTGGCCTGCGAGGCCTGCGATAGGCAGGGATGCCCGGCGCTCTTCAGACGTGCGGCATGCAGGATCAGCAGGCGCGCGGCATTGAGCTGGGTGTGCATGTCGGCCAGCATATTGGCGATGCTCTGGTGCTCGCCAATCGGTTTGCCGAACTGGATGCGCTCGCGGGCATAGCCCAGGGCGGCCTCGAAGGCTGCGCGGGCGATGCCGAGAGCCTGGGCGGCGATGCCGATGCGGCCGCCTTCCAGGTTGGACAGGGCAATCGACAAGCCTTTACCGCGTGGGCCGAGCAAGTTGGCTGCGGGAATAGTGCAGTCGCTCAAAGTCACCGCACAGGTATCGGAGGCGCGGATACCCATCTTGTGTTCGCTGCGGTCGACCGTGAAGCCCGGGGTGTCGGTCGGCACCAGGAAGGCCGACAGGCCTTTCTTGCCCAGTTCCGGATCGGTGACGGCGAAGACGATGGCCAGCCGGGCGCGTTTACCGTTGCTGACGAACTGCTTGGCACCATTGAGTACCCATTGGCCATCGCGCAGCTCGGCGCGGGTGCGCAGGTTGTGCGCTTCGGAGCCGGCCTGCGGCTCGGTCAGGCAGAAGCAGCCAATCGCCTGGCCACTGGCCAGATTCGCGAGCCAGAAATCCTTCTGCGCCGGGCTGCCGAAATTCAGGATCGGGCCACAACCGACCGAGTTATGAATGCTCATCAGCGCACCGACGGCGCCGTCGCCAGCGGAGATTTCTTCCACGGCCAGGGCGTAGGCGACGTAATCGATATAGCTGCCGCCCCATTCTTCGGGCACCACCATGCCGAGCAGGCCCAACTCGCCCATCTGGGCCACCAGGGCATCGTCGATCCAGCCGGCCTTCTCCATAGCCTGGGCCTTGGGCGCGACCTCGCGACGGGCAAAGTCGCGGGCCATGTCGCGGATCATACGTTGCTCTTCACTCAGTTCCAGGTCGTGCATCGGGCATCTCTCTTGTGCTGTGGGGCTTAGGCTTTGACTGTGCGCAGGGATTTGCCAGCGGCAGGCTTGAAGCCGGCGAAGAAGGCTTGCACCCGGGCGGGGTCAAGTTCTGCCAGGGTGGGCGGATTCCAGCGTGGGTTCTTGTCCTTGTCGATGAGCAGTGCGCGCACGCCTTCCATCAGTTCGCCCTGATCGAACCACTGGTAGTCCAGGTGCAGTTCCTGGGCGAAGCAGTCGGCCAGCGGCAGGTTGCGCCCGCGGCGCAGCAGTTCCAGGGTCACAGCCATGGCCAGCGGCGAGCGGCTGTCGAGCACCTTGATGGTTTCCTCGGCCCAGTCCTGAAACTGCGGGCGGCTTTCTGTCAGCAGTGCCGCGCGTATCGACGGCAGGTCGGGTAGGGCGAAGTACTCGTCGATGGCTGGGCGCAATGCCTTGAGTTCCGAGCCCGGTAGCTGGCTCACGGCGAGGGTGGCGAGCAGGGTACACAAGGCCTCCCGTGGATGATGGGTCCAGCTCATGCCGTCGAGGCAGCGATCCAGGTCGGCGATCTGCTCGCTGGTGATGCACCAATCGGCCAGGCGCGCGTAAAGGGCATCGGCGGCGCGTACCTGGAGGCCACTGACGCCCAGGTAGATGCCCAGTTCGCCGGGCAGGCGTGGCAGAAAATAGCTGCCAGCGACATCCGGGTAGAAACCGATAGCCACTTCCGGCATGCCCATGCGCGTACGCTCGGTGATCACCCGCAGTGTGGCGCCCTGCACCAGTCCCATACCGCCGCCGAGGACGAAACCGTCCATCAGCGCCACGATCGGTTTGGAATAGGTGTGGATGTATTCGTCGAGGGCATATTCCTCTTCGAGGAAGATCTCGTGTTTATTGTCGCCGGACTTGTGGCTGTCGTAGAGCATGCGGATGTCGCCGCCAGCGCAGAAGGCTTTCTCGCCGGCGGCGCGAAGTACCACGGCGACGATCTCCGGGTTTTGTTCCCAGGCATGCAGTTGCTGCAGGAGCAAACGCACCATGGGCAGGGTCAGGGCATTCAGCCCGGCCGGGCGGTTGAGCGTCAGGTGGCCAATGCGATTGCGCACCTGCGCCAGAACCGGCGCTTCGATATCGCTCATGCTCAGGCGTCCTTGCGATACAGGTTGATGATCGCGGAGAAGTCCAGGCCGCCATTGCCCTGGGCGCTGAAGCTCTGATAAAGCTGCTGGGCGAGGGCGCCGAGGATCACCGGTTGACCGACCTGCTTGGCCGCTTCGCTGGCCAGACCGAGGTCCTTGAGCATCAGGTCAGTGCCGAAACCGCCGCTGTAGCCACGGGCGGCGGGTGCAGTTTCCAGCACGCCAGGGAAGGGGTTGTAGGTGTCCGAGCTCCAGCAGCGGCCGCTCGAGGTATTAATGATGCCGGCCAGCACGCTGGCATCCATCCCCAGGGACACGCCCAGGGCCATGGCTTCGGCGACCCCGATCATCGAGATGCCGAGCAGCATGTTGTTGGCGACCTTGGCCACCTGGCCGTTGCCGGCATCGCCGCAGTGCACGATGTTCTTGCCCATGGCCGCAAGAATCGGCTGGGCGCGGTCGAAGTCGGCGAGCGAGCCACCGACCATAAAGGTCAGGGTGCCGGCAGTCGCGCCGCCGGTGCCACCGGAGACCGGTGCGTCGAGCATGGGGTTGCCGTGTTCGGCGGCGGCCTTGGCCACTTCGCGGGCGCTGAGCGGATCAATGGTCGAACAGTCGATCAGCAGCACGCCGGGCTGTACCTGGGCCAGCAGGCCGTTGGCACCCAGGTACACGGATTTCACATGGGCAGCGGCGGGTAGCATGCTGATGATCAATTCGGCGTCGCTCTGGGCAATGTCGGCCGGTGAAACGGCGGCGCTGGCGCCGGCCTCGACCAGGCGCGCCAGCGAGGCCGGCGACAGGTCGAACACGGTCAGAGTGTGGCCAGCCTTGAGCAGGTTGAGGGCCATCGGGCCGCCCATATTGCCGAGCCCTAGAAAACCTATGTGCATGGTGAATCCTCGTTAAATGGAGCGTCAGCAGTGCTTGAATTGCGCTGGGCGTTTCTCGACGAAGGCGCTCATGCCTTCCTTCTGGTCGGCGGTGGCGAATATCGAATGGAATACCCGACGCTCGAAACGCACGCCTTCGCTGAGGCTGGACTCGAATGCGCGGTTGACGCTTTCCTTGACCAGCATGGTCGCCGGCAGGGATTTCGCGGCGATGGCGTGGGCGCTCTTGAGGGTTTCCTGCAGCAGCTTGTCGGCCGGCAGAATGCGTGCGACTAGGCCCGCGCGCTCGGCTTCCTGGGCGTCCATCTGGCGTCCGGTCAGGCACATTTCCATGGCCTTGGCCTTGCCCAGGGCGCGGGTCAGACGCTGGGTGCCGCCGATTCCGGGGAGCACGCCGAGGGTGATTTCCGGCAGGCCGAACTTGGCGTTGTCGGCGGCATAGATGAAATCGCACATCAGCGCCAGTTCGCAGCCGCCGCCCAAGGCATAACCGGCCACTGCGGCAATCAAGGGTTTACGTCGGTTGGCGATGCGGTCGGCGGCGGAGAAAAAATCATCGAGGAACACCTGGGGGTAGGTCATGTCGACCATTTCCTTGATGTCGGCTCCGGCGGCGAAGGCCTTGGCCGAGCCGGTGAGGACCATGCAGCCAATCCCCGGGTTCTGTTCCAACTGATCCAGGGCCAGGTTGAGCTCGGTGATCAACTGGCTATTGAGGGCATTGAGCGCTGTGGGGCGATTCAGAGTAATCAGACCGACACGCTCGTGGACTTCCAGCAGCAGGGTTGCAAAGTGCATGACACGAACTCCTGAGTCAGGCAGGCACCGGGCGGGTGCCTGGCTGGCGGGTTATTTCAGGGTGATGGTGGTATTGACGCCGCTGTTGACCTCGTCCTCGTCGAACCAGCGCTGGGTGACGGTCTTGGTCTGGGTATAGAACTGCACCACCTGCTTGCCATAGGGGCCGAGGTCGCCGAGCTTGGAGGCGCGCGAGCCGCTGAAGGAGAACAGGGGCACCGGCACCGGGATCGGTACGTTGATGCCGACCTGGCCAACGTCTATCTCTTCCTGAAAGTGCCGCGCGGCGGCACCGGAGCGAGTGAACAAGGCCGTACCGTTACCGTTCGGGTTGGCGTTGATCAGCTCGATGGCATCGTTGAGGGTGGCGGCGTGCAATACGCATAGCACTGGGCCGAAGATCTCCTCGCGGTAGATGGCCATGGAGGGGGTCACGCCGGAGAAGATGGTTGGGCCGACGAAGTTGCCCAGGGCATAGCCGGCCACGTCGGGGTTGCGGCCATCCAGTTCCAGCGTGGCGCCTTGCTCGATGCCCATGGCGATCAGGCTGCTGATACGGTCCAGCGCCGCGCAGGAAACCACCGGACCGATATCGGTGCCAGGCTCAGCGCCGGCATTGATCTTCAACGTCTTGGTTTTCTCGATCAGCTCGGGCAGCCAGCTCTGCGCTTCGCCGACCAGAATCACCACCGGCAGCGCCATGCAGCGCTGACCGGCGGCACCGAAGGCGGCGCCGAGCAGGTTGTTTAGCGTCTGCTGCTTGTTCGCGTCGGGCAGCACGATGGCGTGGTTTTTCGCGCCCATCATGCACTGCGCGCGCTTGCCGTTCTGGGTGGCGCGGTTGTAAACGTGGGTGCCGACCTTGGTAGAGCCGACGAAGGACACCGCCTTGATATCCGGGTGATCGCAGATCAGGTTGACCGCCTCGGCCCCACCGTGAATCACGTTGAGCACGCCTGGCGGCACGCCGGCTTCCATGGCCAGTTCGGCCAGGCGCATGGTCACCATCGGATCTTGCTCGGAGGGCTTGAGCACGAAGGTATTACCGGTGGCGATGGCCATCGGGAACATCCATAGCGGGATCATCGCCGGGAAGTTGAACGGGGTGATGCCCGCGCAGACGCCCAGTGGTTGCAACAGGGTATAGGTGTCGACGCCGCCGGCGACGTTGTTGGCCAACTCGCCGAGCTGCAGGTTGCCGATGCTGGCCGCATGCTCGACCACCTCCAGCCCGCGGAACACATCACCTTCGGCGTCCGGCAGGGTCTTGCCCTGTTCGGCAGTGAGGATCGCCGCCAGTTCCTTCATGTTCTCGCGGATCAGCTGCTGATACTTGAGGAAGATCCGCGCGCGGGCACCGATCGGCGTCTTGCGCCAGGTCTTGAAGGCTTCCTTGGCGCTGGCCACTGCCGCGTTCATTTCATCCAAGGTGGCGAAGGGCACACGAGCCAGGACTTCCTGAGTCGCCGGGTTGACCACGTCGCGCCATTGGCTGGTTTTGGATTCGACCAGTTGGCCGTCGATCAGCAGCTTGACGGTGGGGATGCAGCTTTGAGTCGGCATAAGGCACTCCGCCTATTGATGTTGTTGTAAGGGCTCGGCCACTCGGCCATAGAGCGAGCATGCAAACAGACTATCAGTGCGTATTTGCTTTATTAAATGGGCTTATGTGCAGATTCGTTGTGCGTTTTTGCACAGAAGGCTTGGCGCTTCTTTACCTGCTGCCGTCCGGGTTGAGTGCATCGCGTGGTGATGGGCTTAATCAGCCAGCGGCGCCGAGGGGGAGGGGGCCAGCTGTTCAGGTCGCGCTCGTTGAGCGCCGTATGGGCCCTGAAAAATTCTTGTGGCGAGTAGCTTGTGCATCGGTTGATGCAGGTGTAGGTTAATAAAAAACCTTCTTGTTGGTTTTTAATAGGTCGTAGATAAGTGCTCCCGTTTGCCGCGGTTCGAGCGCATCGAAAAATCGATAAAACGGCCGGTCAGCACCGGACCAGGATTGAGACAAGCAAGGGTGTGAGACGAAACAGATAAAATAAAACGATCATGCTGGTTTTAATATGTCGGTACACTTGGTCGACTGCCGACTCAACTCAGTTCGGAGAATCCAATGAATAAGAATAAAAAAACCAAGGTGGAGAGGTTTGTCAGGGTGCACCTGGCGACGGCAATCAGTGCGGCGGCGCTGGCGCTTGCCAGTCAGCCAGCCAGTGCATTCAACATCGACACGGGCAACCCGGATCTGGCCGTGCGTTGGGACAACACGCTGAAGTACAACGCCGGCTGGCGGGTTGAGGGGCGCGACAAGAACCTGGTGAACTCCGCCGGCTTCAACTCGCCCACCCTGTCCCACGACAAGGGCGACCTGGTGACCAACCGTGTCGACATCTTCAGCGAGTTCGACTTTGTCTATAAAGACAACCACGGCTTCCGTGTGTCGGCGGCGGGTTGGAACGACTTCGAATACGACGACAAGGTCAAGTTCAACTCTGCCTTCGGCGGTACACCCTACCCGAACAACAGGTTCACCAGCGACGTGGAGCGTTACAACAAGCGCTCCGGCGAAATTCTCGATGCCTTTGTCTTCACCAGGCTCGATCTGGGCAGCGTGCCGCTCAACATTCGTGCGGGTCGCCACAATCTCTATTGGGGCGAGGCGCTGTTTACCATTGGCGATGGTATTTCCTACGGTCAGGGGCCGCTGGATCTGCGCAAAGCCGTTGCGACGCCGGGCATCGAGGTCAAGGAGCTGTTCCTGCCGCAGAACCAGCTGTCCGCTTCGGCGCAGCTGACCGACAAGATCAGCGTGGCGGCCAACTATTACATGGAGTGGGATCCGCACCGTTTTCCCGACGGTGGCACCTACCTGGGCGTCAGCGATGTCACCCTGTTGGGCGGCCAGGTCCTTGGCGGTCTGTCCTACGTCGGCGATGTGGACCGCGGGCCGAACAAGACCCCAGACGACAAGGGCAGCTTTGGCCTCAATGCGATGATCCAGTCCGATATCCTGGACGGCAACGTCGGTTTGTATTACCGCAAGTTCGATGACCGCATGCCCAACGTGGCGTTCGATCCGGTCAGCGGGGTGCTCTTCAACGACTATGCCGAGGACGTGAAACTCTACGGTCTGAGCTACAACCGCCTGGTTGGTTCGGTCTCGGTCGGTGCCGAACTGTCACGGCGTGAGGATACCGCCCTGGCCGGTAACGCGCGTGGCGACACCTGGCACGCCTTGGTCAACATGATTGCCTATTTCGGCCAAACTCCGCTGTTCGATGCGGCACCACTGCAGGCCGAATTGACCTACACGCGCCTGGACAAGGTCAGCCGTGCGACCAAGGCTCAGTTCGAAGCCCAGCATGAGGATCATGGCTGCACCCTGGGCAAGAAGGGTGGCTGTGTGAGCGATGAGGCCTGGGGCATGAACGTCGCCTTCACTCCGACCTGGTATCAGGTCTTTCCGGGCATCGACATGACCCTGCCGCTGAACTTCGGTATGGGCCTCAAGGGCAATTCGCCGGCACCCCTGGGCGCGGCCGAGAACGCCGGAAACTGGAGCGTTGGCGTGGGACTCGACATTCACTCGAAGTACAAGGTCAACCTGGCCTACAACGACTATTTCGGCGACTACGTCCAGGCACCAGGCACCGATCAGATCATCGGTTTCAATGGCAGCGGCACGCAGAATGACCGTGGCTGGCTGTCCCTGACGCTAAAGACCACCTTCTGATTACAACAATAAAAGAGGCGAACAAGATGCAGCGCACAATAAAACTGCTCTCTGCAGTCATCGGTATGACCGTCAGCGGCTCGCTGCTGGCCGCCGTATCCCCTGAAGAAGCCAAGCAACTGGGCACGACGCTGACCCCTTGGGGTGCCGAGATCGCCGGTAATGCGGCAGGTACCATCCCGGCTTACAGCGGCGGGATTGAGCCACCGGCCAACTATGACCCGAGCAAACCGGGCATTCGACCCGATCCCTTTGCCGACGAGCCAGTGGTGCTGACCATCACCTCCGCCAACATGGCCGAGCACGCGGACAAACTGACCGAGGGCACCAAGGCGCTGTTCGCCAAGTACCCGAATTTCCGTATAGATGTCTATCCGACGCATCGCACCGCGCGCTACCCGGACTTCTACCTGGAAAACAGCAAGAAAAACGCCACCGAGTGCAGCCTGACTGCAGAGGGCTTGTCCGTCAGCAACTGCTGGGCTGGCGCGCCTTTCCCGATACCGAAGAACGGTCAGGAAGTGATGTGGAACCGCATCTTCAAGTTCGAGCAGGCCGCATTTCGCGCCGACGATCTGATGACCACGGTGGTCGATGCCAATGGTGCCGTGATCAACACCGCGGGTTGGAAACAGTGGAACCAATATCCGCTGTGGATCGACAAGCAGAACTCGAAGTTGGTCGGTGATGAGCTCAACGAGATGTATCGGGCGGACTACAACGCGCCGGCGCGCAAGGCCGGGGAAAAGCTGGTGCTGCACGATGGCATCAACATGATCACCAACCCGCGGCGTGCCTGGAGTTATGTCGTGGGTCAGCGTCGGGTGAAGCTGGCACCGGACGTAGGTTACGACACGCCATCGCCGACCGGTGCAGGGGTCGGCACAGTGGACGATGCTTCAGTGTTCTATGGCGCGTTCGACCGCTATGACTTCACCCTGGTCGGCAAAAAGGAAATCTACATCCCCTACAACATGTTCAAGATCCAGGATCAGAGCACGTGCGGTAAGGACCAGGTGCATACGCCGAACTTCATCAACCCGGATTGCATGCGCTGGGAGCTGCACCGGGTCTGGGTGGTCAACGGCAAGCTGAAGCCCGGCAAGCGTCATATCTACCCGACTCGCACGCTGTACTGGGACGAGGATTACCTCGGTGTGGGTATGGCCGATTCCTATGACAGCACCGGCAAGGTCTACCGTGTGGTGCAGTCAGAATCCTTCCCATTCTACGAGTCGGCCGGTCATATCAGCGGCCAGTTCGCCGTGTATGACTTGGCCAGTGGCGCCTACACCCGTCAGGCCTACTCCACCGGTAAAACCGGCTGGTATACCGCCGATCCGGTACCGACCAATACCTTCTCAGCCTCAGCGCTGACTGGCGGCGGTATTCGCTAACGGGCCCCGAGCAGTGGCGCGGCGGAGTTTTTTGCCGCGCCACATGCTGATGGGTGAGGTATATGGGCTGCGGATGGAGAGTTTCGATGCGAGTCTTTGCTGTTTCTGATTGCAGGGTCTTCTTGCTGAGTATCTGGCTGATGACCTGTGGCTATGTTCAGGCGTTTGAAGAGCCGACGCGGGTTGCCGCGGCGATGAGCGAGAAATTGCTTATGAGCCCGCTGATTGCCGTTGCCATGGCTGGCGAGCGTAGGGTAGCGGTGGGGCAGCGTGGGCATATCGCCCTTTCCGAAGACGCTGGTCATAACTGGACGCAGGCACGGGTTCCTGTCAGCAGTGATCTGGTGGCAGTGAGTTTCCCCAGCGCGCAACACGGCTGGGCCGTGGGCCATGGCGGGGTGGTTTTGCATAGCGAGGACGGCGGCTTCAACTGGGCGTTGCAACTGGATGGGCAGCAGGCATCCAAGCTGATCCTCGATTACTACACGGACAAGGCACGTGGCGGTGCGCTGGAGAACGCGCAGTTGTATCTCGACCGCGAGCAGAGCTTGATTGGCTATGGCGGTACGCAGCCGCTGATGGCGGTGCATTTCATTAATGAACAGGTCGGCTTCGTGGTCGGGTTGTTCAACCGGATTCTTAAAACGCTCGACGGGGGCAAGACCTGGGAACCCTGGCAGCACCGGATCGACAATCCCAACGAGCTGCATTTCTATTCGCTCAGTGCCGACGCGCGGGCGCTCTACATAACCGGCGAGCAGGGCATGGTCTGGCGCATGGGCCACGATCAGGCGTCATTCGCCGCCATCCCTACCGACTATGCCGGCACGCTGTTCGGCGCGACCAGTAACGGTAAAAGCCTGATCGCTTTCGGCATGCGCGGCAGTGTGTTTCGCTCCACCGACGAGGGTGCGAATTGGGCGCGTATCCCGGTCGATACCCAGGCCGGTATCAGCGCTGGGGTGTTTTTACCGAGCGGGCATTTATTGCTGACCAACTTGGCCGGCGAGGTGCAGCTGAGCATGGATGAAGGCCGGAGCTTCAGCCGGGTGCAGCTCAAGCAGTCGATGCCGCTGTTTGGCCTGGTGGCCGGGGTGGATGGCAACCTGACCCTGGTGGGCGCCAGCGGTGTGCAGCGCGAGACGTTGGCGCTCGCGGCGATCAAGACCAAGGAATCGAGTGCCTTAGTCGATAGCACCTCCGATCAGATGTCCACCTTGCTTGGAGCTGGCTATGGCTACCGTCACTGAGGCCGCAAAAATGGCTGTGATCAAAGACCTCAAGGACTTCGATGGCCGCTCCGGCAGCTTGCTCGAGCAACTGATCTTCAATAGCCGCGTGCTGATAATCGCCAGTTGCGTGCTGCTGACCCTGTTTCTCGGGCTGCAACTGCGCGATCTGAAGATCGCCGCCAGTTACGAAAAAATGCTGCCGCATGGGCAGGAATACATCCGGAATTTTCTCGACAACCGCAGCGAATTACGTGGTCTCGGTGACTCGGTGCGCATCGTGGTGGAGGCCCGGGACGGCGATATTTTCAATGCCGAGTACCTGGCCGAGTTGGCCAAGATCAATGACGAGATATTCATCCTGCAAGGGGTCGATCGGCCCTGGATGAAGTCGATCTTCACCCCGGTGGTGCGCTGGACCGAGGTCACCGAGGAGGGCTTCACCGGTGGCCCGGTATTGCCCAACGATTACGACGGCTCGGCGCGTTCGATCGAAGACCTGCGCATCAATATCGGCCGTGCCGATGCGGTTGGCAGCCTGGTGGCGCATGACTATCGCTCGAGCATGATAGTGGTGCCGCTGATGGCCAGGGATGCCGAAGGCAAGGCGGTGAATTATCAGGCGCTGTCGCAATCGATCGAGACGATCCGCCAGCGCTATGGTGAGGGCGAGCAGGCCAAGGTCAATATCTATGTGATCGGCTTCGCCAAGATGATCGGTGACCTGATCGCCGGGCTGGAAAAGGTCGCGCTGTTCTTCCTCGCTGCCGTGCTTATCGCCGCCGTCATCATCTATGCCTATACCCGCTGCATTCGCAGTACCTTGCTGGTGCTGTGCTGTTCGATCATGGCGGTGGTCTGGCAATTGGGTCTGATCGCGCTGTTCGGTTACAACCTCGATCCATTCTCCATGCTGGTGCCGTTTTTGGTGTTCGCCATCGGCGTCAGCCATGGCGCGCAGAAAATGAACGGCATCATGCAGGACATCGGCCGTGGTACCCACCGCCTGGTCGCTGCTCGCTATACTTTCCGCCGCCTGTTTCTGGCCGGTGTGACCGCGCTGTTGGCGGACGTGGTGGGCTTTGCCGTATTGATGATCATCGATATCCCGGTGATCCGCGAACTGGCCCTGACCGCCAGTATTGGCGTCGGGGTGCTGATCTTCACCAACCTGATTCTGATCCCGGTGCTGCTGTCCTATGTCGGCGTTACGCCCAAGGCGGCGCAGCGCAGTCTGGCGGTGGAGCAGGCCGACTCCCGGCATGCTTCCGGTTTTGGCCATGTATGGTCGACCCTCGAGCGCTTTACCGAACGACGCTGGGCCGTAGGTGCCTTGCTGGTCGGCTTGGCGCTGGGCGTCTGGGGCTTTATGACCTCGCTGCAGCTGCAGGTCGGCGATCTGGATGCCGGTGCGCCGGAGCTGCGCCCGGATTCGCGCTATAACCTGGACAATGCCTTTATCACTTCGCACTACAGCATTTCCAGCGATGTGTTCGCGGTGATGGTGAAAACCGGTGACGATGGCTGCCGCACTTATGAAACGCTGACGGAAGTCGATCGCCTGAGTTGGCAGCTGGCGCAGGTGCCCGGCGTACAGCGCACCGCCTCGCTGGCCGACACGGTACGCGGCTATACCGCCGGGATGTTCGAGGGCAATCCGAAGTGGTCCACGATCAGCGACAACCAGGGCATCATCGATGCGCAAATCGGCAATGCGGTGTCCTGGAACTCCGAGTACCTGAACACCCGTTGCACCCTGACACCGGTGGTGGCGTACCTGGCCGACCACAAGGCTGAAACCCTCGATCGTGTGGTCAAGGTGGCCAGTGCGTTTGCCGCCGAACATGACACCGAGGACCGCAAGTTCTTGCTGGCGGCCGGTAACTCGGGCGTGGATGCGGCGACCAATATCGTGGTCAAGGGCGCCAACCGGCAGATGTTGTTCTACGTCTATGCGGCCGTGGCGTTGCTGTGTCTGATCACCTTCCGCAGTTGGCGTGCGGTGGTCGTGGCCCTGGTGCCGCTGATTCTTACCTCGATTCTCGCCGAAGCGTTGATGGTGCACCTGGGCATTGGCATCAAGGTCGCCACCTTGCCGGTGGTTGCCCTCGGGGTGGGCATCGGTATCGACTACGCGATCTATCTGCTGAGCATTCAGTTGGCCTTCCAGCGTCTCGGCATGCCGGTGGCCGAGGCTTACAAAAAGGCGCTGGCGACCACTGGCAAGGTGGTGGCGCTGGTCGGCGTGACCCTGGCCGCCGGCGTGATCAGCTGGGCCTGGTCGCCGATCAAGTTCCAGGCCGATATGGGCATCCTGCTGACCTTTATGTTCGCCTGGAACATGCTCGGCGCGCTGATTCTGGTACCGGCACTTTCCCACTTCCTGCTTCAGGGCGAATCCGCACGCGCTCAGTGCTCGCCCGGCGAGCAGCCCACCGCCCATGCAGTCGCAGAGGGAACCGTCTGATGAACGGACGCGAAGGCAAGGTCGCGCTGATTATCGGTGCCGGCCGCGACAACATGGGCCAGGACATCGCCCGTCGGTTTGCCGCGGTGGAAAAGGTGCTGGCTGCGACAGCCAGCGCCTGAGGAATAGTCATGGAACAGAGCAACGACATGGAAATTAAACAAACAGGCAGAATTGATTGTGTTTTTGTGGCTGCTGGCAAATACCACGATATCGATTTCGCTCGCCTGGAACTGCTCAAGCTGCTCGGCGAAAACCAGCGCATTCGCGTGCGCGTGTTTGAGGACTACAGGGATCTGGAGGCCATTTGCGCCGCTGACTTTCTGCTGACCTACACCTGTGAAGTCATTCCCAGCCTGGAGCAGCAGATCGCCCTGCGCCAATGGTTGGAGCAGGGCGGGCGTTGGTATGCGTTGCACGGCACCAACTCGATTCTGCGTTTTCTCGACAACGGCCTGGTGGATACCCCCGACTGGGCACCGCATTTGATGGCAACGCTCGGCTCGCAGTTTGCCTCGCACCCGCCGATCGCCCCGTTCCGCGTCGACGTGGCCAAGCCCGAACACCCGCTGGTACATGGCATCGAGCCGTTCGAGGTGACCGACGAGCGTTACCTGATGGATATAACGACCGAGGTCGAGGTGTTGCTGGATACCGAGTTCGAGGGCGAAACCCCCGGTTTCGTCCGTGACCAGTGGTCGGCCCAGCGCCATCCGGTGCTTTATCTGCGGCCCCTGGGCAAGGGCGCCGTGCTCTACCTGACCCTCGGTCATTGTCGCGGCCATTACGATTTGCGCCCGCTGATGGATTTCTGGCCACAGGTCGATCGCTGCGCCTGGGATCACCCAACTTTCTACGAACTGCTGCGTCGCGGCCTGAACTGGGCAGCGCGCCTCGATCAGACCGCGAATTAACTCTGGCCGGCGTGTGTCGGTCGATCAAATTACGCTGAGGAGCTAACCCAATGGATCTCGGACTTCGCGGGAAAAAAGTCATCATCAACGGCGGTAGTCGCGGCATCGGCCGGGCTGCACTGGAGCTTTACGCGCAAGAAGGCTGCGACATCGCCTTTTTCTCCCGCGATGCCCAGCGCGTCGCGGATACGGTGACGGCGCTGCAGGTGCATGGCGGTGCGGTCTACGGCGATGCCTTCGATATGAACGACGGCGCGGCCTACGAGGCTTGGCTGAATTCGGCGGTTGAGCGCCTGGGCGGCTGCGACATCTTTATCCACAACGCCAGTTCCTCGGGTGCCCAGGGCACCATGGATTGGGATATGAGCTTCCGCCTCGACATGATGGGCGCGGTGACCGGCTGCCAGACGCTTGAAGAGGCGCTGAGCGCCAGCGATGCAGGCTCGGTGATCCTGATGTCGAGCACCGCGGCGGTGGAAACCTTCATCTACCCGCAGGCGTTCAATGCCATCAAGGCGGCGATCATCACCTACGGCAAACAGCTGTCGCAGCTGTGGGCGGCGAAGAACATCCGGGTCAATATGATCTGCCCCGGCCCGGTCGAGTACCCGGGCGGCAATTGGACGGCGATCAAGGAAGCGATGCCCGAGCTGTACACCAAGACCCTGGCGGAAATGCCCCTGGGCCGCTTTGGCAAGGTCGAGGACGTGGCGCGCTCGATGGTCTTCCTGTCCAGCCCGATGGCGTCGTATATCACCGGCAGCAACCTGGTCATCGATGGCGGTTACACCAAGCGCGTGCAGTTCTGAGCCGCGGGCCGAGGGAGTAGGGTGGATGAAACTTTACAGTTCGATCGGGCCCAATCCGCGCTTGGTACGCATGTTCGCTGCGGAGAAGGGCATCCAGCTGCCGACGGTCGAGGTCGACATCATCGGTGGTGAAAATCGCCAAGCGGGCTTTCTCGCGCTCAACCCGACCGGCACCACGCCGGTTCTTGAGCTCGATGACGGCCAGGTGATCAGCGAGACCGCGGCGATCTGCGAATACCTTGAAGAGGCTTTCCCTGGTATCCCGCTGATCGGGGCGACAGCCTTGCAGCGAGCGCAAACGCGCATGTGGTGCCGCCGGGTCGAGCAGTCGGTGGTTCAGCCGATGACTGCGGGGTTCCGCGCCGCCGAGGGCTTCGAACTGTTCAAAAACCGCGTGCCTTGTTATCCGCAGGCAGCCGATCAGCTCAAGCGGGCCGCTGCCGAGGGGCTGTGCTGGCTCGACGAGCAGCTAGGCGAGCAAGCCTTCGTTTGTGGCGAGCGCCTGAGCGTGGCCGATTTGCTGCTGTTCTGCTTTCTGCAGTTCGGCGCCCAGGTCGGACAGGGGCTCGACAGCGAGCGGTGCGTCAATTTAGCTCGCTGGCAGGCCGCCATCGGCGCGCGTGCCAGCGCCCTGAGTTGACAGGCTTATGCATTGGCAGCTCAGCGATGCCTGGGCGAGGGCTGCATGTGTTGGTGCTAGCAGCGATTGGTTGTTAAAGCTTTTGAAAAACAGACGACTCTGTTTCTATAGCGTTTAGGTCGGGTTGCCGAAATATCTCCGACTGGAGGAGAAATCATGGAACAACAACAAGAAATCCATAACCGCATCGCCGCGCGTTTGCTCGATCACATCGAGACCCGCAGCACCGATCAGGTCGACGCCAATCTGCGCATTCCCTCGGCGAGCTATACCGACCCGCAGCAGTTCGAGCGTGAGATGGAGGCAATCTTCAAGCGCCTGCCGATCCTCGCCGCGCTGTCGGGAGAAATCGCCCAGCCGGGGAATTACAAAGCCTTCGACCTGATGGGCACGCCGCTGCTGCTCACTCGCCTGAAGGATGGCAGCGTCCGCGCGATGCTCAACGTCTGCGCGCACCGGGCGATGAAACTGGCCGAAGGCAGCGGCAAGTGCGACAAGTTCGCCTGTCCTTACCATGCCTGGGTCTATGGCAACGACGGCAGCCTGATCCGCATCGCCGCGCAGGACACCTATGGCGATGTCGACAAGGCCGCCATGGGCTTGACCCAACTGCCGGTCTACGAGCGCGGCGGGCTGATTTTCGTCGTGCTGACCCCAGGGCTGGAGATGGATTTCGCCGGTTTCCTCGGCGGTATGATCGAGGACATTGAGCAACTGGGGTTTTCCGACTGGCATTACTGCGGCAACCGTGAAATTTACGGTGCCAACTGGAAGGTGGCCTACGACGGTTATCTGGAGGGCTATCACTTCGCCTCGGCGCATCCGGAGACGATTCACCAGCGCACCTTTTCCAACATGATGGCCTTCCATTTCTACGGCCCGCATCAGCTGATCGGCTTCCCGCAGAAGGACATGCAAGCCAAGCTCAGCGCGGTAGACCCGCAACAGCTGCATCGGCATGAGAACAACGGCTACGACTTCGTTCGCACGCTGTTCCCCAATGTGTCGATTTTCGTCGCGCCGGAAATCACCCAGGTTGCCCAGCTAATCCCCGGGCCGACAGTGGGGGAGAACCGTACCGTGCTGCATTTCATCCACCGCCAGGCACCGCAGAACGAGGAGCAGCGCCAAGCCAACGAGACCATGATGGACTGGCTCAAGCAGGTGGTGGACACCGAGGACTACAGCCTCGGCCTGAAGATCCAGCAGGGGTTGACCAGCGGTGCGCATGAGCACGTCACCTTCGGCCGCAACGAGGTGGGCAACCAGGAGTTCCATCGCTGGATCGATCACTACCTGAACCCAGACCTGCCTCTCGGGCCATCACAACAAGAGTAAGGAAGCGCTATGAGCCTTATTGCAATCAGTGCGCGGCTGGAAATAGAAGACGGCCGCATCGACGAATACCTGGCGGCTGTCGCAGGCATAATCGAGCGCACGCGGGCCGAGGCCGGCTGCCGCGTCTATGCCTTTGCCCGCGATATCCAGATTCCCAATGTGCTGTGGATCAGTGAGGAGTGGGACTCCGACGCCGCCCTCAGCGAGCACCTGAAGTCGCCGCATATCCGCGCCTTCTTGAAGCAGGTCGCGGATATCGCTCTGCCCAATGTGGATGTGCGTAAGTACACGGTGTCTGCCGTCGGCACCGTCGAGCATTAGCAGACCGTTGAAAACTACCTGCTAGCACCTCGACTGATTGGCTTGTCATTCAGAGCTTGCCTGGTGGCTACGCGTTCACCAGGACAGGCCCCGCGCACCCTACGGGATCCCTCGCACTTAAGCGTCGAAGTCTCAAGACAACACTGCTGGTACATAGCCTTCGCACGGCTGTTGCCATGCTTGACGCGCCTTGAGCGCGGACGGTGTTGCTGAGCGAATGCTTATTTAATTAAATACAAACATACCTGTTGGTTTTTGTTAGAGTTTGTTCTAGATTGTCTCCATGGCTGGCCTGCGGGCCTGGTTTTTCACCACAACAAGTCACGAACATGTGAGGTCACCATGGCTGAGGCCAAATCTCCGGATTCCGCGGTGTTGCTGGATATCTACCGCAGGGCCAACCTGATCAAGACGGCCGACGACCGTTTTATCGAGTTGATCAAGGCCGGGCAGATTGCCTCGCCGTACTACTCGACCCGCGGCCAGGAGATCATCCCCGCGGCGATTTCGGTCAATCTGCGCGCCGACGACTACGTCATCACCACCTACCGTGGCATTCACGATCAGTTGGCCAAGGGCATCCCCTTGCGGCCCTTCGTCGCCGAGTTCATGGGACGTGCTACCGGCACCTGCAAGGGCAAGGGCGGGCCGATGCATATCACCCACCTGGCCTCCGGTCTGCCGGTGACCACCGGTGTGGTCGGCTCCGGTCTGCCGATCGCCAACGGCCTGGCCTGGGCGGCGCAACTGAAGCGCAGCGGCCAGGTCACGGTGTGCAACTTCGGCGACGGTGCGACCAATATCGGTGCCTTCCATGAAGCGTTGAACCTGGCGTCGGTGTGGAAGTTGCCGGTGGTGTTCGTCTGCCAGAACAACGGCTATGCCGAGCACACCAAGTACGAATACGGCACCGGCGCGCGGCACATCGTCGACCGCGCCATCGCCTACGGCATGCACGGCATCCAGTGCAACGGCAACGATGCTCTGGAGATGTGGGGTGCGGCCCGCGAGGCCATCGAGCGCGCTCGCGCCGGGTTAGGGCCAACCCTGCTGGAAGCCAAGACCTTCCGCTTTCGCGGTCACTTGCTGGGCGATGACAGCCATTACATCGACAAGGACGAAATGGCCGCCGCGATTGCCGCCGACCCGATGCCGGCCTATCGCGCCTGGCTGATCGAGCACGGCCATGCCAGCGATGCACAACTCAGCACCCTTGAAAAAGCCAATGCCGACGAGTTCGAAGAGGCCGTCGAGTTTGGTCTGGCCAGTCCCTATCCCGACGTGTCCGAGCTGAGCCGGGACGTCTATGCCGAGGAGAAGCGCGCATGACCGCGGTCAAAGCCAAGCGCATGAACATGTCCCAGGCCATTGCCATGGCCCTGCACCACGCAATGGAAGCCGATACCTCGGTGGTGGTACTCGGTGAGGATGTTGCCGACCCGCAGGGCGGCGGGGTGTTCAAGTGCACCGCCGGGCTGTCCAACAGCTTCGGTACCGAGCGGGTGCGCTCCACGCCGATCGCCGAGCAGGCGATCATGGGCGCTGCCGTCGGTGCGGCCCTGGGCGGCATGCGCCCGGTGGCCGAGATCATGCTGATGAACTTCATCACCGTGGCCATGGATCAGGTGGTCAACCATGCCGCCAAGCTGCGCTTTATGACCGGTGGCCAGACCCACGTACCGCTGACCATCCGTACCGCCACCGGCGCCGGCTTCGGCACCGGTGGCCAGCATGCGGATTACCTGGAAGCCTGGTTCGCCCATACCGCCGGCATGAAGGTGGTCGCGCCGTCCAATCCGGCCGATGCCTATGGCCTGCTGTTGTCCTGCATCTTCGACGATGACCCCTGCCTGTTTATCGAGAGTTTGCCGCTGTACTTCGCCCAGGGCGAAGCGCCGGTGCCAGGCGAGCGGGTGCCGCTGGGCAAGGCCAAAGTCGTGCGCGAAGGCAGCGATGTCAGCGTTATCAGCTACAGCCGCACCATGGTCGAAGTGCAGGCCGTGGCCAAGGAGCTGGAAAAGCAGGGTATTTCGGTGGAGGTGATCGACCTGCGCACCATCTCCCCGCTGGATATGCCGACTCTGCTCGATTCGGTACGCAAGACCGGCCGCGCGGTGATCGCTCACGAGGCCCAGGTCGACTTCGGCGTAGGCGCCGAGATCGCCACGCGCCTGCATGCAGAACTGTTCCACGAATTGAAGGTGCCGGTCGGCCGGGTCGGTGCGGCGCGCTCGCCGGTGCCGTTCTCCAAGGCGTTGGAAGATGCCTTTATTCCGACCAAAGAGCGGATTACCGCAGCCATTCTCGAAGCGCTTAAATAAACAGGACGGGTCCGATCATGACGACGCAAATCATTCTTCCGAAACTGGGTTTTTCCGTTAACGAAGCCGCACTGGTCGAGTGGATGGTTGCCGATGGTGCCGAGGTGAAGAAGGGCGACCCGCTGTACTGCATCGAGAGCGAAAAGTCGCTGCAGGAAATCGAGGCACCTGCCGACGGGGTGTTGCGCATCCTCCAGAACGCCGGGGAGACCTACGAGGTTGGCACCGTCATCGGGGAGTTACTCTGATGACGGCCCAGAGCACAACGCCAGTTCTGCCCTGGCCGGCCAATCTGCCAGCCATGCCGACGATCGACTTCAGCCAGTTTGGCGCGGTCGAGACGCTGGACCTGTCGCGCAACCAGCTCTATGCCGGGGCTTTCCTCGGACGTAATTGGGCGCAGATTCCGCATGTGACCCACCACGACGAGGCGTGTATCGACGAGCTGCACCGCCACCGTCGTCTGCTCGCCGAACAGCTGGGCCGCAAGCTGACGCCCTTGCCGTTCCTGATCAAGGCGCTGGTCAATGCGCTCCAGGCTTTTCCGCAGTTCAACGCGTCCCTGGCACCGAATGGCAAGCAGCTGGTGCTCAAGCAGTACTTTCATATCGGCGTTGCGGTGGAAACCCCGCAGGGGCTGCTGGTGCCGGTGATCCGCGATGCCGACCAGAAGTCCATCGCGGAGCTGGCCGACGAGCTGGCCGACAAGGCCAGGCGGGCCCGTGACAAGGGCTTGCCAATCGGCGAGATGAGCGGTGGCTGCATGACCATCAGCTCCCTGGGGTCGATTGGCGGCACGGCGTTCACGCCGATCATCAATGCGCCCGAGCTGGCGATCCTGGGCATTACCAGCGAGTTCGAACGCTTGGTGATGGTCGATGGTCAGGTGCAGGTCAGGCACTTTTTGCCCCTGTCCCTGAGTTATGACCACCGCGTGATCAACGGTGCCGATGCCGCGCGTTTCTGTCGTTATCTGGCGGCGCAACTCGCCGATCCCGCGCACCTGGTGTGAGTCGTAGTAGGAGTGAAAGTATGAATACAAACAACAATAATCCAGCCGTGCTGTCGCGCTTTTCCCTGCAGGGCCGAGTCGCGCTGGTGACCGGTGCGGGCTCGGGGCTTGGTGCGCATTTCGCCGCCGTGTTGGCGGAGGCGGGGGCCAAGGTGGTCTGCGTGGCGCGCCGGCTGGAGCGGGTCGAGGCGGTCGCCGCGGCTATTCGAGAGCGGGGCGGGCAGGCCATGGCCTGCGTGATGGATGTTACCGACCGCGAATCGATCAAGCTGGCCTACGATACGGCCGAGCGTGAATTCGGCATGATCGATGTGCTGATCAACAACGCCGGCCTGTCGAATCCCGCGCCTTTCGAGGAGATGACCCCCGAGCAGTGGAACTCGCTGCTGGACGCCAACCTGTCCGGGCCATTCTTCGTCGCTCAGGAAATGGCCAGGCGCCTGATCGCTGCGGGGCAGCCGGGCACCATCATCAATATCGCCTCGATTCTCGGTCACCTGGCCAGGTACTGCTTCCTCAATTACGGCACCACCAAGGCCGCATTGATTCACATGACCCAGTACATGGCGCTGGATCTGATGCCGCACTCGATCCGGGTCAATGCCATCGCCCCGGGCTTTTTTCCCAGCGAGATGACCAATCCCTTCTATGAGTCCGAGGCCGGTATGAAGGAAATCGCCGGTCTGCCGCCCAAGCGTCTGGGGCGTCATGAGGAGTTGGATGGCCCGTTGTTGCTGCTGGCGAGTGAGGCATCGTCCTATATGAGCGGCTCGGTGGTGACGGTGGACAGCGGTCATTCGATCCGCTTGTCCTGAACCGCCCACTGCAGCAGGCGTAAATATCTGCGTGGCGTGCTGGACTCTTCGATTAATTAAGAACTGTTTGTTTTTTTTGTGCGATGCCGGCAATCTACCTGAAATCTGTACACGGCCCGTGTTTTGGGCTTCTGAAAGGCGAAACCAATGGACGGACGGATGACCGGCGAAGAACAAGTGAACAGCCCGAGTCGACCTACGCGGCCGGCACGGCGGATGAAGTCCGAGAGCGGTGGTTGGCAGGCAGAGAAGAGTCATCTCATGCGCCTGCATATTCTCGATGCCACCATGGATTGCCTGGTGGATATCGGCTACACCCAGACCACCACCGAAAAGATTGCCAAGCAGGCGGGCGTATCGCGTGGCGCAATGACCCATCACTTCAAGTCACGGGCTGATGTATTCGCCGCGGCCGCGGCGCACATCACCGATATCCGGGTGCTGGAATACGATGCGGCGATCAAGGATGTGACGCTCTCTGCGGGTAGTTTTCCGACCCCGGCCAGCATGCTGCAGACCCTCAAGGTGCTGCAGGACTATTTCATGCAGCGGTCCTTTTTGGCATTCCATGAATTGATGCGCGGGGCGCGCACCGATCCTGAACTGTTTGGAGTGATGGCACCGCTGGAGCAATCCCTCGATGAGCGCATCTCGGCGAGCATGGTGACGCGCTTTCCGGTGTGGGCCGAGGTCGAACTGCGCGAGACCGGCGAGGTCCTGCGGGACCTGATCATGCACACCTTGCAGGGTGTGGCGCTGAATCCTTCACCCTATCTGCGCGGTGATCGCCTGGATCGCCTGCACGAATTGCTGGCCAAAACCGCCATGAGTGAATTCCGTGAGGCCTACAACATTCTCGGCAGCAAAGTGGAAACCTGAGAGGTTGCGACGCCCGATATAGAGACAACCACTGAATCGCAGGTACAGCTTGCGAGGCAGAGGAAAGGCGCTTGTAGCGCCTTTCTTTTAGGTGTATAAAAAACAAATGTGATGGTTTTAAATAGGCTTCGATAATGAACAATACCACCAGCCTGCTCCCACATCTGCCCGTGGCGCACCTGCTTACCCAGGGCGCCTCCGGGCTCAGCCTGCTCGGCAGTAAATGCCGCCAGTGTGGCGAGGTGTATTTCCCTGCGGCGCACAATTGCACCGCCTGTTGCGGCAGCGATCTGGCAGCCTGCGATATTGGCAGCCAGGGGCGGCTGTGGTCGTGGACGGTTCAGGCTTTTATGCCCAAGTCGCCCTATAACGGCGGCGAGGTCGAGGAGGCTTTCCAGCCTTATGGGGTCGGTTATGTGCAGATGCCCAGCGGGGTCAAGGTCGAGAGTCGTCTGACCACCGCCGATCCGGCTGAGTTGGCGATCGGCATGCCGATGGTCCTGCGCCTGGTGCGCTATGGCCAGCGTGCGGACGGGAAGCCGCTGCATACCTTCGCCTTTGCCCCGACGACCGAGGGGGCCCTGTAATGGAAGATATCGCCATCATTGGCATCGGTATGCATCCTTTCGGTCGCACCGATGGCCTGTCCGGGCAGGCCCAAGGTGCCTTCGCCGTGCGCGAGGCACTGCGCGACGCCGGGGTGAGCTGGGAGCAGGTCGGCGTGGCCTATGGCGGCAGCCAGGATGCCGGCAATGCCGATGCCCTGGCCAACCATCTGGGCCTCACCGGCATTCCCTTCGTCAATGTGGCCAACGGCTGCGCCACCGGCGGCAGCGCCCTGGCCAGCGTGGTCGCGGCGATTCGCGCCGGCATGGCCGAGATCGGTCTCGCCGTCGGCTTCGACAAGCACCCGCGCGGTGCCTTCAACCCGCAGCCGGCCGATTGGGGCCTGGAAGACTGGTACGGCGAGACCGGGTTGATGCTGACCACCCAGTTCTTCGCCCTGAAGACCCAGCGCTATCTGCATGAGCACGGCATTGCCGAGGAGTCGCTGGTACATGTGGCCCAGCGTGCCTTTCGCAATGGCGCGCTAACCCCGCACGCCTGGCGGCGCCGTGAGTTGAGCTTCGACGAGATCGCCGAGTCGATGCCGGTCAATCTGCCGCTGCGCAAGTACATGTTCTGTAACCCGGCCGAGGGTGGCGCAGCGCTGGTGCTGTGCCGCGCCAGCCAGGCGCACAAGTACAGCGACAAGCCAATCATCGTTCGTGCCGCCGTCATGCGTACCCGCCATCACGGCTCGTTCGAGGTGTTCAGCCCGGGCTTGGCCGCGCGCCAGGCGCCAGCGCCGACGGTGACCGCCTCCCTGGCGGCTTATGAGAGTGCTGGTGTCGGCCCCGACGATATCGATGTGATCCAGTTGCAGGACACCGATAGCGGTTCGGAGCTTATCCACCTGGCCGAGAACGGCTTCTGCGAACACGGCGAACAGGGCCTGTTGCTGCGTAGCGGTGCCACCGATATTGGCGGTCGTCTGCCGGTCAATACCGACGGCGGTTGCCTGGCCAACGGCGAACCGGTCGGCGCGTCCGGTCTGCGCCAGGTTATCGAGGTTTGCACCCAGCTGCGTCGGCAGGCCGGCGCCCGTCAGGTGCCCGGTGTGCCACGCCTTGGCTACACCCACGTTTACGGTGCACCGGGCGTTAGCGCGGTGACCATTCTCGAAGCGCCCTAGGCGCTTGGTACACGGGCTCAACAAGAATAAGAGGGCGCTAGCATGAACAATCCCACGTACGCGAAATTCACTCTGCTGCCACCGGAAGATGTAGGCGATCCCAATCTGTTCCAGCAATTGCTCGAGCAGGAAAGCGTGCCCGTGCCGGCGTTCCTCAAGCCGAATCCGCAACAGTTCAGCGACGACGACCTCTCAGTCGAGCGTTACAGCGCGCGCTGGTTCCACGAGCTGGAAGCGCAGAAGCTCTGGCCCAAGGCCTGGCAGATGGTCTGCCGCGAGGAGGAGATCCACAAGCCGGGCGACCATCTGGTCTACGACATCGTCGACACCTCGATCATCGTCATGCGCGGCCAGGATGGCGTTATTCGCGGCTTCTACAATTCCTGCCTGCACCGCGGCCGCGCCCTGCGCATGGGCGGCGGTGCGGTCAACCAGCTCAAGTGTCCCTACCACGGCTTTACCTGGGACCTGCAGGGCGAGTTCAAGAGCATGCCCACCAGCTGGGACTTCAAGCATCTCGAGCCCTGCCAGCTGAAGCTGCCGGAAGTGAAAGTGGACACCTGGGCCGGCTTCGTTTTCATCAACCAGGACCTGGATGCGCCAGTGCTGGCCGAGCATCTGGATGTACTGCCGGAGCACTTCAAGGACTACAACCTCGACCGTTCCGTGTCCATCGCCCACGTGCAGCGGCGCATGGCCTGCAACTGGAAAGTGGCCCAGGAAGCCTTTATGGAATCCATGCACACCCGTGCCACCCACCCGCAGATCATGACCTTCACCGGCGATGTGGACAGCCAGTACGACATGTACGGTGACCACATCAGCCGCAGCATCACGCCCATGGCGGTTACCAGCTCCAACCTCAGGGATGTCGACGAAGCGCTGATCCTGCATGACATCCTCGAGGAATCCGGGCGTATGGCCGACTCTGACAGCAGCAAGCATGTGTTGCCCGAGGGCATGAGTACCCGCGAGTACATCGGCGAGCTGAACCGGGGCATTTACGCCCAGGCTTCCGGCGTGGACTTGAGCCACGCCACCCATGCCGAGTTGCTCGACGCGATTCTCTACTCGGTGTTTCCCAACACCCAGGTGTGGGCCGGTTACTTCGGCAACATCGTCTATCGCGCCATCCCCGATGGCGACAACCACGAGGCCTGCCTGTTCGATGTATGGCTGTTGGGCCGCTATCCCGAGGGCACGCCTTGCCCGGAGGGGGCCAGACTCAATCGCCTGCCCGACGATCAGGACTTCTCCAAGGCTCCTGAGTTGGGCGCGCTGGGCCCGGTGTTCGATCAGGACATGGGCAACCTGGACGCCATGACCAAAGGCCTGAAGACCTCGAAAAAAGGTGCAGTCAGCCTGGCCAGCTACCAGGAAAGCCGCATCCGTCACCACCACCTGACTCTCGACAAGTACCTGGGTCTGGCCAAGTAAGCGCAATGGCCGTGGCCTGCCACGGCCGCTGCCGAACAGAGATCGACTATGAACATAAACATACGCGAGCGGATGCAACGCCTGCGCGAGGAAGTCCGCCACTTCTGCCAGCAGGAAATGCCCGCAGGCTTGCTGGATAAAGCCCACCGTCACCAGGTGCTGGACAAGGCCGATTACGTGCAGTGGATGCGCCTGTTGCAGGCCAAGGGCTGGGTCGCTGCACACTGGCCGCTTGCCCATGGCGGTCAGGAGTGGTCGGCGCTGGAGCGCTTTGTCCTGGAGGACGAACTGGCCCGTCAGGGCTGCCCGTGGATCATCCCGTTCGGCGTCAAGTATGTCGGCCCGGTGATCTACAGCTTCGGCAGCGAGGCGCAACAGCAGCGTTTCCTGCCGGGCATTCTCAGCACCGAGGCGTTTTGGGCGCAGGGCTACTCCGAACCCGGTGCCGGCTCCGACCTGGCCGGTTTGCGTACCCAGGCGGTACGCAACGGCGATCATTACCTGGTGACCGGGCAGAAGGTCTGGACCACCTACGCGCAGTGGGCCGACTGGCTGTTCTGCCTAGTGCGCACCAGCAACGACGGCAAGCCGCAGAGCGGTATTTCCTTCCTGCTGATCGACATGCGCAGCCCCGGCGTGACGGTCAAGCCGATCCACACCATGGACGGCTATGTCCACGTCAACGAGGTGTGGCTGGAGAACGTGCGCGTACCGTTGGAGAACCTGGTGGGCGAGGAGGGCAAGGGCTGGCAGTACGCCAAGTTCCTGCTGCAGAACGAGCGCACCGCCGGCGCTATCGTCGGCCAGGCCTGGCATGTGCTCGACCGCCTCAAGCGCCTCGCCCGCGAGGCCGATGCCAGTGGCCAGCGGCCTATCGACCAGCCGCTGTTGCGCCAGCGCATCGGTGGCTTCGAGCTGCGTTTTATGGCCTTGCAGGAAGTCGCCTACCAAGCGGTGCAGGCCATGGTCGAGGGCAGCGATAACGGTGGCGAGGCGTCGCTGATCAAGATCCGTGGCACCGAGCTGTACCAGGACGTGGCGCAGGCGCTGGTCGAGGCCCTCGGCCCGGCCGGCATCGCCTTCGACAGTGAGGCGTTGCACAGCGCCACGCTGCCGCCGTTAGGGCCGGACGACAGCGGCGGCATCCTCAAGGAACACTTCTACAACCGCGCCGCGACCATCTTCGGTGGCTCGTCGGAAATTCAGCGCAATATCGTGGCCAAGGTG
This sequence comes from Pseudomonas sp., assembly GCF_035512415.1. Classification (GTDB taxonomy): domain Bacteria; phylum Pseudomonadota; class Gammaproteobacteria; order Pseudomonadales; family Pseudomonadaceae; genus Aquipseudomonas. The sequence goes on along the minus strand of NZ_DATKDZ010000043.1, from coordinate 150,619 downwards.
GTGCTGGGCTTATGACGACCGATCTCGACACAATCGCCATGCTGCGCGACAGCCTGGAACGCTACAGCGCCGATCGCTACAGCTTTCTCCAGCGTGCGCCGCTGCTGCAACTGCCGGGCGGCTTCAGCGCGCAGACCTGGCAGGACTTCGCCGAGTTCGGCTGGCTGTCGCTGCGCTTGCCGGAACAACTCGACGGCCTGGCCGGCGACGCCGTGGCCGTGGGCGCGCTGATGGAAGTGGTCGGCAGCCGCCTGCTGCTCGAACCGCTGCTGGCCTGCGTGGTGGTGGCCAGCGGGCTGCTGCTCAAGCAGGGCAGCGCGGCGCAGCAGGCCGAACTTCTGCCAGCCCTCGCCGAGGGCCGCCTGAAACTGGTGCTGAGCCATGGTGCCAGCCATGAGCTGTGCCATTACGCGGCGGGCCGGCTCAGCGGCAGCCAGCAGGCGGTGCTGCACGGCGACATCGCAGAGCAGTTGCTGGTGCCGGCGCGCGATGCCGAGGGCCGGTTGCGTTTTTGCCTGGTCGAGGTGAATTCCGCTGGCGTCAGCCGCCAGGCCTTCCGTCTGGTCGACGGCCGCGGCGCGGCCAATCTCCAGTTCGCCGCGGCCCCGGCCCTGCTGTTGCAACCCGAAGCGGGCGCGCCGAGTGCCGAACAGGCTTTGGCCGAGGTGTGTGATGAGGCCAGCGTGGCGCTCTGCGCCGAGGCACTGGGTGTGGCAACCAGCCTGCTGCGCATCACCAACGACTACCTCAAGGTGCGCCAACAGTTCGGCAAGCCGTTGGCGGCCAATCAGGCGTTGCAGCACCGCATGGCCGAGCTCTACCTGCTGACCGAGGAGATCCGCGCGCTGACCCGCGCCGCTCAGCAGGCCATGTGCCTGCCGGCCGAGCAACGCGCACGCACCCTCAGCGGCGCGCGCGCCTACATCAGCCAGGCCGCCAGACATATCGGCAACGAGGCGATCCAGCTGCACGGCGGCGTGGGCATCACCGAGGAACTGGAGGTCAGCCACTATTTCCGCCGGTTGATGGTCAATGCGGCGTTGTTCGGCAACCGCGACGAGCAGTTTCTGCGCTTCGTCGAGCTGTCGTTGGCTGACGCCTGAAGGGGGCCGAGTATGCGTAAAGACATCAGTGGCTGGCAGGTACGTCTCGACGACGCCAGCGTGCAACGTTATGCCCACAGCAGCGAATGGATGGGGTGCACCATCGCCGAGTCGGCGCAGGCCATGGTCGACCGTGAGCCGGGGCGGATTACTCACGTGTTCGACGGCCAGGCCTGCCGGGTCGACGCGTTGTTGGGCGAAGCCCGCCTGCTCGCCGGTGCCCTGCAACGGCGTGGTTTACAGGCCGGCGACGTAATCGCCTGGCAGCTGCCGAACTGGCGCGAGACGGCGGTGATCGACCTGGCCGCCAGCCTGCTCGGCCTGGTTATTGCGCCGATCGTGCCGATTTACCGCGATGCCGAGGTGGCCTTTATGCTGGCCGATTGCGGTGCCAAGGCGATGTTCTTCCCGGGCAGCTACCGCGGCTTCGACTTCGCCGCCATGCTCCAGCGCCTGGCACCGGAGCTGCCGGCGCTGCGCCTGCAGATTGCGGTACGCGCCGAGGACAGAGCGGCCGGCACCTATGAGGCGATGCTTGGCGAAGACCAGCCGCTGGCGAATGCACCGCCGGTCGACGCCAACGCGGTCAAGCTGATCCTCTACACCTCAGGTACCACCGGCCGGCCGAAGGCCGTGCTGCACTCGCACAACACCGGGCCGACCCGCCTCAAACGTGCCTTCGAACACTGGTCGGACGGTTCGCCGCAGGTGCTGCTGATGGCCTCGCCGGTGACCCATGTGACCGGTTTGAGTGCCCTGGAGCTGCCGTTCTACCTGAATGCGCGCACGGTGTTTATGGAACGCTGGAATGCCGAGGAGGCCTTGCAGATCATCGAGCACGAGCAGGTCACCATCGGCCTCGGCGCCACCCCTTTCCTGCATGAGCTGATCGCCCAGGCCGAACAGCAGGGCAAACGTCTGCCCAGCCTCAAGCGCTTCGCCTGCGGCGGCGCGGAAGTGCCGCCGGCGCTGATCCGCAAGGCGGCCGAAGTGTTTGCCAACTGCCGGGCGTTTCGCGTGTTCGGCTCCAGCGAGGCACCGTTGGTGACCCTGGGTTTCGTCGGTGCCGGCCAGTTGCAGCAGGCGGCCACCAGCGACGGCGAGATCCTCGATTACCAGGTACGCCTGCTCGATGATGCCGGGTGCGAGGTGGCCGCCGGCGAGGAAGGCGAGATCTGCGTGCGCGGCCCTGCCATGTTCCTCGGCTATGCCGATCCCCAGCAGAGCGCCGAAGCCTTCGGTGCCGACGGCTTTTTCGCCACCGGCGATCTGGGGCGAATCACCGCCGACAACGCCATCGTTATTACCGGGCGCAAGAAGGACCTGATCAACCGCGGCGGCGAGAAGATCAGCGCCAAGGAAGTCGAGGACATCCTGCATCAGCACCCGCTGATCGACGAGGCGGCGGTGGTGGCGATGCCCCATGAACGCCTCGGCGAAACCCTGTGTGCCTATGTGATCCTGCGTGCGGGTCAGCAGTTGAGCCTGGACGGCCTGCTCGATCAGGTGGCCCGGGCCGGCGTGGCGCGGCAGAAGTTTCCCGAGTACCTGGTAGTGGTCGAGGACTTTCCGCGCACCGCCTCGGGCAAGATTCGCAAGGATCGGCTGCGTGCCGATATTCGTCAGCGCCTCGCGGCGCTTTCCTGATAAACCCTAGGGTCTGTTGCCGTTTCGATGCGGCCGCGACGGAGCCTGTTTTTGCGCGGAGCAAGGCACGAGGAGCGTGATTTGGTTGTTCCAAATGAGCGACGAGAAACGCAGCAGCGCGCAAAAACAGGCCCGTCCCTTCGGGTTGCGCGGCAAATGGCGCCAGGCGGTGTTGCAGGACTTGGCAAGGGAGCGACCATTACCGGCGTCCTGCGCCTTGCCTGGCACCATTTGGCGCAGCAACGCGGCTCGCCGCGAAACGGCAACAGACCCTAGAGGAGCAGCAGTGATGGAATCTACCTATCTTGATGTACGCATCGCCCGCAAGGCGGCCGAGGCGCTGGATATCGTCACCCTCGAGCTGGAGCCGCTGACCGGGCGCAGCCTGCCGGTGTTCAGCGCGGGCTCGCATATCGACGTGGAAATCCGCCCGGGGCTGGTGCGCCAGTACTCGCTGTGCAACGACCCGACCGAGCAGCACCGTTATGTGATCGGCGTGTTGCGCGACCCCAATTCACGCGGCGGTTCGCTTGCCGTGCACGAGCAGTTGCAAGAAGGCCAGAACATCCGCATCAGCCCGCCGCGCAACCATTTTCCGCTGGTGCCGGCCAAGCGTTCGCTGTTGCTGGCCGGAGGCATCGGCGTTACGCCGATTCTGTGCATGGCCGAACGGCTGGCCAGCAGTGGCGGCGACTTCAACCTGCATTACGCCTCGCGCTCGGCCGAGCGCATGGCCTTTCTCGCGCGCATTCGTGCGTCGGCCTTCGCCGAGCGGGCGCAGTTGCACTTCGACGATGGTCCGGCCGAACAGGCGTTGAACCTGCCGGCGTTGCTTGCCGCAGAAGATGCGGACACCCACCTGTATGTCTGCGGCCCGGGCGGCTTTATCGACTACGTCACCAACACCGCCAAGGCCCAGGGCTGGAGCAGCGAACGCATCCACTTCGAGTACTTCGCCGCCAAGCAGGTGGACAGCTCCGCCGACAACAGTTTCGAGGTGCAGGTGGCCAGCAGTGGCAAGGTCTATCTGATCGGCGAGGACGCGTCGATCATCTCGGTGCTGGCGGCCGATGGGGTGGAGATCCCGGTGTCCTGCCAGCAGGGCATCTGCGGCTCCTGCATCACCCGTGTGCTGGAAGGCAAAGCCGATCACCGCGACCAGGTGCTGAGCGACAAGGAGCGCGACGAGGAAAACTGGTTCACCCCTTGTTGCTCACGCGCGCTTACGCCGCGTCTGGTGCTGGATATCTGACCGGCTATGGACATCACTGCCGCCGAGGAAAAACGCTTGAACGGCACACGCCCGTTGGGCTGTTGTATCGAGGCGACCGGCCGGCAAGAGCGGGCATGACCCACAGCCGCTCGGTCCAACTGGCCTACGTCGTCGTCGTGCTGATCTGGGCGACCACGCCGCTGGCGATCCGCTGGGGCGCGGTGGACACCGGCTTCGCCTTTGCCGCGATGGCGCGCATGGCCCTGGGCATGCTCTTCGCCCTGTTGCTGCTCGCATTGTGGCGGCTGCCTGTGCCGTTGCACCGGCGCGCGCTGCTGTCCTACCTGTGCGCCGGTGGCGGGCTGTTCGTCAGCATGCTCTGCGTCTACTGGGCGGCACCGCGCATCGATTCGGGGCTGATCTCGGTGATTTTCGGCCTGTCGCCGCTGGTTACCAGCCTGCTGGCGGCGCTGTGGCTGCGCGAGCGCGGACTGGGGCTGCTCAGTGTGGTCGGCATGCTGCTGGGGGTGGCCGGGCTGGCGCTGATCTTTGCCGACCAGCGCCTGACGACTACGGGTGGCGGGCTGGCCGCCATCGTCGTGTTGTTGTTTGCCGTGCTGAGCCATGCGGCCAGCCTGGTCGGGCTGAAGTGGATCGGCGATGACAGCCCGCCTCTGGCCACCGCCACTGGTGCGCTGCTGGTGGCGGCACCGCTGTTTCTGCTCAGCTGGTGGTTGACCGGGGGCAGCCTGCCGCCGACGCTGTCGCTGCGCGGTGGCTTGTCGATCGTCTACCTGGGGCTGTTCGGCTCGGTGCTCGGTTTCGCCCTGTACTACTACATAGTGCGCTACCTGTCTTCGGCCCAGGTGGCACTGATTCTGGTGATCACGCCGGTGCTGGCCCTGCTGCTCGGCCGGCTGTTCAACGATGAGCAGTTACCGTCCCAGGTCTGGTTGGGCGCTGCGGTCATCTGCCTCGGCCTGGTGTTGCATCAGCGTGGCAGCAGGCCCGCGCTGCCGATGCAACGGCCTGTTAGCGACCCTGGAACTGCGCAGGGCGTTTCTCCAGAAAGGCGCTGACGGCTTCCTGGAAATCTTCGCCTTGGGCGCAGGCGGCGAAGGCGGCTTTTTCCGCCTCCAGTTGCTCGCCCTGAGTGTTGTCGAAGGCCTGGCGCAGCAGGCGCTTGAGGTGCCCTTGGGCCACTGGCGAGGATTGCGCCAGGCGTTCGGCCAGGGCCTGGGTCGCGCTTTCCAGTTCCTCGACGGCGACCACCTGGTTGACGATACCCACCCGACAAGCATGCTCGGCATCCAGCGGTTCGCCCAGCAGGGCGATTTGCAGGGCGCGGCGCAGGCCGACCAGGCGCGGCAGGTGCCAGCTGGCACCGAGGTCGCAGCTGGCACCCAGGCTCAGGTAGGCGAAGTTGAAGCGGCTGTTGGCCGCGGCTAGGACGAAGTCGCTGGCCAGCACGATGCTCATGCCGGCACCGGCGGCGGCACCCCGCACGCTGGCGATCACCGGGGCAGGGCAATTGGCGAGCAACAGCATGGCCTCGTTCAGCGGCTGAATCAGCTCGTCGGCAATCGACTGCGGTGCGGACTTGAACTGGGCGATATCGCCACCGGCCATAAAGGCCCGGCCCTCGCCGCTGAGCACGATAACCCGCACGCCCGGATCCGCCACAGTTGCCCGGCAGGCATCGAGAAAGGCCCGGGCCATGGCACTGTCGATGGCATTCAACGCCTCGGGGCGGTTGAAACGGATATGGGTGATGACACCCGGCTGCAGGCTGATCGGTTGGTTGCTCATGGGCGTATTCCAGTTGGGTAGCCAGTGGCGCTTATGACGAGCGATAGTCGCGCCAGACCTTTTCCATCACCGTTAGCTGCTGGCAGGGGCGGATCAGGTCGTAGGCGGTGAGGTTGAGGGTGCGGATAAAGGCTCGCTGGATAGTGGCCGCGTCGATGTCCGCCTCGATGATGTTGATGCAGGCCGGATCCTGTTCGAAGCCCTTCAGCCCGCCGAGGCCGCAGCCGATGATCTGTGCGAGCAGCAGCCGATTGACCGCATCGTGGGCGACGATCAGCAGGTTCTGCCAGTCATCCCGGGCGATCAGTTGCGCCCAGGCCTGGTTGACCCGCACGACGAAGTCGCTCCAGAGTTCGCCGCCGATAAAGCGGGCGCCGGGTTGCTCGGCACCGTCGTAGGCGTAGGCGATGCTGCGCTCGCGGTCCTGGCGCGGAATCTCGCGCAGACGGCCGCCGCGAATCTCCTGCAACCGTGGCTCGGCGTGCAGGGGCAGAGCGCGGCCGTGGAGAATCTGCCGGGCGGTTTCCTCGGTGCGCGGTAGGCCGGAACAGACGGCCAGATCGAAGCTGACCTCGGCGAGCAGGGCACCGGCTGCAGCGGCCTGTTGCCGTCCGCGCTCGGTGAGTGGAACCTGACGTGGGTCGAGCGGCTGACCCTGGGCATCGAAATAGCTGACCTCGGCATGTCGCATCAGGTAGATGCGCCGCCGCGGTCGCGGCGCTGCCCCGGAGGTCATTTATCGCCGTCCTGCAGATAGCGTGGATTGCTCTCCGCTACCCGTTGGCGGGCGACGTTCAGCAAGTGCTGCGCGATCTGGGCACGGCTTTCCCCGGTGTCGGCGCCGCCACTGCGGATCAGTTGGCCGAGCTGTCGATTGGCCCGTTGCAGTTGTTGGCGCAACGCTTCCGGTTCGCTGGGTTCGCTGGGTTCGCTGGCTGGCGCCAGCAGGCGTGTCAGGCTGGCCAATTCCTGTCGTTCCGGCGCTTCACCGTTGCTCAGCTGCCGGGCGGCGATGCCCAGTGCGCGGGCGATCATCAGGCCGGCCTGGCGTTTGTCGGCGGGCAGGGCGGGCAGCAGTTCATCGCGCAGCAGGGCCTCGGCGCTGGTCAGCAAGTCTTCGCCGCGGGGTTGGTCACGCATCAGGCGGCCTCCGTCATGCACAGGATTTGATATTCCAGCTCCGGCACGCTGTGGCCGGTCAGCGCCAGCAGCAATGAGCTCTCCTCACCGGAGATATGCCGCTGCGCCTGCTGGATGGCGATGATCGCCCAGTTGAGGTGGGCCATAACCTCCCAGTAGCGCACTTGCTCGGCATCGATGGCCCTGCCGCTGACGCTCTGGTAGCCACGGTAGAAGTCGCTGCGCGCGCCTATGCCGCCGGCTTCCAGGTGCGGTGCGCCGAAGCGCCAGCACCTGGCACAGAACCAGCCGATGTCTTCCAGCGGATCACTCCAGCCGGCGAACTCCCAGTCGAGAATGGCGGTGAGGCCGTGCTCATCGACCATATAGTTGCCGGTACGAAAATCACGGTGGGCGAGGACGATTTCGCCGCGTGGCGGCGCGTTTTGCTCCAGCCAGCGCAGCCCCCACTCCAGCGCTGGGTGTGAGCTGTGATGCTGATCGAGAAAGGCGCGGTAGCGCTCGATCGCCTGCAGCGCCGGTGCCTGGTCATAGCTGGGCAGAAAATCGAGATCGGTGCGCGGTGGGCGGATCGAGTGGATTCGCGCCAGTTCGGCACCGAGGCGAAAGGTCAGGGCGGCGCGATCGCCGCCCAGGCGGGTGTCCTTGACCACCGCATGACCGGCGGCAAGACCGTCGACCTTACGCATGACGAAAAACGGTCGGCCGATGACCTGCGTCTCGCTGCACAGCCACAGCGGTTCGGGCACAGTGACGCCGGCGGCGAATGCCGCCTTGAGCAGGGCGAACTCCTGGGCCCGACCATGGCTCACCGACACCCCCGAGGGCGAGTCGGCGCGGATCACCAGTTCCAGAACCCCGGCGAAGGGGCCGCCGCTGACGTTGGCGACGGCCAGCCAGTTTTCCTGGATGGCACCGCCGGAGAGCAGGCGAAACTCGCTGAACTCCACCGCTTCGGCCTCGGCCCGCTGGGCGATATAGATCTGGAGCGCGCTGCGCAGGGACTCGCTCATAGGCTGAATTTCTTGAAGATGCGTTTGGCCAGGCTCCAGCGGTGCACTTCCGAGGGGCCGTCGTAGATGCGGAAGGCGCGCATGTCGGCAAAGATCCGCGCGACTATGGTTTCACCGGTCACGCCCTGGCCGCCGAGAACCTGCACGCTGCGATCGGCGACGCGCCAGGTGGCCTCCGAGGCCAGCACCTTGGTCATGCTCGACTCGCTCAGGGCCAGGCTGCCCTGGTCGAGTACCCAGGCGGTGTGGAGGATGGCCAGGCGCGCGCTGTGCATGTCCATCTCGTTGTCAGCGAGCATAAAACCGACGCCTTCGTGGCGGCCCAGTTCCTTGCCGAAGGCCATGCGCCGGGTGGCATAGCGGGCAGCAATGTCATGGCAGCGACGCGCCTGACCGAGCCAGCGCATGCAGTGGGTCAGGCGGGCGGGTGAGAGGCGCACCTGGGCGTATTTGAAGCCTTCGCCCAGTTCGCCGAGAATGGCGCTGGCCGGCACCCGCAGGCCCTCGAATACCACCACGCAGTGGCCGCCGGGGAAGCAGGAGTCCAGCGAATCCATGCTGCGTTCGATACGAATACCGGGTGTGGCCATGTCGGCGAGAAACATGGTGGCGCGGCCGTCTTCCAGCTTGGCCATGATGATCGCCAGGGTCGCGCCCTCAGCGCCGGTGATAAACCACTTGCGGCCATTGATCACGAAGTCGTCGCCGTCGCGTACCGCCAGGGTCTGCAGCATCGAGGGGTCGGAGCCTGCGCCGGGATCCGGTTCGGTCATGCAGAAGCAGGAGCGGATCTGTCCGGCGGCCAGTGGGCGCAGCCAGCGTTCCTTCTGCGCCTGGGTGGCGACCGCCTCCAGCAGGTGCATGTTGCCTTCGTCGGGGGCGGCGATATTCAGGGCGACCGGGCCTAGGGTGGAATAGCCGGCCTCCTCGAAGAACACCGCCTTGCTGCGGTGATCGAGGCCGAGTCCGCCGTACTCCGCCGACACGTGGGCCGAAAGCAGGCCGGCGCTGGCGGCGGCAGCGATCAACTCGCGGCGCAGCGCTTCGCTGGGGCCGTGGGTGCCGCAGCGCGGATCCTTCTCGAAGGGGATGACCCGGGTGGCGATAAAGTCGCGCACCCGCATCTGCAGGTCGGTCAGTTCGGGGGAAATCGTAAAGTCCATGGGCAGCTCTCGCGTGGCAGTGCGTCGAATATCAGGCGTAGCGGTAAAAACCGCGGCCACTCTTGCGGCCCAGATAGCCGGCCTCGACCATTTCCCGCAGCAGCGGGGCAGGGCGGTATTTGCAGTCGTTGAAGCTGTGGTAGAACACCTCCATCACGGCCAACAAGGTGTCCAGGCCGATCAGGTCGGCCAGCGCCAGCGGGCCGATCGGGTGGTTGCAGCCCAAACGCATTCCTTCGTCGATATGCTCGGCACTGGCCAGGCCTTCCTGGAGGACGAAAACCGCCTCGTTGAGCATCGGCACGAGAATGCGATTGACGGCGAAGCCGGGGCTGTTTCTGGCGCTGATCGCGGTCTTGTGCAGGCGCGCGACCAGGGCTTCGGCGGCGGCCTGGGTGCTGTCGCTGGTCTGTAGGCCGCGGATCAGTTCGACCAAGGCCATGACCGGCACCGGGTTGAAGAAGTGCATGCCGATAAAACGATCCGCTCGCCCGCTGGCGGCGGCCAGCTTGGTGATGGAAATTGACGAGGTATTGCTGGCGATCAGGCAGTGCGGGCCGACGCTGGCATCAATGTCCTTGAGGATTTGCAGTTTCAGCGATTCGGCCTCGGTGGCTGCCTCGATCACCAGGTCGGCATCGGCCAGGGCGTGCTTGTCGGTGCTGCAGCGCAGGTGGCCGAGGGCGTCGCGCCTGCCCGCTTCGTCGAGGCTGCCCTTGCGCAGCAGTTTGTCCAGGCTGCTCTCGATGCTCTGCTGGCCCCGCAGCAGCGCCGCGTCGCTGACGTCCAGCATGATCACTTCGAGGCCGGCCATGGCGCAGGCCTGGGCGATGCCGTTGCCCATGGTGCCGGCGCCGACCACGCCTACGGTATTTATCTGCATTTGGTTACTCCCGGTGTTCTGCTGGCGGGCGCACCCGCGGGTTCAAATACGTTCGAAGATGGCGGCAATACCCTGGCCGCCACCGATGCACATGGTCACCAGGGCGTAACGACCCTGGCTGCGGTGCAGTTCGTAGATCGCTTTGGTGGTGATGATTGCGCCGGTGGCACCGACCGGGTGGCCGAGGGAAATGCCCGAGCCATTCGGGTTGACCTTCAACGGGTCCATGCCCAGCTCCTGGGTAACGGCGCAGGCCTGGGCGGCGAAGGCCTCGTTGGCCTCGATCACATCCATTTGCTGCAGGCTCAGGCCGCAGCGCTGCAGCACCAGGCGTACCGCGGGCACCGGGCCCATGCCCATATAGGCCGGGTCGACTCCCGCGTGGGCGTAACCAACCAAACGGGCCAGCGGTTCCAGGCCCAGGGTGTGGGCGCGCTGCTCCTCGGCCAGCACTACGGCCGCGGCACCGTCGTTGAGGCCGGAGGCGTTGCCCGGGGTGACGGTGCCGTTTTCCTTGAGAAACACGGCCTTCATCCCGGCCAGTTGCTCCAGGGTCAGCTCGGGGCGGATGTGCTCGTCGCAATCGAAGTTGATGACGCCGCGACGGGTCTTGATCTCGACCGGAACTATCTGTTCCTTGAAGTAGCCTTGGGCCGAGGCCTGGGCAGCGCGGCGCTGGCTCTCCAGGGCGAGGGCATCCTGCATCTCGCGGCTGATGCCGTAGCGGCTGGCGACGTTTTCCGCGGTGACGCCCATATGCATGCGCTGCCAAGGGTCGTGCAGGATGCCGTTCATGTAGTCGATCACTTGGTTATCACCCAGGCGCGCGCCCCAGCGCATGCTCGGCAGTAGGAACGGGCCGCGACTCATGTTCTCGGCACCGGCACCGATGGCGATATTGGTATCGCCCAGCAGAATCGCTTGGGCTGCGGAGATGATCGCCTGCAGGCCCGAACCGCACAGACGGTTGACATTGAACGCAGGGGTTTCTTGCGGGATCCCCGAATCCATGGCGGCCACTCGGCTCAGGTAGGCATCGCGCGGTTCGGTGGGGATCACATTGCCCATCACCACATGACCGACTTCGGCAGGGTCGACACCCGAGCGGGTCAGGGCTGCCGAGCAGGCTGTGGTAGCCAGGGTGGCGAGGGACGTGTCTTTCAGGGTGCCGCCGAAGGCTCCGATGGGGGTGCGCGCAGCACTGAGTACGAAAATTTGACGCTGAGCCATGACAAGTCCTTCAGCAGGGCCAGTGCGAGTGGTCCCAATTGCATAAGAGTGTTGGTTCCAAGGTGCCTATTGAAGCCGCGTAGATGAGGCTTCAGAAGTTCGTCAAATTAAAAAACATATTTGTTCGTTTGTAAATGCTTGCGTCTTTACGATTCGTTGCATAGAGTCAATTTCGTCAAGCGAGTGACGGCGGTGCGACGCACAGAAAGCTCCTGTACGTGTGAGTCCCGCAGATCTGCTTGGCAAGGTGAGTCGGCTGGATGGAGGCGCGCCGTTTGCTCCACTGGGATTCATCAGAACCAAAGCGGAAAAGGATTGGCTGAAGCGGAAACCCGAGTGCTGTATCGCAAGGGCTTGGGATGAAGAGTCTTTCTCTTGAGAAAAAACAATGAAAATAAAAATAATTGCAGCAGGTTTTTTCACGTTGGTCGCTGTCGCGTTAGTAGCAACGTCACTGATGGCGAAATCGGCGCATTACACCTATGCCAAAGCAATATCTCCTCCCGGTTGCCAATACGCCTCGTACGGCTGCTCGCTACCGTCAGGTTTCAGGGGCTGGCCACAGTTTCCCTGAGTTAGGGTTTGGTCTTGTTTGTCAGGCGTTTGTTCGTCGCTACGAACCTGGGGCTTTAACGCCCTTTGAGATGGTTTTACAGGCGCTTGACAGCTATTTAGTCCCAGTATGGGGTGCTCTTATCGGATTGCTGGATGGCCCGCTTGGCTGAGCGATTGAGGCCCGAATCTACCCTCGCGCGGGGAGCGCAAACCTGATACCCATTAGGGCGTTTTGCTGGCTAGTCGACTGGCAGGAGGCTATTTACAGCAAGAGGCCTACTTTCAGACGCTTGGGTAGTTTGCCGACCACCAATTGGTGGGAGCGGATCAGCAACTCTTTGAGTTCGGCGTCGCTCAGCGGGTAGGGCGCGGCCATGCTGATCCAGCGGGCGCGCGCCAGGTAAGGCGCGGGGCGGATGCCGGGGCGGTCGCAATAGCCGAGGAACAGGTCGGTATCGACCTTGAATGCCAGGCCGTCGTGACTGTCCAGGTGGAAGAGGGCGAACATCTTGCTCTCAGCCACCGAAAATACCCGCACGCCGCCCCATTTGATGTCCTCACGGGCACCGGGCAGGCTCAGGCAAAACTCGGCAACTTGCTGCGGCGTCATGGCGGGCTCACTCGCGATAGAAAACTTGCACCAGATGATAGCCAAACTGGCTTTTCACCGGGCCGTGAACTTCGCGCACCGGCTTTTTGAAGATCACCTGATCGATGGCGCGGACCATTTGCCCCGGGCGCACCTCGCCCAGATCGCCGCCTTTTTTGCCGGAGGGGCAGGTGGAGTATTTACGTGCCAGCACGTCGAAGGCCTCGCCGGCGGCGATACGTTTTTTCAAGGCCGCGGCTTCGGCCTCGGTCTTGACCAGAATATGGCGGCACATTGCCTTTGCCATTTGATGGGCTCCTCAAAGATGGGCTTCTGAAAATGGCCGGGAGCCATTTTCAGCGTCGTGCAGCGACAGCCCGTGGGGTGGTTGCCAGGAAGGGCAGACCATAAATTTACCGAGTTGCTATTGTGCCAGCATTTACTGCGCCATCAGAATGACGCCAGGTATTTGCCGTGCAATGGTGCGGCTCCGGGGTCGATCTTGACCTAACGTATTAACTTCACCTCGACGGATCTGCTCGCCATGGACCTCTCCGCAATGCTGAAAATACTGTCCAGCCAGGACGGTTCTGACCTTTATCTGTCCACCGGAGCACCGCCCTGCGCCAAGTTCAACGGCGTGCTCAAGGCCCTGAGTGCCGAGCCACTGAAGGCCGGCGAGGTGGCCGCGATCGCCGATGCGGTGATGGATAACGCGCAGCGCGATGAATTCGAGCGTGAGCTGGAGATGAATCTGGCCATCTCCATCGCCGGCGTGGGGCGTTTTCGCATCAATATCTTCAAGCAGCGCAACGAAGTGTCCATTGTCGCGCGCAATATCAAGATGGAAATACCCAAGTTCGAAGACCTGAAGCTGCCCGAGGTGCTGCTTAAAACCATTATGGAGAAGCGCGGCCTGGTGCTGTTCGTCGGCGGTACCGGTTCGGGTAAATCGACCTCCCTGGCGGCGCTGATCGACTACCGCAACCGCAACAGTGGCGGCCATATCATCACCATCGAAGACCCGGTGGAGTACGTGCACAAGCATAAGAAGTCGATCATCAACCAACGCGAAGTCGGTGTGGACACCCGCAGTTTTCACGCCGCGCTAAAGAACACCCTGCGTCAGGCCCCGGACGTGATTTTGATCGGCGAGATCCGCGACCGCGAAACCATGGAGCACGCCCTGGCTTTCGCCGATACCGGCCACCTGGCGATCTCCACCCTGCACGCCAACAACGCCAACCAGGCGCTGGACCGCATTATCAACTTCTTCCCCGAGGAGCGCCGCCCGCAGCTGCTTAATGATTTGGGCAACAACCTCAAGGCCTTTGTCTCCCAGCGCCTGGTCAAAACCCTGGACGGTAAGCGCCGTGCGGCGGTGGAGGTGCTGCTGGGCACACCAACCATTCGCGACCTGATCAAGCGCAGCGATTTTGGCGATATCAAGGAAATCATGGAGAAGTCGAAGAACATCGGCATGCAGACCTTCGATCAGGCGCTGATTGACCTCGTGCATGCCGGGGATATCGATGAGGAAGAGGCGGTGAAGAACGCCGATTCGGCCAACAATGTCCGTCTCAAGCTCAAGCTGTACCGGGAGAACCCGGCTAATGCCGAGGCACAGCCGGCCCCGGTGGCAGTACCCAGCCCGGCCCCAGCGGCCAAGCCCGCCAGCAGCGGCGACTGGGCGCTGGAGTTGAAGCTCGAAGAAATCGAAGCAGACCCAGCAGAGGACCCAGGCCGTTCGGGGGCCTGAACCGGTTTGCTCGAGCGCCGCGTTCAGCGCTGCGCCGGGGGGCGTAAGCGGAATAGATAGCCGTCCGGGATGGAGTCGGCGTCTGGTTTATTGGCCTTCGGCCTTGAACCAGAACTCGATTTCGTCGGTTTCTTCGGCAAACTCGGCCGCATGCAGCACGCCGGCCGGGACCTGATACCAGTCGCCGGTACGATAGGTGGTGGTGACGCCATTTATGCTCAGCTGCAGGGCACCGCGGGTGATCACCCCGTAGTTGTCAGTGTCATGTATATGGGGCGGGATCGACGTTCCGGCCGGGTAGGAGGCGAACAGCACGTCGCTGCCGGTGGCCGCCAGTTTGTAAGCGTCGAAACGGCCATCGTACAGGGGCAGGGATTTGATCTTGTCAGGGTAATGGCCGGCCATGGGAAGTTCCTTTTCAGTGGCGAGGGGCAGGCATTCTAGCTCGCCATGGGCGAGCCTGTGCAATAGCTGACGGCAATCCGGAAGGGCTGCCGCCCCGTGCTCAATCGCGCAACTGTGGCAAATCGCGGTACAACTCCAGCGCCTGTGGATTGGCCAGGGCGTCGGTGTTTTTCACCGGTTTGCCGTGCACCACGTTGCGTACAGCCAACTCGACGATCTTGCCGCTGATGGTGCGCGGGATATCCGCCACCGCAATGATCTTGGCCGGCACATGGCGCGGTGTGGTGTTGCTGCGAATCACCTGGCGAATCTGCGTCTGCAGCGCGTCGCTTAGTTCGACACCTTCTCGCAGCCGGACAAACAGCACCACACGCACATCGTCGTCCCACTCCTGGCCGATGGCGATGGATTCCAGCACTTCTTCGACCTTTTCCACCTGACGATAGATCTCGGCGGTGCCGATACGTACGCCGCCGGGGTTGAGTACCGCGTCACTGCGACCATGAATCACCAGGCCACCGTGTGCGGCTTCCTCGGCGTAATCGCCATGGGCCCAGATACCGGGAAAGGTCTCGAAGTAGGCGGCCTGGAACTTGCTGCCGTCGTCATCCTTCCAGAAGCCCACAGGCATGCTTGGGAAATGCTGCGCGCAGACCAGTTCGCCTTTCTCGCTTGTCACCGGTTTACCGGCGTCGTTCCACACCTGCACGTCCATCCCTAAGCCCTTGCATTGCAACTCACCGCGCCATACCGGCAGCACCGGGTTGCCGAGGGCAAAGCAGGAGACGATATCGGTGCCGCCGGAAATCGACGACAAACATAGGTCGGCTTTGATCTCGCGGTAGACATACTCGAAGCTCTCGTGGGACAACGGCGAGCCGGTCGACAGAATCGTCTTAAGCCGTTGCAGCTTGTGCGTGCTGCCAGGTTTGGCACCTGTTTTCTCCAGCGCTGCGAGGAACTTGGCGCTGGTGCCGAAAATGCTGATGTTTTCCGCGTCGATCAGGTCGATCAGGCGCTCGGCACCGGGGTGGAAGGGCGAGCCGTCGAACAGCACCAGCGTCGCGCCCAGAGCCAGGCCCGAGACCAGCCAGTTCCACATCATCCAGCCGCAGGTGGTGTAGTAGAACAGGGTGTCGTCGGCATGCAGATCGGTGTGCAGGCCGAGCTCCTTGACGTGCTGCAACAAGGTGCCGCCAGTGCCATGCACGATGCACTTGGGCACGCCGGTGGTGCCGCTGGAATAGAGGATATACAGCGGGTGATCGAACGGAACCTGAGTGAACTCGGGTTCGCCACCGGCCTGGTAGAAGTCCTGCCACAGCGCGACCTTGGCTGTTGAATGGAAGTCGGCAGCTTTGGCTTGCGGGTTGGAATAGGGCACCACAATCAGCTGTTCAAGCGAGGGCAGGCGCTCCAGAATTTCATTGAGCTTGGCGGTCAGATCCAGATTTTTGCCAGCGTAGCGGTAACCGGCGGCGGCGATCAGCACCTTGGGTTCGATCTGGCCGAAACGATCGATCACGCCCTGGGTGCCGAAGTCCGGCGAGCAGCTTGACCAGGTCGCGCCCAGGCTGCTGGCGGCGAGCATGCCGACCAGGGTTTGCCAGGTGTTGGGCATAAAGGCTGCAACCCGGTCGCCGCTGCCGACGCCGGCATCACGCAGGCTCTTTTGCAAACCGGCGACATGGGCGGCCAGTTCGGCATAGCTCAGTTGCTCGCGTGAACCGTCCTCGCCAATGGCGATCAGGGCAGGGTGGTTATCGCGGCGGCGCAGCAGGTGTTCGGCAAAGTTCAGCGTTGCGCCAGGAAACCAGTGAGCGCTGGGCATGGCGCTGCCTTCTTGCAGGACTGCCTCGGGCTGGGCGCTAAAGCGGATCTCGAAGAACTCGACAATGGCCTGCCAGAAAGTCTCGCGCTGCTTCACGCTCCAGGCGTGCAGGGCTGGATAGTCGGCCAGTTGCAGGCTGTGGCGCTGATTGACGAAGCGGCGCAAGCTGTCCATCCGGGTAGCGGCGATACGTTCCTTGGAGGGGGTCCACAAGGGCTGTTGCATGTCGATTCCTTATTCGGCAGGTGCCGTAATTCTTGTTGTGCCGGGCTATTGAGCCTGGCCGATGCACGCTAGCCTACTGGTCGCTGGAAGCCTTGACCTGCAGCGACCCTTATTGCTCGGCTGCCGACCTGGCGGCTGTTGTAGCGGTTTTGCACCGAAGGCAGGGGCGGCACGCTGCATCTGGGGCTCTGGCTTTACAGGCTGTAAACAAAGCCTGACGGTGGTGGATTTCGTAGCCGAATGCGATCCAGGCTACGCGCTAGCCAACCGCGCCCGTGCCACCCGCGAACCATTGGGCTTATCCAGTACCGCACAAATACGCTGACCGGCGGCGATCAGCCGGCCCATATCGATACCGGTTTCGATGCCCAGGCCTTCAAGCAGATACAGCACATCTTCGGTCGCGACATTGCCGGTGGCTCCTTTGGCGTAAGGGCAGCCGCCGAGGCCCGCGACCGAGCTGTCGAATACGTTGATGCCTTCCAAAAGGCTTGCGTAGATATTGGCCAAAGCCTGGCCGTAGGTGTCATGGAAGTGCCCGGCCAATTTGCCTCTGGGAACATCGCGGGCCACCACTTCGATCAATCGGCGCGTGTCGCCAGCGGTGCCGGCACCGATGGTGTCGCCCAAGGACACTTCATAGCAGCCCATGGCAAACAGCTCGCGGGCGACCATGGCGACCTGCTCGGGTGGCACAGAGCCGTCATACGGACAACCCAGCACGCAGGAGACATAACCGCGCACGCGGATGCCATGCTGCTTGGCAGCGTCCATTACCGGCACAAAGCGCTCAAGGCTCTCGCTGATCGAGCAGTTGATGTTTTTCTGCGAGAAGGCTTCCGAAGCCGCGGCAAACACCGCAACTTCCCTGACACCCGCTTCCAGCGCGCCTTCAAAGCCTTTTAGATTGGGTGCCAGCGCCGCGTAGACGATGCCTGGCAGTTGCTGGATCTGCGCGAAAACCTCGGCGCTGCCCGCCATCTGCGGCACCCACTTGGGCGAGACAAAGCTGCCCACCTCGATATAGCTGAGGCCTGCGGCAGACAGGTCATCGACCAGACGCACCTTGTCGGCCACGCTGATCGGCTGTTTCTCATTCTGCAAACCGTCGCGCGGGCCGACTTCGACCAGGCGGACCTGTTTGGGCAAATTCATTTGGCGTCTCCTTTGGGGCCAATGGTGCGCACGGCGCACCCTACGATTTGCGGCGATGCGCGCAATCTCATGGGTTTGTAGGGTGCGCTGTGCGCACCGAATACCATGCTTATGCTTCTTCCAGCTCCACCAGCACGGCACCTTCGCTGACCATCTCGCCCTCGCTGCAATACAGCGCCTTGACGGTGCCGGTATGGGGGGCGCGGATGCTGTGTTCCATCTTCATCGCTTCCAGCACCACCAGGGCGGTACCGGCTTCGACCTGCTGGCCAGCCTCAACCAGCACCCGCACGATACTGCCGTTCATGGGGGCCGTCATGCCGCCTTGATGCTGATGGCTGGCTTCGACTTCGGCAATCGGGTCGAAGCGGGTGACCGCGTGCAGCTCACCGGCATAGTGCAGATACAGAGTGTCACCCTGGCGAATGGCACGCAGGCGACGCTCTACCTCTGTAGGAGCGAGCTTGCTCGCGATCGCGGCATCGCGAGCAAGCTCGCTCCTACAGGTCAACCAATCGCCGTTCAGGCGTGCGCTATTGTTGGGGCGTACTTTGCGCTCGCTGCCATTGCAGCTCAGGTGCAGATCGGTTTCCGCCGGCAGCCCCAGTCGCAGGCCGTTATTGCACGACCAGGGCGAATGGAAATCATCGTGGCGTTGGCGCGGCGTTTCGCTCTGCACAAAGGCCTCAGCGGCCAGTTGCCAGAATTCGGCCGGCAACTCGCTTACCGGCGGCAGCAGTTGTGCTTCATGACGCGGAATAAAGCCGGTATCCAGCTCCGCGTTGGCAAACGCCGGGTGGGCCAGCACGCGGGTGAGAAAGGCGAGGTTGGTTCTAACCCCGCCCACGCAGGTTTCCTTAAGCATGGCCAGCAGGCGCAGGCGCGCCTCTTCGCGGTTTTCGCCCCAGGCGATCAGCTTGCCGAGCATGGGGTCATAGAAAGGCGAGACTTCATCGCCCTCGCTGACGCCGCTGTCTACCCGGCGGCCGGGTCCGGTGGCGGCTTCGCGGTATAGCGCCAGGGTGCCGGTGGAGGGGAGGAAGTCGTTGTCCGGATCTTCCGCATACAGCCGCACTTCGATAGCGTGGCCAATCAGGGGCACCTGTTCCTGGCTGATCGGCAGCGCTTCGCCACGTGCCACGCGGATCTGCCAGGCGACCAGATCCAGGCCGGTAATCAGCTCGGTCACCGGGTGTTCGACCTGCAGGCGGGTGTTCATCTCCATAAAGAAGAAGTCGCCGCGCTCATCGAGCAAAAACTCCACGGTACCGGCGCCGACATAACCGATGGCCTGAGCCGCCTTGACCGCCGCTTCGCCCATGGCGCGGCGCAGTTCGGCTGACAGGCCTGGGGCAGGGGCTTCTTCGACAACCTTCTGGTGACGGCGCTGAATCGAGCAGTCGCGCTCATTCAGGTACAGGCAATTGCCGTGCTGGTCGGCAAATACCTGGATCTCCACATGGCGCGGTTTAAGTACGTATTTTTCCACCAGCATGCGCGAGTCGCCGAACGACGATTGCGCTTCGCGTTGGGCGCTGGCCAGGGCTTCGGTCATCTCGCTTTCGCGCTCGACCACTTTCATGCCCTTGCCACCGCCGCCGGCCGCCGCCTTGAGCAGCACTGGGTAGCCGATTGCGTTCGAGGCAGCGCGGAAGGTTTCCACATCCTGCGCTTCGCCGTGATAGCCCGGCACCAGCGGCACGCTGGCGGCTTCCATCAGCGCCTTGGCCGCGGACTTGCTGCCCATGGCGTCGATTGCGCTGGCGGGTGGGCCGAGAAAAATCAGGCCGGCGGCTTCGATAGCGCGGGCAAAGCCGGCGTTTTCCGAAAGAAAGCCATAACCAGGGTGGATGGCCTGGGTACCGCTGGCCTTGGCCGCAGCGATCAGCGCGTCGATACGCAGGTAGCTGTCCGCTGGCTTGGCACCGCCCAGATTCACCGCCAGATCGGCTTCACGCACATGGCGCGCGTTTGCGTCGATGGCGCTGTGTACCGCTACGGTCTTGATACCCATGGCCTTGGCCGTGCGCATCACCCGGCAGGCAATTTCGCCACGGTTGGCCACCAGCAGGGTGTCGATAGGCTTAAGGCTCATGCTTGTGGCTCCTGCCAGGCGGGCTTGCGTTTATCCAGAAAGGCGCGCAGACCTTCCTGACCTTCGGGGCTGACGCGGATACGGGCGATGGCGTTTTCCGTGTAACGGCGCAGCGCCGGTGTCAGTACGCCGCTGCCGACTTCACGCAGCAGGTCTTTACTGGCGAGCATGGCCTGCGGGCTATTGAGCAGCAGCGTGTCGACCCACTCGGCCACGGCCTGCTCCAGGGCGTCTGCGGCATAGCATTCAGCAAACAGCCCCAGCTCCTGGGCGCGCTGGCCGCTAAAACGCTCGGCAGTCAGGGCATAGCGCCGCGCGGCGCGTTCGCCGATTGCTTGTACGACAAAGGGGCTAATTACCGCCGGAGCTAGGCCGATGCGCACTTCGGACAGGCACAGCTGGGCCTCAACGGTGCCGATGGCCATATCGCAGCAACTGATCAAACCCAGCGCCCCGCCAAAGGCCGCGCCTTGCACCACGGCCAGGGTCGGGATCTTCAGCTGATATAGGTTGTGCATCAGCTCAGCCAACTCGCGCGAATCAGCCAGGTTGGCGTTGTAGTCCAGCGTCGCCGCGTGCTGCATCCAGGCCAGGTCGGCACCGGCGGAGAAGTGTTTGCCACGGCCGCGTATCAGCAGGAAACGTAGGGTTTTGTCGGCCATCACCGCGTCGAGGGCGAGAATCAGCTCGCGGATCATCTCGGCGTTAAAGGCGTTGTTCTTGTCCGCGCGATTGAGCCAGAGGGTGGCAAAGCCGCGTGGGTCTGTTTGCAGTTCGATGGTGTTGAAGTTGGTCATGGTCACTCACTGGGGCGCGTACGTTGCACCTGTAGGATGGGCGCTAACCCATCAAACGATATCGATGGGTTGCACCCATCCTACGGTTCGTCCTGATTACATTCTGAACACGCCAAAGGTGGTCGGCTCGATCGGCGCGTTAAGGCTGGCGGACAGCGCCAGACCCAATATTTCGCGGGTTTGCGCCGGGTCGATAACGCCGTCGTCCCACAGTCGGGCGCTGGAGTAGTAGGGGTGGCCTTGGCGCTCGTACTGTTCGAGGATCGGCTGCTTGAGCTTGGCTTCATCCTCGGCCGAAAAGCTCTGACCGGCGCGGGCGGCTTGTTCGTGTTTGACCTGCACCAGTACGCCAGCGGCCTGTTCGGCACCCATCACGCCGATGCGCGCGTTCGGCCACATCCACAGAAAACGTGGATCGTAGGCGCGGCCGCACATGCCGTAGTTACCGGCACCGAAGCTGCCGCCGATGATCACGGTGAATTTCGGCACCTTGGCGCATGCCACGGCGTTGACCAGCTTGGCCCCATGCTTGGCGATACCGCCGGCTTCGTACTTCTGCCCGACCATAAAGCCGGTGATGTTCTGCAGGAACAGCAGTGGAATGCCGCGCTGGCAGGCCAGCTCGATAAAGTGCGCGCCTTTTTGCGCCGATTCGGCAAACAAGATGCCGTTATTGGCGAGGATCGCCACCGGATAGCCGTGAATATGCGCAAAACCGCAGACCAGGGTTGCGCCAAACAGCGCCTTGAATTCATCGAATACGCTGCCATCGACGGTGCGGGCGATGACTTCACGTACATCGAACGGCTGCTTGGCATCTGCCGGAATCACCCCGTACAGCTCTTCGCTGCTGTACAGCGGGTTGATCGGCGCGCGGTTGTTCAGCACGCCGAGCTTGCGCCAGTTGAGATTGCTGATGCTGCGGCGGGCCAGAGCCAGAGCATGCTCATCGTTATCGGCGTAATGGTCGGCCACGCCGCTGGTCTTGCAGTGCACATCGGCACCGCCAAGGTCTTCGGCGCTGACCACCTCACCGGTGGCGGCTTTTACCAGCGGCGGGCCGGCGAGGAAGATGGTCGCCTGGTTGCGCACCATGATCGCTTCATCCGCCATGGCAGGCACATAAGCGCCACCAGCGGTGCAGGAACCCATGACCACGGCGATCTGCGGGATGCCCATGGCCGACATATTGGCCTGGTTAAAGAAGATTCGGCCGAAGTGCTCGCGATCCGGAAACACCTCATCCTGACGTGGCAGGTTGGCCCCGCCGGAGTCGACCAGGTAGATGCACGGCAGGCGGTTCTGCTGGGCGATGGCCTGGGCGCGCAGGTGCTTCTTCACGGTCAGCGGGTAGTAGCTGCCGCCTTTGACCGTGGCGTCGTTGGCCACGATCATGCATTCCACACCCTCGACCCGGCCGATACCGGCCACCACGCCTGCCGCCGGCACGTCTTCGCCATACACCTCATGGGCGGCCAGTTGGCCGATTTCGAGAAACGGCGAGCCGATATCCAGCAGGCGGTTGATCCGTTCACGCGGCAGCAGCTTGCCACGCGAGGTATGGCGTTCCTGAGCCTTTGCTCCGCCGCCTTCGTGAACGCGGGCGAGCAGGGCACGCAGGTCGTTTACCTGGGCAAGCATCGCCGCGCTATTGGCGGCAAAATCCGGCGAACGGGTGTTGATTTGAGTATGCAGAATGGCCATCAATGACTCCGATACCGTAAACCGTAGGGTGGATGACGCTTTTTTCATCCACCAGCTTTGGTGGAAAACGCTTCGCGGTTTTTCACGGGGTGGCCATCCACCCTACGTGAGGCAAACGCCTTACTTTGTTTCGTTAAACAGCTCACGGCCGATCAGCATGCGGCGGATTTCGCTGGTGCCGGCACCTATCTCGTAGAGCTTGGCGTCACGCAGCAGGCGGCCGGTGGGGTATTCGTTGATATAGCCGTTACCGCCGAGAATCTGGATCGCGTCGAGGGCCATCTGGGTGGCGCGCTCTGCGCTGTAGAGAATCACCCCGGCAGCGTCCTTGCGTGTGGTCTCGCCGCGGTCGCAGGCCTGGGCGACGGCGTACAGGTAGGCGCGGCTGGCGTTGAGCTGGGTGTACATGTCAGCGACCTTGCCCTGGATCAACTGGAACTCGCCGATGCTCTGGCCGAACTGCTTGCGGTCGTGGATATAGGGCACGATCACGTCCATGGCCGCCTGCATGATGCCCACCGGGCCGCCGGAGAGCACCACCCGCTCGTAATCCAGGCCGCTCATCAGCACGCGCACGCCGCCGTTGAGCTGACCCAGTACGTTCTCTTCCGGCACTTCGACGTTATCGAAGAACAGCTCGCAGGTGTTGGAGCCGCGCATGCCGAGCTTGTCGAACTTGCTGCCGCGGCTGAAACCCTTCCAGTCGCGCTCGACGATAAAGGCGCTGATACCGTGCGCACCCTTGTCCAGGTCGGTCTTGGCGTAGATCACGTAGGTGTTGGCATCGGGGCCATTGGTGATCCAGGTCTTGCTGCCGTTGAGCACGTAGCGGTCGCCTTGCTTGTCGGCGCGCAGCTTCATCGACACCACGTCGGAGCCGGCGTTGGGCTCGCTCATGGCCAGGGCACCGATATGCTCGCCGGAGACCAGCTTGGGCAGGTACTTGGCCTTCTGCTCGGCGGTGCCGTTGCGCTTGATCTGGTTGACGCAGAGATTGGAGTGCGCGCCGTAGGACAGGGCGACCGAGGCCGAGCCGCGGCTGATCTCTTCCATGGCAATCACATGGGCGAGATAGCCCAGGCCAGAGCCGCCGTACTCTTCCTCGACGGTGATACCGAGCAGGCCCATATCCCCGAACTTGCGCCACATATCCGCCGGAAACTGGTTTTCGCTGTCGATGGCGGCGGCGCGCGGGGCCAGTTCACTGGCGACGAAAGCCTGGGTCTGCTCGCGCAGCATGTCGATGGTTTCGCCGAGGGCGAAGTTGAGGGACGGATAACTCATGGTTCCACCTGTGATTTTTAGAGTTAAGTTCAGGAGATAACAGATTGTTTTTTATCGGTTTCAGCCAGGGCGGCTAGGCAGCGCTCTTCAGCGGTATCCAGCTCAAGCTGCATCTGTTCGATGTCCAGTAGCTGCTGCTGCAGCTGGGCGCGACGCTCGGCGATCTTGGCCATAAAGGTGTGCAGCTGCTTGTGGTTGCCATGCACTGGGTCGTACAGCTCGATCAGCTCCTTGCACTCGGCCAGGGAGAAACCGATGCGCTTGCCGCGCAGAATCAGCTTGAGGGTGACTTTGTCCTTAGCGCTGTAGATGCGCTCCTGGCCGCGGCGTTCGGGGCTGAGCATCTGCTGTTCTTCATAGAAACGAATGGCGCGGGTGGTGATATCCAGCTCGCGGGCCAGTTCGGAAATGGAG
Organism: Pseudomonas sp.; assembly: GCF_035512415.1. Classification (GTDB taxonomy): domain Bacteria; phylum Pseudomonadota; class Gammaproteobacteria; order Pseudomonadales; family Pseudomonadaceae; genus Aquipseudomonas. The sequence goes on along the minus strand of NZ_DATKDZ010000043.1, from coordinate 126,605 downwards.
TAGGTGCTTGGGGGCATGGGTGGGCGCTCTCGTTTACCTTTACGTTAACGTAAGGCTGCGCCGCGATTTAGTCAACAAGGCTGCTTGGCTTTCCACGTTCGGTAGCTCGGATCAAGCCTTGGGGAAGCTCAAGCGGCTTCTAGTTATCTCTATATAATTTCTTTTTAAACAATCAGTTGCTGCAGGTAGTTAATTCATCAATGAGGATTGGCGATGCAGGTAAGCCCACGAAGCTTGCTCGCCCGCTGAGCCGGCAGGCGATAGTGCTTCCGGCTAATCAAGATATGTAGGGTCAGGTTATGCCTGCTAGACAACCGCTAAATGTTTAATTAAGTTTACGTTAACGTAAAGGTAAACAATTCGAGAAGAGGTACGGCATGATCAGGCAAATCGATCCGGTGGTAATCGTCAGTGCCGCACGCACGCCGATGGGCGCTTTTCTTGGCGACTTCAAGGCGCTCATGGCGGCCGAGCTGGGGGCTGCGGCGATCCGTGCGACCCTTGAGCGCGCCGGTCTGGCTGCCGATGCCGTGGACGAAGTGCTGATGGGCTGCGTGCTGCAGGCCGGCCAGGGCCAGGCTCCGGCACGCCAGGCCGCATTGGGCGCGGGGTTGGCTCAGGCTACGGTGTGTTCGACGATCAACAAGATGTGCGGTTCGGGCATGAAGGCGACGATGCTCGCCCATGACCTGCTGCTGGCCGGCAGTGCCGAGGTGGTGATCGCTGGCGGCATGGAAAGCATGTCCAACGCGCCTTACCTGCTGGAGTGGGCGCGCAGCGGTTATCGCATGGGCCATGGCCGGGTGCTCGACCATATGTTTCTCGATGGCCTGGAGGACGCCTACGACAAGGGCCGCCTAATGGGCAGCTTCGCCGAGGAGTGCGCCCAGGCCTATGGCTTTAGCCGCGAGCAGCAGGATGCCTTCGCTATCAGCTCCCTGAACCGCGCCCAAAGCGCCATGGCCGAGGGTCGTTTTACCGCGGAAATAACCGCGGTGCAGGCCATGGTTGGCCGCGAGCTGCGCAGTATCGACAGCGATGAACAGCCGCCCAAGGCCCGTATCGAGAAAATTCCGACCCTTAAACCGGCTTTCCGCGAGGGCGGAACGGTGACCGCGGCCAATGCCAGCTCGATTTCCGACGGTGCCGCGGCGTTGCTGCTGATGCGTCTGTCCGAGGCCGAGCGGCGTGGCCTGACGCCGCTGGCGGCGATCCGTGGCCACGCCAGCTTCGCCCATGCGCCCAACCTGTTCGCCACCGCGCCGGTGGGCGCGCTGCAGGGCCTAATGCAGCGCACGGGCTGGACCCTGGGCGAGGTCGATCTGTTCGAGGTCAACGAGGCCTTCGCCGTGGTGCCGATGGCGGCCATGCGCGATCTGGATATTCCCCACGACAAGCTCAATGTGCACGGCGGAGCCTGCGCCCTGGGCCACCCCATCGGCGCGTCCGGCGCGCGGGTGCTGGTGACTCTGCTCAGCGCCCTGCAACAGTACGACCTCAAGCGCGGCGTAGCATCCTTATGCATTGGTGGCGGTGAGGCCACCGCCGTGGCCATCGAGCGCCTATAGCGCCGCGCGGGTTGTTGCACGGGCAGGCCCCCATCAGATTGTTGCGAGAGAGCAAAGATGATCCCTTCAGAGCTAGATGTGCAGATCCGCGATATGGCCCGCCAGTTCGCCCAGGAGCGGCTCAAGCCATGCGCCGCCGAGTGGGACCGCGAGCACCGTTTCCCCAGCGATGCCATCGCCGAGATGGGAGCGCTGGGCTTTATGGGCATGCTGGTGCCCGAGCAATGGGGTGGTGCGCAGACCGGCCACCTGGCCTACGCCATGGCCCTGGAGGAAATCGCCGCTGGCGACGGGGCCTGTTCGACCATCATGAGCGTGCACAACTCGGTGGGCTGCATGCCGATCCTCAAGTACGGCAGCGAGGCGCAGAAGCAGCAGTTCCTCAAGCCCCTGGCCGAGGGCCGGATGCTTGGGGCCTTCGCCCTCACCGAACCGCAGGCCGGCTCCGATGCCAGCGATCTGCGCACCCGGGCCCGACGCGATGGTGAGCACTATGTATTGAACGGCAGCAAGCAGTTCATTACCTCTGCCAGCCACGCCGGGATGGTGATCGTCTTCGCCGTCACCGATCCTGCGGCCGGCAAAAAGGGCATCAGCGCCTTTATCGTGCCGACCGATGCGCCCGGCTATTCGGTGGTGCGCATCGAGGACAAACTCGGTCAGCACGCCTCGGATACCTGCCAGATCCAGCTCGACGAGTTACGTATCCCGGCTAGCCTGCGCCTGGGCGAGGAGGGTGAGGGTTATCGCATCGCCCTGGGTAATCTGGAGGGCGGCCGTATCGGCATTGCCGCCCAGGCGGTGGGCATGGCCCGCGCTGCGTTCGAGGCGGCGCGCGACTACGCCCATGAGCGGGTGACCTTCGGCAAGCCGATTATCGAGCACCAGGCTGTGGCCTTCCGCCTGGCTGATATGTCCACCCAGATCGCCGTGGCGCGGCAGATGGTTCACCACGCTGCCAGTTTGCGCGAGGCCTGCATGCCCTGCCTGAGCGAGGCCTCAATGGCCAAGCTGTTCGCCTCGGAGATGGCCGAACGGGTCTGTTCGGCAGCGCTGCAGACCTTGGGCGGCTACGGCTACCTCAAGGACTTCCCTCTGGAGCGCATCTATCGCGATGTGCGTGTGTGCCAGATCTACGAAGGCACCAGCGATGTGCAGCGTATGGTGATCGCGCGCAATCTTTAAGCTGCCCTGGGTGCGCCGTGTATATCCGAATGTGATGGCCGGCGCGCGCGGCAGTTCCCGCACAACACCCTTCGTCGGTTCTTGTATTCAAGAGAAATTTCCTGCTTGTCGGACACTTTTGTTAGCGCTACCATCCGGAAAAACAAAAACGGCACCCCGCGAAGGTGCTTCGGAGATTTCATGAGCACAAGCCTTTCTGCCAATGGCCCTGCACCGGCTGACCGCACCCTGGTGGTGATGGGGGTCAGTGGTTCGGGCAAAAGCGATATCAGCCTGGCCATCGCCACCGAGCTCGGTTGGCGGCATATCGAGGCCGACCTGTTTCACCCCCGCGAAAACGTCGAACGCATGCGCGCCGGCATTCCCCTGAGCGACGCCGACCGGGTTCACTGGCTGGATGCACTGATTGTCGAAATGCAGGCCGCGCAGGCCGCGCAGGCCGCCGGGCAGGGCTTTGTGCTGGCCTGCTCGGCGCTCAAGCGCAGCTACCGCGACCAGTTGCGCCAGGCGGTGCCGGGTTTGCAGTTCGCCCATCTGGAGATCGATCACGCCACCGCCTTGCTGCGGGTGGGTGCCCGGCCGGGCCACTTTATGCCGACCTCGCTGGTCGACAGCCAGTTCGCCACCCTCGAAGACCCCCGCGAAGAACCCCATGTGTGCACCGTCAGCGCCGCACAAAGCCGCGAAGCGGTGGTGGCCGAGGTCTGTGCCTGGCTGCGCCGCGATCTGTCGGGTGCGGCTATCGGCGCGCAGTCGGCGCTTTCTGTGGCTGAATTTGATAGCGCTAACCATGCGCCAGAACTGAGCGGCGAGCCTATCTACGGCGGCTGGCTGGCGCGGCTGTTCGACCGCCTGACCGATGGCCTGATGGCCGCGCTGATGGCCTTTATGGTCGCTGCGGTCTTCGGCAACGTGGTGCTGCGCTATGCCTTCGGCACCGGCTGGGCGGGGGCCGAAGAGCTGTCGCGCCTGGCGTTCGTCTGGCTGGTGTTCGTCGGCGTGGCCTCGAGCATGCGCCGTGGCGAGCTAATGCGCTTCAACATGATCCGCGACCGTTTCCCCCAGGTGGCCCGCCGTCTGGTCGATTCCGCCAGCTGGTTGCTGGTCGCCGGGGCCAGCGTGCTGGCGGCCCTGGGAGCCTGGCAGCAGGTGCAATACGGCTGGGGTAACCACAGCACGGTGGTCGGCTACCCCGTGGTGCTGGGCATGTTCCCGGTGCTGGCCTGCATGGGGGTTCTGGCTTTGCTGGCCTTGCTGCAGCTGGTCAACGTCTGGCGACGGCCCGAGCCGCTGCCCGTTGCCAACGCCAATATCACGGCCGATTAAGCCCTCTATTTAATAAAAATCGGGCACTGCCCACCGAGGACCCGCTGATGACCGTCGCTGTCTTCCTTGCTTCACTGCTGGGCTTTATGTCTTTCGGCATGCCTATCGCCTTCGCCCTGATTCTCACCGGCGCGGTGCTGATGTGGTACCTGGAATTCTGGGATGTGCAATTGCTGGCGCAGAACCTGCTCGCCGGTGCCGACAGCTTTCCGCTGCTGGCCGTGCCGTTCTTTATCCTGGCCGGCGAGCTGATGAACGCCGGGGGTATTTCCCGGCGCATTATCGCCATGGCCCAGGCCTATTTCGGCCACCTGCGCGGCGGCCTCGGCTATGTCGCGATTGCTGCGGCGGTGCTGCTGGCCAGCATGTCCGGTTCGGCCCTGGCCGATACCGCGGCGCTGGCCACGCTGTTGCTGCCGATGATGCGTCAGCGCGGTTACCCGCTGCATTCCTCGGCCGGCCTGGTGGCGGCCGGCGGGATTATCGCGCCGATCATTCCGCCGTCGATGCCCTTCGTGATCTATGGTGTGGTGACCAATACCTCGATCAGCCAGCTGTTTATGGCCGGGCTGGTTCCTGGCCTGATCATGGGCGTGGGCCTGATCTTCGCCTGGACCCTGATCGCCCGCGGCTTTACCGAGCCTACGCCGCCCAAAGCGAGTAAGGCCGAGCGCCGCGCGGTGCTGGTCGATGGCGCGGCGGCCCTGATGCTGCCGGTGATTATCGTCGGCGGCCTGCGCTTCGGCATCTTCACCCCGACCGAAGCGGCGGTGGTGGCGGCCGTCTATGCCCTGGCGGTCTCCACGTTGCTGTACCGCGAGTTGAGCTGGGCGGCCCTGAACGAAACCCTGACCCGCGCCAGTCGCACTACCGCCTCGGTGATGTTCCTCTGCGCGGCGGCCACGGTGTCGGCCTATATGGTGACCCTGGCCCAACTGCCCGATGAGATCGGCATGATGCTCGGGCCGCTGCTCGACCACCCCTATCTGCTGATGATTGCGATCATGCTGCTGATGATCGCGGTGGGTATGGTCCTCGACCTGACCCCGACCATCCTGATCCTCGCCCCGGTACTGGCCCCGATCGCGATCAAGGCCGGTATCGACCCGGTGTATTTCGGCGTGATGTTCGTCCTGATCGGCTCCATCGGCCTGATTACTCCGCCGGTGGGCACGGTGCTCAATGTGGTCGGCGGCATCGGCCACCTGCGCATGGAAATCCTGGTGCGTGGGGTGATGCCGTTCTTCCTGATCTACCTGGGCATCGTCGCGCTGCTGATTGCCTTCCCGGCGATTATCACGGTGCCGCTGGCCTGGCTGCGCTGACCCGTCTTTTCACCGCCCGGTGCTGCGTGCCGGGCGTCCTTGTCGTACTGCTGACAACAATAAAAGGTACTCACTGATGAAGCGTCCACTGCTTACCCTCCTGGCTACGGCCATGCTGTTCAGCCCGATTGCCGCGGTAACGGCCCAGGCCGACGATGTCCGCTCGCGGATGATTCGTTTTGGCTATGGCCTCAACGAAAGCAGCAACCAGGGCCGCGCCGCCAAGCTGTTTGCCGAAGAGGTGGCCAAGGCCTCCGAGGGCAAATTGAAGATGCGCACCTTCGCCGCCGCCAGCCTGGGTTCGGATGACCAGATGCAGAGCGCCCTGATGGGCGGTGCCCAGGAAATGATGGTCGGCTCCACTGCCACCCTGGTCGGGATTACCAAGGAGATGGCGGTGTGGGACACGCCATTCCTGTTCAGCAACGAGCAACAGGCCGACGCCGTGCTGGACGGCCCGGTCGGTCGCCAAGTGATGGACAAGCTGGAAGAGAAGGGCCTGGTTGGCCTGGTCTACTGGGAAAACGGCTTTCGCAATATGACCAACAATGCCCGGCCGATCAGCAAGCTGGAGGATTTCTCCGGGATCAAGCTGCGGGTGATGCCCAACCCGGTGTTTCTCGAGACCTTCAAGCTGATGGGGGCCAACGCCGTGCCGCTGCCGTTCTCCGAGCTGTTTACCGCGCTGGAAACCAAGGCGGTGGATGGCCAGGAAAACCCCTTCAACACCATCCTTTCCTCGAAATTCTACGAGGTGCAGAAGTACCTGACCGTGACCAACCATGTCTACAGCCCGTGGATCGTCACGGCCTCCAAGCGCTGGTGGGACGGGTTGTCGGCGACCGAGCAGGGCATCATCCTTGAAGCAGCGAAGAAGGCCCGCGACTTCGAACGCCAGGACACCCGCGCCGAGGCGGCCAAGGCCCTGGCCCAGCTTGAGGAGAATGGCATGCAGGTCAACCAGATCAGCGCCGAGGAAATGCAGCGCATGCGTGAGCGGGCCCAGCCGGCGATCCAGCAGGTGGTCGATACCGTCGGCCAGCCGCTGTTCGACCAGGTGCAGGCCGAACTGGCCAAGGCTGCGAACTGAGCCCGCAGCGCGTGCCGGGCATCCTGCCTGGTGCGCGTGGCCTAGGCGGCCCCGCATACCCTACAACAGCCGGCCGCTGCTAGAATCGCCTGCCTTTTCCAGGGAACTGCCCATGACCCAACGTCGTCGTCGCTCCGCCGAACGCGTCACCCTGTCCGATGTGGCCAAGGCTGCCGGCTGTTCGCTGATGTCCGCCTCGCGTGCGCTGTCGCAGCCGGAGCGGGTTTCCGATGCCCTGCGCGCGCAGGTTATGCAAGCAGCCAAGGCCCTGGGCTACGTGGCAAATCCGGCGGCGCGGGCCCTGGCCAGCTCGAAATCGAATCTGGTCGCGGTAGTAATCCCGTCGCTGTCCAACTCGGTGTTCGTTGACACTGTCGAGGCGATCCAGCGGGTGTTGATGCCCGCCGGGTTCGAGATGATGATCGGGGTCAGCCACTACCGTCCCGAGGAAGACGAACGCCTGCTGCGCTCCTATCTGGCGCACCAGCCCGCGGGCCTGCTGCTCACCGGTTTCGAGCGCAGCGATGCGGCGCGGGAGATTCTTGGCGGTTGCCGCGGCCCCATCGTCACCATGATGGAGCTGAGCGATGTTGAGGACGAGTACTGCGTCGGCTTTTCGCAACTGGAGGCCGGCTCGGCCATGGCCGAGGCGTTGATCGCCCGTGGCTACCGGCATATCGCTTTTGCCGCCGCCCAGCTCGACCCGCGCACCCTGCAACGGGCCGAGGGCTATCGGCAATGCATGCAGGCCCACGGCCGTTACGACCCGAACCTGGAACTGCTGACGCCGGAACTGTCTTCCATCGGCCTGGGCGCGAACCTGCTGGATCGGCTGCTGGCCCAGCAACCGCAGATCGATGCGGTGTTCTTCAACAACGATGACCTGGCCCTGGGAGCGCTGTTCCGTGCCCGTCAGCTCGATCTGGCGGTGCCGCAACGCCTGGCCATCGCCGGCTTCAACGACCTGCCGGCCGCCGCCTGGGTGCACCCGGCGTTGACCACGGTACGGACCATCCGCGGGCGAATCGGCCAGTTGGCGGGTGAGATGCTGTTAACTCTGATGCGTGGCGAGCAACCGGCCCAGCACTGTATCGATGTGGGTTTCGAAGTGGTGCTGCGCGACAGCGCCTAAGCACCTTATTCTGGGTTCGGAGCCTTACGGCAGCTGGTAACGGGCCAGCAGGCGCTGGATGTCGCCATTGGCGTAACCGCGGCGGATATGCTGGTTAAACTCGGTGAGAAAGCCGCTCATCTGCAAACTCTTGTGAAAACCCAGGTAGTTGGCGTCGCGCTTGAGCGGCTGCGCCAGCACCTGAAATTCCGCAGCGCGCCTCGATAGTTCCGGATCCAGGGCGATGGCCCGGCTCAACCCGGCGGTGCCAGGGTTGATCAGCGCCACGTCGATGCGGTGCGCCAGGAGTTTCTTCAGTCGTGAGACCGGGCCATTGTCTTCATCGACCTGAAATACCCCCTGCCTGCGCGCCTGATCGAACTCATCGCCGAAGCTGCCGCCGGCACCCAGGCCGATACGCCGACCCTTGAGATCCTCGATGCGGTTGAAATTCAGGTTATCGTCGTGGCGCACCACGATCACCACCTCGTCGTAGAACAGCGCTTCGGAGTAATCGAAAATTTCTTGGCGTTCCGTGGTCCAGCTCAGGCCGATAATTCCGGCCTGGCCGCTCTCGGCCACCTTATAGGCGCGTGCCCAGGGGTAGAGGTGCAGGTTGAGCTGGTGTTCAGGCATGGCCGCATCGACGTAGCGCAAAATATCCACCAGCATGCCCTGGGGTTCATCCTCTTCGGCGTAGATCTTGGGTATCGAATAATTGTTGCCGACAATCAGAATCTCGTCGGCAGAGGTAACGTTGCAAAGCAACACACAAGCCAGAAGCAGACAGCGCATGCAGCATTCCTTAAACCGGGGCGGCCTCAATGGCTGAACCATAGGCCAGGCCGAAGCACTTGCCTAGCTGGCCGTGGGTGGGGAATGTCGGGAATGATGAGAAGAGTGAGAAATACAGTATTTCCTCGTCATTTTTCCGCGAAATATGCCGTTTTTTCGGCTATGTACCGAGCCCAGCTGGGCGGATCAGGAAGCAGGCTTGTCGAGCTTCTTTTCCTGGGCCGTCACATGCTGGCAGATTTCGATGATCTGCTCGCGCATCCAGCGGTTGGCGGGGTCCTGGTCGGTGCTTTCGTGCCAGTACAGGTGGGTTTCCAGCGGGGCCATATCCTTGAGCGGCAGCTCTACATGGTGCAGGTCGTTGCGCCGGGCGAAGCGCTCGGGCACGGTCATGACCATATCGGTGTTCTGCAGTACGGTGGTGGCCATCAGGTAATGCTGGGAGCGTAGGGCGATCTTGCGCTGGATGCCCATGCGCCCCAGGGCCAGGTCGACATGACCCAGGCCGCTGCGACGGCTGGAGATATGGATATGGGTCATGCCCATATATTCGTCCAGGCTGATCTTGTCCTTGGCCAGCGGGTGGGCCTTGCGCATGGCGCACACGTAGCGATCTTCCATCAGCTTGACGTGGCGCACCTGGGGGTCGGTGTTGAGCGGTGCGTCCACGGCGAAGTCCAGACGCCCGGCGGCCAGTTCCTTGGTGGTTTCCCGGCGGCGCGCCAGCATGCTCTCGATACTGACGTTGGGGGCCATACGCCGTAGGCGCTGAAACAGCGAAGGCAGCACCACCGCCTCGGTCAGGTCGGTCATGCTGATGCGGTAGGTCTTGTTGGCCTGGGCCGGGTTGAAGATGCGGCTTTCCTGCACCGAAATGCGCAGTTGCTGCAGGGCGCTGCGCACCGGGCCGATAATATTCTGCGCCATGGGCGTGGGCACCATGCCCTGGGCGGTGCGTACGAACAGCGGGTCGTTGAAGGTCTCGCGCAGCCGCGCCAGGGCGTTGGACACCGCCGGCTGGGTGATGCCGACGATCTGCCCGGCGCGGGTCAGGTTGGCCTCGGTGTAGATGGCATCGAAGACCACGAAGAGGTTCAGGTCGACCTTGTTCAGATTCATTACGCGCTCACTCCGAGGATTGTCGGTATTAGGAGCTGTTGCCATTTCGTTCGCTTGCGACAAAACGGCAACAGACCTTCATGGATCATATATCGGTGATGAATGTTTATACACGGTGAGAATAGGTTAGATAAATCCTATGCCCTGATCTAGCATCATTTTCACCTCACCGAATCAGTCATTCACACTCAGCGTCAGAAGGTAGCCGCCCATGGATTTCGCCTACTCCCCCAAGGTTCAGCAACTGCGTGAACGCGTCACCGCGTTTATGGAGACCCATGTCTATCCAGCCGAGGCCGTGTTCGAGCAGCAGGTCAATGAAGGCGACCGCTGGCAGCCCACCGCGATCATGGAGGAGCTGAAGGCCAAGGCTAAAGCCGAAGGTCTGTGGAACCTGTTTCTGCCGGAGTCCGAACTGGGTGCCGGCCTGACCAACACCGAATATGCGCCGCTGGCCGAAATCATGGGCAGCTCGCTGATCGGTGCCGAGCCGTTCAACTGCGCTGCGCCGGACACCGGCAATATGGAAGTGCTGGTGCGCTACGCCAACGAAGCGCAGAAGGAGCAGTGGCTCAAGCCGTTGCTGGACGGCACCATCCGTTCCGCGTTCGCCATGACCGAACCCGGCGTGGCTTCCTCCGATGCCACCAATATGCAGGCCAGCGCCGTGCGCCAGGGTGATGAGTGGGTGATCAACGGCCGCAAGTGGTGGACCTCCGGTGCCTGCGACCCGCGCTGCAAGATCATGATCTTTATGGGCCTGACCAACCCGGACGGCCCGCGCCACCAGCAGCACTCGATGATCCTGGTGCCGATGGATGCCCCCGGGGTGAAAGTGCTGCGCCCATTGCCGGTATTCGGCTACGACGACGCGCCGCACGGCCATGCCGAAGTGCTGTTCGAAAACGTCCGCGTGCCTTATGAGAACGTGTTGCTGGGCGAGGGCCGTGGCTTCGAGATCGCTCAGGGGCGCCTTGGCCCAGGCCGCATTCACCACTGCATGCGCTCCATCGGCATGGCCGAGCGTGCGCTGAAACTGATGTGCCAGCGTTCGATCGAGCGCACCGCGTTCGGCAAGCCGCTGGCACGTCTGGGCGGCAATATCGACCATATCGCCGACTCGCGTATGGAGATCAATATGGCCCGTCTGCTGACACTGAACGCGGCTTATATGATGGACACCGTGGGCAACAAGATCGCTGCCAGTGAAATTGCCCAGATCAAGGTGGTGGCACCCAACGTGGCGCTGAAAGTGATCGACCGTGCGATCCAGATCCACGGCGGCGCAGGGGTCTCCAACGACTTCCCGCTGGCCTACTGGTACGCCATGCAGCGCACCCTGCGCCTGGCCGACGGCCCGGACGAAGTGCACCGCGCGGCCATTGGCAAGTTCGAGATCGGCAAGTACATGTCCCGCGACATGATGAAAGCCAGCCGCTGATTGGCTCCACCCTCGACTGCCCAGCCAAACTGAAAAGAACGCCAAGGCCCGCAGATGCGGGCCTTGGCGTTTGTGTCTGGGTAAATGCCAGCCGTCGGCGAAGCTCTGACGGCGCTGCTGCTGAGCTGTGCAAGTGTCTATGGCGGTCTATAGTGCTTGGGTGGAAATAGGCCATTACAGGATGTAGGGGGGATGTCGATGCAACAGCGTAGTTCCGTTATCGCTGCCTTGTGTCAGGCTGTCAGTACACACTTACCTCCCTGTCTGGAAGGCCTGGTCGATGCCTCGAATCGAGCCCTGAATGAACTGCGGCTGTCGGCGCGCAGCAATTTCGAGGCCCAGGGTTGCGACGATTTTCTGCGCCTGTGCAACGCCTTGCGCGAGCGCACCATCGCCCAGACCGTGACGGCCATCCTCGAACTTCTACCCAGCGGCATCACCCCTCAGGCCGTGACCCCTTCGGGCAGCGAGTGGCAGCTGGTCGATGACGCGGAAGTGGAGGAGATGCTCGAGGCGCGCCGCCTGGTGCGCCAGCTGCGCGAACCCCTGGGCGTCATGGAGTGGCGCAGTTGCGCCCGCCTCAACGCCGTCACCGGAGCCAGCGCGAAAGATCGCGAAAATCCGCTGTCGCTGGAATTCATGATTCGCGTCCTGCAGTCGCGGCTCAATCTGCGCGAGCAACTGCCAGTGGTGCGTGAGCACTTCTATGCCGCAGCGGCAAAAGAGCTGAGCGTGGTACTGCACGCCTATTTCAAGCATCTGGACACGGTTTTTGCCGAATTTCAGGTCGAGCCGCGCGTCGATCAGGTTGTGCACCCGGCGCTGGAGCGCCAGCGGGCCCGGGCGGCGCGCAATCCGGAGGCGTCCTATCAGGCCATCCAGCAGCTGCGTGCCGTGGATGCCGGCCCCAGCGCAGGTTCCAGCCCGGCCGCGGCACCGCCCGTCGACCCGGCAGTGCTGCAGCAGGCCTTGAGCCAGGTGCAGCGCCTCGAACCGCCGCAACAGGGCTGGTCGGCCCAGTCCTTTGTGCAGGAACTGCAGGCCGCCGGTGCCGCATTGTCGCCGCGGCAGAGCGACGATGCCGGGGTGGTGGCCGAGCTGTTCCAGCATATCGAGCAAGAGTCGGTGATCGCTCAGGACATCAAACCGGCTCTGCGTCATCTGATGTTGCCCGTGGCCCAGGCCACCATGCTCGAACCCGCCGCTTTTGCCGATACCACCCACCCGGTGCGGGCCACTTTGGACAAGCTGATCCGCCTTTGCGATTTTTCCGACCCGCCCAACCTGGCGCTGGAAAACCGCGTACAGCAACTGATTGCCGGCATAGTGGCGGACTATCGCGGCGACAACAGTGTATTCAGCCGCTGCAATGACGAACTGGAACAGTTGCTGGCCGTGCAACAGCGTGCCTACAGCAACAATGCCGACCGCGTGCGTCAGTACAACCGCGGCCGCGATGCCTTGGAGCAGGCTCGCCAGCAGGTTGGCCGCGAGTTGCTCAAGTTGTTCGGCAGCCAGGCCCCGCAGGTACTGCTCGACCTGCTGGATAACGGCTGGCGCGAACTGCTGGTGCATGAGCTGATTCGCCACGGTGAGCAGAGCGCTGAGTGGCTGGATGATCTGGCGGTGATCCGGCAATTGAATCACTGGTTGCAGGCGGGGGCTGCAGGCTCAGGCCCTGACAGCGACCCGGTCGAGCGCGCTTATGAGTCGGGCGCGGTTATGGAACTGATGCGCAAGCGCCTGGAGAGCTTCCTGCCCGGGCAGTATCGCCACACCCCGGTGCTCAAACAGCTGCACCAGCAATTGCAGGGCGAGCAGGCCGTCGAACTGGTCGATCTGGAGCTGCCGCAAGCGCAAACCCAGGACCTGCGCGACCTCGACCCGGCGCACCAGCGTTGGCGCGAGCGGGTGCAGCAACTCAGCGAAGGCGATTGGCTGGTAACGCAAAAGGGCCAACACCTGCAGCTGATCTGGGCCAACCCGAGCAGCGACCATTATGTTCTGGTCGATAGCCAGGGCCGCGAAGCCGGCAGCTTCACTTCCCATGAACTGATGCATCAGCTCGCCACCGGCTGGATCGGCACCTCGGCACCGGAAGGTCAGGGGGTGATTCAGGATCACCTGGAGAACATCGTCGGCAAGCTCTACCGCGATATCGCCTATGCCCGCAGCCACGATGAGCTGACCGGCCTGCTCAATCGGCGCAGCTTCGAAGCCTCTGTGGCCCAGGCCCTGGCCAGTCCCGAGCCGTGTGCCTTTATCTATGGCCATATCGACCTGTTCAGCGTGCTCAACTCCAGCTTCGGGCCCCTGGCCGGGGACACCTACCTCAAGCACACCGCCAGCCTGCTGGCGGCCCAGTTACCCGCAGGGGCAACCCTGGCGCGTATCGGTGGGGTGGATTTTGCCGTGGTGCTGCCCCAGGCCGATGTCGACCAGGCCAGGCTGCAGGCCGAAGCGCTGCGCGCCGCCATCGAAGCCAACCCGTTGGAATGGCAGGGCCACTCGCACAGCGTGACCATGAGCCTGGGGATCGTGCTGACGCGCGATTGCCACGATGTGATCAACCTGTTCCGCGACCTGCAGATGGCCTGCAATACCGCCAAGGAAGCCGGGCGCAACCGCGTGCATGTCTATAGCGACGAGATCGACGGTGCTCGCACCGGGCTGATGGCCATCGCCGGGCGGGTGGACGATATAGTCGAGCGCGGCGAGCTTAGCCTGCGGGTCCAGCAGATCGCTCCCACCGAGTCCAGCGAAGGGCACCTGCCGCATTACGAAGTGCTACTGGTGATGGAAAACGAGCTGATGCTGCTGGACTTTATCAGCGCCGCCGAACGCTATAACCGCATGACCAAGGTTGACCGCTGGGTGCTCAAGCGGGTGTTCAGTGAGCTGGCCCAGCACCCGGGCATCTGGGATCACTGCAGCGGCCTGTCGGTCAATCTGTCCGGCAGCAGCCTGAATGACGACCGGCTGCTCGAATTTATCGAGTCGCTGTTCGAGGATTACGCGATACCGCCGCAGCGCATCTGCTTCGAGCTGACCGAAACCGCCGCGGTGGCCAACCTGACCAAGACGGCCGACCTGGTGCGTTACCTGCAGCGTGTCGGCTGCACCTTTTCCATCGACGATTTCGGCACGGGGTTTTCTTCCTACGAGTACCTCAAGCGCCTGCCGGTGGATTACGTCAAGATCGATGGCAGCTTCGTCAAGGAAATCGAGCGTTCGCCGAGCGACCATGCCATGGTCAAGTCGATCAACGAGATTGCCCATGTGCTGGGGCGCAAGACCATCGCCGAATACGTCGAAACGGACAGCATTCGCCAATGTCTGGCCGCCATGGGCATCGACTTCGTGCAGGGTTATGGGGTGGAGATGCCGCTGTCGTTAAACGAGTTCTTCTCCCGCTACCGCTAGGGTCTTGGGCGTAGGCTCAGGGGGCTGGCTGATCCTTGTCGGCGGCGGCCAGTTCACGCAGCCAGAGCAGGCGCTGATGCAGTTGGGCGGCAAAGGAGCGGGCGGCCAGTTCCTCATGAAAGGTCAGCCCCCGCGGTCCCATGCGTACCTGCCACAGCGTGCGGCCATGGCGCTGCAACGCTTCGATCTGCACATCCATCCGCTTGCATTCCCCTGTTTGCCGAGTAACGGCCGCCACCATCATGGGGCCGTTGTTCCAGAGGTTACGCCAAGTGTCGACGAAGCGGGAGTGGCCTGACGGCTCAATAAACCCAGACTTCGACCCGACGGTTGCGCACGCGTCCGTCATCGGCGTTGTTGGCCGCCACCGGCAATTCGTCGCCGAGGCCGATGATGTCGTGGAAACTGACCCCAGCTTTGCTCAGCTCGCGGCGCACGGCCATGGCGCGCAGTTTGGACAGCAGCTCGGCGCGGGCGACATCGTCCTTGGCGTCGCCAAAGCCGACCAGCACCACCTTGCGCTCGAGTTTGTTCTGCGCCTGCAGGTATTCGAGCAGCCGCGGCAGATCGCGCAGGGCCTTGTTATCCAGGCTCGCGCTGCCTTGCTGGAAACGAAAATTCACCGACAGGCGCTGCGCCTCTTGGGTCAGCGCCTGGTACTGGGCGGGCATCTCGGCGGTGGCTGCGACCTGCATGGCCTGCACGTTTTGCGCAATAAAACCGCTGCCTTCCACGATGGCCTGGCCGCGCGGGCTATGGGCGAACTGAACCAGGGCGCGCGCCCAGGGGTTGGCCAGGTCGGGCTGGTTATAGAGGAACAGACGCCGCGACAAGGGGTAGTCCTCGGTGGCAATCAAGGCCGGGGTGGGCAGCATGGGCTGCGAGTCGCCGGCGGCGATGGCCAGGGCCTTGGCTTGGCGGATATAGGGCAGGCCGATAAAACCGATGGCGTTGCGGTCCTGGCTGACCGCGTCGGAGAGCTGCTCGCTGGACTCGTAGCGCTTGGCGTGGGTGGCCAGGGTCCTGGCGTTGGCGCTTAACACCAGCTCCTTGAAGGTGTCGAAGGTGCCGGACTTGTCATCGCGGGCGTACAGGCTGATAGGGCCGGACGGCGCGCCGAGCTGGGCCCAGTCGCTCAGCTCGCCGGCAAACACCTGAGCCAGTTGCTCGGTGGTCAGGGCTGTCAGCGGGTTGCTGGGGTGGAGGATGATCGCCAGGCCATCGAGGGCGATAATCTGCTCGGCCTCGCGGCTTGTCAGATCGCCCAGAGCTGCCAGGCTGCTGACCTCGCTGTCCTTGATCGGGCGCGAGGAGGCGGCCAACTCGGCGCTGCCGTCGGCCAGCGCGCTAAAACCGGTGCCCGAACCGTGGGCGGCTACTTCAATGTTTACGCTGCGGCCATCGGCGGTTTTACCGATGACCTTCTGCTCGTTTTCCGCAGCGCCTGCTTCGATGCGAATGGCGCTCAGACCCTGTTCTTCCAGCAGCCCCTTGACCAGCGCCGGGCCAAGCCGCGCACCAATGGTGTTGGAGCCCTGGATACGCAGCACACTGCTGTTGTCGGTGGGGATGGGCAGGGCGGCGAATACCGACCAAGGCAGGGCATAGCAGATGGAGCCGAGCAGTAGAAAGCTGAGGGTGCGAATCCAGGTTTCACGGTCAGACGTGGAGAGGGCGCGCGACATGCGGCAGACACCTTGTGGTGAGTGAAGGTGCCGCGAAGATAAGACAAAAATATGACCGTAATATGACTGCTGAGTGATGCCGGAGCTGCTCTGCAACAGGGCGGGCCAGCAGGCTGCTGGCCGCCCCGATCGGTGGTTACACTCAGCCCAGTTCAAGCCAGATCGGGGCGTGATCCGAGGGTTTCTCCATGCCGCGCAGCTCATAATCGACGCCGGCATCCTTGATCCGCCCTTGCAGCGCCTGGGAGGCCAGTATCACGTCGATGCGCAGGCCGCGCTTGGGTTCGTCCTCGAAGCCGCGGCTGCGGTAGTCGAACCAGCTGAAGCGGTCATTCACCGTAGGGTTGAGGTGGCGGAAGCTGTCGACCAGGCCCCAGCTTTTCAGGGTTGCCAGCCATTCGCGCTCTTCCGGCAGAAAGCTGCATTTGCCGGTTTTTAGCCAGCGCAGGCGGTTGGGCTCGCCGATGCCGATGTCGCAATCTTCCGGCGAGATATTGATATCACCCATCACCACCAGTTGCTGCTGCGGATTGAACTGGTTTAGCAACAGTTGCTGTAGGTCGGCGTAGAAGCGTTGCTTGGCCGGAAACTTGGTCGGGTGGTCGCGGCTTTCACCCTGGGGGAAATAGCCGTTCATCACGGTGACTGGGTTGCCCTGAGCATCGGCAAAGGTGCCGTAGATAAAGCGCCGCTGGGCGTCTTCGACGTCATCCGGAAAGCCCTTGTGCAGTTCCAACGGGGCCTGGCGCGAGAGCAGGGCGACGCCGTAATGGCCCTTCTGGCCATGGTAATGCACGTGGTAACCCAGCTCACGAATCTGCGCCTCGGGAAATTGCTCGTCGGCCACTTTGGTTTCCTGCAGACCGATCACATCGGGCTGGTGCTTGTCGATCAGCGCCGCCAATTGATGAGGGCGTGCGCGCAGGCCATTGATATTGAAGGAGACGATCTTCATGGGCGGCAGTCCTGGGTTGCTCTCTGGAAAGCAGGCGATGCTAGCCCATTCGCCGGGGGCGGGCCAGCCGTATGGCGGCCGGCGCAGTGCAGTGCTAACGTGGCTTCAGGCCCATAAATAAAGAAGAACTGAGGTCAATATCATGCCCAACAGTCCCGCCGAAGTTCGTATGCTCGACAGCGGCTATGCCCGCGAAGCCCGCTCGCTGCTGTATCACGCCTACCGCCACGATCCCACTTTCGCCTACCTGTTTGAAGCCGACCGGCCCGGCTATGACCAGCGTGTGCGCGCCACCGTGCGCGAGCTGGTGCAGCAGCATTTCAGCGAGGACCTGCCGGCCATCGGCCTGCTGATTGATGATCGCCTGATCGGCATGGCCCTGATCGCGCCCCCGCAACGGCGCATGGATATCACCGAAAGCTGGAACTGGCGCATGCGCATGCTGCTGACCACCGGCTTTCGCTGCACCAAGCGCTACCTCGAGTACCACGATGCGGTAATCGCCTGCCTGCCGCCTGGCCCTTATCACGTACTACCGCTGCTGGGCGTGCACCCGGAATACCAGGGGCAGCACCTCGGCGAACAACTGCTCGAAGCGCTGCACAACTGGTGCGCCGAAGATGCCAGTTCCCAGGGTGTGGTTCTGGATACCGGCAACAGCCATTACCTGGACTTCTACAAGCGCCAGGGCTATCAGGAAATTGGCGAAGTGGCGGTCGGCCCGATCATCGAGCACGTCTTCTTCCACCCCAGCCCGCAGCCGGCGATCAAGGCCAGCGCCTAGAGTCTGTCGTTCACCCCCGGTAATCGTTTTGCCCATGGATACTGGCTTTGATGGGGATTGAATGGCGGTTACCGGTTGAAATAACTGCGCGCTGAAAATCGTTCTCAACGCTCTAGGCTGGCGCTTTGCTCGTGCTAGCATCCGCCCATGGGTGTTTTCTTCAGGCTTACTGCTGCACTTGTTCTGCTATTGCTCGGCTCTTCAGTGCTGGCCGAAGCGCGTCTGCTCGTGCGTGTGCAGCCGGCCAATAGCGCCCTCAAGGACAATATCGAAGGCCATATCGGCAGCCTCGGCGAGCGCGATGCCGAGGCCCTGCGGCGGTACGTGCGCAGCGCCGAAGCGCTGGCGCAAAAAGCGGCCCAGGCCCTGGGCTATTACCATGCGCAGATCAGCAGTGAAGTCAGCGATGGCGCGCAGCCGCGCCTGACCCTGCGCGTCAACCCCGGCGAGCAGCTGCGCTTGCGCGAGGTGACTCTGCGTATCGAGGGACCGGCCAGCCAGCTAGCGGCGTTTCGCCTACCGCGCGATGCCCAGCTGCGCAGTGGCGCGCCACTCAACCACGGGCGTTACGAGGCGGCCAAGCGCAGTATCCAGAACCAGGCTTCACGCTATGGCTTCTTCGCCGGACGCTTTACCCAGCAACGCCTGGATATCGACCCTGCGGCGGGGATTGCCGATATCGAACTGGTCTATGACAGCGGCCCGCGCTATCAGTTGGGCGCGATCAGCTTTACCGGCGATGCCCCCTTCGAGACGCAATTGCTCCAGCGCATGGTGCCCTTTGCCGAAGACAGCCCCTATGACTCCGAACTGATCGCCGAGCTGTATCAGGCGCTGCGTTCCAGCGGCTATTTCGAGACGGTGCAGGTCGATGCCAACCCGAGCAGCGCGGAGCAGTTGCGCATCCCGGTGGTGGTTCAGCTGCAGGCTCGCAAGCCGCGCAGCATGGGCCTTGGCTTGGGTTTTTCCACCGATGTGGGCCCACGCGTTCGGGCCAACTGGACGCGCCACTGGGCCAATCCCCAGGGCCACAGTTATGGTGCGGAAACCGAGCTGTCGGCACCGCGGCAGAATCTCGGCCTCTGGTACGACATTCCCCTCGACCCACCGCTGACCGACAAGCTGCGAATTGCCGGCGGCTATCAGTTTGACGACCTGGCCGATAGCGATATCGACAGCCGCCTGCTCACCTTCGGCCCGGAGTGGCACCGCAAACTCGACAGCGGCTGGCAGCGGGTGATCTCGCTGAAATGGCAGCATGAGGAGTACGACCTGGGTGATGACAACGGCAGCAGCACCCTATTGCTGCCCGGCGTCAGTTATTCGCTGCTGAGAAGCGATAACCAGATCGACCCCAGCCATGGCTACCGGCTGCAGTTCGATCTCTCGGGGGCGGCCGAAGGCCTGCTCTCCGATACCACCCTGGTGCATGCCAATGTCCAGCTCAAGGGCCTGACCACACTGGCCAGCCGGCATCGTTTCCTCGGCCGGGTGCAGTTTGGCGGTACCGAGGCCAGCGGCTTCGGCAACGTGCCGCCGTCCCTGCGTTTTTTCGCTGGTGGCGACCAGAGCGTGCGTGGCTATGACTATCAGAGCCTGTCGCCGGAAAACCGCGAGGGCGACAAGGTCGGTGGTCGTTACCTGTTCACCGGCAGCCTCGAATACCAATACAGCATCGCCGAGCGCTGGCGTCTGGCGAGCTTTATCGACCAGGGCAACAGCTTTAACTCGCTGGATATCCCCTCGCTGAAAAGCGCGGTGGGAGTCGGGGTGCGCTGGGTTTCACCACTGGGACCGTTGCGCTTCGACCTGGCGCATCCGCTGGATGATCAGGGCGGCGTGCGCCTGCATTTCTCCATGGGGCCGGAATTGTGAAGCCAATACCGCGCAAGGGACTGCGCAACGCACTGTTAAGCCTGCTCGGCGTGCTGCTTCTGCTGAGCGCCGGGCTGAGCCTGGTGCTCAGCAGCCAGACGGGCAGCCGCTGGCTGCTGGAACAGGTGCCCGGGTTACGGGTCGACGGCTTCAGCGGCACGCTGGGTGGTACCTGGCGGGCCGAGCAGTTGCACTGGCAGCAGGAGGCTAACAGTGTGCGAGTCGATAACCTGAGCCTGGCCTGGTCGCCGGCCTGTCTGTTGCGCATGACCCTGTGTGTCGAGCGCCTGCACGCTGCGCAGATCAGCCTGGTGTTCCCGCCTGGCGAGGCCACCGACAGCGCATCGTTCCGCCTGCCGGAGCTGTCCCTGCCGTTGGCCCTGCAGCTGGGCGAAATCGCTATCGACAGCCTGCAATTCAATGACAATGAAGCCCTGCAGGGTCTGCAACTGGCTGCGCAGTGGACAACCCAGGGCCTGCGCATCGACAGCCTGAGTTTGCACAGCGGCGAGCTGCAGCTCGAACTGGCGGGCCTGCTGCAAACCACCGGTAACTGGCCGCTGCAGCTCGCAGGCCAGTTGCAGCTACCCGCGCCGCAGCAACAGCCCTGGCAGCTGGCCTTGCAGATCGAGGGCGATCTGCGTGAGCGTCTGCAGCTGCAGGGCGACAGCAGTGGCTACCTGCTGGGCCGCCTGAGCGGCGAACTGCAGCCGCTGGCCGAGCATTTTCCTGCCCGTCTGCAGCTGCAGGCAGAGGGTTTCATGCCCAGCGCCGAACTGCCGGACAGCCTGCGCCTCGACCAGCTGGTGTTGAGCGCCGACGGCGACTTGCAAAGCGGTTACCGGCTTAGTGGCAGTGCCAACCTGGCGGCGCAGCAAGCGCCCATCGTGCTGGTGCTGGAGG
The DNA here is from genome assembly GCF_035512415.1 of Pseudomonas sp. GTDB lineage: Bacteria > Pseudomonadota > Gammaproteobacteria > Pseudomonadales > Pseudomonadaceae > Aquipseudomonas. The sequence goes on along the minus strand of NZ_DATKDZ010000043.1, from coordinate 106,020 downwards.
CCTTGGTAACCGCCGCCGGTGCCGATATCGAGGCGCTGCGCCTGACCGCCAAGCCGGAGCAGCAGGTGCAAGTGAGCGGTCGGCTGGACTGGCAGGAGGGCTTTAGCCTCGACAGCCGGTTTGACTGGCAGGACTTCCCCTGGCAGCGCCTCTATCCGCTGGAGCAGGAACTGCCCGTGGCGCTGCATAGGCTGCAGGGCGAGCTGGCCTACGACAATGGTCATTACCTCGGCCACTTTGCTGCCGAACTGGAAGGCCCCGCCGGAGCCTTCAGCCTGCAGAGCCCGCTAAGTGGCGACTTGCACAAGCTGTATTTGCCCGAGCTGCGCCTGCAAGCCGGGCAGGGACGCGCCGAAGGCCAGGTCAGCCTGGGTTTTGCCGAACAGCTGAGCTGGGATGTGCAGCTGCAACTCAGTGAGCTGGACCCTGCCTTCTGGCTGGCGGAGTTGCCCGGCACCCTGGCCGGGCCGCTGAGCAGCAGCGGTAGCCTGCAAGATCAACGCCTTGAACTGACTGCCGATATCGACCTCAGCGGCCGCTTGCGCGGCCAGCCAGCCGTGGCCCAGGCGCGTTTCGCCGGCGGCCTGGACAATGGCGAACTGAGCCGCCTGGAGTTGCGCCTGGGGGACAACCGCATCTACGGCAGTGCCTCGCTGCAGCAGCAACTGCAGGGGCAACTGACCCTGGCCATGCCCCGTCTGGGGCAGCTCTGGCCGCAGTTGCAGGGCCAGTTGCAGGGCCAGCTCGATCTGGCCGGCAGCCTGCAGGCACCGCAAGGCAAGTTGCAGCTCGACGGCCGGCAGCTGGCCTTTAGCGATCAGCGTCTGCAGCAGCTCACCCTCAACGCCAGCCTGGACAGCGCCCAGCGTGGCCGCCTGAAACTCGATGCCAGCGGGATCCAGCTGGGTGAAACCAATCTGGGTCAGCTTAGCGCCAGCGCCGAGGGCGACCGTCAGCGCCAGAGCCTTGAACTGCAGCTTGAGGGGCCGCTGCTGCTCACCCGGCTGGCGTTGGCCGGGCGTCTGGATCAGGGTAACTGGCGCGGCCAGCTGCAACGTGGCCAGCTGCAGAGCGGCGGCCAGGACTGGCGTTTGCAGCAACCTGCGACCCTCGACTACCTGGCCAGCGGTCAGCTGGATATGGGCGCGCACTGTTGGCGTTCCGGGCCCGCCAGCCTGTGTGGCGAGGCCCAGCGCCTGCTGCCCGAAACCAGGCTGCGCATGCGCCTGAGCGATTTTCCCCTGGACAGCCTGGCCCCCTGGTTGCCCGAGGACTTCGCCTGGCAGGGCCAGCTCAACGGCCAGCTGCAGCTGGACCTGCCGGCCAGTGGCCCGAGCGGACGTTTGCAACTGGATGCCGGCAGCGGCGTCTGGCGCGTGCGTGACCAGCAACAATGGCTGGACTTTGCCTACGACAGCCTGCGTCTGAACACCGAGCTGGGGCCGCAGCGCATCGACAGCCAGCTGGAGTTGCGCGGCCCGAAAATCGGCGAGCTGGTGCTGCAGGCCCGAATCGACCCGCGTCCGGCGGATAAGCCGCTCACTGGAAACTTTCGTCTGAGCGGCCTGGATCTGGCATTGGCGCGGCCCTTTGTGCCCATGGTCGAGCACATCGCCGGCCAGCTCAACGGGGCCGGGACACTCTCCGGAGGTCTGTTGGCCCCGCAGGTCAACGGCAACCTGCGCCTGCTCAACGGCGAAGTATCCGGCGGCGAGCTGCCGCTGGACTTCACCCAGCTGCAACTGCAGGCCCGGATCGACGGCGAACGTCTGCTGCTCGAAGGCGGCTGGCGCAGTGGTGAGCATGGCCAGGCCAGCCTCAACGGCGAACTGAGCTGGAGCCAGGGCATGGTGGCCGATATACGCCTGCGCGGCAGCCGTCTGCCGGTCACGGTGGAGCCCTATGCGGCGCTGGACGTCGAACCGGATCTGCGCCTGCGCCTGCTTGATGAGCAGCTTTCACTGACCGGCAAGGTACTGATCCCCAGCGGCCGGATCGAGGTGCGCGAGCTGCCGCCGTCAACCGTGCAAGTCTCCAGTGATGCCCGAGTGGTCGGCCACGAAAGCCCGGCGCAACGGGCTCCGGCAATCGCCATGGATATCGCTGTCGAGGTCGGTCAGCAGCGCCTGAGCTTTAGCGGCTTTGGCCTGGATGCCGACCTGGCCGGACGCGTGCATATCGGCAACGACCTCGATACCCGCGGCGAGCTGAGCCTGAACAAGGGCCGCTTCCGCGCTTATGGCCAACGCCTGACCATTCGCCGCGCGCGCCTGCTGTTCGCCGGGCCCATCGACCAGCCCTATCTGGATATCGAAGCGATCCGCCGGGTCGACGATGTAACGGCAGGGCTGCGCCTGAGCGGCAATGCCGCACAACCCACCAGCACGGTGTTCTCGGAACCTGCCATGAGTCAGGAGCAGGCGCTGTCCTACCTGGTGCTGGGACGGCCGCTGGGGCAGGGCGGTGGTGACAACAATATGCTTGCCCAGGCAGCGTTGGCCCTGGGCATGGCCGGCAGCGCACCGCTGCTCGGCAACCTGGCCGCGGGTCTGGGGCTGCGCGATTTCCAGCTGGATACCGAAGGCAGCGGGGTGACCACCAGTGTGGTGGCCAGCGGCAACCTGTCCGAGCGGCTTAGCCTGCGCTATGGCGTCGGTGTATTCGAGCCCGCCAACACCATCGCGCTGCGCTATGAACTGAGCCGCCGGCTCTATCTAGAGGCCGCCAGCGGCCTGGCCAGCTCCCTGGATATTTTCTACCGGCGCGATTTCTGATCGCAGCCGCCCTGTGCAGGTCGGAGCCGGGGATCAAGCAACCGTGGTGGCCTCTGGATTTATGCGGTCTTTGTTGTTGAACAAAGACCGTATCTCCCGGGCAATCGCTGGTTCTCGATAAAAACTTCCAAGTAATTGAATCTAAACAGTTAAAACAACTGCACAAGTCTTCATATACTGACGCCCCCAATCTCGGGGCAGCCCTGGCTGTGGCTGACAGGCATTGCCGACCCGTTGTCGGCGGTTAACGCCCACCTGAGGGGTTAACCGCACTGCAACAGCGCCTATCCGGCGGTCGCGCAAGCGAAGGGTACCCACCTCGCGCTCACTACAAGAATAAGGAAACCCACATGGAATTCATCAACACCCTGGTCAATCAACTCAATGGCGTGGTCTGGGGCCCGCCCATGCTGGTTCTGATTCTCGGCACCGGTCTGTTCCTCATGCTGCGCCTGAAATTTATGCCGCTGACCAAGATCGGCGCAGGCTTCAAGCTGATGTGGCAGGGCCGCAAGAAAGACGACGCCGAGAGTGGCGAGATCAGCCCATTCCAGGCGCTGATGACCTGCCTGGCCGCCACCGTCGGTACCGGTAATATCGCCGGTGTGGCCACCGCGATTTTCCTCGGCGGCCCGGGCGCACTGTTCTGGATGTGGTGCACCGCGCTGGTGGGTATGGCCACCAAGTACTGCGAAGTGGTACTGGCAGTGCATTACCGCGAGAAGGACGACCGCGGCGAGCACGTCGGCGGGCCGATGTACGCCATCAAGAACGGCCTGGGCAAGAAGTGGCTGTGGCTGGGCACTGCCTTCGCCATCTTCGGCGGTTTCGCCGGCTTCGGCATCGGCAACATGGTGCAGGTCAACAGCATGGCTGCAGCCCTGCAAACCACCTTCAATATTCCGCTGTGGCTGACCGGTCTGGTCACCATGCTCTTCGTCGGTATGGTGATCCTCGGTGGCATCAAGCGTATCGGTAAGGTCGCAGCGACCCTGGTGCCCTTTATGTGTGTGGCCTACATCATCGCCGCCATGGTGGTGCTGGTGGTCAATGCCGCGGAAATCCCGGCGGCCTTTGAAATGATCTTCACCTACGCCTTTACCCCGATTGCTGCCACCGGTGGTTTTGCCGGTGCGGCGGTTATGGCAGCGATTCGCTTCGGTGTGGCCCGCGGTATCTTCTCCAACGAAGCAGGTCTGGGTACTGCCGGTATCGCTCAGGCGGCCGGTACCACCAACAGCCCGGTACGTTCGGGGATGATCGGCATGCTCGGGACCTTTATCGACACCATCATCATCTGCTCGATGACTGGCCTGGCGATCATCACCTCCGGCGTGTGGACCAGCGGTGTTAGCGGCGCGGCACTGTCGGCGGCCGCCTTCGAACAGGCCATGCCAGGCGTCGGTGGTTATATTCTGACGGTCGCCCTGGTGGTGTTCGCCTTTACCACCATCCTCGGCTGGAGCTACTTCGGCGAGAAATGCTGGGAATATATGGTCGGCACCAAGGCGATTCTGCCGTTCCGCATCCTCTGGGTGCTGGCGGTGCCGTTCGGTGCGATTGCCCAGCTGGACTTCGCCTGGTTGGTGGCCGATACCCTCAACGGTCTGATGGCTATTCCTAACCTGCTGTCCTTGCTGCTGCTTAGCCCGATTGTGGTCAAGCTGACCAAGGAACACTTCGCGAAAAAAGCCCAGCTGGGTGTGCTAAAAGCTACAGCCTGACCCGCTGGTCAGTTAATATCGTGGGCCGTTACGGGCGCGAGACTTGCCATTTGCCAAGCTCGCGCCCTTACTTGTTTACCGTCCCCAATCTGCACAGAAGGATCTATTCCATGGCACACGTCACCCTTAAAGGTTCCCCGGTCGAAGTGACCGGTCAATTGCCGCAAGCTGGTCAGCAAGCGCCGTCCTTCAGCCTGGTCGGCACCGGTCTGGCCGATGTCAGCCTGGCCAGCCTGGCTGGCAAGCGCAAAGTCCTGAACATTTTCCCCAGCGTTGACACCCCAACCTGCGCTACTTCGGTGCGTACCTTCAACGCCGGTGCGAGCAAGCTGGCCAACACCGTGGTGCTGTGTATCTCCGCCGATCTGCCGTTTGCCCAGGCACGCTTCTGCGGCGCGGAAGGCCTGGAGAACGTGATCAACCTGTCGACCATGCGCGGTTCCGAGTTCCTCAATGACTACGGCGTTGCCATCGCCTCCGGCCCGCTGGTGGGTGTAGCCGCCCGCGCCGTAGTGGTGCTGGATGAACACGACAAGGTGCTGCACAGCGAGCTGGTCAGCGAAATCGCTGACGAGCCGGACTACGCCGCTGCGATTGCCGTGCTTAAGTAACCCCGCTCAATGATTGTTCAACGGCCTGCCTTGCAGGCCGTTTTTGTTTATGGCCTGCCATCCCTGGCGGCCACCCTGCGGGCCGTCGCTACGCGACGTTGAAAATTGTTCCCGACAATTTTCTGTGCTCTGCCATCTGTTAATGAAGCACTTTTCATTTGTGGATCAGACATTTAGTTACGTAAGGAAAAGGTAAATAGGCGGTAAAGAGGCTTTGCAGTCCGGCTGATACTGCATATCGTTCACGCTCCCCAAGGAAGTGATCGTCGCCATGCCTGATACACAGTTCACCACCCGTCCTCGCAACCTGTCGCGCCAATGGCTGCTCGGCTCACTCGCGCTGGCTGTTCTCGCCGTACTGCTGTGGTGGTTCTGGCCCAGCCCGCCGGAGTCGCCCCAGGGTGGTGGGCGCTGGCGGGATGGCGGGCCGGTGCCGGTGCGCGTGGCGGCTGTCAGCCAGGGCGATTTCCCGGTTGAGCTCAAGGCCCTGGGCACCGTTACGGCCTATAACACGGTAAATGTGCGCGGCCGGGTAGAGGGTGAACTGGTCAAGCTGCTGTTCAAGGATGGTCAGCCGGTCAAGGCCGGCGATCTGCTTGCGGTTATTGACCCGCGTTCTTATGAAATCGCCTTGCAGCAAGCCCAGGGCGCGCTGCAGGAAAGCCAGGCGCAACTGCGCAATGCCGAGCTGGACCTGGCGCGTTACCGCGGCTTGTATGCCGAAGACTCGATTGCCAAGCAGACCCTCGACACCCAGGAGTCCCTGGTCAACCAGTACCGCGGTGGCATCAAGAGTCTGCAGGCGGATGTCGCCACCGCAAGGCTGAACCTCGATTTCACCCAGATTCGCGCACCTATTACCGGCCGTCTGGGCATTCGTCAGGCCGATGTCGGCAACCTGGTTAGCTCCGGCGATGCACTGCCGCTGGTGGTAATTACCCAGACCCTGCCGATTGCCGTGATGTTTACCCTGCCCGAAGCCGAGTTGCCGGCAGTGGTGCAGCAACTGCGCGCAGGCGAAACCCTCGCGGTCGAGGCCTGGGACCGCAGTGAAAAACTCAAACTGGCCGAAGGCGAGCTGGAGAGCGTCGACAACCTGATCGATACCGCCACGGGCACGGTCAAGCTCAAGGCACGCTTTGCCAATGCAGAGGAAATGCTCTTTCCCAACCAGTTCGTCAACGTGCGTCTGCGGGTAAAAACCCTGCAGAACGTCACCCTGATGTCGGCCGCCGCGCTGCAGTTTGGTGCCAGCGGCACCTTCGCCTATGTGGTGGACGCAGAAAACAAGGTGCAGCTGACGCCGATCAGCGTTGGTGCCAGCGACGGCCTGCTCAGCGTGGTCGAGCAGGGCCTTGAAGTGGGTGATCGCCTGGTGCTGGAGGGCACCGATCGCCTGCGCTCGGGCAATCAGGTTGAAGTGATAGACGACAAGCCGGTTGCCGCCCAGGCCGAACCAGCCACGCCTGAGCGCAAGGGAGCGCCGCGCGTCCAATGAACGCCTCCCGCCTGTTTATCCTGCGTCCGGTCGCCACCACGCTGATCATGCTGGCGATCTTTCTGAGCGGGCTGATCGCCTATCGTCTGCTGCCCGTTTCGGCACTGCCGGAAGTGGATTACCCGACCATTCGGGTGATGACCCTCTATCCCGGTGCCAGCCCGGATGTGATGACCAGCGCGGTTACCGCGCCGCTGGAGCGTCAGTTCGGCCAGATGGCCGGGCTCAAACAGATGTCTTCGACCAGTTCGGGCGGCGCGTCGGTGATTACCCTGCGCTTTAACCTGGAGGTGAAGCTGGATGTCGCCGAGCAGGAAGTGCAGGCGGCGATCAATGGCGCGAGCAACCTGCTGCCCAGCGACCTGCCGGCACCGCCGGTGTACAACAAGGTCAACCCGGCCGACACCCCGGTGCTGACTCTGGCCATCAGCTCGAAAACCATGCCGCTGCCGCAGGTGTTCGACCTGGTCGACACCCGCCTGGCGCAGAAGCTGGCGCAAACCAGCGGCGTCGGCCTGGTCACCCTGGCTGGTGGCCAGCGCCCGGCGGTGCGTATCCGGGTCAACCCGGAAGCGCTGGCTTCCTATGGCTTGAACCTCAGCGATGTGCGCACGCTGATCACCGCCAGCAACGTCAACCAGCCCAAGGGCAACTTCGACGGCCCGACCCGGGTGTCGCAGCTGGATGCCAATGACCAGCTGAAATCTGTCGACGAATACCGCGAACTGATCCTCGACTACCAGAACGGCGCCACACTGCGCCTGAAGGATGTCGCCGAAATTATCGACGGCGCGGAAAACCAGCGCCTGGCTGCCTGGGCCAACCGCAACGAAGCGGTACTGGTCAATGTGCAGCGTCAGCCCGGTGCCAACGTGATTGATGTGGTCGACAGTATTCAGACGCTGCTGCCCAACCTGACCCAGGGCCTACCGGCCAGCGTCGAGGTCAGCGTGCTGACCGACCGCACCGAAACCATCCGCGCGGCGGTCAAGGGCGTGCAGCATGAGCTGTTGTTGGCCATCGCCCTGGTGGTGCTGGTGACCTTCCTGTTTCTGCGCAAGGTGTCGGCGACCATCATCCCGTCCATCGTCGTGCCGCTGTCGCTGATCGGCACCTTCGGAGTGATGTACCTGGCCGGCTTCACCATCAACAATCTGACCCTGATGGCTCTGACCATCGCCACCGGCTTTGTGGTGGACGATGCCATCGTCATGCTGGAGAACATCGCCCGTCATCTGGAAGAGGGTGAAACCCCGCTAAATGCGGCGCTAAAAGGCGCGCGGCAGATCGGCTTTACCCTGGTGTCGCTGACTATTTCGCTGATCGCGGTACTGATTCCGCTGCTGTTTATGGCCGACGTGGTGGGGCGCTTGTTCCGCGAATTCGCTATCACCCTGGCGGTGGCCATTCTGATTTCCCTGGTGGTGTCGCTGACCCTGACGCCGATGATGTGCGCGCGCTTGCTCAAGGCAGAAAAGCCCGAGGTAGAAGGGCGTTTCTACCGCGCCGCCGGGGCAGTGATCGACGGCATGATCGCCCGCTACGGCGTGTGGCTGACCTGGGTGCTCAAGCATCAACCGCTGACCCTGCTGGTGGCCATTGGCACCCTGGCGCTGACTGTGCTGCTGTACCTGGCCGTGCCCAAGGGCTTCTTCCCAGTGCAGGACACCGGGGTGATCCAGGGCATTTCCGAAGCGCCGCAGTCGATTTCCTTCCGCGCCATGAGCGAGCGTCAACAGCGCCTAGCCGAAGTGATTCTGCAGGACCCGGCCGTGGCCAGCCTGTCGTCCTATATCGGCGTGGACGGTGATAACCCCACGCTCAATAGCGGCCGCCTGCTGATCAACCTGACGCCACGGGCCGAGCGCGATGTCAGTGCCAGCCAGATCATCGAACGGCTGCGCCCGGAGCTGGCGCGGATTCCCGGTATAGAGCTGTATCTGCAGCCGGTGCAGGACCTGTCCATCGAGGATCGGGTCAGCCGCACGCAGTTCCAGTTCAGCATGGAGTCGCCGGATATCGGCCTGCTGGAAGAGTGGGTGCCCAAGCTGGTCAGCGCGCTGCGCGAGCAGCCGGAGCTGACTGACGTGGCCAGCGATCTGCAGAACCGGGGCCTGCAGGTGTTTCTGCAGATCGACCGCGATATGGCCGGGCGCCTCGGCGTAAGCATCGCCGATATCGACAACGCGCTGTACGACGCCTTCGGTCAGCGGCAGATTTCCACCATCTACACCCAGGCCAGCCAGTATCGCGTGGTGCTGGAAAGCGAGAATGCCGGCAGCATCGGCCCGGCCGCGCTGCGGCAGATTCACGTCGAGGCCGCCGATGGTCAACAGGTCGCGCTATCGACCCTGGCCCAGGTCGAGGAGCGCGCCGCCAGCCTGCTGATCAACCATATCGGCCAATTCCCCGCGGCTACCCTGTCATTCAACCTGGCCAGCGGCGTATCGCTGGGCGAGGCGGTGGCGGTGATCGAGCGGATCGAGCAGGAGATCGGTATTCCGCCGGCGGTGCAGACGCGCTTCCAGGGCGCGGCAGAAGCCTTCCGTGCGTCCTTGTCGAGCACCTTGCTGCTAATTCTCGCGGCCATCGTCACCATGTACATCGTGCTTGGCGTGCTCTACGAGAGCTATATCCACCCGATCACCATTCTCTCCACCTTACCCTCGGCGGGTGTCGGCGCGCTGCTGGCGTTGCTGATCAGCGGCAACGAGCTGGGGTTGATCGCGATCATCGGCATCATCTTGCTGATCGGCATCGTCAAGAAGAACGCGATCATGATGATCGACTTCGCCCTCGACGCCGAACGCAACCAGGGCATGCAGCCGGAAGCGGCGATCTACCAGGCGGCGCTGCTGCGCTTTAGGCCGATTTTGATGACTACCTTGGCCGCACTGTTTGGCGCGATCCCGCTGATGCTCGCCACCGGCTCCGGGGCCGAGCTGCGCCAGCCGTTGGGGTTGGTGATGGTCGGCGGGCTGCTGCTGAGCCAGATCCTTACGCTGTTCACTACACCGGTGATCTACCTGTACTTCGATCGCCTGTCGCGGCGGGTCAGTGGGCGTAGTGCGGCCGGGCTTGTGGTCAACCCATGAACCTCTCCGGCCCCTTTATTCGCCGGCCGGTGGCCACACTGTTGCTGAGCCTGGCGATTCTACTGCTCGGCGGCGTCAGCTTCGGTCTGCTGCCAGTAGCGCCGCTGCCGCAGATGGATTTCCCCACCATCACCGTGCAGGCCAGCCTGCCGGGGGCCAGCCCGCAGATCATGGCTTCCAGCGTGGCCACGCCGTTGGAGCGCTCGCTTGGCACCATCGCCGGCATCAGCCAGATGAACAGCCGCAGCAGCCAGGGCAACACGCGGATCATGATCCAGTTCGACCTGGACCGAGACATCAACGCCGCCGCTCGCGAGGTGCAGGCGGCGATCAATGCCTCACGCGAGCTGCTGCCCAGCGGCATGCGCAGCATGCCCACCTACCGCAAGGTCAACCCGTCGCAGGCGCCGATCATGGTGCTGTCGCTGACCAGCGATGTGCTCAACAAGGGCCAGCTATACGACGTCGCCTCGACCATCCTGGCGCAGAAGCTCGCCCAGGTAACCGGCGTCGGCGAAGTGCAAATTGGCGGCAGCTCCTTGCCCGCCGTGCGCGTGGCCCTGGAGCCGCGTCTGCTCGATCAGTACGGCATCGCCTTGGACGAAGTGCGCCAAAGCATCAGTGCCGCCAACGCCAAGCGGCCGAAAGGCGCGGTGGAAGATGCCGAGCGGCACTGGCAGGTACAGGCCAGTGATCAACTGGAAAAAGCCGCCGATTACCTGCCGCTGATCATTCGCTATCAGGACGGCGCAGCCGTGCGCCTGGGCGATGTGGCGAGCGTTACCGATGGCGTTGAGGACCGCTACAACAGCGGCTTCTTCAACGATGAGCAGGCGGTGCTGCTGGTAATCAACCGCCAGACCGGGGCCAATATCATCGAAACCATCGCCGGCATTCGCGAGCAACTGCCGGCCTTGCGGGCGGTGATTCCCGCCAGTATCGAACTGGAAGTGGCGATGGACCGCTCGCCGGTGATTCGCGCCACTCTGCATGAGGCCGAGCAAACCCTGCTGATCGCCGTGGTGCTGGTGATTCTGGTGGTGTTCGCCTTTCTCGGTCGCTGGCGCGCGGCGCTGATTCCGGCCCTGGCCGTACCGGTGTCGCTGGTCGGCACCTTTGCGGTGATGTACCTGCTGGATTTTTCCCTGAACAACCTGTCGCTGATGGCGCTGATTATCGCCACCGGCCTGGTGGTGGACGATGCCATCGTCGTGCTGGAAAACATCTCGCGGCATATCGAGGCCGGCGAAACGCCTATGGCGGCGGCCTTCAAGGGCGCGCGGGAGGTGGGCTTCACCTTGCTGGCGATGAACCTGTCGCTGGTCGCGGTGTTTATCTCGATTCTGTTTATGGGCGGTATCGTCGAGCGGCTGTTCCGCGAGTTTTCCATCACCCTGGCCGTGGCCATCGTGATTTCCCTGCTGGTGTCGCTGACCCTGACGCCGATGCTCTGCGCGCGCTGGCTCAAGGCTGAAACCGCCGAGCACAAGCCCAGCGCCATGCAGCGTTGGGGCGGGGCCGTGCAGACGCGCGTGCTGGCGTTTTACGCGCGTGGTTTGGACTGGGCGCTGAAGCATTCCTTGCTGATGCTGTTTAGCCTGCTGGCGACCATCGCGCTGAATATCTTTCTGTTTGTCAGCGTGCCGAAAACCTTTATGCCGCAGCAGGACACCGGCCAGCTGATCGGCATGATCCGTGGCGATGACGGCCTGTCGTTTCAGGTGATGCAGCCGAAGATGGAAATCTTCCGCCGCGCAGTGCTGGCTGACCCGGCGGTGGACAGCGTGGCCGGGTTTATCGGTGGCAGCGGCGGGATCAACAACGCCTTTATGATCGTGCGCTTCAAGCCGGTATCCGAGCGTAATGCCAGCGCCCAGGATGTGATCAACCGCCTACGCCAGTCGGTACCAAAAGTGCCGGGCGGACGCATGTTCCTGATGCCTGATCAGGACCTGCAGATCGGCGGGCGGGAAGGGCGTAGCTCAGAAAACGAATACATGCTGCTGTCCGGCGATCTCGACGAATTGCGCAAGTGGCTGCCACCGGTACGCGAAGCGCTGCGCGCCCTGCCGGAGCTGACCGATATCGACGCCAAGGAGGCCGAAGGCACCCAGCAGATCCGTCTGGTGGTCGACCGCGACATGGCCAAGCGCTTGGGCGTGGATATGAACATGATCACCGCCGTGCTGAATAACGCCTTTAGCCAGCGCCAGGTGTCGACCATCTACGACAGCCTGAATCAGTACAGCGTGGTGATGGAGATCAACCCGCAGTTCGCTCAGTACCCGGAAACCCTCGACCAGATTCAGCTGATCACCGCCGAGGGCGCGCGGGTGCCGTTGTCCAGTTTCGCCCGCTGGGAGCGCAGCCTGGAAGAAGACCGTGTGCATCACCAGGGCCAGTTCGCCGCAGAAAATATCGGCTTCGCCCTGGCCGAAGGAGTCAGCCTGGATCAGGCCAGCGCGGCGATCAACAACGCCGTTGCCCGGGTCGGTTTACCGACTGAAGTACAGGGCATGCTCGGCGGCACCGGCGGCGCCTTTCAGCAGACTCAGCAGAACCAGCCGTGGATGATCCTGCTGGCCCTGGTGGTGGTGTATATCGTCCTCGGCGTGTTGTACGAGAGCTATATCCACCCACTGACCATTCTATCCACCTTGCCCTCGGCCGGGGTCGGCGCGCTACTTGCGCTGCAGCTGATGAGCATCGAATTCAGCCTGATCTCGCTGCTTGGTCTGTTTTTGCTGATCGGCATCGTCAAGAAGAACGCGATTCTGATGATCGACCTGGCGCTGCAGCTGGAACGCCAGCAGCACCTGAGTCCGGAGGAATCTATCCGCCAGGCCTGCCTGCTGCGCTTCAGGCCGATCATGATGACCACCCTGGCGGCGATTCTCGGCGCACTGCCGCTGATGCTCAGCAGCGCCGAAGGCTCGGAAATGCGCCAACCACTGGGCATCACCATTGTCGGCGGGCTGGTACTGAGCCAGCTGCTGACCCTCTACACCACGCCGGTGATCTACCTGTATTTCGACCGCCTGCGCCACCGGGTCAACCGTTGGCGTGGCGTGCGCACTGACGCTGCTCTGGAAACCCCGCTATGACTCTGCTGCCAACACCCGTAGGAGCGAGCCATGCTCGCGAAACTTTTTCCGTAGCGAAGCCATTCGCGGGCATGGCCCGCTCCTACATGGGGCTGCTTACTCTCAGCCTGCTGTTAGGCGGCTGCACCATCGGCCCGGATTATCAGCGCCCGCAGCTGCAAACCCCGGCGCAGTTCAAGCAGATTGAAGGCTGGACCCAGGCCAAGCCCGGCGATGTGCTGGAACGCGGCAGCTGGTGGCAGCTGTATGGCGACAGCGAGCTAAATACCCTGGTCGAGCGGCTGAATGTCTCCAATCAGAACCTGGCCGCTAGCGAGGCGCAGTATCGCCAGGCCCGCGCTTTGGTGCGCGGCGCGCGAGCAGCGTTCTACCCGAGTCTATCGAGCAGCGCGGGGGCCAGCCGCAGCGGGCAAGGCACTGGCAGCCAGAGCACGTCCAGCGCCACCAACTCGAACAGCAGCGGCGTCTCTACCAGCTATGACCTCAGCCTGAATGCCGCCTGGGAACTGGATATCTGGGGCAAGCTGCGCCGCTCGCTGGAATCCAGCCGCGCCGGCTTCGAGGCCAGCGCCGCCGATCTGGCCGCGCTAAAGCTCAGCCTGCAGGCCGAACTGGTGCAGAACTACCTGCAACTGCGCGTGCTGGATGATCAGCAGCGTCTGCTCGATGCCACAGTCGCGGCCTACGCCCGTTCGCTGAAGCTCACGGAAAAGCAGTACAACGCCGGCATCGTGCCGAAATCCGATGTCAGCCAGGCGCTGACCCAGTTGAAAAGCACCCAGGCCCAGGCCATCGACCTGAAATGGCAGCGCGCTCAGCTGGAACATGCGATTGCCGTGCTGATCGGCGTGCCGCCCAGCGAACTCAGCATCGCCGTGCGCGAGCAATTGCCCGCGCTGCCGGAAATCCCTGTGGCCTTGCCGTCGCAACTGCTGGAGCGTCGCCCAGATGTGGCTGCCGCCGAGCGCCGGGTAATAGCCGCCAACGCCGATATTGGTGTTGCCGAAGCCGCCTGGTACCCGGATTTGAGCATTTCCGCCAGCGGCGGCTACCGCGGCAGCAGCTTTGCCGACTGGATCGATCTGCCCAACCGCTTCTGGTCCCTCGGCCCGCAGTTGGCCCTGACCTTGTTCGATGGTGGCGCGCGCAGCGCCGAGCTGGAACGCAGCGAAGCGGCTTACGATCAGACCGTGGCGCAATACCGCCAAGCGGTGCTCGACAGCTTCCGCGAGGTGGAGGACACCCTGGTGCAACTGCGCGTGCTGCAACAGGAAGCCGTGATCCAGCAGGAGGCGCTGGACGCCGCCCGCGAATCCCTGCGTCTGATCGAAAACCAGTACCGCGCCGGTACTGTGGACTTCAACAGCGTGGTCAACGTACAGGCCACGGCGCTGAACAACGAACGTACCAACCTCAGCCTGCTGGGCAGCCGTTTGACCGCCAGCGTGCAGTTGATCGCGGCGCTGGGTGGTGGTTGGCAGCGGGAGCAGTAGGGTGCGCTGCGCGCATCAGCTCAGGCTTGGGGGCTTGGTGCGCACGGCGCACCCTACGGTCAGGCCGGCCAGCTAGTCGCGCTTGTTGCGGTTAACCGTTTGCGCGGCCTTGATCACATCGCGCCCGATAGCCGTCTCGAACTGCTGCCACACCGGCTGCATGGCCTGACGCCAGGCGTCGCGCTGTTCCTCGCTCAGGGTGATGACCTGAGTGCCGGCTGCAGCGGCTATGCGGTCGCGGTCGGCCTGGTTGGCCGCTTCGGCCTGGCGGTTCACCTCGTAGGTGACCTCGTCGATAATGCCTTCCAGCTCTACGCGGACCTGGTGCGGGATGCCGTACCAGAAGCGCGGATTGCTCACCAGCATATAGTCGAGCACGCCGTGGTTGGTCTCGGTGATAAAGGGCTGCACGCTATGCAGCTGCTTGCTGTAGATATTCGACCAGGGGTTTTCCGCACCCTGCACCTTGCCGCTTTTCAGCGCCTCGAAGACTTCGGCAAAGGGCAGTATCAGAGGCGTTGCACCGAGCTGGTTAAACTGCGCTTCGAGCACGCTGGAAGGCTGGATACGGAACGTCAAACCGGCCGCGTCGCCCGGTACCAGCAGGGCCTTGTTGGCCGACAGCTGCTTCATGCCGTTGTGCCAATAAGCCAGGCCGACGATGTTGTGATCTTCCATGGAACGCAGCAACTGGCGGCCCTTGGCGCGCTTCTGGAAGCGATTGACCGCGTCCAGATCATCGAACAGGAAGGGCAGGTCGAATACCTGCAGCTGCTTGGTGTATTTCTCGAACTTGGCCAGCGACGGTGCCAGTAGCTGCACTTCATTGTTGGCCAGGGCTTCGAGTTCGTTGGCATCGCCGTACAGGCTGGAGTTGGGGTAGACCTCAACCTTGACCTTGCCGCCCAGGCGCTCTTCTGCAAGCTTCTGAAACAGCAGCGCACCCTGGCCCTTGGGGGTGTTGTCGGCGACCACATGGGCGAACTTGATCAGAATTGGCCCCGTCTCGCTGGCGGCATGGAGCTGGGCAGAGAGCAGCAACAGGGTGCTTGCCGCGACTGCGGCTATCGACTTGAGCATGGCGTGTCCTTTTATTCTTATGGGGAATTCGCGCCGCCTGCCCGGTATTCGGGCAGGACCAGGGCAGCGCAATAACGCCAGACACTCGCAATGCCTATGCCAGAGTCTGGATTGGCCGGCGGGGCCCAGGCCGGCGTTATTCAGCTGTGCGCCAGGTCATACTGGCTGGCGGATTACCGCCGTTATCCATGCATTTATCAGCGGTAATCCGCTGGTCTAGCGTCCCTGACGCAGTGCCCGCCAGGCACTGAACAGGATTAAGCCCATCAGCAGCGTCAGGCTGAGCCAGGTCCAGGCGGTAAAAGGCACGCCGAGGATGTTGTAGTCGTTCTGCCCGCACACCCCGGCGCTCATAAACACCTCGGGCAGGTAATCATGCAGCGGCAGCTGGAAGGCATAAAAAGGGAAGGGCGAGCAGCTGAAACTTTCCAACACGCCGGTCTCGATCAGCAGCAGGTGACTGTTATCGTAGACGGCCATTGCCCCTGCTGCCAGCAGCAGAGGCCATAGCGCCAGGCTCAGCCAGCGCAGGCCGAGCGCCTCGCAGGCCAGTAGCAAAAGACTGACAACCCCGCCACAGACCAGCCATAGACGGATTTGCACGCACAGGGTGCAGGGCTCCCAGCCGAACTGGTGCTGCAGCACCAGGGCCGAGCCGAGCATGACGAAACAGGCCGCGGCGATCAGGGCCAGCAGCGTGGTCAGAGGGGTGGGGCGAGTCATCCGAATCTCCATGGCACGCCGGCAGTGGCGTAAGGCTTTAGTGTCGCCGTGGGCTGAGCCAGCGGCAGGGCGAAGGCAAGGATGATGGCTAGCGAGTGGGCGATCAACCCCAGGATGCGGCCCGGGCACATTTGTCCGCATCTTGTTGTCTGTAGTAGTACTGATCGTGGTGTGTGCCATGTTCTGCAATAGGTCGTTGGTGCGCCAGCGCACCGACGCGATGCGCGCAATTGCTAGTCTGCGGAGGGACTCATCCGCGCCTGCATGCGCCCCGGGCGCAACCTGTGGCACCAGGATCATTCGCCACCTGCCGAGGATAGGGCATGCCGCTCTCCCGCTGGATAGCAATACTCATTCTGCCTTTGGCCTTTGGCCCACTGTCGGCCTGCAGCAGCCTGCCGACCCTAGTGCCGGACATGGCCCATAGCGATGCACCGGTGCGCCTCACCGGCCCAGGCGGGCCGCTGTCGGCGGCGCGCAGCCAGGCCATTATCGACAAGCTCAAGGCGTCGGGTGTGGAGACCAATATCTTCGACCTGCACCTGGCCGTCGAGCAGGCCATAGTCGGCAGCCCGTTGACGGCGGGCAATCGGGTCGAGCTGCTGCAGGATGGTTCCGCCACCTACCAGTCGATGATCGAAGCGATTGGCGAAGCGCGGGACCATATCAATATGGAGAGCTATATCTTCGACGATGACGAGATCGGTCAGCGTTTTGCCGATGCTCTGATCGCCAGGCAGCAGGCCGGGGTACAGGTCCATCTGATCCGTGACAGCGTCGGCACCCTGGGTACGGCCGCAGCCTTCTTTACCCGGATGAGCGATGCCGGGGTACAGATCGTCGAGTTCAACCCGGTTAATCCGCTGACGGCCAAGGCGGGCTGGCAGGTCAATCAGCGCGACCACCGCAAGCTGCTGGTGATCGATGGGCGCATCGCCTTTCTTGGTGGGGTCAATATCAGCAGTGTCTATTCCGGCAGCTCGCCCCATCTCGGCGAACAGCCGCCGATCTCCGGCGACTTGCCCTGGCGCGACACCCACCTGCGCCTCGAGGGCCCGGTGGTGGCGGAATTGCAGAAGCTGTTTATCGGCACCTGGACCGGGCAGAAGGGCCCGAAACTCAGCACGCGCCACTATTTTCCGCCGCTGGAGCAGCGCGGCAATGCGGTGGTGCGGGCCATTGGCAGCTCTCCGGAAGAACCCTACAGCCTGATCTACGTCACCCTGATTTCCGCCCTGCGCAGCGCCCAGAGCGAAATCTGGCTGACCAACGCCTACTTCGTCCCTGACCCGCAACTGCTCACCACCCTCAAGGAAGCCGTGGGGCATGGCGTAGATGTGCGTCTGATCCTGCCCAGCCGTACCGATTCCTGGCTGGTGTTCCATGCCGGGCGGGCCTATTACGAGGAATTGCTGGAGGCCGGGGTGCGTCTGTACGAGCGCGACGATGCCCTGTTGCATGTAAAGACCGCAGTGATTGACGGGGTCTGGTCCACGGTGGGCTCGACCAATCTCGACTGGCGCAGCTTCCTGCATAACCAGGAGGTCAATGCGGTGGTACTGGGGCCGGAGTTTGGCGAGCAGATGCGCGAGGTGTTTCAGGCCGACCTGGACAAATCCCGCGAGATCAGCCTGCAGGCCTGGCAGGATCGCGGCTTGCAGGTGCGCGTCAAGGAGTGGTTGGCACGGGTATGGGAGTACTGGCTATAAACGTCAGCGCTTGAACAGAGCCGAATCCAGCTGGTTGAAGCAGCGCACAAGCTGCTCATGGCTGGCCTCGGCAAAGGCTTTCTGAGCCAGCGGCACCAACACCGCGGGCTTGACCCGGCCGGAACCCAGCTGGCGCTGCATATAGGCCAGGATGGTTGCGTCGCTGATCGGTTCGGGTTTATCCATGGCATCCACGCGCAAGTTCCTCGGCTATTGCCGCGTTTGCATTGCGCGCGGCCCAGATGGCTACTGTAACCGTTGCAGGCAGATTGGCCAGCGTCGCCGCGATGCGTTAAGCCATCGCGGCGCCCCCCTTAACCCGGCTGGCAGCGCAGCTCGACGCGATGTTCGCCGCCGTCGTCGACAAGCGGGATCTGCGTATCTGCCAGCGGCACACCGTTTAGCGACAGCGAGGCAGGCGCATCGACCTGCTGGATCACCTCGATGCGGTACAACGTGCTGCCGAAGCGGTAGTCCAGGCTGTAGCCCGGCCAGTCTGCCGGCAATACGGGCTGCAGGCGCAGACTACTGCCGGTGCGCTGCAAACCGAGCAGCGACTCGACGATCAAGCGGTACATCCAGCCGGCCGCGCCGGTGTACCAGCTCCAGCCGCCGCGCCCGGCATGGGGGGCCACGCCATAGACATCAGCGGCCACCACATAGGGCTCGACCTTGTACTGCTCGATGCTCTGCGCGCTGCCATGGCTGACCGGGTTGATCATGCGCAGCAGCTCCCAGGCCCGTGCGCTGTCGCCCAGGCCGGCGAAGGCCATGCTCGCCCACACGGCGGCGTGGGTGTACTGGCCGCCGTTCTCGCGCACGCCGGGCACATAACCCTTGATATAACCGGGGTCTAAGGCCCCCTTGTCGAAGGGCGGTTCGAGCAGTTGCACCAGACCGACGTCGCGGCGCAGCAGATGTTTCTCCAGGGCGTCCATGGCGCTGCGCTGACGTTCAGGCGCGGCTGCGCCGGAGAGTACCGACCAGCTCTGGGCGATGGAGTCGATGCGGCATTCCTCGTTAGCGGCCGAGCCCAGCGGCGTGCCGTCGTCGAAGTAGGCGCGGCGGTACCAGGCACCGTCCCAGCCGTGTTGCTCCAGGCTGGTGCGCAAGCTGGCGGCCTGTTCGCTGCAGCGTTGGGAAAATACCGGGTCACCCTGGATCAGGGCGGTGTCGGCGAACTGCTGGAGCACCTCGAAGAGGAAGAAACCCAGCCACACGCTTTCACCGCGGCCCTGTTCGCCGACGCGGTTCATGCCGTCGTTCCAGTCGCCGTGGCCGATCAGTGGCAGACCATGGGCCCCGCGCGCCATGCCGTGTTCGATGGCACGTACGCAGTGACGGTAGAGACTTTCCTGCAGCGGCGAACGTTGCGGCAGGTCGAAGTAGGACTCTTCGCCGGCATGCAGCGCGCGGCCCTCGATATAGTTCACCGATTCGTCGAGCACGCTGTAATCGCCGGTGATGCGCACATAACGGCTGGTGGCCAGGGGCAGCCACAGGTAGTCGTCGGAGCAGCCGGTGCGCACGCCGCGGTCCAGCGGCGGATGCCACCAGTGCTGCACATCACCCTCGCTGAACTGATGGGCCGCGCACAGCAACAGGTGCTGGCGGCTGGCCGCCGGGCTGGCATGGATCATCGCCATGCTGTCCTGCAGCTGGTCGCGAAAGCCAAAGGCCCCGCCGGACTGGTAGTAGCCGCTGCGAGCCCAGAAGCGACTGGCGATCACCTGGTACATCAGCCAGCCGTTGGCCAGCACATCGATGGCCGGTTCCGGGGTCTTGATCTGGATCGCACCGAGGGTCTCGCGCCAGTGCGCCGTTACCTCGTCCAGCGCGCGGCTGGCGGCACTGGCTCCGTGAAAGCGCTGGGCCAGCTGCAGTGCGGCCTTGGCATCGTGGCCGGCACCGAGGCGGAAGATCACTTCGTGGCTGGCACCTTCGGCCAGCTCAAAGGCGACCTGGATCGCCGCGCAGGGGTCCAGGCCACCGCCGGTGCGGCCTGACAGGTATGGCCTGGCCATCGCCGCCGGGGCATTCAGGTTGCCGTTGCGGCCGAGAAACTCGCTACGGTCGCCGCTGACGCTGCGCACCGGCGTGTCGACATCGAAAAACGCCACGCGGCCGGGGAAGTCGATGGAGTAAGCGTTGCGGGCGAACAGTGCGCCGCTGACCGGGTCCTGTTCGGTAACCACATGCATGGCCGATTTTTCGCGCAGGTCGCCGAGTACCCAGGCCACGTAACCGGTGGCCGACAGCCGCCGGGGGCGGCCGGAGTGGTTGCGCACTTTCAGACGCGAGAACTTGATCGAGGCATCCAGCGCCACATAGACCCGCAGCTCGCTATGGATACCGCCTTCATCGTGCTCGAAGACGCTGTAGCCAAAGCCGTGACGGGTGGTATAGCTGCCCGTGCCGGGGCGCGGTAGCGGGGTGGGCGACCAGAACTGCCCGGTTTCGTCGTCGCGCAGGTACAGGGCCTCGTCGCTGGCGTCGCCGACCGGCTCGTTATGCCAGGGCGTCAGGCGGTATTCATGGGCGTTTTCGCTCCAGGTATAGGCTCCACCGCTTTCGCTGATAACCGTGCCGAAGTGCGGGTTGGCCAGCACATTGGACCAGGGTGCCGGAGTACTCAGGCCATGGCCCAGGTGGATCACATATTCGCTGCCGTCGGCGCTGAAACCGCCGTAGGGGTTGCCCAGTTGCAGCGCTGGGTCGCGGACTGGCGTGTTGGCCGGCCGCGCTTGCGGAGTGCGCATCTGGCTGGCATCGAAGCGCGGCAGCGCCGGTTCGCTGGAGCGTTGATGCACCTGCTCGGCCAGACTGCCGTTGCTGTCGCTGAGCACCAGGCGCGCCACGGCGAGCATCAGCAGGCGGTCTTCGTTGGACAGTTGCTGGGCCGGGCGGACGAAGATGCCACCGGGTCGATCGACCAGATGGGCTTCGCTGCCGGAGGTCACCAGGGCCATGATCAGGTCCTGCAGGTGCTGGCGGTAGCCGACCTGGTCTTCGTTCCAGATCACCAGATCCACCGCCAGACCTTTCTGCCGCCAGTAGGCGTGAGCCTGCACCAGTTGCCGCACCAGCTCGATATTGGCCGGGTCGGCGATCTGTACCAGAACGATGGGCAGGTCGCCGGAAATTGCCTGGCCCCAGAGGTCGGACTGGTTGCGCTGGTTGCTGGCCAGCACGCTGGCATCGGCGCGTAGCGCAGCATTGGCATAGAGGATCGAGGCGGCCATTTGCTCGAACAGGCGGGCGTCGGCCATGGAGGCGTTGAGTTGGCGCAGCAGCACCTGGCTGTGGGTCCAGGCCAGGCCGAAGACGCGGTCGGCCAGATGGCGGTCGCGGTATTTGTCGATCAGTTGCAGGCAACCTTCGCGGCTTTCGCTGACGCCGCTGACCAGGTCGATAACCGCGGTCTGGCCCGGATCGAGGGTGATCCGGCAACGGATCGCGACAATCGGGTCGAGTACCGAGCCGGCGCTGCCGGACAGGCTGTCGCTGCCGGCATCCAGCGCGGCCGGATGGGCCACGCTGCGGCCGCGGCCGATAAACTGCGCGCGGTCGGTTTCGTAGGAAATCGCGTCGATATCCACGCCATGGGCGGCCAGCAGGTGGCACATCCAGGGTGTTTTTTCCTCGCTGGACCGCGGCCGCCGCGAGCACAGAATCGCCTGCAGCTCCGGCAGCAGTTCGGTCTGCACAAACAGCTTGCTGAAGGCCGGATGCATGGCGTCGGCCACGGCCGCGGCGAGCACCACTTCGGCGTAGCTGGTGAGCTCCAGGGTGCGGCGGACCCGGGCGCGGTTGGTCAGATGCAGGCGGCGCAGTTCGATATCGTCCTCGGGGGAGACGACGATCTCGGTATGGGCATCGAAGTCGCGCTCGCGCACCCGGAATTCCGCGCGGGCGTCGGTGAAGATCGCCTCGTAGCTGGCCGTGCGGCGCAGGGTTGGCTGGTACGCAGCGGACCAGAAATCGCCGCTGCTGACATCGCGCAGGTAGCAGAACATGCCCCAGTTATCGCGGCTGATGTCTTCGCGCCAGCGCGTCACGGCGGTGCCGTTGCAGCGGCTGTAGCCGCCACCGGCGCTGCTGAGCATGACGTGATAGTGACCGTTGGACAGCAACTGCACGGCGGGACGGCGACGGCCCGGGTCGGCGAACACCCGCAGCTTGGTCTCGGTGATCCGCGCGGCGGCGTCGGCCGCAGGTGAGTGGGCGGCATGCAGGTACTGCGCGGCGGTTTTCGGAATGCGCTCCTGCAGCAGCAGGGCGGTGGCCTGGAACTGCGGGTCGGACTCGAAACGCCTTTGCATCGGCCGGTCCAGCAGTACATAGGCCAGGGCCAGCAGACTCATGCCCTGGTGGTGGGCCATAAACGAATGGACCACCGCCGAGTTTTGCCCCCGGGGCAGGCGCGCCGGGGTGAAATCGATGGCTTCATGCAGGCCGTAGGTGCCGGCCAGGCCCATCGTGGCCAGGCGCTGCAGGTTCTTACAGGCGGCTTGCGGGTCGACCATCAGGGCCAGGACCGAGGCGTAGGGAGCCACCACGATATCTTCGCCGAGGCCGCGCTTGAGACCCAGGCCAGGTACGCCGAAGGCGCGGTATTGGTAGTTGAAGTGGGCGTCCTGGGTGTTGTAGCCGGATTCGGATACACCCCAGGGCAGGCCCAGCTGGTTACCGTGCTCGATCTGCCGGGCCACGGCGGCGCGACAGGTCTGGTCGAGCAGGGTGCCGGCATAGTTGGGCATTACCAGCATGGGCATCAGGTACTCGAACATCGAACCGGTCCAGGACAGCAGCACCGGTACGCCGCGGTTGCTGGTCAGCAGACGGCCGAGGCTGAACCAGCCTTCCTGGGGCAACTGGCCCTGGGCGATCACCACGAAGTTGGTCAACCGCGCCTCGGACGCCAGCAGGTCGTAACAGGCGCTGTCCAGGCGGTTTTCTTCGGCGTTGTAGCCGATGCTGAACAGATCGCGGCTGGGGTCGTAGAGAAAACCGAAGTCCATCTGCGCCATGCTCGAGGTCAGCTTGGCGAGGCGTTTGGCCGTGGCGATACGTTCATTCGCAGAGTGCTGTACTTGCTGCACACGGGCCTGGCTGGCGGCGGGCCACTGTTGGCTGTCCAGTTGGCTCAGCTGCTGCCAGGTGGCTTGCGCGGGTTGCTCGGTGGCGTCCAGGGGCGGCAGGCAGAACAGGCTCAGCTCGTTATGCAGGTCATCGCAGTGCGCCAGCAGGGCCAACAGCCAGCGCTCGGTGTCGCTGTCCGCTGCGGGTTGCAGGGTCTGGCGCAGTTGCTGGGCATGTTCGAGCAGCCGCTGCAGGCGCTGACAGGTCGCCTCCAGGCTGTGCGGCGCAGTCGCCTGGGCGTCATCCAGCTCGCTCTGCAGCGCTGCCAGGGGCTCCGTATCGTGGCTCGCGTTGGCCAGGGCTTCGCGCAGCAGCGCGAGGGTATCGCCGAGACCGGCAAACAGCTGCGGGCTGAGCAGGGGTTGCGTGGCCAGCTCCAACAGGCCCGGACGCAGGGTCAGCAGCAGGCCGGCCAGGTTACCGCTGTCCACGGTGGACACGTAGCGTGGCATCAGGGGTTTGAGCGACTGGGTGTCGTACCAGTTGAAGAAATGCCGGCGATGGCGCTCCAGGCTGTTCATGCTGCTCAGCGACTGATCGAGACGCGCCAACAGGCGGCCGGCGCTGAGGTAGCCAAAGTCGTAGGCGGCCAGGTGCGACAGCAGCGCCATACCCATATTGGTCGGCGAGGTGCGGTGGGCGATCACCAGGCTTGGTTGTTCCTGGATATTGTCAGGCGGCAGCCAGTTATCCAGCGGGCCGACATGCTGATCGAAGAAGGCCCAGGTCTTGCGCGTCAGGTTGCGCAGAAAGCGCAGCTCATCGGCGGATGGAGCGAATGCCTGCTGTGCTACCGAGCGGCTGAGCCGCCAGGCGATTGCCGGGCCGCTTAGCCACAGCAGCAGCAGTGGGCTGGCCACCGCCAGCACTAACGGCGTGTTGAGCAGCAGGGCGGCGCAGCTCAGTGCGGTCAGCGGTGCTACCCACATCAACCGGTACAGGCCGGGGAGGTCGTTGCCGCTGCTGCGTTCCACTTCGCGTGAGGGGTTCCATTGCAGCAGGCGCTTCTGGCTGATCAGCATGCGCCACAGGCTGCGGCCGATAGCGTCCAGGCTGATCAGGGCCTCGAAGGGGAGCCACACCAGGCTGAGCAGGGCGCGGCTGAAATGCTCCAGGGCCGTCCGCAGGGTCACCAGCAGGTGCTGGCCGAGGGGGATGTCATGGGGTTTGCGCAGCAGTTCCAGCAGGGCGGCGAGCAGTGGCTGGGCCAACACCAGGCCGAGCACCATCAGGGTCCAGAGCAGTGCCTGGTCGACGCTGAACCAGCCCCACAGCAGCATGGCCAGAAAGGCGGCCGGCTCCAGGCTGCGGCGCAGGTTGTCGAGGATTTTCCAGCGGGCCAGGGCACTGAGACGATTGCGCTCGATGCCGCCCTCGGACTTCGGCGTCCAGGTCAGCAGCCATGGCAGCAACTGCCAGTCACCGCGCATCCAGCGGTGCCGGCGTTTGCAGTCGGCGCTGTAGCGGGCCGGGTGTTCTTCATACAGCTGCACATCGCTGAGCAGGCCGGAGCGGGCGTAGCAGCCTTCGATCAGGTCGTGGCTGAGGATACGATTGTCCGGGAAGCAGCCTTCGAGGGCCTGCTCGAAGGCATCCACCGCGTAGATGCCCTTGCCGACAAACGAGCCGTGCTGAAACAGGTCCTGATAGACATCGGAGACGGCGCGGGTATAGGGATCGACTCCCGCGTCGCTGCCAAACAGCTGCGCATAGGCCGAACGGGCGCTGCTTGGCAGGCTGATGCCGACCCGCGGCTGGAGAATCGCGTAGCCGCTGGTAATGCGCCGCCCCTCGGGGTTGAACACCGCATGGTTGAGCGGGTGGGCGAGGGCACCGACCAACTGCCGGGCAACATCGCGCGGCAGCTGGGTGTCGGTGTCCAGGGTGATGACGTAATTCACCCGCGGCAGCGCGGCGATAGCCCCGACGATTAAGGCAAAGTGTTCCTGGCCGTGGCCGCGCAGCAGGGCATTCAGCGCGGCGAGCTTGCCGCGTTTGCGCTCATGGCCCATCCACACGCCTTCGGCTGGGTTCCAGCGACGTGGGCGGTGCAGCAGGTAGAAGCGCTCGGCCGTGACGTGCGGGTACTTGTGGTTGAGCGCCTCGATCAGCTGGCGGGCCAGCTGCAGCAAGGCGGCGTCCTGCTCCAGCACCTCGCTCGGTGCATCCATAAAGTCGGTGAGCAGGGCGAAATGCAGGTTGGCATCGCGGTTGGCGAGAAAGCGCACTTCCAAGCCTTCGACCAGCTCCTCGATATCCCGCGCACTGCCCATCAGCGTCGGCACCACCACCAGGGTGCGTGCCTGCTCGGGAATACCGGCGCTGTAGTCCAGGCGCGGCAAGGTATCCGGAGTCACGGTCAGGGTAACCAGCCAGTTCACCAGGCCCAGGGCCAGGCAGCTGGTCATCAGCAGGATGGGGGCGCAGAGCAGCACCAGCAGGATGTCGCTCAAGCCGGCCTGGCGCGCGACGGCGAGGAAGGGCAAGGCCAAGAGCACGCTGAGGACTAGCGCGGGGGTGAGGAAAAAGGTCAGCGGGGCGCGGCGCAGCAGGCGTTGCCAGGCCTCGCAAATGGGCACGCGGGCCTCCAGGCGCTGCTCCAGTGCAGCCAGCCCCGGACCCTGCAGGTAGAAGCCGACGTGAGCGCCAATGCCCTCGCCAGCGACGGCCATTTCGATGGCCGTGCGGGCGACGTGCTCTTCGCCATGGGCGCAGTGCTTGGCCAGGCGTTCGACCTTATGCCGGTAGTGGTCGCGGGTGGCGAAATCCATGCTGGGGTAGATGGCGGCCGGGTCTTCGTTGAACACCTGCTCAACCCGGCTCATGCTCTCGACAAAGCTCTGCCAGTTGCTGTCAGTAAGCAGGCGCAGGCTGCTGATGCTGTTGCTGACGGAAACCTGTTCGGCCGCCTGTTGCTGCGTATCCAGCTGTACCAGGCGCTCAATGTTCTGCCCGTTTTCGCCGAGCATCTGCTCGATCCAGGTCAGCGGCAGGATCAGCGCGGCGCTTTGCCCCTGCAGGCGCCTGGCCAGTTCGGCGACGAAGGAACTGCTCATCGGCGGTTGCGAGCGAGCCATGTCGGCGACGCTGAGCACCACGCTCTTGGCATCCTGTTCGGCGATTTCGCAGATCGTGTCGGCCCAGTCATTGGCCAGGTTGCGATCCGCCCAGTTGGCCATCACCCGCGAGGCGATGCGGCGCAGGTTCTCGATCAGGGCCAGGCGCAGCATGATCGGAATCGCCCACAACTCACCAAGGGTCAGCGGTACGACCGATTGGTAGGCCGCGACGAAGCGGCTGAGGCTTTCGCTGTCGACCCGGCCGTCGCCATGGGAAATGGTTGCCAGGGCGATGTCATAAACCCGCGGCAAGCCAGCCGAGGGGCCATTGGCCAGGCGCGGCAGCTCTCGGCTGTAGCCTTTGGGCAGGTGCTTGCGCGCGGTGCGAATCTGCTCTTCGATCAGGTAGAAATTGTCCAGCAGCCACTCCGCCGCCGGGGTGGCGCGGCGCGTATCCACCGGCACGGCAGTGAGCATGGCGCAGCTGCGCGCCAGCAGCGCTTCGTTATCGTCCAGGCGGGTCAGCAGTGCACCGGAGGCCAAACGCGGGCTGAGCTTATGCTGCTCGGCCAGTTGATGGCCATGGCAGGCCATTTGTTCGGCGCTAAACAGTTCGGCGCGCAGGGCGGGTTCGGGGACAAACTGCTGAGTTGAACTGCGCAGGCGCGACAGTGTGCGAATCCATATGCTGGGCATTATTTCCTTGACCGGCCACATCTATTCCAGCGGCCTGGTAGCGGTGGGGCTGGGCGAAGGGGTGCGCCGCTCTGCAGGTTTTCACCTGCTGATACGCAGAGGGCAGAACGTGCGGCTCTGGTTCTGCCGATCACCAGCCTGACGGGGTGACATGCTGGCGTCTGTCCGTTGGCGCACATGGCACCATGGTGGCGCGGGCGCTGCGGCGCAACAGCGTGCTAAGCGTGCTGGCGCACTGACGGGCTCGTAGCGGGCTGCCAATGTCCTCTCTCCGAGCCCTGCGATTGCGCGGGCAAGCACTGCGGGCGGCCTGAGTACTGGCTATGACACCGTTACGACTGTTTTGCCTGCTGCTGTTGTGCAGCCCGCTCGGCCTGCTGCAGGCGGGCGATGCCGCGGCCTTGCGCGCACGTCACCTGGCCTTGGCCGAGCCACTGGCGAACAACCCGTTCCAGCGCCCGCTGTACCTTGAGTCGCAGCACAGTGACAGCCTGCTGCAGGGCGATATCTATGCCGAACTGAAGCAGCCTTTTAGCGTGGCTGGGCCGGCGCTACAAGGTATCGAGCAGTGGTGTGACCTGCTGATCCTGCATCTCAACGTCAAGGGCTGTCAGGCCTCCGGCGCGGCGCAGCAGGCCAGGCTGAAGCTGTATGTCGGGCGCAAGTTCGATCAGCCACTGGCCGATGCCTACCCGTTCGAATTTCACTATCGGGTCGAGGTCGCCGAGGCCGACTACCTGCGTGTGCTGCTGGCCGCGCCGCAGGGACCGCTGGGTACCAGCGATTACCGCATCGTGCTCGAAGTACTGGCGCTGGACGCTCAGCGCAGCTTCCTGCACCTGTCCTATGCCTATCGCTACGGCGTGGCGGCCAACCTGGCCATGCAGGGCTATCTGGCCACTGTCGGGCGCGACAAGGTCGGCTTCAGCATCGTTGGCGAGAATGCCAGCGGCGAGCCGCAATATCTGGACGGCATGCGCGCGGTAGTTGAGCGCAACACCATGCGCTATTACCTGGCGATCGATGCTTACTTGGGTGCACTTGCGCTGCCCGTCGCGTCGCGCCTGGACAAGCGCCTGAATGACTGGCACAGCGGCGTCGAACGTTACCCGCGGCAGCTCCACGAACTCGAACGGGGCACCTATCTGAGGATGAAATATCAAGAGGTTGAGCGTCAGCAGGGACAGGGCGCGGCGCAGCAATGAAACAACTCAGTCTGTGTGCGACAGCGAACAGATAAGCCCCCTCGATTGCTCGCATTCTGCTGTCATGTAGAGCAGTGCATTAGCGCCTGCTAAACGTATCCCTCATTCATGCTAAAGGTTGTAAGGAAAACGCCATGAGCTTAGGCACCATACTGTTGATCGTGCTGATCCTGATTCTGGTCGGTGTTATTCCCGCCTGGCCACATAGTCGCAGCTGGGGCTACGGCCCCACCGGTGGTTTGGGCCTGGTGGTGGTCATCATCCTGATTCTGTTGCTGCTCGGACGTATCTAAACCCGCTGCGGGTTAGCGATACGCCTGGGCGTTAGGTCGGTGGCCATGGTTCTCACGGATAGAGGGCATGGCACAGGCCGGTTTTGCGTTGAAGCGTTTGCGGCATCCATAAATATGTTGGTTAGCGCTAGGGCGCTGTTGATGAGGAAGTAGGGTCTTATGCGCGGCAGCGTACCGACGGGTGGCATAGTGGACTGCCATTGTCTCCATCTCGATTGCGCCATGCGCGCAAGCGGGAATGCGTTTGGAGGTCATTGTGCGCAAGCCTGTTGCGCCTTGAGGCCGATGCGCTGGTGCAGAGTTTCTTACCAAGTGCAGGGGCTGAAATGAGCCAGTTACCTGTGGTCTCGCCGGTTAGAGCGAGTAGGGCAGCTGGATTTTCAGCAATGTTTGCGCTCGCTGCCCTAGGCAGCGGCTACGCCAACCGGAGAAACACAATGGAATGTTCCCGCCCATGGCTACTCGCGTTGTGCGTCCTGGTACTGCTAAACACGATCAGCCTGTTTGGCAGTTGGCGGCTGACGCAAGAGGCCGCCGCCGCGCGCCAGCAAGCTGCAGTTTGGAAAAGCTATGCCCTGACGGTACATGATCAGGGGTTGTGGGCCGTCGAGCTGGATGCTCAAGCAACGGCCAGCATAGCTCAGCCACTCCCCAGGCTCAGCTTTTGAAGCTTGACCTGACTCATTTTTCATCGCTGATGACTATTTTCTGCTGCAGGCCGCGCTTGGCGTGGCCTGTGCCGAAGAATGCACGGTCGTCAGCAACCATTTAGCCCGGCTGAGTACACCAGGTACCGGCATGGCCTTAGAGGACAACACCATGAGCAAGACCCCGACAATTACCAGCCTGGGGGCGTTGCGCCTGCTCGGTGTAAGCGCTGGCCTGCTGCTGCTGAGCGCTTGCGCCTCGCCGCCAGCAGCCCCCGATGTAGCCCTGCAAGCGGCCGAGTCGGCTATCAGCCGTGCCGAACAAGCCCGCGTGGCCGACTACGCCTCGCCAGAGCTGGGCGTAGCGCGGGACAAACTCACCGCTGCCAATGCGGCAGTGCTGCGCGAGGAAATGATTCTGGCCCACCGCCTGGCCGAACAGGCGCGCGTCGAGGCTGAACTGGCCCTGGCCAGGTCGCAGGCGACCAAGGCCAAGGTGGTCAACGACGAAATGGTCAAAAGCACCGACAGCCTGAAACAGGAAATGCAGCGCAACACTGGAGCTCAACAATGAATATCGCCCATAACCTTCTGGCCGCCGCTGTCGCCCTGACCCTGGTGGGTTGCGCCGCGCAGCCGAGCATGCCCCAGGGCGCTGCCGAAACCCGCCTCAAGTTGACCCAGCTGCAAGCCGATGCGCAGCTCAATACCCGCGCCCCGGTAGCGCTCAAGGAAGCTGAAGGTGCCGTACTGGCCGCCGAGCAGCTGCGCAAGGATGAAGAGCAGGAGCAGGCCCTGGGTCAGCACTTGGTAGTGATGGCCGACCGCAAGGTGGAAATCGCCAAGGCCCTGGCCCAGACCCGCCTCTATGAAGACCAGCGCAAGGCGCTCAGCACCCAGCGCGAAGGCGCACGCCTGGATTCGCGGACCCTTGAGGCCGATCAGGCGCAACAGGAGAACGCGCGCCTGCAGCAGCAGCTCAATGAGATGAACGCCAAGCAGACCGAGCGCGGCCTGGTGATGACCCTTGGCGATCTGCTGTTCGCCACTGGCCGCTCCGAACTGCGTGCCGGCACGGTAAACAATCTGGACAAGCTGGCGCTGTTCCTCAAGCAGCATCAGGACCGCGACGTGCAGATCGAAGGTCATACCGACAATGTCGGCAGCGAAGAGGCCAACCTCTCCCTGTCGCAGCGTCGCGCCGATTCGGTGATGGCCTTCCTGCAACAGCAAGGCGTTTCGTCCACCCGCCTGGACTCATCCGGCATGGGCGAGAGCAGCCCGGTCGCCAGCAATGATTCGGCCTCCGGTCGGCAGATGAACCGTCGGGTTGAAGTGATCATTCGCAATACCTCCCGCGCCCAGAACTGAATCCGTCAGGGGCTGTCCGATAAGGACACGGAGGGTGCTATGGCGTATCGGGTACTGATTGTCTCTGCCGATGCCGACGACAGCAGCGCAATGCGCGAAATGCTTGTGGAGGCTGTGGACGGCCCCTTCAGCAGTGAGCGAGTGCGGTCGTTGGCCGACGCGTTGATGCGCCTGCAGGAGAGCGGCATCGACGCGGTACTGCTCGACCTGACGTTGCCCGATAGCCAGGGCATCGTCACCTTCGAGCAGGTGTTTGCCGTCGTGCCGCGGATTCCGATCCTGACCCTGTGTACCCCAGAAGACGAAGCCCTGGCCCTGCAGACCCTGCAAGGCGGGGCCCAGGGTTATCTGCTCAAGGGCCAGTTTGCCAGCTATCTGGTGGCGCAATCGCTGGGCCATATTATTCAGCGCCGCAGTGTCGAGGCGAATCTGTTCTTTGAGCGTGCGCGCGCGGAAATCACCCTCAACTCGATCAGCGATGCGGTAATCAGCACAGACATGCAGGGCGCTGTCGATTACCTCAACGTCGCGGCCGAGCAGATGACTGGCTGGTTACGCGACGCGGCACGGGGCCAACCCATTGATCAGGTGATGAACCTGATCGACCCTGACAGCGGTGCAGCAGTGGCCAACCCGGTGGCGCTGGTATTGCGCGAGCATAAGCCCATGTGCATGAAGGCCGGTACCGTGCTGATACGCCGGGATGGCAATCATGTCGCGATCGAGGATTCTGCTGCGCCGATCATTGATTCCAATGGGCAGGTTAGCGGGGCCGTGATCGTGTTCCATGATGTCACCGAGTCGCGCAGCACGGCCATGAAGATGGCGCACCTGGCTCAGCATGACTTTTTGACCCAGCTGCCCAATCGCGTGCTGCTCAATGACCGTATCGCCAAGGCCATCGATCTGGCAGAGCGCACTGGCCATGCCATTGCCCTGTTGTTTATCGACCTGGACCATTTCAAGAGCGTCAACGACTCGCTTGGCCATGCCACTGGCGACCAGTTGCTGAAAGCCGTGGCCGTGCGTCTGTCGGCCAGTGTGCGCAACTCGGACACCGTGTGCCGCAATGGCGGCGACGAGTTTGTGGTGCTGTTGGTGGAAGGCCGCAAGATGCAGGACGCCAGCGTCACCGCGCAGAAGATCATCAGCGCCCTGACCGAGCCCTTTATCCTTGGCCCGCATGAGGTGCGGGTGAGCTGCAGTATCGGCATCAGTGTGTACCCGATGGACGCCGACAACGCCGACACGCTGCTGAAAAACGCGGACACGGCGATGTACCACGCCAAGAAAGCCGGAAGAAACAACTTCCAGTTCTTCAAGCACGCCATGAATGTCCACGCCAGTGAGCGTCAGGTGATCGAGAGAAGCCTGTGGCAAGCCCTGGAATGGCAGGAATTTATTCTGCACTACCAACCCAAGTTCAACCTGAAAACGGGGGTCGTTACCGGTGCCGAGGCGCTGTTGCGCTGGCAGCATCCGCAATGGGGCGTGACCCTGCCGGATGGCTTTGTCCCGATTGCCGAGGAGTGCGGTCTGCTCGTGCCAATCGGCCGCTGGGTGCTGCGCGAGGCCTGCCGACAAACCCGGCTATGGCAGGAACAGGGCCTGCACCTTGCCTCGATTGCGGTAAATATTTCCGCACTGGAGTTCCGCCACCCGGATTTCGTCGACGAGGTAAAGGCCATCCTCAACGAAACCGGGCTGGAACCAGGCTGCCTGCAACTGGAAATTACCGAAAGCGTGCTGATGCGCGATGCCGATATCAGCAGCGGCATCCTGCAAAAGCTCAAGGGCCTTGGCGTGCAGCTGGCAGTGGACGATTTCGGCACAGGTTACTCAAGCCTGAGCTATCTGCAGAAGTTTCCCATCGACGTGCTGAAGATCGACAAGTCGTTTGTACATGCCATCGACACCAGCAACGGTGTTATCGCCAGTGCAATGATCGCCATGGGCAGCAGCCTGCGCTACAAAATGGTCGCGGAGGGGGTAGAAAATCAGGAGCAGCTGCTGTTTCTGAAGAGCGAGCAGTGCGAGGAAGGACAGGGTTATCTGTTTAGCCGAGGGCTGCTCGGTGAACAGTTCGCCGATCTGTTTCTGGCCAAGCTACCGCCGGCCGCTTGAGTTGCCTGCTTCTGCACGCGGTTATTCAGCGCTGGGCCTGCAGCTTATGGCGCAGTAGCCGGGAGTAATCATCGTTCAGCGCCTCATAGCATTCGCAAGCGGCGGTTTCCAGGCCTTTACGGTCGAGGATGGTGATGCGCCCACGGCTGTAGTGAATCAGCTTGCGCAACTGCAGTGCGCCGGCAGCAATGGAGACGCCACTGCGGCGCACGCCGAGCATATCGGCCAGGTATTCGTGGGTCAGTTGCAGGTGATCGCTGTGCGCGCGGTCGTGGCTCATCAGCAGCCAGCGCGCCAGCCGCGGTTCGACCTCATGGAAGTGCCCGCAGGCGACATTCTGCGACAGCTGCACCATCACTACATAGAGGTAACGCTTGAGGGTGCGCAGCAGCCGCGGGCACTCCAGCAAGGCCTCACGCAACTTCAGGGGGCTGATACGCAGGGCGCTGCCGTTACCTTGCACCACGGCGCGGCTGGGGGCGGCGTTGACGCCTAGAGCCTGGGTAGCTCCGAGCATGCCTTCGTTACCGATAAGGGCCAGTTCCAGTGGGCGATGTGAACCGAGGGTGGTAACCAGCGAGATAAAACCGCTGACAGGGAAATACAGGTGACGGAAAGGCCGATCAGGCTCACAGAGAACTTTGCCGAAGTGCAACTCCACCGGTTCGCAATGGGCCATGACCAGGTCGCGCTCTTGGCGCGGTAGGGAACCCAATAAAAGATTGATGATGTGCTGTGGCGGTGCAACTGACATGAATGCGTCCTGCAGCACGGGGCAAGCCGATAAAGGGCGCGGGAGGGGTGCCTGACAATCCCGTGGCTGCAGTCTGCCCCTCTGCCGGAAGGGCACTCTGTTCGCTACAGCACTAAGCGCAGGCTTTAGCGGCCTGGTTTCGTACTGCGCTGGCTCTAATTGGGCTAATTCGAGGGGTTATAGGGCAGCAGGCGGTCGGTTTCCTTCTTGACTACGGCGTAGCACTCGCAACTCAGTTGTTCGAGCTTGTGCCGGTCGAGCACGGTGATATGTCCGCGGCTGTACTCGATTACGCCCTGGCGCTGCAGCTTGCCGGCCGCCTCGGTGACCCCTTCGCGGCGTACGCCGAGCATATTGGCGATCAGCTCCTGGGTCATGGTCAGCTTGTTGCCGGATAAGCGGTCGAGCGACAGCAACAACCAGCGGCACAGCTGCTGGTCGATCGAATGGTGACGGTTGCATACTGCGGTTTGCGACATCTGGGTAATCAGCGCCTGGGTGTAGCGCAACATCAGCTCTAGCAGTACGCCATGGCGGTTGAACTCCTCCTTGAGGTCCTGGCTAGGCATACGATAAGCGTGCCCGCCGCTCTGCACGATGGCTCGGCTGGGCGTGCTCTCACCGCCCATAAACAGAGCGATTCCGACCACCCCTTCGTTGCCGACGACGGATATTTCCGCCGAAGCGCCGCTTTCCATCACATAAAGCAGGGAAATGATCGAGTCGGTGGGGAAATAAACGTGGCGCATGGTATCGCCGGACTCATAGAGCACCATGCCCAGCGGCAGCGACACCAGTTCAAGATGGGGGAACAGGCGTTGTTGCACCTCACTAGGAAGAGCTGCCAGTAGGGTGTTGCGCTGGGGAAAGTGCTTTTCAAGCATCTCTGCCACCTTTGACAGAGGTGAGGTTTTTAACCTTCAAACTAACGGCCGGTTTCAAGAACATCGTGTCTCGTACTCGTCTATGTAACGTAATAATTTTTGCGTCCGCAAGAGCTGCAGGTACCGATGATAATGCCAGTTTGGCCGAGCCTGCTCTGTTCGATACCGTACACAACGATGTTGTGCGTCGGGTTGCGACGCAGCACCCACAAGGCCTATGTGTGACAACGCACTGACAGGATGGGTACATGGGCGCACCCTGAACCGAGGAGCGACGATCAGCGGCAAGCCCAGGCGTGCCGGGGGTTTGCGCGATTCAGGCCAGGGCGAAAGAGAACCGCTGCCCGGCAACCTCAGAGGATATTGGCTATGACCATTCTCAATAGATGTGTACCGCTGCTGGGGTCTGTTGCTGTGCTAACGCTCAGCGCCTGCACTGCGCTCAACCCGCAAGCGCCTGCGCCTGCGCCTTATCCACAAACTACTTATCAGACCAACGGCAATAATCAGGGTTATTCCAATGATTACGGCGTGGTGACCTCCATCGAGACTACCCAGGCGGAATATCAGGGCATTGCCGGCACCGGCTATGGCTTGGGCACTGTGGCTGGCGCGGTGCTCGGTGGGGTGGCGGGCAACCAGGTCGGCAAGGGCTCGGGTAACACCGCCGCGACCATTGCTGGCAGTGCGGGCGGTGCCTATATCGGTCACCAGATCGAAAAACGTAACCAACCCGCGCCCGGCTACGCCATCACCATTCGTATGGCCAATGGTAGCTCCCAGACCCTGACCCAGGCCAGCCCCGGCGACCTGCGGGTCGGCGACCGGGTGCGCCTGGAAAATGGTGTGTTCCAGCGCTACTGATAGCGCCCGGGTGGCCGCCGCGGCGCATGCCTGCGTGCGGAACACCGGGGAAAAACTGAAAAGCCCAAATAATTAATAAATAAGGAGGGTTCGCATGTCATTTGCACTTTATATGGGCGGTGCCCTGATTTTTATTGCCGGGCTGATCTACGGCGCGGTGCTGCTTGCGGTGCCCACGCAATGGATAGTGGTAGGGGGCATCGTGTCGGTGGGCGCAGCCTTTGTCACCGGCGTCAGCGTGACGCGGCAGAAGGACCAGCCTTAGTCGGCAACTCATCTCGTATAAGGCAAGCGCAAGGTCGACTGAAAACGGCTAACCTGCTTGCTGTGGATTTATCAGTGGAGAAGTACAGATGGACGGAATAAAAATTGCGGCATTGCTGCTGATTCTGGGTGGGGCCCTGGGCCTGGCCTATGGCGGTTTCAGCTATACCAAAGAAACCCACAATATCGATATCGGCCCCCTACATATGCAAGTGGCGGAGAAGGAGCGGGTCAATATCCCGCTCTGGGCGGGTTTTGGCGCAATCATCATTGGCGGTCTGCTCCTGGTAGGGCGTCGCAAAGGCTAGCGCCCGGTGGCTTGCCCGCCAGCCACGGCACTAAGCGCATAAAAATGCCGCTTTCCTGATAAGGGAAAGCGGCATTTTTTTAAGTGACCAGGATTAGGTGCCGGGATGCGTGCTTCTTCGCGCGCCTGGATTCAGCTTCAGTTCAGCTAGAGCCGTTAGGGTGGCTCCACTTTTTACAGAACATGGAGTTCAACATGCCAAACCTCGCCATGACCGTAAGGCCTGCTGCAATGGCACTCTGCGCCGCGCTGCTTTCAACCGGCGCGATGGCCAACCAGCCGCAGATCTATGGCTTGCATGAGCATGTTTCCCTGCACGAACTGGCCCTGAAACTGCCCGCCAAACTCGATACTGGTGCCGAAACCGCCTCGCTTAGCGCCAAGAATATTGAAATGTTCAAGCGTGATGGCGGCGAGTGGGTGCGCTTCCAGCTGGGGATGGAAAACGCCAAGCAGGCGCAGGTCATCGAAAAGCCACTGACGCGCATGAGCTATATCAAACGCCGCGCCGATGATCGCAAACCTGGCGACAAGCAGCTGTATACCGAACGCCCAGTGATCGAGATGGATATCTGCGTGGGTGATGAGCTGAAGAATATCGAGGTCAACCTGACCGACCGCAGCGCCTTTGAATTCCCGCTGCTGATCGGCTCGTCGGCGCTGAAGGAATTCAACGCCGCAGTCAGCCCAGGTGTGCGCTATTCGGCTGGGCAGCCGAGCTGTACGCAAACCAGCTGAGTGGGCGCTTCTAGAGCCTGTGCTGGTCCATTAGAGCGGCGGAGCGCTACGCAGCCCTGAAGCTCCAGACTATTTCCACCACGCGCACGGCCATAATCAGATAGAGCAGGAACAGAAATATCTGCAACGCAGCGTGATGGCGCAGCTTGGCCAGCTGGTTCAGGCCGTCGCTGATATTCAGTAGCAGCAGAATCGCCGACACCATGATCAGCCCCCAACCCGCGAGGGTTGAGCCCCAAAGGCCCATAAAGAGTTGGTGGTTACCCTGCAATGCCTTGGTGCCGGCGGCAAACAGCAGCGCGCAGACCAGCAGGTTTTTGATGTTGTCGAAGATCTTGGCGCTTAAGTCTGCATCCAACAGCGCCTGGTACTTTCTCCAGAGATTGCGCATAGACGGCACCTGATGATTGATGGAGCTTATGGGGCCAGCGGGTCACTGGCTGCGCGCGGCCGGGGCCAAAACAGGCTGGCCATGCACAAGGCATACACAATCGCGAACAGCACATAGGCAATCCGTGTGGCAAACAGCTCGGGCGCGCCGCCAGGCAATGGCGAAATGCCGAGGCCGAAAAGAATCATAAAGGTCGTAAGTCCGCCGCCAAACACCTTGCCCGTCGTCGTGCCCAGCACCGCTTTGCCGGCAAACAGCAGGCTTACCAGCAGCACAATGAGGGTCACCAGCCAGAGGCTGGATCGCACTTCGCTCAGGGTAAAGGCCAGGGATGCGGCAACCCCACCCAGCAGGTTGATCACAATCAAGCCGACAGCGGCTCGGCCACTCATCGTCAACTCGAACTGGCTGAGCAACGAAGCCACGGTGATCGGTATGACCATGGCCGTGGCCAGGCGCGGATCGATCAAACACAGCGCAACGACAGCCAGCAAAATTGCGCCACTGACCATCGCCTGGCGCATAACCCGGCCAGGCTCCTGAGGCAGCAAAGGTGCTGGGTTTGCATGCGTTGGGCCCGTGTCCGGGAATACCGCGTGTGCGCCCCAGGCAAGCAGCAGGCCAACGCTGACCGCCTTGGCCAGAATCAGCACGATCGACTCGCCCAGGTCCCGCTGCAGGATGTCGAGTAGCGGTACCACAATGGCGATTACCAGCATCAACGCCGGCCCCGCGCCACCCAACTGACGCCCCTGAGCAAAAAAACAGCTGAAGTAGCACAGCCACAGCAACGGCAGCAGCACCAGTGGCCGCTCACCGAGCAGGCCGGTGAGGAAGATCAGCAGCGCGCCGACCATAAAAATCAGTAAAACCGTGCCCAGCCCCTGGCGCAAACCGGGTGGGCTGTAGCTTGCCAGGAGAAACTGAGTGGCGAACAAGGGGGCGAGAAAGGGCAGCACACTGCCATTGACCAGACCCACGCTGAAGCCAAACGTAACCGCCAGGGCGACACGCAAACCCTGGCGCTTGGCGCGCGCCAGGTCCATTGACGGGGAGGGTAGCGTGGCCTCAGTTGACATAGGTCAGCAGCGCCACAAGCCGCGCGGTGATTGCGCCGAGGACGTTCGCCAGCGGGTTTTCCCCGGTGTAAATCACCGCGGTTGCCTGCGAGCCGTAGCGCAGACCTTTGGGGTAAGGCTCCATCATCACCAGGCGCACGGGAAAGCGTTGCGGGTCACGTACCCAGCCGCTCTGATTGCGCACCGAGGGCAGCGCCGAGGTGCTGCTACCTTCCTGGGCAACACCCCAGCCAACGCTCTCGACCCGGGCCTTGAAGACTCGCCCCGGCAAAAGGTCGAATACCAGCTCAGCATCATCATCGGCCTGCACATGCTCCAGGCTGTTTTCCTTGAAGGCTGCGGAAACCCAGACGATGCCCGTGTCGATAAAGGTCAGCGCGGACTGGCCGGGGCTGACCACCTGGCCGACGGCCAGCTGCAGATTGGTGATAACACCGTCGGCCGGGGCCTTGATGTCGGTGCGCACCAGATCAAGCCGGGCCTTCTCCAGTTGTGCCAGGGCCTGTTTGAACTGCGGGTTATCTGTACCGGTTGGCCCCAGCTCCTGGCGCGCCCGTTCTAAATCGGCCTGCGCCTTGGCCACGGCGGCTTCGGCAGAATTCAGCGACGCGGTCGCCTCATCGAGCCGCGCCCGTGCATATACGCCGCGCTCAACCAGCTGCGTCACTCGGCGCGCTTGCTCACGCACATTGTCGCGCTGGGCGCGGGCGGAAACTGTCTGCGCCTGGGCCGCATCCACCGATGCGGTATTGGCCCCCAGCGCCTGGCCCGCTTGCTCAAGGCGAGCCTCGGCTTCGGCAACGGCAATCTTGTAGGGCTGCGGATCGATCCGGAACAGCAATTGCCCAGCCGTTACCCGTGCATTGTCGAGCACCGAGATTTCCGCCACGCGGCCACCGACTTCTGAGGCCATCTGCACCACATAGCCCTGAACCACGGCCTGTGAGGTGGATGGGGTGCTGCGTTCCATCAGGACGGAAAGTACAAACAGCGTGGCGGTAACCAGGACCACGACAAGCGCAATACGGCGCAGCGGGTTAGGCGGCGGAGCAGGGCTTTGGGCAGGGGTGGCGACCGGTGCCTCGGCCGGGGGCAGTGGCGTGCTGTCGGGCGGCTCGTGTGCTTCAGGCATATAGGCTCCCGCAAGGAAGGTGGAGCAAGGGCAACCGTAGGGGCTGGCTAGGCAACTTGCGGCCCACGCGCCAGGCGCGGGCCTGCGGGCAGGTCAGACTCAGGCCGGGCCTGTGCTGGTAACCCGTGCACTGCGAATAAACAGCGCCCGCAGCTTTTCCCAGAAATTGCCCCCCAGGACAAAGAAGCTGCCAATCAGCAAGGCATCGCCAAGCATCTGCAACGCCCAACTATTGGGCCGCAGGCCAGGGGCGACGGCATCGATATAGGGTTCGAGAAAGGACGAAATCAGCGGCAGGCAGAACATCACCACGCCAATACGATGGCGCACCGGGCCAATTTCCACCTCGGTACTCGGCGCCATCGAGGACATATAGCCATAGATATGCTGTTTCAGCTCCTGGAAGCCGGCCTTGCCCATAACGGCAATGACCAGCAGAAAGAGAATTTTATTGAGAATAAACAGCGCCCCCGAGAGCGCCGCGATCTTGGAGCCCGGCACATCCGCTGCCGCCGCCAACGGCACCAGAAGCCACAAAACCGGAATCAAACAGATAATCGCAACGCCAACCTTGAAGCGCCAATGGGCGGACTTAGGCTGAGCTGTGTTCTGCGCTGTACTCATGGAGTCGTACCTTCCCTGCGATTAGTGTTTTTAGCCTTAAGTCCACAAACCATCAGCTAAATATCTAGCACAGAACCAGCGCAGTGCAGCTTTATTTAGCTGCACCGACTCGACGCCAAGCCACTGATAGCCGCTGCTGGGCGGCATCTGGTAGCGGTTTTCTAGGAGGGTGTCTGCGCGCAGGATGGGCAACAGACAGCGAGCGCTAATGCTGCGCCCAACTCAGCTGCTGGCGGTTTCCGGCAGCTTGGCGATCACCTTGATCTCGAACTGGAAACCATAAAGCCAGGTCACGCCGACGGCGGTTAAGGTCGGATGCGGTGCGTTACCCCAGAACTCCGGGACAACCGTCCAGACCCTCTCGAACGTCGCTTGCGGATCGACCATAAAGACGGTCACGTCGACCACATCGTCAAAGCTACAACCGGCGGCTAGCAGAATCGCATTCAGGTTGGTGAATGCGGTGCGCACCTGCACTTCCAGGTCGGGCTCGGGCGAGCCGTCTTCACGGCTACCAACTTGCCCCGAGACAAACAAAAAGCCGTTGCTGCGGATCGCCGGGGAATAGCGATTGCGTTCATAAAGCGCCTGGCGGCCGGGCGGGAATACAACGTCACGCTGGTTCATCTGTGCCTCCATCATGGGGCGGTAGCGCCCCGATTTATT
The DNA here is from genome assembly GCF_035512415.1 of Pseudomonas sp. Classification (GTDB taxonomy): domain Bacteria; phylum Pseudomonadota; class Gammaproteobacteria; order Pseudomonadales; family Pseudomonadaceae; genus Aquipseudomonas. Next base: position 65,969 of record NZ_DATKDZ010000043.1, on the reverse strand, counting down.
AACGATGAAGAGACTGTAGGACGTTGCGTTAGGCCGATAAACCGGCAACTCTGGCTATCACTGTTTGTAGAATCCAAACAATCCAATTGATAGTGGGATGGAAAATGGACCGTTTCGATGCGATGCAGGCATTTGCCCGGGTGGTGGAGGCGGGCAGCTTTACCAAGGCGGCCGAAACCCTGCACATCAGCAAAACCAGCGTGACCCAGATGGTGCAGCAGCTGGAGGCACGCTTGCGGGTCAAACTGCTCAACCGCACCACGCGCAAGGTCAACCTCACGGCCGACGGCGCGCTCTACTACGGGCGTGTACTGAGGCTGCTGGATGACCTGGCCGAGGCTGAGACCAGCTTGTCCGGCGCCTCGGCGGTGCCCCGCGGCCTGTTGCGGGTGGATGTGCCCAGCCCGCTGGCCAGAATGATCCTTATGCCTGCATTGCCGGCATTTCACGCGCGCTACCCCGAGATCCAGATCGATATGGGCGTCAGCGACCGCATCGTCGACCTGATTGGCGAGAAGGTGGATTGCGTCGTGCGCGGCGGCGAGCTGACGGATCAATCGCTGATGGCGCGCCGGGTCGGCGACCTGCAGCTGGGTGTTTATGCCGCGCCAAGCTACCTGCAACGCCTCGGCACGCCTGCGCATCCGCGCGAGCTGGAAGACTCGCAGCACCGTATTGTCGGCTTCCTCTGGGCGCGCACCGGCAAAGCCCTGCCGTATGCCATGCACAGCAACGGCGAGCGTATTCATATACAGGGTCGCTACGTGCTGGCGGTGGACGATGGCAACGCCTATCTGGCGGCCGGTCTAGCCGGCATGGGGATTCTTTGGCTGCCGGACTACATGTCCGCACCCCACGTGGCGCAGGGCGAGCTGGTGCCTCTGTTCGAGGCGTGGCGTCTCGATCCGATGCCGCTTTACGTGGCGTTCCCGCCGAACCGGCATATCAGCATCAAGCTGCGCGTGTTTATCGAGTGGGTTGCCGAGCTGATGGCGCAGCATGCGCCTATCGCTCCCCGGCTCGGGGGCGATAGGCGCGTTCCGTAGGGTGACGCGGGGCCGCCTAGGCCGTGCGCACCAAGAGTGCATCCGTTCTTGGGGGCACGGGGCTCCCTACATAGGCGGTCTACACCGCAGGCTGGCTTAAGCCACGATGGCATCCAGGTCCGGACGCTCGGTTATGCGGTGTTTGGCGATGCTGGAGAGAAAGCTTTCGACAAAATCGCCGTTGGCCATCTTCCCGGATGCGGTAATAACCCCGGGGCCTTGAAAGGCTGGCCCCTGGTTACCGCTGGGGCGGGCAGCCTTGTCGATCAGCATGGCTCCGTCGTCGGTGGCGGCGATGGGCTTGCCGTGCTTATAGGCCTCTTTGACGAACAGCAGGGCCTGGGCATTCTTGCAGAGCTCGTCAACGCTCTTGGTTCCACCCGGCACATACACGGCATCGAACTGCACTGAGCCGACGGTGGGCAGGCTGTGGTCCACCCTGAGGGTTTTCCCCGTGCCGCTGCGGATCTCGCCCAGTTGCGGGGCAATCACTTTCAGCGTGGCACCTGCTGCGAGTAAGGCGGCGCGCAGGGTTTCGATGGTCGTGGCGTCAACGTCGTTGGCCGCCAGTACCGCCACTTTGCGCCCGGCTATGGAGTCGGTGCGGGTAGTGGCCATGCTTAGCGCGGCGTCCATCGCGGGTTTATCCGTGCGCGGCAGGCTTTCGGCGCCCGTCGGTGGTGGCGGCACAGCCATGCCCAGGCCGTCGGCTACCCGTTGCGCCAGTGCGGCGTCGACCTGAGTCAGGTTCGCCACCATGCGCTCGCGGATGGCCGGCACGCTGACCTTGCCCAGCTCGAAGCAGAAGGCGTCGACGATATGCGCCTGTTCCCAGGCGGCCTGGCTGCGCCAGAACAGCGCCGGCTGGGAGAAGTGATCGGCAAAGCTGGGGCTGCGCACCCGGGCTTTGGCACCCTGAATCGGCTCGGCATGGCTGACGAAGCCACCTTGCTCCCAAGGGCGCTGCATCGGGCAACCGCCGCCCAGGGTGTTTGGCTCGTAACTGACGCGGCCCTTGATGATGTCCTGGCGCATATGGCCGTCGCGCTGGTTGTTGGCCACCACTGCAATGGGCCGATTGATCGGTATTTCATGGAAGTTGGGGCTGCCCAGGCGGGACAGCTGGGTGTCGGTGTAGGAAAACAGCCGGCCCTGCAGCAACGGGTCATTGCTGAAGTCGATACCGGGCACTAAGTGGCCAGGATGGAAGGCCACCTGCTCGGTTTCCGCAAAGTAGTTGTCGGGGTTGCGGTTCAGGGTCAGCTTGCCAATCAGCTGCACCGGCACCAGGGACTCGGGAATCAGCTTGGTGGCATCGAGCAGGTCGAAATCGAACATATGCTCGTCGGCTTCGGCGACGACTTGTACGCCCAGCTCCCACTCGGGGTAACGCCCTTGGTCGATGGATTCCCAAAGGTCGCGACGATGAAAGTCGGCGTCTTTACCGGCCAGCTTGACCGCCTCATCCCAGACCAACGAATGCACGCCGAGTAGCGGTTTCCAATGGAATTTGACGAAGCTTGCGTTGCCAGCGGCGTCGATAAAACGGAAGGTATGCACGCCGAAGCCTTCCATCATCGCGAAGCTGCGCGGGATGGCGCGGTCCGACATCAGCCACATCACGGTGTGGCTGGTTTCCGGCACCATGGAGATAAAGTCCCAGAAGGTATCGTGGGCGGACGAGGCCTGGGGGATTTCGTTATGCGGCTCGGGTTTGACGGCATGCACGAGGTCGGGGAACTTGATTGAATCCTGGACGAAGAACACCGGCATGTTGTTGCCGACCAGGTCGAAGTTGCCCTCTTTGGTGTAGAACCTGACCGAGAAGCCGCGCACATCGCGAGCCGTATCCATGGAGCCACGCGAACCGGCCACGGTGGAAAAACGCACAAAGACCGGGGTTTTCAGGCTCGGGTCCTGGAGAAAACCGGCTTTGGTCAGGCCGCTCATCGACTCGTACACCTCAAACTCACCATGGGCACCGGCACCGCGCGCATGCACCACGCGTTCAGGGATGCGCTCATGGTCAAAGTGCATGATTTTTTCGCGCAGGATGTGATCTTCCAGCAGCGTCGGGCCGCGCTCACCGGCACGTAGCGAGTTCTGGTTGTCGCTGATCAGCAAACCCTGGTTGGTCGTAAGCGATTCGCCCGGCTCATCGGCGAGCACAGCCGCAGCCTGCTCAGAGCGGTTGGCATCGGCCGGGGACGGATCAAGACCGGTCAGGTTCTGAGTAACGGGGTCGTCGTTATTGCGCTTGCTCATGGGAACGCTCCTTGCAAAATTGAGCGTGGTAAGCGTTCACCTGAAACCTAGGGTGAAGACTTCCACCACGCCATATGGGCGGCGGTATTCGGTCGGGAAGGGCGCAAAGCACCGGAGCACGCCCGAGGGCGATCAGCAGAAGCGCTGGATGCTCAATTCTTCCGCTTTCAACACAGAGGAGTGCGCCTAATCCGGTCGCAGATAAACCAGATTTCGTCGCGGTCATTGGGGGGCGGAAAATTGGCATCGCAGGTTTGCGCGCGGTTGTGCAGCCCCCGCACCCGGTAGGCATTAGCCGTTGAAAAGCCACTGTCTAGGGGCAAGACTTGGGGCCGGGCCTGCATCTCTTCGACGCGCAGATAAGGCCCTTGCTCAGAGATCATCATGTCGTCGTCTCCGACGCATTCAGCTTCCAGGCAGGGGGTAGCTCGACGCAGTGAATCCCAGGTTTTGCGGACGGCGTTTTGGCACCAAACACCGAGCTCAGCAGCGCAAACAAACGCGCCACCAGGCTCGGCGGGGCATGCCAGTAGACCGCCGATTGCGGGGTGAACTTGAGTAGCGCCTGGTTGTTCAGCTGCGCTTGCGCAATAAAACGGGGCGAGTTGATATGCCCGAGCCAGATAGCCCCCAGCAAGTACTCGGAGGATAAATCCTCGGCGTAAAGCTCTGCTCGCCCGGTTAGAGAGACGCGTCTCGTCCGACCCGGATCGGAGAAACTCAGGTTGATACTCGGCAGGTTCGCTGCAGGCAGGCACAGCGGATCGGTGAAGAACCACAGTGCCCCGCAATCGTCCATTTCCCAGCGCGACATAGGGCTGCTGAGCAGGGCACCATGCTCATCAATACCGCTGAGCGTGGCCACAGACATACTTTTCATCATGCTGCGCAACTGCGATAGCTGCGCGCCGGGTTGGCTTTGAGTATTCACTGAAGACTCCTGGGTCAGGATAGAGACAGAGCGCGCTAACCGCGTGCGGCCATCAGCTCTGCTTTACGCTCGGAGAGCTGGTCGCCCAGAGCCTTCATATCCAGATCAGTGGATTTGGCTTTCGGGAACATTTCGTTCTGTTCTTCTTTAACGTGATGTTTGACGTATTCGGCCAATACTTTGATCTTCGCGTCGAACATCTCACCATCGGGTTCTATGCCTTCAACCTGGGCAATCAAATCCTTTAGGGTGGCGTGTTCGACAGTTGCCTCGGGAACCAGTTCCTTATCTTTCAAGGCCAGTTTTACCGCTGGGTAGAAAATCTCTTCTTCAACCTGGGCATGCACGCTTAGTTCGGTGCAGATCTGCGCGACCAGTTGTTTTTTCTTGTTCGCCGAACGGGCTTTTTCATATTCGGCAAATAGATCGTCGACCAGTTTGTGATCGGCACGCAGCAAGGTGGTGGCGTCCTGTCTTTTAGCAGGGCTAACAGATACTGCGGTTTTTTTCGCTGTAGTCGTCATGTGTGTGTGTTCCTTTAAGTGGAATGTCACTGCGATATGTACCTAGGAAAACCCTGGAGCCGGCAGCCTCGTTAAAAGGCAGGTGGGCCCACAGTTTCCTAGAACACAAAGATGGCCAGCAGGATGATGATGGGAATTGGAATCCCGAGAAATAACAGCAGTAGTGAGCGCATAGCAGTCTCCGGTTATTGAATGGAAGGCGTGATCAGGCGTCGCGCTGACGACCGCCATAGGGAGCAGCGAAACTGGCAACGAAGGCACCAATCAGCAACGAGATAAACAACCAGATCGCTGCATAGGCAGAGGTCTTGCGGGCGCTATCGGCGGCTTCTCGTGCGCTGGTTTCTGCTTCGCTGAGGCTGGCTTGTACCCGTGTAAAGGTCTCGCTTACCCGCTGCTCGGCTTGTTGCTGAGTCAGACCGGTGCGCTGGGCGACCACCTGGCCGACATAGCTGATGTCTTCTTCGGGCATGGCGTTGGTACGCACCGAGTTCATAAAGATGCGCGTCACTTCTGCCATGGAAACAGCGGTTTCCTGCTGCGGCGTCAAGGCGCTCGGCTCACTGCCCAACGGGGTGGCCATGGCGTTCATGTCACGGCGAAACAGGGTGTCGAGGAAGTAGCCAATGGCACCACTGTTGCTCTCGTCAGTCGCCATTTCTGAGCCTGCGGCCACGCCGCCGGCAGTCGCTACCATCGCGGTAGTGGCAATACCACCGGCCACAGCAGCCCCAGCCTGGACACCACCGTTGACGATGGAGCCGATCACCGAGGTGAGCAAAGTCGCCGTTGCAAGGGAGGCAACCGCCCAGGCCAGGAAGCCGTGCGCGGTATCGCGGAAGTACACCTCGTCGGTGTGCACTTCAACCCACTTGGTCCGCAGACGGCCTGCCAGGTAGCCACCCATACCGGCGGCCAGCAGTTGGGTCAGGGTGACCCAGATGATCGTACTTACGCTGAACGTCGTGGCGCTGATCCCATCGTTGGCCCACGGCGATATCGACGACAAGCCCAGGCCGGTGCCAAGTATCAACAGGATCAGGGAGAGTGCTGCCGCTGCCGCTGCACCGGCGAATATGGCACCCCAGGAAACCGCACTGACTGAGAGTTGCGGCGTGTCGACGGCTGTTCTCACTGAGCCGTATATCGGGTTCTGTTCACTTATTGTATTCATGGCAATCTCGATTGAACCGAACGTCGCGCGAGATTGCAGCGAGCCGGGACCAAGACCATTACATCGGGTAAAAACAGTGTCGGTGCGATAGCGCGCAAAGGCACTTTGCTATTAAGCGGCTCTTTGTAGTGTGCGCTGTAGTGCTTATACAGTGGTATATCGCTGATTAGCCATGAGCGGACTTTAAGTTCGGTAACGCACTTATATCCGTTTGTGAGCGGTATTCAATTCTACTTGGCGCAACGTACTATCACGGGATGCGGATTTATTCCGGATTTGCTCATTCAGGCCCGTAATTGGCGGATTAAACGACACATATGCGAAGACTGGATGGGGGTGTCGATGCGGTATATCTGATCTAGAACGATGGGTCACTCAAGCGGTGTTGAATGGCTGGTTTGGCAAATCACGCCTAATCAACTCGAATAACAATCCTGCTTAAAAACCCATTGAAAAATGTTTCAAACTATTTAGGGCTGATAAGGGCAGGGCACTCGTGGAACACTCCGGTGCTGATATCAACTGGGGCAGCATATAGCTCGACTCCCGCTCCGTGGCGAGGCAGAACCCAGGTGATGAGTCGATGGCCGCGCCTCTTTCCGGGGGCGCTGCATCGGCACTCCATCGCGCGGCGGCTTGGTGTTGTAGGTGCATGGCGTGGTTGCCTCGCTACAGATCAAGGACCAGGGGTTGGATGCCGTTTTCATCCTCTGCCGGCACGGCGCAGCAGATCAGCACCATATCGTCCTCGGGCATTTCCGCGGGCGGATTGGGGTAGTGCACCTTGCCGCTGATCCGGCGCGTCCGGCAGGTGCCGCATGAACCTCCACGGCAGCTGAAGTCGGGCGACAGGCCGCGGCTCTCGGCAAGCTCCAGCAGGCTGCCGCTTTGTGATGTCCAGCGCGCCTCCTTGGCTGACCCGGCGAAATACACCGGCACAGGTGCGCTTGCGGCCGGTGGCTGAACCAGCGTTGGGCGTTGCTCATCACCCTGGCGGCGTAGCGTCGACGGGCCAAAAGCTTCGGCATGGATGCGCGCGTCCGGGATATTCACGCTGCGCAGGCCGCCGTACATATCCTGGGTGAAGCTGGCCGGGCCGCAGAGGTAGAAGTCGTAGTCGTCGAGCGGCAGATGGGCCTTGATCTGGTTGAAGGCCAGACGCCCCGATATTTCATAGTCCACGCCCAGAAGCGCGCCGGCATCAGGGTTGCTCAGGGCGCGCTGAAGATGCAGCAGGCCTGCGGCGCGTTGCGTCAGTTGCCTGAGCTCGTTCTGAAACGGCAGCTCCTGTGTGGTTCTACCGCCCTGGAACAGATAAACCGGCTGAGCTCGCTGCTGCGTGCTGATTTGCTCGACCAGCTCGCGAGCCATGGACAGCAACGGCGTAATACCCACGCCGGCACCGATCAACACCACCGGCCGCGGGCTATCCGTCTTCAGGGTAAAGCTACCGAGGGGCGGGCGGATCTCCAGGATGTCACCCACCTGCAGGTGCTCATGGAGATGGCGCGAAGCTCGGCCCTGCGCCTTTACGCTGATACGAATGTGGCCATCGGAAGGGGCGCTGGAAACGCTGTAGGTACGGATCAGTACATCGCTCTGGCCAGGCTGCAGGCGAATGGGGATGTGCTGGCCCGCAAGAAAGGTTACCGCTGCGCCGTCCAGGGGTTCGATAAACAGCGAGCGAATGTCCAGGCTTTCCTGCTCCACGCGGCTTACGCGCCACGGCTGCCACTGCTTGCGTTGTTCACTCAGGCGCAGGCGTTGCTCGGCGTCCGCCCAGGTACCGGTCATCAGGCTGGTCGGTGCGAACGCCTGGAAGTCCCAGCGGATGGAAACCGCCGCCGGACGCAGCACTACCTGCTCCACATCGAAACGCCACAAGCGCTCGGCACCCTCGAAGGCTGCGATCAGCGGGCTTTGCAGAATCAGTTCGGTACGCCCGCTGAGCTGCAGCATGTCGCCGCTGCTGAAGTCGACGAACAGCAGCCCAGCCTTGGGGTTCAGCTCAAGATTGCCCAGGGTGTTGAAGTGCAGGTTGCCGGCGTAATCCGGGATGGTCAGGCGGTTGCCGTCCACCTTGATAAAACCAGGCCGACCGCCGCGATGGGAGACATCCACCGAGCGTTGCAGGTCGTCGTGCTCAAAATAGCTGGCGACGAAGAAGGTGTCGGCGTTGCCGATTATCTCGCTGGCGCGCGGGTCCAGCGCCGTTGAGTTCTGACGCGCAGGCTTGCCTGCCGGGGCCTGGGGAACTCGCGCGTAAGTGCGCTGCTGGATGTACTGCGGGCAATTGCCGAAGGCATGTTCCACGGCGATATCCAGACGGTTCGCCGTCGCCTGGGTGATCACTCCGTTGATGCGATTTCTGCGCCGGGTGTGCAGCTCGATGCCGAGCATGCCGATGGCCTGACCCGCTTGCAGCCCAGAGGCGGCCGGGTCCTGGGGATCTGGGGTGGTGGCGAGCGACAGGCGCTGCGGGTCGGGGGAGTAGGCAAAGCCTTCCGGCCCTTCGATCAGGGTGGCCCAGGGCCGCCCCTCGGCATCCACCGCGCCAACGACCATAAAGGGAAGCTGGTGGTAGAAATCGCGGTGCTGGTCGGGCATGTAATCGCGGATAACCTTCTGGCCGAAGATTTCCATCCGCTCAGCCACGCCGACCTTTTCTTGCAGCGCTTTTTCACCGGCATGCCAGGGCGAGTGGCGGTGTTTGGGGAGGTGATCCATGGGCGGGCACTCCTCGAGTGAGCTGCCGGGGAGTGCCGGCAGCGTGCGGCTTGCTCAGTTCGCCTGCAGGCCGGCGGCGGTGCGTGGCATGGGCACGAAGCCAGGAAGCGCTTCGACCCGCGCCAGCCAGGCGCGCAGGTTGGGGTAGTCCTGCAGCGACACATTGCCTTCCGGGGCATGGGCGATATAGGCGTAGTTGGCTACGTCAGCTATGGTGGCAGTTGGGCCGGCCAGGAACGGCGTGGTGGCCAGTTCGCCCTCCATCACCTTGAACAGGACGTGGGCGCGGTTGATTACCTCTTCGGCATTGAACGCCGCAGCGAATACGGTAATCAGGCGCGCGGCAGCCGGGCCGAAGGCCACCTGGCCTGCGGCCACCGACAACCAGCGTTGCACCCGCGCCGCTGCCAGTGGCTCATCGGAGAACCACTGGCCGTCGCCGTATTTCTTCGCCAGGTAGACCAGGATTGCGTTGGAGTCGCTGACCACGGTGCCGTTGTCGTCGATTACCGGCACCTGGCCGAAGGGGTTCAGGGCGAGGAACTCGGCCTGCTTGTGCGCGCCGTTGGCAAGGTCGACAAATACCAGCTCGGTCGGCAGCTTGAGCAGCGAGAGCAGCAGCTCGACGCGGTGGGCGTGGCCGGACAGGGGGTGGCGATAGAGTTTGATGGCTGCTTGGGTCATGTTGAAGCTCCGCATTGGCTGAGAGAAGCAGCGTTGAGTCGAACCGGCTGGTTCTCACGCTGATGGGGCATGCTGCGCCCGGATGCGCTGAAGCAGAATCGCCATGCAGGGCAATGGATAATTTCACTTTCTGCAAGAAAGGCGGCCAGCACTCAGTGGCGAAACGCCGGGTGGCTGCGCAGGCGCGGCACCGCGAAGTCGAGGAAAGTACGCACGCGCGTGCAGGCTTTGCGACCCTCGCGGTAGATCAGCTGCGCTGGCAGCTCTGGCACGGCGAAGGCCTCCAGCACCGGCTCAAGCAGCCCGCTGTGCAGCTCCTCATGGGCCTCGTAGCTCATGCAGCGCACCAGCCCGAGCCCCGCAACAGCGGCGCGAATGGCGGCCTGCTGAGTGGTGCAGGTCAGCACGGGGGCTGTCTTGGCCGCTCGGTTCGCCGGATTGCCGTGCAAACGCCAGTCGCTCCCGTCGCCCATTGAGGTGGCGAGAACGCTGCGATGGTCCTTCAGAGCGTCCGGAGTGTCTGGCCGGCCCCAGCGGGAAAGGTACCCAGGCGACGCGCAATAATCGGCGCTACATGGCCTACCGACACGGCGAATCCGGACGAATCCGGGAGATGGCCAACCACAAAGGCAACGTCGATGCCTTCCTCAAGGAGCTTGGGCATGCTTTCCCGGGAGCGGGTACGCATCTGCACATCGGGAAAGGCGTCGAGGTAAGCGAGTGCTATCGGCATAAACACCTGGTGCGTCAGCAGCAGCGGCAGCGATACCGTCAGTTGTCCGGCAGGGTGGCGATGGATGCCGGCGACAGAGCGCTCCGCCTCGGCGATTTCCGCGAGGATCAGCCGGCAACTGGCGGCAAACCTTTCCCCCGCAGGGCTCAGGCTGGCCCCCCGCGGACTGCGCAGCAGCAGTACCGTGCCCAGGCGCGCCTCCAGCGCCGCCAGTGTGCGCGTGATGGTGGCCGGTGCCAGGTTCAGATGGCGCGCCGCCGCTGCCAGGCTGCCTGTTTGCGCCACCGCCTCGAACACCTGCATCTCGTGGTATCGGTTCACCCAGCTACTCCGACCCGGCGCGCCGTAGCGCGGGGTTTGTCAGCAGCCGGCCATAGCAATGGTCGACAAAGGTGCGCACCTTGGCAGAGGCCTGTCTGCCGCTCTGGTAAAGCACATGCACCGGCAGCGGCGGGGTGGCGAAGGCATCGAGCACGATCTCGAGTTCGCCCTTGGCCACAAATTCGGCGACCTGATAGGACAGCACCCGGGTAAATCCCCAGCCCATGCGCGCTGCGTTGATCGCCGCCTGATTGGAACTGACCACCAGGCGCGGTTGCGGCGTCACGGCAACGCCGCCGTCCGGTCCATCGAAATGCCAGGTGGTGAGCAGGGGGCTGGCCGAGGACATGGCAATCTGCGCCGTCTGCAGAGCCTCCGGGCAACTCGGCCGGCCAACCCGATCAAGAAACCCCGGCGCAGCGCAGATCACCGGGCGAATTTCCCCGACCTTGAGTGCATGAAAATTGCCTTCGGGAAGCTGGCCGATGCGTATGGCCACATCCACGCCTTCATCGACCAGGTTAACCAGGCGGTCGACCAGCAGCGCGTTAACCGTCACTTCGCTGTGCGCGGCCAGGTAATCGCTGATCAGTGGAATCAGAAACAGCTCGCCGAACATCACCGGCGCGGTCACCGTCAGGTTGCCCCGCGCCCTGATGCTGCTGCCGGCGGCCAGTTCTTCCGCCTCTTCCAGCTCCAGCAGAATGCGCTTGCAGTCCTCCACATAACGCCGACCGGCTTCGGTAAGGCGCAGGCTGCGTGTACTGCGCGCCAGCAGCACGGTGCCGAGGCGTTGCTCCAGCGCCGCGATGGCGCGCGTCGCACTCGGTGGCGAGATCCCCATCAGCTTGGCCCCACCGGCGAGGCTTTCCGCTTCGGTCACGGCCAGCAGCACTTTCATTTCCTGGAACCTATCCACGGTCACCCTCATGGCGAAAATTCATTAAGCGGCCTCCAGCGCGGCACCGGAGTAGGGGGGCCAGTCAGCAGCAAATATATCTGTGACCTTTTCTATGGTGAAAGGGGGATTCGATGAATAGGGATACGTGCGGAGGCAGTTCCGCCCCTGCTCAATGGCAGTACCGCTGCCTTGGCAGAAGGCCTACGCTTCATTTGATGGATTAATCCAGTCATTTGACGGGATGATGATGAGTACTTCAACGACTGCCCGGCAACCGGCCAGAAAAAAGACGAATTGCGTAGCGTTGGGGTCGCTGAATTTTGGGACTTCAGCTCAAGTTGCGACTTGCTCAAAGAATCAGAGCGCTTGCTCCAGATTAAAGAAGGCTTCTCTGCTTACCTTGTCCACGCTATTCGCGTGACCTTTGACCTTCAAGAGCGCAACTTGGCAACGCTGCTAAATGCCTCCATCTCCACGCTCGAACGGCTGATGCGCGAGCAAAAACCGCTGGACTCCGTGGCCTCCGAACGCCTGGATCGAATTGCTGCCGTTGCTCATCTGGCCGACGCGGTTTTCGAGAGCAGAGAGGCGGCCGCGCAATGGATGTCCAAGCCGAACAAGGCTCTGGGTGGAAGTACGCCTATTATGCTGTGCGAAACCGAGATTGGAGCCAAGCAGGTTCGCCGAGTGCTTCAAGCCCTGGAGTGGGGCGGCGCTGCCTGATGCTGGCTTGGCGAATTGCGAAAGCTAACTGCTGTTTGGCCAGTGAAATGGCGTAACGGCTTTTGTTGGAAATTCAGGCATCAATCTTGACGGTGTGCCCATTTAGGGCTTTCTGGTTAAAGACGGTGCAGAGTACGGCTTTGAGCCAACGCCTTAGCCGCGTTTTTCTGCTGGTACATGGCGATATCGGCCTGTTGCAGCAGTTCGCGCGCTTCGGGCGTATGACCGTCGCTTAGGCTCATGCCGATACTGGCACCGACCTCGAATTGTTTGCCGTCGAGAAAGATGGGCGCGTTAATCGCCTGACGCAGACGCTCGCCTAAGACATCCCCGGCGGCCTGGTCGGTGATCTGCTCGGCGACCACGATAAACTCGTCGCCGCCGAAGCGGGCGACGAAATCACCGCCGCGGGCAACTTCTTTGAGCCGTTCGGCGATGACCTTAAGGACCTGATCGCCGACATCATGACCGTGGTTATCGTTAATCGGTTTGAAGCCATCCAGATCGATCATCAGCAACGCCAGGCTTTTTCCGCTACGCGCAGCGCGCAGCATGGCGGCCCGCAGGTGTTGCTCTAAGCCGCTGCGGTTGGCCAGCCCGGTGAGCGGGTCGTGGCTGGCCATCTCCTCCAGTCGACTATTGGCCTCGGCCAGTTCCTGGGTGCGGCTGGCAACGCGCTGTTCCAGGACGCTTTCCTGCTCGCGTAAGGTACGCAGCATTTCCTGCTGGGCCCGTTCCTTCTGCCGTTTGAGTTCGTTGAAGCGCGCAGCAAGGCCCAGCGATAGTAATAGCATTTCCAGCGCCGAACCGATCTGCAAGCTGTAGAGGGTGGCGACGTTGGATGGCAACAGGCCCAGGTTGCGTAGCGCGAGCATCGAGGTGCCCAGCAGCAGCAGAGACCAGGCGACGACAAAAATCCAGGCACCTAGCACCCGTTGCAGCGCGCAGCTGAGACCGCAAAGGAGTAGGAGAAAGGCGATCAGAATGCCGAACAGCGACATCGTATAAAGCGCCTGTTGCAACGGCATCAGCAGCGCTGCCAGCACCACCAGCCAACCTATGGCTGTGCCAGCTAACAACAGACGATTCCAGCGCGGAGAAAAGCGCGGCGTATCCAGATAACTGCGGGTGAACATGATCGCCAGAGTGGAGGCGAGGGTGAACCCCACCGGCAGAATGCGGCTGGCCGAGCTGCCCAACTCAGGCCACAGGTAGAGCGCACCGATGCCATTGAAGGCGATGACTGCGGCACCATAGCTGAAGGTGAACAAAGCGTACAGCAGGTACGACGCATGACGAATGGAAAAGAACAGCAGCAGGTTATACAGGCCCAAAGCGAGCAAACTTCCGTAGTAGGCGGCCATCATCACGTAGGACAGGTCGCTGTTCTCATAGAAGGCCTGTCGCGACCACAGATTGCTGTTGAGCGTCATGCTGCCCTGGGACTGAACATGCAGATACAGGGTAATGCGCTCGCCAGGTGCCAGCTGCAGCGGAAACATCGGCAGACGATGACGTACCGTGCGTTCGGCGGCAGGCAAGGTAGCGCCGGCACGCGCCACCTCGATGCCGCTGGCGCGCACCTGGTAGAGCGTGACCCTGTCCAGATAGGCATATTCCAACGCGAGAATACGCTCGACGGGCTGTGCGGCGACCGACTGTAAGTCGACCCGGAGCCAGACCTCATCGCGGATATAACTGAGTTGCAAGTCGCGCCGCTCGTGCGCCAGCACGAAGCGCTGCCCAAGCTGTTGCACCTGTGCCAGGGTCAGCTCGCCAGGTGGGGCGCGTAGATAGGCCATATAAGGATCAAGCGACAATATCGATTGGGTCGCATCAATAAGCACCGGCGGTGCCTGAGGGGGGGACGCAAGCGCGACAGAAGCCAGGCCGGGGCTCAGAAATACCAGGCACAGGTATAAATTGTTGAGAACCCTGCGAATGCTAATACCTCACCCCCGGTGGTGACCGCATGCCTATTAACAGCCTAGCAGGTTGCCCTTGCTGGGAGGTTCTAAAGGTCTGCAAACCCTGAGGAGGGGATGGTGCAAGGTTGTCCGCCAGCCTGGCAGCGCCGGATAAGCAAAAAAAGCCCCACGGCAAGGAGCAACTGCCGTGGGGCGGGAAGGGGTTGGCTAGGCCAACCGGGGGAGAGTCTGCAAGCAGGTCTAGGCGTTAGGCTGCCACCCGCCGCCAAGGGCCTTGTAGATGGCGACGATGCCGCGATAGAGCTCAACTTCCGCCTGGGCCTGGGCGTCTTCGGCGCTCAGGCGTTCACGTTCGGCGTCGAGCAGCACGAGGAAGTCCACCTCACCTTCGCGGTAGCGCACGCGGGCTTGTTCGGCAGCGGCGCGGCTGGCTTCGGATTGGCGCAGCAGGGCCAGCAGGCGCTGTTGGCGTTTGCCGTAATCGCTAAAGGCGTTGGCCGATTCCTCCAGGGCCAGCAGCACTTGCTGTTCATAGTTGGCCAGTGCGCCATCGGCTTCGGCTTCGGCCCCGCGCAGGCGTGCACGCACGCTGCCCAGGTCAAACGCTGCCCAACTGATGGTGGGAGCAAGGCCCCAGGCTTGCGCCGCAGATGAACCCAGCTGCGAACCACGCCCGGCGGTAAAGCCGAGGAAGCCGGACATGCTCACCCGTGGAAACAGATCCGCCGTGGCCACGCCGATATTGGCGGTGGCGGCGGCCAGTTGCCGTTCTGCGGCGCGGATATCCGGGCGGCGACGCAGCAATTCGCCCGGGTCACCAACCGGTAGGGCCTTGGCGATGGCGGGTAGATCCTGAGCCGAGAGGTCCACGCTCAGTTGGTCCGGGCGCTGGCCGAGCAGGGTAGCGATACGGTGTATGGCGCGCTGCTGTTCGGCCTGCAATTGCGGCAGGCTGGCTTCGGTGCCGGCCAGGCGTGCGTCGCTGCGCAGTACATCCAGCTGGCTACCTACGCCGGCTTCACGCAGTTGCTCGGTAATGGCGCGGGATTCCTGCTGGTTTTTCAGGTTGTCGCGGGCGATACGTTCACGCAGTTGCGCGCCGCGCAGGCTGCCGTAGGCATCTACCAGTTCGGCGATCAGGCTGACCTGCAGCTGTTGGTAATCCGCTTCGGCTACATCCAACTCGGCATCGCTGGCTTCCAGTTGGCGCTGAATACGGCCAAACAGGTCCAGCTCCCAGAGCATGTCCAGGCCCAGGTCGTAACGTTCGCCGCGCACGCGTTGCTCGGTCACGCCGGGTTGCTGAGCCTTGCCGAATTCACCACTGGCACGGCTGGTGATGGTCGGCAATTGATCGTTGCCGATGTCATCACGGATGGCCTGGGCCGCACGCAGGCGGGCGAAGGCCACGCGCAGTTGGCGGTTCTCCTGCAGGGACTGTTGCACCAGCTGGTTGAGAACCGGGTCATCGAACTGCTGCCACCAGCTGGTTTCGAAACGCGAGCGGTCGTAGTTGCTGCTTTGTGCGCTGCTCAGTGTGCCGGCATCCATCTGCGGGGCCTGGTAGTCCGGGCCGACGGCGCAAGCCGTCAGTGCCAGAGTCAACAGGCTGATGGCCAGAGGCTTGGCGTTGAGAGTCTTCATACCTGCACCTCCTGCAAACGCGCCACTTTCTGCGCTTCGCGCTTCTCCACAAAGGCGCGGATCAGCACATAGAACAGCGGGGTCAGCAGCAGGCCGAAGAAGGTCACGCCGAGCATGCCGGAAAATACCGCAACACCCATGGCATGGCGCATCTCAGAACCGGCGCCGGAGGACAGTACCAGCGGCACCACACCCATAATGAAGGCGAAACTGGTCATCAGAATCGGCCGCAGACGCAGGCGGCAGGCTTCCAGCACCGCGCTGACGCGGTCCATGCCTTCTTCCTGTTTCTCCTTGGCGAACTCGACGATCAGGATGGCGTTCTTACAGGCCAATCCCACCAGCACGATCAGTCCGATCTGGGTGAAGATGTTGTTGTCGCCTCCCGCCAGGATCACCCCAGTGATGGCCGACAGCAGGGTCATCGGCACGATCAGGATCACCGCCAGCGGCAGGCTCCAGCTTTCGTACTGGGCGGCCAGCACCAGGAAGGCCAGCAGCACGCAGAGCGGGAAGACGAAGATCGCGCTGTTACCGGCCAAAATCTGCTGGTAGGTCAGGTCGGTCCACTCGAAGCTCATGCCGTTGGGCAATTCTTCCTTGAGCAGTTTGGCGATCGCCGCCTCGGCCTGTCCGGAGCTGTAGCCGGGGGCTGCCGCGCCGTTGATTTCGGCGGTGAGGAAGCCGTTGTAGTGCATCACCCGATCCGGACCTGAGCTGGCGCTGACCTTGAGGAAAGCTGACAGCGGGACCATTTCGCCACGGTTGTTGCGCACCTTGAGCTGGCCGATCTGTTCCGGCTCCAGTCGGAACTGCTGCTCGGCCTGCACGTTGACCTGATAGGTACGGCCAAAGCGGTTGAAGTCGTTGGCGTACAGCGAACCCAGGTAGATCTGCATGGTGTCGAAGATGTCACTGATCGCCACGCCATGGGTCTTGGCCTTTTCGCGGTCGATGGCAGCATCGATCTGCGGCACGTTGACCTGATAGCTGGTGAACACCGACATCGGATCCAGTTCCGGCAGCTGGCGCGCCTTGGCGATAACGTTCTGGGTTTGCAGGTACAGCTCGTCATAACCGAGGTTGCCACGGTCCTGCACCTGCAGGCGGAAGCCGCCGATGGTGCCCAGGCCTTGCACCGGTGGTGGCGGGAAGATCGCCAGGTAGGCTTCCTGAATCCCACCGAACTGGCCGTTAAGCTCAGCGGCAATGGCCCCGGCGGACATGTTCTCGTCCTTGCGCTGGTCGAAGTCTTTTAGGGCGACGAAGACGATGCCGCTGTTCGGGCTGTTGGTGAAGCCGTTGATCGACAGGCCCGGGAAGGCGATGGTGTTGGCCACGCCAGGGTGCTTGCCGGCGATTTCCGACATTTGTTTCATCACATCTTCGGTGCGATCTAGGGTCGCGGCATCTGGCAATTGGGCGAAGGCCACCAGGTACTGCTTGTCCTGCGCCGGTACAAAGCCGCTCGGCGTGGTGGCAAACCCCAGGTAGGTCAGACCGATCAGCCCGGCGTAGACGAACAGGGCGATGCCGCTGCCGCGCAGCACGCGCTTCACGGTGCCGACATAGCCATGGCTGGCGCGGTCGAACACCCGGTTGAAGGGTTTGAACAACCAGCCGCCAAACAGCTTGTCGAGCAGCTTGGAGAAACGATCCTTCGGCGCGTCGTGGCTTTTCAGCAACACGGCGGCCAGGGCAGGGGACAGGGTCAGCGAGTTGATCGCCGAGATCACCGTGGAGATGGCGATGGTCAGGGCGAACTGCTGATAGAACTGTCCGGTAAGCCCGGAGATAAAGGCCGTAGGAATAAACACCGCGCACAGCACCAGAGCCGTAGCGACGATAGGTCCGGTCACTTCCTTCATCGCCTGCTTGGTGGCTTCCACCGGGGTTTTACCCAGGCCGATATTGCGTTCGACGTTTTCCACCACGACGATGGCGTCGTCCACCACGATGCCGATGGCCAACACCAGACCGAACAGCGACAGGGCGTTGAGCGAGAAGCCAAACATATGCATCACGGCGAAGGTGCCAATCAAGGACACCGGCACGGCGGCCAGCGGGATGATCGAGGCGCGCCAGGTTTGCAGGAACAGAATCACCACCAGCACCACCAGGATGATGGCTTCGAGCAGGGTGTGCACCACCGCCTCGATGGAGCCACGCACGAAGATGGTCGGGTCATAGACGATTTCGTAGTCCACGCCTTGCGGGAAGCTCTGCTTCAGCTCGGCCATGCGTGCGCGCACCGCATCGGAAATCTCGATGGCGTTGGAACCAGGGCGCTGGAACACCGGGATGGCGACTGCGGGTTTGTTGTTCAGCAAGGAACGCAGGGCGTACTGGCTGGAGCCCAGCTCGATCCGTGCGATGTCTTTCAGGCGAGTGATTTCGCCGTTCTCACCGGCGCGGATAATGATGTTTTCGAACTCTTCCTCAGTGACCAGACGGCCCTGGGTGTTGATCGACAACTGAAAGCTATTGCCCGCATCCGACGGCGGCGCGCCGAGCGAACCAGCAGCGACCTGGCGGTTCTGCTCGCGGATAGCGTTGACCACGTCGGCGGCAGTCAGGTTGCGCGAGGCCACCTTGTTCGGGTCGAGCCAGACGCGCAGCGAGTAGTTGCCCAGACCAAACAGTTGCACATCACCGATGCCATCCAGACGCGCCAGCTCATCCTTGATATTGAGCGCGGCGTAGTTGGACAGATACAGCATGTCGTAGCGGTCGTCCGGCGAGGTCAGGTGCACGACCATGGTCAGGTCGGGCGAGGCCTTGTCGACGGTCACGCCGAGACGCTGCACTTCAGTGGGCAGGGTCGGCATGGTGCGGGTTACGCGGTTCTGCACCTGCACCTGGGCTTTATCCAGATCGGTGCCGAGGGCGAAGGTCAGGGTCAGGGTCATCTTGCCGTCGGCAGTACCCTGAGACGACATATAGAGCATGCCTTCCACACCGGTAATTGCCTGTTCCAAAGGCGAGGCAACGGTTTCACCGATCACCTTGGGGTTGGCACCGGGGAAGGCTGCACGTACCACCACAGTGGGCGGCACCACTTCCGGGTATTCGCTGATCGGCAACTGGAACAGCGATATGGCCCCGCCAATCAGGATCAGCAGTGACAGCACGGCGGCGAAGATCGGCCGCTGAATAAAGAATTGCGAGAAATTCATGGTCGTGTTCCCGTCAGCTGTTGCGCAATGGCATGGCGTACGCCAATCGGTTCCCTCGCCCCTCTGGGGAGAGGGTTAGGGAGAGGGGAGCGGTCTGATTGCATGGTCATGGTCCGTTAGCTACGGGGCGTCGAAGGCGATGGTGGGTTCTTGACCGCAACCCGGCGGCTGTTCTGGCGTTCGATGGCCTGGCGTTGTTCGGTCAGCAGTGCTTGGGTCTTTTCATCGGCCATGGGCACGCTTTGCGGATCCACCGTGGAACCTGGGAAGGCGCGCTGCAGACCGTTGACCACGATCTTCTCGCCCTTGGCCAGACCGTTGCGCACGATGCGCAGGCCTTCCAACTTCGGCCCCAGCTCAATGGCCCGGTACTGAACGGCGTTGTCCTTATCGAGCACCAATACGAACTTCTTGCCCAGGTCCGTGCCGACCGCTTCATCCTTGATCAGCGCCGCGGCGTACTGGCCACTGCCGACCAACTTGAGGCGGGCGTATAGGCCAGGTGTGAAGCGCCCGTCACGGTTGTCGAACACGGCGCGGCCACGAATGGTGCCGGTCTGCGGGTTGACCTGGTTGTCGAGAAAGTCCAGCTCGCCCAAGTGTGGGTGACCTTCTTCGCTGGACAGGCCCAGGTACACCGGGCTGGCATCGCGGGTCTGACCGCCGGCCTGGCGCGCCAGCTCCACGTATTTGAGGAACACGCGCTCATCGGCATCGAAATAGGCGTAAACCCTGTCGGTGCTGACCAGGGTGGTGAGCAGGCTTTGCCCGGCGTTGACCAGATTGCCTTCGGTGATTTCCGCACGACTCACGCGGCCATCAATCGGTGCGGTAACCCGGGTAAAACTGAGGTTGAGGCGTGCGTTGTCCAGTTCCGCCTGGATGCCGGCGACCGCGGCCTTGGCTTCTGCTGCGGCGCTGGTGCGGGCGTCGGCCAGTTCGGCGGAGATGGCGTTGCTCTGGCGCAGACGCTCGCCGCGATTGGCTTCGCTTTGCGTGCGTGAGTGGCTGGCGCGGGCTTGTTGCAGCTGAGCTTCGAGGCGTTTGACCTCGGCCTGGAACGGCCGCGGATCGATCTGGAACAGCAAGTCGCCTTTGCTCACCAGACGGCCTTCGTCGAAGGCTACCTGATCAATAAAGCCGGACACCCGTGGGCGAACCTCAACCGACTCTGGCGCTTCCAGGCGGCCGGTAAACTCGTCCCACTCGTTGATCGGTTGTTCGATAACTTCAGCCACGCTGACTTTTGCAGCGGGCATCTGTTGGGCGCTTTCCGGCGCTTTGCCGCAGGCGCTCAGTACCAGCACTGCGGCAAGAGCCAGGGGGAAATGCCAGAGATTTTTAGTGAACTGTTCCATGTGTACTTCCGCCAGAAGGTGTTGTGATGAGGCGGAGTCTGCTGCGGCGGGGCTAAAGCGACGAATCGAACGACTCGAAGATATGTATCACTCAGAATGATGGAGAGCTGGCTTGTATCGACAAGCCCGTATGTGGGCAAAGGGATGGGTAGGATGGGTGAGAACCCACCAATTGGCCGATGGGTTCTCACCCATCCTACGTTCTCAGCACCAATCTACGCTCTGCCTACAGGCTATCCGGGTCGCCACAAAACATCTGGATACGCGAGCGCAGCCAACGTTCCGCCGGGTCGTTGTCCTGGGCACCGCGCCAGGCCATATGCAGCTCGAAGGTCTGCGCCGGAATAGGCAGTTCCTCGGCGCGCACACCGCCGGCAGAGCTTAGGGCGGCAGCGGTGTAATCCGGCACAATGGCAAGGATATCGGTACCGGAGAGCAGGGTACCGAGGCCGTTGAACTGGGGCAGGGCGAGGACCACCCGACGCTTGCGGCCGATTTTCTCCAGCTCGCTATCGATAAAACCACTGAGGTCGCCGGCAAAGGACACCAGCGCGTGGGGCCGTGAGCAGAAATCATCCAGGCTTAGTGGGCCAGGCGCGCTATCGGCGCGCAGTAACTTCGGCTTGCTGCGGCGCAGCACCTTGCGTTTGGCATTGGCCGGCAGTTCATCGGTATAGGCCACGCCCACGGAAATCTCGCCAGAGGCCAGCAGGGACGGCATCAGCAAATAGTTGGTGCGGCGAATCACCAGCACCACCCCCGGCGCTTCGGCGCGCAGGCGCTTGATCAAAGGTGGCAGCAAGCCGAACTCGACATCAT
Organism: Pseudomonas sp.; assembly: GCF_035512415.1. Classification (GTDB taxonomy): domain Bacteria; phylum Pseudomonadota; class Gammaproteobacteria; order Pseudomonadales; family Pseudomonadaceae; genus Aquipseudomonas. The sequence continues at coordinate 45,015 of NZ_DATKDZ010000043.1, read as the reverse complement.
CCGACAAGCCAATACGAAACACTGCATTGCTGGTGGCCGGGTGAAACTCGGCGGCGCGGCTGACCGCAGTGGAGATTGAATCCAGCGCCGGCGAGAGCAGGGCGGCGATCTCCATGGCCCGCGCAGTGGGTTCCATGCTGCGCCCGGTGCGCACGAACAGCGGGTCGTCGAACAGGCTGCGCAGGCGGGCGAGGGCGGCGCTGATGGCCGGTTGACCGAGAAAGAGCTTTTCCGCGGCGCGGGTCACACTGCGCTCGTGCATCAGCGTTTCGAAGACGATCAGCAGGTTGAGATCGACGCGGCGCAGGTCGTTACGGTTCATCCGGGGTCCATTCAGGCGAGGCGCTTCAGTGCAGGCGTATCAGGCTAATGCCGAATGCCGCTGGCAGGCAATACATGGATGCGAATGATGCAGGCACGTCGATCATCACCGACAAGCATGGTGAATATCAGTCCCGCGCGGTGGTATTGCAGGCAAAGCCCGGATAAAGTCCGTGGCCATAAGCGGACGCCAAGATCGTAGTACAGTGGTTTTGCGCGTACCCAAAGGGTCAACCGACGAGGTTTGCTATGTCCCGCATCATCCGTTTTCATCAGTTCGGCGAGGCCGACGTCCTTAAAATCGAAGAGCGCTCGAACCCCACGCCCAGCGCTGGCGAAGTGCTGATTGACGTGGAGGCCGTGGGTGTCAGCTGGTACGACGTGCTCTGGCGGCAGAACCTGGGCCATACCGCGGCGCAGTTACCGGCGGGCCTCGGCCATGAACTGGCCGGTACGGTGTTGGCCGTCGGTGCCGGGGTCGATGACCTGAACGTGGGCGACCGGGTTGCCAGCTTTCCCGGGCACAATGCCAATCGTTATCCAGCCTATGCCGAGCAGGTGGTGCTGCCACGCAGCTCCCTGACCCGCTATCCAGACAACCTGACTCCGCAGCAAGCCAGCGTGCACTACGTACCATCGATGGTGGGCTGGTTCGGCTTTGTCGAACTGGCGAATCTGCAACCCGGCGAGACCGTACTGGTCACCGCCGCCAGCCGCTGCTGGGGCCCCTATATCGTGCAGATGGGCAAGGCCCTGGGTGCCCATGTAATCGCGGCCACGGCCTATGCCGAGGACAGCGATTTTCTCAAGCAACTGGGTGCCGACCAGATCATCCTCACCGAGGAGCAGGACCTGGTCAGCCGGGTCGGCAAACTCACCGATGGCCGTGGCGTCAATGTGGTGATGGATGCCCTCGGTGGGCCGCAGATGTGCCTGCTTGGCGATGCCCTGGCCCCGCGCGGCCGTTTGATCCTGTTCGATCTGCAAGGCGGCAACGAAACGCCGTTCCCGGCCTGCGCCGCGTTCCAGAAGAACATTCAGTTCTTCGTCCACTGCATCGGCAACTTCACCGGCAAGGAAGAACTGGGCATTCCCCAGGACAAGGCCGCGGTGGCCAAGGCCCTGCAGGGCATCAACCAGCTGACCGCCGATGGCGTGCTGTTACCCCTGGTCGACAAGGTGTTTGGCTTCGATGAGGTGGTGGCAGCCCACCGCTATATGGAAACCTGCCCGAGCCGCGGCCGGGTGTTGTTGCAGGTTGAAAAGGCGTCCTAGGGCAGAATCCTCGCTCGCACTCCAGCGTGGGTATGCAGTTGGCGACGCTCCGCGTCGCAGAGCTGGTGTGTATCTCCAGCGAAAACGTAGGGTGGACATGCCGAAGGCTTGTCCACCATTGGGTCATCGCGGTGGACAAAGCTTCGCTATGTCCACCCTACACAGTCGAACGCTTACATCCATCGCTGCGCCCTAGCGATCCACCCCATATTCCTCAGCCAATAACGCCGCCACCGCGGCGCTGGAATCGAGTATCTCCAGGCGCTGGGCCACCAATGCAGGGTCGAGGCGAAAGGGCGAAACTGTGTCGAAGACCACCAGCCGTTGCAATAGCGGGCTGTCGAGCAGGGCACTGCCGCCGGTGAACAGGCCATGTACCGCTCCCGCCCAGATATGCCGGGCACCGGCGGCCTGACAGGCCTCGGCGGCGCGCAGCAGGGTGGTGCCGGTGCTGATCAGATCATCGACGATAATCGCCGTCTTATCCCGTACCTCGCCGATCAACTGTGAATCCGTGACGCTGTCGTTGCGTCTGTGCTTGGCCATATAGGCGCTGGCCACCGGGCGGCCGATACGTTGCTGCAGGGCCCGGCGAAACAGTTCAGCGCGCTTGATTCCGCCGCTATCGGGGGATACCGCCACCACCTCGGCGTCCGTTAGCCCGGCGGCGAAGTGTTCGGCGAACAGCTCCGCGCCCGACAGGTTATGGCTGGGGATGCGAAAGGCATTGTCGAAGGCGGCCTCGCTGTGCACTTCCAGCGTCAGCAAGCGGTCCACCCCGCAGGCCTCGAACATGGCCGCCACATAGCGGGTAATGACCGGGTCCTGAAACTCGGTCCGGCGCTCCTTGCGCCCATAGCACAGGTAGGGGGCCATCACCTGCACGCGGCGCGCCCCGGCATCTTTCAATGCGCCGCAGAAGAACAGTAGGCGGCAGAGTTTGTCGTGGCCACTCTCTTCGGCATCGCCATGCAGCGAATGGAACACCAGCACCTGACGGCCATTGACCGGCTGCAGAGGCCGGCTCTTGTGTTCGCCGTCCTCGAACAGGCGCTCCTCATGCTCGGCCAGTTGCCAGCCGAGCCGCTGCACCACCCGCTCGGCATAGGCCTGGCTACCGTGCAGGGCGAAGATCAGGGGTATCTCGGACGGCATGGCGCAGCTCCCAGGCTGGAGGTAGTTCTAGAGCATCGTCTTTTCCGCGGTGCAGTCAAGCCGCCGAGGTGCGGCCTGTGGCCCCAGGGGAGGGCGTCTTGATATGCATCAAGACGCCGCCCGCCGGCTGCCGCATGTGGGGTTATTGAATGCGCCTTGCTCGGCCAGGCACGTATCGGCCAACATCCCGGAGGTCAGGCTCGGCACCGGCTAAGGCACTTCGGCAGCGCCCTGAGCCTGGGGTTTGAAGCGGGAATGACGCGCCAGCTCTTCGGCGCTGAGCACCTGCTGATAGCGCCGCCCGCGGATAATCCAGGTGGGGTAACCGCTGATATTCTCTTCAATACAGGCCCGAGCCAGCACGCCTTGGCGGCCATTCGGCGAGCACTCGACATAAGGCAATTGCTCGGCTGCAGGGCCAAACAGGCTTTTCTGTTCCTGACAGGCCGGGCACCAGAATGCACCGTAGAATTTTGCCTCGCTGCGCTGCAGATGGTCGGCCAGAGCCTGCAGTTGCGGATCGGCCCGCGGGGAAAGCAGGCCGCTGTAATAAAGGTGCAGCGCAGCAACGGCCAGCAAGGCGGTTATCCCGCTGCGCAGCAGCCAGTGGCGCAAGTCGGTGACGGTCGCCGATTTCGGCCAGATCTGGCTGGCACGCAGGAAAAACGCCGTGAGCAACGCCAACGACAGCAGACACCAGGCGCAGAAGACCGCCAGCTCAAGCCAGCCAACCAGCGTCAGGTACAGGCTGATGACCAGGCCCACCAGAGCAATCAGCCATAACCGCCGCCAGCGCTGCAAGCGGCTCGGTTGTCGCCAGGCAAACACCGCCAGCACTGCATAAAGGGCAAATCCCCAGAGCGCCAACGGCACACCCAGCACCCTGGACCAGCGACTTTGCTGAATCAACTGGCAAGACGAGCCCTGATCACAGAACGCTGGCGCAGCATCGCTCAAGGTGGTGAACGTCAGGTACCCACTAAGCAACATGCCGGATAAGGCCAGTAGCAACAGTATCCAGTCCGGCGCAGCAACCCGGGTTTTCTCGACCCCGACCTGGGACGCTGCAGCGGAGCGGTGAGCTTTCTTGCTGGTTTGTTTACGCATGGGCCAAGTCGATATTCAGAGGATTCAAGCAGCAGGCTAGCACTGAGGCTTTTGGCCTGACAATTTTGTTAGGCAGGCAAAGCAAGGCCTGAATTGAACATAACAGCCATTATGCGCAGCAAGACCCACGGTCTGTACTTCGCGCCAAGACTTCGTATAATGTATATTATGTTAAATATGATATGGAGTTACCGATACGAGATGCGCTTGCTGTCCTCTTGCGACTAAAGACGCCGTCGTTGCTGGCTATATAAGGACCGCTGCTTTCATCACTCGCTCCGCCTTGGATTGGTCTACGGCCGACCCCCGCACGGTTAGCGTGGTCGATAAGCATGGGCTCCCATCGAAGTTCGGCTCTGCGCATAACGTTCAACCTTCTGAGCATTGAGCTTGTCGCGCTGGTTTATTCCAGCCACACGGCATAACTCAGTCACGCTGAACCGCTCATTCAATTCACCGATCAAAGCTAACGATCAATCGAACACTTATCGTCAGTCACATCAATGCTGCCTTTACTGCCGTCTTCGCGAGCAAGCTCGCTCCTACAAGGGCATCGCTAGACGCTAAGAATTCGTCAATAGAACGTCACTTTTGTTTTGGCGCGCATCTAATTGTTGTATTTATGACACTTTCCGATAGTCGGTCACAACTTTTTCGCTCCGCTGGGTCATATCACCGTAGCCGCCGATGGCACATTGGCATATGCCGTGGTTTAAGCCCGATATGGAGATAAGTTCATGATTTTTAACGTACAAGATTTTGGAGCCATAGGAGATGGCATCAGCGATGACACGGCAGCGATACAAAGCGCGATTGATGCGGCGGCCGCGGCAGGCGGCGGGCAGGTGTATTTGCCGACCGGGACTTATATCGTTTCGGCAGGTGAGGAACCGTCCGACGGCTGTTTGATGCTTAAAAGCAACGTCTACCTCTACGGCGACGGCATGGGTGAAACCACTGTCAAGGTGGCCGACGGCTCCGACACCAAGATCACGGGCATCATCCGCTCGGCCTACGGTGAGGAAACCCACGACTTCGGTGCCAGCCACCTCACCATCGACGGCAACCGCGACAACACCACAGGCAAGATAGACGGCTGGTTCAACGGCTTTATTCCAGGCCGGGAAGGTTACGATTCCAACGTCACCCTCGACAGCGTCGAGATCAAGGATTGCTCCGGGTACGGTTTCGACCCCCATGAGCAGACCGTCAATATGGTCATCAAGAACAGCGTGGCCCACGGCAACGGTCTGGACGGTTTCGTCGCCGACTTCCTCAGCAACAGTACCTTCGAAAATAACATCGCCTACAACAACGACCGCCACGGCTTCAACGTCGTCACCAGCACCCACGACTTCACCATGACCAATAACGTTGCCTACGACAACGGTGCCAATGGCATTGTGGTGCAGCGGGGCAGCGAGGACATCCCCTCCCCCATCAACATCACCATTACCGGTGGCGAGGTGTATGGTAACGGCGGCGAAGGTGTGCTGATCAAACTGTCCAGCTACGTGACCGTCAGCGGCGTCGATATTCACGACAACGGCAGCGCCGGGATTCGCATCTACGGCAGCACCCACGTCGAAGTGACCGACAACACGCTTAACAACAACTCCCTGGCCAACCCGGTCCCGGAAATCATCATCCAGTCCTACGACGACACCCTGGGCGTGTCCGGTCGATACTTCGACGGCAGCGACAACCTTATCCAGGGCAACATCATCAGCGGCAGCGATCTATCGACCTACGGCGTCGCCGAGCGCAACGAAGACGGCACCGATCGCAACGCCATCATCGCCAACACCATCAGTCATACCAGCAAGGGCGACACGCTGGTCTATGGCGACGGCAGCTATGTCAGCGCCACGGTGCCGACCACCACCGTACAAGGCACGGCTGACAATGACACCCTGCTGGGCAGCAGCGCCAACGAGATTTTCTACGGCGGTGCCGGCGACGACACCATCGATGGCGGCGCGGGTGACGACATCCTGGTAGGCGGCGCAGGCCTCGACAGGCTCACCGGCGGCAGCGGTGCCGATACGTTCCGTTTCGCCAGCCAGTCCGACAGCTACCGCAACGCCACCACCAGCTTCAATGACACCATCACCGATTTCGATGTTACCCAGGACAAGATCGACCTCGCGGATCTGGGCTTCACCGGTCTGGGCAACGGCCTAGGTGGCACACTGCAGATCAGCTACAACGCCAGCAGCGACCGCACCTACATCAAGGATTACGACGCCGACGCCAGCGGCAATCGCTTCGAGCTGATTCTCTTGGGTAACCTGACTGAGACCCTGACCGCCAGCAACTTCATCTTCAACCGGGTAATCACTGGCACCAGCGGCAGCGACTCACTCATGGGCAGCGAATCGGCCGACACCCTGCTCGGCCTTGAAGGCAACGACAGCCTCAGTGGCGGCGCGGGCGACGACAGGCTCGACGGTGGTGCCGGCAAGGACACCCTCACCGGCGGTACCGGGGCGGACACCTTCGTGTTCTCCAACCGCCTGGACAGTTACCGCAACTACAACCCTGAGGGTGCCAACCTTAGCGATGTGATCACCGACTTCGATGTCACAGCCGACAAGATCGACCTGTCCGCCATGGGTTTCACCGGCCTGGGCGATGGCAAGAACGATACGGTGTACGTGCTGCTCAACAGTGCTGGTACCAAGACCTATATCAAATCACTGAGCACCGACGCCGATGGCAACCGCTTCGAAGTGGCGCTGGACGGCAATTACCTCAACACGCTGACCAGCGCCAATTTTGTCTTCGCTACGTCGTCGCCGACCAATCAGGCTCCAGTGCTGGCAACACCGCTGCTGGATCAGAACGCGACCGAAAACACCCCATTCAACTACGTGGTACCGGCCACCAGCTTCACCGATCCGGACAACGACAGCCTCAGCTACACCGCCACACTCGCCAATGGCAGCGCCCTGCCCGCCTGGTTGCTCTTCGATGCCGCTAGCCGCACCTTCAGCGGTACACCCAGCGACACGGCCTCGGGCACTTATGCCATACAAGTCACCGCGACCGACGGCAGCAACGCGACCGTCAGCGATAGCTTTACCCTCGCGGTGCAGGATGTGCCCGGTGCCCCCATCGTGATCAATGGCACGCCGAACAGCGATACGCTGACCGGCACCGCGGCCAACGAGCAGCTGTTCGGTGGTGCCGGTAACGACACCCTTAATGGCGGTGCCGGCAACGACATTCTGGTGGGCGGCACTGGCGCGGACAAACTCACCGGTGGTGCGGGTGCCGACGTATTCCGCTACACCTCGGCGCTCGACAGTTACCGCACCAGTACCACCAGCTCCAGTGACCTGATTCTCGACTTCGACGTGGCCGCCGACAAGATCGATGTGTCGGCACTCGGCTACACCGGCCTGGGTAACGGCCAGGGCGGCACGCTGCTGGTGTCCTACAACAGCTCAAACAACCGCACCTACCTCAAAGACCTCAACGTCGACACCAACGGCAACCGCTTTGAACTGTCGCTGGCGGGTAACCTGGCCAACAGCCTGACAGCCAGCCATTTCGTGTTCGCCGACCAGAACACCCCCAGCAACGTGGCACCGGTGGTGGTCATTCCCCTCCTCGACCAGAACGCCAGCGAAAGTACGCCTTTCAGCTACACCGTTGCCGCCGACAGTTTCAGCGACGCCAACCAGGATGTACTGACCTACACCGCAACCCTGGCAGACGGCAGCGCCCTGCCCGCCTGGCTGAGTTTCAATGCCGCCAATCTGACCTTCACCGGCACGCCGCCCAGCACCGCTTCAGGCAACTACAACCTGTTGCTCAAGGCCACCGATCCGTCAGGTGCCTCGGTCAGCGACAGCTTCGCCCTGGCGGTCGCCGATGCGCCCGCCAACACCATTACCGGGACCCACAACGGCGAAACCCTCAACGGTACGGCGGACGCGGACCTGATTCTCGGCCTGGGTGGCAACGACACCATCAGGGCCGGCGGCGGCATGGACATCATCGACGGCGGCGCGGGACGCGACTCGTTGTATGGTGGCGACGGTGCCGACACCTTCCGCTACACCGACGTGTTCGACAGCTACCGTGACTACAGCGCCGGTGGCGTCACGGCCACCGATACGATCTATGACTTCACCGTGGGCGTCGACAAGATCGACGTCTCCAGCCTGGGCTTTCTCGGCCTCGGCAATGGCAGCAACGGCACGCTGTACATGACCCTGAACTCGGCCGGCGACAAGACCTATATCAAATCCAGCGAAGCCGACGCCAACGGCAATCGCTTCGAAATCGCCCTCATCGGCAACTACCTCAATACCCTGAGCGCCGATGACTTCGTGTTCGGCGAGCGCGCCCAGCAGGACATTCTCTACCTGCCGACCCTCGGCCAATCCAATGCGCGCCTGCTGCGCATGACCGAGGACGACGATCAGTCCGGCACCTCGATGCTGGTCAATGACTTGAGCCGCTACACCACCTATGACGTGCGCAGCCAGTTCACCGATGCTGACGGCAACGGCATCGATATCGCGGTGGGCGGCAGCACCGTCAACGGCCTGTCGACCCTGGGTGTCGAAGAACTCAAGTTGTGCTGGTGGCTGACCGACACCAACCAACCCGGGCCTGCGCTCCTGCGCGCCGTGACGTTGTTGCAGGATCAGCTTAGCGAACTGCGGTCCATCGATAACGTCACCATGGGCATCGTTTGGGGTCAGGGCGAGGAAGCCGCCCAGGAGATCGCCCGCGCCACCGATAAGCCCGCAGCAGCTGCTGCCTACAAGGCCGCGACGCTAGCGGTATTTGATTACCTGCACGCTCAATTCGGCAGCTTCAATGTGTACATGATGGAGACCGGACATTACGCGCAGGACGCTGCGCGCGCCCGTGGCTATTCGGAAGAAAAGATTGCCGACATTGTCGAGGGTGTCGGCTATGTCCGCGCCGTTCAGGAGGCCATCGCCGCCGAGCGCGCCGATGTGAAGCTGGCGGTGGACTACACCGACCTGCCCTTGCGCTACGAAGTCGACCCGCTGGTGTACCCCGACGACGTCTGGCACCTGCATGAGGAATCGGCAGAGATTGTCGGCCAGCGCCTGGCGGACTACATCGCCGATGACCTGGGCTTCCAGGGCAACCCTGACGATAACAACAGTGTGCAGGACATCTTCGACGAGGCACAAAACGAAGGCGGGATGATTTTCGGTACCGACCAGGCGGACACCCTGGTCGGTAGCTCGGGCAACGACACGCTGGACGGCGACCTCGGTGCCGACACCATGACCGGTGGTGATGGTAACGACATCTATGTGGTCGACAACGCGTTCGACAGCGTGGTGGAAACCAACACCTCGACCGCGCAGATCGATACGGTCAAAGCCTCGGTCAGCTGGACGCTGGGGGCCAACCTCGAGAATCTGGTGCTGACCGGCGTGTCGGATATCGACGGCACCGGTAATGAGCTGCGTAACTTCATCACCGGCAATGCCGCCAACAACGTGATCGATGGTGCAGCCGGAGACGACAGCATGAGCGGTGGTGATGGCAACGACACCTATTACGTCGACAACGTCGGCGATAGCGTGATTGAAACCAACAGCGACTCGGTGTCTGGCGGGATCGACACTGTGCACAGCAGCCTGGCGGCCTACACGCTCAGCAAGAATGTCGAGAACCTCTATATCAATACCCCTGACGCCGCCAACGGCACGGGCAATGCGCTGGATAACACGCTGTACGCCGGAGCCGGCAATAACGTGCTGGACGGGCGAGAAGGCAATGACACGGTCTCCTTTGAACGTGCCATGGCCGGGGTCACCGTCACCCTCTCGACATCCGCACAACAGAACACCCTGGGTTCCGGGCTCGATACCCTGAAGTTCTTCGAGAACCTGACCGGCAGCGCCTACGCCGACAACCTGACGGGCAACAGCGGCGCAAACGTTCTGAACGGCGGTGCCGGCAACGATACGCTGGTGGGCGGCTCGGGCGATGATCGGCTGATCGGCGGCGAAGGCACCGACACCCTGACCGGCGGCACTGGCGCGGACACCTACGTGTTCGGTGCGCTGGCGGACATGGGCGTGGGCGCGTTGCGCGATGTGATCAAGGGCTTCAAGAGTGCGGAGTTCGACCAACTGGACTTCACCGGCCTGGATGCCAACCCGCTGACTGCCGACTTCGACGCCTTCACATTTATCGGCAGCAATGCCTTTGCCAGCGACGCCACCGGCCAGCTGCGCTTTGCCGATGGCATCCTCTACGGCAGTGTCAATGCGGACGCCAGCGCCGAATTCGAAATCGAACTGGTGGGCGTCAAGGAGCTGCACGCCAGCGACTTCGCCTGACAGCGGGCTTGCTCGTGAAGGCGGCGGTACATTCGGCATGGAGGCTGACTGACCCAGCGCTTTCGCGAGCAAGGGTTAGGCCTCCCGCTGCTCCTACAAGGGGATTTGCAGCACCAGAAATATCGAAGGCAACCACCGACCAAATGTAGGCGCGGGCCATGCCCGCGATGGTGGCGGCACATTCAACATCGATGCGGCTGACCCACCGCTTTCGCGGGCATGGCCCGCTCCTACAGAATGCGCACTACATGACGCCCACCCGTTAAAACAGGCTTTGCACCTGCTCCAGGACCGCGCGGTTCATCTGGCCGGTGTGGGTGTGCAGGCTTACATAGCTTTGCAGCATGTCGAGCTTGGTATTGAGCAGGTCGCGGCGGGCCTGAAATACCCGCTGCTGCGCATCAAGAATATCCACGGTGGAACGCACGCCACCCTGGAAGCCTTTCTCCGTCGATGTCTGCGCCCGCTGACTGGATTCCACCGCCCGCTGCATTGCCTTGCTCTTGGCAAACCCTGCCACCACGCCCAGGTAATCGGTTTCGATATCCTCGGCCAGTTGTTGACGCTGTACATCGTAGTCAGACTGAGCGCCCGCCAGTTGTGCTTCGGCCTTGGCCACCGAGGCGCGTACCGCACCGCCGCGATACAGCGGAATATCCAGCTGCACCCCCACGTAATAAGTGTCCTGGCGCGGGTCGAGCTCCTGGTACTGGCGGGTTTCCCGGCGGGTGAGCTGGGTGGTCAACGACAGGGTCGGATAATGCCCGGCGCGCTGAGTTTCGGCCTGGGCCTCGGCCACTTGCACCGCCGCCAGTCGGGCCGCCAGCTCGGGGCTGGCCTCACGGGCAATCGCTGTCCAGTAAGGCAGATCCTGCTCGGGCGGGATCGGACTACCGGCGGCGGGTTCCTCGCGCATCGGCTGGATATCATCGATGGGCACACTGGCGCGCCCGGACAACGCCCGCAACGCAGCCACGCGGCGGGCCTGGGCTTCGGCCTCCTGGGCCTCCAGCAGATCGAGTCGCGCCTGGGCTTCATCGATATCGGTGATCGTGCCTTGGCCGCCCTCAAAGAGTTTTTTGCTCTGGATAAGCAAGCCGTTGATGGCGACTTTCTGCTGGGCGATCAACTTGATCTCGTTCTCAGCCCGGGCGACGTCGAAATAGCCCTTGGCAACCCGGTCGTACAGGGCCTGGTCGGCGACGTCGAACAGCTGACTGCCCAGCTGTCCACGGGCCTTGCCCTCCTGATAGGCCGCCCAGCGGCCCTTGTCGTAGAGCGGTTGTTGCGCCGCCAGGGTGACGTTGTTGGCCTGGTAATCGTTGCTGTTGACGTAACCGCCGTCATCGCCGCCATCAGTCCGTCCGCCGTTGCCGTAACGCGAGGTCAGCGACACTTGCGGATAGAGGCCGCCGCGGCCAATCGCCTCTTCATGCTTCGACGCATCGAAAGCATGGGCCGCTGCTTGCACGGTCGGGTCGTTGAGGCGCGAGGCGTCGTACGCGGCCGTCAGGCTCAGGCCTGCCTCGTTGGCCCAGGCGGGATTGAGCACCGCCCAACCGCTACACAGGCTTAGCAGCACACGGGTGCTATAGCGACAACGATCGGTCATGCTCATTCCTCTTTGAAGGCCACAAGCAAGCGTTCGCGAAAAGGTTTCATCAGGTAATTCATAAAGGTGCGCTCCCCCGTCACCACCGTGACATCGGCGAGCATGCCTGGTCGCACCAGCAGCCCGGCGACCTGTAATGAGGCGGCGGTGTCGGCGGCAATCTCGACCTTGGCGGAGAAGTACGGCAGGTGCGTCTGTTCGTCAATCAACTGGTCCGCCGACACGGTAGTCACCGTGCCGGTAATGGTCGGCGTATCCACCCGCTGCAGCGCGGTGAAATGCACATGCACCGGCAACCCCGGGCGCAATTTATTGGCCATCAACGGCTCGAAACGCGCGGTGATGGCCATCGGCGCATCCAGCGGCACCACCTGCATCAGGGTTTGCCCGGCCTGCGCAACGCCTCCGACGGTATGAATGCTCAGGTCCATGACCTGCCCGGCCACCGGTGCCCGGATCGCACCGTGGTCGACTTCAAACTGCAAGGCACGGATCTGATCGGCCAACCCTGCGGCCTCGGCAGAGACCTCGCTGAGCTGGGTTTCGGCATCGCGGCGAAACTCCTGTTGCGCCTGCAACGCCTTGAGCCGGCTCTCGTTGATCGCCTGGCGGGTCCTGCCGACATCGCCTACGCCGGTGGCAATCTGCCCTGCCAGCTGTGCCGCGTTGCGCTCGGCCTCGAAGAGCTTGTTGCGCGGCACGTAGCCTTCACGGGCCAAATCCCGCAGGCCGCCCAGCTCCTGCTGCTGGAAGCGCATCTGCGCGTCGTAGTTATGCTTGACGCCCTCGTAACCGAGCAATTGCTGCTGCAAGGCCGCCACTTCGTGCTCGACGATCTGCAAGCGGCTGCCCAGCTCCGCGCGACGGGTCAGAAACAGCTGGCTTTGCAAGGCCATGGCCGCCTTGACCCGCGGCTCCTCGGCACGTTCCAGCAGCTCAGCGGGCCACTGGATCTCGGCGCTGCCAAGGCGCTCGGCAATCAAGCGCGCCTCGATGCTGCGGTCGTTGAACAACTTGCCCCGGGTCACGTCCAGTTGCGACTGCGCCTGCACGGTATTGAACTGCACCAGCAACTGTCCCTGGCTGACGCGATCGCCATCACTGACCAGCAGCTTTTCCACCACCCCGCCGACCAATGACTGCACGGCCTTACGCTCCCCCGCCACCACCACGGTGCCGCTGCCCACAACGCCCTGATCGAGCGGCGCGAGAAAGGCCCAGAGCAAAAAGCCGCCCAGGGTCAGGAGCACAAAACCCACACCATAGCGCGCGGCACCACTGGCGTCGGTGCTGGCCTTGGGCAGCGTATTGGCGCAGCCCACACTCAGCCCCTGCTCGCTGTAGGTGTGTGTACCCGGAGTCAGATCACGCATCTTCGCCAGCCTCCCTTAACTCGGCCGGTCTGGGCCCCGGCATCAAGGCCTTGAGCACCCGCCCCCGTGGGCCGAAGGCTTGTTGGGTGCCTTCCTTGAGCACCAGGATATGGTCGACCACTGCCAGCACGTTGGGCCGGTGGGTGATCAATACCACGGTGCTGCCGGCGCTCTTGAGCACATTGATAGCCTGCACCAGCGCCAACTCACCGGCCTCGTCGAGGTTGGAGTTGGGCTCATCGAGGACGATCAGCGACGGCTGCCCATAAAGTGCCCGGGCCAGGCCGAGACGCTGTTTCTGGCCGCCCGACAAGCCAAGTCCGCCGGGGCCCAGCGGCGTGTCGTAGCCTTTGGGGAAGCGCAGAATCATCTCGTGAATACCGGCGTGACGGCCGGCAGCGATGATCTTGTCGGCGTCCTGCTCGCCGAAACGGGCGATGTTGTCGGCCACGCTGCCATCGAACAACTCGATGTCCTGCGGCAAGTAGCCGAGATGGGGCCCCAGGGCGTCGTGGGACCATTGGCTGATTTCTGCGTCGTCCAGGCGCACCGACCCGCCCATGGCCGGCCATATCCCGACCAACGCCCTGGCGAGGGTCGACTTGCCACTGGCGCTGGGACCGACAACCGCGAGTACTTCGCCTTTGGCCAGGCTGAAATTGAGGCCGCGCAGAGTGGGTTGCGAGGCACCGGGCGGGCCGACATACAACTGTTCCAGGCGCACCGCGCCGCTGGGCGGTGGCAATGGCATACGCAGCTGCTCGCGCGGATGCTGGGCAAGCAGTTGGCTCAGGCGCTGGTAACTCTGGCGGCCGGAGTTGAATTGCTTCCACGAGCCAATGGCGATCTCCACGGGGGCCAGGGCACGCCCCAACAACAGCGACATGGCGATCATCATGCCCGCCGACAACTGCCCATCGAGCACCAGCAAGGCCCCCAGGCCCAGGGCCAGCGATTGGCCGGAGATGCGCACAAAACGACTCGCCGAAGTAATCCGCGCACTGCGGTCGCTGGCATGGGCCTGGGCGGCAATAATGCGTTGTTGCAGCAGGCTCCAGCGCTGGCGCAACGGCCCGAGCATGCCAAGGGCCTGGATCACTTCGGCATTGTGCAAGGTGCTGTTTACATAGACCGCCGACTGCACACCCAGGCGATTGGCCTCCCCCAGCGGTGCTCGCGTCGCCAGCTCACCCCACAGCGCCAGGCCGATCAGCACCAGGGCCAGAACCAGCGTCAACACGCCGAACCAGGGATGAAAGATAAAGGCCACCAGCAGGAAGATTGGCAACCACGGCGCATCGAGCAAGGCGATCAGGCCCTGGCCGGTGATCAACTGCCGCAGCGTCGCCAGATCGCTGAGCACCTGCGCCGGGTTGGCGTTGTGCTCGCGCAGGCTGCGGGCGAAGGCGGCGTCGAAAATCCGCTCGCCCAGGGCTTCGTCCAGCCCCGCGCTCATGCGAATCATCACCTCGCCGCGCACCCATTCGATCAGGGCGCTGAACAGAAACAGCCCCAGGACGATCAGGGTGAGCATAAGCAAGGTGGTTTCGTTGCGGCTGGTAAGAACCCGGTCGTACACCTGCATCATGTAGAGCGCCGGCACCAGCACCAGCAGGTTGATCACGCCACTGAACAGCGCCAGCGACCAGAACACCCGGCGATAGCTTAATAAAGCGGCATCAATCTCATGCCGAGGATCGAGAAGCAAACCCATAAAATGTCGCCCGCAAAAGGAAATAGTGGGTCCAAGACGCAATCAATCGCGAGCGTTTTGCCCTAAGACATTGGAGAAAACACTAACCGTAGCCTGACGTGCCCGATCCTCGGCATTACGGTGCCCCTTGTTGACAACGCAACCAGCGGTTAGTGCCGGCGCGACGGGGTGGGTTGGCATCTGGGTGACCGGCGGGACGCCACGAACAAGGCGAGTGACTAACCCGCGGTATCACCGCGGCCAGCCGAGCCTGCAGGGCATCAACCACCTGCTGATCACCCAGGACGCCGGCGTGGCCCAGCGGGCGCAATTGCACGCGGCCAGCCATTTCGCGTCTAGTTGGCGCGCAGCGGTCGCCAACTAGAGGTCCGGACCGGACGCGGTAATGGATACGCAGATTGCTCAGCAAGGCTTTCTCACGGCCCTACTCGCCGCCAGTCACGATATATCCCGGGAACTGGGGCATACGGGCTCGCCTTCCGGCCTATAAATTCCAAGGCTGTGTGCGTTGTATTGCCAGGAGCGATTTGCTCCCTTCCGAACTGAGAAGCGGGGGTTGCCAAACACGCCAGGTGTGCAGGCTTAAATGGCGTCCCCTAACCCTCTCCCCAAAGGGGCGAGGGGACTAATCTGCGTAAGCCGGACAATCGCGCAACAGTTAACAGGTACGTAGCCAATCCAAAACGGCAAACTCCTTTTGCATCGGACGTTTGCGGCTCGCAATAGGTAGGGTGCGCCGTGCGCACCAGGGCCGGCTGCATTTTTTGTGCGCACAGCGCACCCTACGGGTGCAACCCTGCTTGTCCTCAAGCCGGGGCAATTAGCTGCAGATTAATGCTGTATAGATAAACAGCACAGGCTAAACTCTACCCGGCCCTTATCCCAACCGCATTCCCTGCGCCCTCCCCAGCCATTTGCATTGCCCGCCTGGCGAGGCGCGATACCTGACTATGCACACAGCATCCGGTACGCCCATGCAGTCGCAACTCGATCCGCGCTTCTATTACCTGGCGAATTTCCGTCAGGCCCTCACCTGGCTGCAGGAGCGCTATGCCGATCTGTTGAGTGAGGCCGAGCATGAGTTTGTCCGGCAGTTCTTTGCCATGGACACGCCTGCCCAGGCCCTGCTGGTACGGATAATCATGCGCAAGGGCAGCCACTTTCGCTTGAGCAAGCTCAGCTATGAGGAAATCGGCTGCGCGCGCCTGGCGGCAACGCCGCTGCTCGACGCGGGCTGGGTGCGGCATGACGCCGAGCTGTGCCTGGAAGAGCTGTTCAAACTGCTGCGCAAGGATGAAGTGCTCCAACACCTGGCGGGCCCCACTTGCAGAAAATCGCAGAACAAATCCGAGTTGCTGGCGCAACTGGCCGAGGCCTGTGCCGAGCCGCGCGCCTTTGCCGCCTGGTGTCCGGGCAGTGAGGAGCAGATTGTCTCCCTGACCATCGACGCCCTGTGCGAGCGTCTGCGCCTGATGTTCTTCGGTAACCTGCGCCAGGACTGGTCCGAGTTCGTCCTTGCCGAGCTCGGTATCTTTCGTTATGAGCGCGTAGAGCTGACGCCCGATTCACGAGCCTTTCGCCACCGCGCGGATGTGGACTGCTACCTGCATTTACAGCGCAGCCGTGAACAGTTCGAGGCCGGCGAGCCGCTTGCCAACGTGCTACAACAGATCAGCGCCTTGGTCTGCGATACCCCCTTCCTGGCCGCGCGACGTAACAAGCTGTTGTTCCGCATGGGCCAGCAGTTGGAGCGCGAGGCCGACTTGGAAGGTGCGCTGGCGTTTTATACCGACTGCCGTTATGTCGGTGCTCGCCTGCGGCAGATCCGCGTACTGGAGCGCCTGGGCCGCGCCGAACACGCCTATAAGCTGACGCTGCAGGCCGCCCAGGCACCGGAAAATGATGCCGAAGCCCAGGCGGTGGAACGTGCCTTGACCCGACTGGCCCGCCAGCTCGGGCAACCGCAACCTGGTAAAGCCAAGCCACTACCGCCGGCACGGATTGACCTGAGCCTGCCAAGGCCTCAGGCGCAGAGTGTCGAGTTTGCCGTCAAAGCCCATCTGCATGAGCCCGACGCGCCAGTGCATTACGTCGAGAACAGCCTGATCTGCAGCCTGTTCGGCCTGCTCTGTTGGCAAGCCATCTTCGCGCCGGTGCCGGGGGCGTTCTTCCACCCGTTCCACACCGCACCGGTTGACCTGCTCAGTGCCGACTTCCATACCCAGCGCGAAGAGTTGTTTGCCAATTGTCTGGCCCACCTCGACTCGGATACCTACAAGCAGGTGATCCGCGAAAACTACGCGGCCAAATTCGGCATCCAGTCGCCATTCGTATTCTGGGCCGCGCTGGATCAGACCTTGCTGGAACAAGCGCTCGACTGCCTGCCCGCCGCGCACTTGCGGGCCTGGTTCAAGCGCCTGCTGCTGGACATCAAAGCCAACCGCGCCGGCATGCCTGACCTGATCCAATTCTGGCCGGCCGAGCAGCGCTACCGGATGATTGAAGTGAAAGGCCCCGGCGACCGCCTGCAGGACAACCAGCGGCGCTGGCTGGCCTTTTGCGCCCAGCACGGCATGCCGGTGGATGTCTGTTACGTGCAATGGGCAGACGCGTGAACTTTCAGGTCGCGGTGCGCGCGCTGTGCGAGTTCACCGCCAAGGTCGGCGACCTCGACTTGCGCTTTACCCCCTCGCCCACCGCCCAGGAAGGCATGACCGGCCACGCCATCGTGGTAGCCCGACGCGGCCCGACTTATTACGCCGAATTGCCATTGAGTGGCGCATACCAGGGTTTGCAGGTACGCGGCCGGGCGGACGGTTACGACCCCGAGGAAAACCTGCTCGAAGAGATCAAGACCCACAGGGGCGATATCAGCCGTATCCCGGAAAACCATCGCCTGCTGCACTGGGCCCAGGCCAAGGTCTACGGCTGGCTGCTCTGCTGCGAACGCGACATGCCAGAGATCAATCTGGCGGTGGTCTACTTCAACGTCATTACCCAGCATGAAACGGCCTTCCACCTGACCGTCAGCGCGGATGAGCTGCGTGAGTTTTTCGAGCTGCACTGCAGTCGCTATATCCGCTGGGCCGAGTACGAGCGTGAGCATCGCCACCAACGCGATGAAGCCTTGGTGCGCCTGCGCTTTCCGCATGCCGAGTTTCGCAGCGGCCAACGCCAGCTGGCCAACCAGGTCTACCGCGCCGCGCGTGACGGTCACTGCCTGATGGCCCAGGCCACCACGGGCATTGGCAAAACCCTCGGCACCCTGTTTCCGCAGCTCAAGGCCTTCCCCGAACAGCAGCTGGATCGGTTGTTTTTTCTTACCGCAAAAACTCCCGGCCGGCGCCTGGCGCTGGATGCATTGGCCACCCTGCGTAGCCAGGAAGAAGCGATGCCGCTGCGGGTGCTGGAGCATGTAGCGCGCGACAAGGCCTGCGAGCACCCCGACAAAGCCTGCCATGGCGATTCCTGCCCGCTGGCCAACGGCTTTTACGACCGCTTGCCCGCCGCCCGCCAGGCCGCACTCGAAGGTCAATGGCTGAGCCATGAAAGCGTGTGCGCAACCGCCCTGGCGCATCAGATCTGCCCTTATTACCTGAGCCAGGAGCTGTGCCGCTGGGCCGATGTGGTGGTTTGCGATTACAACTATTACTTCGACATGGGCGGCCTGCTGTACGGCCTTACGCTGCTCAATGAATGGCGCATCACCCTGCTGGTGGACGAAGCCCACAACCTGATTGAGCGCGCGCGCGGCATGTACACCGCCGAGCTCAATCAACAGCGCTTTGAAGCGCTGCGGCGCATTGCACCGAGCGTGATGAAGGCCCCGCTGGAGCGCATCAGCCGGCACTGGCGACAGCTGGAGCGCGACCAGGAAGTGGCGTATCAGGTGTACCCCACCGCGCCGGACCTGTTCGTGATGGCGCTGCAAAAGGCGGTCAGCACGCTCACCGATCACCTCAGCGAGCAGCCGGCTGGCAATGCCGCCGAGCTGCTGCACTTCTACCTGGACGCCATGTTGTTCTGCCGCCTGGCCGAAGCCTTTGGCGCGCACTCGCTGTTCGATATCAGCCGCGATGAGAGCAGCGGCCAGTCGGTGTCGACCCTGTGCATCCGCAATATCGTGCCCGCGCCGTTTCTCGCCCCGCGCTTCGACGAGGCGCACAGCTGCACGCTGTTTTCCGCCACCCTGAGCCCGGCGAATTATTACGCCGACCTGCTCGGCCTGCCGGAGGAAACACCCTGGATCGATGTGGAGTCGCCCTTCAGCGCCGAGCAGTTGCATGTCCAGGCTGTCAGCAACCTGTCCACCCGCTATGCCCATCGCGACTACTCGCTGGCCCCCATCGCCGCCTTGATTGCCCGCCAGTACGCGGAAAAACCGGGCAACTACCTGGCCTTCTTCAGCAGTTACACCTACCTGCAGGCGGCGCTGCAGGAGCTGCAGATGGCGCATCCGCAGATCCCGGTCTGGCAACAGTCACGGCAAATGGATGAAAACGAACGCCAGGCCTTTCTCGAGCGTTTTTCCAGCAATGGCCGCGGCATCGGTTTTGCCGTACTGGGCGGAGCCTTTGGCGAGGGTATCGACCTGCCCGGCGACCGCCTGATCGGCGCCTTTATCGCCACCCTCGGCTTGCCGCAGATAAACCCGGTCAATGAAGAGATCAAGCAGCGGATGGAGGTGATGTTCGGCAGCAACAACGGCTACGGCTACACCTACCTCTACCCGGGCTTGCAGAAGGTGGTGCAGGCCGCCGGCCGGGTTATTCGCACCGTCAAAGACCAGGGCGTGGTCTACCTGATCGATGATCGCTTCAACCAGCCAGCGATCCGTAAACTGCTGCCCACCTGGTGGAAGGTGGATCGCTGCCGCTTGCCGTTGCACAACGAGATAAACTCCCTTTAGCCAGCAACAGTGTGCCGCTCCAGGGTCGTTACAAGGGCAGCAGTCACCACGCCTGCTTCTTGTCCATGATGAAATTCACGAACGCGCGTAGACGCAACGGCATATGCCGGCTGTGGGGATACAGCAGGGTGAAGGGGCGCGAGCGTCCGGAAAATGGCTGAAGCACTTCCACCAGCGAACCCTTGGCCAACTCGCGTTCGACGATAAAGCGGTAGGTCTGGAACAGGCCCGCGCCATGCTTGGCCAGGGTCACGCCAGCCAGCACGTCGTCGGCACAGAGGTAGCCGCCGTTGGTCAGCATTTCCCGCTCCTTGCTGCCTTCGTTGAACAGCCAGGTGATCGGCCGGCCGCTGCTGGGCAGTTCGAACTGGATGCAGTCATGCTGCTCCAGATCATCCAGGGTCAGCGGGGTGCCCGCCCGCGCCAGGTATTCGGGGCTGGCCACCACCACCAGCCGGGCATCCTCCAGCGGACGTGCGATCAAGGTCGAGTCCGGCTGAGCACGTACGCGCACGGCCATGTCATAGCCTTCGGCGACAAAATCGATATTGCGGTTGCTCAGATGCACCTCGACCTGAACCTTGGGGTAAAGCCGGCGAAATTCGGGCAGCAGAGGCAATAACCGATGATGCCCATAGGTGGTGGGCAGGCTGATGCGCAGCGTACCCGAAGGGTCCAGCTGCTTGCCCGTTACCTCCCGCTCCGCTTCCACCAGCTGCGTCAGGGCCTGGCGGCACTGCTCGTAATAGCTGCGCCCGCCGTCCGTCAGGCGAATGCTGCGGGTGGTGCGTACGAATAACCGCGTCCCCAGGCGTTCCTCGAGGCGCGCGACCGAGCGACTGACGGCGGCCGGCGTTACCCCTGCAGACAGCGCAGCAGCGGTGAAGCTGCCCTCTTCCGCCGCGAGGCAGAACAGCTCGATGCTGCCCAGCAATACATCGTCGAATTGTCGTCGCACGATTGATTACACCATGTATCAACTGAAGTTTTAAAAACCCTATTTATCAGCACATCAAGCAAAAATATAGTCCATCCCAACAGCGCACCACTCGCTTACTTGCGCTGAGAAAGCCTTCAATCCTTTCAGGAGAACTCCATGAGCACTCGCAGAACCGTTGCTATCACCGGTGCCTCCAGCGGCATCGGTCTCGGCCTGGTCAAGGCCTTCCTCGCCAGCGGCTTCAACGTGATAGGCAATGCCCGCTCCGAGGTGGGCCTGGCCGAGGCCAGCGCCGCACTCGGCAATCCACAGGGCTTTATCGGTGTGACAGGCGATATCGCCACGCCGCAAACCGCCGAACGCATCTTTCAGGCGGGTATCGAGGCCTTCGGCCAGGTTGATGTGCTGATCAACAATGCGGGTTTCTTTCTGCCAAAGCCCTTCGTCGAGTACAGCCCGGAGGATATCGAGAACCTTCTGCAAACCAATCTCAAGGGGGTGATCTACGCTTCCCAGGTGGCGGCGGCCCATATGATCGGGCGCAAGCAGGGACGCATCATCAACATCACCGCCGCGATCGCGCTGCAGCCCAACCTGGCGGTGCCGGCGGCATTGCCGGTGCTGATCAAGGGCGGGCTGAACCAGTTCACCCGCGCGCTCGCCCTGGAGCTGTCGCCGCACAATATCCAGGTCAACGCCGTGGCGCCGGGAATCATCGAAACCCCGATGCACGACCCGGCCACCCACGGCTTCCTCAATGGTCTGCAACCGGCCGGGCGGATGGGACAGGTCAGCGAAATCGCCGATGCGGTGCTCTATCTGGCCAACGCCCACTTCACCACTGGCGTCGTTCTGCCGGTGGACGGTGGCATGAGCGCCGGTAAGTGGTAGCCCTACTGAACTAAATACAACGATCACCTTCCTGGGGAAGTGCCACACAGCCTCCCCAGCCCTCCCCAGCCCTCCCCAACGCAGGAGCAATACCATGCCTTTTGTTAACGTTCGTATCACCCGTGATGGCGTAACCCGCGAGCAGAAAGCCCAGGTCATCCGGGAAATCACCGAGACCCTGGAGCGCGTGCTGAACAAACGCCCGGATCTCACCCATATCGTGATCGAGGAAGTCGACACCGATAACTGGGGCTATGCCGGCATAACCACAACCGAGTACCGCAGCAGAACGCCCCAGGGCTGAGGGGTTGCTGGGCCGGCCGCTGCGGCCGGCCCAGCTTGATAAGGTCTTCGAGCGTCGCCGGCCAATACGGCGCACTCGTTCATATCACCGAGCGCCGCCAGGCAGGCTGTGCTGCAGACTCAACAGCTGCTCGCGCATGCGCTGGTTATCCTGTTGCAGTTCACGCTGTTTGAAAGCCTCGCGCACCTGTTCGCGCAGGTCGTCGACAGCCCAGGGCTTGGTGATAAATCGGTAGACCACCCCTTCGTTGACGGCCTGGAGGATGGCACCTACCTCGCTGGAACCGCTTAGCACCATACGGATGACTTCTGGATAAAGGGTCTTGAGCCGACGCAGAAAGTCCACCCCGCTCATGCTGGCCATGCGTATATCGGTCAGCACCACATCCACCGGATAAGTCGCCAGTATTGGCAGTGCATCAGCATCACTTGCGGCGGTGAGGATGCGGTAGTTTTCCAGGCGCAGTTCGCGCTGCACGGCCGCGAGGATGCTCGGTTCATCGTCGATCAACAGCAGATAGCGCTCCTGAACCTCGATGATGTTGTCCGGCAGGTGCAACTCCGCCCCGCCCTGGAGCAAGGCCAGGCAGGCCGGGGGCGGCAGAGGCGGCGAATAGTAGTAACCCTGCAGCTCGTCACAGCCGGCGCGGCGCAGAAAGCCCAGTTGCTCGGCGGTTTCCACCCCTTCGGCGATCACCTTAATGCCCAGGTTATGGCCGATGGAAATCATCGAGCGCACCAGGGACGCGCTGTCGGGCTCCAGGTGCACATCGGTGACGAAGCTGCGGTCGATCTTCAATTCACTGAAGGGGAAGCGCTTCAGATAGCCCAGGGATGAATAGCCAGTGCCGAAATCGTCGATGGAGAACCGAATACCGATGGCGCTGAGTGCCTGCATCTTCAAAAACACCTCATCGGTGTTGGTCATCAGCATGGTTTCGGTCACTTCCAGCTTGAGGCTGGCCGGTGCCACCCCGTAACGCGCCATGGTTTTCTGCACTCGGTCGATAAAGTCGGTCTCCATAAAGCTGATCGCGGAGAAGTTAACCGCGATGCTCAGGCCCGTCATCAGGTCTTTCCAAGCTTGCAGCTGACGGCACACGGCGTCGAACACGTAGTTGTCGATGCCGACGATCTGGCCGGTTTCCTCGGCCAGTGGAATAAATTCGTCGGGCGGCACCAGCTTGCCCTCGTGCTGCCAGCGCACCAGCGCCTCAAAACCGCACAGACGGCCGCTGAGCAGATCAAGCTGCGGTTGATACACCAGGCAGTACTCGCTGTTCTGTAGGGCCTGACGAATTTCCCGCTCCAGTTGCAGGCGCCGCTGCATCTTTTCATTCATTTGCGGGGTGAAGGCGCAGATGCGATTACGCCCCTGGTGCTTGGCCTGATACATGGCGGTATCGGCATTGCGCAGCAGGGTGACGACGTCGGTGCCGTCATCGGGGAAGCGGCAGAAGCCGATGCTGCAGCTGACCACCAGTTCCTGATCGTCGAGCAGCAACGGCTCGGCGATCAGCTGTTGCAGCTTTTGCAACTGTTCCAGCCAACCGATGCGCTGGTCGCGATCGACCATCAGGATGACGAACTCATCGCCCCCCAGGCGCGCCACGGTGTCGACTTCCCGTCTGCTGCGCTGCAGGCGTTCGGCGACCTGCACCAGCAGCTGGTCGCCGGCATTGTGGCCGAGGCTGTCGTTGATCACCTTGAAGTGATCCAGATCCATAAACACCAGGGTGAACTGGGCACCGCTGCGGCTGGCGAAGGCAATCGCCTGGCGAAGACGGTCGTTGAGCAGGTTGCGGTTCGGCAAGCCGGTCAAGCCGTCGTGGTTGGCCTGGTGCTCCAGTTCTTCCTGATAGCGCTTGCCCTCGGTGATGTCGTGAAGAATGCCGACAAAGTGGCTGACCTTGCCGCGGTCGTTGATCACCGGGGCGACTTTCAGGTCATTCCAGAACGCCGAACCGTCCTTGCGGTAGTTGCACAGCAGCGCACCGCCCTCCTCTTGGGCCCGCAGCGCCCGGCGGATATGCTCCAGGGCGGGCTGGTCGGTGTCGGTGCCTTGCAGAAAGCGGCAGTTGCGCCCTTCGACTTCATCGCGGCGATAGCCAGTGATGCGCTCGAAGGCAGGGTTGACGTAGACGATAGGCTGGTCTGGCTGTTCGTTGTCGGTGATGACGATGGCGTTGACGCTGGCCTCCACGGCGCGGGTGCGAATGCGGATCTCCAGGTCGCGGCGGCGCTGTTCGGTGACGTCCTGAAGCACCGCGATGGCCCCCTGCCGCACCCCCTGTTCGTCTACAAAGGGCACGGCCGAATTGAGGATGGTCTTGTCGGTACCGTCGAAGGCTTCGATGTCGATTACCTTGTTGCGCGTCGTTTTGCCTTGCTGAACCGCCCGCACCAGCGGCCAGTCCTCGGTTGCCAGAGCCTGGCCGTTGTCGGCCCAGAAGCCCTGGTAGCGCGGGTAGTCGACCAGCTCGGTGGGATGCTTGCCGGCCCAGATCAGCCCGCTTTCGGGGTTGCTCATGATCAGCCGGCCGTTGCGATCGGCGACCAGAACGCCCACCGGCAGGCTGTCGAGAATCTTGCGCAACAGCGCCTCACTCTGGCCCAGCGCCCGGGTGCGTTGCTCCACCAGCTCCTCCATGCTTTCGAACAATCGCGCCCGGCCCAGGGCCATGGCCAGCTGGCGACCGATGGAAGCCAGGGCCATGAGCGGCTCTTCGGCCCAGGGCTGGCTGTTGCGTCTGACTACATTGAGCATGCCGACAATCTCGCGACCCAGCAGCAACGGGATACTGGCATGGCAGCCCTCGCCCGCCTGCTGGGCCAGGGCCGGGCAGGCGCTGATATTGCTGGGTGTAGCCAGATGATCGCTAAGCCAGGCATGCCGGCACGGGCAGTTGTCGGTACAGGCGCTCAGCCGTTCGAGGCTGTAGTCCGCGCCGCGGCCGCTGGCCCCAGCCAGGCGTGCCGACTCTTCTGCCTGGTCGGTATCGGTCAACAACAGCCAGGCCGCCACCGCCTCGGGAAACTCCAGGATGCGCTTGAGCGCCGCATCTATTACATGCTGTTCGGTCTTGGCATCGGTCAGGCCGCTGGTGAAGTGGAACAGGCAATTGAGCAGCGTGTTGCTCCGGGCCAACTCGTCGTGTTTGGACTGCAGTTCGTGATTCAGGCGCACGCCCTGCTCGTAGGTGGAAATCAACAGATCGAGGATCTGCTGGCGGCCGGCGGTAATAAAGTGCCGCTCGCCCTCCAGCATTACCTCCACGCCCATCTGCACGCGCTCATGGCTGCGCAGCTCAAGGTTGACCAGAAAGTAGCGGATGCGCGACATCAGATACTTCTCGTCGTACGGCTTGACGATAAAGTTGTCCGCCCCCGAGGCCAGGCCGTGCACCACATCGCGGGCGTCGGCCAGGTGGGTCACCAGAATCACCGGGATGTTGGCCGTAAGTTCGTTGCTCTTCAGTTGCCGGCAGAGTTCGTAGCCATCCATTTCCGGCATGACGATATCGCTGATAACGATGGTCGGCCGGCGTTCGGCGACTTTGGCCAGGGCTTCGACACCATTACGGGCAATGCGTACCTGGCAACCAGAGGCTTCCAGCAGGTACTGCAGTTCGGTTGCCTGCGTCGGGCTGTCCTCGACTATCAGGATTTCAGCGTGGTCGTACATGACGCACCTCCTCCTTTACCCGCCTGTTCTGTGGCCTCTTGCCGAGCCAGCGCATTGAGCGTAGCGGCAATCTGTTCCGGGCCAAGAATCTGGCAGGCGGCCTGCATATCGATGGCAGCTCGCGGCATCGAATCGATGACCGCGCTGCCGGGTTCCTGCACCAGGGTCAGCGCACCCTGGCGGCGCAGTTCGGCCAGGCCCACAGCACCGTCGCGGCCCATGCCGGACAGCTGGATACCAATGGCGCGGTTGCCCAGCCGCCGCGCCACGGAATTGAACAGATGGTCGATCGACGGACAGAACTGCTGCTGGGCCGTGCCCTCCTGCAACTGTACGCGCGGCTCCGCATTTACCCCAAGCTGCTTGCCATCGGGTGCCAGATAGAGCACTCCGGGCTGCAGCAGCTGGCCATCCTCGGCGATCTGCACCGAAAACGACACCAGGCTAGCCAGCCACTGACAGAAACTGGGCAGAAAGCCCGTGCTGATGTGCTGCACCAATACCATGGGCCAGGGTGGAACCTGCTGTAACCCCTGCAACAGGCTTTTCAGCGCCACCGGACCGCCCGCCGAAGCCCCGATGGCGACCAGCCGCGGGGCGGCCTGGAGTATCGGCTTGGGTACTGGCGAGGTCTTCTGCGGCTGCGCCGCCGGGCGAGGCCGGCGCACCACCTTGATCTGGGCCAGGCTGCGCAGCGTACGTAATAGCTCATCAATGCGCTGTTCGAAATCCGGCGCATTGAGCCCGCGGGGCTTTTCCACCACGGCCAACGCGCCCACAGCCAGTGCGCGCATGGCGGTGACCGCATCATTGGCATTGGCACTGGCGGTCAGCACCACCACCGGCAAGGCATAGCGCTCAAGAATCCGCCCCGTGGTTTCGTAGCCGTCGATACCAGGCATATGCACGTCCATGGTCACGATATCCGGGGTGTAGCTCTCCAGCAGCGTCAGCGCCTGCTCACCGCTGTCGGCCGTGCACACCTCGAAGCCGGCGTCTTCGCAGACCGAACGCAGCAGCAAGCGCAGCACCGGCGAATCATCGACTATCAGTACACGCATGGTTGTGCTCCCCCCTCTCAGATCAGTCGCCGAATGGCATCGAGCAAGCTGTCCTGCTCGAAACCGCTTTTCACCAGATAAGCATTGGCCCCGGCCTCCAGCCCCCTGGCCCGGTCTTCCGCTGTGCCCAGGGCCGTCACCAGCACCACCGGCAAGCTGTCCAGTTCGCGGTCAGCGCGAATCCGGCTGGTCAGGGTAAAACCATCCATGCGCGGCATCTCGACATCGGACACCAGCAGGTCGAACTGCGCCTGTTTCAGGGCATTCCAGGCTTCCAGGCCATCGTTGGCGGTGGCCACCTGATAGCCTGCGGCTTCGAGTATGGCCTTGAGCAGCCCGCGCGAGGTGAAGGAATCCTCGGCGATCAACAGGCGCTGCCGCGAAGTGCCGGAACTCGCCTCGGCGCTCTGGGCCAGGGCGCTGACGCGGGTCTCCTGGGCGCTACGGTAGAGATCGCCGGGGTGCAGAATGGGCACCAGCTGACCATCGCCGAGCAGGGTTGCCCCCAGCAAGTTGCGTACCCGCAGCAGTTGTTTGCCGAGGTTTTTCACGGTGATTTCCTGATCGCCAAGCAGTTCGTCCACCAACAGGACAAAGCGTTCACCGCGCACTTTGAGCAGCAACAGGGTCAGCTTGCTGGCGTCGCGGGCCTGGCTGCCAAGACCGAGCACCTCCGCCAGGGACCAGACCGCCAGCACTTGCTGCTGAAACACCACCGTGGGGCGGTTTTCCAGGTTCTTCAGCGCCGCGGCCGGCAAGCGCAGACAACGCTCCACCGCCAGGGCCGGAACGGCGAAGGTGCGTTCGCCGATGCGCACGATCACCGCGCGAAAAGTTGACAGACTGAGGGGCAGGTGCAGGTGGAAACAACAGCCCTGCCCCGCAGTGGATTCCAGGTCGATGCGCCCGCCCAGACGCTCGACCACCTCCTGCACGATGGCCATGCCCAGGCCGCGGCCAGACAGGTCGGTGATCATGGCGCTGGTACTCAGACCGGAGCTGAACACCAGCTTGGCGGCCTCCGCATCACCAAGCGCCTCGGCCTGCTCCAGGCCCAGCAGGCCGGTGCTTACCGCCTTGGCCTTGAGTTGCGCGAGGTCCAGGCCGCGGCCATCGTCGCTGATCCGCAGTTCGAAGCGGTCCGCCGACTCCTGAAGCAACTCCAGTTGCAGCTGGCCGAGCTCCGGTTTGCCACAGGCGATGCGTTGCTGCGGGGTTTCCAGACCATGGTCGAGGGCATTGCGCAGTAGATGGGTAAGCGGCGCACGCAGTTCATCGAGGATGCGCTTGTCGATCTGCAGATGGCTGCCGCGCACCTGCAGATCGACCCGTTTACCGGCCTGGCTGGCCAGGTCCTGAACCATCGCCGGCAAGCCTTCGACCAAATGGCTGCCGGCCAGCAGCAGCGTGCTCTGCAGCTCATCGGTCAGGCCCGCGGAAAGTTGCGTCAGCCCCTGCGCCAGGTGCTTGCCGGCTTTATCTAGCTGCACCGCGGCAAAATGCAGGCGGTCGAACTGGGCCTGGCTCCAGTCCAGATAGTCGAACAACAGTTTGAGCCCGCCCTGGCTCGCCGTGGGCAGCGTCGCCAGGCTGCCGCGCAATTGCTCCAGAGCTCCGGGGCTGATCAGCCGACCCTGCTGCGGCGCGCAGGCCTGTACATGTTCGCCCAGGCTGCGGCTCAGCGATTGCGCCTCGAGCCGGTGTTGCAACAGGCTTTCGCTGTGAAACAACAGGGCATCCAGGCGCTGGGTCGAAACCCGGACCGTACCCGCTTCGGTGCGTGGCAACACAGGAGCCGGCGGCTGCTCGGGCAATTGCACCGGTGCGCCATTGGCGGCCGCCTCCAGGCTCTCGATCAGTTCGGCCTGGGTTACGGCATCAGGTGCTGGGCCGGCGTGCAACTGTTGCAGCATACCCAGGGCATGGCGGCACAACTCGACCCGCTCGGCACTCAGCTCCAGCCCGCCGCTGCGCACCGCGGCGAGCAGGCTTTCCCAGGCATGGCAAAGCTGCTCCATGGCACCCAGGCCCACGGCCCGGGCCGCGCCCTTGATGCTGTGTACTTCACGAAACAGCGACTCAACGGCCTCGGCCGAGGCGGCGGACTCGCGCCAGCCAGCCAGTTGGTCGGCGAGGGTCGCCAGGCGCTCGTCGGCCTCCAGCTTGAAGCTGGCCAACAGTTGCCGCTGCAGGGCCTCACGATCCAGGCTCATGGCATGCTCACAATTTGAACCGTCCCGCCAGGCTCTTTAGCTTCAAGCCCAGCTGGTGGAGGTTGCGCGCCGCCAGGTCGACCTGACGGGTGCCGCCGACATTGTCCTGGCTGGCTTGGCGGATGCTTTCCATGGCGGTGGCGACCTGGTCCATGCCAACCATCTGCTGCTGGCTGGTCACGGCGATCTGCAGCGCCATCTCGCTGGACTCCTCGATATTGCTGCTCAGGGTGCGAATCGCCTCGCCACTGGCCTGGGCGCGCAGGTAACCGACTTCCACCGTCTTGCTGCCTTGCTCGGCCAGCAGCACCGCCTTGGTCATGGCCTTCTGGATCTCGCCGAGAATGCCGCGCACCTGGGCCGTGGCCTGTTTCGACTGCTCGGCCAGGATCTTGACCTCCTGGGCCACCACCGAGAAACCCTTGCCGGTTTCGCCCGCCTTGACCGCCTCGATCGAGGCATTGACCCCCAGCAGATTGGATTGCTCGGCCAGATCGCCGACCGAGGCGACTATCTCGCCGATGGCCTGGCTCTGCTCGCCTAGGCGCATGATGCTCTCGGCCACCGCCTGCATCTGCTCGCGGATCTGCTGCATACCGCTCAGGGCCTCGTCCACCGCTTGGCGACCCGTCTGTGCGACCTGCCGGGTGCGTGCGGCGCTTTCGCTGACCCCCTGGGATTTGCTGCCCGCCAGCACTGCGGTCTGCTTGACCTCCGCCACCGTAGTGGCGATCTCGCTGATGGCCGTGGCGGTTTCCTGGGTGCTGCTGGCCACCTGGCTGGTGGCGGCCAGAATCTCCTCGCTGGAACTGGCCAGCACCGAGATGCCGTCATTCATTTCCTGCACCAGTTCGCGCAGGTTATCCACCATGGTGGCAAAGGCGCTGCCCAGCACATCGCTCTCGGCCACCCCTTGCAGGTCGACCTGCAGCTGACCGTCGGCCAGCCCCTCGGCCTTGCGGACCAGGTCCTGCAGATACAGGCCCATACGGGTAAAGGCCTGGCCCAAACGGCCGACCTCGTCCTGGCGCGCGGTGGTGCTCATATCGCGGGGGATCTCGCCACGGCTGATACGCTCGGCCCAACCGGTCAGGCGCACCAGCGGCTGCGCGATATGCCGGCTCAGCCACCAACCGAAGAGGCTGGCCAGTACCGCCAACAGCAACCCCACTTGCAGCAGTTGCCTGCGTTGCTGCTGCAGCTCCTGGGTGGTTTTCTCCAGGCCCTGCTGCACCCGCGCAATGGTCAGTGCGGAGAGTTGTTCGCTCAGGCCCGCGATCTGCTCCACCCGTTCATTCTGGATACCGCTGAACAGGCGGCGGGCTTCCTCGCCCTGGCCGCTGCGCAACAGGGGGATAACATCGCTGTCGCGGCTTTGGTTATAGGCGGCGTACAGCTTCTGCAACTGCTCGACCAATACCCGGACCTCGTTGTCCGTAATGCGATTGCGGCTGAGTTCTTCCAGCAGGCGCTCATTGGCCTGGCTACGACGATGAATATCCGCCAGATACTCGCGCTGCGCCGCACCGTCACTGTCCATGGCCAATTGCAAGGCAATGCGCTGGGCCTGGATATTGATCACCAGATCCTTGACCTCATTGACCCGTTCATAACGGCGGGTGAAGTCCGCTGCTTCAATTTCCTGCAATTGCACGAAACGCTGCAGGCTGAACAGCAGCATGGCGGCGAAACCTGCAATCAACAGGGAGAAAGCCAACAACAACTTGCTGCTGATACTCAGGTTGGCCAGTTTGCTCATCATCGTTTTTCTCCTGGCGGCGGTTCTGCTCTTGTTGGCAGACCCGCCAGTGCTTGGTTCAGAGCCGGAAGCGGGCCGCCAGGCCCTTGAGTTTCAGGCCCAGCTGATGAAGATTGCGCGCCGCCAGGTCGACCTGGCGGGTACCGCCGACATTGTCCTGGCTGGCCTGGCGAATGCTTTCCATGGCACTGGCGACCTGGTCCATGCCAACCATCTGCTGCTGGCTGGTCACCGCGATCTGCAGCGCCATCTCGCTGGATTCCTCGATATTGCTGCTCAGGCTACGAATCGCCTCGCCGCTGGCCTGGGCGCGCTGGTAGCCGACCTCCACCGTCTTGCTGCCCTGCTCGGCCAGCAGCACCGCCTTGGTCATGGCCTTCTGGATCTCGCCGAGAATGCCGCGCACCTGGGCAGTGGCCTGTTTCGACTGCTCAGCCAGGGCCTTGACCTCCTGCGCCACCACCGAGAAACCCTTGCCGGTTTCGCCGGCCTTGACCGCCTCGATCGAGGCATTGACCCCCAGCAGGTTGGATTGCTCGGCCAGGTCGCCGACCGAGGCGACTATCTCGCCAATGGCCTGGCTCTGCTCGCCCAGGCGCATGATGCTTTCGGCCACCGCCTGCATCTGCTCGCGGATCTGCTGCATGCCGCTCAACGCTTCTTCCACCGCCTGTCGGCCGTCCTGGGCGATTTTCCGGGTGCGCGCGGCGCTTTCGCTGACCCCCTGCGATTTGCTGCCCGCCAGCACCGCGGTCTGCTTGACCTCTGCCACTGTGGTGGCGATCTCGCTGATGGCCGTGGCGGTTTCCTGGGTGCTGCTGGCCACCTGGCTGGTGGCGGCCAGAATCTCCTCGCTGGAACTGGCCAGCACCGAGATGCCCTCATTCATCTCCTGCACCAGTTCACGCAGGTACTGGCTCATCAGCCCGAACGCCTGGGCCAGCCGTCCCACTTCGTCCTGGCGCGGGCTGCTACTGACCTCACGCGGAATCTCGCCACGGCCAATCTGCTCGGCCAGACCGGTCAGACGAGCCAGAGGCAGGGCGATATGCCGGCTCAGCAGCCAGGCCAGCACGGCGCTCACGCCCACCAACAGCAGGCTCAGATTGCGGATGCGCTCGCGCAGGGCCTCGAGGCCCTGGCGTGATGCCTCCTGGGTTTCGCTAATACGTTGTTCGGTCAGTGTGGCCAGCTGCAGGCCAAGCGCATGAATCGCCTCGAAGCGCTCCAATTGCACACCCCGGTTCAGCTGCAGCGCTTCTTCCAGTTGCTCGTTACGGATCAGCTGCAGTTGCGTGGCGCGGGTATTCGCCAGGGCGTTGCGCACGTCAAACAATTGCTCAAGCAGCTCACCGGCCTGCGGATCGCCGCTGGCCGTCTGGCGCAGCTGCTTGATCAGGCGCTCATTGTCGGCACTGTGCTGGCGAATCTGCTCCTCGCGTTCGTCCAGCTCGCCCCTGGTTCCCGGGTTGATCGCCAGAAGCAACTCGCTGCGCTGGGCGGCGATATTGATACGCAGCTCCTTGACCGCGGAGATCCGCTCGTAGTTACGCTGAAACTGGCTCTCCTCGCGGGCTTGCAACTCGACAAAGCGCTCCAGGGTGGTGAATAGCAGCCCGCCAAAGCCCAGAATCAGCAGGGCGAACGCCAGGAGCAACTTGCTACCTATATTGAATCGCAGAATCCTGAGCATCATCCGTGTCCCTCTCTACTGTGCGATTACTCAACCATAACGCGCAGGTCCGGGTCGCCCAGCAGGCGTGCGCCGTCCAGCACCGTGCATTGTTCTGTTGTCACCCCAAGCAGGTAGCGCGCGCGCACCCCGCTCAGGTTGGGCAGGTCCTTCTGCAGGTTGGCGCAGCTGATCGTGGCCACCCCAAGCACGCGGTCGATCAACAAGCCGAACTCCATGTCCGCGCTGTGCAAAATCAGCAAAAAGCTGCGGTCCGACAGGCTGCCGTGGGGTAACTCGAACAACACCCGCAAATCCAGCACCGATACGATGCGCCCACGCACATTGACGATGCCCAGCACATAGGCCGGGGTACTGGGCAAGGGCGTGTACTGGTTGAGTGGCAGCACCTGGGCGACATGCTCACTGCCAATGGCATACAGCTCGTCACTCAAACTGAAACGAAGCACATCGAGCTGCTCGCCAAGCTCCGCCGGCTGCGCGGCCCCGGCCCATTGGCGGGTACGGGCGGCCAACCGCTTGTTCAACTCGCTGGTGCTTATATCGCTACCTTCGCCCAGGCGGCGTTCAAGCTCGCCTAGGCGCTCACGCAGCTGATCCCAACGCCCGCTGGTGTCTATCGGCTCGGACATGACGGCGCGACCTCCTGCAGTTGTTGGCACACAAGCAGCAATTGTCCGCAACTCATGCCATCGCCCAGGGGCACCAGGCTATCGCCGCTCTGCTGCAGCAATAACTGCTGGCAAACCCGCAGCGCCTTGGCGGCAGCCTGGGTACGGCCCTGGGCGACCAGCAGGCGGGCCTGGAGAAAGTAGCCGAGGATAAATTCGGGCTGCAGGTATAGGGCCTTGTGCAAAGCCTGCAGCGCGGCCGCATCATCACCGCTGTGCTGCGCCAACTGAGCCTGCAGCCAATAGGCGGGAACCGAGTCGGCCTGCAGTTGCAGGGCCCGCTGCAACCAGTCGCGGGCCTCGTCGAGGCACTGCTGATCGGCCCAGCTGCGCGCGGCCAGCAGGCAGGCCTGGTGCTGTTGTCCGCGGCTCAGGCCGGCGCAAGCCAGATAGGCCAACAGGGCTGCCCGGGCCGCTGGATAAAGGCCGGCAGCCAGGGCTTGTTGGGCCTGCTGCCAGTGCTCCTCGGCGGGGACGGCCTGGCGCGTGGCCGGCTGCACGGGTGCCGGTGCATCTTCGCGCTTATGGCGAGTGCTATGGGGGGCTGGCTCTGCCTGACTCACGGCAGTGGTTAGCGCCGCCATGGGCGGAACGGCCGCGGTTGCCCGCCCGGCGTGGCGATTCAGGGCGTAATTGCAGCCCGCCCAGCTACCCGTCAGCCCCGCCTGGGTGGCGATGCCGGCTTCGACTGCGCCGAGCAGTAGCAACCCCTCGTCATTCAGGCAGCCAAGCAGACGCTTGACCACCGCCGCGGCACGCGTTGGCGAAAAATACATCAGCACATTGCGACACAGGATCAGATCGGCCTCCGGCAGCAGGCAATCCTGGCCTTCATCGATAAGGTTGAACTGGCGAAAGCGGATGCGTCCGCGCCAGGCCGGGCGAACCTGCCACAGGCGGCCTTCGGCCTGGAAGTAGCGCTGGCGGAAGGCGCTTTCGTTGCGGCGAAAGGCGTTGCTGCCATACAGGGCCTGCTCGGCCCGGGCGAGAAATTGCGCACTGATATCGCTGGCGACCAGTTCCACCGTCCAGCTATCGCGCTCCTCGCCCAGCAACTCATCGAGCAGAAACAGCAGGCTATAGGCCTCTTCGCCGGTGCAGCAGCCGGCACTCCACAGGCGCAGGCTGCGTTGCCCGCTCTGCCGGCGGCGCGCCAGCACGCCGGCCAGATGGTGTTGGGCCAGCCAGTCGAAGGTTTCCGGGTCGCGCCGAAAATAGGTTTCACCAACACTGAAGGCCGGTACCAGGCTTTGTATCAGCGCGGCATCCCACTCGGTAAAGGCCAGCGCCTGCAACCAGGCCGCCGGGTCACTGAGCTCCTGCTCGACTGCCAGCAACTGCAGGCGACGCAGCAGTTCGGCGCTGCGCGGCGCGGAGAAGTCCATGCCCAGGTGCTGGTGAACCTTGTGCACCAGCACATCCAGTAGCGGGGCCGAACAGGACGGCTTAGACCCTGGCATCGGGGCCACCTCTCTGCTCGGCCAAGGCGGCGTCCAGCTGGCTTTCCTCGGCGGCGCAGAGCAGTTGCTCGACATCCTGAATCAACAGCATGCCCTCCGCACTGCGCAGCACGCCCTGGAGCAGACTGGATGGCACATGGGGATCGGGGGCCGGGGAAAAATCGCTGGCGACGCAACTGCATACCGCAGCGACCTTTTCCACCGGTAGCAGCAGTTGACGTTTGCTGGTTTGCAGCCAGATAAAGGGTTGCCACAAGGTCGTCGGGGCCGAGGGCCAATCGAAGCGCCGGGCCAGATCGATCACCGGCAACACATGGCCCTGCACATTGACCAGCCCGCGCACAGTTGGCGGCGCACCGGGCAAGGGTGTACTAAGCAATGCCGGCAATACCCGTACGACATTCTCGAGCGCAACTGCAAAGTGCTGCCCGGCCAGCCAGAAGGGCAGCACCACGTATCTATCCATAGATGCATCCCTGTCGTTGCGATCTCAGGCTCTCATACTTGTACCCTAGCTCAGCTGTTGATGGCGTCCAGTTTGCCGCCATCGACAGTTTTGCTGTGGCCAAAACGCAACCCGGCCCAGGCTATAGATAGAAGCGCCTGTACAGATACGATGTCGGTAAGGGCCGCCTGGATAGGCGGCAGTGATCTAAGCCATCAGACGTTGGCGAGCGAAACTGAATAACGGCTAACCTTGCTCAGGTTACCGTCCGACCGCGGAAATACGCCGATTCGATGGGACAACGGCGACGTTCGATCATCAGTCCCTGTCCAGCAGGTGAAACCGAGGCAGAGATACGTGCCAGCGAATAGCCGCCAGGCGGATCAGCAGCACTGTCAGCATGGACACCCCGGTATCCAGCCAATGCGGAGTGCCCAGCTCGCGCAGGCCGATAAACATCAGGGCTCCGGCAATGCAGGCGGTGGCGTAGATTTCCTTCTGGAAGATCAGCGGAATCTCGTTGCAGATCACATCGCGCATCACCCCGCCGGCCACGCCGGTCATCACCCCCATGATCACCGCCGTGCTATAGGGCACGGCATGCTGCAGTGCCACTTCGGTGCCGATCACGGTAAACACCGCCAGACCGAAGGCATCCGCCAGCAGCAGGCCTTTCTCATGAATGGGCTGGGTCAGGCGCACCCAGATCACCGTGCCGATGGCCGCCAGAGAGGCCACTAGGATATAGAGGTCGTTGAGAATCCAGCTGACCGGGTGGTTGTCCAGGATTACATCGCGCAGGGTGCCGCCGCCCAGCGCGGTGATGATGGCAATCACCAGCACGCCGAACAGGTCCATGGATTTGCGTCCGGCCATCAGCGCACCGGTAATGGCAAATACCGCAACGCCGAACAGGTCGGCGAGGTAGAAGAGTTCTGCCATGGCGTCCTCAGGACTCGACCGGGGTACGCATGGTGACGAATTCCTCGGCCGCCGTTGGGTGCACGCCGATGGTTTCGTCGAACATCCGCTTGGTTGCCCCGGCTTTCAGGGCAATGGCCAGGCCCTGGACGATTTCCCCCGCCTCCGGGCCGACCATATGGCAACCCAGCACCCGGTCGCTGTCGGCATCCACCACCAGCTTCATCAGCGTACGTTCCTGGCTGTCGGTCAGCGTCAGTTTCATCGGCCGGAAACGGCTTTCGAAAACCACGACGCGGTGGCCCTCTTCCCTGGCCTGCTCCTCGCTCAAGCCTACGGTGCCAATATTCGGCAGACTGAATACCGCCGTAGGGATCATCTGGTAATCGACCTTGCGGTACTCCTCCGGCTTGAACAGCCGCCGCGCCACGGCCATGCCTTCGGCCAGGGCCACCGGGGTCAGCTGTACCCGGCCGATCACATCGCCGATGGCCATGATCGAGGGTGCCGTGCTCTGGTACTGCTCATCGACCTTGATATAGCCGCGCTCGTCCAGTTGCACCTCGGTGTTTTCCAGGCCGAGGTTATCCAGCATCGGCCGCCGGCCGGTGGCGTAGAACACACAGTCGGTTGCCAGTACGCGGCCATCCTTGAGCGTTGCCAGCAGGCTGCCATCGGCCTGCTTGTCGATGCGGGTGATATCGCTGTTGAACTGCAGGTCGAGGCCGCGCTTGCTCAGTTCTTCACGCAGGTGCTGGCGCACCGCGCCATCGAAGCCGCGCAGGAACAGCTCACCCCGGTAGAGCAAGGAGGTCTGCGCGCCCAGGCCGTTAAAGATCGAGGCGAACTCCACGGCAATATAACCGCCGCCCACCACCAGCACGCGCTTGGGCAGTTGTGCGAGAAAGAATGCCTGGTTCGAGTCGATGGCATGCTCGCGGCCGGGAATATCCGGGACATGAGGCCAGCCGCCGGTGGCGATGAGGATATGCTTGGCGCTGTAACGCTTGCCGCCCAGTTCAACGCTGTGCCCATCAAGCAGACGGGCGTGGCCTTCCAGCAGGGTCACCCCACTATTGACCAGCAGGTTGCGGTAGATACCGTTGAGGCGCTCGATTTCGCGGTTCTTGTTGGCAATCAGGGTCGGCCAGTCGAACTGCGCCTGATCCAGCGACCAGCCAAACCCCTGGGCCTGTTCGAAGTCTTCGGCGAAGTGGGCACCGTACACCAGCAGCTTTTTCGGCACGCAGCCGACGTTGACGCAGGTGCCGCCCAGATAGCGGCTCTCGGCCACCGCCACGCGGGCACCGTAGCCCGCGGCAAAGCGGGCCGCGCGTACGCCGCCGGAGCCAGCACCGATTACAAACAGGTCGAAATCGTAGGTCATCACAAGCCTCCAGAACAGGCCGCAAGCATAACCCAATCACCCCGAGCCCCGCCCTCGGACTACGCTTGCAAAGTACCCTCAAGGAGCAGCCTTATGCGTCCGACCCTCACCCACCTGGCGTTGCACGTCCCCGACCTAGATGCCTGCGTGGCCTTCTACCGCGAGTTCTGCGGCATGGCGGTGATTCACCAGCGCGCCGGCAAGGGCTCACGGATTGTCTGGATGGCCGAACCCGGCAAGGAGCATGAATTTATCTTCGTGATCATGCCCGGCGGGCAGGACCGCGCGCTGGCGGCCGATGACTACAGCCACTTCGGCTTCGCCGTGGCCAGCCGCGAGCAGGTCGATGCCATTGCCGCCAAAGCCCAGGCTGCGGGTTGTCTGATCTGGGCCCCGCGTGACGAGCCCTATCCGGTCGGCTATTACTGCGGGCTGCGTGATCCATCAGGTAATTATGTCGAGTTCAGCTACGGCCAGCCGCTTGGCCCGGGCTCTGAGGCGATGCCGATTCCTTGACCGGCGCGTGCAAACGGCAAGCAAAAACGACAAAGCCACCTCGCGGTGGCTTTGCTATTCATCTCACTTACAACTCAAGGCGTACGGCTTACCGCCTCAGTAAGCCTTGCCTGGCTTGTAGAGGTTCTCGAAACAGAAGTTGGTGGCATCGATATAGCCTTCCGCACCGCCGCAGTCGAAGCGCTGGCCCTTGAATTTGTAGGCCATGACGCAGCCGTTCTGCGCCTGCTTCATCAAGGCATCGGTGATCTGGATTTCGCCGCCCTTGCCGGGTTCGGTCTGCTCGATCAGTTCGAAGATATCCGGCGTCAGGATATAACGGCCGATAATGGCCAGGTTCGAAGGCGCATCTTCAGGCTGGGGCTTCTCGACCATGCTGTTAACCCGGTAGATGTCTTCCCGGATCATTTCGCCAGAAATTACCCCGTACTTGTGGGTTTCTTCCGGCGGCACTTCCTGGATGGCCACGATCGAGCAGCGGAACTGCTTGTACAGCTTGACCATCTGAGTCAGCACGCCGTCGCCGGCCAGGTTCAGGCACAAGTCATCGGCCAGCACCACGGCAAAGGCTTCATCACCAATCAGGGGACGACCGCAAAGAATGGCATGACCCAGGCCTTTCATTTCGACCTGGCGGGTGTAGGAAAAGCTGCATTCATCGATCAGACGGCGGATCCCGCTCAGGTATTTTTCCTTATCGGTATCGCGGATCTGATGTTCGAGTTCATAGCTGATATCGAAATGGTCTTCCAGGGCACGCTTGCCGCGCCCGGTGATCATGGCAATTTCCGTCAACCCGGCTTCCAACGCCTCTTCAACGCCGTACTGGATCAGCGGCTTGTTCACGATCGGCAGCATTTCCTTGGGCATCGCCTTGGTGGCGGGCAGAAAGCGAGTGCCGTAACCGGCTGCAGGGAACAAGCATTTTTTGATCATTGGGAACCTTAGGTAAATGGGTGAAAATTGCGTGCGCAGTTTATCAGGCTGCACTGGCCTTACAATGCCCCTGGGCAGGCCGGCCAATACCTCGATAAAGAAAACCCAGCTCAGCCAAGTGCGCAGCATCGTAGATATTGCGCCCGTCAAACAGCACAGGCATACGCATCAAACCGCGTACTCGTACAAAGTCAGGCTGACGGAACTGCTTCCATTCAGTAACCAACACCAGTGCATCCGCCCCTTCAACGACGGTATACGGCGATGTACTCAGGCGCAGCTGACCGCTATCGATCGCCTGACTATAACGTTCTGCCAGAGCCGTTGTGGCAACCGGGTCGCAGGCCTGAACGGTTACGCCAACTGCCAACAAGGCATTGAGCAAAACCAGGCTGGGCGCTTCGCGCAGATCATCGGTGCCTGGCTTGAAAGCCAAGCCCCAAAGCGCCACGACCCGCCCTTGCCAGTAACCGGAAAAATGCTCACGTAACGCCTGGAACAACAACGTCTTCTGTAGCGCGTTACGAGCTTCGACTGCGCGCAGGATGCCAGGTTCAATGCCTTCCTGCTCGGCAGTGCGGATCAACGCCCGCACATCCTTGGGGAAACAGGAACCGCCATAACCGCAACCAGCGTAGATAAAATGCGTGCCGATGCGTTTGTCACTGCCGATGCCGCGGCGCACCTCCTCGATATCGACGTCCAGGCGTGCACACAGGCTGGCCATTTCGTTGATAAAGGAAATCTTGGTGGCGAGAAAGGCATTGGCGGCGTACTTGCTGAACTCCGCGGCGCGCAGGCTCATGCACAGCAGGCGTTCGTGGTTGCGCAAAAACGGCGCATACAGACGGCGCAGCACCTCAGCGGCCTCCGGCTCGTCGCAGCCGATGATGACCCGGTCCGGACGCATAAAGTCATCGATGGCCGAGCCCTCCTTGAGGAACTCCGGGTTGCTGGCCACGCTGACCTTGCACGACTGGCCACGTTTACGCAGGCCATTATTGATCCGCTGCGCGACCCGCTCCCCGGTACCGACCGGCACCGTGGACTTGTCGACCACGATACAACTGCGCTGCAAGCTGGCCCCCAGGGCATCGGCCACGGCGAGCACATGGGACAGATCCGCCGAACCATCCTCCCCGCTTGGCGTGCCCACGGCGATAAAAACGATCTCCGCCTGGGCGACGCCCAGCGCCAGATGCTCGGTAAAGCTCAACTGACCGCTGGCAAGATGGGCCCTGAGCATCGTTTCCAGCCCGGGCTCGTAGATGGGCACCTGACCGTCAGCCAGGCCGGCGACCCGCGCGGCATCCTGCTCCACGCAGATCACCCGGTTACCCATTTCGGCAAAACAGACCGCCGATACCAGCCCGACATACCCGGCTCCGATCACGCAAATTCGCATCGCCACACCTCCAGATGAGTTGCAGCGATTGCAGCTAAAACAGGTGGCAGGCATATGACACTGACGCGACAGGCGCGTGACAGCGTACTTAAGGCGAGGGAGTTGTAGCGAGGAAAGGTGGTGCCCCGAGCCGGAATCGAACCGGCAAGACCTTGCGGTCGGCAGATTTTAAGTCTGCTGTGTTTACCAATTTCACCATCGGGGCGCTTGGCGCGTTGTCACTTGTTGGCTAGCGGCTGTTGCCGTCAGCGGCTCAACTTGCGAGGTCTGGACTATATACAGCCCATGGGCGAGCTGCAAGCCGCGTACCTTAAAATGAAAAAGCCTCGTAAATCATGGATCTACGAGGCTTTTCTAATTGGAGGCTGAGGTCGGAATCGAACCGGCGTTCACGGATTTGCAATCCGGTGCATAACCACTCTGCTACTCAGCCTTGAAACTAAACGGGCCGTTTAAACGGCCCGTTAAAATTGGAGCGGGAAACGAGACTCGAACTCGCGACCCCGACCTTGGCAAGGTCGTGCTCTACCAACTGAGCTATTCCCGCTTGTCGTACTGACGGCCGCCATTCTATAGCTTCGGAACGCCGCGTCAACCCCTTGATTCAAAAAACTTATTTCTTTTCGGCAACTGGGCTGAGGTGCGGCCAGGCCGCCATCAGATACTGCACCATCGACCACAGGGTCAGCACGGCGGAGATCACCAACAACACATAGCCAAGGATCACCCAGGCGGTAAATGTCGGCGGGTTGGCCAGCAGGACGATCAGCGCAACCATCTGCGCCGCGGTTTTCCATTTGGCCAGATTGGAGACGGCGACATGGGCCCGAGCGCCCAGTTCGGCCATCCACTCGCGCAAGGCCGATACCACGATTTCACGGCCGATAATGATCACCGCCGGCAGGGTCAGCCAGAGGTTGGTGTGTTCCGCCACCAGCAGCACCAGGGCTACGGCCACCATCAATTTGTCGGCCACCGGGTCGAGAAAGGCCCCGAATGGCGTGCTTTGTTCAAGCCGACGCGCCAGATAGCCGTCCAGCCAGTCAGTTGCGGCGGCACAGGCAAATACTCCGCTGGCCGCCCAATAGCTCCAGCTGAAGGGCAGATAAAACAGCAGAATAAAGCAGGGAATCAGCAGAACGCGGAGCACGGTTAGCAGGTTGGGGATATTCATCGGCACAACTAGGCTGCAAAGTGAGCAGGCATTCTACTCGCTGTGCAGTGCGGCATAAATCAGCTCTGCAAGCTTTTTACTGATACCTGGCGCTTTGGCGATTTC
Source organism: Pseudomonas sp. (assembly GCF_035512415.1). Classification (GTDB taxonomy): domain Bacteria; phylum Pseudomonadota; class Gammaproteobacteria; order Pseudomonadales; family Pseudomonadaceae; genus Aquipseudomonas. The sequence continues at coordinate 3,637 of NZ_DATKDZ010000043.1, read as the reverse complement.
TTCGCTACTGGCGCGGGTCAGTTCCTGCAGGCCGCCAAAGTGGTTGAGCAGCTCACGGCGGCGCTTTGGCCCTACCCCGGCAACCTCCTCCAGGCTGGATGTACGCCGCGCTTTACCGCGCCGGGCGCGATGGCCGGTAATGGCAAAGCGGTGTGATTCGTCACGAATCTGCTGGATCAGGTGCAGCGCGGGCGAATTGCCCGGTAGGGTGAATTCATGGGCGGCGTCATTCAGGTAGAGGGTTTCCAGCCCCGGCTTGCGGGTGGTGCCCTTGGCCACGCCGAGCAGAATCAGCTCGGGCACTGCCAGTTCTTCGAGCACCGTACGGGCCATGGCCAGCTGGCCCTTGCCGCCGTCGACCAGGAGGATATCGGGCAACTTGCCTTCGCCCTCCTTGACCCTGCTGAAGCGCCGAGTCAGCGCCTGGTGCATGGCGGCGTAGTCATCGCCCGCCGTCACGCCTTCGATGTTGTAGCGGCGGTAATCGGATTTCAGCGGGCCTTCCGGGCCGAACACCACGCAGGAGGCCACCGTGGCTTCACCGCTGGAGTGGCTGATATCGAAACACTCCAGGCGCTGCGGCACTTCATCCATGTCCAGCGCCTCGGCCAGGGCCTCGAAACGCGCGGCCACATGCTGGCGATCGGCCAGGCGCGCGCCCAGGGCCTGCTCGGCATTGGTTACCGCCAACTGCTGCCAGCGCGCCCGGGTGCCGCGCACGCGATAGCTGATACTCAACTGGCGACCGCGCATCTCCTCGATAGCCGAGATCAGGGTGGGGAAGTCTTCGTGCTGGGCATTGACGATCAGCTCGCTGGGCAGGTCGCGCTCCTGACTGCTCAGGTAATACTGGGCGAGGAAGGCCAGCAATACATCACTGCCCTCCTCCTCAATGGCCACCTGCGGGAAGAAGTTCTTGCTGCCCAGCACCCGCCCGCCACGCACACTGATCAGGTGCACGCAGGCACCGCCCGGATTGACCATGGCCGCGACCACATCGACGTCGCCGCTGCCGCCTTCCATGCTCTGCTGATCCTGCACCCGGCGCAGCAGGGATATCTGGTCGCGCAGTTCGGCGGCGCGCTCGAAATCCAGGGCCATAGCGGCCTGCTGCATACCGCTGGACAGCTCATCGCTCAGGGCATTGCTGCGGCCTTCGAGGAACATCACCGAGTGGCGTACATCCTCGGCATATTCCTCAGGCGTCACCAGGTCGACACAGGGGCCCTTGCAGCGTTTGATCTGGTACTGCAGGCAAGGCCGGGTGCGGTTTTTGAAGAAGCTGTCCTCGCATTGGCGCACCAGAAAGGCCTTCTGCAACAGGTTGAGGCTTTCGCGGATCGCCCCGGCGCTGGGATAGGGGCCGAAATAGCGGCCCTTCGGCTTTTTCGCCCCGCGATGGATGCTCAGGCGCGGATAATCGCCATCCGAAAGAAACACATAGGGATAGGACTTATCGTCGCGCAGCAGGATGTTGTAGGGCGGCCGCCATTCCTTGATCAGCGTCTGCTCAAGCAGCAGCGCCTCGGTTTCGTTGGCGGTGATGGTGGTTTCGACCTGAGCGATCTTGCCCACCAGGGCGGCAGTCTTGGGGGCCAGGCCGGTCTTGCGGAAGTAGCTGGCCAGGCGCTTTTTCAGGTTTTTGGCTTTGCCGACATAGAGCAGCCGGGCATCCACATCGAACATGCGGTAGACGCCGGGGCGGCCACTGCAGGTGGCGAGAAAAGCGCTTGAGTCGAAAGCCGCGCCGGTTTCAGCTGCCGGCATCGATCATGCCATGGCGCACCGCCAACAGTGCCAACTCCACATCACTGGTAATCGACAGCTTTTCGAAGATGCGGTAGCGGTAGGTGTTCACGGTTTTTGGCGACAGGCACAGCTTGTCCGAGATGCTCTGCACCTTCTGGCAGCCGGCAATCATCAAGGCGATCTGGATCTCGCGCTCGGACAGCAGGTCGAATGGCGAATTGTTGTTCTGCGGCTGAAACGACTTGAGCGCCAGCTGCTGGGCGATCTGCGGGCTGATATAACGCTGGCCACTGAACACCATACGGATTGCCTGGACCATTTCCTCCAGCGCTGCGCCCTTGGTCAGGTAGCCGGCGGCACCGGCCTGCAGCAAGCGGGTAGGAAAAGGATCTTCTTCACACACGGTCACGGCCACGACCTTGAGGTCGGGGTGGCTGCGGATCAGTTTGCGGGTGGCTTCGAGACCGCCGATGCCGGGCATCTTGATGTCCATCAGGACGACATCGGGCTTCAGTTCGCGGGCTTTGTGCAGGGACTCTTCACCGGATTCGGCCTGGCCTACGACCAGCAAGCCTTCAATGTCGGCAAGCATGCGCGTGATGCCTGTGCGAACCAGATCGTGGTCATCGACTACTAGCACCCTAATCAAGCGACACCCCATTGTGCGTCAGGCCACCCAGACAGCGGCCTTGTTGAAATGCTGATCAAATCAGATTTGCGTTATTTGACCAAGCTTGGCGCATGACCGTCAAAAAGCAAACGCCAAAATGCGCTTGCAGGACGCCCAGAGGAAAATGGCGGAAGCGGTGAGATTCGAACTCACGGAAGAGTTTCCCCTTCGACGGTTTTCAAGACCGTTGCATTCAACCGCTCTGCCACGCTTCCGGCGTTAGTGCGGGCGGCAATCTTACCGGAACGCAACACACTGTCAAACTCTGCGTCTTGGCAGTTTGCGTGGCTCTGTTATGATCCCCTTCGACCTTGGTCACGGAACCATCTAGCCTCTACAGGAGTGTCGCCATGAACGATCACAATTATGCCCTCGACCATACGCAGGTCGAGCAGCAAGAAGTCAGCCGCGTCCTGCGCAACACTTACGGCTTGCTGGCCATCACCTTGGCTTTCAGCGGTCTGGTTGCCTTTATGGCGCAGCGCGCCAACGTGCCTTATCCGAATATCTTCGTGGTGCTGATCGGCTTTTACGGCCTGTTCTTCCTCACTGCCAAACTGCGCAACTCGCCATGGGGCCTGGTTTCCACCCTCGCCCTGACCGGCTTCATGGGTTACACCCTGGGCCCGATCCTCAACCGTTATATGGGCATGGCCAACGGCGCTGAAGTAGTCAGCTCGGCATTCGCCATGACAGCATTGGTGTTCTGCGGCCTGTCGGCCTATGTACTGACCACCCGCAAGGACATGAGCTTTCTCAGTGGCTTTATCACTGCAGGCTTCTTCGTTCTGATCGGTGCCATGGTGGCTGGCTTCTTCTTCCAGATCAGCGGCCTGCAACTGGCGATCAGCGCCGGCTTCGTGCTGTTCTCCTCGGCCTGCATCCTGTTCCAGACCAGCGCGATCATCCACGGTGGCGAGCGCAACTACATCATGGCGACCATCAGCCTGTATGTATCGATCTACAACCTGTTTGTCAGCCTGCTGCAGATCTTCGGCATCATGGGCGGCGACGATTGATCGCTTAACCCGTAAACAAAGAAAGGCCGCTTAACTAAGCGGCCTTTTTTATTGCGCGTGTCCCGTCCTGAATAAGGTTTACACCTCCCATCCCGAATTTCCGGAGATCCTGATGGAACAAGGTGTAAAGCGAACACAGCGCGATTACTCGCTGGCCTTTAAATTGGCGGTTGTCGATCAGATCGAAAAAGGCGAATTG
>NZ_DATKDZ010000042.1:0-74686 GCF_035512415.1 Pseudomonas sp. | reverse complement strand
CGTGCTTAATATTGCGTGGTTCGACAGGCTGGGATTAGTGCGTCTCTCATAACCTCAATCTCTCGAACCGCCCGGTGCGGACCCGCATGCCGGGTGGTGTGGCAGGGGAGCGGCCTGTGAAGGCCGTCCCCTATGCCGATTGACTGTCGCCCGGCTAGCCAAGCTGCCTCCGCACAATCCGCACACCTGCCAAGTGAACCGTTACAGTCCTGGCGGCTTGGCACTGTATCGCCCACAATTCAGTAAGCTGTACCGGTGCAATTGTAGAAGCCCGGTTTACTGTTACGGTTCAGACAAGCAGGAACGCGGTCATGACCAATCTGTTGCTTTATCAGCGCATTGCCCAGCAACTGGCGGAAGATATCCGCCGCGGCGTTTACCAGCCCGGTGAGCGCGTGCCTTCGGTGCGCAAGATGAGTGCGCAGCTCAGCGTCAGCCACGCCACTGTGCTGCAGGCTTACGCCAACCTGGAAGACCAGGGCCTGATTCGCGCGCGCCCGCAGTCTGGCTTCTATGTCCACCAGACCCCGGCCCTGACCGCGCCAACCCCCGATATCGCCCGGGTCGAGCGGCCAGGCCTGGTGACGCGCAGCAGCATCATCAATCAGGTCCTCACTGAGTCCCGCCGCGAGGGCGTGTTTCCCCTTGGCGCAGCGGTGCCGCATGTGGATTACCTGCCGGTGCGTGCATTGCACCAGCAACTGGCCAAGGTCACCCGTTTTCATAGCGCGCGTGCCTTCAGCTATATGTTCAGCCCAGGTTTCGAGCCGCTGCGGCGCCAGGTGGCGATCCGTATGCGCGATGCCGGCGTGGTGGTCGACCCGTCCGAGGTGGTGATCACCCACGGCTGTGTTGATGCCTTGCAGATGAGCCTGCGGGTGCTGACCAAGCCGGGTGATCTGATCGCAGCAGAGTCGCCGACCTATTACGGCCTGCTGCAACTGGCTGACCTGCTCGGCCTTAAAGTCATCGAAATCCCCAGCGATCCCGCCACCGGCATCAGCCTGGAAGCCCTGCAATTGGCGGCCAACCAATGGCCGATCAAGGCCCTGGTGTTGACTGCACGGTTGAGCAACCCGCTGGGCGGCACCATTCCCGAAGAGCGTCAGCGCCAGTTGCTGCGCCTGGCCGGTGATTACGATATCCAGATTATCGAAGACGACATCTACGGCGAACTGATGTTCGAGCAGGGCCCGACCAAGGCGCTCAAATCCCATGACCGCGAAGGGCGGGTGGTGTATTGCTCAAGCTTCTCCAAGACCCTCTCTCCCGGCGTGCGTATCGGCTGGATCATCGCCGGCAAGTATCAGGATGAAATCCAGCGTCTGCAGACCTTTAGCACCCACTCGGCCTGTAGCGTGACGCAGATGGCGGTGGCGGCGTATCTGGAGAACGGCGGTTACGACCGTCACCTGCGCTTTATCCGTCAGGAATACCGCAAGAACCTCAGCGCCTTCCAGCTGGCGGTGCAGCAGTACTTCCCCGAAGGCACGCAGATGAGCCGGCCCAAGGGCGGCTTTATCCTCTGGGTCAGCCTGCCAGCGCGGGTCAACACCAAGGACCTGCATGTGCGGGCGCTGCAGCAGGGCATCAGCATTGCGCCGGGGCTGATCTTCAGTAATACCGAGCAGTTCAACCACTGCATTCGCCTGAACTGTGGCATTCCGTGGAACCGCGAAGCCGAGCGCGCCCTGATGACCCTGGGCATGCTGGCCGGGCAGCTGTGTCAGGAAGGTGTGGGCTTTTAGCTGAGGTATGAGCCAGGCGCAGTATGCAGCTGAGGGTTTTTGTAGGGGGCAGCTGAGGCGTTGTAAATTCTTTGCCATAGTTGGTTTAAATGTGATCTGGTCGATGTTTTTCGCGTAAGGACGCCCAGCGCTTTACAAGTAGTATTCCGCCCAATAATTAATGGCGTTTTGCTATCTCGGCAGTGGCACCCAGTCCTTGTAAATGCATGGACGCAATGATGTCGAATGCTCCCTCGTTCAATGAGCCCGATACAGGGCTCGATACGGGCCTTGCCTGCCTAGTCATGCTCGCGCGTTTCCATGACGTCGCTGCTTCCCCGAACAACTCACCCACGAATACGCCGAAGACGGCCGCAGTTTGGCCGCGCCGAGCTGCTGATGGCGGCGAAGAAACTGGGTCTCAAGGCCAAGTTCGCGCGCAGTTTGCTATCTCGCTTGAGCCACACGCTGCTGCCGGCGATTTCCATGGCGGCGGACGGGCGCTTCTTTATCATCGCCCGCCTGGACGACGGCAAGGCACTGATCCACGACTCGCAGGCGCAGCGCCCGGACGTGCTGAGTTTCGAAGAACTGGAGGCACGCTGGAGCGGAGAGCTGATCCTGATTCGCTCCGAAGCTTCGCTGGCCGGCGACCTGGCGCGTTTCGATTTCAGCTGGCTTACCGGCAATGCCATCACCCTGTTGCTCGACGTGCTGTTCTCGGTGGTGTTTATCGCCGTGATGTTTATGTACAGCGGCTGGCTGACCCTGGTGGTGCTGTCGTTGCCGCTGTACTTTATCGTCTCCCTGCTGATCACCCCGTTGCTGCGTGCGCGCCTCAACGAAAGTTTTACTCGTGGCGCGGAGAACCAGGCCTTTCTGGTGGAAACGGTCAACGGCATCGACACCTTGAAATCCATGGCAGTGGAACCGCAGATCAACCGCAAGTGGGACAACCAGCTCGCAGGCTATGTGGCCGCCAGTTTCAAAACCCAAACCCTCCCCACCATCGCCAACGAAAGCGTCGGCTTTATCGGCAAGCTGGTGACCGTTACAACCCTGTGGCTAGGCGCGCGCCTGGTGATTGATGGTGATCTGAGTGTCGGTCAACTGATCGCCTTCAATATGCTCGCCGGCCGGGTGTCGCAGCCGATCATGCGTTTGGCCCAGCTGTGGACCAATTTCCAGCAGACCGGCGTTTCGGTGCAGCGTTTGGGCGATATCCTCAACACCCGCACCGAACTGTCCCAGGACTCGCGCAGCGCGCTGCCACCACTGCGCGGCGACGTCGAGTTCGATCAGGTGCAGTTCCGCTACCAGCCCACCAAGCCGGCCACTACTCGCTCCTGCACCGCATGCAATATGGCGGTGCAGCATGAAACGGACACTCATGAACAGCGCCGATATCGCGGCGTTCCACGGACAGTCCCCTCGCCCCTCTGGGGAGAGGGTTAGGGTGAGGGGGCGGTCTCAATGACTCACACATCCGCCAAACGCGATCTACTCAACCGCTACCGCCAAGCCTGACGTCACTCCTGGCGCAACCGTAAGGCCATGGACGCGCCAGCACGCCTAAGCCACGAAGTGCAACTCCTGCCTGCCCCCTGGCGTTGCAGAAGCAACCGGTGCACCCGGCACCACGCATTATCCAATGGACCCTTATGGTCTTCGCCATGCTGACCCTGTTGTGGGCCTGTGTCGGCGAAATCGACGTGGTCGCCACCGCCACAGGCAAGGTCGTGCCCAGCGGCAAAAGCAAGATCATCCAGCCTAGCGAAGTGGCCGTAGTCAAAGCCATCCATGTGCATAACGGGCAACAAGTAAAAGCCGGCGATCTGCTGATCGAACTGGACACCAGCATGACCGGTGCCGATGTTCAACGCCTGAACAGCTACCTGCCCGCCGCCCAGGTCGACAGCGCACGCGCCCAGGCGCTGCTCGATGCCATCGAACAGCGCAACGCGGAAATCCAGGCCGCACAAAGCAGCGTCGCCTCCTTACAGCAAAGCCTGCCGATCAGCCGCGAACTGGCCGCCGACTACAAACGCCTGCTCGACAAGCAGTACGTCGCCAAACACGCCTACCTGGAAAAGGAACAACTGCGCCTCGACCAAGAGCGCGAACTGAGCCTGCAACAAGCCCGCGTCCGTGAACTCAGCGCCGCTAAAAAAGCCGCGCAGAGCCAGCAAAAACAGCGTCATCGCGCAAACCCGCCGCGCTATGCTCGACCTGCAGCACGAGGCCGAACAACGCGCCTCTGCACTGACCCAGGAACTAAAAAAGGCCCAGCAGCGCGACAGCCTGACGCGCCTAACCGCCCCGGTGGCCGGCACCGTGCAGCAACTGGCGATCCACACCCACGGCGGCGTGGTTACCGAAGCCCAACCGCTGATGGTCATCGTACCCAGCGACCAACCGGTGGAAGTCGAAGCCATGCTGGAGAACAAAGACATCAGTTTTGTCAGGTCCAGCCAAGAAGTGGAGATCAAGGTCGAGACCTTTAGCTTCACCAAATACGGAGTGATGGACGACACCGTACTCAGCATCTCCAGCGACGCCATCGAAGATGAAAAACTTGGGCTGGTCTACAGTGCACGGATTCAGCTGAAACAGGACAGTATTCAGGTGGGGGCAAACAAGATTGCGTTGTCGCCGGGCTGGCGGTCAGGGCGGAAGTGAAGACGGATAAGATGAAGGTGATTGATTACTTCTTGAGTCCGCTAAAGCAGTGCACCGCGGAAAGTTTAAGCGAGCGCTGAACATCGATTCGTAGGAACCGTAGGATGGGTTGAGCGCAGCGATACCCATGCTGGGGGTTAGCCGAAGGCGTAACCCGGCAAAGCTAAACGAGCACTACTTAACAAGTATGGAGCAGCGGTATGAAAGTGCTGTTTATTCACCAAAACTTCCCCGGCCAGTTTCGCCATATCGCCGCGCACCTGGCCAAACAGCCGGATGTTCAGGTACTGGCCATCGGTCGCGAACAAGCACCTGGCCTGCCGGGCGTGCGCCTATTGCGTTACAAACCCCTTCGCAGCGCTAGCACCCATACCCACGCTTATGTGCGCAGCTTCGAAGACGGCGTACTGCATGGCCAGCAAGTGTTACGCCTGCTGCTCGATCTCAAGGCCAAGGGCTACCGCCCGGACGTGATAGTCGCCCACCCCGGATGGGGCGAAACGCTCTACGCCAAGGACGCCTTCCCGCACACCAGGCTGATTCACTTCTGCGAGTACTACTACCAGGCCCAGGGAGCCGATGCTGACTTTGACCCGGAATTTCCGCTGGACATCAACGGTGCCGCGAGCACCCGCAGCCGTAACGCCCTGCACCTGCTCAACCTGGAAAACTGCGACCAAGCCATCACCCCAACCCACTGGCAGCACAGTCTGCATCCCGCGGCCTACCGGGACAAGAGTAACCGTCCGGTCAGCACCCACTCCTGACGGCCATCTAGATCAGCCAAGATAGTGCCCACCATTTTTTAGTGGACACTATCTTGGATACAACCGCCCCCGTCCGCCGAACAGGCCGACGCCCCAACTTCCCACGTGAGTTCAAACGCAAGGTCGTTGAGGCCAGCTTCCAGCCTGGCGCTTCCGTGTCGTTGATCGCTCGCGAGCATGACGTCAATGCCAACTTGGTGTTTCGCTGGCGGCACCAGTATCAGGAGGGAGCCTTCGGCCCGGTTAATCACAGTGCAACGTTTTTGCCTGTCCAGATGATCGAGTCGTCGACGGATGTCTCGCAAGCCGCTCAGCCTCTGCTCGAGTTTCACTCCGAGCTGGTTGTGGAAGTGGGTAAAGCCACGCTACGCATCACTGGCACGCCTGACCCGCAGACGATGCAACTCGTCTTGCAGCAGTTACTGCGATGATTGCCCCGCCCGCTGGAACCCGTATCTGGATCGCCGCCGGCGTCACGGACATGCGCCGTGGCTTCGATGGGTTGGCGGCGTTGGTGCAGACTCAGCTGGAAGCCGACCCCTTTTCGGGTCAGATTTTCGCCTTTCGCGGACGGCGCGGTGACCGTATCAAGCTATTGTGGTGGGACGGCGACGGTTTGTGCCTGTTTTGCAAACGGCTGGAACAAGGACGCTTCGTCTGGCCGCAAGCAACCAGCGGCAGCGTGTCACTGACGGCTGCGCAGTTGTCGATGCTGTTGGAAGGCATTGATTGGCGCAGGCCAATTCGTACAGCACCCGTCCTCGCGGTCTGACTTGCCGCGCTGAAAAAATCCCAAGTAAGATTTGGTCATGACGCTCGCGACCGATCCCCTGCCTAACGATCTTCAATCCTTGAAGGCTCTGGTCTCTGCCCAGCGGGCAGAGATTGAGCGCTTAAAGATGATGATTGCCAAGCTGCGTCGTACGCAGTTCGGTCGCAGCTCCGAGCAACTGGAAGCGATGATCGACCAGCTCCAGTTGAGCCTTGAAGAACTGCAAGTCAGCCAAGCCGAAATGACACCTCCAGTCGAGCCGGCACCTCGCGCAGTTTCGCGCCGTAAACCATTGCCCGAGCACCTGCCTCGCGAAACCCGCGTTCATCAGCCCGAGTCGAAGTGCACTGGTTGCGGTGGGACACTTCGCCATTTAGGTGAGGATGTGTCTGAAGTGCTGGAGTACGTTCCGGCACGCTTCAAAGTCATTCGCCATGTCCGCCCGAAGTGGGTTTGCCGCTGCTGCGAGCACATCGCTCAGGTGCCGGCACCGAGTCGCCCAATAGCCCGAGGCCTTGCCGGCGCGGGTCTACTGGCCCATGTGCTGGTCTCGAAGTTTGTCGATCATTTGCCGTTGTACCGACAGTCCGAGATCTACGCCCGTGAGGGCGTAGATCTGGAGCGCTCAACCCTGGCCGACTGGGTCGGCCAGAGCAGCCAGTTGCTGCGACCACTGATCAACGCCCTCGGGCACCACGTCATGAGCGGTCATAAAGTCCATGCCGACGACACGCCGATTGGCGTGCTCGCGCCAGGCAACGGCAAGACCAAAACGGCTCGCCTGTGGACGTACGTGCGCGATGATCGACCTGCGGGTGACTCGACACCGGCCGCGGTATGGTTTGCCTATTCGGCGGATCGCAAAGGGCAACATCCCCGTGCTCATCTCAAGAGTTTCAGCGGGATCTTGCAGGCTGACGGCTACGCCGGTTTTGCTCAGCTGTATGCCACGGGCACCATTCAGGAAGCCTCCTGCTGGGCTCACGCCCGCCGCAAGTTTTACGATGTCTACACAGACCAGGCTTCGCCACTTGCCCGCGAGGTGCTGCAACGGATTGCGGCCCTGTATTCCATCGAGAGCGAGATTCGAGGGCAGCCGCACGACCAACGAAAAGCGGTTCGACAAAGCCGGGCCAGTCCGCTGCTGGAACAACTGCACGCATGGCTTAACCAGACGCTGACTCAAGTATCGAAAAAATCGGCATTGGGCGGTGCGATCCTCTATGCCCTCAATCGGTGGCAGGCGCTGACGCGCTACTGCGATGATGGCCGGATCGAAATCGACAACAATGCCGCAGAACGCGTATTGCGCGCCGTCGCATTGGGTCGCAAAAATTACCTGTTTGCCGGATCCGATGCGGGAGGAGAACGAGCGGCGGCGATCTACAGCCTGGTGGGTACTGCCAAGCTAAACGGGTTAAATCCGCAGGCCTATCTGACCTACGTGCTTGAGCACATCGCCGAACATCCAGTTAACCGGGTGGGCGAACTGCTGCCCTGGAATATTTCCTTGAACCACACTGACCTCTGCGAGGCCGCCTGATCCATGGTTAAAACTGTCAGCCTACCCAAACCTGCACCTGATCTCTTGCTGTTGCACATTGAGCTGAAGTGGATCACACCGACGATCTGGCGTCGTTTCGTAGTCCCTGAAAACATTACCTTGGGCAAGCTGCATCACGTGATTCAGATCGTGATGGGCTGGAGCGATAGTCATCTGCATGAGTTTGAAATAGCAGGTGAAAAATACGGGATTCCCGATTCTGATGGCTGGGGGCCGCCGGTGAATCCAGAAGCTCGCAAGACATTGGTCAAAGCGCTGTTCGGTAAAAAGACGTTTGACTATCTCTACGACTTTGGTGACAGCTGGGATCACCGAATCAAAGTCGAGAAAAGGCTACCTGCCATCACAGCCCCTCAACTGCCGTATTGCATTGAAGGTGCCAATGCTTGCCCGCCGGAAGACGTAGGTGGGGTGCCGGGTTACGAGGATTTTCTAGAGGTCATGGCAGACCCCAAGCATCCAGAACACGACGACATGGTGGGTTGGTACGGTGAAATATTTGAGCCGGCGGCATTTGACTGCGAGCGCGTGAATCAGTGGTTTAAGAGGATCAAGGTTTGAGTTGCAAGACGGTGTAGCTCGGACGCTTACGGACAAGATTCAGGTAACTCACGAAGGCATCGACACCGAGAACCTGGGGCCAGACCTCGAAGCGAGCCTGCAACTACCCAATGGCAAAGTGCTTAAGGCCGGCGAGCCGATCATTACCTACGTGGCGCGCAATCTGGAGCCGTATCGGGGCTTTCACAGTTTTATGCGCGCGCTGCCGAGAATCCTTAAAGAGCACCCGACCTGCCAGGTGGTGATCGTCGGCGGCGATGACGTCATCTATGGCAGCCAACCCAAGGATGTGCCCAACTGGCGCAGCAAACTGCTGGCGGAAAATCCGGTTGATCTAGAGCGCGTGCACTTTTTAGGCAAGGTGCCTTACGCCACCTATAAGAAAGTGCTGCAAGTTTCTGCGGTGCATATCTATCTGACTTATCCGTTTGTACTGTCCTGGTCGTTATTGGAGGCCATGGCCACTGGTTGTTTGATTGTCGGTTCGGATACAGCGCCTGTAAGGGAGGTAATCAGGGATGGGGAGAATGGCTTGTGGGTGGACTTTTTCGATACAGATGCAATTGCGGAGCGGGTACTAAGTACATTGAGTCAATTGGAACGGTTCCAAGGATTAAAGCGCGCGGCATATGGGAGTGCTCAACATTATACGTTGGATAAAGGTATTTTAGGGTATATGAAAATTATTGGTATGAATGCTGAGAGGGTGTGAGACGCAAGGAGTGTGGAAAGGTTATGGTGATGATCCGAAAAATAAGATGTTTTGATGTTTCAGGTGCTCTGGCGCATTGGTTGGGTGGATGCGAATATTCAATATAAGGAGGTTCTTATGTCGCAACAAAATCAGTCAGCTGAACCGCATGTTGTCGTGCGAAACTCTTAATAATCTACTCAACGATATTCAACCCACCTATCAATCGGCAGGCACCACCATCTCCCCCTTTCACCGGTTTCCAGAACCGCTACGAGCAGGACAGCAGTGCGGCTGGGGCCGAGCTTCGTGAATTTATCAAGGTTCTCCAGACGCTAGGGGCGTTGGGGGCGCATACAGTGGCTGTTTTGGTTGAGCATGGGGATTTGCCGGATCATGGGCTTGGATTCGTTCTGGCTAGCCTGGGCATGAATGTGATCAACGGCACATCTGAAAATGACTCGTTAACCGGGGGAGCAGGTAATGACATGCTGCTCGGTGGTGCTGGTAACGACACGCTTAATGGCGGTGACGGTAACGACCTGCCGGAGGTGAGTCCAACCTCACCGCTGACCAGCGTGCCCAACTGGATGTGGTGATCGCCGCCAACTGGCAGTAGATCCGCAGCGTAAGCGTTCAAGCAAAGGCCCATCCGATGATGGGCCTTTGTTTTTCTATCCCCTTTAACCCGATTTGAATGGAGGCTGCGTCTACCTGAGCGAATGGTTCGTTCGATCGCTCAGGAGATGCCCCCATGTCTGCTTACACCGTATTGCTTACCCGTCCTCTGCTTGCCGGTTTTGCCGCAGGCGTATTGATCAGCCTTGGTGCGTGCAGCGCAGCCAATCCCGAAGCGCCGGCCACAGAGGTTAGCAACCCGCAGCTGAGCGATCATTCCCAAGACCGTGAACGCGCCGAGCTGCATGAACAGCTGGCCGCTGCCCCAGCGCAGCTGCAACGCAAAAGCCAGGTGGCGGGCGGGGCCGTGATGCCCAGTGTGGCCTATGCGCCGATGCCTATGTCGGTACAGGCCGATGCTTTGCCGCCGGGTTACCGTGACGAGAACCGCGAGCAGTATCAGAAACTGGCCGACAACCCGGTGCATGCGGTGGCCGAGACGCCGGTGTCGACCTTTAGCATCGATGTGGATACCGGGAGCTACGCCAATGTGCGGCGTTTCCTCAATGGCGGGCAATTGCCGCCGCAGGATGCGGTGCGCCTGGAGGAATTGGTCAATTACTTCCCCTACGTCTATCCGCTGCCCAAGGGTGATGCGCCGTTTGGCGTGCACACTGAGCTGGCGGCCACGCCGTGGAACCCCGAGAGCCGCCTGCTGCGTATCGCCATCAAGGCTTCGGATCTGCGGGTAGACGAGCTGCCGCCGGCCAATCTGGTGTTTCTGGTGGATGTCTCCGGCTCGATGGATCGCCGCGATGGCCTGCCCATGGTGCAAAGCACCTTGAAGCTGCTGGTCGAGCAACTGCGCGCCCAGGACAAGGTGTCGTTGGTGGTGTATGCCGGCTCATCCAGCGTGGTGTTAGAGCCGACATCCGGTAGCGAGAAAGCCAAAATTCGCGCAGCCATTGATCAGCTTATTGCTGGCGGCTCGACGGCGGGTGAGTCGGGCATTCAGCTGGCCTATCAGCAGGCGCAGCAGGGCTTTATCGATGGCGGTATCAACCGCATCCTGCTGGCCACCGATGGTGACTTCAACGTCGGCATCAGCGACTTCGAAACCCTCAAACAACTGGCCGCCGACAAGCGCAAGACCGGCGTATCGCTGACCACCCTGGGCTTCGGTACCGACAACTACAATGAGCAGTTGATGGAGCAGTTGGCCGACGCCGGCGACGGTAACTACGCCTATATCGATAACCTGCGCGAGGCGCGCAAGGTGCTGGTCGATCAGCTCAGCTCAACCCTGGCGACGGTCGCCAGTGACGTGAAGATTCAGGTCGAGTTCAACCCCTCCGAGGTCAGCGAGTACCGCCTGCTCGGTTATGAAAATCGCGCGCTGAAGCGTGAGGACTTCAGCAACGATAAGGTTGATGCCGGCGAAATCGGCGCAGGTCATACGGTAACCGCGCTCTATGAAGTGGTGCCGGTGGGCGGCAATGGCTGGCTGGAGCCGCTGCGCTATCAGCAAGCGGCCAAGGCGGGCAGCCCCGCAGGCGAACTGGCCTGGCTGCGCATTCGCTACAAGACGCCAGGGCAGGACGTCAGCAAACTGCTTGAGCAACCAATTCAGGCCACCGACATACGTGCCGTCAGCCAGGCCAGTGAAGACCTGCGCTTTGCCGCTGCCGTGGCCGCTTTTGCCCAACAGCTCAAAGGCGATACCTACACCGGGCGCTTCAGCCTGGCTGACAGCGCCGAACTGGCGCGCAATGCCAAGGGCGACGACCGCTTCGGCCTGCGCGCCGAGTTCGTCCAGCTGGTGGAACTGGCGCAGAGCCTGCAAACTGCGACGAACCGTTCAACTACCGCACGAGTACAGCAGTGAATCGACCCCTCACGGATGACGACGCCGCCTTGTTGCGGCGTTACCGCCGCGGCGATGCGGCGGCTTTCGCCGAGTTGTATCAGCGCCACCGGCTCGGCCTGTTTCGCTTTCTGCTCGGCCTGTGTGGCGACCACGCCCTGGCCGAGGAGGTGTTTCAGGACACCTGGATGAGCCTGATCCGCAGCCAGAGCGAACAGCGCGATACCGTGCTGTTCAAGACCTGGCTGTACCAGATCGGCCGCAACCGCTTGATCGATCATTGGCGCAAGCACGGTCGGCACCAGGCGGGGCATGCTGAGTACGATGAACAGCAGCATGCCCCGCACGACCCGCAGCCGGGTCCCGAGCAACAGCTCAGCCTGAGCCGCGATCAGCAGCGTTTAGAGGCCGCCCTGGCGGATTTACCGGCAGAGCAGCGCGAAGTGTTTCTGCTGCGCGCCCACGCTGATCTGGACCTGGCCGAAATCGCCGAGCTGACCCAGATACCCACAGAAACGGTGAAAAGCCGTTTGCGCTATGCCCTGCAGAAGTTACGTCGGCTGCTGGCTGACCCGGCCGCCGAGGAGTTGTCCGTATGAACCACGATCAACACATGCCCGATGAGCAGGAACGGCAGATGCTGGAGCATTTCCGCCAGCACAGCGGCGGCGAGCCCAGTGCAGAGCTGGATGCGCAGATTCTCGCGGCGGCCAGTGCCGCAGCGCGTAGCGCGCCCGCTGCTGAGGCCAAACCTGGTTTGAGCGCGCGCCTGCACAGCTGGCTATTTGGCGCTGGCGGTCGGCAGCGCTGGTCGGTGGCGTTGGCCGGGGTCGCTTGCTTGGGGATTGGCGTGAGTTTGACCTGGCGCACCTTCGAGCAGGCTCCGGATGCCTTCGATGCCGTGCCCAGCGCCGCGCCCATGGCACCGGCTGCGGCGAGGGTGGCACCCCAGCCCGCGCCTGTGCCCGCGCCGTTGGCGGAGTCCGCTGCAGTTGCCGATGAGGCGCAGCGTTCGCGTGCAGCGCAGCCTGCACCGGTGATCCAGGGCTACAGCGCCGATGCCGCCAAGGCCGAGAAGAAGCTTTCGGCCGGTGCCTCCAATCAGCTGCTGCGTGAAGAGTCGGTAGGCGATGCGCTGCATGACCGTGCGCCTGCTGTATCAGCCCCCGAAAAAGCGGCAGAAGCCGCAGGCAATCAGGCTGAACAGCAACTGCGCAGCGAGTTGCAACGCTTGCTCAAATTGCGCCGTGACGGCTGGACAGATGAAGCCGATGCCTTGCTGTTGCGACTGATGCGCGAGCACCCCGGGCGGGATATCGACGCGCAGTTGCAGCAACTGCAATCGCCTGAATAAGGCTGCAAAGGTCAGTCGCTGGCGGCCATTGACACCGATGGCCGTCGGCTGATCCTCAGAATAGAAGCTTGGCTGTTACCTGCCATACGTATTGCGAGCTTGCCAGGGGAGGGGGGAGGGGCCAGCATAGCGACTTGTGTCACTGCCTTTGTACCTGCCTATGTTGCCTATTCGAAGCCTCGCGCTGCTGCTGACAATGCTGTCACTGGTGGCCTGCGAGCAAAGCACCAATCCTCCTGCCAAGCCCAAGGCGGAAACCGTCAAGGCGCAACCGGCGGTCAAGCGCAAAGCGGTTGAAGTCGAACCTGCTGCCCCTGTGGTGAGCAAGCCTGCGCCCAAGATTTCAGAACCTGCACCCGTTGCTGCGGCGGCTCAACCCAAGCCGAAACCAGCAGTTGTTGCCCCCAAGCCCGAGCCCACTGAGCCGCAAGCGCCGTTGGATTTGGGCCTGCATATCAATGTGTTTGATCCCCTGCAGCCGGTGGCACCGCTCAGCGACCTGTCGATCCCGATACTGCCGCCTATGTTTGGCGACAAGGATGAGACGGAAGGCCCTTTTCAACTCAATGGCAAGCTGATTACCAATGAGCGCGGTGAGGACTACTGGCAGTCGGTCGAGGGTGCGCAATTGCAGTTTGAGTTCAAGCGCTAGCAGACGGCTGCCGGCAATCAGAAGCGATAGGTCTCCTGACCGATAGCGGCGAACAGGCTGTGGTCCAGCGGGGTAAAGCGCTGCTCGCCAGGTAGGCGCACCCACAATGGCTCCTGCACCGCCGCCGGGTTGTAGGCGGCCTGCTTGAGGTCGGTCTTCTTGTATTTGAAGGTGCCGGTGGTTTCCACCTCACCCAACAGGCGGATAAACAGCGGCGCGGCATAGACCGGCAATTCGGCGTCCAGGTGCGCGGCTAGAGCGGCGCTATCCAGTTGCTGGCCTTCGCTCAGGCGCAGCGCGGCCATGCCGCAGCGGCCGTTGGTGCCGGGGATTTCCACGCCATACACCACTGCATCCTCGACACCGGGGAAGGCCCCGAGAACGTTTTCCACCTCGGTGGTCGAGACGTTCTCGCCTTTCCAGCGGAAGGTGTCGCCGAGGCGGTCGACGAACTGCGCATGCTTGCAGCCGATATCGCGCATCAGGTCGCCGGTGTTGAACCAGGCATCGCCCTTCTTGAATACGTTGCGCAGAATCGCCGCCTCGCTCTTGGCCGGGTCGGTATAGCCGTCGAATGGCCACTTGGCGCTGATCTCGCTGATCAGCAGGCCAGGCTCGCCCTTGTCGGCCTTCTGCAGAAAACCCTTGGCGGTGCGAATGGCGCAATCGTTCTCCAGGTCATAGCGCACGATGGCGTAGGTGGCGGGGGAGAAACCCACGGTATTGTCGAAGTTGAATACGTTGGTAAAGCCGATATTGCCTTCGCTCGAGGCATAGAACTCGGTGATCTGCTCAACCCCGAAGCGCGCCTTGAACTCGGCCCAGATCGAGGGCCGCAGGCCGTTGCCGATCATGCAGCGCAGGCTGTTGTTCTTCTCTGCGGCGCTTTCTGGCTGGTTCAGCAGGTAGCGGCACAGCTCGCCGATATAGCCGAAGCAGGTGGCCTGATAGCGCTGCACATCCGGCCAGAAGGCGCTGGCGGAGAACTTGCGGCGCAGGGCGATGGCCGCGCCACCGGCCAGAGCGGCGCTCCAGCACACGGTGACGGCGTTATTGTGGTAGCAGGGCAGGGTCAGGTAGAGCACGTCCTGATTGCTCAGGGTCAGGCCGGAATGGCCGAAGCCGCCGTAGGCCTTGATCCACTTGCCGTGGCTCATGATCGAGGCCTTGGGCAGGCCGGTGGTGCCAGAGGTGTAGATAAGGAAGCAGGGGTCTTTCATCTTCACCTTGGCGCTGTCCGGCAGGTTGCCGGTGGCCTGGCTGCGTGCCAGTTGCATCAGGTTGGTCCAGCCGTCGGGTGCCTGACTGGGGTCTTCCAGGCAATCCTGATCGGCGATCCAGTAGCGCGTTGCGCTGGGGTTATCCAATTGCCCGGCGACTTCCTCGAAAGCTTCGCGCAACTCATCGCCAATCACCATAAACCCGGGTTTGACCAGATTCAGGCTATGGGCCAGCACCTTGCCGCGCTGGGTGGTATTGACCAGTGCACCGACCGCGCCCAGCTTGCTGAGCGACGCGAGGATCGCCAGCTGCTCCAGACGATTTTCCAGCATCACCGCCACCACGCTGCCATGGCGCACGCCTTCGGCCTTGAAGGCCCAGGCCAGGCGATTGGCCCAGGCATTGAATTGGGCATAACTAAGGCTGCGCGACTCATCCAGCAGCGCCGGGCGGTCGGGATGCTGCTGCGCCGTGCGCTCCAGCGCCCAGGCCAGCGACAGGTTCTTCTCGCGATTGCGGATACCGGCGTAATACAGGCCGCGCAACATGCGCGGTACACGCGGCAGATGCTGGGGGAGACGGGCAAGGAAACGCAGCGGGGAAATCAGATCGGCTTGGCTCATGGCTCTCGCGCTTATGGTTGTTATGCGGGGGCGAAGCCCAACTCTAGCCGCGCGAATGCATGCCTACCATGGCCCTGGCGCAAGCTTGACCGGGCAGATCGGCAAATAAATAGTCGTGGCCTAAATCCCCTGCAGCGGAGCAAGCCAATTCTGTTGGGAACTTCAGCCGTGACTGGCGTTGTGCCGAGCCGAACACTTGGCGGCTGAAGTGGCCCCTAAGAGATGATTAGTCGACAAACAGATCCGCAATCAGCGCACCGCCTTGTGGGTCGAAGCGGTAGTGCTCGAAGTCGCTGACACCCTGCTCGCGCAGAATTTCCTCGTCGATCAGCAAGCGCCCAGTGATGCTACGGCCTTGGCTCGACAAAATAGCGTGGGCGGCGTCGGCCATGATGGCGGGGAGGCGGGCGCGCTTGAAGGCGTCGCGGCTGCCCAGTTCGAACTCTATGGCGGCGGTGGCGACCATGGTTTTCGGCCACAACGAGTTGACGCTGATGCCGTACTTCTTGAACTCCTCACTCATGCCCAGCGTGAGCATGCTCATGCCGTACTTGGTCACGGTGTAGGGGCCGTGCTGGGCAAACCATTTACTGTCCATATTCAGCGGCGGCGACAGGTTAAGGATATGCCCGCCGGCGCTCTGCTGAAGGTACGGCAGCGCGGCCTGGCTGCAGACCATCACCGCGCGGGTATTGATCTGGAACATCAGGTCGAAGCGCTTGGGTTCGAGTTTTTCCACGCCCACCAGCTTGATCGCGCCAGCGTTGTTGATCAGCGCGTCGATGCCGCCAAAGTGTTCAGCGGCCTGGGCCATGGCAGTTTTCACCGCGTTTTCGTCACGCACATCGACTTGCAGGGCCAGGGCCTTGCCGCCGACTTCCTCGACCTCGGCGGCCACCGAATAGATGGTGCCCGGCAGCTTGGCGTGGGGCTCGGCGCTTTTCGCCGCGATCACGATATTGGCCCCTTCACGGGCAGCGCGCAGGGCGATTTCACGGCCGATGCCGCGGCTGGCACCGGTGATAAACAGGGTTTTTCCTTGCAGTGACATAGGGCTTCTCCAATTTTATTTTTATGTAGGGTGGATCGGGGCGCGTAGCTGACGTTTTTTCATCCACCTGGATGGCGCAGTGGTGGATGGGTGAAGCGTCATCCACCCTACGGGGCCTCACAGGCTTCGATTTCCACCAATAACTGGCGGTTTTTCACCTGATCGCCGCGGTTTACGCCAATGCGGCGCACCACGCCGTCGATGCTGGCCTTGAGCGGGTGTTCCATCTTCATCGCTTCCAGTACCACCAGCAGTTGGCCCTTGCTGACCTGGCTGCCTGCCTCGACCAGCACCTCGACAATCGCGCCATCCATCGGTGCCTTGACGCTACCCGAGCCGGCACCGGCGGCGCTGCTGACGGGCAGGTGGGTGATATCAGTTAGCTGCAAATTGCCGTTATGGCCATACAGCCAGAGGTTTTCGCCGGCCAGGTGATAGGCCAGGCGCTGGCGAATGCCGTCCAGTTCCAGGGTGGCCCAGCGGCCGTCGTTGGCCAGCAGTTTGAGGCTGACCTGTTGCTCGCCAATCGTGGCCAGCAGGCTGGGCTGTGGGCCGTCTGCCAGTACTTGCAGCTCCACGGTAAATGGCTGTTCACCCTGTTTAAGCAGAAAGCGCCAGGGCGCGCTGCCGGCATTGCGCCAGCCAGAGAGGCCCGGTTGGTGCGCGCGGGCATTGGCCGATTGCTGGAAAAGCAGGGCGGCTGCGGCGGCCAGTTCGGTAGCTTTTGGCGGCTGCGGGCTAAGGCTTGGGTCGCTGGCGAAGTGCTCGGCGATAAACGCGGTGGTGGCGTTGCCTGCGGCAAATTCAGGGTGCCTCAGTAGGTTGGCAAGAAAACGCTGGTTGCCGTTGACGCCGAGCAGCACGCAATCCTCAACCGCGCGCACCAGCTTGCGCCGCGCTTCTTCGCGGGTCGCGCCATAGGCGATAACCTTGGCCAGCATCGGGTCGTAGAACGGGGTGATCGCCTGACCTTCGACCAGGCCGTGGTCGATGCGAATGCCGTCGCGCAGCGCCGGCTCCCAGCGCAGTGCGGTGCCGGTTTGCGGCAGGAAGTTCTGTGTGGCGTCTTCGGCGTACAGGCGCACTTCCATGCCGTGGCCGGTCAGGCGAATCTCGTCCTGCTTAAGCGGCAGCGGCTGGCCCTCGGCCACGCGAATCTGCCAGGCGACCAGATCCTGGCCGGTGATCAGTTCGGTCACCGGGTGCTCCACCTGCAGGCGGGTGTTCATTTCCAGAAAGAAGAATTCGCCGCTCTGATCGAGGAGAAATTCCACGGTGCCAGCGCCGACGTAGTTGACTGAGGCGGCCGCTTTCACTGCCGCCTCGCCCATGGCCTGGCGCAGCTCGGCCGTCATCACCGGGCAGGGCGCTTCCTCGACCACCTTCTGATGGCGGCGCTGCACCGAACAGTCGCGTTCGCCGAGATAAACGATGCTGCCGTGCTGATCGCCGAATACCTGGATTTCCACATGGCGTGGCTGGATCACTGCGCGTTCGAGAATCAGCTCGCTGGAGCCGAAGGCGTTCTGCGCCTCCGAGCGGGCGGTGCGGATCTGCGCCAGCAGTTCACAGGATTCGTGGACCAGGCGCATGCCACGGCCGCCGCCGCCAGCGCTGGCCTTGATCATCAGCGGGTAGCCGATGCGCTCGGCTTCACGGTTCAAGGTCTCGTCGTCTTGGGCTGCGCCCTCATAGCCGGGAATACACGGTACGCCGGCTTCCAGCATGGCAATCTTCGACAGGCGCTTGCTGCCCATCAGGTGGATGGCTTCCACGGTCGGGCCGATAAACACGATGCCGGCGGCCTCACAGGCACGGGCGAAGTCGGCATTTTCCGAGAGAAAACCATAGCCAGGGTGGATCGCGTCGGCACCGGTTTTCTGCGCCGCGTTGATGATATTGGCGATCAGCAGATAGGACTGGTTGACCTGGGCCGGGCCGATGCACACGGCTTCATCGGCTTCCTGCACATGGCGTGCGCCGGCGTCGGCCTCCGAGTACACGGCCACGGTGCGGTAGCCGAGGTCCTGGGCGGTGCGCATCACCCGGCAGGCGATTTCCCCGCGGTTGGCGATCAGGATTTTGTTAAAGGCGGGCATTCGATGCTCCTGCTTTACGTAGCCCGGATGCAATCCGGGGAATCATCTTTGCGAGCGGCCCCGGATTGCATCCGGGCTACGGTCGGTAATGTCAGTCCATTCAATCCATCACTGGGCCCACGTCGGCGCACGTTTCTGCATAAAGGCCATGGTGCCCTCGACGCCTTCAGCACCGGTTACCGCCGCGGCAAACTGCTCGGCTGCGCGGTCCAGCAATGGCCCGAGCGCTTCGCTTTCTGCGGCCAGCAGCAGGGCTTTGGTCTGGGCATTGGCCTGGGGCGCGCATTGGCGTACCTGACTAAGTACCTGGTGCAGACGGACGTCCACCGCTTCGCTATTGATCTCGCTGAAATGCACCAGGCCCAGGCGTTCGGCCTCGCTGCCATTGAAACGGGCGGCGGTAAGAGCCAGGCGACGGGTATGGGTCAGGCCGATGCGCCGCACTACAAAGGGCGCAATCTGAGCTGGCAGAATCCCGAGAGTGGTTTCCGGCAGGCCGAACTTGGCGTCCTGCTGGCAGATGGCGATATCGGACACGCAGGCCAGGCCAAAACCGCCGCCGAGCACTGCGCCTTCAAGCACGGCAATCAGCACCTGTGGGGTGTTTTGCGCTTCTTCCAGCAGGCTGCCGAAGGCGCGATTAAGGCTGCGGTAGGCATCGCCTCCAGCCGCGCGCGCGCCAGCCATATCCTTGATATCGCCACCGGCGCAGAAATGCCCGCCGGCACCGCGCAGCACAATGGCGCGCACGTTCAGATCATTGCGCAGGCTTTCCAGCACCGCGCGCAATTCGCTGACCATGGCCAGGCTCATGGCATTGCGGCTGTCCGGGCGGTTGAGGGTGATATGCAGCACACCGGCGTCGAGGCTTAGCAGCAGAGTTTCGCAGTTCGGTAGAGCGGCCATGGTCGCGTCCTCAGCCTTTCTTTTTGCCAGGCAGAATGCCCATCAGCTTGCAGATGATGCCCAGCATGATTTCGTCGGCACCGCCGCCAATCGACACCAGACGTACGTCGCGGTAGGCGCGGGCCACCGGGTTTTCCCACATGTAGCCCATACCGCCCCAGTACTGCAGGCAGCTGTCGGTGACTTCACGGCCGAGGCGGCCGGCCTTGAGCTTGGCCATCGAGGCCAGGTTGGTGACGTCGCGGCCGCGTACGTACTGCTCGGTGGCCTGGTAGACCAGGGCGCGCAGGCACTCGACTTCGGTCTGCAGTTCGGCCATACGGAAGTGAATGACCTGGTTGTCGATCAGCGCATTGCCGAAGGTTTTGCGCTCCTTGCAGTAGTCGATGGTGGCGTTGATGCAGTGTTCCAGGCCTTTGATCATGTTGGCCGCGCCGAACAGGCGCTCTTCCTGGAACTGCAGCATCTGCATCATAAAACCGGCACCTTCGTGGCCGATGCGGTAGCGCTGCGGCACGCGCACGTTGTCGAAGAACACCTGTGCGGTCTCCGAGCTGCGCATGCCGAGCTTGTCCAAGTGTGGGCTGACCGTAATGCCTGGGGTGTTCATCGGCACCATGATTAGCGACTTGTTGACGTGGGGCTTGTCGTCCGAGGTGTTGGCCAGCAGGCAAATAAAGTCGGCGCTTGGCGAGTTGGTGATCCACATCTTGCTGCCGTTGATCACATAGTCATCACCGTCTTTGCGCGCGGTGGTCTTTAGCCCGGCCACATCCGAACCAGCACCAACTTCGGAGACGCCGATGCAGCCGACCATCTCGCCGGTAATCGCCGGCTTAAGGAACTCCTCGCGCAGCTCATCGGAGCCAAAGCGTGCCAGCGCCGGGGTGCACATATCGGTTTGCACGCCGATGGACATCGGAATGCCGCCGCAGATGATGGTGCCGAATTCTTCCGCTGCGACGATCGAGTAGCTGTAGTCCAGGCCCATGCCGCCGAACTTCTCCGGCTTGGAGATGCCCAGCAGGCCGAGGTCGCCGGCTTTCTTGAAGATCTCGTGGATCGGGAAGCGGCCGTCCTTTTCCCACTGCTCGACGTGCGGGTTGATTTCCCTGTCGACAAAGTTACGGACCGTGCGGCGCAGCTCTTCGTGTTCTTGGGTGAAGATCATTGTTGTTCTCCTCGTTCTATCCCCCTCTCCCTTGAGGGAGAGGGCTGGGGTGAGGGTGGAAGGTTTAGCCCCTCACCCTAACCCTCTCCCCCTTCAATAAAGGCAGGGGGAGAGGGGACTCAAAAGCGGGCAACACCAAAATTGGTTGATTTAAGCGGGCGAACAGCGGCTTCGGCACAGATATCCAGCAAGTAGCCGAGCAGCTTGCGCGTATCGCGCGGGTCGATCAGGCCGTCGTCCCACAGGCTGGCTGTGCCGTAGAGCGCAGTGGACTGGCTGTCGAGTTTTTGCGCGGTGACGGTTTCCAGCATGTCGAGCATCTTCGGGTCGGCTTCTTTGCCTTCCTTCAGGTGTTTTTCCTCGGTGACGATGCGCAGCACCTTGCCGGCCTGCGCGCCGCCCATCACGGCGGTTTTGCTGTTGGGCCAGGCGAAGATAAAGCGCGGATCAAGGCCGCGCCCGCACATGGCGTAGTTGCCGGCCCCATACGAGCCGCCAACCACGATGGTGAGTTTCGGCACCGTGGCGTTGGCCACCGCCTGGATCATCTTCGAGCCGTGCTTGATCACGCCGAGCTGTTCCGACTCGGTGCCGACCATAAAGCCGGTGGTGTTGTGGAAGAACAGGATTGGCGTGTTGCTTTGCTCGCACAGCTGGATAAATTGCGCCGCCTTGGCCGCGCCTTGCGGGGTGATCGGGCCGTTGTTGCCGATAAAGCCGCAGGGCTGGCCTTCGATCTGCAGGTGGCCGCAGACAGTCTGGTTGTCGAACTCGTTCTTGAAATCGAGAAATGCCGAACCGTCGGCTATACGGGCGATGATCTCGCGCACGTCGTAGGGTTTCTTGGCGTCGGCCGGCACCAGGCCGAGCAGTTCCTCGACCGGATACAGCGGCTCGCTGTAGGCCTTGGCTGAGCGCGCCGGCAGTTGGGCATTCCACGGCAGCATGGCGAGAATCTCGCGGGCGATACGCACGCCATCGGCGTCATTCTCGGCCAGGTATTCGGCGGTGCCAGCGACCTGAGCGTGCATCTCGGCGCCACCCAGTTGTTCATCGGTGGCGATCTCGCCGGTGGCGGCTTTCAGCAGCGGCGGACCGGCGAGGAACATCTTGGCCTTGCCGCGCACCACTACCACGTAGTCCGACAGCCCCGGCTGGTAAGCGCCGCCGGCAGTGCTGGAACCGTGCACCACGGTGATCTGCGGCAAACCCATGGCGGACATGCGCGCCTGGTTGGCAAAGCCGCGCGCGCCTTCGACGAAGATATCGGCGGCGTAGTTGAGGTTGGCACCGCCGCTTTCGGTCAGCGCCACCACCGGCAGTTTGTTCTCGAAGGCGATCTGCTGCAGGCGCAGGGTCTTCTTCAGACCGGTGGGGGAGATGGTGCCGCCCTTGATCGCGCTGTTGCTGGCAGTGACCAGGCAGCGCACCCCGGCGATATAGCCGATACCGGAAATAATCCCGCCGCCGGCCTGGGTGCCGTCTTTGTCGTCGTGCAGCTTATAGCCAGCCAGGGATGACAGTTCGAGAAACGGCGCGCCGGGATCGAGCAGCAGGTTCAGGCGTTCACGCGGCAGCAGCTGGCCGCGTTTTTCGAATTTGGCCTTGGCATCAAAAGCCTTGTTCAGGCAGTTCTGTTCGATCTGGCGAAAGCTGGCCACGGCGGCAAGCATGGCTTCGCGGTTCTTGGCGAAGTCCTCGCCATGCACGTCGATCTCGGACTGAATAACCGGCATGGCGTTACTCCTGATCTTTCAGAACATCAGGCACGTAGGCCCGGTGGAAGCCGTTATAGGTCTCGCTGTTTTTCGCTTTGCCCAGGGTCCAGGCGCGGGTGCCTTGGCTGGCGGCACCATCGATGCGGATGGTGTTGCCGCTGATAAAATTGGCCCCTGGCGTGAGCAGGAAGACGATGGCGGCGGCCACCTCCGATTCGCTGCCGATGCGTTGCAGCGGCACGTGATCCTTGAGTGAGCGGATCATGGTTTTCATCGAGTCGGGGTAGGTGTCCATGCCGCTGGAGGCGATCCAGCCCGGTGCCACGGCATTGACCCGCACCCCGGCGTGGCCCCACTCGTAGGCGGCGGTCTTGGTGAAGTTCTCCATACCGGCGCGCGCTGCGCCCGAATGGCCCATGCCCGGCATACCGCCCCACATGTCGGCGAGCATATTGACGATGCTGCCGCCGTGCTTGCTCATGCTCTGCAGATAGACTTCCTTGGCGATCAGAAAACCGCCCACCAGATTGGTGCGCACCACGGTCTCGAAACCTTTCTGGTTGATGCCGATCAGCGGCGCGGGGAACTGGCCGCCGGCGTTGTTGACCAGGTGGTGAATCTGCCCGCGTTCACTGACCACTGCCGCGACCATGGCCTTGACCGCTTCTTCATCACGGATATCGCAGGCGTGAAAACTGGCGCTGCCGCCGTCCTCGATAATCTCGCCGCAGGTGGCTTCGAGCTTTTCCAGCTTGCGCCCGACCAGCACCACGTGAGCGCCTAGGGCCGCCAGTTCATGGGCGGTGCAACGGCCGATGCCGCTGCCGCCACCGGTGACCATAATGGTTTGGCCGCTGAATAGGCCGGGTTTAAAGACTGAGTCGTATGCCATTGTTTTTATCGTCCTAGTCGTAATCAGGTTGGCCTGCCCGTGGAAAACCGCGAAGCGTTGTCCACCAAGAGCTGGTGGATGGGTGAAGCGTCATCCACCCTACAAAGTCTTAGCCAATCCTTTGGGCACCGGCACCGGGAATTCCAGCAACTGTTGGGCGAAGGCCTTGCCCTGCGGGTCGATACGCAGGGAGGCGACGCCGCCGCCACCGAGGGCGTTCTCCAGCAAAAAATTCAGGCTATGGCTGCCCGGCAGATACCAGCGGCTGACCTTGCCGTGTTGCGGGTCGAGTGTGTGCTGCATCCATTCGGCCACGGCACCCTCAGTCAGCGCCGCGGCGATCCAGGGCAGGTACTCGGGCTTTCTGGCCATCACGCCGATATTGCTGTGATTACCTTTGTCGCCGGAGCGCGCCACGGCCAGCTTGATCAGCGGCACGCAGGCGTCGGCCAGGCCGCTTGGCAGCGGGGCGGCGCTGTCGGGGGCGATCTGCGTGCTATCCAGTACGGCGGTCTGTGGCAGTGCGACGGACGTGCGCTCACCGTTCAGTTCTACTTCCAGAGCGCAGGCACTTTTGTCGGCGAGAAAGCTAAATAGGCGGATGACTGGGTAAACCGTAGGGCGGCCGCCGACGATGCCGGTCAGGCCCGGAGCCATACCGGTGGCCGCCTGGGCAATCTCGCGGGAGAATAGGATCAGCGCTTCTTTCTTGGCATGACGCACGGCGATCTTGATCACGATCTCGCGGCTGTCGGTGCGCTGGCCACGGGGGCCGTAGGTGGCTTCGCTGCCCAGGAGCTCGATGCTGACTTCCTTGTATGGGCCCCAGCCGCGCTCGGCGAACATTTCCTCGGTCTTGTTGATGATCGCCTGGCTGACGCGCTGGGCTTTCTTGACTGCATCGATGCCGGCCATCAGGCAGCTGGCGGTGCAGCGGAAACCGTCCGGGTGGGTGGCGCTGACCTTGTACTGATCGGTGGGCGGCAGGCCGCGTGCGCCTTTCAGCTCCACGCGGTTGTCGCTGACTTGGGTCAGTTGCACTTGGGTGAAATCGCAGAGCACATCAGGCAGGTAATAGGCCCGTGGGTCGCCGATTTCATAGAGCATTTGCTCGCCTACGGTAAAAGGCGTGACCAAGCCGCCGGAACCTTCCGGCTTGGTCACGACAAAGCTACCATCGGCCGCCACTTCCACCACCGGGAAGCCGATATGCTCAAAATCCGGCACGCTTTCCCAATCGGTGAAGTTACCGCCGGTGCACTGTGCGCCGCATTCGATGATATGCCCGGCCAGCGCGGCCTGGGCCAACTGGTCATAGTCGCTCCAGCTCCAGGCAAATTCATGCACCAGGGCGGCGCTGACCACGGCGCTGTCGACCACCCGGCCGGTGATGACGATATCTGCACCGAGCTTCAAGGCTTCGACTATGCCCGGCGCGCCGAGGTAGGCGTTGACCGAGACGCAGAGGGGCGGCAACGGCGCACCGCTAAACATCTCCACTGTGCCGGCCTTGGCCAGTTCACCGAGCGTGGGTTGCAGGTTGTCGCCATGCAGCACGGCGATCTTCAGGTCGACTCCGGCCTGCTCACAGGCCGCCGCCAGAGCGGCGGCGCAGGCGCTGGGATTAACCCCGCCAGCGTTGCTGATTACGCGGATATTCTTCGCCGCGATGTCCTGCAGCAGCGGTGCGAGGGTTTCCACAAAGTCAGTGGCGTAGCCGGCGTCCGGCTTCTTCATCCGCGCGCCGGCCATGATCGACATGGTCACTTCGGCCAGGTAGTCGAATACCAGATAATCCAGCTCGGTGCCTTGAACCAGCTGGGCGGCGGCGGTGCTGGTATCGCCCCAGAAGGCGGAAGCGCAGCCGATGCGTACGGTTTTAGTCATTGGAATAGGTCCGCAACACATAAATAAGGTGATCTGAAGGCTACCAAGCAAGCGCTTGGTTGAAAAGCCCCTCGGTGAATCTTTCTAACCTAAAGTGTGGCCAAGCGCTTGCTTGGGTAGCGTGCGCAGCATAAATTTCACTAATAACGACAAGCACTTGGCTCAAACGCGCAGGGTGTTGGGTTCAAGGCATATGAGAGTTGGAGAATATTTAGCGTGGATGATCAACAAGCGCAGGCGGTGATGCAGCAACTGGTGGCCAGCGGGCAGATCACCGACCCGGACAGCGCACGCGGCAAACTGCTGCAAACTGCCGCGCACCTGTTTCGCAGCAAGGGCTACGAGCGCACCACCGTGCGCGACCTGGCCAGCGCCGTCGGCATTCAGTCCGGTAGCATCTTTCATCACTTCAAGAGCAAGGACGAGATCTTGCGTTCGGTGATGGAGGAGACCATTCGCTACAACACCGCGTTGATGCAGGCTTCCCTGGCCGAAGCGAGCGACTTGCGCGGCCGCGTGCTGGCACTGATCCGCTGCGAGCTGCAGTCGATCATGGGCGGCACTGGTGAGGCCATGGCGGTGCTGGTGTATGAGTGGCGTTCGCTGTCGGAGCCCGGTCAGGCGTTTATCCTTGAGTTGCGCGACAACTACGAACAGCTCTGGCTGCAAGTGTTGGGTGAAGCCAAGGCCGCCGGTTATTTCAAGGCTGATCCGTTTATCCTGCGCCGCCTGCTGACTGGCGCGCTAAGCTGGACTACTACCTGGTTTCGTCCGGAAGGGCCGATGACCCTCGATCAGCTGGCCGAAGAGGCGCTGTCGCTGGTGATCAAGGAAGTTTGAGTTAGACGGGGTGGCTTTGGACTAGTATTTTGGCGTCAAGGGACGGTGGTACTCCTAGGGAAATCAATGTTTGTTTTTGTCCACGGTGGGGTGTTTCTCTTGCGCATGCTGGTGCGAAATCTGTGCCTCGGCTTTTTGCTATGCCTCGCGCTGCCGGCATTGGCGGCTGAGGAGGTGCGGGTCGGTGCCTATCACTTTCCGCCTTATATGGATAAGCCCGAGAGTGCTGAGCCAGTGGGCCTGGTGTCGGATTTGCTGGCAGCACTCAATCAGCTGCAGAGCACCTACCGTTTTGTTCTGGTTGCGACTTCGACCATGCGCCGCTACCGCGATCTGGAGAGTGGCCGCTTCGACCTGATTCTGTTCGAGTCCCCCCAGTGGGGCTGGCAGGACACCCCGCATGCCGCGTTGAATCTGCATATCGAGGATGCCGAGGTGTATGTCACCCGCGCGCAGACGGGGCGCGACCAGAGCTATTTCGATGAGCTCAAGGGTAAGCGCCTGGCCCTCTACAATGGCTATCACTATGGCTTCGCCAATTTCAATTCGGACCAGCAATTTCTGACTGAACACTTCGATGCACTGCTCACCTATTCCCATGACAGCAACCTGGTCATGCTGATGCGTGATCGGGCGGATATCGCGGTAATTACCCATTCCTACCTGCGCCTTTATCAGGACCGACACCCGGAGCAGCGTGAGGCCTTTCTGGTATCGCAACGGGTCGACCAGGTCTATCGACACCAGGCGCTTTTTCGCCCGCAGGCCCCGGTGACGCCGGAGCGCTTTGCCGAGCTGTTGCAGGCGCTCAATAGCAACGGCCAACTGGACCGTCTGTTGAAGCGGTATCACTTGCTAAACCCATCTGGGTCGCTGCGTGACTGAATTCGCTCTATTCGGTCAGCTTTTGCTGGAGTAGGCTGGCAGCCAGATAAATAAGGAAGTTGGCCATATGCCTGTGTCCATGGGTAGATTGATCAGGGGTTGCGGTCTGGCGCTGGCGTTGTCGGTGACTGCCCCCTTTGCCGCCGAGAAGGTGGTGCATGTTGCTGGCGTGTATTTCCCGCCCTATGTGTTCAAGGCCGACGAGCAGTTGCAGAAGGTGGGGCTGCTTGCGGATCTGCTGGATGAACTGAACCAGCAGCAGGCTGCATTTCGTTTTGTCATGGTGCCCACCTCTATCAACCGCCGCTTCGGTGATTTTCGGCAGGGGCGGATCGACCTGGCTATTTTCGAGAACCCGGACTGGGGTTGGCAGGAAATCGCCCATAGCGCCGTGGATATGGGCCTGGAGGACTCGGAGGTGTTTGTCAGCCGAGCCGAGCCTGGGCGCGATCAGCACTACTTCGAGCGGTTGGAAGGCAAGCGTCTGGCCCTGTACCACGGTTACCACTATGCCTTTGCCGACTTCAATGCCGAGCCTAAGTACCTGATCGCGCGCTTCAAGGCGACCCTTACCCACTCTCATGACAGCAACCTGCTGATGGTTTTGCGCGGGCGGGCGGATATCGCCCTGGTGACGCGCTCCTATATCGGCGACTTTCTTGAGCGCTACCGCGAATACGCCGGGCAACTGCTGATCTCTGAGCGTATCGATCAGCATTATCGCCACCATGTACTGTTGCGCCCCGGGGCACCGATCAGTGCCGAACAGATTAGCGAGATGCTTGAAACATTGCGCCGCAACGGACGCTTGGCCGAGATATTCGGGCGCTATCAGGTGAGGGTCGTTCCGGCGGCAGCGGATACCTCGCTTAGCGCCGGCCCGGGGGCTAGCGGCTCGTAAGACATTCAATGGCCCGCCACGACTTAAGGCTACTCAAAGTAGCGCTCAAGCAGATCGGGATCGTCGAAGTGCGCGCGGCCGATAAAGGCTGTGGCGTGGCGTCCCCACTGGCGCATGGCACCCGGCGACTTGACCCCGGACGGCCATAGCAGCCAGCGTTCCAGACGTTGGCTGCCGGCAATCAGGCCGTCAGCGCGGTACAGGCTACGCGGGCCCTGGGGGTGCGGCAGCTGGCGCAGGTGGTCGAGGGCCTGGGTCTGGTAACTCACCCCAGGGTAGGTCGAGCGACGGGCATCGACCCAGCTCAGGTTGTGCTCACCCGCGCTCAACCACAGGGTGGCGGCCCGGTCGCCCTCGAAGCTCAGGCGGTGAGCCTGACGCGCCTCTTCATCCACCGGCTGGCGTAGCTGCAGCGGTGAGCCAGCTGGCAGGTAGAAGCTGTGCCAGCAGCCGCAGGGATGAATGCTGTCGTAGAGCAGGGCATACCCCTGCTGGTCCAGGGTGACGCGCCAGATCAGGCCGTCCAGCTCGCCACCGAACAGATCCAGAACGTGAGGTTTGGGCCGCTGGCTGAACCAGAACTGGTAGCTCAGCTGCAGGTGCCAGCGGCCCTGCAAGCGGCTCCAGCTGCTGTGCCGGTATAGCCGAATATGTTGCTGATTGAAGCCCCGGGTGCCATCGGCGCGAAACTGGGGGCTGCCAAGCCTGTCGCTGCGGTTGGCTTGCTCGACCTTCAACCAGGGCGCGTGGCGGCTGAAGAGGGCTTCGAGTTCTGCCGGCTGGGCCTGGGGCAGACCCAAGGCATCCTCGTTCAGCCTGATAGAAATCGCCTGTATTTTGCTTGGTAACGGCTGGTAGCCCAGCCACTGCGCGCCGTCTGTGGGGGCTGTGGCCTGGGCCGCGCTGCGTTGCCAGGCAGCCACGCCCTTGGTGAAGACAGGCTTGAACAAGGGGTAGAGGCCCGCCACCCGTGCCCAGGTGCGGTAATCATCGGCCACCTGAGCCGCTGCGACTGCCTGGGCAAAGGCGCGCGGGTCATCGATTAGGCGCTCGACCTGACGGCTACGGCAGGTGCTCAGCGCGTGCTGACGTTGCGGGCTGCGCCACAGGCGCTGCGGCCCATCTGGCAGTTGCGCCAGCTCGATCGTGCTGGCTTCGGCATCCCGTGCGGCCAGGCGTTGCAGCCACAGCAGCCGTTGCGCCTGGCTCTGTGCGCTTGCGCCCAAGGCGGCTAGTGTGCGCTCGCTGCGCAAGCCGGCAAAGCCCACGAGGCGCTGATACTGGCCGTCCCGATGGGCCTGGGTGGCGCTGTGCAGTTGCTCGAACAGCACGCTGCAGCTGTCGCCACCCTGGGTCGGTGGCAGTTGTGAGCAGCCCAGCAGCAGGACGCACAGCAGGCTAGCGCTGCTCAGCGTCCTTGGCATCCTGGGCATCCATCTCGAGGTTGCGTTTACGGACGATTTCCAGCTGTTCGGCGGTCAGGGGGTCGTCATTGGCGGTGCGCAGCAACATAAACAGGCCGCTCACAATAGAGCCCAGCACGAGCACCAGCAGTAACCATATATACCAAGGCATGTTCGTTCCTCCATGTAGACCTCACCATATCGCGCCTGGGGCGGTTTGTCAGAGGCGTTTGGCCGCGGGCAACCAGGGCCGGGCTGTGATGGTTGTCACACGATGGCAACTTGGCACTGTTTGAATGGCGACTTTCCAAGCCACAGGGAGTTTGCCAATGAGCACCGCCAGCGCTCTAGCGCGCCTGCTTAAACCGGTTGCGCCGTTGGCCCCCGGGTTATGCATCGCGGATGTCGCGGATCGTCTGTTGACCCCGGAACACAAGGCTTTGCTCTCGCTGCCCATCGTCGATGAGGCGGGTATTCCGCGGGGGCTGGTCAGTCGCAGCGCCTTGCAGGACATCTTTATGCAGCGCTTTGGCCGCGACTTGCGTGGTCGCCACCCGGTGGAGGAGGTGATGAACCCGGCACCTCTGGTCGTCGACCTGGATACCGGCCTGGAGGAGGCGGCCCAGCACATCACCGCGCGCCTGCAATACCCCATTACCGAGGACTTTATCCTGGTCGACAGCCAGGGCCGCTACCGTGGCCTGGGCACCGTGCTCGATCTGCTCAAGGCCATGGAAGCCCGGATCGCCCAGCGCAATCGAGTGCTGCGCAAGGCGCTGGTCGACCTCAAGGAATCCCAGACTCAGCTGGTGCAGTCGGAGAAGATGGCGTCCCTGGGACAGATGGTCGCGGGCGTCGCCCATGAACTGAACACCCCACTGGGCTATGTGAAGAACAACGTGCAACTGCTGCGTGAACTCAGCGCGCCGCTGTTCGAGCTGGCCGAGGCGCAAGCGGCGCTGGGCGACTGCCTGAACGACCCAGGTTGTGATGAGGCGCGCCTGTCCATGGCCCTTGAGGCAGCCGCCGACGCGCGTGCCAAGGCTGCGCCGGAACTGCTGGTGGAGGACTTTACCCAGTTGTTCAGCGACACCCTCTATGGCCTGGAGCAGATTGCCGAGCTGGTGGTGGGGCTCAAGGATTTTGCCCGCCTGGACCGCGCCATGAGCGAGGAGGTCGACCTCAATGAGTGCATCCGCAGCGCCCTGGTAATTGCCCGTAACGGCATCAAGGACAAGGCCGAAACCACCTTGCAGCTTGGTGACTTGCCGCGCATTCCCTGCGCCCCTTCGCAGATCAACCAGGTGCTGCTCAATCTCCTCAACAACGCCGCCCAGGCCATCGATGGCTTCGGCCAGATCCTGGTGAAAACCTGGGCCGATGACAACGCCGTGTTTATTTCCCTGCAGGACTCCGGGCGCGGTATGCCGGCCGAGGTGCTGGCGCGCATCTTCGATCCGTTTTTCACCACCAAGCCGGTGGGTCAGGGTACCGGGCTGGGCTTGTCGATCAGCTACAAAATCATCCAGGACCACGGCGGGCAGATCCGCGTGGCTTCCGAGCCTGGGCGCGGTACGCGCTTTCTGATTCGTCTGCCGCGCCCCCAGGCGGCCCCACTGCAACGGAGTGCCTGAAATGAGCGAGCCGATCCGCATCCTTTTTGTCGACGACGAAGAGCGCATCCTGCGCAGCCTGGCCCTGCAGTTTCGCCGCGAGTACCAGGTGCTCACCGAGAGCGACCCGCGCCGCGCCCTGGAACGTCTGCGCAGCGAGAAGGTGCATATCATTGTCAGCGACCAACGCATGCCGCAGATGAGCGGTGCCGAACTGCTGGCCCAGGCGCGGCAGATCGCCCCCGATACCCTGCGCATTCTGCTCACCGGCTACTCCGATTTGGATGCCGCGGTGGAAGCGCTCAACAGCGGTGGCATCTTCCGTTACCTGACCAAACCCTGGGACCAGCAGGAAATGGCCTTCACCCTGCGCCAGGCGGCGCAGATTGCCGCGCGCCAGTTGCAGGTCCCCGATGTGCTGGCGGCCATGCCGCAGGCGGCGCTCAATGTGCTGTTGCTGGATGAGGATGCGCCGACCCTCAACGTGGTGGCCGAGTTCTGCGTGGCC
This sequence comes from Pseudomonas sp., assembly GCF_035512415.1. Classification (GTDB taxonomy): domain Bacteria; phylum Pseudomonadota; class Gammaproteobacteria; order Pseudomonadales; family Pseudomonadaceae; genus Aquipseudomonas. Next base: position 43,719 of record NZ_DATKDZ010000042.1, on the reverse strand, counting down.
GGCGGCCATCGCTTGTTGCGCGCGGCTTCGCTGAACGAGGCCGTGGCGCTGCTCAACAGCCAGCCGGTCGATCTGCTGGTCAGTGATCTGCAAGTGGCCGGGGAAGACATCGCGCCGCTGCTGAAAGGTCTGGCCCAGGCCCACCCGCGGCTGCTTAGCCTGGTGGTTACGCCGTTCTGCGATACCCAGGCGCTGCTCAAGCTGATCAACGAGGCGCAGATCTTTCGTTACCTGCCCAAGCCGATCCGCCGCGGTCTATTCGACAAGGGCCTGCTGGCCGCCGCCGAACAGGCGCAGAAGTGGCGCGCACAACCGGCGCAGGTGGTAACCCGCCTGGCGCAACAGCCGCGTGACGACCGCGAGCGGGAGAAGGTTGGCAGTTTGCTGGGTATGCTCGGGCGTTTGCGTGAACGCCTGATTGCCTGACTGGAGCAAGGATTGATCGCGGGCATGGCCCGCTCCTACGTGGTATTTCGGTTGTAGGAGCGGGCCATGCCCGCGAACAGATGTAGGGCGGACATCCCGAAGGGTTGTCCGCCACTCTATCTAGCGCCGCACCTGCTTTAGCGTCTCGGCAATCAGAAAGGCCAGTTCCAGCGACTGGTCGGCGTTCATCCGTGGGTCGCAGTGGGTGTGGTAGCGGTCCGACAGGCTGTCTTCGGTCACTGGGCGCGCGCCGCCAATGCATTCGGTGACGTTCTGCCCGGTCATCTCGATATGGATGCCGCCGGCGTAGCTGCCCTCGGCCTGGTGCACGGCGAAGAACTGCTTCACTTCGGCGAGGATCTGCGCGAAGTCGCGGGTCTTGTAACCGGTCGAGGCCTTGATGGTGTTGCCGTGCATGGGGTCGGAGCTCCACAGCACCTGACGACCTTCGCCCTGCACCTTGCGCACCAGGCGCGGCATATGGGCTTCGACCTTGTCTGCGCCCATGCGCACGATCAGGTTGAGGCGGCCCGGGTCGTTGTCCGGGTTGAGGATATCGATCAGGCGGATCAGCTCGTCCGGGTCCATGCTCGGCCCGACCTTGACCCCGATAGGGTTACCGACGCCGCGCAGGAACTCGACATGGGCACCGTCCAGCTGGCGGGTGCGGTCGCCGATCCACAGCATATGCGCCGAGCAGGCGTAGTCGCCGCCGGTCAGGCTGTCGCGACGGACGAAGGCCTGCTCGTAGTTGAGCAACAGGGCTTCATGGGCAGTGAAGAAGCTGGTCTCGCGCACTTGCGAGGAGCCGTCCATGCCGCAGGCGCGCATAAAGGCCAGGGTTTCGTCGATGCGATTGGCCAGGTGGCTGTACTTCTCGGCCAGGGCCGAGTTGGCGATAAAGTCCAGGTTCCACTGGTGCACCTGATGCAGATCGGCAAAACCGCCCTGGGCGAAGGCGCGCAGCAGGTTCAGCGAGGCGGTGGACTGGTGGTAGGCCTGCAGCAGACGCTCCGGGTCCGGCACGCGGCTGGCAGAGTCGAAGCCGATACCGTTGACGATATCGCCGCGGTAGGCGGGCAGGGTCACGCCGTCGATGGTTTCATCATTGGCCGAGCGCGGCTTGGCGAACTGCCCGGCCATACGCCCGACTTTCACCACCGGGCAGCCGGCGGCGAAGGTCATGACGATGGCCATCTGCAGCAGCACCTTGAAGGTGTCGCGGATTTTCGCCGCGCTGAACTCGGCAAAACTCTCGGCGCAATCGCCACCCTGCAGGAGAAACGCGCGACCCTGAGTGACCTCAGCAAACTGACGGCGCAGTTCGCGGGCTTCACCGGCAAACACCAGCGGCGGATAACCGGCCAGGGTCTGCTCGACTTTGCCCAGGTGGGCGGCGTCCGGGTACTGCGGTTGCTGCTGGATGGGCTTGGCTCTCCAGCTTTCGGGGCTCCAGGGTTGCGACATTGCGGCTCTCGGCTTCTGACAATTCGGGCGGACGGGCATGGTAACCGATAAGCCCGGCGCTTCAAGCCGATAGCCGCGATAGAGCGATTGCATAAGGCCTAGGCAGTCACTAGCAAAGCCCCAGTACCCAGTAGCAGGCCATAGATGACGATACGGAAATGCTGTTCGTTAAAGCGCCGATGCAGGCGCTCACCCAGCCACACGCCGATCAGCAGTAAGGGCGCATAGCTGGCGACTTGCGGCAGTGCGGGCAGTAGGCGGCCGTCGAGCAGAAAGGCCACCGTCAACAGGCTGTTAAGGCTGAACCAGACCGTGACCAGGGTGGCGCGCAGGCGAGCCTTGTCCAGCTGGGTGCCGGCCAGGGCGAACACCAGCAGCGGGCCGCCGGAGGCAAACAGGCCGTGGCTGATACCAGCGCACAGGCTAAGCAGACGGTTTAGCCACATCGGCCTGACGGGTTGCGCGGCAGCATGACGCAAACGCCACAGTTCGCGGGCGGCAAACCACAGCACCAACGCGCCAAATAGACGCTTGGCCAGGGCGGCGTCCAGCCAGGGCAGCAGGGCGTAACCGATCAGGGTACCGACGACCATGCCTGGCAGGATCATGCTCAGCAGCAGGCCGCGGTCGATCATCTGCCGATGCCGCCAGACCAGGTAGCCGGTCATACAGATATTCAGCGGCACCAGTACTGGCAGCAACTGGTCAATGGGCAGAAACAGGGCACCCAGCGACAAGGCGATAACGATGCTGCCGAAACCGGTGATCGCTTCCAGGGTGTAAGCCAGCAGAATAAAACCGGCCAGCGTCAGCCAGATAACATCCATCAGCCCATCTCCGCGGCGAAGCGGGCGCTCATCTTGCGGTAGTAAAAACCGGGGGCGATGCGCCAGAGCAGGCTGGCCAGCCAGCTGCCACGGTCGGGAAATAGCCGTTCGCGGCCTTGCGCCTGGGCCTGGAGAATCTGCGCGGCCATCCACTCGGCGCTACGCACCTGGCCGATGGTCGAGCGGCCGTGTTGCGCCTGGCGGCCGTCGCCGCCCAGGGCGTTCTGTTCAATGGGTGTATCGAGAAAGCTCGGGTACACCAGCAGTATGCGGATGCCGTCGCGGGCAGCCTCAGCGCGCAGCACTTCAAAGAACTGGCCGAGGGCGCTTTTCGCCGCGCAATAACCGGCGCGGCCCAGCACCGGCATCCAGCCGGCCATGGAACCGATGACGATGATCTGCCCACGGCTCTGGCGCAGCAGCGGCAGGGCGCTCAGGGTCAGCTCCACGGGGGCCTGGTAATCGACTGCCATGACCTTGCGAAATACGGCTGGGTCGGTCTGCAGGGTGGGCGAGCGGTGGGTGATGCCGGCGTTATTGATCAGCATATCGAGGCCGCCGAAGCGCTCGCTGCAGATCTGCAGTAATTGCTGATGCAGGGCCGGGTCAGTGATATCGCCGGCCAGCCCGATTACCCGTTCTGCGCCCAGTTCATTAACCCGTGTGCTCAGGCCGCTGGCGTTGATATCGGTGAGCAGCAGCTGGTAACCCGCTGCGTGATAGCCGCGTGCAAGCTGCCAGCCGAGGCCGCTGGCGGCCCCGGTAATCAATACGCTGTGCATTATTTTTCTCCAGCGCTGGCCAGTGCCGCAGGTGTTAGCGGCAGGCTTGCGGGTGGCCGACGTGACCAAATAAAGGCCAGGGTCAGGCCGCTGACCAAATGCCAGCAGCCCCAGAACGCGGCAATCAGCAACATGCCGCTGGCCTGGGGGAAGAAGGTGAAGATGATCACCAGGCCCAGGGCCGAGTTCTGGATACCCACCTCCAGGGTGATCGCCCGCCGATCCGCTGCCGGTAGGCCGGACAGTCGTGCGCAGCCGTAACCCACCGCCAAGGCCAGGGCGTTGTGCGCCACCACCAGCCAGAAAAACAGGTGGAAGTGGGCGATAAACTGGTCAAAGTTGCGGCTAAAGGCCAGGGTGACGAAGGCCAGCATCACCAGCAGGGCAAAGATCCGTAGCGGCCTTTCCACCTTGAGTGACAGGCTGGGAAAACGCCGGCCGATCCACATGCCGGCGATCAACGGCAGGCCGAGCACCAGCACTACCAAGAGTAGCAGGCTGACTGGGTCCATGGCTATTTCAGTCAGCAGCGGGCGGGTCAGCGGATTCAGCCAGGCATAAAAGCCGAAGTTCAGCGGCGTCAGCACGCTGGCGGCGAGGCTGGATACCGCAGTCATGCTGACCGATACCGCCACATTGCCACGGGCCATCCAGGTCATGATGTTGGAGAAGCTGCCGCCGGGGCAGGCGGCCACCAGCATCATGCCCAGGGCCAGCATCGGCTCGATGCGCAGCGCCCAGCAGGCCAGGCAGGTCAGCGCCGGCAGCAGGACAAACTGTGCGAACAGGCCAATCAGCGGCGCTTTGGGCTCGCGGACGATGCGTTTGAAGTCATCCAGGCGCAGCTCCAGAGAGACGCCGAACATCATCAGCGCGACGATGACGTTGATCAGCACCAGGCTGCTGGGGTCGAACTGGATATTCACCGGCTCCATCACGGGCTTCCTTCAACAGTGCGGCTGGCGGCAGCGGGCAGCGCCGCCAGACCGGCGCGCAGGCTGTTGCTGTGCTGCGCGATGCTCTGACGATAGCTGTCCTTGTGCACGTAGTAGGCCATGCGTTCCAGTTGCAGGTACTGGTAGCCACCGTCCAGACGCATGCTCGCCCGTTCGCGTTTGAGCGCCTGGAAGTCCCTGGCCGCCTGGCTGCCAGCCTGCAGCCCCTTGATATACAGCGCCACCAGCTCGGCCTGCTCGTCGCGGCCCTGCCAGCCGAGGCCCGAAGCTTCGACCATGCCCAGCATAAACAGGTCGTCGTACTCGGGATGGAACACATTCAGGTACAGCTGCGGCGCGCCGGCGCTACTCGGCCAGTTGAGGTGCGCGCGGTCGATAAAGGGATAGTCGAGCTTGTAACCGGTGCCTTGCAGAATCAGATCGTACTCAGCTTGTTCGCCATCGCTGAAGGTCACTTGCAGGCCGTTGACCTTGGCCACATCGCGGCGCGCCTTGATATCGCCATGGCCGAGGTAATGCAGCACCAGGGAGTTCATCACCGGGTGTGATTCGTAGAGTTTGTAATCCGGGTCGGGCAGGCCGTATTGCGACGGCTTGCCGACCAATGCGCGCACCAGCAGGCTGTCGAGAAACTGCTTGAGCGGGCGCGGCAGCTTGATCGCGCCGCCGAGGGTATCGGTCGGTCGGCCGAGGGTGAATTTGGGCAGGAAGTAATAGCCACGGCGCACCGACAGGTCCACCGAGGCGGCGCGGTGCACGGCGTCCACGGCGATATCGCAGGCCGAGTTGCCGCAGCCGATCACTAGCACGCGCTTGCCGTCGAACACCGCTGCTGAGCGGTAGTCGCTGGAGTGCATCAGCTCGCCAGTAAACGCGCCAGGCAGCGCCGGCTGATTGGGCGTGTGCAGGGTGCCATTAGCCATCAGCACGCCGTCGACCAGCCATTCACGCTGCACGCCGTCCTGCTCGCTGATCAGCTTCCAGCCTTTGTCCAGGCGCTGGATTGCCACCACACGGGTATTGAATTGGTAATGCGCATACAGGCCGAAGTGCTCGGCGTAGTCGCGGAAATAGCGGCGCATTTCACTGTGGTGCGGGTAGGGGGCCACCTCGGCACGCATCGGAAATTCAGTGAATTGGGTGGTGCCCTTGGAGGAAATCAGGTGCGCCGAGTCGTACATGGTGCTGTGCGGGTTCTCGATGTCCCACAGGCCGCCGACATCCGCGTGCAGTTCGAAACCGACAAAGTCGATGCCGTGCTTGTGCAGTTGACGTGCTGTACACAGCCCCATGGGGCCGGCACCGATAATGGCGTACATGGCAAACCTCGATATTTGTTTTTATTGTTGTAGCCGCATAACGACGAACTCGGCGCTCCCGACTGCGGCAAATTATCGCGTGACCAGGGGAGGGTGCCTCAATGACAATTAGCGCCTTTCCCCTGGCCGAAATGGTCGGGGATGTCATGGTGGAGAGTGGTGGATGCCAGGTTTACCCCCGGTCGGTCAGATGCCGGACCCGCTGTTGATCGCCGAAGTGCACGATGCCTTCGGGGTGATCCAGGTAGTCGAAATGGGTGCTTACCGCTTTCTCGAGTTCGGCGAAGCGATCGAGCAGAGCTGCGTGTATATGCCGGACCCCAGCTGGCTGGAGTACGACTATACCCGCGCCATGCTGCTCGGCGCGTTGTGCCATGAACACCCGGAAAGCGCGCTGTTTCTCGGCCTCGGTGCCGGCAACCTGACCCAGGCCTGCCTGCGGTTTCTGCCGTTGGAAGATGTCGAAGTGATCGAGCTGCGCGCCGATGTGCCGCGCTTGGCCATGGAGCATATGGGCCTGGTCGATGATCCGCGCCTGACCATCCGCATCGGCGATGCCCTGGAGCTGCTGGAAAGCGCGGAAAAGACCGATCTGCTGTTTGTCGACCTGTATACCGACCATGGTCCTGCGACCGGGCATCTGGCCTGGCGCTTTCTGGAGAACTGCCAGAAGCAGCTCAACCCCGGCGGCTGGCTGATTATCAACCAGTGGGCCGGCAACGATGGCAAACCGCTTGGCGCACCGCTATTGCGCGGCCTCTACCATCGGCATTATTGGGAGTGCCCGGTAAAGGAAGGCAACGTGGTGCTGCTGGTGCCGGCGGACCTTGACCAGCAGCTTGATCAGGATGAGTTGCTGCGCCGCGACGAACTGCTGGCCCCGCGGCTGGGTTATTCACTGAGGTCGTTAATACAGGCGCTACGCCCGGCGACCTAAGCAGGTGCCGGATGGGTAGGGTGCGCCGTGCGCACCGGCGCAGGCCAGAGGTTCCTGGTGCACACACGGCGCACCCTACGGGTTGGCAGCTCAGTGCTCTTCAACGCCCCTTGAAGTCGCCTGGGCGGCGTTCGAGCATGGCTTTGACGCCTTCCTGGGCATCTGCGCTGGCCATCAGGCGGGTCACGGTGGGGTGCAGGCTGGCGGCTGCGGCTGTCGGGCCTTCGACCACGGCCTGACGTGCCGAGGCCAGGGTGGCCTGCACGCCTAGCGGTGCCTGGGCGGCGATGCGTTCGGCGAGCCATAGCGCTTTGGGCAGCAACTCTTCGCTGGCGACAACCTCCTGGATAAAGCCCAGACGATAGGCTTCGTGAGCATCGAACTCATCGCCAGTCAGCAGCCAGCGCATGGCGTTGCCCCAGCCGGCCGTTTGATGCATGCGCAGGGTGGCCCCGCCGAAGGGGAAGATCCCGCGTTGCACTTCCATCTGGGCGAAGCGGGTGTTGCTGGCGCACAGGTTGATATCCGAGGCGAGCATCAGTTCGATACCGATGGTGTAGCAGTAGCCTTGTGCGGCCACGATTACCGGTTTGCTCACTCGCGGCCCGCCGAATACGCCCCAGGGGTCGCAGCCGCCCTCGGGAATCTTCCAGCCGGCGGCAAACTGCGCCGCCACGTTGGCCAGGTCCAATCCGGCGGTGAAGTGCTCACCATGGGCAAATACCAGCGCCACCCGCGCCTCGCTGTCGCGCTCGAACTCACCGTAGGCCAGGCACAGGTCATCGAGCATGGGCATATCGAAGGCGTTGCGTTTGCTCGCTCGGTCCAGGCCGATCAACATGATCGGGCCGCGTTTTTCACGGCTGACGCGGCCGCTGGTGCTTTGGGTCATGGCAGGGAGTCCTTATGCGCAGTTGGTAGGCTGGGGCGTGAAGCCGTTACAGCATGGCAGCTGCAGGCTATCAGAGCATGACCGTATGGCACGCTATAGGCGTTATTTATGCTTTATTTCAGGTCTGTGTGCGGAAAAGCAGGCACATCGGCCAGGTTTTCCGGTATAGTGCGCGCCGGTCAATTCATGGCCACGTTCAGGTAGTACAACTCGCCCGAAGGTTAACTTTGGCAGTTAGTCCGTTTTGCGGACTATCCTTGACGATTCATTTATCACACGTTTTCGCAAATCCCCGCCGACATGGCTGCCAGGGTGACTCTCGGGTCTTACACGGCATGCGCAGCTTTGGAACATGGGTCTTTGCGGATGCACTAGAGGCAGACCCATGACCCAGGAAATCGGCGGCTTCGCCGCTCTCGATCTACACCCCAATGTTCTCGCTGCTGTAATTGCCACTGGCTATGAAGAGCCTTCGGCTATTCAGATTCAAGCGATTCCAGTAATCCTCGCCGGCCACGACATGATCGGCCAGGCGCAGACCGGTACCGGTAAAACCGCTGCCTTCGCCCTGCCAATCCTCAGCCGCATCGACCCGGCCAAGCGTCAGCCACAAGCGCTGATCCTGGCTCCGACCCGTGAGCTGGCGCTGCAGGTTGCCACCGCTTTTGAAACCTACGCCAAGCAAATGCCGGGCGTCAGTGTTATCGCCGTTTACGGCGGTGCGCCGATGGGCCCGCAGCTCAAGGCCATCCGCAATGGCGCACAGATTGTTGTGGCCACCCCGGGTCGTCTGGTTGACCACCTGCGTCGCGACGAGAAAGTGCTGTCGACCATTCAGCACCTGGTACTCGACGAAGCCGACGAGATGCTCAAGCTGGGCTTTATGGATGACCTCGAAGTCATCTTCAAGGCCATGCCGGAAAGCCGTCAGACCGTGCTGTTCTCTGCCACTCTGCCGCACTCGATCCGTTCCATCGCCGAAAAACACCTGCGTGACCCCAAGCACGTCAAGATCGAAACCAAAACCCAGACCGTAACTGCCATCGAGCAGGTGCATCTGATGGTTCACGCCGACCAGAAGCACGCCGCCGTACTGCGTCTGCTGGAAGTCGAAGAGTTCGACGCGCTGATCGGTTTCGTACGCACCAAGCAAGCCACCCTGGATCTGGCCGCCGCGCTGGAAGCCAAGGGCTACAAGGCTGCCGCACTGAACGGTGACATCGCGCAGAACCAGCGTGAGCGCGTGATCGACTCGCTGAAAGATGGCCGTCTGGACATCGTAATCGCCACCGACGTTGCCGCTCGCGGCCTCGACGTGCCGCGCATCACCCACGTGATGAACGTGGACATGCCCTACGATCCGGAATCCTACGTCCACCGTATCGGCCGTACTGGTCGTGCCGGTCGTACCGGTCGCGCCCTGCTGCTGGTGACGCCGCGCGAGCGCCGCATGCTGCAAGTGATCGAGCGTGTCACCGGGCAGAAGGTTGGCGAAGTCAAGCTGCCAGACGCCAAGCAGGTGCTGGACGCACGTATCAAGAAACTCACCAACAGCCTGGCTCCGCTGGTTGCTGATGCCGAAGCCAGCCACGGTGAGCTGCTTGATCGTCTGACTGCCGACATCGGTTGCAGCCCGCGTGCCCTGGCCGCAGCCCTGCTGCGCAAGGCCACCAATGGCCAAGCGCTGACCCTGGCTGAAGTTGAGCGTGATCAACCGCTGGTACCGAACAGCAGTGGCCCGCGTGAGCGTAGCGAGCGCAGTGACCGTGGCGGTGATCGCCCTGATCGTCCTGAGCGTGATGGCAGCCGCGAGCGTCGTGCTCCGGTGCCATTGGCCGAAGGCCGTGCCCGTTGCCGTACCGCCCTGGGCGCTCGTGACGGTATCGCTGCGAAGAACCTGCTCGGTGCCATCCTCAACGAAGGCGGCCTGGTCCGTGAAGCCATCGGCCGCATCCAGGTGCGCGAGAGCTTCAGCCTGGTCGAGCTGCCGGAAGAAGGCCTCGAGCGTCTGCTGACCAAGCTGAAAGACACCCGCGTCGGTGGCAAGCCACTGAAGCTGCGTCGTTATCGCGAAGATTGATTCTTCGCTGAATAAAAAAGCCCCGCCTAGTGCGGGGCTTTTTTATGTGTTGAGTTTTGCGCCTTAGCGCTTGCCCGCCAGGTTTACCTGCTGGCCTGTAGGCAGGCCAGGTAGGAGCGGACTTGTCCGCGATAAGGGCTGAGGCGACTCAGCTGAAACTGTAGATATCCATCCCCAGTGCGCCAAGCGTGAAACCACTGTGTTCGACCCTGAACTGTCCGCCTGCACCTTTGGCGAAGAACAGCGGCAGCAGGTGTTCGTCGCTGGGGTGGTTGCGCACCGCAAAGGGGGCTTGCCGGCGGTAGTCCTGCAGGGCCGCGGTATTCTGGCTTTCCAGCTGCGCGACGATCCAGTCGCGAAACGCCTGGGCCCAAGGCTCTATGACCTCAGGGCCTGCGTGCCAGTCCACTTCACCGAGGTTGTGGGTGATGCTACCTGAACCGATCAGCAGCACGCCCTGTGCGCGCAGGCCGGCCAGTGCCTGGCCAACCTGGCGTTGCAAGGCCGGGCCGTGCTGGCTGGGTAGCGAGACCTGCACCACGGGAATATCGGCCTGCGGGTACATCAGCGTCAGTGGCACCCAGGCCCCGTGATCCAGCGGTCGTTCGGCATCGAGCTGGGCTGGCAGGTTGGCTGCGGCCAGCAGTTGGATTATTTCCGCCGCCAGCGCTGGGTTACCAGGCGCTGGGTATTGCACTTGATAGAGCTCGGGCGGGAAACCGCCAAAGTCATGCCAGGTTCGCGGTTGCACCGCGCTGCCTACCCGCAGCTCGCGGCTTTCCCAGTGCGCCGAAACCACCACAATGGCGCGTGGCTTGGGCAGTTGGCTGGCCAGGCGAGCCAGGGCAGGGCCGCTGGCGCCGGGTTGCAGGGCCAGCATGGGTGAGCCGTGGGAGATAAACAGGCTGGGTAACATGGCGTTCTCCTGATCGAATGCGTTCATCATCTATCAGTCAATACGGCCATAAAAGCGCAAATATCCGGGTTTTTTAATCGGGCTGGTAGATTGATCCGGCCTGGCCGATGGTCGGTTGGTCTTGTTCGGCGCTTTCCGGCAGGATTGGTCGATAAATATGCCTCGGAGTCGATATGCACGCGGAATTCTGGCAGGCGCGTTGGGCGCGCAGCGAAATAGGTTTTCATTTATCCGAGGTCAATCCCTACCTGCAGCGCTATTGGCCCGACCTGGCCTTGGCGCAAGGCTCGCGGGTGCTGGTGCCCTTGTGCGGCAAGAGCCTGGATATGCTCTGGCTGGCCGGCCAGGGTTATCGGGTGTGTGGGGTCGAACTGGCGCAGAAGGCGGTGGAGGATTTTTTCTCCGAACACCAGCTAGAGCCGGTGATCAGCGAGGAATGTGGCTTTCGGGTCTATCGATGTGAGGCGCTGGAGATATACTGCGGCGACTTCTTTGCGCTTACGCCACAGCAGGTTGCCGAGTGTCAGGGCCTGTATGACCGCGCGGCGCTGATTGCGCTGCCGCCAGAGATGCGTGCGCGCTATGTCGCGCACCTTGCGGCCATCCTGCCGCCGGATTGTCAGGGCTTGCTGGTGACCCTGGACTACGAGCAGACGCAAATGGATGGGCCACCCTTTGCCGTGGCCGATAGCGAGGTGCAGCGCCTGTTTGCGTCCACCTGGCAGTTGCAGGAGCTAGCGTGCGGTGATGTGCTGGGCGACAACTGGAAGTTTCTCAAGCGCGGCCTTGAACGCCTGGATGAGCGGGTGTACCGCTTGTGTAAGGCCTGAAGCCGGAAAAGAAAAAGGCGGCCCGTGGGCCGCCTTTTTCGTCTGCGTTGTACTTAGCCGCGCTGACGCAGGGCTTCGATGCGCACTTCCAGTGGCGGGTGAGTCATCAGCAGGCCGGCCAGGCCGCTCTTCAGACCGCCGTTGATGCCAAAGGCGGTCAGGCTGTTAGGCATGGTGACCGGTACTTCCTGTTCGGCGCGCAGGCGCTGCAGGGCGGCGATCATCGCGCCAGTACCGGCCAGGCGTGCGCCGGCTTCGTCGGCCTTGAATTCGCGCTTACGCGAGAACCACATAACGATGATGCTGGCCAGGATGCCCAGAACAAGCTCGGCGAAGATGGTCGCAACAAAGTAGCCGATGCCCGGGCCGTCTTCGTTTTTCAGGATCACCTTGTCAACGAAATTGCCGAAGATCCGTGCGAAGAACATCACAAAGGTGTTCACCACGCCCTGAATCAGCGCCAGGGTGACCATGTCGCCGTTGGCTACGTGGCCGATTTCGTGGGCCAGTACGGCGCGTACTTCATCAGGCGAGAAGCGCTCCAGCAGGCCTTGGCTGACGGCTACCAGGGCGTCGTTCTTGTTCCAGCCGGTGGCGAATGCGTTGGACTCATAGGCCGGGAAGATACCCACTTCCGGCATCTTGATCCCGGCTTCGCGGGACAGCTCTTCCACGGTCTGCAGCAGCCACTGTTCGTGACGGGTGCGCGGTTGGGTGATGATTTCGGTCTTGGTGCTCATCTTCGCCATCCACTTGGACAGGAACAGCGAAATCAGCGACCCGGCGAAACCGAACACGGCGCAGAAAACCAGCAGGCTGCCATAGTTCTGGCCGGTAAAACGGTCGACCCCGAGCAACTTCAGGGTGATGCTGGCGATGATCAACACCGCCATGTTGGTGGCCAGGAACAGCATAATGCGCATCATGGTGTATTGAGACTCCTCACGGGAAAGATCTATCAGGTTGCTGAAAACCCTGTTTCGGCTGCTTCGCCTGGTTTTTCAACAACCACTATTGGTTATGCCGGCTATATAAGGGCGCACCCCCCAGCACTTCAACCTGGCGACTATTTCAAACTATGTCGCTTGCGCCGTTCAGGCTGCTCTCGAACAGCAAGCGGCTGAGACGCGAGATGCGTTCGCCGTGGCGCTGTCCCAGTGCTTCGCGTAGCTGGAAGGCCAGGGTGGCATGTACCCGGCGCACGCTGGGTGGCAAGGCCTCGCCCTCGCGCAGGGCATGGGGTATGGCTCGGGTCAGACGTAGAAAGCCCTTTTCTGAGAGAACCGCCTGGTCCAGAGCGTCGTAGCCGATGGTCGAGTCGAAGCGGATATAGCCTTCCTCGGCCAGCCATAGCAGGGCACCCAGGCAGCTTTGATGGCGTGGCGTGGGCAGGCCGAATTCGTCGGGCTCCTCGCGGCCGATCAGGTCTTCGACATACAGCGCGGCCTTGCGTGGAAATACCTGGTAAAGGCTCAGCAGGCCGGCGGCCGCGTCCTTGTAGAACTCGTCGATCTGCAGGTCCATCAGAATTTGCCAATCAGCGAGGTGGGCAGGTAGGGCAGCAGACGGCCCAGCAGGGCCCAGGGCCAGCCCGGGACATAGGCGCTCGCGGCGCGTTTGTCGATATGCCGGGCGATCAGCCGGGCCCCGCGCTCGACATCAATCAGAAACGGCCGGTTGGCCATATCGCTGTTCAGCGGCGTATCGATAAAGCCCGGCAGCAGCAGGGTCGTGTCGATGTTCTTGCCCAGCAGTTCGGCGCGGGTGGCCTGCATATAGTTGATCAGCCCGGCCTTGCTCGCCGAGTAGCCGGCGGTATAGGGCAGGCCGCGCGTGCCGGCCACTGAAGCGACGGCGACCAGGTGGCCGTGGCCCTGTTGGCGGAAATACGCACAGGCGGCATCCAGGCAGGCGATGGCACCGATCAGGTTGGTTTCCAGGGTCAGGCGGGTGCGTTCGAAGTGGCCGCCACCGGCCTTGCCGGTCAGGGCGATGCCGGCGTTGGCGATAAGGCCGTCGAGCCCGCCAAGCAGGTTGGCGGCCAGGCCTACGGCGTCCTGGCAGGCGGCGTAATCGGTGACATCCAGCGGCAGCACTACCACCTTGCGGTTAAAGCGTGCCTGCAGCTCGGCGGCGAGCAGGTGCAGGCTGTCTTCGCGGCGCGCGGCCAGCGCCAGGTCGTAACCCTTGGCCGCCAACTCGCGGGCCAGGGCGGCACCGATGCCGGAACTGGCCCCGGTCAGCAGGTAGCGTTTGCCCTGGCTCATGGCGTTCTCCGCTTACTGTTGGTAGGTCTTGAGGAAGCTGCCGATACGGCCGATGGCCATTTCCAGCTCATCCACCCGCGGCAGGGTGACCACGCGGAAGTGGTCCGGCCACGGCCAGTTGAACGCGGTGCCCTGAACGATCAGCAGTTTTTCCGAGAGCAACAGATCGAGAACGAATTTCTCGTCGTTGTGGATCGGGCAGACCTTCGGGTCGATCTTGGGGAAGGCATACAGCGCGCCCATGGGCTTGACGCAGCTGACCCCGGGAATGTCGTTGAGCAGCTCCCAGGTGCGGTTGCGCTGCTCCAGCAGGCGGCCGTTGGGCAGCACCAGGTCGTTGATGCTCTGGTAGCCGCCGAGGGCGGTCTGGATCGCATGCTGGCTCGGCACGTTGGCGCACAGGCGCATATTGGCGAGGATATCGATGCCTTCGATATAGCTCTGGGCGCGGTGCTTGGGCCCGGAAATCGCCACCCAGCCGGAGCGGAAGCCCGCCACGCGGTAGGATTTGGACAAGCCGTTGAAGGTCAGGCAGAGCACGTCCGGGGCCAGGGAGGCGGTACAGATATGCACGGCTTCGTCGTAGAGGATCTTGTCGTAGATCTCATCGGAGAACAGCACCAGGTTGTGCTGGCGCGCCAGTTCGACGATATCCATCAGCACTTCTTTGGAGTACACCGCGCCGGTGGGGTTGTTCGGGTTGATTAGCACCAGGGCCTTGGTATTCGGGGTGATCTTGGCGCGCATATCGGCGATATCGGGGAACCAGCCGGCCTGCTCGTCGCACAGATAATGCACCGGCTTGCCGCCGGACAGGGCCACGGCGGCGGTCCACAGCGGGTAGTCGGGGGCTGGGATCAGCACTTCGTCGCCGTTATTGAGCAGCGCCTGCATCGCCATCACGATCAGCTCGGAGACGCCGTTGCCGAGGTAGATGTCCTCGATGGTGATGCCTTCCACCTGCTTCTGCTGGTAGTACTGCATCACCGCTTTGCGCGCGCTGAACAGGCCCTTGGAATCGCTGTAACCCTGGGCGGTGGGCAAATTGCGGATCACATCCTGGAGGATTTCCTCGGGTGCCTCGAAACCGAACGGTGCCGGGTTGCCGATATTCAGCTTGAGGATGCGGTGGCCTTCCTCTTCCAGGCGTTTGGCGTGCTTGAGCACCGGCCCGCGAATGTCGTAGCAGACGTTGGCCAGCTTGTTCGATTTGCTGAACTGCATGTAAGGAATCCCGAATGGTGAAACGCCGCTGAATTACCCTGTAAAAGACTCGATCTGGCGAGCCTTGGCAGGCTGTAACGCCGGTGACAGACTGGGGTCGAATGATACGTGGCGGCCCGACCTTGGCAAAGGTACTGGTCGGGCTTTTTTGCGCTCAGCACATCCATGTGCTTTACCCCTTCGGGGTTTGCGCGCAAAAACGCTCCCGGCGTTTTTGTGGCGTGCCATCCATGGCCGCCACCCTGCGGGCCGTTGCTACGCGACGTTAAGATCGCTCTCGGCGATTTTTCTATTGAGGACTGTGCCCTTGGACAAGCTGGAAAAACCCCTGGAAAGCTGGCGCGAAGAGCTTTCCGATGAGCAATTTCATGTGTGCCGCCTGGGCGGTACCGAGCGCGCCTTTACCGGCGAATACCACGACAGCAAGGTGCCGGGCATCTATCTCTGCGCTTGCTGCGGTGCCGAGCTGTTCGATTCGGCGGCCAAGTTCGATTCCGGCAGTGGCTGGCCCAGCTATTTCCAGCCGGTGAACCCGGAGGCGATCGCCAGCCTGGACGATTTCAGCCATGGCATGCACCGCATCGAGGTCAAGTGCAGCAAGTGTGACGCGCACCTGGGCCACGTGTTTCCCGATGGGCCGGTGCCGACGGGGCTGCGCTATTGCATCAATTCGGCGTCGCTCAAGCTGGTGCCGAACGCTTGATGCATTTGCACGGGCCCGCTATCAGCGGGCCTTATTTTGCTTTAATTAAATTGCATGCAATTTAATTGCTCGCTATCTTCCGTTCACTTCAACTCACCATAGGCGACAAGCATGAGCAGCGATCTCTTCGATATTCCGGTTACCACCATCAAAGGCGAGCAGAAAACCCTGGCCGACTTCGGCGCCAAGGCCATCCTGGTGGTCAATACCGCCAGCAAGTGCGGTTTCACTCCGCAGTACAAGGGCCTGGAAAACGTCTGGCAGCAGTACAAGGACCAGGGCCTGGTGGTGCTGGGGTTCCCCTGCAATCAGTTCGGCAAGCAGGAGCCGGGTGATGAGGGCGCGATCAGCGAGTTCTGCGAGCTGAACTTCGGCGTGAGCTTTCCGCTGTTCAAGAAGGTTGATGTGAATGGCAGCGATGCCCATCCGCTGTTCGTCAATCTGAAGAAAAACGCCCCGGGCCTGCTCGGCAGCCAGGGCATCAAGTGGAACTTCACCAAGTTTCTGCTCAGCGCCGACGGTGAGGTGATCAAGCGTTTCGCCCCGACCACCAAGCCCGAAGACCTGACTGCCGAGATCGAAGCACTGTTGAAATGACCCAGGCCAGTCTGCATGTGGATGAAGGGCTGCAGCTGGACAACCAGCTGTGCTTCAAGCTTTACGCCGCCTCGCGGGCGGTGATCCGTGCCTACAAGCCGATGCTCGATCAGCTCGGCCTGACCTACCCGCAGTACCTGGCCATGCTGGTGCTGTGGGAATGGCAGCAGCAACCGCCGGCGCAACCCACGGTCAAGGCCCTGGGTGAGCGTCTGCTGCTCGACTCAGGCACGCTGACGCCCCTGCTCAAACGCCTGGAGGCCCAGGGGCTGCTGCTGCGCCGACGTTCGGCCAGCGATGAGCGTGAGATGCACCTAGGGCTGACTGCAGCCGGTTGCACCTTGCGCGAGCGGGTGATGCCGTTGAAGGAGCAACTGCTCTGCGAACGTGGGGTCGATGCGCATGCCCTGGCGGCGCTGCGTGGTCAGGTGGGCGTGCTGCTTGATCAGCTTATAGCGCGTTGACGCCGCAGCGCGGCGCGCAACGAGGCCTCAATTGACCCTGGTAGTCAGCCATTGGTCGAGCAGGGCGGCCAATTCTTCCTTGCGGAAGGGCTTGGCCAGGTAGTCGTTCATGCCGGCGGCGCGGCAGCGCTCGCGTTCGTCGGAGAGCGCGTTGGCGGTCAGGGCAATGATCGGCAGCTGCTGGTACTCGGGGTGCTGACGAATATGGCGGGTGGTTTCATAGCCATCCATGACCGGCATATTGCAGTCCATCAGCACCAGGTCGACCTGCTGCGTTTCCAGCACGGTGAGGGCTTCGCCGCCGTGATTGGCCAGCAGCACTTCGCAGCCCAGCTTGGCGAGCATGCCCTTGGCCACCAACTGGTTGACCGGGTTGTCCTCCACCAGCAGCACCCGTGCCTGGCGGCTGTTTTCCGGCTCGGGCTGCTGCTGTGTCGCGTTGGGCTCATGCTGCCCCAGGCTGCGCCGCAGTGCCTGCAGCAAGGCCTGGCGGGCCAGGGGGCGGGCCAGCTGCTCGATGGGGGCCAGAGCCTGGACCTGGACCGCGGAGAGAAAGTTGCCGTAGGCGCTGACCAACAGGATGGGCTGGCGATACGCCGTGCGCAGCTGCTGGAGGTGCTGCGGGCAGTCGCTGATCAGTAGGTCGGCGGTGTGACCGTCCAGTTTGGCGTCGGGATCCAGGTGCACATAACTCAGCCCCCAGGCGGGCAGCAGGCGCGCCAGCTGTTCGCTGAGGCCCGAGCTGGTGGGGCTGACGACCAGAACGTGACCTGTCAACTGGGGTAGCTGCTGGATGCTGGCCTGGGTGGGGAGCGGTAGGTCCATGCAGAATTGACTGCCGAAGCCTTCCTTGGTCTCCAGGCTCAATTGCCCCTGCATGGCCTCGCAGAGCCGCCGGGTCAGGGCCAGGCCCAGGCCGGTGCCGCCGAATTGCCGGGTGATGCCGACCCCGGCCTGGGCGAAGGGGTGGAAAATCCGCGTCTGGGCTTCCTCGGCGATGCCGATACCGGTGTCCCGAACGACAATTCGCACCCCTTGCGGTTGGGCGCTGACGCTGATGTCGACACGGCCGAAGCGGGTGAATTTGAGAGCGTTGGACAGCAGGTTGCTGACGATCTGGCGCACCCGGGTCGGGTCGCCCAGCAGCAGGGTGGGCAGTTGTGGATCAATCAGGCAGGTCAGTTCGACCCCGGGTGCGGCATTTTGCGAGAGCAGGTTGGCGGTGTCTTCGACCAGGCTGGCGAGGTCGAAGGGAATGCTTTCCAGTTCGAGCTGGCCGGCCTCGAATTTCGACAGGTCGAGGATGTCGTTGAGCAATTCCACCAGCACCTTGCCGGAGTCGTGGGCAATCGACAGTTGCTGGCGCTGCTCGTTGTTCAGTGGGCCATCCAGGGACAGGGCGAGCATGCCCAGCAGGCCGTTGAGTGGGGTGCGAATTTCATGGCTCATATTGGCCAGAAAGGCCGAGCGCGCCTGGGCCATGTCCAAGGCGGTGCGGCGCGCCTGTTCAAGCTCGCGGTTGGAGTCGAGCAGGCGGGTGTTGGTGGCTTCCAGTTCGGCGGTGCGTGCCGACACCACGTCTTCCAGCTGCGCCAGGTACTGGGTCAGGCGACTTTCGGCCTGTTGCCGCTGTTCGATCTCGCTGGCGATGCTGCTCAGTTGGCGGTTGGTTACATCGACCAGCACGCCGATTTCATCGCGCTCATGGTTGGGCGGGTAGGGCAGCCTGCTGGCCTTGGGGCTGCGCAGGTCACGCTCGCTGAGGGCGCTGATAAAGCCGGTCAGCGGTTTGGTCAGCATAAAATAGAACATCACCAGCAGGATCAGCGAGAGCAGCAGGCTGCGGGCGAAACCGGTCAGCAGGGTGAGCAGCGAGCGGCGCAGGAAGTGGCTGCCGAAGGCGTAGGTGTCCACTTCCAGGCTCAGGTTACCGAGGGCCTCGCTGGGGGAGTGGCTGACGAACAGGGCGGTTTCGAAGTGCCGGCGCGGGCCGAACATAAGGTCGCTGAGCACCCGGTAGCGGCTTTCCATGGCCGGGCGGTTGACCGTGGCCAGGGTCAGCTGGTTGTTGTCGATGATCTCGGCGCTGATGACCGCCGGCGAGCGCAGTAGACCCAGCACCAGTTCCTGGGCCAGTTCGGCGTCGATGTTGTAGGCGATCCGCGCAGCCGGGTTGTGGCTGATCTCCAGCAGCGCATTAACCTCGCGATTGATGGAGGCATCTTCGCTGGCATAATCGATGCCGACCTGCAGCACGCTGAGCGCTGTGCCGAGGATAAACGCCACCAACACGGTCAGGCCGGCCTGCTTGAATGACAGGCGTTGGGTTAACGCAATATCCATATGGGCTGGTCGTTCTCGTGTGAATCGCCTGCCAAGCATAGCCCATCTGTTTTACTTGATGGCAGCCCCTGGGTTGCCCTGAATATTCTGGAGTGTGTCGTGGATTCCCGTTTGAGCACTTTTTTACAGGGAGCCGAGCAGCTGATGCTCAGGCTCGAGCCCTGGTTGCCGGTGCAACGCAGTGCAATCGACTGGCAGCAGAGCCTGGCGGCCCGCTGGCAGCGCGAAGGGCGTGGCGGTTATCTGCAACCGCTTGAGGTCAGTCTCGACCTGCGCCTGAGCGACCTGATCGGGGTGGATCGTCAGTGCGAGCAGCTGGCGCGTAATACCCGGCAATTTATCCGTGGCCTGCCGGCCAACCACGCGCTGCTCTGGGGCGCGCGGGGTACGGGCAAGTCGTCCCTGGTGCGGGCGCTGCTGACCGAGCAGGCAGCGGCGGGACTGCGCCTGATCGAGATCGAGCGCGATCATCTGGCCGACCTGCCGCGGGTGGTCGAACAGCTGGCGGGATTGCCGCAGCGTTTCGTGCTGTTTTGCGATGACCTGTCGTTTGAAGCCGGCGAGGGCGATTACCGCATGCTGAAGACCGTGCTCGATGGCTCCCTGGAGCGCGCGCCGGACAATGTGCTGCTGTATGCCACCTCCAACCGCCGCCACCTGCTGCCGGAGAAGGAAAGCGACAACGAGAACTGGCAGCGGGTCGATGGCGAGCTGCATCCCAATGAGGCGGTGGAAGACAAGATTGCCCTGTCCGACCGTTTCGGCCTGTGGCTGTCGTTCTATCCCTTTACCCAGGAGCACTTTCTCGCCGTGGTGCGTCACTGGGTCGAGGTGCATGCCGCCCAGGCCGGGTTGAGCTGGGAGTGGAGCGAGGCCCTGGAAAAGACCGCAATACGCTGGGCTTTGGGGCGTGGTAATCGCAATGGCCGCTGCGCCTATCAGTTCGCTCGGGACTGGGTCGGTCTGCAACTTTTGAGTCAAGACGATGATTGATCTGCAACAGAGTGGTCGGGGGCTCGATGGCTACCCGCTATTGTTTGCGCAATTGCAGGCGCTACTGGCCGATGAGCGCGACTTTATTGCCAATGCCGCGCAGTTTTCCGCGTTCCTGTTTCAGGAGCTGGCTGATCTGAACTGGGCCGGTTTCTACCTGGCCCGTGGTGAGGAGCTGGTGCTGGGGCCCTTTCAGGGTCGGGTGGCCTGCGTGCGGATTCCCTTCGGTCGCGGGGTGTGCGGCATGGCGGCGGCCACCCGGCAGAGCCAGCGGGTGGAGGATGTGCATGCCTTTGCCGGGCATATCGCCTGTGACAGCGCTACCGCCAGCGAGCTGGTGCTGCCACTGGTCAAGGACGGGCGCTTGATCGGCGTACTCGACCTGGACAGCCCCAGGCCAGCACGCTTTTCGCTGCAGGATCAGGCCGCTATCGAGCGTTTGGCCGAAATCTTTCTGCAGCTGACGGACTGCTGAGCCCGAGCCCGAGTGGTCTCAGGCCTTGCCGGCCATCTTGGCCAGGGTGCGCAGCTCGCCAGGGAGGACTTTCTGCAGCGATGGCCGCGCCTTGATCCGGTCATGGAACGCGGCCAGGTTGGGCCAGCGCTGGGCATCCAGTCGCACGTCGCCGTGTTCCATATTGATCAGCTGGCAAGCCAGCGCCAGGTCGGCCAGGGTCAGGCTGTCGCCGACCAGAAACTCGGCGCTGCCCAGGGTTTGTTCGAGGTAGTCGAAGTGTGCCGGCAGTTTTCCGCTGAGGGCTTTTTGCACCGCCTGCTCGTCACAGGGCTGGCCCATGCTGGGCTTCAGGGCGCGGTTACGGAACAGGGTAAAGGTACACAGGGGCCCCAGCTCGTAATCGGCGTATTTCTCCAGCCAGCGTACCCGGGCGCGCTGTTCGGCAGTCTGCCCGAGCAGCGGCGGTAACTGCGGATACTTGTCCTCGATGTACTGGCAAATCACGCTGGAGTCGGCGAGGCTGAAGTCACCATCCTTGAGCGCCGGGATCCGCCCCAGAGGGCTAAGTTCGCGGTACCAGTCTGGCTGGGCGAAGGGCAGGATAATCTCCAGCTGATAGTCCAGGGCTTTTTCGTCCAGCAGCAGCCGGACCTTGCGCACATAGGGTGACAGCGGGGCACCGTAAAGTGTCAGGCTCATGGGGCAGGTCTCGTTTTTGTTGGAAGGCGGGGACGTTACTGCGTCGACCTCAGTCGTAGATATTCTTTTTCTTCCAGTCTTCTTCGCTTTCCAGGGATTCGAGGCCCTGGTTCAGTTCACTGGCTTCATCGGCGGCGGGCTGGGTTTTGTCCAGCACCATGGCATTGGCACGGGCCAGCTGCTCCTCGAATTTTTTCAACTCGTTCTGGTAGCGGGCAGGGTCATTCTGTTTGCGCAGGTATTGCACGCCGCGCTCGAAGGCCAGGCGCGCCTGGCCTGGCTGGCCTTGCTGCAGCGCCTGCTGGCCGAGGTTGCCGAAGAATTCGATATGCACCTGGGTGAGCATGTGGCGAATTTCTTTCAGCCAGTGCTTGGCTTCGTTGGCCGGTAGCAGGCCTTCCTGAGCCGAGCGGGTCATCTGGCCATGGAGGCTTTCCAGCTGGTAGCGGATTTCCTTGGCCTTGGCCTCGGAAAGGATCTGTTGCGGCGGGTTGTTGACCGGTATCGATTCGCCGAGGGCGATCAGTTTGCGTAGCTCGTCGATGCGTGCCTTGAGGGCGCTGTTGTGCTTGTCCAGCGGCAGCAGGCGTTCGCCGAAGTGCAGCTGCAGGCGGCTGAGCAGAAGTTTCAAGGCGGGCGTCATCAGCTGACCGGGCAGGGTTTCCGCCAGGTCCTCGCTGCGCCGCAGGCGATCGTTGAGGTCGGCCTTGAGGCGGGCCTTTTCCAGCTTATTGTTCTCGACCATATGATTGATGTAGGCGATGGCCATCAGTAGGGCGATGCCGGCGACAATCATTAAGGTAATAACGAGTGGGGACATGGGGTGCAGCCTCTCGAACACCAGTTTTCGTTCGAGTGTAGTGCGTTAGCCTTGAGGCTGATAGAGCGGCATCATATTCAGGGCTGAAGTCATTGATTTATAAAATTTTTTACACAGAGGTTGACGATACCTGCAAGGCTCCATAGAATGCGCGCCACTTCGTAGCGCAATGCCTCAGGGCCTAGCCTGCGAAAGCCGGAATAAAGTGGTGTATATTCCGGGCAGTGTCCCCTTCGTCTAGTGGCCTAGGACACCGCCCTTTCACGGCGGTAACAGGGGTTCGAGTCCCCTAGGGGACGCCACTTCTTAAAGAAGTGGGTTGTTATAAAGCGGGAATAGCTCAGTTGGTAGAGCACGACCTTGCCAAGGTCGGGGTCGCGAGTTCGAGTCTCGTTTCCCGCTCCAGATTAAGGGCATCTGCTTCGGCAGGTGGCCGACAAGTTCCAAGGTCCCCTTCGTCTAGTGGCCTAGGACACCGCCCTTTCACGGCGGTAACAGGGGTTCGAGTCCCCTAGGGGACGCCATTTTTGTTGTAGATACAGGCTGTATTGCGGGAATAGCTCAGTTGGTAGAGCACGACCTTGCCAAGGTCGGGGTCGCGAGTTCGAGTCTCGTTTCCCGCTCCATATAATCAAGAACGCCGCTCACTGAGCGGCGTTTTTGTGTCTGCTGTTTTTGAAGCATGTAAAAAAGCCCGCCGGTAGATGCCGAGCGGGCTTTTGTGTTTCTGGTGTCCCGGCCTGTCAGTGCTTGCTGCCCTGGGCGGGCATTGCCAGCAACTGCTTTTCCTGGTTCCAGTCGAAGGGCTCGTCGTTCTCCTGGGCGTAGAAGCGGCGTTCTTCGAGGGTCTGGTACATCTCGATTTCTTCGTCGGGCATAAAGTGCAGGCAGTCGCCGCCGAAGAACCACAGCAGGTCACGGGGTACCAGGTGGGCGATTTGCGGGTAACGCTGGAAGATCTGGCTGATCAGGTCCTGGCCCAGATAGAGGCTGGCTTCCGGATCGCTCGGCAGGTCGCTGAGCAGTTCGTCGTAGCGCTCCAGGTACATGGCATGGCTGTCATCGAGAATCTGCTCGGCTTCGCCAAGGGCCACCAGAATGGTGCGCAAGTGGTTGAGCAGGGCGAGGTGGTGGTCGATGTGGGCGTTGGCCATGGGGCAATCCTGTAGGTAAAACGGGCGCGCAAGTATAAGGCTCGCGTCGCCCGCTGTCCTGCCTGCTTAGAGTCTGCACATGATCTTGCGAGCTAGAGCCACGCAAGGCAAAAGCAGGCGAGGAAGCGCAGTGTACGAGTAGTACATGAGCATTCCGAGCCTGCTTTTAACGCAGCAGGGCCGACGCGCAGCAGATCATGTATAGGCTCTAGCGGACTTTCCCTGCCTCCAACGTCAGCTCTTCTTTGGCGAAGTCGTCGACATCGATCACCACCCGCCGCGCCGCTTCGGCCTGTTGCAGCTCGTGGGCTTCTTCGGCGCTCAATACCCCGGCGCTAACCGCGGCCTCGATCAGGCTTTGCCCTGGTAGTGCCTGCACCTGGTCCGCCTTGACGGCTTTGTGCAGCTTTTTCTGCAGCGGTTGCGCTTCGCGCAGTAGGTTCATGGCGTATTGCAAGGCACCCACCGGGTCCTGTTCGGCTTGCGGGCGATAGCAACCTTCGAGCAGTTCTTCCAGGGCCGGGTCGCCGCTGTTGCGGCCGATGATCTCGGCGATCTGCGCGTCCAGTGCGTCGCTGGGGCCTTTATGGCGACGGCCGAAGGGCAGGACTAGCACGCGCAGGGCGCAGCCAAGGACTTTGTTGGGGAAGTTGCTGAGCAGTTCTTCCAACGCCTGTTCGGCCTTGCCCAGGCTTTCTTCCACGGCCCAGCGCAGCATGGGCTGTGAATGTTCCGGGTAACCGAGGTCGTGGTAGCGCTTGAGCGCCGCCGAGGCCAGATACAGGTGGCTGAGAACATCGCCGAGGCGTGCGGACAGGCGCTCGCGGCGTTTCAGTTCGCCGCCCAGCAACATCATGCTGGTGTCGGCGAGCAGGGCGAAGGCCGCGGCCAGGCGATTGAGGGCGCGGAAGTAGGGGCGGCTGATGCGGTCCCCCGGCACCTGGCTGAAGACCCCCAGACCAAGGCTGAGCACCAGGCTGCTGGCGGCGTTGCTGACGGCGAAGCCGATATGCTGCAGCAGCAGTGAGTCGAACTCCTGCAGCGCCTGGTCCTGGTCTTCGCGACCTGCCAGTGCCATTTCCTTGAGCACATAGGGGTGGCAGCGAATCGCCCCCTGACCAAAGATCATCAGGTTGCGCGAAAGGATATTGGCCCCCTCCACGGTGATAAAGATCGGCGCACCTTGCCACGAGCGGGCCAGGTAGTTGTTCGGGCCCATGACGATGCCCTTGCCGCCGTGCACGTCCATGGCGTGGCTGATGCATTCGCGGCCGCGCTCGGTCAGGTGGTACTTGAGGATGGCCGAGAGCACCGAGGGTTTTTCGCCCAGGTCCACTGCGTTGGCGGTGAGGATGCGCGCGCTGTCCATCAGCCAGGCGTTGCCGCCGATCCGCGCCAGGGCTTCCTGAATGCCTTCGAAGGCGGCCAGTGGCACGTTGAACTGCTCGCGGATCTGGCTGTACTGGCCGGTGGTCAGGCTGGTGAACTTGGCCGCGCCGGTGCCGACTGCCGGCAGAGAGATGGAGCGGCCCACGGACAGGCAGTTCATCAACATCATCCAGCCCTTGCCGAGCATCTCCTGGCCGCCGATCAGGTACTCCAGCGGGATAAACACATCCTTGCCGGAGTTGGGACCGTTCATAAAGGCCGCGCCGAGGGGCAGATGGCGACGGCCGATCTCGACGCCGGGTGTTTCGGTGGGGACCAGGGCCAGGCTGATGCCCAGGTCTTCTTCTTCGCCCAGCAGGTGCTCGGGATCGTAGGCCTTGAAGGCCAGGCCGAGCAGGGTGGCGACGGGGCCGAGGGTGATATAGCGCTTTTCCCAGTTCAGGCGCAGACCGATAACTTCCTCGCCTTGCCATTGGCCTTTGCAGATGATCCCGGTGTCCGGCATGGCACCGGCGTCGGAGCCGGCCAGGGGGCCGGTGAGGGCGAAGCAGGGGATGTCTTCACCGCGTGCCAGGCGCGGCAGGTAATGATCGCGCTGAGCGTCGGTGCCGTAGTGCAGCAGCAGCTCGGCCGGGCCTAGGGAGTTGGGCACCATTACGGTGGAGGCCAGGTCGCCTGAGCGGGTGGCCAGCTTCATCGCTACCTGGGAGTGGGCGTAGGCGGAAAAGCCTTTGCCGCCGTACTGCTTGGGGATGATCAGGGCGAAGAAGCCGTGCTGCTTGATATGCGCCCAGGCCTCGACGGGCAGATCCATCTGCTGGCCGATCTGCCAGTCGCTGACCATGGCGCAGAGGGCTTCGGTGGGGCCGTCGATAAAGGCCTGTTCTTCCTCGGTCAGTTGCGCCTTGGGGTAGGCGAGCAGGGTGTCCCAGTTGGGCCGGCCGCTGAACAGCTCGCCATCCCACCACACGGTGCCTGCCTCGATGGCGTCACGTTCGGTGGCCGACATCGGCGGCAGCACGCGCTTGAACCAGGCGAACAGCGGGGCGCTG
Source organism: Pseudomonas sp. (assembly GCF_035512415.1). Taxonomy (GTDB): domain Bacteria; phylum Pseudomonadota; class Gammaproteobacteria; order Pseudomonadales; family Pseudomonadaceae; genus Aquipseudomonas. Next base: position 18,125 of record NZ_DATKDZ010000042.1, on the reverse strand, counting down.
AACAGGCTGCGGCGCTGTTCTGGCAGGGCCAGGGGCAGGGCCACGGCCAGCAGTACCAGCCAGAGCACGGCCATCAGCCAGACGGGGGCATGACTGAAGATGCCCATCAGCAGCAGGTAGCCGGCTGTTACACCGAGGGCGGTCCAGGGCGGCGTGCGGCGGTGGGCCAGATAGGCCACGCCAAGGACCAGAACGAGTAACCAGATAACGAGCATGAGAATCCTCCGTGATGGCAAGGTGCCGATTACACCTTAACAAGCTTAGCCGCCGAGGGTGGCGACAAGCGCGGTGAGCTTGGTCGAATCGTCGTGACATGGGCACGATCAGCCCCCTTAGACTGTAGCCACAGTCATACAGGACGTGCCCTATGCCCGGCCGCTGCCTCGATAGTGACCACCCGGCGCTGATGGAGTTCGACAAAAGTACCCGGGGCGTCCGTCGATACATCAGCCAGTACCGGCCTATATATCGACGGGGCTGATAAGCACCATCGGAAACTGCCGGGTTTATTCTGCGCCGGGCGCTGGTAGGCTGCTGCCCGGCTTTGGGCGCAGCAGTTTTTCCGCAAGTAGGCTGCTGTGGAGTTGTTCCAGGCGCTAGACTTGGGCCACTTCGCGCTGTGTGGCGCAGCCCCTCTTGAATTCCTTTCTATCTAATCAGGTGCGCGCATTTTTATGAGTACCGCTCTGTCCATTCGCCAGTTGACCAAGACCTATGGCAACGGCTTCCAGGCGCTGCACGGCATCGACCTGGACGTGGCTGAAGGCGATTTCTTCGCCTTGCTCGGCCCCAACGGTGCCGGCAAATCCACCACCATCGGCATTCTTTCCACTCTGGTGACCAAGACCAGCGGCACCGTCAACGTGTTCGGCCATGACCTGGACAAACAACCCTCGGCGCTCAAACGCTGCCTGGGCGTGGTGCCCCAGGAGTTCAACTTCAACCAGTTCGAGAAGGCCTTCGACATCGTCGTGACCCAGGCCGGTTACTACGGTATCCCAGCAAAAATTGCCAAGGAGCGCGCCGAGCAGTACCTCAACCAGCTGGGGCTGTGGGGCAAGCATGATGTGCCGTCGCGCGAGCTGTCCGGGGGCATGAAGCGCCGCCTGATGATTGCCCGCGCCCTGGTGCATCAGCCGCGCTTGTTGATTCTCGATGAGCCCACCGCAGGGGTCGATATCGAACTGCGCCGCTCGATGTGGAGCTTTCTTACCGAGCTCAACCAGCAGGGCATCACCATTATTCTGACCACCCACTATCTGGAAGAGGCCGAGCAGCTGTGCCGCAATATCGGCATCATCGACCACGGGCGGATTGTCGAGAACACCAGCATGAAGACGCTGTTGAAGACGCTGCATGTGGAGACCTTTATGCTCGACCTCAAGGAGTCCATGCTGGTGCCGCCGCAGCTGACCGGCTACCCGGCGCAGTTGCTCGATGGGCATACCCTGGAGGTGCAGGTGGACAAGGCTCAGGGCATCACCGAGCTGTTCCGCCAGTTGGCTCAGCAGAATATCGAGGTGCTCAGCCTACGCAACAAGAGCAACCGCCTGGAGGAGTTGTTCGTCTCCCTGGTCGAGAAGAACCTGGTCAAGGAGGCGGTATGAGCACGGCTTATCTGAATTCCGAATTCGCCGCCAATATGGTGGCCCTGCGCACCATCGTTTACCGCGAGATTCGCCGCTTTACCCGCATCTGGCCGCAGACCCTGCTACCCCCGGCGATCACCATGGTTCTGTACTTCGTGATCTTCGGCAACCTGATCGGTCGGCAGATCGGCGATATGGGCGGCTTCACCTATATGGAGTACATCGTGCCGGGGCTGATCATGATGTCGGTGATCACCAACTCCTATGGCAACGTGGTGTCGAGCTTCTTCGGCAGCAAGTTCCAGCGCTCCATCGAGGAGCTGATGGTCTCGCCGGTGTCGCCGCATATCATCCTCACCGGCTATGTGGTGGGCGGTGTGCTGCGCGGTCTGGCGGTGGGTTTTATCGTCACCTTGCTGTCGCTGTTTTTCACCAAGCTGCAGGTGCACCACCTGGGGGTGACAGTGCTGGTGGTGTTGCTGACCGCGACCATCTTCTCCCTGGGCGGTTTTATCAACGCGGTGTTCGCGCGCAACTTCGACGATATTTCGATCATCCCGACCTTTGTCCTGACGCCGCTGACCTACCTGGGCGGGGTGTTCTATTCGATCACCTTGCTGCCGCAGTTCTGGCAAACGGTGTCCCTGGCCAACCCGGTGCTGCATATGGTCAACGCCTTCCGTTACGGCATTCTCGGCGTCTCCGATATCCGCATCGGCGTGGCCATCGGCTTTATGCTGGTGGCCACCGCCGTGCTGTATGGCGTGTGCATTCGTTTGCTGGTCAGTGGCCGCGGTATGCGTCAGTAAGAGCGCGGGTCCTCTTCAGGGAATTGCTGCATGCAAAACCTGAAAACAAAGGGAAACATTTTTAACGGCTGAGGGTGACGGCCTGGCCGTTAGACTCGGCCTCTACAAAATAATAGGGGTTGTATATGTTTTCCCGTCCGCAGGCATTTCTCTGTTCGGCCTTGTGGCTGCTCGTCGTGGCCGCTGCGCCGGTCGTGGCCAATCAGGGCCCCCTGGTTGAAGTGGTACAGGCAGAGAAAACCCTGGTGCGTGACGAGCTGATCACCTTCGGCTCGCTGCGTTCGGACGAGTCGGTGATGATCCGCCCGGAAATCGCCGGTCGCCTGGCTACTTTGCATTTTCGCGAAGGCCAGAGCGTCGCGGCCGGTACCTTGCTGGTCAGCCTGGACGATGCCATCGCCCGCGCCGAACTGGCCCAGGCCAGGGCCAACCTGAACCTGGCGGAAAGCAACTTTCAGCGCGCGCAGATGTTGTTCAAGCGCGGGGCCAGCAATGCCCAGGCTCTGGATGAAGCCAGCGCCCAGCAGCAGGCGGCTCGCGCGACTCTGGCGCTGTCCCAGGCGCGTCTGGACAAGACGCGGATTCTTGCCCCCCATGCAGGGGTGCTGGGCCTGCGCCATGTCAGCCCCGGCGATTACCTCAGCGAAGGCCAGGACATCATCAACCTGGAGGTGCTCGATCCACTCAAGGTGGAGTTCCGCATTCCGCAAAAGGCCGTCAGCCTGATCCGCCTCGGCCAGCCCGTCGAGATAGGCCTGGACGCCTACCCCGGCGAGCGTTTTGCCGGCGAGATCTTCGCCATCAATCCGCGTTTGGACGAAGCCGGGCGCAGCCAGGCGATTCGCGCCCATATCGATAATGCCCAGGGGCGTCTGAGCCCCGGTCAGTTCGTCAAGGTTTCGGTGATCCTCGCCGAGCGCCCCGAGGCCCTGGTGATCCCGGAAGAAGCGGTGATGCCGGTGGGCGAGCGCTTGCTGGTCAACCTGGTGGTGGACGACAAGGTCGAGCTGCGCGAGGTCAAGCTGGGCAAGCGTTTTGACGGCAAGGTTGAGGTACGCGAAGGCCTGGTCGGTGGCGAGGTGCTGATCAGTGCCGGTTGGCAGAAGGTGCGCGAGGGCCTGCAAGTCCGCACCAAGGTGGTGGAGCTCGCGCCATGAGCCTGTCGGATATCTGCATCCGCCGGCCAGTGTTTGCCACCGTGTTATCGCTGATTGTGGTGCTGCTCGGGCTGATGGCCTATGACCGTCTGGCCGTGCGCGAGTACCCGAATATCGATGTGCCGATCGTCACGGTCAACGTCACCTATCCCGGGGCCAGCCCTGAGATCATGGAATCCCAGGTCGCCCAGCCGATCGAGGATGTGTTGTCCGGCATCGAGGGGCTGGATTTCGTCAGCTCCATCAGTCGCTCGGAAAACACCCAGATCACCGCCCAGTTCAAGTTGGGCAGCAACTCCGATGAAGCCGCCAACGATGTGCGCGACCGCCTGGGTCGCGTGCGCGGCCTGCTGCCGGACGAAATTACCGAGCCCATCGTGCAGAAGGTCGAGGCCGACGCTCAGCCGGTGATCTGGCTGGCGTTCTACAGCGAGCGCTACAGCTCTATGGAGATCACCGACGTGCTGGAGCGGGTGATCAAGGATCGCCTGCAGACCATTCCCGGCGTCTCCGAAGTACAGATCCGCGGCGCGCGTACCTTTGCCATGCGCATCTGGCTGGATCCGGAAAAGCTCGCCGCGCACAACCTCACCGTGCAGGACGTGGAAGACGCCCTGCGCCGGCAGAACGTCGAGATTCCCGCCGGGCGCATCGAATCGCAACAACGCGAATTCACCGTGCTGTCGGAAACCGACATGAACACCCCGGAGCAGTTCAACCAGCTGATCCTCGACGATTCCCAGGGCTATCTGCTGCGCCTGGCGGATGTCGGCTATGCGGAAATTGCCGCCCGCGACGAGCGCAGTATCGTCCGCTACAAGGGCCAGCCGGCCGTGTCCATGGGCATGATCAAGCAGGCCACCGCCAACCCGCTGGATATCTCCGACGGCCTGGCCGCGGCCATGCCCGATGTGCTGGCGCTGCTGCCGGACGGTATGCATATGCAGGTGGCCAACGACAACTCGCTGTTTATCCGCGAGTCGATCGATAACGTGTTTATCACCATCTGGGAAGCGGTTGGCCTGGTCATCCTGATCATCTTTATCTTCCTGCGTTCACTGCGCGCCACCATCATTCCGCTGGTGACCATTCCGGTGTCGCTGATCGGTGCCTTTGCCCTGATGAGCCTGATGGGTTTTACCATCAACACCCTGACCCTGCTGGCCATGGTGCTGGCGATCGGCCTGGTGGTGGACGACGCCATCGTGATGCTGGAGAACATCCACCGGCATATCGAGGAGGGCATGCAGCCGCTGCAGGCGGCGCTCAAGGGCAGCCGCGAGATTGCCTTCGCGGTCATCGCCATGACCCTGACCCTGGCCGCGGTATTTGCCCCCATCGGCTTTATGCAGGGCACCACCGGCAAGCTGTTTACCGAGTTCGCCTGGACCCTGGCCGGCGCGGTGCTGGTGTCGGGCTTCGTCGCCCTGACCCTGACGCCGATGATGTGCGCGCTGTTGCTCAAGCCGCACCAGGCCGGTGAGCGGCACAACCGGGTGTACAACCTGATCGAAGATTTTCTCAATGGTCTGACCCACAACTACAAGCGCCTGTTGGCCCGGGCCCTGAGTGCCTGGTGGCTGGTGATCGCGGTGTTGCTGGGGACCATGCTGGCCTGTGCGCTGCTATTTTCCGGGCTCAAGTCCGAGCTGGCTCCCACCGAGGATACCGGCACCATTATCGGAGTCTTCAACGGCCCGGACGGGGCCACCATCGACTACACCGGCCGCTATGCCCGCGAGATTGAAGCGGCCTACGCCAGCATCCCCGAGACCAACCGCTATATGGTGATCGCCGGCTTCCCCACGGTGGCCCAGGGTATTTCCTTTATGAAGCTGGAGGACTGGGGCGAGCGCAGCCGCAGCCAGTTCGAAATCCGCAATGAGCTGCTGCCCAAGCTGCAGGATATCGCCGGGGTGCGCGCCTTCCCGGTCAACCGCCCGCCGCTGGGGCAGAGCGCGCGCAACCAGCCGGTGAATTTCGTGATTCGCTCGTCCATGGAGTACGCCGAGCTGCAGGGCTATGTCGATGAGTTGCTAGGCCAGCTGCGCGACTATCCGGGGCTGGAGAGCCTGGACAGCGACCTCAAGCTCAATGCGCCGCAGCTCAAGGTGACAATCAACCGCGAACAGGCGGTGGCGGTCGGCACCGACGTGGCGACTATTGGCCGTGGCCTGGAAAGCCTGTTCGGCAGCCGTCAGGTGACCCGCTTCAAGCAGAGCGGCGAGCAGTACGACGTGATGGTGCAGTTGCAGGACGTCGACCGCAGCAACCCGCAGGATCTCGACCGTGTCTATGTGCGCGGCCGCGACGGCAGCATGGTGCAGCTGTCCAACCTGATCGAGGTGCGCGAGACCGTGGCCCCGCGCGAACTCAACCACTTCAACCAGCTGCGAGCGGTGACCGTGAGCGCCAACGTCGGCTCCGGTTACACCCTGGGCGAAGCCCTGGCGCATCTGGAAAATACCGCGCGCGGGGTGTTCCCGGCCGAGACCCAGTATGACTACACCGGCACCTCGCGGGACTTCAAGGAGTCCAGCGCCGGTATCGGGCTGATCTTCGCCCTGGCCCTGGCCTTTATCTTCCTGGTGCTGGCGGCGCAGTTCGAGAGCTTTAGCGACCCGCTGATCATCCTGTTCAGCGTGCCGCTGTCGATGGCCGGGGCCTTGCTGGCCCTGACCCTGTTCGGCGGCACTCTGAATATCTATTCGCAGATCGGCCTGGTGACCCTGATCGGCCTGATCACCAAGCACGGCATCCTGATCGTCGAATTCGCCAACGTGCTGCTGCGTCAGGGCCATGAACTGCGCGGCGCGGTGATCGATGCATCGGTGCAGCGTCTGCGGCCGATCCTGATGACCACCGGGGCCATGGTGCTGGGCTCTTTGCCCCTGGCGATTGCGAGCGGCGCGGGGGCGGAAAGCCGTCAGCAGATCGGTCTGGTAATCGTCGGCGGCCTGCTGGTCGGCACCTTCTTCACTCTGTTTGTTATTCCAACGCTCTATATGCTGCTGCGCCGCTGGCAGCCGATAAAGCAGGAAAGTGAGGAAATGGCGGTAGCGTAATGCCGCGGCGTAGATCCTATGTTCCTGCGCAAGTATTTTTGCCGATCATGGCTGGATCAAACGGTGTATTCGACCGCCACACGGCAAAAGCAACGCGCAGTAGCTTGCGGGAGATGATGCAATTGATGGCCGTCTTGCTCAGGCCTTTGGCGAGCCATTGAGAACACTCTGTTTTCCACAAGCCTGCCCGGCGCGCTCCCCGAGCCGCCATGAACATCAGTCGGCGGTCCTCCGACAGACCTTGCTTGGACAGTTTGCGACGCCCTTGATAAGTGCCCGACTCACGCGGTCTGGGGTCGTACCCATAGGCCGCCACCACAGCATCACTGTTGCAATAGGGGGTCTGGCTGAGGCGATTAGTCACGGCGATGCTGATCAGCGGGCCTATGCCCGGAATGCTCAGCAACAACTGGCGTTTCTCGGCGAGCACCAGCGCATCCAGCTTGGCGTCTATTTCCGCCAGCGTTTGGCGATACACCTTCAGCAAAGGAAGGGTCATCTTCTTGAGGCTGGGTTCGTCCTGGACACTCTGGCGAAGCGCGCAGCGGTGTTTAACCAACAGACTACGGCGCTTTAGCAGGCTGTTGATGCTGCGTTGCTCTGCGCTGGGCGGCACGAACGGATGGCACTGATCGGTTTCGTTGGCGACGAAGCGCGCGATCCCCTGGGCATCGAGCAGATCGGTCTTACCGCGCTGCCTCAGGCTCTTGAGATACTGGGCCACATGCTTGGGGTTAAGCACATACACCCGATGCCCTGCAACGTACGTGTGTTCGGCGAGGGCTCGGTGGTAGATACCGGTGGCTTCCATGCCGATCCAGCAACCTGCCGGCAATGCTTTAAGCCAGCGCTTAATCTCAACTGGCCGATTGACCAGACGCTGTACCTCGGTGATGCCCAGGCGGCTAATCACCAGTTCGTCTTTGCTGACGTCGATTCCGATATAGACCTGTTCGCTGTCCATCTCGTCGCTCCTTCTGCTATCGAGAAATCAGCGGTTACACTGGCGAGGCCGGGCGGCGTCAGCTTGGGTGTGAGCTTGTTAGCTATCGGCGGTCGTGGTCGTCGCTTGCTAAGTTCGGACCACGCCGCTGCATCCCTAATCGACACTAAGGCTGACGAAGCAGGGAAATGGCTACGGAAGTCTGTTCGCATAAGCGACAGATAGCCCGGATAGTCCCTCCGCCTCGGCACTCTCTTTTTGGCTTACCGCTGCCACTTTAGAGTGCCAGATGAACATACAAGCCCGGATGCAATCCGGGAGCGGTGTGGCAGGCGATGGGTTTCCCCGGATTGCATCCGGGCTACAAACTGTTTTCGTAGGAGCGGGCCATGCCCGCGAAATCGCCGGATCGCCGGCTAAAAACATCGCGGGCATGGAGCTGGGCGTCCCCCCCGCTCCTACGGTAGGTGTATCACTCGACCTTAAGCACCAACTTGCCGAAGTTCTCGCCGCTAAACAGCTTGAGCAAGGTTTCCGGGAAGGTCTGCAGGCCGCTGACGATATCTTCCTTGGACTTCAGCTTGCCGCTGGCCAGCCAGCCGCCCATCTCCGCCGCTGCTTCGGCGAAGCGTGGGGCGTAGGTCATTACCACCATGCCTTCCATGCGTGCGCTGTTGACCAGCAGGTTGAGGTAGTTGGCCGGGCCTTTGACCGCCTGCTTGTTGTTGTACTGGCTGATCGCGCCGCAGATGATCACCCGCGCCTTGAAGGCCAGGCGAGTGAGCACGGCATCGAGAATGTCGCCACCAACGTTATCGAAATACACATCCACACCTTTCGGGCACTCGCGCTTGAGGCCGGCAACTACCTCTTCGTTCTTGTAGTCGATGGCCCCGTCGAAGCCCAGCTCATCAATCAGGAACTTGCACTTGTCTGCGCCGCCGGCGATGCCGACCACACGGCAACCTTTGAGCTTGGCGATCTGCCCGGCAATGCTGCCGACCGCGCCGGCCGCACCGGAAATCACCACGGTTTCACCGGCTTTCGGCGCACCGACATCGAGCAGGGCGAAGTAGGCGGTCATGCCGGTCATGCCCAGGGCAGACAGATACAGCGGCAGCGGCGCGCGCTTGGGGTCGACTTTGTAGAAGCCCTTGGGCTCACCGAGGAAATAGTCCTGCACGCCGAGGGCACCGTTGACATGGTCGCCGACGGCAAAGTCCGGGTGCTGCGAGGCCACCACTTCGCCCACGCCGAGGGCGCGCATCACTTCGCCGATGCCGACCGGCGCGATATAGGACTTGGCATCGTTCATCCAGCCGCGCATGGCCGGGTCGAGGGACAGATACAGGTTCTTCACCAGGATCTGCCCGGGGCCGGGTTCGCCGATGGCGCTTTCCACGTAGCTGAAGGTGTCGCGGCTGGGCAGGCCGAGCGGGCGTTGGGCGAGGAGAAACTGGCGATTCAGGTTGGCAGTCATGGTTGTTACTCGGTGAGCGGAAAGACTTGTGATAGCCCCTGTTGGGCCGATGGGCAAGGTTTGCCCTTGGCCCGAATAGCGCTTAATCCATTCGGCTGATAGCAGGCCCAGGGTCTTAATCATTATTTTGCATGGAGCCATAACCGCTGTTCGAATAGTGCTGCCGCCTAGGGCGCTGCTCTGACTAGACTCGGCGCAGACTTCAACGCCTTGCGAGGACACACAGATGAGTTTGAGCTTTTCCGGCCAGGTTGCCCTGGTCACCGGCGGCGCTGCCGGTATTGGCCGGGCGACCGCCCTGGCGTTTGCCAACGAAGGCCTCAAGGTCGTGGTTTCCGATGTCGACGTGGCAGGCGGCGAGGGCACTGCCGAACTGATCCGCGCTGCGGGTGGCCAGGCCACCTTCGTGCGCTGCGACGTGACCCGCGATGCCGAGGTCAAGGTCTTGATGGATGCCACGGTGGCCGCCTACGGTCGTCTGGACTATGCCTTCAACAACGCCGGTATCGAGATCGAGAAGGGCAAGCTGGCCGATGGCAGCGAGAGCGAGTTCGACGCCATCATGGGCGTCAACGTCAAAGGCGTGTGGCTGTGCATGAAGCACCAGATCCCGCTGCTGCTGGCCCAGGGGGGCGGTGCCATCGTCAACACCGCCTCGGTCGCCGGCCTCGGCGCGGCCCCGAAGATGAGTATCTACGCGGCTTCCAAGCACGCGGTGATCGGTCTGACCAAATCGGCGGCGGTGGAATACGCGAAGAAGAAGATCCGCGTCAACGCGGTGTGCCCGGCGGTGATCGACACCGACATGTTCCGCCGCGCCTATGAAGCTGACCCGAAGAAGGGCGAGTTCGCCGCTGCCATGCACCCGGTCGGGCGTATTGGCAAGGTCGAGGAAATCGCCACCGCGGTGCTCTACCTGTGCTGCGATAACGCGGCGTTCACCACCGGCCAGGCGCTGGCAGTGGATGGCGGCGCGACGGCGATCTGAACAGATTGGCGCAATGCAAAAGGGCAGCTTCATAGCTGCCCTTTTGCATGGTTATCTGCGTCGTAACGGTAGTGCGCACTGGCACGCACGACCCTAGTGAATCGGTAGCTCAACCCCTTCGAACAACTCTTCCAACTCGGCCTTGGTATGGCACTGCACGGCCTTGGCCAGCACGTCGCGGGTCAGGTGCGGGGCGAACTTCTCGATAAAGTCGCACATAAAACCGCGCAGGAAGGTGCCGCGGCGAAAGCCGATCTTGGTCACGCTGGCTTCGAACAGCTCGCTGGCATCCAGCACCACTAGGTCCGGGTCGAGCTTGGCGTCGACCGCCATCTTGGCCACGATGCCCACGCCCAGGCCCAGGCGCACATAGGTCTTGATCACGTCGGCATCGGCGGCGGTAAACACCACCTTGGGCGTCAGGCCACGATGGCTGAAGGCTTCGTCCAGCTTGGAGCGACCGGTAAAACCGAACACGTAGGTGACGATGGAGTATTCGGCCAGAGCTTCCAGGGTCAGCTTCGGCAGCTTGGTCAGCGGGTGGCCCTGGGGCACGACTACGCAGCGGTTCCAGCGGTAGCAGGGCATCATGATCAGGTCGTTGAACAGTTCCAGGCCTTCGGTGGCGATGGCGAAGTCGACGGTGCCGTCGGCGGCCATTTCGGCGATCTGCATCGGCGTGCCCTGGTGCATATGCAGGGCGACATCCGGGTATTGCTTGATAAAGCTGCTGATCACCGGCGGCAGGGCGTAACGCGCCTGGGTATGGGTGGTGGCAATCGATAGGGTGCCTTTCTTCTCGTTGGAGAATTCCTGGGCAATCTGCTTGATGCTTTCGACCTTGCGCAGGATTTCCCCGGCGGTATTGATGATTCGCTCGCCAGCCGGCGTCACTCGGGTCAGGTGCTTGCCGCTGCGGGCGAAGACTTCCACGCCCAGTTCGTCCTCAAGCAGGCGGATCTGTTTGCTGATGCCCGGTTGCGAGGTATAGAGGCTCTGCGCTGTGGCGGATACGTTGAGGTCGTGATGCGCGACTTCCCAGATGTAGCGCAGTTGCTGAAGCTTCATAAAAATCCCTCAAAGCTGGTCGGAGCCGTTCAGGTTACCGGCATGTTTTTATATAACCATATTAATGGGTCGAGCCTTAAATCTAGACCAGATATTTAGATGTGCTGTTTTATTCTCCTAAAGCTCCCCGCGGCTGCGGTGCTGCAGCATGGGCACCAGATAGACCGGCGCTTCGGCGAGCTGAACCAGGCGCGAGGCCGTGCGCCCCAGGGGGGTGTCCATATCCGTGCCGTGGCTGTGGCTACCTAAGACCAGCAAGTCCACGCCGAGTTGCTGGGCCTGTTCGAGAATCACCAGCGGCGGGTCCCCTTGCACCACACGCACCGCCTTGATCAGATCAAGGTCGTGGCAGGTTTCGCCGATTTCGTCGCGAAAGCCCTCCAGTACCCGTTGTTCGATGCTGGCCATGACCGTACTCAGGCCGTTCTTGCGCAGTTCCTTGAGCCTTTCCTCGTCCAGATAGGTTTGCAGCACCGACTCGGCAAACAGGCCCATGGGCTCCACGGCGTGGACCACATAGAGATTGGCATTGAAGGCGCGGGTCAGCGCCAGCGCATGTTGCAGCACATAGGGGGCATAAAGACCGAGGTCGGTTGCGTAGAGAATCGTGCGGATCATCCGGCCTCCTTGACTGCCTGAGGGGCGGGCCTGATTTGAGCTTAGCAGCGCCTTTGATAAGTCCAAGAAAGCGCCGCTATTGAGGACGAATGGTTATATACCCAGGCCGTCTGCTGGCGGTCAGGGTTGCGGCTCGTTACTGACACCATGGGGCACATGGCCGGTGGCGACCACCTCGCGGGCCTTTTCGCAGTGGCCGGCCTGGTCGTCGAAGAAGACGTCGGCCCCGAAGGTTTCCAGGATCGCGGCTTTTTCCAGGCCGCCGAGGAAGAAGGACTCATCCAGACGGATATTCCATTCGCGCAGGGTGCGGATCACTCGCTCATGGGCTGGGGCCGAGCGGGCGGTGACCAGGGCGGTGCGAATCGGGCACTGTTCTTCCGGGAACTCCTGCTGCAGGCGGTGCAGGGCGGCGAGGAAGGGCTTGAACGGGCCGCCGCCGAGCAGCTCGCGGGCTGATTGGCGCTCGTGACTCTGGAAGGCTTCCAGGCCGGCCTGCTGATAGACCCGCTCGGATTCATCGGAAAACAGCACGGCGTCGCCGTCGAAGGCGATGCGCAGTTCGTTGCTGGCCGCGCGCCGGGCACCGCCGGAAAGGATGGTGGCCGCACCGAAACCGGCACGCAGGGCGCTGCGCACATCCTCGGCGTGGGTGGAGAGAAACAGGTGGCAGCCGAAGGCGGCCAGGTAAGGATCGGGGCTGCGGCCACCGACAAAGGCGGCGCGGGAGATGCCCAGGCCATAGTGTTGAATCGAGTTGAAGGCGCGCAGGCCGGTGTCGGCGCTGTTGCGCGAGACCAGGATCACTTCCACCCGTTGTTGCTGCAGGGCGCTGTTAAGGGCCAGAAGTTTTTCCACCAGGGGAAAGGCGTCGCCCGGGGCGAGGATTTCGTCCTCATGCTCGATCTGGTACTGGCGGTAGGCCGCAACGCCCTGGCTTTCATAGATGCGGTGGCTTTCACTGAGGTCGAACAGCGCCCGCGAGGAAATCGCCAGCACCAGCTTGTCGCCTAATCCCTTGCTCATAAGGTTGTTCCTATCGCGGACGTTGTGCGAGAAAGCGCAGGGCCTGGTAGAGCATCTCGGTGCGCGGCATGGCGCAACCCGCCTGCGCGGCGGCGGCCAGGGGCGCGGCGTAGATGGCATGCAGCTCCATGGGCCGCTGCCGGGCAAAGTCGTGGTACATGCTCGGCAGGTAGTCGGGCATACGGTCGGTGGCGGCCAGCAGCTTGCCGGCAAAACCGGGCGGCAGTTGATGGCCGCAGGCGGTGGCGGCGTCTACCACTTCCTGCATGATCGCCTCGACCAGCGCGCGGCTGTCGGCATTGCCCATCAGGGCTGTGGTGTCACTGTTCAGCAGCACGGCCAGGCCGTTGTAGGGCACGTTCCACACCAGCTTCTGCCAGCGTGCCTGATCCAGTTGGGCCATGGCACTGGAGTCCAGGCCGGCCTGTTTGAACATCGCCACACCAGTCTCGAGGATTGCCTGGCGGCTTTCGGCTGCGTCGCTCGGCCCTGAGTGATAGCCCAGATTGATCGCTCCCAGGGCCTGATGCTCGACCACCCCCGGGGCACTGCGGTGTACGCAGATATAGCAGAGGCCGCCAAGCAGATGCAGGCTGTCCGGGAGCAGAGGGCGCAGTTCTTCTTCAACCCCCAGGCCGTTCTGCAGCAGCACCACCTTGGCTCCGGGCGCGGCGGCCTGGGCAATAGTGGAGGCCAGTTCGGCATTGCTGGTGGTTTTCGCGCCCACCAGCAACCAGTCGCAGGCGGGCATCTCGGTGGCGCTGCGGTAGGCCTGCACCGGTTGCAGGCTCAGGGCACCGTGCACCGCGCTGTTCAGCTGCAGACCCTGGCGGGCTACCGCATTGAACTCGCTGCGCAGCAGAAAGTGCACGTCAAAGCCGGCGCTGGCCAGCATCACACCGTAGAAACCACCAATGGCACCGGCACCGATAATGCCGATACGGGGAGAGGCATTCATCAAACAAGCTCCTCAGTTGGGCGCGACAAGGGATTGTCCAGCGCCAGAATTAAGTCAACGCAGTGCAGGCATAGCCGCGCTGCGCCATAAAAGTATCACCAGGGCATTTATGGCGGCTCGCTGCTTGCCGGCCAGGCCTCTCTGCGCCGCGCTGTATGGCGTGTTCAGCGGCAACTGGCACAGCCTATGCTGGTAAATAGCAACAGTGAAGCCGCGGCAGGTCCGGCAGATGGCGATAGGCAACGAGATCAAGCAGTTCCAGCTCATTCACTATACTGTTCGCTGTGGTATCAATTTGATGGCATTAGAGGTTGTTTGAGATGCGTCATTTTTTGCGTCATCCCAGTGATATGCCGGTCGAGTTGATTGTGCGCAAGCAGGCTCCCGTGCCGAAGCAGCGCCTGAACAATATCAGCCTCGGTGGTGTGGCATGCAATTCCAAACGGGCTTTTCGGCGCGGTACTGCGGTGGAGATGCGCATCCCGGTGTTTGGCGAGTATGCCCGTTACCCCGGCGTGGTGGCTTGGTGCCGCAAGCAGGAGGAGGGCTATCTGGTCGGTATCGCTTTTGTCGACGAGGACACTCTGTTTCGCGCGCGTATGGTCGAGCAGGTCTGTCAGATCGAGCATTACCGTCACCAGCGCGAGCAGGAGTTGGGCTGCACCCTGTGCGCCGAGGTGGTCGCCCAGGAATGGATAGCCGAGCATGCCGTGGAATTCTCCCAGGCCAGTCTGAACAGCGATTTAGGCTATCGGGGCGCTTAACAGGCTGTTGAAAATGTAGGCGAGGCCGCCGAGACAAGGCAAAAACAGGCGAGGAAGCGGAGTTTACGAGCTGCAAATGAGCATTCCGAGCCTGTTTTTAACGCCGTATCGGCAACGTAGGTAGTTTTCAACGGCCTGTTAACGACCTAAGGCCCATTGTCGAGCCAGGCCTTTACGCGCTAAGGTTCGGCTTCCCCGCTGTGCTCATATTGCTGTGCTCCGCCACACGGGGATCGCTGGCGGCCGGCACCCGTGACCTGATGACTCTGACTGATGAATAGCACGATGGCTGATTTACCGATTGATGACCTGAACGTTGCCTCCAACGACACCCTGATTACCCCAGCACAGCTCAAGCGTGAAATCCCGCTGACCGAGACTGCGCTGCATACGGTTGCCAGCGGTCGTGAGGTGATCCGCAATATCCTCGATGGCACGGACCATCGCCTGTTTGTGGTGGTAGGGCCGTGCTCGATCCACGACATCAAGGCCGCCCACGAGTATGCCGAGCGCCTCAAGGCCCTGGCCGCCGAGGTGTCGGACAGCCTGTATCTGGTCATGCGCGTGTATTTCGAGAAGCCACGGACCACCGTCGGCTGGAAAGGCCTGATCAACGATCCGTTCCTGGATGACTCGTTCAAGATCCAGGACGGTCTGCATATCGGTCGCCAGCTGCTGCGCGACCTGGCGGAAATGGGCCTGCCCACCGCTACCGAGGCCCTGGACCCGATTTCCCCGCAGTACCTGCAGGACCTGATCAGCTGGTCGGCCATCGGCGCGCGCACCACCGAATCCCAGACCCACCGCGAGATGGCCTCCGGCCTGTCCTCGGCGGTTGGCTTCAAGAACGGCACCGATGGCGGCCTGACCGTGGCCATCAACGCCCTGCAGTCGGTTTCCAGCCCGCACCGTTTCCTTGGCATCAACCAGGAAGGCGGCGTCTCCATCGTCACCACCAAGGGCAATGCCTACGGTCATGTGGTGCTGCGCGGCGGCAACGGCAAACCCAACTACGATTCGGTCAGTGTTGCCGTTTGTGAGCAGGAACTGACAAAAGCCGGCATACGCCCGAACATCATGGTCGACTGCAGCCACGCCAACTCCAACAAGGATCCGGCCCTGCAGCCGCTGGTGATGGACAACGTCGCCAACCAGATTCTGGAAGGCAACCAGTCCATCGTCGGCCTGATGGTGGAGAGCCACCTGGGCTGGGGCAACCAGTCGATTCCCAAGGACCTCAGCCAGCTCAAGTACGGTGTATCCGTGACCGATGCCTGCATCGACTGGGAAAGCACCGAGAAGACCCTGCGCAATATGCACGCCAAACTCAAGGACGTGCTGCCCAAGCGCCAGCGCGGCTGATTGCACCCGCTGTAACAACAACGGGCTTATGCGTATGCATAAGCCCGTTTTTTATGTTTGGGTGCTATGTGGAGTTGCGCAGAGGCTGTGTGGGAGGGGCTTTAGCCGCGACAGCCGCGATAAAAGCTCGCCGCTGAAGCGCCTCCTACAGGTCCGCAGCACTGGCTGCAAAGATCAACAATACGGCACCTATCCGTCCCGCTTGCCCCAGTTGAGAATCACCAGGGTCAGTAAGCCCGCGACTATGCCCCAGAACGCCGAACCCACCGAGAACAGGGTCATGCCCGAGGCGGTGACCAGAAAGGTGATCAGCGCCGCTTCGCGCTCTTTTGGCTCGCTCATAGCTTGGGTCAGGCCGCCGATAATCGAGGCGAACAGCGCCAATGCGGCGATGGACAGGATCAACGCCTTGGGCAGGGCGGCGAACAACGCCGCCAGAGTTGCGCCGAAAATGCCGGCAATACCATAGAACACCCCGCACCAGATGGCTGCGGTGTAGCGCTTGGCCGGGTCCTCATGGGCTTCCGGGCTGGCGCAGATGGCTGCGCTGATGGCCGCCATATGAATGCCGTGGGAGCCGAAGGGTGCCAACAGGATGGAAGCCAGGCCGCTGGTGTTCAGCAGTGGCGAGGCCGGTACGTCGTAGCCGTTGGCGCGCAGCACGGCCATGCCCGGCAGGTTCTGCGAGGCCATGGCGACGATAAACAGCGGAATGCCGATGCTGATCGCCGCGGCCCAGGAGAAGCTCGGCGTGGTCCATTCGGGCGTGGCCAATTGCAACTCGAATTCGCTGAAATCCAGCAGGCCGAACAACCCGGCCAGTAGGCAGCCGACAATCAGCGCCGCCAGCACCGCATAGCGCGGCAGCAGGCGCTTGCCCAGCAGGTAGGCGAACAGCATCGCCACCACCAGCACGGGTTGCTGTTCGGCGGCACCGCAGATTTCCAGGCCGATCTTGAACAGCACTCCGGCCAGCAGGGCGGCGGCGATGGAGGCGGGGATACGGCGCATCAGGCGGTCGAAGGTGCCGGTCAGGCCGATCAGCACGATCAGCGCCGAGGCGAAAATATAGGCACCGATGGCCTCGGCATAGGGCACCCCGGGTAGGCTGGTGATCAGCAGCGCCGCGCCGGGGGTCGACCAGGCAATCATGATCGGCGCGCGGTAGCGCAGCGACAGGCCGATGCAGCAGAGCGCCATGCCGATCGACAGCGCCCAGATCCACGAGGAAATCTGCCCGCTGGTCAGACCCGCGGCCTGGCCGGCCTGGAACATCAACACCAGGGAGCTGGTGTAGCCGGTGAGCATGGCGATAAAGCCGGCCACCACCGCCGAAGTGGAGGTGTCTGCCAGTGGCCGTAAACGCGCTTGAGACAGGTCGTGCATCAGAGCAATCCGGTGTCCGCGAAGATGGGGTAGAGCGAGGCCACCAGTAGCAGGGCCATGCCGATATTGAACACGCGCAGGGCGCGGGCGTTGCTCAGCCAGTTGCGCAGCAGGCTGCCGGCAACGGTCCACAGGCCCACGCTGGGGCAGTTGACCAGGGCGAAGAGTGCCGCAATCAGCAGCACATTGACCACGAAATTCTCCTGCGGGGTATAGGTGGTGATCGCGCCGATAGCCATGATCCAGGCCTTGGGATTGACCCACTGGAAGGCCGCTGCCTGGAGAAAGGTAAAGGGCTTGCCCACCGGCTGCTCGCCATGTTGCGGCGCACCGGAGCGGGCGATCTTCCAGGCCAGGTACAGCAGATAAGCCGCGCCCAGGTAGCGCAGCACGTTGTGCAGCAACGGCACCTGCTCGAACAACTGGCCGAGACCCAGGCCCACCGAGGCCACCAGCAGCATAAAGCCCAGGCTGATGCCGAACATATGCGGCAGGCTGCGGCGCAGGCCGAAGTTCACCCCACTGGCCAGCAGCATCATATTGTTTGGCCCAGGCGTTACCGAGGTAACGAAGGCAAAGGCGATAAAGGCGATCAGCAGTTCGGCAGTCATGGCGGCGGCACTCGGGGATAGTGCTGCTCAGCCTAAGGCGCGCGGGGCAGGGCGTCGCGGTACAGCGGGGCGGGCAATGGGCGTAACAGTTGCAAAGTGCACTGATAAAACACCGGTACAGTTTCGCCGGCTCAGCAATACAGTTGGCCTGCCTGTGGCCGTAGGGTGCGCCGTGTGTTCAGCCGGGAGACATAGGTAACAGGTGTCGGGAGACATAGGTAACGCATTTAGGCTTACGGAATCTTTCGAATGAGGAGTTCGAGCGATGCCGTGGCAGGAGTGCACCACCATGTCGATACGA
>NZ_DATKDZ010000041.1:0-37714 GCF_035512415.1 Pseudomonas sp. | reverse complement strand
CACGAATTCGCGTCGTATCGACATGGTGGTGCACTCCTGCCACGGCATCGCTCGAACTCCTCATTCGAAAGATTCCGTAAGCCTAAATGCGTTACCTATGTCTCCCGACACCTGTTACCTATGTCTCCCGGCTGAACACCGCCCGCACCATTGCGCGGGGCTCTGGGTGAGTATCGACGGCTGTTTGCCGACTGGCCGTTTCTGGGTTATGCCCTGACCGGCGGTTTCGCCATCGCTGGGATGTTCGCCTATATCGCCGGCTCGCCCTTTATCTTTATCGAACTCTACGGCGTGCCGGCCGAGCACTACGGCTGGCTGTTCGGCAGCAATGCCCTGGGCTTTATTCTGGTGGCGCAGCTCAATGCCTGGCTGGTGGCCCGCCATGGTCCGGGCTACTGGCTGCGCATTACCGTGTGGTTCTACCTGGGTGCGGCCCTGGTGCTGCTGCTGGTGGCAAACGCCAGGCCGCAGGCATTGTGGCCCCTGCTGATCCCCATGTTCGCCTGCATCGCCTGCCTGGGCATTTTGCTGCCCAATGCTTCGGCCTGCGCCATGGCCGGGCAGGGCAGCCATGCCGGCAGTGCCTCGGCGTTACTCGGCAGCCTGCAGTTTGTGATTGCCGCCAGTGCGGCAGCCATGGTCGCGTGGCTGCATGACGGCAGCGCCTGGCCGGTGGCGGTGGTGATCTTCGGCTGCGGCCTGCTGGCCGTGTTGTTCTCGCGCCTGACCCCGTGGGCCGAACGGCGCGCCGGTTCGGCTGGGTAAGGGCGATGTTCCATTAAGGAGCCAAGCGCTAAAGCCCAACCAGGCATGTTACTGCCTGTTGGGCTTCGCTGCGTTCAACGCCAACCGCGGCCTAGGTCGGTGCGCACGGCGCACCCGACCTAATTGCGTGTACACCTAACCGGGCTTTTAAACCGCCAGTTAGCTGGCGATGCGCTGCTGCTCCCGGGGCAGGCTATGGGGGGCTTGCAGGCGTGCCTGCAGGGTGGAAACGAACTGGCGGGCCTCGGCTTCGCTGCGAAAGGTCACGCGGTGCTGATCGAAATGTACCTGCCAACAGCCCTGAGGCTGGTTTACCGGCTGTATAACGAGATTCATGGGCACTTCCTCCGCTGCAGGGAAATCCAGTCTAGCCGGTGAATATGAACGTTCTCTGACTTGCATCAATTGTCTGCCCGGCAACCTGCCGTTGGTCGGATAGTGTGCTCAATAATTGCGCTGCTGCTGCACGGCCAGGCCGGCCAGGCGGGTGAACTCGGTAACCAGGGCAATATCCTCGTTACTCGGGCTGGCGCAGTGGTGGTAGTAGATGCCGAAGGTGCCCAGCACTGTGCCGCTGTCATCCTTGAACGGCAGTGACCAGCAGGCGCGCAGGCCGGCGGCGCTGGTCAGCTCGCGAAAGTCGCGCCAGAAGGGGTGCTGGCTGAGGTCTTCGGCGATCACCAGTTCGCCGTTGCAGGCCGCATGCCCACAGGAGCCCACTTCCGGCGCAGCCTGCAGGCCGTCGATGGCCTGGCAATAGCTCTCCGGCAGGCTGGGTGCGGCTCCCAGGTGCAGGCGTTTTTGCGGGTCCAGCAGCATGATCGACACCAGCATATGTGGGTTAAGGCCCTGCAGCCGGCGGCTGATATTGTCGAGAATATGCGGCAACGGGCGACGCGCCAGCAGCTCATCGAGTACCGCATTGCGCGCGTTTTGCAGCTCCTGGGCCTGGAAGCGGTCGTGGATATCGCGCAGGCAGCCGCGCAGGCTGTTATCCGGCTGGCTGCGGCTCAGCTGCAGTTCGATCCTGCGGATTTGCCCATTGCGGGTCAGCAAGCGGTACTCGCTGCGCAGGCTGGTCTCCTCACCCTTGGCCAGGGCGCTGATCTGTTTGGCCAGTTTTCTGCCGTCTTCGTCATCGAGAAACTGGGTCAGCGGGCGGCCCAGGCTTTCATCGCTCAAATAACCGCTGAGTTTTTCCCAGGCCGGGTTGTAAAAGGTCAGGTGGCCGTGGGCATCGGCGAGGAAGATCACATCGCTCAGCTGCTCGACCAGCTCGCGAAAGCGCTCCTCGCTGGCCAGCAGTTCACCGTAGACCTGCTTTTGCTCGCTGAGGTCGATATCGATGCAGTACATCTCCAGCTGGTCGCGACTATTGCGCAGTATCGAGTGGCTGGAATAGACCCACACCTGGCTGCCGTCCTTGCGTTGCAGGCGCAGCTCCGCTGCGGGTATGGCGGGGCCGCCGAGCAGCCAGCTCTGAATGGCGGCAGCCACCTGGGTGCGCGAGGAGGGCGGAATGATCAGGTCTTCCAGGCGCTTGCCCATAGCCTCCTGCAGGGTGTAGCCATACAGCTGGGTGCTGGCCTGGTTCCAGTAGATCACCCGGCGCTCGCGGTCGTAACCCTGCACGGCGATACGCGGGGTCTGTTCGAACAGCTGGCGAAAGCGCTGTTCGCTCTCGCGCAGGGCGCTTTCGTCGCGTTTCTGGCTGCTGATGTCCTGCACAGTGCCGATGATGCGGTCCTGTTCGTTGACTTCACCGTGCAGCAGCAACCAGGTGGCCTGCAGCTTGTGTGGCTGATACAGGCGGGCGCTGAGGGTCATGGGCTTGTGCTCGTGCAGCAGCGCCTGCAGGGCGCGTTGCGCCGCGGGGCGATCGGCCGGGTGCAGCCAGCTGAGCAGGCGCTCGAGGCTGCACTGGCGGTTATCGAGTTCTTCATCTGTGTCGTGGCCGAGCAGGGCCAGGGCTTCCGCTGTCCAGGTAAAGCAGGTGCTGTATTCCCAGCTACCGAGGCCGGCATGGCGTTGCGTCTGCTGCAGCAGGCTAGTGCTGTGGGTCAGCTCTTCGAGCAGGCGTAGTTGGGCCCGGCGGTCGCGGTAGCTGACAAAGAAGATCAACAGGGTGCTGAGCAGAATAAACAGCAGGCCTTTTGCGGTTTGCAGGTCGGCCGCCAGCTCGCTGTCCTGGACCATTGCCTGCAGCAGGCTATCGCTGCCAAATATCCACAGGCTGCTGAACAGGCTATATACGCCGGCCAGGCGCAGTGGACCGTGAAGATCAGGTCGCATCCCTTACCACCGCCTAATATGCAAATGTGAGCGGGCCTGTACCGGGAAAGCCGCAGAGCAGGTGTCGCCTTGAGATATATACAGTCTAGCCCGCGACGCGACAATTGCCTGCGAGCAATCTGTGCCGCATAGGGCTGCGGCAATTGGTCAGGGCCTCGCGCTTGGCGGCTTGCTGGCGTGCTGCTAGAGTCGCGGCCATGAAGCCGACCCCGAACCACCGCACGCTATTGGCCTGGATGCTGTATTTCAGCGTCCTGTTCAGTGCGTTCGCCTGCAGTATTGGCCACGGGCAGATGGCGGGCCTGCAGTTGAGTGGGCTGAGCAGCCAGTACTGCTCCTTCGAAGGTAACTTCGGTGCCGGTGCCGATCTGGACGGTTCCGGCGTTGTAGCGCCCAATTCCGCCACCGGCTCGGGCTGTTCGCTTAGCTCCAGCTTCAGCGCCATCATTCTGGCGGCGTTCTTCGGCCTACTTGGCTTACTGGTGGCCAGTCGTGCGGCGCTGACGGCTGTCTTCCTGATCCCCCTGCCTGTTCGCTATCTCTGGCCTTCGGCCAACCCCCGCGCGTCCCCGTTTATTCCATAGCCATCGGGCATCACGCCCGGATATTCCTGCCGTTGCCGCGCCAGACACCCTGCGCGGGAGCGGTATGTACACGCTATCGGAGTCGACTTATGCGCCAACCTGCGCGCTCTTTCTACAACCTGGCCTGGCGCTGGCATTTCTATGCCGGGCTGTTCGTTATCCCGTTTTTGATCCTGCTGTCGCTGACCGGGATCATCTACCTGTTCAAGCCGCAGCTCGATCAGTTGCTGTATGCCGAGCTGCTGCAGGTGCCTGCGGCCGCGCAGCACGTGAGCGCCGACCAGCAGATGGCCGTGGTGCAGCAGGCCTATCCAGGGGTTGCGATCAAGCAATACCTGCCGCCGGTGGCCGAGGGCCGCAGTGCGCAGTTTGTGATTGAGGCCGATGGCCAGGGCCTCAATGTATTTGTTGACCCTTACCGCGACACATTGCTGGGCAGCCAGGATGCGCAGTACAACCTGCAGGCTATCGCCCGCCAGCTGCATGGCGACTTGATGATTGGCACCCTGGGCGATCGGCTGATCGAGCTAGCCGCCGGCTGGGGCATCGTGCTGGTGGTTTCCGGCCTGTATCTGTGGTGGCCGCGCGGTCGCTCCGGGGCGGGTGTGCTGTGGCCACGGATAAGCGCTCGTGGTCGTTTGCTGTGGCGTGATCTGCATGCGGTAACCGGGTTCTGGGGCTCGCTACTGCTGCTGTTTATGCTGCTCACCGGGATGACCTGGACCGGTTTCTGGGGCGCGCAATTTGCTGGGGCCTGGAACCACTTTCCGGCGGCGATGTGGGATGAGGTGCCGCAGTCCGGCAAACTCACCGGCAGCCTGAACAACAGCCGCCAACAGACCGTCGCCTGGGCGGTGGAAACCACGCCGCTGCCGGCTTCCGACCCACATGCTGTACATAAGGGCCATGCCGCCAGCACCGCGCCAAGTGCCGCGCCCCAGGTCAGCCTGCAACAGGTGGTCGACACGGTCAGCGCGCGCGGCGTGCAGCCGGGTTACAGCATCACCCTGCCGAAAGGTGAAACCGGGGTGTACAGCGTGGCCCTGTTCGCCGATGACCCGCGCAACGACGCCACCTTGCACCTGGATCAATACAGCGGTGCAGTACTGGCCGATGTGCGCTGGAAGGATTACGGCGCAGTGGCGAGAACCGTGGAGACCGGGGTGAAGTTGCACGAAGGCAAGCTGTTCGGCCTGGCCAATCAGCTGCTGATGTTGCTGGTCTGCCTGCTGATTCTGCTCAGCGCGGTCAGTGGTCTGATCATGTGGTGGCAACGTCGCCCGGTCGGCAAGTTTGGCGTGCCATCGCTGCGCCATGACCTGCCGCGCTGGAAGACCGCGATTGTCATCATCTGCCTGCTCGGTGCGGCCTTCCCGCTGGTGGGGGCGTCCTTGCTGCTGATCTGGGCGCTGGATTGGCTGCTGTCGCGTCTGCCTGGGCAGCGTCTGGCCAACGCTTGAATGGAATAACCGGCGCGGGCCAGGTCCGCGTCAATGCTTCGCGTACAACCTACGTCTGGATTGTCAGTCCCCTACAGGAGAACACCATGTTGCTGAAAAAGACCCTGCTGATCGCTGCACTGCTGAGCCCGAGCCTGTTTGCAAGTGCCCATGAATACAGCGTTGGTGAACTGCATATCGAGCACCCCTGGTCGCGGGAAATGCCTGCCGTGGCACCCACGGCTGCGGCCTATTTTGTAGTGCACAACAAGGGCACAGAGGACGATCGCCTGCTCAGTGTCACCACCCCCGTGGCCGGCAAGGCCGAGCTGCATGAGCATATTCACGCCGATGGCCTGATGAAGATGCAGCAGGTGCAGAACGTGGCAATTCCCGCCGGCGGCGAAGTGCAGTTCGCACCCATGGGTTACCACGTGATGCTGTTCAACCTGCAGCAGCAGGCCAAGGACGGCGAGCGTTTGCCGCTGACCCTGACCTTCGAGAAGGCCGGTACGGTTGAGGTGGAGGTGACTGTGCAGAAGGATGCACCAGTGGCTGAGCATCACCACTGACCTGCTGTTAAGGTCGCCACGATTTGCGTAGGAGCGGGCCAGGCCCGCGATCAACCGTGTTCGCGGGCATGGCCCGCTCCTACACTCAGACCAGGCGCGCATCCAGGCTGTTCTGCGCCAGGCGTTTGGCCTGGTCCTGGGTCATGCCCAGGCTGTCGTGCAAGGCGGCGAAGTTCTCGGTGACGTAGCCGCCGAAGTAGGCCGGGTCGTCCGAATTCACCGTCACCTTCACCCCGCGTTCGAGCATCTGCAGGATGTTGTGCTGGCGCATATCGTCGAATACGCAGAGCTTGGTATTCGACAGCGGGCACACGGTCAGCGGGATCTGCTCGTCGATAATGCGCTGCATCAGTCGCTCGTCTTCGATGGCGCGCACGCCGTGGTCGATGCGCTCGATCTTCAGCAGGTCCAGCGCTTCCCAGATATATTCGGGCGGGCCTTCTTCGCCGGCGTGGGCGACGGTCAGCAGGCCTTCGCTGCGCGCCTTATCGAACACGCGCTGGAACTTGCGCGGGGGGTGGCCCATCTCCGAGCTGTCCAGGCCGACGGCGATAAAGGCATCGCGAAATGGCATGGCTTGTTCAAGGGTTTTAAAGGCCTCTTCTTCGGACAAGTGGCGCAGAAAACTCAGGATCAGACCGTGGCTGATGCCCAGCTGCTTCTCGCCATCGACCAGCGCCTGCTTGATCCCGCGCAGCACCACTTCAAAGGGAATGCCCCGGTCGGTGTGGGTCTGCGGGTCGAAGAACGGCTCGGTGTGGATGACGTTCTGCGCCTTGCATTTCTGCAGGTAGGCCCAGGTCAGGTCGTAGAAGTCCTGCTCGGTGCGCAGCACATCGGCACCGGCGTAATACAGGTCGAGAAATTCCTGCAGATTGTTGAAGGCGTAGGCGCTGCGCAAGGTTTCGACGTCGTTCCAGGGCAGGGCGATCTTGTTGCGCTCGGCCAGGGCAAACAACAGCTCGGGCTCCAGCGAGCCTTCCAGGTGCAGATGCAGTTCGGCCTTGGGCAGGGCGTTGAGCCAGTCGTACATGGTCAGATCTCGTTATCAGGCGTGGTCGCGGCAAAGTTTAACCGTAAGGACAGGATTTCGCCGAATCAGTCTGCGTAGGGTGGACATCGCTTTTTATGTCCACCAAGCGGTCATCATGGTGCCGCAGGTGGTGGATGAAAACAGCGCCAGCTCCGCGCCCCGATCCATCCTACAGGCGGTCATCCCGCCTGTTCTTCCCGCCGATAAGCATAGGTGTCGGCAAAGCGTGACAGCAGATATTCGGCACTGGTCACGCTCGGGTACTTGGGTGGATTGGCGGCGTCCGAGCAGTTCGGCAGGCAGCTGATTTCCGTGTCTGGGTGCGGTTCGGCGAAGAACGGCATGGAGTAGCGATCCACTCCCAGCGGGCTGATCACCCGGTGCGGGGTCGAGGTGTAGCGGTCGTTGCTCCAGCGCGCCAGCATGTCGCCGATATTCACCACAAAGCTGCCTGCAATCGGCGGCGCGTCGATCCACTGGCCATCACGGTGGCGCACCTGCAGGCCACCAGCGTCGTCCTGGTAGAGCAGGGTGATGCAGCCGTAGTCGGTATGCGCCCCGGCACCTTGTTGTTCAGCGCTGCTGGCGGTGTGGCGCGGCGGGTAGTGGATCATGCGCAGCACGCTGATTGGCTCATGGAAGCGCGTGTCGAAAAAGTCGCGGTCGATATTCAGGGCAATGGTCATGGCGCGCAGCAGGGTTTGCGCCAGTGCCTGCATATCGCGGTAGTGCTGCTCCATCAGTGCAGTCCAGCCGGGCAGGTTCGGGTGGCGATTGGCCCCGCGCAGCGGCTTGCCGGCCAGCACCTCCGGATGATTCAGGTCCATATGGAAACCCATATCGAAGGTTTCCTTGAGATCGCTCGGTTTGCTCGGGTCCAGCTGCTCGGTGGCGATAGCGCCGTAGCCGCGGTGGTGGGCGGTCTGGGTGATATCGATCTTGAGTTTTTCCTCGGCTGGTAGGGCGAAGAAGGTCTTGGCTGCGCTCAGCAGTTCGGCGATACGCGCCGGGCTGATCGGGTGACCGGTGATATAGAAGAAGCCCCATTCGCGGCAGGCGCGGTCGATCTGTTTGGCCACTGCGGGCCAGGCGGCTGGATCGGCTGAGTAGAGCGGGGCGATATCGATAATCGGCAGTGTGTGCATAGAGGCTCAGGGTGGGGGCGTGCTGCGAGTCTTCTCGTACCCAGGGCAGCGAAAAAGGACGATGCCGGATTAAGGCGTCGCCCTTCTGGTGCGGTTCTGCCGGAGGGCAGGGACGGCATCGGTGGTCGTATAACGGCGGGTTGCACCCGCCCTACGGGGCTGGCCCGGCGCGTAGGGTGGGTGAAACCCGCCAACCGCTTACTTCGGCAGTTCAGCCTTTACGTTTTCCACGTAGTAGTTCATCGAGGCCAGTTCGGCGTTGGTTGCGGCGACGCCGGCCGGGATCTTCTCGACGCCGCTCTGGTCCTTGATCGGCCCGGTGAACGGATGGAATGCGCCGCTTTTGATATCGGCGATGATCTTCTCGGCTTCGGCTTTCACCTCGGCCGGCACCAGGTCACTGATCGGCAGGCGGATGGTGTCTTCAGTCAGGCCACCCCAGAAATCTTCAGATTTCCAGTTGCCGTCGATCACTGCCTGGGTGGATTTGACGTAGTGCGGGCCCCAGTCGTTGACGATTGAGGTGAGCACGGCTTTCGGCCCGAAATGCGCCATGTCCGAGGCGTAGCCCACGGAGTAAACGCCGCGACGCTCGGCGGTCTGGATCGGTGCCGGGCTGTCGGTGTGCTGGAACACCACGTCGACGCCCTGGTCGATCAGCGCGTTGGCGGCATCGGATTCCTTGCCCGGATCGAACCAGGAGTTGACCCACACCACCTTGATTTCGGTGCCGGGGTTGTACTTGTCCAGCGCCAACTGGATGGCGTTGATATCGCGGATCACTTCCGGGATCGGGAAGGAGGCGACGTAGCCGATCTTCTTGGTCTTGGTCATCTTCGCCGCGAGGAAACCGCCGACATAACGGCCCTCATAGGAGCGCGACAGGTAGGTGCCGAGGTTCTTGTCCTGCTTGTAGCCGGTGGCGTGCTCGAAGGTCAGCTTGGGGAATTGCTTGGCCACTTTCAGCGTCGGGTTCATATAGCCGAAGGAGGTGGTGAAGATCAGGTCGTAGCCGCCCTTGGCCATATTGCGAATCACCCGCTCGGCATCCGCACCTTCCGGCACGTTTTCCACATAGCTGGTCTCGACCTTGTCACCGAGCTCTTTGATCACTGCCTGGCGGCCTTGCTCATGCTGGTAGGTCCAGCCGTGGTCGCCAATTGGGCCGATATAAACGAAGCCGACCTTCAACGGATCGGCGGCGGAAGCGCCCAAAGTGGCGCTAAAGCCAAGGGCGGCAACGAGGGCGCGCAGCAGGGGTTTTTTACTCTTCTCGAACATGGTCGATGGAACTCCGATATGTGTGGGGGCGTTGTTATTAAACAGCTGCCGGATGGACTGCAAAAAGCTGACCAACTGGACAATTAGTGCCGCGCGCCGCGCTAAAACGCAGAACCCCGCTGTGGCGGGGTTCTTGGGTGGTGCTTTGCTGGTGCGTAAGACGTTTGTTTTGCTGCCAGATGGTGCGCAATCGCGGGAATAGAGCTGCTGTCTGTAGGAGCGGGCCATGCCCGCGAAGCGTAATCGCGGGCATGGCCCGCTCCTACAAGAACACTGAGCTTCAGTGCCCCGGCTGCCAGGGCTTACCCAGGGATACCGGGGCAAACAGGCGAGTCTTGATTGCATCGCGCGACAGCAGTACCAACACCAGAATGGTCGCCACATAGGGCAGCATCGCCAGCAGGTTGGAGGGGATCGACAGACCGATGCCCTGGGCCACCAGGTGGATGATGCTGGCCAGGCCGAACAGGTAAGCGCCGAGCAGCAGGCGGAATACGCGCCAGCTGGCAAACACCACCAGCGCCAGGGCGATCCAGCCACGCCCGGCGGTCATGTTTTCGGCCCACATCGGCGTATAGGCCAGCGACAGGTAGCCGCCTGCCAAGCCGGCCATAGCGCCACCGAACAGCACCGCCAGGGTGCGCACGCGCAGTACTGGCAGACCCATGGCGCTGGCCGCGTCGGGGTTTTCGCCGACCGCCTGGATGATCAGGCCGATGCGGCTTTTCAGCAGCACCCAGGCCACCAGGGCGAACAGGGCGAAGGACAGGTAGATCAAAATGTCCTGGGCAAACAGCATGCGCCCGATCAGCGGGATGTCGCTGAGCAGCGGAATGGCAATGGGCTCGAAACCGGCCAGCGGTTTGCCGACCCAGGCCGCGCCGACAAAGGTCGACAGGCCGACGCCGAAGATGGTCAGCGCCAGTCCGGTGGCCACCTGGTTGGCGTTAAAACCCAGGGCTACGGCGGCGAACAGCATCGACAGCAGCATGCCAGCGCTTATTGCGAGCAGCACGCCGAGCCACAGGTTGCCGGTACTCAGGGCGACGATAAAACCGATCACCGCGCCGAACAGCATCATGCCTTCCTGGCCGAGGTTGAGTACGCCGCTTTTCTCGCAGATCAGTTCACCCAACGCCACCAGCAGCAGCGGCGTGCCGGTGCGCACCATGGCGTAGAAAATATTGCTTAACAGGTCGAGATCCATCGGTTGCTCCGGGTTTGGCTATTGCTTCAATTCATCTGCAGAGGCTTCCCCCTCACCCCAGCCCTCACCCCAGCCCTCTCCCCGGAGGGGCGAGGGAGCGGTACCGCGTTGACTCGAAGTCGCGCGCCGCTTCTGTCCCCTCTCCCTTTTGGGGAGAGGGTTAGGGTGAGGGGCCGTTTGTTCAGGCTGCCGCTTTTTTCAGTGCCGGAAGGTTGGCCCATTTCCACTTCAGCCGTGGCCGATAAAGAATCAGCACGTCACAGGCGAGCAGGAAGAACAGCATCATTCCCTGGAACAGTTGGGTGATCGCCTGGGGCAGGTTCATGGTCATCTGCGCGTTCTCGCCGCCCAGGTACAGCAGGGCCATCAACAGGCTGGCGAACAGAATGCCGAGCGGGTTGAGGCGGCCGAGGAAGGCCACGGTGATCGCCGCGTAGCCGTAGCCCGGCGATACCTGCGGCACCAGCTGGCCGATGGGACCGGCCACTTCACCAACACCCGCCAGCCCGGCCAGCCCGCCGCTGACCAGCAGGGCAAACCACACCAGGCGCTTCTCGCGAAAACCGACAAAACCGGCGGCGCGGCGGTCGAGGCCGAGCACCTTGATCTGAAAACCAAGAAAGCTCTTGTGCAGCAGCACCCACACCGCCACCAGGGCCAGCAGGGCGAAATACAGGCCGGCGTGCAGACGGCCATCTTCGCTGACCAGGGGCAGGCGGCTGGCGTCGCCAAACATTGCCGACTCGGGGAAGTTGAAGCCGGCCGGGTCCTTCAGTGGGCCATGCACGAAGAACAGCAGCAGGTTTAGCGCGATGTAGTTGAGCATGATGCTGGTGAGGATTTCGTTGGCATTGAACTGCGTGCGCAGCCAGGCGGTCAGGCCGCCCCAGGCCGCGCCCGCAGCCACGCCGGCGAGCACCACCCAGACCAGCGCCCAGCGGCTGTCCCAGTCGATAATCTGGATCGCCATGGCGCTGCCTGCCAGGGCGCCGAGCAGCAGCTGACCTTCCGCGCCGATATTCCAGATGCGCGCCTGGTAGGCCACGGCCAGGCCAAGGGCGCAGAGCAGAATTGGCAGCGCCTTGACCAGCAATTCGGAGACGCCGTACCAGTCGGCCAGCGGTGCGATCAGCAAGGTGTGCAGGGTTTGCAGCGGGTCGTGGCCGAGCAGGCTAAACAGCAGCGCGCCGCTGCACAGGGTCAGCACGGCGGCGAGCAGCGGCGATAACCAGAGCATGGCGCGCGATTGTTGGCCGCGCGGTTCGAGGGATAACAGCATGGGAAACTCCGTCAGCTCAGGCTGGCAGCAGTGGCTGCCAGCGTGCTCGTGGTAGGGGCAAGCGCGGCGAACTCGCCGGCCATCCAGCGGCCGACATCAACGGCTTCGGTCTCTGCCGTGGCGGTCAGGGGCGAAAGCTTGCCGCTGCCCAGCGCGCCGATGCGGTCGCTGATCTGGAACAGCTCGTCGAGGTCTTCGGAAATCACCAGGATCGCCGCGCCGGCATCGCGCAGGGCAATCAGCGCACGATGAATCGCCGCCGCCGCGCCCACGTCCACGCCCCAGGTCGGGTGCGCCGCCACCAGCAGTTTCGGGTTTTGCAGGATTTCGCGGCCAAGGATAAATTTCTGCAGATTGCCGCCGGATAGACTGCGCGCCGGTGCATCGGCATTCGGCGTTTTCACCGCAAAACGTTTGATGATTTCGTCGGCCAGGGCGCGCACCTTGCCGCGCTGAATCAGGCCTTTGCTCAGCAGGCCCTGCTGGAAGGCAGTCAGCAGGGCGTTGTCGGCCAGGCTCATATCCGGCACTGCACCGTGGCCCAGGCGCTCGGCCGGGACAAAGGCCAGGCCCAGCTTGCGCCGCGCATCCGGGTACAGATCGGCAATCGGCTGGCTATCCAGGCTGATGCGTTCGCGCTCGCTGCGTGGCAGCCGCGTTTCCCCACTGAGCAGGGCTAGCAACTCGTCCTGGCCGTTGCCGGCAACTCCAGCGATGCCGACGATTTCGCCGCTGCGCACCTCCAGGCGGATCTGGCTGAGGTGGCAACCGAACGGGTCGGCGTTGTGCCAGCTAAGGTCATCCACGCGCAGGCGCGGCAGGCCGCCTGTGACTTTCGGGTAACTGCTTTCCAGGCCTTCGGCATCGCCAACCATTAGCCGCGCGAGCTGCAGGTCGCTGCATTCGGCCGGTACGCAATGGCCCGACACCTTGCCACCGCGCAGCACCGTGGCGCTCTGGCACAGGGCACGTACTTCGCCGAGCTTGTGGCTGATAAACAGGATGCTGCAGCCCTCGGCCGCCAGACGGCGCAGGGTAACGAACAGTTCGTCGGCCTCCTGCGGGGTGAGCACCGAAGTGGGCTCGTCGAGGATCAAGAGTTTGATGTCCTGCATCAGGCAGCGAACGATCTCCACCCGCTGCCGCTCGCCGATAGACAGGCTGTGCACCAGCCGGCCCGGCTCCAGGGCCATACCGTAACGCTGCGAGACTTCGCGAATCTTCGGCTCCAGCTGCTTCGGTGTGCCGGCAGCCGCGCCCATGGCCAGGGCGATGTTCTCTGCCACGCTCAGGGTCTCGAACAGCGAGAAGTGCTGGAACACCATGCCCACCCCTAGGCTGCGAGCCATGGCCGGGTCACGCATCTTCAAGGCTTCACCCTGCCAGCGGATTTCACCGCTGTCGGGCTGGGTGACGCCGTAGATGATCTTCATCAGGGTGCTTTTGCCGGCACCGTTCTCGCCGAGCAGCGCATGGATTTCCCCAGGGGCGATGCTCAGGTCGATACGGTCGTTGGCCAGGCAGCCGGGGTAGCGCTTGCTGATACCGCTCAGCTGCAAGCGTGGAACAGAGGGGGAACTGGACATGGGCAGTGGCTCAGGAATGACAACTGGCCTGGCTAAAGCAAAAAGCTGGCCAGTGAGTCAGAAAAGCCGCTGCCCTGCGCGCCCGCAAGTTCCGCCACAATGCTATGTCTGCGGGTGCTCCAGCGTGGTGCGCAGTCTTGATGGCTGGTGCGTTTTGGCGCATCGCGGCCAAGAACTGGGCGTCCCCCCCGCTCCTACAAAAGCGTGCCGCGCCCGGCAATCGCGGTCACGCCGCTATCCCCTGTAGGAGCGGGGGGGGGCGCCCAGTTATTGCCCGCGATAAATCCTGAGCCCGACGCAGGCTCATAACCACACCGCATCCCATAACGGGTAATCACCAATGCGTTGCACAAGGCCTGCTCGCAACGGATTGGCGACGATATAACGAGCCGCCGATTGCAGGTCTTCATCTTGGCGCAGCGCGCGGTCGTGGTAACCCGGCTGCCAAATTGGGCCTTGTGTGCCGAGGCGCTGACTGATCTGCCGTGCGCTGTTGCTTTTGATACGGCGCATCAGTTTATCCAGAGAGCCTGCATGCAGTTGCACAAGCCAATGCAGGTGATCGGGCATCACCACCCAGGCCAGAGACGCAACCTGTTGTTGCTCATGGGCTGTGCGCAGCTCAGTGATCAGCAAGCGGGCCAGTCTGAAATCGCTGAACAGCGGGCGGCGTTGCAACAGGGTGCTGGTCAGCAGGTAAATGCGTTCGGGTTCTGAATGACGGCCACGCCGTAGGTTGGAGCCATGGGGTTTTGCAGGCATTCCATTGCCTCTTGTGGTGTATCCGATATTGATCGCGGGCAAGCCCGCTCCTACAAAAGCGTGCAACGACTGCCATCGCGGTCACCCCGTCCTCCTGTAGGAGCGGGGGGGACGCCCAGTTATTGCCCGTGATAATTCGTGAAATAGGCAGCAGGCTCACAGCCACAATGCAGAAGCGTAGTGCAACTACTGCGGCCGCAGCTCAATCCGCCCACGACTGATATCCGCCAACAGCCGCTGCAGCTCGTCCACCCGTGGGGCAGGGATGGCCAGTTGCAGTTCAGCTCCCGTGGCGTCGTAGTCTTCGCGCTCCAGCAGGCTGTCGAATTCCGCCAGGCGCGCCTTGAGCAGCGGCAGTTCGGCGAACAGGCAATGGCAGCGGTACTGCTCGCGGGCGATCAATTCGCGGCGCGGTGCGATTTGCAGGCATTTGTTGGCGCTGCCGCCATAGGCGCGGGCCAGGCCGCCGGTGCCGAGCTGGATACCGCCGTAGAAGCGGATTACCAGTACCGCGACCTGATCCATATCCTGGGCTTCGATCGCCGCGAGTATCGGCCGACCCGCGGTGCCGCCGGGTTCGCCGTCGTCACTGAAACGGTACTGCTGGCCAACCTTCCAGGCCCAGCAGTTATGGCTGGCGCTGGCGTCGCTGTGGGCGGTGATAAAGGCCTGCGCCTCGACCGCGCTGGTAACCGGCGCGGCGAGGGCGATAAAGCGGCTCTTGCGAATTTCCTCGCGGTAGTCGCAAGGGTCGAGCAGGGTAAAGGGCATCAGACGTCTTTGACGGGAGGCGTCAGGCCGCAGCCCTTGAGGATGATGCGGATCAGGTTGTCGCCGGCCACTTCGTAGTCCTGCTTGGTCAGGCGCGAGGTGCCGGTGACGCGGCAGATCTGCGAGGAGAAGTCGGCGTAGTGCTGGGTGCTGCCCCACAGCAGGAAGATCAGGTGCACGGGGTCGACCGGGTCCATCTTGCCGGCGGCGCTCCAGGCGGCGAACACTGCGGCGCGGCCGCGGAACCAGGTCTGGTAGTCCTGGCTAAGCATCTGCGACAGGGTTTCGCCGCCGCTGATCACTTCCATCGCATAGATGCGCGAGGCTTTCGGGTGGCGGCGGGAGAACTCCATCTTGACGCGGATATAACCCGCCAGCGCCTGGGCCGGGTCGTCGTCGACGGTGAGGTTGTTGAAGGTGTTGTCCCACAGCTCAAGGATGTTCGCCAGCACCGCCTGATACAGCCCCAGCTTGTTGCTGAAGTAGTAGTGCAGGTTGGCCTTGGGCAGGCCGACGTTCTGCGCGATGGTGTTCATGCTGGTGCCCTTGAAGCCGTGACGGGCGAATTCCTCCTCGGCGGCCTTGATGATCGCTTCTTCGTTTTTCTGCCGAATCCGCCCGGCGGGTTTGGCGCTCGGGTCGGTACAGTGGGCGAGTACTTCAACAGTCATGGGCGGTTCCGCAGTGGTCAGGTTTTCGGACGAATGCACTGATAACCCACAGCCGTCGAGGTGACAAGCGCGAGGGGCAAAAAAACGCGATAACCGCCATTTCGGCGGGCATTTGCACCGTATTCGTGCATGCTCAGCCCCTTGGTCAGAGTGTTCAGGCGCTGGCGGCCAGAGCCTCGAGAAAGCTCTCCAGCACCAGATGCGGGCGGCGGCCTTTGCGTGTCACCGAGGCCAGGCTGATGTCGTAGAAGCGGCTGGCCGGTTTCAGCACGCGCAGGCGGCCCTGCTGCACCCAGGCCTGAGCGTAGTGGTCGGGCAGGTAGCCGATATAGCGCCCGGTGAGAATCAGAAAGGCCATGCCTTCGCGGTCCGAGGCGCTGGCGGTGCAATTGAGCGCCTGGTAATGGCTCTGCACCTCGGGCGGCAGGCGGAAGGTCGGCGCGATGGCTTCCTGGCTGTTCAGCCGTTCATCTTCCAGTTGCTGATCATCGACATAGAACAGCGGGTGGCCGACCGCGCAGTAGAGCAGCGAGCGCTCGTCGTACAGCGTCTGGTATTCCAGCCCGGACAGCGTGCTGGCCTGGGGCACCACGCCGATATGCAGGCGACCGTCGAGCACGCCTTGCTCGACTTCGCTTGGCGGGGTCATGCGGATATGGATATGCACGTCTGGGCCGCGTTCTTTCAGGCGTGCCAGGGCGTTGGTGATGCGCATATGCGGCACCGTCACCAGGTTGTCGGTCAGGCCGATATTCAGCTCGCCACGCAGGTGCTGGTGCAGGCCGTTGACCTCGGTGCGAAAGCTCTCCAGCGCCGCCAACAACTGCTGGGTGCTCTGGAATACCTCGCGGCCTTCTTCGGTCAGGGCAAAGCCGGCGCGGCCGCGTTGGCACAGACGTAGCCCCAAGCGTTGTTCCAGATCGCTCATCTGCTGGCTGATCGCCGAGCGACCGATGCCTAAGGCGCTTTCCGCCGCGGAAAAACCGCCGCATTCGACTACGCTGCGAAACAGCTTGAGCAGGCGGATATCAAAATCGCTGACCTGGGCCAGCGGGTCGGGGCGGCGGGTACTCATTGTTTATTGCCCATTGTTTAGTGCGCGCTTAACTAAAGATAAGAAGAGTCTGGTTTTCCTGACTCTAAGCCCGTGGCACCTTTACTGGCAACTGCTTCTCCACATAAGAACACCGCCCTTCCTTGCGAGGCCGCACCATGAACATGCCGCAGACCGAAACCCCGTCCCTGGCCAGCCAGCTCAAGCTGGATGCGCACTGGATGCCGTTTTCCGCCAACCGCAACTTCAAGCGCGACCCGCGTCTGATCGTGGCTGCCGACGGCAACCACTTTATCGACGACAAGGGCCGCCGCGTGTTTGACAGCCTGTCCGGGCTGTGGGCCTGTGGTGCGGGGCACAATCGCAAGGAAATTCAGGAGGCCGTGGCCAAGCAGCTCGGCACCCTCGACTACGCGCCGGGCTTCCAGTACGGCCATCCGCTGTCCTTCCAGCTGGCGGAGAAGATCGCCGAGCTGACCCCGGCCGGCCTCGACCACGTGTTCTACACCGACTCCGGCTCCGAGTGCGCCGACACCTCGGTGAAGATGGCCAAGGCTTACTGGCGCCTGAAAGGCCAGCCGAGCAAGACCAAATTTATCGGCCGCGCCCGTGGCTACCACGGCGTGAATATCGCCGGTACCTCGCTGGGCGGCATCGGCGGCAACCGCAAGATGTTCGGCCAGATGATGGACGCCGACCACCTGCCGCACACCCTGCAGGCGCACCTGGCGTACACCAAGGGCATGGCCGCAACCGGCGGTGTCGAGCTGGCCAACGAGCTGCTGAAACTGATCGAACTGCACGACGCCTCGAACATCGCTGCGGTGATCGTCGAGCCGATGTCCGGTTCCGCCGGGGTGATCGTGCCACCAGTCGGCTACCTGCAGCGCCTGCGTGAAATCTGCACCCAGCACAACATCCTGCTGATCTTCGACGAAGTGATCACCGCCTACGGCCGCATGGGCAAGTGGACCGGTGCCGAATACTTCGGCGTGACCCCGGACATCATCAACACCGCCAAGCAGATCACCAACGGCGCGATTCCGCTGGGCGCAGTAATCGCCTCCAGCGAGATCTACAACACCTTTATGAACCAGGCTATCCCTGAGCACATGGTCGAGTTTGGCCACGGCTACACCTACTCGGGCCACCCGGTCGCCTGCGCCGCCGGCCTGGCAACCCTAGAACTGCTCAAGCGCGACAACCTGATCGAGCAATCCGCCGCCCTGGCCCCGATCTTTGAAGACAAGCTGCACAGCCTCAAGGGCAGCAAGCACGTTATCGACATCCGCAACTGCGGCCTGGCCGGCGCGATCCAGATCGCCCCGCGTGACGGCGACCCGGTGATCCGCCCATTCGAGGCCGGCATCAAGCTGTGGAACGCCGGTTTCTACGTGCGCTTCGGCGGCGACACCCTGCAGTTCGGGCCAACCTTCAACACCACGCCCGAGCAGCTGGACTCCGTGTTCAACGCCGTTGGCGATGTGCTGCAGGGTCTCGACTGATGAGCCGGCCGCAGGCAGTGGCCACCGTGCAGGTGGACAACGAGCGGGTGATCGTCACCGAATGGCGTTTTGCCCCCGGTGCCGAAACCGGTCGCCACTGCCACGGCTACGACTATGTGGTGGTGCCGATGACCGCCGGCAGCCTGTTGCTGGAAACCCAGGAGGGCGACAAGCACGCCGAGCTCAAGGCTGGGCAGGCCTACTTCCGCAAGGCTGGGGTCGAGCACAACGTGATCAATGCCAGCGACCACGAGATCGTATTCGTCGAAACCGAAATAAGGCCCTAGAGGGCGACAGTCCCCCTCTCCCTCGGGAGAGGGGCTAGGGGTGAGGGCTGGGTTCACCGGCGTCCCCGCCTAGACCCACTCAACAGAATTCGTTAAAGGAGTTTTTATGACCATCGTTAATCACCTGATCCACGGCGAAATGACTGCCGGCACCGGCCGCAGCGCTGACGTGTTCAACCCGTCCACCGGTGCCGCTACCAAGAAAGTTGCCCTGGCCGACCGCGCCACCATGCAACTGGCCATCGACTCGGCCAAGAGCGCCTTCCCGGCCTGGCGCAACACCCCGCCAGCCAAACGCGCTCAGGTGATGTTCCGTTTCAAGCAGTTACTTGAACAGCACGAAGCGACCATTTCCAAGCTGATCAGCGAAGAGCACGGCAAAACCCTGGAAGACGCCGCCGGTGAGCTCAAGCGCGGCATCGAAAACGTCGAATTCGCCTGCGCCGCCCCGGAAATCCTCAAGGGCGAGTACAGCCGCAACGTCGGCCCGAATATCGACGCCTGGAGCGACATGCAGCCAATCGGCGTGGTCGCCGGTATTACCCCGTTCAACTTCCCGGCCATGGTGCCGCTGTGGATGTACCCGCTGGCCATCGTCTGCGGCAACTGCTTCATCCTCAAGCCGTCCGAGCGTGACCCAAGCTCCACCCTGTATATCGCTCAACTGCTGCAAGAAGCCGGTCTGCCAAAAGGCGTGCTCAACGTCGTGCACGGCGACAAGGAAGCGGTGGATGCGCTGATCGAAGCGCCGGAAGTCAAAGCCCTGAGCTTTGTCGGCTCCACGCCGATTGCTGAATACATCTACAGCGAAGGCACCAAACGCGGTAAGCGCGTACAGGCCCTGGGCGGCGCGAAAAACCACGCCGTGCTGATGCCTGATGCCGACCTGGACAACGCCGTCAGCGCACTGATGGGCGCAGCCTACGGTTCCTGCGGCGAGCGTTGCATGGCCATCTCCGTGGCCGTGTGCGTAGGCGACCAGATCGCCGATGCATTGGTCGAGAAGATCGTGCCGCAAATCAAGGCGTTGAAAATCGGTGCTGGCACCTCCTGCGGCCTGGACATGGGCCCGCTGGTTACCGGCGCTGCACGTGACAAGGTCAAAGGCTACATCGACGCTGGCGTGGCCCAGGGCGCAAGCCTAGTGGTCGACGGTCGTGACCTGGTAGTAGCAGGCAACGAAAACGGCTTCTTCGTCGGCGGCACCCTGTTCGACAAGGTGACCCCGGAGATGACCATCTACACCGACGAAATCTTCGGCCCAGTGCTGTGCATCGTCCGCGTCGGCAGCCTCGAAGCGGCCATGCAGCTGATCAACGACCACGAATACGGCAACGGCACCTGCATCTTCACCCGCGATGGTGAAGCGGCACGGCTGTTCTGCGACGAAATCGAAGTCGGCATGGTCGGTGTCAACGTACCGCTGCCCGTACCGGTCAGCTACCACAGCTTCGGCGGCTGGAAGCGCTCGCTGTTCGGCGACCTGCACGCCTACGGCCCGGACGGTGTGCGTTTCTACACCCGCAAAAAAGCCATCACCCAGCGCTGGCCACAGCGCGCTTCGCACGAAGCGGCTCAGTTTGCTTTCCCGAGTAATGGCTAAGTAACACCAAGGGGGCTGATCGCAGGATCAGCCCCTTTTTTTTGCTGTGGATGACGACCTGTAGGAGCCAGCTGGCTGGCGATCTTTCGCGACCATCCGCGTGCATGCGATCAGTCCCCTCGCCCCTCTGGGGAGAGGGTTAGGGTGAGGGGATATCTGCCCGGTTTGCGGAGTTTTCACCCCTCACCCCCAGCCCCTCTCCACTGGGCGTGCCCCCAATAAATGGGAGAGGGGAGCAGTACAGCTTTACGCAACAAACCAGCCGCGCGGGCGCGGCGTTGGTGCAGTGACCGCAGGTTACGGCACCCCTTGGGTGAGCGGGTTCAGGGTTTCCTGACCCGCAAGCCCGCTCTCCCAAGGGCAGCCCACTTCAATTATTTATGAAGAGGACTCCTTGCAATGAGCAAACCCATGATTGGCCTACCCCTGTGCCGTTGGCAGCTGACCAGCCGTGATATCGGCTGGTTTCACCTGGTCGGTGAGAAGTACATCCACGCCGTCACCGGCTTCGGGGCCTTCCCGCTGATGATCCCCGCCTTTGGCGACGATCTGGACATGGACACCGTGCTGGATAGCGTCAGCGGCATCATGTTCGGCGGATCGCTCTCCAACGTGCACCCCAGCTTTTATGGCGACGACCATCCCGGCCTCGGTCTGGCCGACAAACCCCGTGATGAAACCGTGTTGCGCCTGCTGCGCGCCTGTATTGATCGCGGCATTCCCTTCCTCGGCATCTGCCGGGGCATGCAGGAAATGAACGTGTTGTTCGGCGGCACTCTGCACCGTGAAGTGCATGAAGTGGAAGGGCGTCTTGATCACCGTGAGGTGAAGGACGTACCGGACGACGTGGCCTACGGCCCGATGCACAACGTGGCCCTGACCGAAGGCGGCGTGCTGCACTCGCTGTTCGGCGAGCGGCAGATCAAGGTCAACTCGCTGCACGGTCAGGGGATTGATCGTCTGGGTGAGGGCTTGCAGGTTGAAGCCGTGGCCGAGGATGGGCAGATCGAGGCGGTTAGTGTGATTGGTGCCAAGGCGTTTGCCGTTGGGGTGCAGTGGCATCCCGAGTATCGTTATTGGGAGAAGGCGGATTACAACGCGCTGTTGGAGGCGTTTCATCAGGCGGCGAGGGAGTATCAGGTGAGGAAGCTTGAGCGTCGTAGCGAGGCGGCGGTGGCTTGAGCACTGCGTTATCTCAACGCTGACATGAGTAAGGCCCTATAAATCGGGCCTTACTACCAAGTAGACCAGTGCTCACCCTGATAGGGTAAGTGGGCATTTTTACATGTAGGTTGTTAGTCCTAATTAAATATCTGTGGAATAGAATTAGATTATTTCGCATCGTGATTTTTGATGGCGATCGGTGGGTCGTTTGAGATTATGCAGCAGCTATGAACTGTTCTTTCATCATCCTCGCTTGTAATGTGTACGGTTGAGTGGTACTTGATCTTTGATTTTTCAATTTTTAAGTTGTCGGAAAGAAAGTCGCATATGTGATTCCATGAGCCGTGACGTCCGAATTCTTTTGTTATTTCGGAGGCGTCTTTATGGATGGCGTATGCGTTATCAGCTGAACTAAGCACAAGAAATGAATATTTTGACTGGCTAAGGTGGAGGTAGTCAGCTTTGGGTAATTTAATTTTTGTGGTTTTTGAGTCGAATTTGTAGATTTTATCCCTATTGATTTTTGCGCCTCTGATGACTGGATGTGTCGTCATTCCTAGGCTGTTTATGAATTCCTCAGTTGTTAATCCAAAGTCCATGCTTATGCAGTAGTGGATCATTAGAGATAATTTGTTTTTGAGTGTTATTTCGTGAGTGATATTGTTCTTTTCTAGGGTTGTAACTGGCGTGCCATGCGCTATTTGATCTCTAAGCTTTTTCAATGATCTAAAGTCTTCTTGTGTGAGTCCAATGATTTCAGTAATTCGAGGGTCTATACTTTCTGTAAACGCGTTGATACGTTCGTTAAAGGTTGGTGTTTCGGTGTTTTTTATAGCGTCTATGTATTTTTCTACTACCTTGATGACCGTGTTGTGTTCTATTTGTAGTTCTTTTGATTTTTTGGTCAAGGTTTCTTTTAGTGACTGTTTTATAGCGCTAAATTCAGTGCGTGAAAGTTTTAGTGACTGTTTTTTTGCGAAAGACTCGGTGTGCTTGTCTAATGTGCT
The DNA here is from genome assembly GCF_035512415.1 of Pseudomonas sp. Taxonomy (GTDB): domain Bacteria; phylum Pseudomonadota; class Gammaproteobacteria; order Pseudomonadales; family Pseudomonadaceae; genus Aquipseudomonas. Next base: position 15,707 of record NZ_DATKDZ010000041.1, on the reverse strand, counting down.
GACGTAACCCAAGAGCAAGTACTCCCATAAAGTGGTGTACCTGACAAGTGACGGGATTCTTGACCATAAATTGTTAAATCTGGCGTTTTGATCTGTTCCAGGAGTAAAAGCTGCTTGGAAAATAGTTGGCCAAATATTTCTTTCAGTGATGAAGCCAGGGAATGGGTAAAGACATTCCCTGTATGACTTTATTGAGGTCTCTGCTGTTGTTGGTCCAACAATGTACACTGGGTATCGAATGTTGTTTTTTCTTATCCAAATGTAATCAATGTCTAAGGGGTGGCCTAGTAGTAATGAAAATAAGTTGCATAGGGTGTGGCACTTTTCAGATACTTCATTGAGGCTTAATTCAAATGAGGTGGCGATGGTGAGTAAAACCCCTTCGTCTATTACTGTTTGTAGTTCTTTGTTTTTTGATATTGTGCAGTAATAATTTATGTGTGCTTTTAAGGATTCGTCGATTGTGATCTCTAAGTCTTTGAAGTCTATTTTTTACTTATTTCCATGGATTGAATCTGAAATCCATTTTTAACTTGTAGCCAATCACTGGCGCCGTTCAATGAGACTGTGATTTCATTTGTTTTTGTAGAGGGGTATTCGCCGATTATTATTAGTGATGGATATAGAATGTCCCCATATGTTTCGGTGTTGTGCAGGGTGTAGTTTTGAGAGCCGTCTGTGCAGGTGAGAGTTTCAAGAATTTTTTCGCCGCTCATTGTTCCTGTAAGCTCTATGTAAGGTATTTTTCCTTTGGATATATGTAGTTTTCCCTCTGATTCAAATCCTTTGTTGTCTCTAATTTTTACGTTTGGACTAAGTTCGTCGCTGAGCTTTAACTTTTTCAAATTATTTCTGCCATGTGTCTTCTAAGTGGTATTCGTCAAGTTGATTGATCGTGCCGATATCAGTCAGTGATGGCTATTTAGAGTCGTAGATAGATTTATTACCCTCTTCCCCCCCCCCATATCCTGATTCGCAGCAACTACTCCCCGCGAAGCTTATTCACACATAACGGTGAGGCAGCCAATCTACTATCCGACATATATGCATTGCCAGGTCTAACGGTTCCGCCCTTACGGCGGCTCACTTTTGGCAGACGCCCCAAAAGTAAGCAAAAGGTCTTGCCCCTTGCATCCGGCCCGACTTCGTCGGGTTCCCTCGCTCCATCATTGTTCCAGTGGCCGGCGTACAAGGGCCGTCCCTGGCCCTTTACGCCTCTCGCCGCATCCATGCGGCTCGCTCCCTTCCACAACGACTCCACTCCGCCTCCTGATGGGGCGTTTGGCGTCGTCTGTGAGATTGGTGTTTTTAGAAGCACAGCAAACTGTAGGAGCGGGCTTGCCCGCGATGCTTTTGCTTTGGCCTTTTCGCTCTGCCTTCCACAAATCACCTAGGCGACGCGGTTCCCGAATCCCGTCAGGAGGCCGAGTGGAGGTGCTGTGGAGAGGGGCGTTTGGCATGGATGCCAAACGAGGAGCGATGGGCCAGGGATGGCCCACCGTGACGACCCTCGGAACAGCACCGGAGCGAGGGGAGTCTGGCGCAGCCAGACCCGTATGTCGGGTGTGCTTTCTCTTTGGTTACTTTCTCTTTGCACAAGCAAAGAGAAAGTAACTCGCCGTAAGGGCGAAACCGTTAATTCGCGTCATAACCGCTGCGGCGGGCAGCCCCCGCTACGAATACTCACTGCGTCTGCCTTTGTCGGCGTGGTCTTAGCCACATCGCACCACCGACAACCCACACAAACAACAAACCCCGCCGAAGCGGGGTCTGTTGTTTAGCGGCGGTTGCCATATTGGCCGTGCTGGCCACGGTGGTTCTGGTAGCCGTTATGGCTGTCGTGGCGGCGTTGCTGTTTATGCCAGCGCTGGTGTTTGTGCGGCTTGGCTTTGTAGTAGACCGGGGCCGGTTGGTAGTAAACCGGGCGGGGTTGGTAGTAGGCCATCCGAGGCTGATGGTAAACCGGTGGTGGTGCGTAGTGGTGCACTTGCACCTGGCGGGTCTGGCTGGCGATAACGCCGCCGACCACGGCACCGATAACCACGCCGGCAATCGCGGCATCGCGGTTGGAGGCTTGGGCGGGGGCTTGGGCGATCAGCGCGAGGCTGGCCACCAGGCCGGCGATAAGCGAGATACGTATGCGCATGAGCGGAACTCCTCTTGGGCACCGGTTTGTCCGGTTACTAAGTTCGACTGCGCCATGGCGCTGGCATTGCGTAAGCGAAGGTAAAGCCTGTGTAAACAGTCTGTGGTCATCGTGGGGGTATTTGGTGGGTTCTGCGGGAAACGGGTGCGGAACTTGCTAACGCTAGTTGGCCCGGCCGTAGAGCCGGAGTCCTATACGCCAATTTTTGCGGAGCCCGTTTGATGATCACTGCCTCTATCGCCGATTGCATGAGCAAGGAATTCGCCCGTATTCACCCGCAGATGCCGGTGGTGCAAGCCGCCAATCTGTTGATCCGGCATGCCGCATTGGGCGGGCCGGTGGTCGATGAGGGTGGCCTGTTGCTGGGCTGGCTGTCCGAGCAGGATTGTCTGCGGGTGGCGGTGCAGGTTGCTTATTACAACCAGCGGGTGGCCACGGTGCGCGACATCATGAGTAGCGAGGTGCTCAGCGTGCGCGGCGATATGGACCCCATGGCCCTGGCCCAGCAGATGCTCGGCGACAAGCCCAAGAGCTACCCGGTGGTGGATGCCGCGGGCAAGGTGCTGGGGGTGATCAGCCGTCGCCATTTGCTGCAGCAACTGGATCGGGTGCTGGACAAGTTGTCCGCGCCGGCCTGACTCGGCTGCGCACTGCTGCGGTGCATGGCCGCGGTAAATAGCGGCGGCCTGCACCAAAATGCGCTGACGGGCGCTTGTGCCGAGCTATGCGGCGCGCCCTCGGCTGTGCCCTGAGCCTTAACAGGCCGTTGAAAAACGTAGGCGAGGCAGCCGAGACAAGGCAAAAACAGGCGAAAAAGCGGAGTGTACGAGTTGTACATGAGCATTTTGAGCCTGTTTTTAACGCCGTATCGGCAACGCAGGTAGTTTTTCAACAGCCTGTTAGCTGTCCTTGGCATCCTCGCGGCATTGCGCCTGCAGGGCGGCCCAGCCGTCTGCGCCGAGTGCTTCCAGGGTTTCGATATTGGCTTCGAAGATCGCCTCCGGGTCGGGAAAGGCGGCTACGGCGCGGTCGATGCTGGCTTCGCGGAGGAGATGCAGGGTGGGGTAGGGTGAGCGATTGGTGGCGTTGCCCATATCTGCGGCATGGGTGTCGGCGAACTGGAACTGCGGGTGGAAGCTGGCCACCTGGAGGATGCCGCTGTAGCCGAGGTCGTCGAGGGTGTCGTCGACCACGGCGAGAAAGTCGTTGAAGTCGAGAAAGTCGCCAAGGACCGCCGGGTGGATCAGCAGAGTGGTGTCGGTTTCCTGCGCGGGGCAGTTGGCCAGGTGGTGCAGTTCGTCGATCAACGTGGCGAGCAGTTCGGCGGGCTCGGCGCTGGCGCAGAACACATAGCGAACTTGGCCCTTGACCTGCACCGCCTTGGCGAACGGGCAGAGGTTCAGGCCGATCACGGCGCGTTCGACCCAGGCGCGGGTTTCGGCAATGGCGTGGGCGGCGCTCGGGGTGGCGGTGCTGGACATAGGGCGAACGACTCGGGCTGGCTGGGGGGGCGTGAAGTTTAGCGCCAATAGTGGCGCGCAGGGCTTTTGCGCGGTGCCGGGCAGCCTGCTGCGCCCGGCGTATGCGTGCTGAGTTCTGGGCTTAGCCGCTGTTGCGTTGCGGGTTGCCGGCGCGGCGCAGTGGGCTGCAGCGCGCCGTGTCGACGGCCCCGATATAGGGGTTGCCGTGGCCCATCACGCAGCCAACTTTCTGGTTGCGCCAGCGTTCCCACTCGCTGACCGGGTACTGGCGGTTCCAGGCCTCGTAGGTGCGCCGGTCGAGCTTGGACAGGCGCAGTTGGTAGTGGTCGGCCATATAGAGATAGATGCGCGCCGCGGCACCGCGTACCGGCTGCGGCGGCATGGCGGTTTTCGCCTTGAAGTTGACCACCATGGGGCAGGCCCCGTACTGCGTGGGCTTTTCACCGAGCATGCCGAGGGCGTAGTTGGAGCGGTCGCCGTTGACCTCGCCGATGCTCGGCACCAGGTTGTGCAGGTCGGCCTCGGCGGCCTTGAACCGGGCGTCGGTGCGGGTGCAGTTCTTGCGCCCACCGTTTTGCCAGCACTGGCGCTGATGGCCGATCACCCAGGCGGGCACCACATGCTCCCATTCCACCCGGGCGGCGCGGCGCTGCTGCTTGCGCACGCTGTAGCCGCAGCTGCCGAGATCGACCCGGTTGCCCTGGTAGGCGCAGGCGCAATAGAAGGTGCTGGGCCGTTCGGCATACAGCCGCCAGGCGATCTTTTTAGCAGCGGAGAAGTTTTGCGGGGCGTCGGGGTAAACCGCTGGGGCGACCAGCAGCAGGCAGAGCAGGGCAAACAGGCGGGGCATGGGCAACTCGGGACAAAAAAGCCGCGCATCATAACCGCAGCAGCTTGCAGCCGTGAGGGCTTTCTAGGGGGCTGCGTAATCTGTTATGTCGCTTTAAGTTGCGTAGCTAGGTGCTTGATTGCGTTACAGGTCATATTTTCTGTACAAAAAACGCACAGGGCGAATTTTGTTGCTAGCTTTACCCCATCGGATTGCTGCGAATGGATTGCCTCTGATGGGATTTGGCTACCGCTGGATACGGCCGCATGGCCCTCTGAACGCCTGGCTCGGGCTGTCGTCGGCGTACGTTTGCCGGGCTCTGGCGCTGGCTTTGCTGGGGCTCGGCCTGGCGGGGTGCGCTGGCCAGGACCATCAGTCGATTGTCGGCAACCGCAGCCCGATCAAGGCCACCGAGCTGCTGCAGAGCAACGCCGACCGCATGGCCACCCTGAGCATGCGCAACAACCTCAATAGCCTCTATCGGTTGATGGACAAGCTCTACGCACGCAACCCGCAGGAGTGGCGCAAGGGCGGTTTTGCCGACCTGCCCGCAGCCAAGCGCGCGGTACATGTCGCGGTGGAGCAGAACCAGCCGTTGGCGGAGCTGGGCGGGCGTACCGATGTGGCGGCCCTGAGCTATGCGCTGAGTGCGCAGTATCAGGGTGATCGGGTCGCTGCCTTTATCTACTCCATGGCCAGCATGCTGATCACCGCCCACGGCGGGCGCACCCAGTACTACCTGACCGATTCGCTGGATGCGCAGTTTATCCACAATGCCGCGCGCAATATCGAGAAGGCCCACTGGATGCTGGTCAACCGCCGCGACAGCCAGGGCCGGCCCTGGCTGCTGTCCAACGAGATCTCGGCAGAGGGCTATAACCTCAGTTACGCCGTGGAGTTCGGCAAGATGGTCGCGCGTCTGGATCTGCTGACCGATGTGCTGGACGAGCGTTACCGGCGGATCGGGGTCAACTACGCCCACGGCCTGCTGTTTCTCAACTTCCTGCCGGTGCAGTAGCGGGCTCAGTAGGCCTCTTCGAGACGCTTGCTGTTGACCTGGTTGGCCTGCTCGATCTGTTGTTTGAGCTGCTCCATCTGCTGCTGCGCCTGCTCGGCCTTTTTTGCCTGCAGATCGGCGACAACCGCAGTCTCGCCTGCGCCGCAGGCTCCGAGGGCGAATGTGGCGGCAAGCAGCAGCGGGTGGAGAAACTGACGCATGGCGGACTCCGAGGTGGGATGGCTGTGATCGTGGCCGGGTGGCGAGGACCGATTATTGCCAGCGCTGGTAGATCAGGTCCAGTTTGCCGTTCTTGCGCAGGCGCTCCAGAGCCGCGGCAAACTGCCCGGCGCGGACGCTGTCGCCCTTGGCGAAGGCCACATAGCGCGGCATTTCCACCAACGGCTTGGGCAGGATGCGTACGTGCTGTTCGGCGCGCTGCTCGCGGACGAAATACATCAGCTGCACCCTGTCGCCGATGATGATGTCGATGCGCCCGGCCAGCAGCATGGACACCAGTTGCCGCGGGTTCTGCGCGCTGGTGTCACGGGCCAGGTCGGCTTTATCGAAGTCCGACTGGTAGGCATAGCCCCTGACCTGGCCGATCACGTAGGGCGACAGGTCGTCCAGTTGCTGCCAGTCGCTGATTGCGGTTTTACCGGTGGTCATAAAGACAGTGGACCCGGTACGCAGGGGGCCGACCAGTTGGTATTGCTGCATGCGCTCCGGGGTCCCGGCGAACTGGAAGGCCATGGCCACCGTGCCGCGGTCGAGCATGCTCTTGACCCGTTCCCAGGGGTAGAGACGCAGCATGTAGGGGATCCCTGCCTCGGCCAGCACCGCCTCCACCAGCTCGACATCCAGCCCGAGTGGGGTGTCGTTCTCGAGGGTGAGATAGCTGTAAGGGGCGAACTGCTCATCGCCGACCACCCGCCAGGGCTCGGCCTGCACGACGGACGTGAATAGCAGCAACAGACACAGCGCAACACGCAGCATGACGGCCTCCCGGACCCTGCGCGCGACTCGGGCGTGCAGTGCATTAACAAGGCTAGCCAATGGCGGAAAAAATGCTGCGCTTGCCGAGCGATTGAACGAAAGCGGAAACCGTAGGGTGCGCCGTGCGCACCGAGATAGCCCCCTCTAACCTAGGCGCAAAGGGATACCCGCGGGGCCTGCGATGGCCTGTTGGGCATCGCGGCCTCAATGCCAACCTGCCCGCGCGTGCCTGATCCCTGGGCATGGGGGAGAGCTCGCGGTCACGTCGGTGCGCACGGCGCACCCTACCTGTTGCACGATTGTCCGGCGTACGCCGATTAGTCCCCTCGCCCCTCCGGGGAGAGGGTTAGGGTGAGGGGAGCGTTCGCCGCGGAGTCGCGATACCTACAAGAGATCGCGCCTAAGCAGTTACGGGCACACAGCCACAAAAAAGCCCCGGCTGCTGAGCCGGGGCTTAGGTGTTAAGCGTGTCCTGCTAGACCTTGCGTACAAACTCGGACTTCAGCTTCATCGCGCCGATACCGTCGATCTTGCAGTCGATATCGTGGTCGCCGTCGCACAGGCGGATGCCCTTGACCTTGGTGCCGACCTTGACCACCAGCGAGGAGCCCTTGACCTTGAGGTCCTTGATTACGGTGATGGTGTCGCCGTCCTGCAGCACATTGCCGACCGAATCCTTGATCACCTTGGCATCATCCGCAGCGTCTGCACTGGCGTTGGCGGACCACTCGTGGGCGCACTCCGGGCAGATCAGCTGCTCGCCGTCGGCATAGGTGTATTCGGAATTGCATTTGGGGCAGGCTGGCAACGTGCTCACGCGAGGTCCTCGGCTTGGGAATAATCAAAGCCGCATAGTATATAGGGTTTTATCGCGGGTCGGCGGTGCGCATGGCCGCAGGCGCGGTGCCAGGGCTCTGCAGCGGGCTGCGCGCGGCAGGCTGCCGCGCTTTTAGGGAAATGCCTGCCCGCGCCGTGGGCGCGGGCAGGGCCTACTACCAGCGGTAGTAGTCGCGGTCGTGGCGATGATGTTTGCGGTGATGCCGGTGGTGCTTGTGATGACGCGGCTTGTAATAGCGGTGCTCGACCACTACCGGGTAGGGCTCGTAATAGCGTGGGCGTGGTTCGTAATAGACGACCTGGGGTGGCGGCGGTGCCACCTCGACATAGACCGGCGGAGCATGCCGGCTGCTGGCAATCACGCCACCGACCACGGCCCCGACTACGGCTCCGGTAATCAGCGCGTCGCGGCGCGAGCCATGGTCGGCTGCCGCCTGACCGGCAAAGGCCAGGCTGCCAACAAGCACCGCGACTAAGGGAATGCGGCCAATCATGAGTGAAAATCCTCCAGGGGTTCGGCACGCGCCGGTTAGAACTTTTGACCTTGCGCCCGGAGAAAATTCCGCTGGAGATTGTGTAAATCTTTTGTAAAGACAGTGGCCGGCGCGATCCGCTCACCGACCGTGGCCGGTCCCTGTAGGGTGCGCCGTGTGTGGGCACTAGAGCTCGCTAGCGCGTTGCCGGTTCGGGCCAGTTTAGGGTGCCGCTGTCGCTGAAACGGCGGGTTCCCAGCAGGCCGCCGGCCAGTTTGCCGCGCAGTTCATAGGGCAGGCCCTTGGCTCCCGGGTAGCCCGCCGCACCCCAGGCCTGACGCATAACCGAATAGGCGGAAATGCTTACCGGAATGCTGATGATAGCCTCGCCAAAACGCGGCACCTGGCCGACCCGGATTTCATATCGGTAGTGCACGGGCCCCAGGCTGGGGCCGGCAGCATTGGCTTTATTGACTCAATGCAGTGATGGCTAATTAGTGGCGCATATACTGGTTAGACGTTTCTAGCCGAGGTTTGCTGCCCATGCCGCTACTCATAACCGACCGTCAGCAATTGCTTGAACACCTGCGTCTGCGCGCCGAGAACGAGCAGCCGCATCAGTTGGTTGGCGAGCTTCTGGTGGGGGGCGGTTGCCTAGATCCCCGGACCCTGCGACAGGCCCTGCGTCTGCAGGATGAAGATCCGGGCGTGGGCCGGGTCGGCGATATCCTGCTGCGGCGCAAGTTGATCGATAAGCAGCAGCTGGCCGAGGCGTTGGTGCAGCAACTGGATATCGCGCGGGTCAATCTGGACGGTTTTGAGGTCGAACAACAGGCGTTGCTCCTGCTGCCCGAGAACCTGGCGCGGGAGCATCAGGTGTTGCCGTTGATGCTCGAAGGCGAGTTGTTGGTGGTGGCTACGCCAACACCCTCGGACTGCGATCTGCTGCACCTGCTGGGTTTTGTTACCGGCAAGCAGGTCGAGGCTATTCATGCGCGGGGCGATGAGGTGCAGGCGGCGATCAATCTGCACTATGGCGCGGCCACTGCGTTGGAGTTGCCTGAGCACCAGGGCCAGGAGCCCGAGTTGAGCCTGCACCGGATCAAGCAGTTGGCCGAGGACAAACCGACGGTGCGTTTTGTCGACAGCCTGCTGGAGGATGCGATCGGCCGGCACGCCTCGGACATCCACCTGCGGCCTGGCGAGCGCGAGGTGACCATCCTGTTTCGCATCGATGGCGTGCTGACGGAGATCCGCCGGATCAGGCCCGGCAACCTGCCGGCGATTGTCAGCCGGATCAAGATCATCGGTGGCATGAACATCGCTGAGCGGCGCTTGCCCCAGGATGGTCGGCACCTGGTGCGGGTCAGCGATCGCACTATCGACCTGCGTCTGTCGATCATGCCGACGGTGCATGGCGAAAGCGTGGTGATCCGCATCCTGGACACCCAGCAGAGCCTCAAAACGCTCGATCAGATTGGCTTCAACAGCGAGGATGCCCAGCGCTTTCGTAACCTGACCAGCCACAACCAGGGCATCCTGCTGGTGACCGGACCGACCGGTTCAGGCAAGAGCACCACCCTCTACGCCGCCCTTAATGACATCAAGCAAACCGGGGTGAACATCATCACGGTCGAAGACCCGGTGGAGTTCCAGATCGACGGGATTCGTCAGATTCAGGTCAAGCCGCAGATCGGCTACACCTTTGCCCGTGCTCTGCGGCATATCCTGCGGCATGACCCGGACGTGATCATGGTCGGCGAGATCCGTGACCAGGAGACCGCGATCATGGCGACTGAGAGTGCCCTGACCGGCCATTTGGTGCTCTCCACCCTGCATACCAACAGCGCCGCGACCACAGTCACCCGCCTGCTGGAAATAGGCGTTGCGTCCTATTTGCTCAATGCCAGCCTGCTCGGGGTGCTGGCCCAGCGCCTGGTGCGGCGCAACTGCCCGGAATGCCTGGAAGAGGAGCCGGTGCCGGATTATGTGCGGGCGGCACTGGGCCTGGATGCGCAGGAGACCTTCTATGTTGGCCGTGGCTGCAGCCATTGCCACGGCAAGGGGTTTGCCGGGCGCGTGGCTGCCTATGAGCTGCTCGAGGTCACGCCAGCCTTGCGCGCCATGATCCAGCCGGCGGTGGCGGCCCAGGCCATCGAGGTGCAGGCCGTTGCCGACGGCATGCGTCCCCTGACCCAGAGTGCCCTGGCCCTGGCGCGGGACAAGCTGATCGCATTGGCCGAGGTGTATCGGGTGCGTCTGGAATAGTTGGCCAGGCCGGCTTAAGCCGCAGTGCTGCGGTGGGAGGCGGTCGATGGTCGCGCGTAGCCCTGCGATCCGGCGTGCAGACCAGCAGGTGAGCGGCGCTGGGCCTCTAGCCGCAACTGCCACACAGCCTCTCGGTTATGCGGGCTGCTTGTCAGGGCCTGACTGGGGGATACCCAGCCGGCTGGGGCCAGTTCAAGTTGCCCGAGTCACTAAAGCGCCGGGTGCCGAACAAGCCGCCGGCGAGTTTGCCGCGCAGCGCATAGGGCAGATCCTGCCCCGGTTTATAGCCGCCGACACCCCAGGCCTGACGCATAACCGAATAGGCGGAAATGCTTACCGGAATGCTAATAACGGTCTCGCCAAAACGCGGCACCTGGCCGCTCTGGTTGCTGACGCCGCTGGCCAGCGGCTGCTTGTTGATATCCAGCTGCACGGCCACGCCGTTGAAGTCGATGGGTGTTTCATTGGGGTTCTGCACCCGCAGTTTGAGGGCGAAGCGCACCTCCAGGCCCTGGCCGGGCAAGGGTTCCAGGCCGACCAAGTCGATATGCAGCGGGTCACGCGGGGCCAGGGTGCTGCAGGCGCTGAGGCCGAGCAGCAGCAGGGCCAGGCCCAGGGGACGTAAACGCTTGATCAGGGTGTCGGGCATGCTCGGGTTTTCCGTTATGGCGGTCAGGACAGGATAGTAGACCCCAAGCTGCGGCTTTTGCTCACGGCATAGCCGGCTGATATTGCGCCATGGCTAGCCTGAGGCTGAAGGCATACAACGATTGCCGCTCGCTGCTGGGGCTGCCCTTGCTCAGCGAAATCTGTGACAGCACGCTGCGGTATGTATCGACCAGCGCTATTGGAGTGCCTGGGAACAGGCGGGGGAGGGGCTGTAGCGATGCGTTCGGCCCGGGGTTGCCCAGGCCGAGTCGGCGGTGGATCAGAAGTGCGCTTTTACCAGCAGGCTGGCGGTGTTCTGGTCGGTCGGGCCGACGAAGTTGTCGCTGACAAAACCGCTGTCCTGGATGCCGTACTTGTCCTTCCAATAGTCGTATTCGATGCCGACATACAGCTGCTTCTCGCCCCAGTTCATGGCCTTGCCCAGGTCGTACTTGATCTGCGGGTTGAAGTGCAGGTTGGCGTGGTAGCTCTCGTCGTTGTCCACCACCCAGTCCATAAAGCCGTCGATCACGATGTCGGATTTGCCCACCGGAATGGTGTAGCTCCACACCGGGGTGATCTGCCAAACGCCGCTGCCATCGCGGTCGCCGTCGGTTTCGCGGTGGTAGAAGTTCAGCGAGAAGTAATCGAAGCCGGGGATCGCCAGATCGAAGCCCGGGCCGATCAGGTAGGACTCGACATCGTCTTCGCCAAACTCGTAGGTGGCGGCCAGCAGCACGTCCTTGATCGGGCCAAATTCCAGCTTGCTGTCGAACAGCTTGCCGAACGACAGGCGCGGCGAGAATTCACCGTAGAAGGTGTGGCCGTCGCCCGCGCCATTGGTGGCGTCGGTGTTGTACTTGATGGTGTCGACGAAGAAGAACAGGTCGCCGATAGCCCAGCCACTGACGTGCTCGAAGGTCACGGTTTGCTGGATTTCCGGGTCGACCTTGTAGTCCTGGCCATAGAGGTAGGTCAGGCTGTTGTTCTGCCAGTGCATCAGGTCGCCGGCAATAGCCTGGCCGCCCGCCAGCAAACCGCCAGCCAGAACCAGAGAGGAAAGAGTACGGTTCATCGAGTGGTGCTCCCCAAAGTGCTGAATTATCGTTTTAAACCTGTCTAAGTGGTCAGGCTGTCGGAGCTTGAGCAAGAAGGAGGCCAAGTCCTGCATTTGTCTGCAGCACCGCCACGCAGAGCGGCGCGGGCGCGCACTCTAGTGGTTTGCCGGGAAATGTAAATACGCTGCATGCACTGATAACTGACCGAGTGGACAGTTTCAGCCTTAAGTTGGTGCGCGGCGGCTCAGGCTTAGAACGAGGCGATAATTCGCCCGATCACGGCCATCGCCTGTTCGCTCTGCGCGCTCCAGGGGTGGCCGTAGTTCAGGCGGGCGCAGTTGCCGAAGCGCCGGGTGGCCGAGAAGATCGGTCCAGGTGCCAGGCTGATGCCCTGGGCCAGGGCGAGCTGGAACAGCTGCAGCGAGTCGACCTGTTCAGGGAATTCGAACCAGAGAAAGTAACCACCGCTGGGGCGGGTGACCTTGGTGCTGGCTGGGAAGTGCCGCGCGGCCGAAGCCAGCATCGACGCCTGTTGCGCCTCCAGGGCGTGGCGCAGCTTGCGCAGGTGGCGGTCGTAACCGCCGTGTTGCAGGTAATCGGCCAGGGCGGCCTGAGCCGGTACGGAGGGCGAGATGGTGGTCATCAGCTTGAGCCGGCTGATCTGCTCGGCATAGCGTCCGCCGGCCACCCAGCCGACCCGATAACCCGGTGCCAGGCATTTGGAGAACGAGCCGCAGTGCATCACCAGTCCGTCGCGATCAAAGCTCTTTACCGGCTTCGGCGGTTGGCTGCCGTAGTACAGCTCGGCGTACACGTCATCCTCGATCAGCGGCACCTGATGGCGCTGCAGCAATTGATACAGCGCCTCTTTCTTGCTGTTGCTCATGCTCGCGCCCAGCGGGTTCTGCAGGCTGCTCATAAACCAGCAGGCCTTGATCGGCAGGCTGGCCAGGCGTTCGCTCAGCACATCCAGATCGATACCTTCACGCGGGTTGACCGGGATTTCCACGGCCTTGAGCTTTAAGCGCTCCAGCACCTGCAGCGTGGCATAGAAGGCCGGGGCCTCGATAGCTACCAGGTCGCCCGGCTGGGTCACGCATTGCAGGCACAGATTCAGTGCCTCCATGGCCCCGCTGGTGATCACCAGTTCCTCCAGCGGCAGCATCACGCCGCTGACCATATAACGCAGGGCAATCTGCCGGCGCAGGTTGGGGTTGCCCTCGGTCATATCGGCGATCACTGCATGGGGCGGCATGTCGCGCACGCTCTGCGCCATGGAGCGGGCCAGGCGCGGCAGGGGAAACAGGTCGGGGCTGGGGAAGGCCGAGCCGAACGGCACGGTATCCGGGTCTTTCAATGAGGCGAGTACCGAGAACACCAGCTCGCTGACATCCACTTCGGTGGTCTGCGTCGGCTGCTGGCTGGTTTCCGGCTCGGCCAGGGAATGCCGCGCCAGCTCGCGAACGTAGTAGCCGGAGCGGGCGCGCGCCTGGATCAGGCCACGGTCTTCCAGCAGGTAATAGGCCTGGAACACCGTGGACGGGCTGACCCCATAGGTGCGACTGGCGTGGCGCACTGACGGCACCTTTTCGCCAGGGGCGAGCATGCCAGTGCGGATCAGTTCGGCAACCTGGTCGGCGAGTTTTTCGTAGCGTTTCATCGTGTTCATAGGTGTGCTGAGTATTCCAACGCACTCTACGGGGAGTTGCTTTGCCATGCGACTGTCAGCGCCCGCGCGGGGCGATAAATACGCTTTGGCTGTGCGCGTGCTGATCCGCATCGGCCAGGTTGCTGAGTTCGAAACGCACCGGCCTGGTCGCGCCAGTGGCCTGCTCGACCAGCTGCACCACAGTCACCGGTACGTCGAGAATCTCACCGGGATTCAGCTGCAACTGCTGCGGTGCATCCAGGCGCAGGCCGGGGCTGTCGACCAGCGCCAGGCCATAGCGCTGCGGCTGCTGGGTCTTGTTGATCACCTTGAGCAGGTAGGTGTTCTCGATCTGCCCCAGCTGGTTTTCGCGGAACATACTGCGGTCCTTGGCCGAGTCGATGGACAGCATCGAGCGCGCGCTCAAGGCCCAGACAAAGGCTCCGATCATCAGCACCAGGGCGATGCCATAACCGATCAGCCGTGGCCGTAGCCAGTGGGTTTTGCCGCCTTGCAGTTCACGTTCGGAGTGATAGCCCACCAGGCCCTTGGCGTAGCCCATCTTGTCCATCACCCCGTCGCAGGCGTCGATGCAGGCACCGCAACTGATGCAGTCAATCTGCAGGCCATCACGGATATCGATACCGGTCGGGCACACCTGCACGCACATATAACAGTCGATGCAATCGCCCAGGCCCTCGGCCTTGTGGTTGCTGTCCTTTTTGCGCGGGCCACGGCCTTCGCCGCGTTTGGCGTCGTAGGCCACCAGCAGGGTGTCATCGTCGAACATCGCACTCTGAAAGCGCGAGTAGGGGCACATATGCACGCAGACCTTCTCGCGCAGCCAGCCGGCGTTGAGGTAGGTGGCGGCCATAAAGAACAACACCCACACCAGCGTGCCGCCCTCCAGTTGCAGGCGCAGCAGGTCGCTGGCCAACGGGCGAATCGGCGTGAAGTAGCCGATAAAAGTCAGCGCCGTGAGCAGGCTGACCGCCAGCCAGATTGCGTGCTTGGCACTGCGCCGCGCCAGCTTGTTCAGCGACCAGGGCGCGGCATCCAGCTTGACCCGCTGATTGCGCTCACCTTCGGTAACTTTCTCCGCCCACATAAACACCCAGGTCCACACACTCTGCGGGCAGGTGTAGCCACACCACACGCGCCCGGCCACCACGGTGATAGTGAATAGGCCAAAGGCGGCAATGATCAGCAGCGCCGAGAGCAGGGTGAAATCCTGCGGCCAGAAGGTCGCGCCGAAGATGTAATAGCGGTGCTCAGCCAGGTTCCACAACACCGCCTGGCGACCGTCCCAGTCCAGCCAGGCCGTGCCGAAGAAGATCAGAAACAGCAGGCCGGCACCGTACAGGCGCAGATTGCGAAAGCAGCCGCTAAAACTGCGGGTATGAATCGGCCCGCCAGCCTGGGAAGGCGTCAGGCGGATAGGCTGGCGCGGGTCGATAGTCTCGATAACCTGCGCGGGAATACGTTCGCTCATTACGGGCCTCGTCGGGCTTTATCAGGCGAGGGGAATGATGCGAGCGCGGGTATTTGGATAACAGACTCAGGTTTTCAAATAAAAAGCGGATCAGATGGTGGGGGAGGCTGGGGGGGGGCTTTGGCTTTAATGGGCTGAGGCATTGGTGATGGCAGTAGTGGCCACTCATGTCAGGCTACTTTCGGCCGATTCTGTTGAAAAAGTAGCGGCCTTCCCATGCCGTTGGCAAAATTGCTTTGTCAGCGAGCGTGGGGGCGAACAGCATGATGGGACAGTTACCGGGAGGACAGCAGCGCCTGTTCTACTCGTTCAATCTGGAAGATCACGTCCCGGCCCAACATCCAACATCTCCTGCGCAGCATCGACCAGTGCCTGGATCTCAGTGATCTGCGTGCCTACCTGGCGGATTTCTATAGCCCCATAGGGCGTCCCTCGATTGACCCGGAGTTGATGGTGCGCATGCTGGTCGTCGGCTACTGCTATGGCATTCGTTCCGAGCGGCGATTGTGCGAAGAGGTGCACCTGAACCTGGCCTATCGCTGGTTCTGCCGGCTGGGTCTGGAAGACGAAGTCCCCAATCACTCGACCTTCTCGAAGAATCGCCATGGGCGTTTTCGTGACAGCGATCTATTCCGCTGGTTATTCAATGAGGTGCTGCGGCGCTGCATGGCGGCCGGCCTGGTCAAGGGTGAGGGTTTCGCCGTCGACGCCAGCATCATCAAGGCGGATGCCAGCCGGCAACGTGGGGTAGCGGGAGATGCGGTCGATTGGAACGATCCAAAGCTCAGCAGCCGCGCAGTGCGCGAGTACCTCGAAGCCCTTGATGAAGAGGCG
>NZ_DATKDZ010000040.1:0-46264 GCF_035512415.1 Pseudomonas sp. | reverse complement strand
AGCTTGTTGATGACCAGCGTGGCAAGGGCCTCGCCCTCGACGTCCTCGGCGACGATCAGCAGCGGCTTGCCCGACTGGATCACCGACTCGAGCAGCGGCACCATCGGCTGCAGCGACGAGAGCTTCTTCTCGTGCAGCAGGATCAGGACATCCTCGAGCTCCGCCACCATCTTGTCGGCGTTGGTGATGAAGTAGGGCGAGAGATAGCCGCGGTCGAACTGCATGCCCTCGACGACCTCGGTCTCGGTCTCGAGGCCCTTGTTCTCCTCGACCGTGATGACGCCCTCGTTGCCGACCTTCTGCATGGCGTCGGCGATCTGGCGTCCGATCTCCTTCTCGCCATTCGCCGAGATCGAGCCGACCATCGCGACCTCGTCCGACCCGCTGACCGGGCGCGAGACGGCGCGGATGTCGGCGACGACGGCCCGCACGGCCTGGTCGATGCCGCGCTTCAGGTCCATCGGGTTCATGCCGGCAGCGACGGCTTTCAGGCCTTCGTTGACGATGGCTTGAGCCAGAACGGTGGCGGTGGTGGTGCCGTCGCCAGCGTCATCGTTAGCACGGGAAGCAACGTCTTTAACCAGCTGCGCGCCCATGTTCTCGAAGCGATCTTTCAGCTCGATTTCTTTGGCAACGGAAACGCCGTCCTTGGTGATGGTCGGAGCGCCGTAGCTCTTCTCGATGATCACGTTACGGCCTTTCGGGCCGAGGGTGGCTTTTACTGCGTCAGCCAGAACGTTGACACCAGTAAGCATTTTCTTGCGGGCGGAATCGCCGAATTTAACTTCTTTAGCAGCCATGATGGTTATTCCTTGATTCGTTCAAATAGAGCGGAATTCGTAGCGACGGGACGCTGAAATCAACCTTCAACTACAGCGAGAATTTCGTTCTCGCTCATTACCAGCAGGTCTTCGCCGTCAACTTTGACAGTGTTGCTGCCGGAGTAAGGGCCAAACACCACTTTGTCGCCGACTTTAACGGCCAGGGCACGTACTTCACCGTTGTCCAGCACGCGGCCGGTACCGACAGCGAGGATTTCACCGCTGTTGGCTTTCTCGGCAGCGGAACCTGGCAGCACGATGCCACCAGCGGTTTTCTTTTCTTCTTCGCTGCGACGGATTACGACGCGGTCATGCAGAGGACGAAGCTTCATTGTCGATCTCTCCCAATAGGTGGTTTACAGCGGCCGGTGCGTTCACCGGCGGGTTAGCAAAATCCGGCGGAGCCGGTAGCGCCGTGCCAGGCACAACGCTGAAGTCTGATCTGCCGAAACGACAGAAAACCTTGCGGTGACCGCTACATAAGGGCGTGCGGGGGGATTTCAAGGGCTGGGGGTGAAATTTTTATCGTGCGAAGACCTTTTTCACGAGCCGCAAATCAGTCGCGGCGTTCGTATTCGCCTTCCAGCACATTGGGGCGAACTTGCCCGGAGCGCGCGGCCTGGTCGTCGAAAAAGGCGCGCTGACGCATGGCCTGTTCGGCCGCACGCAGGCGCAGCTTGTTGACCAGCAGACGGCGAGTAAAGGGAATCAGACAGAACACGCCGAAGATGTCGCTGATAAAGCCCGGCAGCAGCAGCAGGCCGCCACCGACGGCAATCAGCAGACCTTCAAGCATTTCCTGCTCGGGCAGCTCGCCACGGGCCAGTCGCTCGCGGGCGCGCCACGCGGTGGCCACCCCGGCGACCCGTAGCAGGATGCTGCCAAGGATGGCAGTGCCAATCACCAGCAACAGAGTGGGCAGCACGCCGATGGCGCTACCGACCTGAATCAGCAGGGCAAGCTCGATGATTGGAAACAGCAAAAACAGAAACAGAAAAGCACGCATCAAAGGTTCCTTAACGGAAGATCAGCTTCCTATGAGACAGAAGTATGGGGCGTTAGGCTGAATTCAAGCTGAAGCCTGACCGTCGGTCGGCCAGACCTCAGCGCGGGCCAGTGCTACCAAGGCCTGGCGCACCTCCAGCGGACTGTTACAGGATGTTGGAAACCGCAGCCAGTGCAGGCCCTGACCGATGCGCAGATGAAAGCCCTCGCTGTCGATACCAACCAGCTCGGCCGGGGCATGCTGGGGCAACCTCGCCAGTTCGACATAATGGCCGATGGCGGCGGCATGATCGCGGTTCATGTGCGCGAGCATATCGACTTCACTGTCGCCGGCAAAGGGATTGGCCAAGGCCACCTGATCCAGCCAGTGAATCGCGCCAAAACCGCCGATATAGCGCCAACGCACCGGCTCAAGGTGCCAGAAGTCAAAATCATGTACACGGTGATAGTTCTGCGAATCCGGGAAATAGCGGTAATAGCGCGCCGCCGCCGCGTCGATCTGCGCCTCGTCATGCAATTGTCGCGCGTGTGCGAGCAAAGTAAGACGGCCGACCGCCTGCACGTCCTCGGCTCCGCGCTCGCCCACCAGCAGCGAGCATTTACCGTCCTGCTTGAGATTATGGGTGTGCTGAGCGATACGGCTGATCAGGATCAGCGGCCAGCCCTGGGCATCCAGGCAATAGGGCACCACTGATCCGAAAGGGAAACCCGGCATAGCCTTGGAATGGGTGCTGAGCACGCCCCGGTATTCCTTGAGCAGCAATTCTCGGGCATGCTTGCCGGCTTTCACGCTCACAATCTGACTCCTTGCATAGAATCCGTCATTAACGGACAGGCTATTACCAGGCCAGCAAGGTTACACGACACCACTTGAGGGGATAAGCGATGCAACTCAAAGACAAAGTCATCATCATCACCGGCGGCTGCCAGGGTCTTGGCCGCGCCATGGCCGAATACCTGGCAGAAAAAGGCGTCAAGCTGGCGCTGGTCGACCTGAACCAGGAAAAACTCGACGAAGCGGTCGCCGCTTGCAAGGCCTTGGGCGTGGAAGCCCGCGCCTACCTGTGCAACGTCGCCAATGAAGAGCAAGTGACCCAGACCGTGGCGCAGATTGCCGAAGACTTCGGCGCGATCAACGGCCTGGTCAACAACGCCGGGATCCTGCGTGACGGCCTGACCATCAAGGTCAAGGACGGCGAAATCACCAAACTGAGCCTGGCTCAGTGGCAGTCGGTGATCGACGTCAACCTGACCGGCGTGTTCCTCTGCACCCGCGAAGTGGCGGCGAAGATGATCGAGCTGAAGAGTGAAGGCGCAATCATCAACATCTCCTCGATCTCCCGTGCCGGCAATATCGGCCAGGCCAACTACTCCGCGGCCAAGGCCGGGGTAGCGGCTGACACCGTGGTCTGGGCCAAAGAGCTGGCGCGTTACGGCATCCGTGTTGCTGGCGTCGCACCGGGCTTTATCGAAACCGAAATGGTTGCCAGCATGAAGCCCGAAGCGCTGGAGCGCATGACCTCGGTCATCCCGCTGCGCCGTATGGGCAAGCCTGCCGAGATCGCTCACTCGGTGGCCTATATCCTAGAAAACGACTACTACACCGGTCGGATTCTGGAGCTGGACGGCGGCCTGCGGTTGTAATTCGCACTGATCTGCTGAAAATAAAAAGCCCCGCAATGCGGGGCTTTTTTTGCTTTTAATTTTTCAAGATCTAGCGAGCTAGAGACCTGCAAGGCAAAAACAGGCGAGGAAGCGGAGTGTACTTTTGTACATGAGCATTCCGAGCCTGTTTTTAACGCAGCAGGGCCGACGCGCAGCAGATCGACGGCCAAACACTTACCAGCCGACACCAAACCCCAGACTGTAATGGGTTTCATCCAGCTCGCCTTCTGCACCGCTGACCAGGTCCTTCTCGGCCTTCATATTCAGCGAGGCCCAATCGGTCAGCTTGTAACGCAGCCCCACGGTCGCATCCAGGGTGTAATCCGCAACGTTGTCCAACGGCTTACCCACCTCGCCATCGCTGAACAGCTCGACACTCTTGCCGACCAGATAGCGGTTGTAATCCCACTTCAGACTCGCGGCGTAGAAGTTGTCGTTTTCGCCATTGCTGTATTCGTAGTCAGTGCGGTTGAGCAGACTGACTACGGAGAAGGCACCCAGCTCGTTATCCCAGAACTGATAACCCGGACCGGTACCCACGGTACGCTGGCGCGCAAGCTCCTCGACCATGTCGCGCTTGTACTCGAAGCGCCCTTGCCAGAACCACTTCTCAGTCAGGAAGCGGTCAAGTGCGTATTCGGCACTCCAGTTGTCGGTGGTGACCACGTCATCCTGAAACTCGCGGTTGTAGCCCGCTTCCGCGTTATGCCGCCACAGACCGTGCCGCGCCTGGGTCTTGAGGTCGACATCGTAGTCGTCGGTATCGCGCTCGGCCCGTTTGTAATCCAGGGAAGCATCGAGATTGCCCTTGATGGTCAGGTCCTCAACCAGCGGCTTGGGCTTGAGGATCTGCTGGATACTCGCCAGTTCGATGGTCTTGGGCTCGCCACCATTGGCCAGCACCACCTTGCCCGGCTCGGCGGGGCGCAAGGACTTGGTGCGTTCGCCGGCCACGGCATTTTCCTTGATCAACAGCTCCTGATCACTTTCCAGGGTGGCGATCTTGCTCCAGTCCAAGGCGATGGCACCGCCGTATTCGGTTTGCAGCAACAGCTTGCCACCGTCGTAGAACTTGATCTTGCCGGTTAGGCGGTCGCCGTTCTTCAGCCAGACGGTATCCGCCAGGGCGGAGGTGGCAGCCACAGAAAGGGCCAGGCATAGCAGGGTCTTGGAAAACATAGGGGGTAATTTGCAATATCTAGGGTGAGCGGAGGCCGGCATTATCCTCAAGCGCGGCGGCAGAACAAGTACTGACCGACAGGATCACTCCGAGTTCAGCCGTAATTGTTTACCAGCCGACACCGACGCCGAGCAGGTAATGCCGCTCACTGCTGGTGCGCCCCAGACCGCGCACCTGATCGAGTTCGTAAAGCAGGGATAGCCGCGCCCAGCTATTGAGGCGATAACGCAGGCCCACCTCGCTATCGAGCACATAGTCGATCTGCTCAATGTCGGGGATCTGCAGCTCGGCATTGCTGAAGAACTCCAGACGCGTACCCCACAACAGGCGTTTGTAATCCCACTCCAGGGAATAGGTCGAAAAGCTCAGCTCTCCCTCGCTAGTCTGCAGCTGCATGCGGTTGAACTGGCCGATCATGTCGAAGCGCCCCAGCTCGTTATCCCAGAAGCGATAGCCCGGTCCGGTGCCGAGCGAGCGCTGCCGGGTCACGAAGGAAAACTCGTCCTCGTTCTGCTCCGCACCGGCCCGCCAGAACCAGTTATCGCTGATAAAACGGTCGAGGTCGTACTCCAGCTGCCAGTTGTCAGCGGTTTTCACCTCATCCTTGACCTTGCGCTCCAGCTCGCCCCGCAGCCCATGCCGCCAGCGACCGTGCTCCATGCGAGTATTGCCCTTGAGCTTCCACTCGTCGGTTATATTGTCGTCGCGCTTCATATCTAGCTTGGCGTCCAGATTGCCCTCCCCTATGCGGTCCTGCAGCACCGGGCGCGGTGGGATCAGGCGTTTGATACTGGCCAGCGGCACGGTCTGACTGGTCGCATTGACCACCCGCACCATGCCCTTGCCGGCCGCCTCCAGTTGCTGGCTGCGCTCGCTGTCGAAGCCATTGCGGCGGATCAGCAGGGGTTTTTCCGAGCTCAGGGTGTCGATATCCTTCCAGTCGATCAGCACCTGACCGGCGTAGCGGGTTTTCAGGGCCAGCTTGCCGCCGTCCAGCAACAGAATCTCGCCGCTCAGGCGGTCACCATTGTTCAGCCAGACCGTGTCGGCCCACAGGGGCATGGCCCAGCCAAGAAGAACCGAGAGCAGCAGGATGCGTAGCGACATGGCGAAAGTACCGAATAGATCAGCGAAAAATACCTCGCAGCATGACGCGCCGAGGCCGCCTCCAGCAAGCCAGGCCGAACGCCGCGAGGCCCTCTACCTGGTGCTGGCGCAGGTGCCAGCAGGCTGCGTGGTGAGTTACGGACAGCTGGCCGAACTGGCCGGCCTGGGCCGCGCGGCACGCTGGGTGGGGCGCACCCTGAGCCAGTTGCCGGAGGGCACGACGCTGCCCTGGCATAGGGTGATAGCCGCAGGTGGCCGGCTCAGCCTGGCGGCCGGCACCCCCTCGGGTAACGAGCAGCGGGCCCGACTCCAGGCCGAAGGCATATTTAGCCATAACGATAGGGTGGATATCCGACAGTACGGCTGGCGCCCAATGGAGCACAGCGGTTAGAGTGCGCCCTTTATTAGGTCAACCTCAGGCTGATACCCCTTCAATGCCCCGTAAAAGCTGGCGCGATGCCATTGCTGCCTACTCCAGCCCCTCAACATTGGTGCTGCTGCTTCTAGGGTTCGCCGCCGGCCTACCCTATATGCTGGTGTTCTCGACCCTCTCGGTGTGGTTGCGCGAAGCCGGCGTGGCTCGCGACACCATTGGCTTCGCCAGCCTGATCGGCCTCGCGTATGCCTTCAAATGGGTCTGGTCGCCGCTGCTAGACCAGTGGCGTCTGCCGCTGCTGGGCAAGCTGGGCCGCCGGCGCTCCTGGCTGGTGCTGTCGCAGATCCTGATCGCCATCGGCCTGGGCGGCATGGCCCTCTGCGACCCACAAACCCATCTGACCTGGCTGATCTCCCTGGCCGTGCTGGTGGCGTTCGCCTCGGCCACCCAGGACATCGCCGTCGATGCCTATCGCCTGGAAATCGTCGACGACAGCCGCCAGGCCGCCCTGGCCGCCAGCTATATGGCCGGTTACCGCGTCGCCGCTCTGCTGGCTACCGCCGGCGCACTGTATTTCGCCGAAGGCTTTGGCTCCACCGCCCTGCTCTATCAGCACGGGGCCTGGGCCGGGACCTACCTGCTGTTTGCCCTGATGATGCTGCCCGGCCTGCTCACCAGCCTGTGGATGAGCGAGCCGGATGTGCCGCTGCGCACCCAACTGGCCGCCGCCCGCTATGGCTTTAGCCACCAGATTGCCTCTGTTTTGGTGCTAATCGTCCTGTTGATCTCCGTGCCGGCGATGTTCACCCAGCTCTACCACACCGATTTCGCCAGCGTGATCAACGGCGAAGCGAGCATGCTCGACCTGCTGCTGGAAGACCGCGCCTTCCTCCGCGCCCTGCTCTACACCATTCTCACCAGCCTGTGCCTGTCCACCATGGGCCGCCGCGGCCTGGCACCGGTGCTGACCCCGGTCAACGACTTTATCCTGCGTTACCGCTGGCAGGCCTTCCTGCTGCTGGGGCTGATCGCCACCTACCGTATGTCCGACACGGTGATGGGGGTGATGGCCAACGTGTTCTATATCGATCAGGGCTTTACCAAGGACCAGATCGCCAGCGTCAGCAAGCTGTTCGGCCTGGTGATGACCCTGCTCGGCGCGGGCATCGGCGGCCTGCTGATCGTGCGCTTTGGCATACTGCCGATCCTGTTTATCGGTGGCGCGGCCTCGGCGGCAACCAACCTGCTGTTTATGCTGCTGGTCAGCATGGGGGCGGACCTGCAGATGCTGATTCTCACTATCTCTGCCGACAATTTCAGTGCCGGCCTGGCCACCGCCGCGTTCGTCGCCTATCTGTCGAGCCTGACCAACCTGAAGTTCTCCGCCACCCAGTACGCGCTGCTGAGCTCGATCATGCTGCTACTGCCGCGTATGATCGGTGGCTATTCCGGGGTAATGGTGGAAAAGTTCGGCTATGAACAATTCTTTATCGTCACCGCCCTGCTGGGCGTGCCGACCCTGATCCTGATCGTCCTGCAATGGCGTCGCGAGCGTCCCCAGGCCAACGGCGATGCGCCGGCTACCACAGCGGAACATATAACAACCAATAACAACTGAAGCGCAGCGCTTCGTAATCGGCACGGGCATGCCGCAGCTGACGCTTCTAGAGAGTGGAGCGGAACATGACAGCAGATGCAGTTTCAATGCCTGTCCCTGGCAGCCTCGAAACCTGGTGGCAACTGCAGGGCGAATGGGTGGAAGCGCCCAACGACCGCCGCGGTGGCCAGAGCGGCGTCCAACGTATCTGGAAGGACGACGCACTGCTCTATGCCAAGCGCCAGACCGGGCATATCCACCGCAGCCTGCTGCACCCCTTTGGCCGACCTACCGTGCTGCGTGAGCGAGATGCGCTGCTGGGGGCACGCAAAGCGGGTGTAACAGTTCCGGAAATCATCTACTGCGCCACCGAGCACAACCGCCAAGGCTGGCGCGGCCTACTGGTGACCGCGGCTCTGGAAGGCTACCAGCCGATCAGTGACTGGTACCTCGCCCAAGGCCGCGAGCGCCATGGCGAACCCGCCCACCAGCGCCTGCTACAACTGATCGCAGAAAACCTCGCACGCCTGCACAAGGCGCGCTGGCAGCATGGCTGCCTGTATGCCAAGCACATCTTCGTCAAGATCAGCGACAGCGGGCAGGCCGAAGTCGCTCTGCTGGACCTGGAAAAATCCCGCAGACGCCTGTGT
Organism: Pseudomonas sp.; assembly: GCF_035512415.1. Lineage (GTDB taxonomy): Bacteria > Pseudomonadota > Gammaproteobacteria > Pseudomonadales > Pseudomonadaceae > Aquipseudomonas. Next base: position 37,863 of record NZ_DATKDZ010000040.1, on the reverse strand, counting down.
CCGACCCAGGCCGCCCGCCACGATCTGCAGCAACTGCGACGCCACTCACCCTGGAGCCAGGCGGACTGGGAAACGTTACTGGATCACTACCAGGCCAGCTTCGGCCGCGCAGTCAAAGGCCTCTCAGCCTAGCGGTGGCACCACGGGCTGGCCGCGGTGCCACCAGAGGCCGGTTAGCTGGGCTGCACCAGGTGCACCACCCGCTGCGGGAAGGGGATGCCGATACCGGCTTCGGTCAGGCGCTCCTTGGCCAGTTCGGTGAAACCGAAGGTCACCGGCCAGAAATCCGGGGTCGCCACCCAGACCCGCAACGACAGGTTGACCGCACTGTCACCCAGCCCGGTGACAAACACCACAGGCTCGGGGTCGCGGTGCACCCGCGGGTCTTCGGCAATCTTCAGCAGCACTTCCCGGGCCAGCTGGATATCGCTGGAGTAGTCGATACCCAGGTTGATATCGGCGCGGCGCTTTGGCTCGCGGGAGTAGTTGGTGATATGGCCGTTGGATAGGCTGCCGTTGGGCACTATCACCACCTTGTTGTCCGCGGTTTTCAGGGTGGTGTGGAAGATCTGGATACTGTCGACACTGCCCGATACGCCCTGAGCCTCGATCCAGTCGCCAGCGCGAAAGGGGCGGAACAGCATGATCAGCACGCCGCCGGCAAAGTTTCCCAGGCTGCCCTGCAACGCCAGGCCAATGGCCAAGCCGGCGGCACCAATCACGGCGATAAAGGAGGTGGTCTCCACACCGATCATCGACGCCACGCTGACTAGCAGCAGCACCTTGAGGATGATCCCAGCCAGGCTGGCGATAAAGCTGTGCAGGGCGCGGTCGACATTGCGCCGCTGCATCAGTGCAGCGACCTTGCCGATCAGGCCATTGATCAGACACCAGCCGATCAGCAGGGTAATAATTGCCAGGGTCAACTGCCCGGCGTACTGCATCATGACCGGCAACCAGGTCTCGGACATCTTCACCAGTTGTTCGACGTTCATTTCCATCTGTTACTCCTTTCTGCACTGCTGAAAACAAACCGCCACAGCGAGCCGTGGCGGTTTTATTGCGATTACAGGCCGTGCGACGCCTGCAACGCCAGAAAGCTCAAGCTCCGCGTTTCAATCACGGAAATTGTTGTACTGCAGCGGCATGCCGAAATCCTTGGTGCGCAGGGCTGCAATCGCCTCCTGCAGGTCATCGCGTTTCTTGCCGGTAATACGCACCTGCTCGCCCTGAATCGCGGCCTGCACCTTGAGTTTGCTGTCCTTGATATGGGCGACGATCTTCTTCGCCAGCTCCTTTTCGATACCTTCGCGCAGAATCACTTCCTGCTTGACGCTCTTGCCCGAGGGGTAAGCATCCTTGAACTCCAGGCATTGCACATCGATCTTGCGCTTTACCAGGCAGAGCTTGAGAATCTCAACCATCTGCTCCAACTGAAAATCCGCATCGGCTGTCAGGTTGACAGTCAGCTCTTTCAGTTCAAAGCTTCCTTTACCGCGCAGGTCATAACGACGGTCCAACTCTTTGATGGCGCTGTCGATAGCGTTGGTAACTTCATGTTTGTCCAACTCGGACACCACGTCGAACGAGGGCATGGTCTTACTCCAGATAGACGGCGCGCCCTGCATCACGAACGGGACGCGCCTGGCTTGACGGTAAAAAAACCCGGCCATTATATAGCGGTAGCGACAAACACTGCCCGGCGATGTACCGGGTCTACGCGAATCCCCTCCAGCGAGCCTGCCAATGCCCAACCCCCATCTCAGCATTCTGGTCGTGGACGATGCCAAGTTTTCCAGCGCGGTGATTGGCCGTGCCCTGACCCAGGCGGGCTATCAGGACCTGCGCTTCGCCAGCAGCGCCGCCGAAGCCATCCGCCTGCTGGAGCAGCGCCCCGCCAGTGTGTTGCTGGCCGACTGGCTGATGCCGGAGATAAATGGTCTGGAGCTGACCGAACAGGTGCGCCAGTTCGATGAAATGACCCATCACTACACCTACATCATCCTGCTCACCGGCAAGGAAGGCGAAAACGTCCTGGGCGAAGCCTTCGACAGCGGCGTGGATGACTTTATCAACAAGGCGGCCATGAGCGAGCAGCTGGTGCCACGGGTGTTCGCCGCCGACCGCCTGTGCAACACCCTGCAACGTCTGCTCCAGGAAAATCGTCTGCTCACGGGCAATATCGCCAGCCTGGAGCAGCGCAACCTGGTCGACCCACTGACCGGCCTGGGCAATCACCGCTACCTGCAGCAGAGGATGCTCGACAGCCTGCGCCAGGTGGAGTCCCGCGGTGGTGCCCTGTGTTACCTGATGATCGGCCTGCAGGATGTCCACGACCTGCGCCAGCAACACGGTGAGCGCTTCTATAACGAACTGCTCAGCGGCGTCGCCCGCCGCCTGCAACAGCTGGTGCGGCCCCTGGACATCCTGGTGCGCCTGGACGAGATGCACTTCGGCCTGATCGCCATGCTCGAAGACCTCCACGAGTGCTCGCCCAGCAGCTTCAAGCGCCTGCACGAAGGCATCAACCTCAAGGCCTTCAAAACCAGCGAAGGCTTTATCAGCCTCAAGGCCGGCATCAGCCTGATCGGCCTCGACAGCAAAGGCCTGCCCTGCACGCCCCAGGCCCTGCAGGAGCATGCCGCCGAGCTGCTGCCGGACTCCTACAGCAGCGGCCTGGTCACCGCCCAGCGCCTGCCCCTGCCACGCTAGACGGCACGATGAGCTGGCATATTCTCGGCGCGGGCAGCCTGGGTAGCCTGTGGGCCGCACGCCTGGCCCGAGCCGGCGTGCCGGTGCAGTTGATTCTGCGCAACCCGCAGCGCCTGCAGGCTTACCATCAAGCGGGCGGCCTGACCCTGGTCGAACAGGATCAGGCGCGGCTCTACCCGGTTGCTGCACAAACGCCCGACAGCACGCAACCCATTCAACGCCTGCTGCTGACCTGCAAGGCCTATGACGCCGAAGCGGCCGTGGCCCAACTGGCTCCGCGCCTGGTGCCCGGGGCCGAGCTGATCCTGCTGCAGAATGGCCTGGGCAGCCAGGATCGCGTGGCCCTGCAGGTGCCCCAGGCGCGCTGCATTCTGGCCTCGAGCACCGAAGGGGCCTTTCGTGAGCGCGACTTTCGCGTGGTCTTCGCCGGCCACGGCCATACCTGGCTCGGCGACCCACTTGATCTGCAGCCGCCCGCCTGGCTGGAAGACTTGCACCAGGCCGGCATTGTTCATGACTGGAGCCTGGATATCCTTAGCCGGCTATGGCGCAAGCTGGCGCTGAACTGCGCGATCAACCCGCTGACCGTGCTGCATGACTGCCGCAACGGCGGCTTGCGCGACCACCCGGCCGAAATCGCCAGCCTGTGCGCCGAACTCGGCGAACTGTTGCAGCGCTGCGGACAAGGCGAAGCCGCCCATGACCTGCATGAGGAAGTGCTGCGGGTGATCCAGGCCACCGCCGCCAATTACTCGTCCATGCATCAGGATGTCAGCCAGGGCCGGCGCACCGAGATCACCTACCTGCTCGGCTACGCCTGCGCCGCCGCGCAGCGTCACCGCCTCACCCTGCCCCATCTGCAGGCCCTGCACGAGCGCCTGCTGGCTCACCTCACTGCACGCGGATTGCCCAGCCATTAAGCCACGCGTTAACCTGCCTGCATCTACGCCACAGCGACCCACCCCGCCATGCCCCTGCGTCAGCATCTTGAAAACCTTCCGGTCGGGCGCAAACTGCTCGCCGCCCTGCTGGCCTTGCTGGCCACCGTATTGCTGGTGGCCAACCTGGCCTTTATCAGCGCGGCCTACTGGATATCCCAGCAAAGCGTGGCCCCCCAGGCCCTGCACACCCTCGGCCGGCTGATTGCCAGCCCGGCCCTGAGCCATGAGGCGCTGGGCTCTGCCCAGGCGGCTGAAGCCCTGCTCAAGCGCCTGGATGACTACGCGCCACTGCGGGCGGCAGTGATCTACGACAGCAATGGCGTCAGCCTGGCGCAGCTGCAGCGCGGCGAAAAACTGCAACTGCCGCTGCGCATGGAACAGGTCGAGTCCTGGCGTCACAGCGAATTTCGCATCAACCATCTGGTCGAGCTGCCACAACCAGATGGAGCCCCGGGCTTCCTCCTGCTGGTCGCCTCCAGCGAGCTGCCGGGGGCCTTTTACACCGGCACCCTGACCGCCAGCCTGGTGATCCTGGCGCTCAGCGTGCTGCTCTGGCTGGTGGTCTCGCGCCAGGTAAAACGCCTGATCACCCGGCCGATCCGCCGTCTGGAAGAACTGTCACGCCAGGTCACCCGCGAGGAGAATTACGCCCTGCGCGCACGGCGCGGCAATGCCGACGAGATCGGCAGCCTGGCCGAGGCTTTCAACACCATGCTGTCGCGCATGGAGGCCCGCGAACAGCAGCTCAAGCGTGCCCGCGACGACACCCAGCAGGCCTTCGACCAGGCCCAGCTGCTGGCCGAGGAAACCCGCCACTCCAACCGCAAGCTGGAGCTGGAAGTGCAGGTGCGCAGCAAGATCGAGAAAAAGCTCACCGGTTTTCAGAAGTACCTCAACAGCATCATCGACTCCATGCCCTCAGCGCTGATCGCCCTCGACGAGCAGCTCTATGTCACCCAGTGGAACCAGGAGGCCAGCAGCCTCTCCGGCACGCGCCTGGACGAGGCGCTGAACCAGCCAATCTTTCTCGCCTTCCCGCCGCTCAAGCCCTTTCTGCCCCAGCTCAAGCGCACCGTGGAACAGCATCAGGTGGAAAAGGTCGAGCGAGTCGCCTGGGGCGACCCCGACGCCCCGCACTATTACGCTCTGACCTTCTACCCCCTGAGCGGCAGCGCCGGGCGTGGCGTGGTGATCCGGATCGACGACATTACCCAGCGCCTGAGCCTGGAGGAAATGATGGTGCAATCGGAAAAGATGCTCTCGGTCGGCGGCCTGGCCGCCGGCATGGCACATGAGATCAACAACCCCCTGGGGGCCATTCTGCATAACGTGCAGAACATCCGCCGGCGGCTGTCGCCGGAACTGGAAAAGAACCGCGAGCAAGCCGAACAGGCCGGCATCTGCCTGGAAGCCATCGACCGCTACCTCAACGCCCGCGAGATTCCGCGCCTGCTCGATGGCATCCAGCAGGCCGGCAGCCGAGCAGCGAAAATCGTCAGCCATATGCTCAATTTCAGCCGCCTCAGCGACCGCCAGCTGGCCCCCTGCCAGCTGCCTGGCCTGATCGATCAGGCCGTGGAAATTGCCAGCAACGACTTCGACCTGACCGAGAGCTTCGACTTCAAGAGTCTGACCATCGTGCGCGAGTACGACCCGGCTCTGGGCCCGGTGCCCGGCACCGCCAACGAGCTGGAGCAGGTACTGCTCAACCTGCTGAAAAACGCCGCCCAGGCTATCCATCAGCGCCAGGACAGCCAGGTACCCGGCAAGATCGTCCTGCGCGCCCGGCTGGCCGGCCTCTGGGCGGAAATCCAGGTGGAGGACAACGGTGTCGGCATGCCCGAGGCGGTGCGCAAGCGCATCTTCGAACCCTTCTTCACCACCAAGGAAATCGGCCAGGGCACCGGCCTGGGGCTTTCCGTGTCCTATTTCATCATCACCAACAACCACAAGGGGCAGATGGAGGTGCAGTGCAAGCCGGGCCAAGGCACCTGCTTCACCCTGCGCCTGCCCTTGGCCGCCACCCCTGCCGATACGGAACAGTGACCATGGCTTATCGACTGTCGAAGATTTACACCCGCACCGGCGATGCCGGCGAAACCAGCCTGGCCGACGGCCGCCGCGTGACCAAGGACCACCCACGGGTGGATGCCATGGGAGAGGTGGACACGCTGAATAGCCAACTCGGCCTGCTGCTGGCCGACCTTGCCGAACAGCAAGCCCAGTGGCCGAAGCTGGGCGAAATTATCGAAGTGCTCGCACCCTGCCAACACCGCCTGTTCGACCTTGGCGGCGAACTGGCGATGCCCGTTTACCAGGCGCTGCAGGCCGCGGAGATCGAGCGGCTGGAGGCGGCTATCGACCGTTGGAACGAGGAAGTCGGCCCGCTGGAGAACTTTATCCTGCCCGGTGGCTCGCGCCTGATCGCCCAGGCCCACGTGTGCCGCAGCCTGGCCCGCAGCGCCGAGCGCCGCTGCCAGCACCTGAACGCCGTGGAGCCGATTCGCGGCGTCGGCCTGGCCTACGTCAATCGCCTGTCAGACCTGCTGTTTGTCGCTGCGCGGCTGATCGCCAAACGCCAGGGGATTGATGAAGTGCTCTGGCAGGCGGCAGAAAAGCAATAACCGTAGCCCGGATGTAATCCGGGAACCCGCTTCCCCGGATTGCATCCGGGCTACAACCTCACAACAAACTGAGCTGGCTCTCGAAACTACGCCGCTCGCCACTCAAAGGGTCAATAAAGCTCAAGCCCTTGGCCAACAACTTGAGCGGTTTGCTGTAGTCATCCAGGGCATCCGGCGCATCCGTGACCTCGGGATAGAACGGGTCATTGAGAATCGGCGCGCCCAGCGCGGCCAGGTGCACACGCAGCTGATGCTTCTTGCCCGTTACCGGGTACAACCGATACAGCCAGTACTCGCCCAGGCGCTGGGCGACCTCGATACGGGTTTCGGTATTGGCTTCACCGGCGACTTCCTGCATGCGAAAGAACGGCTCGGCACCCTCCAGCCGCGTCGCCCGTACCAGCGGAAAAGCCAGCTGCGGCAAGGCCGCCGCCAGCGCCTCGTAGCACTTGTCCATCTGCCGTAGGCGAAACAGCGCCTGGTATTGGCCACGGCTCTGCCGATTGGTGGAAAACAGCACCAGGCCGGCGGTGTGCCGATCGATGCGGTGCAGCGGCACCAGATCGGCATTGCCCAGGCGCTTGGCCAGCCGCGCCTGCAGGGTTTGCTCAACGTATTCACCCGCGGGCATCACCGGCAGAAAATGCGGCTTGTCGGCCACCAGCAGGTGCTCATCGATATGCAGCAGGGTTTCCTCAAAAGGAATCGGCGTCTCCGCTGGCACCTCACGGAAATAGTGCACCTTGAGCCCTTCGCGATAAGCCGCAGCCATCCCCAGCGGCTGGCCCTGGGCGTCCAGCACCCGGCCACGGGCGATCCGCTCCTGCCACACCGCCGGCGCAATCGCCGGGAAGTGCGCACACAGGCATTCGTACACCGTCGCCCAGTTACCACGGGGCAGATGCAGGGTGCTGGGGCGCATATTCGAGGGGGAACGGGCTTCAACAGGCATCAACAAACTCGATCAGACAGGCTAATAAATGGGCTCACCCGGGCCAGAAGGCGCGGATACCCGCCACGCCCTGGGCACCCACCTGCCAGGCTCGCTTCAGGTCGGCGGGAGTAACCCCGCCCAACAGATAGGCCGGCTGATTAAAGCCCTGCAGCAACTCGGCAGCCTGCGCCCAGCCCAGCGGCTGGCCGTCGGGGTGGCTCTGGGTGGCCTGCACGGGAGACAGGGTGACGAAATCCACGCCCATCTGCGCAGCCAGTTCCAGCTCATGCGCCGAGTGGCAGGAGGCCGCCAGCCAGCGCTGCGGCGCAAACGGCCGGCCGCCTGTGCTCAACTCGCACAACTGCTGCGCCGTCAGGTGCCAGCCAGCGTCAGGAAAGTCACCCAGCCACTCCAGCGGGCCCTTGAGCATCAGCTGCGCCTTGCCCGCACAGAGGCCGAGGGCGTCGGCAGCAATATCGCGGTACTGCGCTGCGGGCATCGCCGGGGCGCGCAATTGCAGCAGGCGAATACCGCTATTCAGGGCCGCCTGGATACCCCGCAGCAGCTCAGGCCCACTCAAACCTTCCGGAGTAATCAGATAACGCTCGGGCAAACGTGCGGCCGCGACAATCGGCCGATTGGCCGCGGGAAATTCATAGTCGCCTAGCTGCCGCGGGCTGACCCAGGCCATGGGCTGGCCTTCGGCACCGTGGGGCTCACCGGTAAAGGCCGAGACTTCCCAGACATCCAGCAGCACCTGCTTGTCCGGGTAGTCGTGGCGCACCTGAATCAGCGGTCGCGCGGCAGTTGGGCGAATACCCAGCTCCTCTTCCAGCTCACGGGCCAGGGCCGCCTGCACCGTCTCGCTGGCTTCGACCTTGCCGCCGGGGAACTCCCAGAGACCGCCCTGATGCTTATCCTCGGGACGCTTGGCGAGCAGGATCTGCCCGTCTGCACCACGAATCACCGCGGCGGCCACATGAATACGTTTCACTCCAGCTGTTCCTTCTGAGCGGCTTGGTACCAGCGCTGAAAGGCCGGCCATTGATAGATGGTCGCTACATAAGCGGCCGCCGCCTCGGGCAACGCCACCCGGTAACTGCGCAGCCGCGCTGCAACAGGGGCGAAGAAGGCATCCGCCAGGCTGGCGTGACCGAACAGAAAGGGACCGCCCTCGCCGAACGCGCCACGGCACTCGGCCCAGAGCGCACAGATGCGGCGGATATCGGCCTCGACCTCGGCCGGTACCACATCCAGCGCCTGATCGCGCTTGAGGTCCATGGGCATATGCGTGCGCAGGGCGACAAAACCACTGTGCATCTCGGCGCAGGCACTGCGCGCCACTGCCCGGGCATATTCGCCACGGGGCCACAGATGGGCCTCGGGAAAGCGTTCGGCGAGGTATTCGGCAATCGCCAGGCTGTCCCATACCGGCCCGTCTTCGGTCTTCAGCAGCGGCACCTTGCCGGTTGGCGAATGTTCGAGGATACGCGCCCGGCTATCGGGGCGGTCGAGCGGGACCAGCACTTCGCCATAGCTGGCCTCGGCCAGCTCCATGGCCAGGGCGGCGCGCAGCGACCAGGACGAATAGGTTTTGTTGCCGATAACCAGAACCAGGGACATGGGGCACTCCGTGCGTGATGCGCTTGCTCAAGGGGGTCAACGGACATTAAGACGCCGCGCCACCCAATAGCAAATTCCCGTTGTTTATGGGGCCATAAAAAAGTGCCAGGAGCACTTTTTAACGTCGCGCAGCGACGGCCCGAAGGGAGGCCGCCAGGGATGGCGGCCATAAACAACGGGAATGCGAAGCGTCATACAGTCGATATACGTCGGATCAGGTGCGGTACTCGGCGTTGATCTTGACGTACTCGTGGGACAGGTCGGTGGTCCAGATGGTCTCGCTGCAGCCACCGCGGCCCAGCTCGATGCGGATGGTGATCTCTTCCTTGGCCATCACCGCCGCGCCCTGCTCCTCGGTGTAGCTGGCCGCGCGGCAGCCCTTGCTGGCAATGCACACCTCGCCGAGAAACACGTCGATCAGGCTGACATCCAGCTGCGCCACACCGGCGCGACCGACGGCGGCGAGGATGCGCCCCCAGTTCGGGTCGGAGGCAAACAGCGCGGTCTTGATCAGCGGCGAATGGGCCACGGCGTAACCCACATCCAGGCATTCCTGATGGGTCGCGCCGCCATTCACCTGCACGGTGACGAACTTGGTCGCGCCTTCACCGTCGCGCACGATGGCCTGGGCCACTTCCATGCACACGCTGAACACCGCTTCCTTGAGCTTGGCGAACAGGTCGCCGCTGGCCTGGGTGATCTCTGCCAAGGCGGCCTGGCCGGTGGCGATCAGCATGCAGCAGTCGTTGGTCGAGGTGTCGCCGTCGATGGTGATGCGGTTGAACGACTTGTTCGCCGCATCGCGCAGCAGGTCCTGCAGCACGGCCTGGGCGACCTTGGCGTCGGTGGCGATATAACCCAGCATGGTCGCCATGTTCGGCTTGATCATCCCGGCACCCTTGCTGATGCCGGTGACGGTGACAGTCACGCCGTCATGCACGAACTGACGGCTCGCGCCCTTGGGCAGGGTGTCGGTGGTCATGATGCCAGTGGCGGCTTCGGCCCAGTTGTTCTCGGAAAGATTATCCAGAGCGGCCTGCAGGGCCCCCTCGATCTTCTCCACCGGCAGCGGCTCGCCGATCACCCCGGTGGAGAACGGCAGCACCGCGGCCTCCTCGACACCGGCCAGCCTGGCCAGTGCGGCGCAGGTGCGGGCGGCATTCTGCAGGCCCGGCTCGCCAGTCCCGGCGTTGGCATTGCCGGTGTTGGTCAGCAGGTAGCGCACCTGCCCCAGCACGCGCTTCTTGGCCAGGATTACCGGTGCCGCACAAAAGGCGTTGAGGGTAAACACCCCGGCCACCGTGGCATCTTCGGCACAACGCATCACCACCACATCCTTGCGCCCCGGTCGCTTGATTCCCGCCGAAGCAATGCCCAGCTCGAAACCTGGAACCGGGTGCAGGGTAGACAGCGGGCCAAGACCAACAGCCATAGAGAACGCTCCTTGAGTGGTAAGAGTGATGCGATGGTAAAACGCCGCGGACGGTCAAACCGTTCGCGGCGTTCTTCTAGACGACTCAAGCATAGCCAAATTCGGCCCGGGCTCAACTCACCTTTTTAGTCGTTAACGGCAGGGCCAAAAGCCGGCCCAGCCGTTATTGCATCACAGCCGGCTTAGTTGACCTGACCGTGGCAGTGTTTGTACTTCTTGCCCGAGCCGCAAGGGCACGGTTCATTGCGACCAATCTTCTGCTCGGTGCGCACGGGGGCGGCGGCTACGGCCACATCGCCTTCCTCGGCGGCTTCCGGCTGAGCCAGGGCCGAGGCCTCGGCGTGCTGGAACTGCATACGTTCGGCCAGGGCCTCGGCATCGCGGCGCAGACGCGCCTCTTCCTCGGCCGGGTCTTCGCGGCGTACCTGAACATGGGAGAGGACGCGGATGGTGTCGCGCTTGATCGACTCCAGCAGCTCCTGGAACAGGGTAAAGGACTCGCGCTTGTATTCCTGCTTGGGGTTCTTCTGCGCATAGCCACGCAGGTGAATGCCGTGACGCAGGTGATCCATGGTCGACAGGTGGTCTTTCCACAGGTCGTCGAGTACACGCAGCAGGATCTGCTTCTCGAAGGTGCGCAGGGCTTCGGCGCTGGCCTCGTTTTCTTTCTCGTTGTACGCGTTGACCAGCTCTTCGAGAATGCGCGCACGCAGGGTCTCTTCGTAGAGCTTGTGGTCGTCGTCGAGCCACTGCTGGATCGGCAGGCGCAGGTTGAAGCTGGTGTACAGCGCTTCTTCCAGGCCGGCGATATCCCACTGCTCGGGCAGCGACTGCGGCGCGATATGTTCGTTGATGGTGTTGTCCAGCACTTCGCGGCGGAAGTCGGCAATGGTCTCGCCGATATCGCTAGCGCTGAGCAGGTTGTTGCGCATGTGATAGATCACCTTGCGCTGCTCGTTGGCCACGTCGTCGAATTCCAGCAGTTGCTTACGCATGTCGAAGTTACGCCCTTCGACCTTACGCTGGGCCTTCTCGATGGCGTTGCTGACCATGCGGTGCTCGATGGCTTCGCCGGGCTGCATGCCCAGGGCCTTCATAAAGTTCTTCACCCGGTCCGAGGCGAAAATGCGCATCAGGCTGTCTTCCAGCGACAGGTAGAAGCGGCTGGAACCCGGGTCACCCTGACGGCCGGAACGACCGCGCAGCTGGTTATCGATACGCCGCGATTCGTGACGCTCGGAAGCGATCACATGCAGGCCGCCGGCCTCGATCACCTGCTGGTGACGCTTCTGCCAATCGGCCTTGATCTGCGCAGTCTGCTCGGGCGTTGGGTTTTCCAGCGCCGCCACTTCCACTTCCCAGTTGCCGCCCAGGAGGATGTCGGTACCGCGACCGGCCATGTTGGTGGCGATGGTCAACGCGCCCGGGCGACCGGCCTGGGCAATGATCTCGGCTTCCTTCTCGTGGAATTTGGCGTTGAGCACCTTGTGCTCGATACCTTCTTTTTCCAACAGCTTGGAAACGTATTCAGAGCTCTCAATGGTCGCGGTGCCGACCAGGATCGGCCGGCCCTCAGCCATGCAATCCTTGATGTCGGTGATAATGGCGGCGTACTTCTCTTCCTGGGTCAAATACACCAGGTCGTTGAAATCCTTGCGCGCCATGATCCGGTTGGTCGGGATCACGATCACTGCCAGACCGTAGATCTGATGGAACTCGAAGGCCTCGGTATCGGCGGTACCGGTCATGCCGGACAGCTTGTTGTACAGGCGGAAGTAGTTCTGGAAGGTGGTCGAGGCCAGGGTCTGACTCTCGGCCTGGATCGGTAGGCCTTCTTTGGCCTCGATCGCCTGGTGCAGGCCTTCGGACAGACGACGACCCGGCATGGTACGACCGGTGTGTTCGTCGATCAGCAGCACCTGATTGTTCTGCACGATGTATTCAACGTTGCGGTTGAACAGCTTGTGCGCACGCAGGCCCGAGTAGACGTGGGTCAGCAAACCCAGGTTGTGCGCCGAATACAGGCTCTCGCCTTCAGCCAGCAGGCCGACCTCGGTCAGCATTTCCTCGACGAACTGGTGACCCGCTTCGTTCAGCTCAACCTGGCGGGCCTTCTCGTCCAGCTTGTAGTGACCTTCCTGGGTCACCACGCCTTCCTCTTCCTCAACATGCAGTTTGAGGCGTGGAATCAGCTTGTTGATCTCGGTGTAGAGACGCGAGCTGTCTTCGGCCTGGCCGGAGATGATCAGCGGGGTACGGGCTTCGTCGATCAGGATGGAGTCGACTTCGTCGATCACGGCGAAATTCAGCTGGCGCTGGAATTTGTCTTCCAGGCTGAAGGCCATGTTGTCGCGCAGGTAGTCGAAACCGAACTCGTTGTTGGTGCCGTAGGTGATATCGGCAGCATAGGCCTCGCGTTTCTCTTCCGGCGGCATAAAGGGCGTGACGATGCCCACGCTCATGCCGAGGAACTCATACAGCGGGCGCATCCAGTTGGCGTCGCGGCGGGCCAGGTAGTCGTTGACCGTGACCACGTGCACACCCTTGCCTTCCAGAGCATTGAGGTACACCGCCAGGGTCGCCACCAGGGTCTTGCCCTCACCGGTGCGCATCTCGGCGATCTTGCCTTCGTGCAGGGTCATGCCGCCGATCAACTGGACGTCGAAGTGGCGCATGCCCATGACCCGTTTGCCCGCCTCACGGGCAACGGCAAAGGCTTCTGGCAGTAACTGGTCGAGGGTTTCACCTTTGGCCAGACGGGCTTTGAATTCATCGGTCTTGGCACGCAGTTGCTCATCGGAGAGAGCGAGCATCTGCTCCTCGAAGGCATTGACGGCTTGTACCGTCTTGAGCATGCGCTTGACTTCACGCTCGTTCTTGCTTCCAAAGAGTTTCTTCAACAAAGGCGCAAACATATCGACAGGATCTTCCAGGCGTATGGATTGAGGGGCACTTAAAAAGCGACCCATGCAGCCTGCATGGCTGCGTGCGAAGGGGGCATTCTACCCGGAAACGCAGATGAGGAAAGCGGCGTTATTCGACGTCGCTTACTCGCGCTATGTAGCTGGCGGGATTGACCACGCGGCCATTCTGGCTGACCTCGAAGTGCACATGGTAACCACTGGCACGGCCGCTGCGGCCGACTTTGGCAATGGTCTGGCCGCGCTGCACCAGATCGCCGATCTGCACCAGGTTGCTCTGGTTATGGGCATAGAGGGTGACGTAGCCGTCGGCATGGCTGATTTCGACGGTATTGCCATACCCCGACTTGCTGCCGGAGAAGGTCACCACACCAGCGGCCACGGATACCACGTCGCTGCCGGGCTTGGCGGCAAAGTCGACCCCCTTGTGCAGGGTATTGCGCCCGCTCAGGGGGTGGACGCGCCGGCCAAACGGCGAGGACATATAGCCCTGGCGCACCGGCATGCCGGACAGGTATTCGGCCTCGCTCAGGCGGCGCTCACCGATCAGCTGTTCAAGCACCTCAAGCAATTGTTCGCGGCTATCGAGGCGCAGGCTCAGGCGATCCAGTTCATCCATAAAGGGCGGCGGAGCATAGGCCGCATCACCCATGCTGTCTTCAGCACCGCCCTGCCCCACATTAAGGGAGAAGTCGAACTCGCTGGAATCCAGCTCCGCCAGCTCGGTGAGGCGTTCGCCCAGAGCATCGAGGCGGGTCAGGCGAGCCTGTAGCTCGGCGACATGGGCGGCAAAGGCATCCAGCTGGCGCTGCGCATCGCGGCGCACTACGGTCACTTCGGCCCGTTGCTGATCCAAGGCCTGGCTGATCTGGGCCTCGCCCGCCGGAGCGACGATGGCCGGTGCCCACCAGGCACCGACTGCAGCACCGCTGACACCGGCTACGCCCACCAACAGCAGCACGGCCATCAGCAACCAGCGCATATCCAGGCTCAGGGTGCGCGCGGCACCGTGACGCCGACTTAATAAAATGATCTGCAAGGCTTCCCCCTAGTGGTGGAGCCCAAGTCGGCAGCAGGGATTCTGCTACCATGGCGGCTCCACTCTCACAGGCGTCCTGCCATGACTTTTCGTCCTTTGCCGGCTAAAGCGACCGCCGCGCTTATGCGCGAAGCGAAGCCTCTGAAGGCGCTGTTCAGTCAGGCGCAACGCCTCGACCATCTACAGCATCTGCTTGAAAGCCAGCTGCAACCCGCGGCCCGCGAACACTGTCATGTCGCGTCCTGGCGTGAGGGCTGCCTGCTACTGATAATCACCGATGGCCACTGGGCCACGCGCCTGCGTTATCAACAAAAACGCTTGTTGAAACAGCTGCAGGCACTCGAAGAATTCGCGACCTTAACGAAGATACTGTTCAAGGTGCAACCTCCGACTGCCGAAAGGCGTGCACCCGGTCGCACAACCAGCCTATCCAGCAGCGCCGCGGAAAACATTCAGGCCACCGCCGACGGCATCAGCGACCCCAAGCTACGCGCCGCCCTGGAGCGTCTGGCCAAGCATGGCAAGCCCAGCGAATAAGTACTTTTATGCCCACCAAAACCTAGGTAAAAAAGAGGCCACCCGAAGGTGGCCTCGCAAAACAAAGTAAGGAGGGTTTTACGTTACACGGCCGCAACCGGGCGCATGTACGAGATCGGTGCCGTGCTGGGGTCGTCAAAGGTGACCACTTCCCAGGCATCGGCTTGCTCAACCAGGGCACGCAGCAGGCGGTTGTTCAACGCATGCCCCGATTTGAAGCCCTTGAACTCGCCAATCAGGCTATTGCCCAGCAGGTAGAGATCGCCGATGGCATCGAGAATCTTGTGTTTGACGAACTCGTCCTCGTAACGCAGGCCGTCTTCGTTCAACACACGGAACTCGTCCACCACAATGGCGTTGTCTACGCTGCCGCCGAGTGCCAGGTTCTGCGAACGGAGGAACTCGATGTCGCGCATAAAGCCGAAGGTACGCGCGCGGCTGACTTCTTTCACAAAGGAGGTGCTGGAGAAGTCAACGCTGGCCGACTGGGTGCGATTGCGGAACACCGGATGATCAAAATCGATCTCGAAGGTCACCTTGAAGCCCTCGAAAGGCACGAAGGTGGCGCGCTTATCGCCCTCTTCGACCGTCACTTCGCGAAGGATACGGATGAACTTCTTGTGGGCGTCCTGCTCTTGCAGACCAGCGGATTGAATCAGGAAGACAAAGGGCCCGGCGCTGCCATCCATGATCGGCACTTCGGATGCGGAGAGCTCGACGTAGGCGTTATCGATGCCCAGGCCTGCCATGGCCGAAAGCAGATGCTCTACCGTATCCACCTTGACATCACCATTGACCAAAGTGGTCGACATGGTGGTTTCACCAACATTGCCTGCACGCGCGGGAATTTCCACGACAGGATCCAAGTCGGTACGACGGAACACGATACCGGTGTCCACAGGGGCCGGCTTCAGGGTCAGGTAAACCTTCTCCCCGGAATGCAGGCCAACGCCAGTGGCGCGGATAATGTTCTTCAGGGTGCGTTGTTTGATCATGGCTTGGCCGCTATAGCACTAGTTGCGAATTGTTTTCAACAATGGCCGGCGATAATAGCAGAACCGGCCTTTGCTGAACACCAATCAACCCAATGCTCCTGATACATTCCATCAATCGGCCTGACGACGCAGAAAGGCCGGGATGTCCAGGTAATCCAGGTCATCCTGCGCATTCAGCTTGGCCGCAGTGGCCGCGCCGCCATGGCTCTGACGCTGCACGGTTGGGCGCTCGTAGTCCTTGTAGTTGACGCTCTGCTCGCCACGGCTCGAAGCCGGGGCCTGCTGGGCATGGGTGGCGTTGTTGGTTGCCACCTGGACGGTGTTGTCGATCACCTTGACCGGCTTCTCGATACGCGCGCCCAGGCCAGTAGCAACCACGGTCACGTGCAGCTCGTCGCGCATGTCCGGATCAATTACGGTGCCGACCTTGACGGTGGCGTGCTCGGAAGCGAACTGCTCGATGATGTTACCCACGTCGGAGTACTCACCCAGGGACAGGTCAGGACCGGCGGTGATGTTCACCAGAATGCCGCGTGCACCTTGCAGGTTGACGTCTTCCAGCAGCGGGTTACGGATCGCCGCTTCGGTGGCTTCACGTGCACGGTTAGGACCGCTGGCGCAGCCAGTGCCCATCATCGCCATGCCCATTTCGCTCATGACGGTTTTCACGTCGGCGAAGTCGACGTTGATCATGCCCGGACGCTTGATGATGTCGGAGATACCGCGCACGGCACCTGCCAGGACATCGTCAGCCTTGGCGAAAGCCGACAGCAGGCTGGCGTCCTTACCGAGGATGGTCAGCAGTTTTTCGTTGGGGATGGTGATCAGCGAGTCGACACTTTCCGACAGTGCGCGGATACCTTCCTCGGCGATCAGCATGCGCTTCTTGCCTTCGAACGGGAACGGACGAGTCACCACCGCAACGGTGAGAATGCCCATTTCCTTGGCCACCTGAGCAATTACTGGGGCTGCACCGGTACCGGTACCGCCGCCCATGCCGGTGGTGATAAAGACCATATCGGTGCCTTGCAGCACTTCAGCGATACGCTCGCGATCTTCCATGGCCGCCTGACGGCCGACTTCCGGATTGGCACCTGCGCCCAGGCCCTTGGTCACGCCAGTGCCCAGTTGCAGCACGGTACGTGCACCGATGTTTTTCAGTGCCTGCGCATCGGTGTTGGCGCAGATGAACTCAACGCCTTCGATGTTGTTTTTCGCCATGTGGTTGACCGCGTTACCGCCGCCGCCGCCCACACCGATGACCTTGATGACTGCACTTTGTGGTGCGCTGTCTACGAGTTCAAACATTTTCCCTCTCCTTTACTTTCTAGTTGTAACGCCTACTGCAAAATCAGAAATTGCCCTGGACCCAGCGTTTCAGCCGTTCCAGCACAGGTTGTTTGGGTTCGTCGCTGTAACTGCCGATGGCCGACATGGAAATGCCATCGGTCTGCTTCTGCAGGCCGTACATAAGCAGGCCCACACCAGTGGAATAAATCGGGTTGCGCACTACGTCGGCCAGGCCCCTGACGCCTTGCGGCATGCCCAGACGTACCGGCATATGGAAGATCTCTTCGGCCAGTTCGACCGCACCTTCCATCTTCGCCGTACCGCCGGTGAGGACGATGCCGGCCGGAATCAGGTCTTCGTAACCGCTGCGACGCAGCTCGGCCTGGATCAGGGTGAACAGCTCGTCATAACGCGGCTCGACCACCTCAGCCAGAGACTGACGCGACAAGTCGCGCGGCGGCCGGTCACCAACGCTTGGCACCTTGATGGTTTCGCCGGCACCGGCCAGCTTGGCCAGGGCGCAGGCGTAACGAATCTTGATTTCTTCGGCGTACTGGGTCGGCGTACGCAGGGCCATGGCGATGTCGTTGGTGACCTGATCGCCAGCAATCGGGATCACTGCGGTGTGACGGATCGCGCCTTCGGTGAAGATGCAGATATCGGTGGTGCCGCCGCCGATATCCACCAGGCACACGCCCAGCTCTTTCTCGTCGTCGGTCAGCACCGCATAAGCGGAGGCCAGCTGCTCAAGAATGATGTCGTCGACTTCCAGGCCGCAGCGGCGCACGCATTTCTCGATGTTCTGCGCGGCATTTACCGCGCAGGTGACCACATGCACCTTGGCCTCCAGACGCACGCCGGACATGCCCAGTGGCTCACGCACGCCTTCCTGATTATCGATCACGTAATCCTGCGGCAGGGTGTGCAGCACGCGCTGGTCGGCAGGAATGGCCACGGCCTGGGCGGCGTCGAGTACGCGCTCCAGATCAGCCGGGCTGACTTCACGATCACGGATGGCGACGATGCCGTGGCTGTTGAGGCTGCGGATATGGTTGCCGGCCACACCGACGAAGGCCGAGTGGATACGGCAGCCGGCCATCAGCTGGGCTTCTTCGACGGCGCGCTGGATCGACTGCACGGTGGATTCGATATTCACCACCACGCCCTTTTTCAGGCCGCGGGACGGATGGGTGCCGATGCCGACGATTTCCAGTTGGCCGTCCGCATTCACTTCACCGACCAGCGCCACCACCTTGGAGGTGCCGATATCCAGGCCCACTATCATCTTGCCGCTCTGCACATTTGCCATGAGTCTTGTCTTCTCCTGATTCACTGCACGACAGCGGTTTGCGCCGCCGTGGGCGCGACCGGCTCGTGCCACGCCACGGCCAGGCCGTTGGCGTAGCGCAGATCGATCCGCGCGATATTCGCTTGCTGCTCTTTCAGCGTCTTGCCGTAGATGGCGCTGAAACGGCGCATTTTTTCCACCAGATGGTCACGCCCCAGCAGCAGTTCGATGCCCTGCCCGGTGGAGAGGAACCAGCTGCCGCGTTCACGCAATTCCAGGCGTGTCACGGTAAAGCCCATGGGCCGCAGCATCTGGCTGAGCACCTGGTATTGCTGCATGACTTTCTGCTGCGCGCGCTTGGGGCCATAGAGCTGCGGCAGGTTCTGGTAATGAGCCAGTTCGCTCGGCGCAAAGGCCTGGCCCTGGTTGTTGAGCAATGCCTCATCGCCCCAACGGGCAATCGGCAACTGCTCCTCCAGGTGCACCAGCACCTGGTCCGGCCAGATCCGCCGCACCTGGGCGCTGGCGATCCAGGGCATTTGCTCCAATTCGCGACGCATACCGAGCAGGTCGACGCTGAAGAAACTGGCCGAAACGAACGGCGCAATGCGCTGCTGCACCGCCTCCTGGCTGATATAGCTGAGGTCGCCTTCGACGCTGATGCGCGCGATCGGCTGATCGGCATAGGGCATCAGGCGCAGCGACAGGTCGTACGCGCCATAGCCCAGGGCCAACAGCAACAGCGGCCAGGTCACGCGCTTGAGCCAGGCGAGGTTCGGTTTGGGCAGGCGCACCCGCAGGCTGATTGGCTCCCGAGCCACCATACGGCTGGCACCACGCGGCACAGGCTTGCCGCGCTGAGGCGCGCGGGCAGATCCTGACGGGTGGCGCAAGCTGGCAACCATGATTTAACCCCTTGCCTCAAGGCTGTCGGCGAGAATCGCCAACACCAGTTGCTGGAAATCCAGACCGGCTGCCGCGGCGGCCATCGGCACCAGGCTGTGGTCGGTCATGCCCGGTACGGTGTTGACCTCCAGCAACCAGAACTGGCCGGCGGCGTCCTGCATCACGTCGACCCGGGCCCAGCCCTGGGTGCCGACCGCTTCGCAGGCGCGGGCGCTAAGTTCTTTCAGTTCCTCTTCCTTGGCCGCATCCAGGCCGCAGGGAATGCGGTACTGGGTGTCATTGGCCAGGTACTTGGCGTCGTAGTCGTAGAAGCTGTGCGGGGTGCCCAGGGCAATCGGCGGCAGCACCTGGCCGCGCAGCAGCGCGATGGTGTACTCCGGGCCATGGATCCACTGCTCGACCAGCACTTGCGAGTCATAGCGACTGGCGTCCTGCCAGGCGGCGATCAGCTCATCCAGGCTGGCGACCTTGGCCATGCCGATGCTCGAACCTTCATGGGCCGGCTTGACGATCAGCGGGAAGCCCAGCTCGCTCGCCGCGGCTTCGCAGTCGGCCGCCGAGGCCAGCACGGCGTGACGCGGAGTCGGCAGGCCCAGGCTCTGCCACACCTGCTTGGTGCGCAATTTGTCCATGGCCAGGGCCGAGGCGAGGATGCCGCTGCCGGTGTAAGGAATGCCGGCGCACTCGAGCAGACCCTGCATGCTGCCGTCTTCGCCGCCGCGACCGTGCAGGACGATAAAGGCGCGGTCGATCTTCTCGGCCAGCAGGCGCTGCAGGAAGTCCTCGCCGACATCGATGCCAAAGGCATCCACTCCGGCGCTCTGCAGAGCTTTAAGCACAGCATTGCCGGACTTCAACGAGACTTCGCGTTCGGCACTCTTGCCGCCGAACAACACGGCAACGCGACCGAAGGCCGTGACCGGGAGCTGGGATTTCACGCTATCTGTACTCATTTCGTCTTACCTGCAGCCGCCGCGAACAGCTTGCTTTGCAACAGTTGTGGAGCCAGGCCGCCGATATCGCCAGCACCCTGGCACAGCAGGATGTCGCCGGCGCGCAGCAGCGGTTTGATCAGCGGGGCCAGATCGACGCCGCGTTCGATATAGATGGGGTCCAGCTGGCCGCGCTGACGAATGCTGTGGCACAGGTGCTTGCTGTCGGCACCCGGGATCGGCTCTTCGCCGGCCGGGTAGACCTCCATCAGCAGCAGCACATTGGCGTCGGCCAGTACCTGGACGAAATCCTCGTAGAGGTCGCGGGTACGGCTAAAGCGGTGCGGCTGGTAAACCATCACCAAACGACGCTCCGGCCAGCCACCGCGCACGGCCTTGATCACCGCCGCCACTTCGCGGGGGTGATGGCCGTAGTCGTCGACCAGCATCACGCTGCCGCCATCCACCGGCAGTTCGCCGTAGACCTGGAAGCGTCGCCCAACGCCCTGAAAACCGGACAGCCCCTGAACGATGGCTTCATCGCTGATGCCTTCGTCGCTGGCAATCGCAATGGTGGCCAGGGAGTTCAATACGTTGTGGTTGCCCGGCATATTGACCGACACATCCAGCGGCTCGCGGCCTGTGCGCAGCACGGTGAAGAAGGTCTGCATGCCCTGCTGACGCACATTGATAGCGCGCACATCAGCACCTTCATCGAAACCATAGGTAACGGTCGGGCGGGCGATCTGCGGGAGAATCTCGCGTACCACCGGGTCGTCCACACAGACCACGGCCAGGCCGTAAAACGGCAGGTTATGGAGGAACTCGACGAAGGTTTTCTTCAACTTGCTGAAGTCACCTTCGTAGGTGCTCATATGGTCCATGTCGATATTGGTGACCACCGAAACCATCGGCTGCAGATGCAGGAAGCTGGCATCGCTTTCGTCGGCTTCGGCAATCAGGTAACGGCTGGTGCCAAGCTGGGCATTGGTGCCGGCGGCATTCAGCCGACCGCCAATCACGAAGGTCGGGTCCAGGCCGCCGGCGGCGAATACCGAAGCCAGCAGGCTGGTGGTGGTGGTCTTGCCGTGGGTACCAGCGACCGCGATACCGTGGCGATAGCGCATCAGCTCGGCGAGCATTTCGGCCCGCGGCACCACCGGAATACGCCGTTCCAGGGCCGTGGCCACTTCCGGGTTGGCGGTATTGATGGCGCTGGACACCACCAGTACGTCGGCATGCTCGACGTTTTCGGCGCTGTGGCCGATAAAAATCTGTGCGCCAAAGCTTTCCAGGCGCTCGGTCACGGCCGAGGCCTTGAGGTCGGAGCCGGAGACTTCGTAGCCGAGGTTGAGCAGCACCTCGGCGATGCCGCACATACCGGCACCGCCGATACCGACGAAGTGAATGCGGCGAATGCGGCGCATACGGCGGATTTCCGAACGAGCAGCGGCGGGAGACTTAGCCACGGGCCACCTCCAGGCAGATATCGACAACGGTGCGAGTTGCATCGGGCTTGGCCAGGCGACGCGCGGTGCTGGCCATTTCTTTTAATCGTTCGGGGTGCATCAAAACCTCGGTCAGCTGCGCGGCCAGCTTGGCGGCGTCAGTGGAGCCTTGCGGCAGAAGGACGGCAGCACCGTCCCTGGCCAGATAGCCGGCGTTATACGTCTGGTGATCGTCGATGGCATGGGGCAGTGGCACCAGGAACGACGGCAAACCCGCGGCGGCCAACTCGCTGACGGTCAAGGCACCTGCGCGGCAAACCACCAGATCGGCCCAGGCGTAAGCCCGCGCCATGTCCTTGATAAAGGGTACGACCTGCGCTTCGACGCCAACTGCGCCGTAGCGTTCAGCGGTAATTTCGGCGTGCTGCTTGCCGGCCTGATGAAACACCTCAGGGCGCAGTTCGCCAGCCACCCGCGCCAGGGCTTCGGGCAGCAGTTTATTCAGCGGCTCGGCACCCAGGCTGCCACCCAACACCAGCAAACGCGGCTGGCGATTGCGCAACGAATCACGCGGGGTTTCCAGAAACAGCTCTTCGCGCACCGGGTTGCCGGTGGTGCGGCGCTTGTCGCTGGCACCGAAGGTATCGGGGAAGGCTTCACAGACGCGGCTGGCAAATGGCACCAGGCTGCGATTGGCGGTGCCGGCCACGGCATTCTGTTCGTGGATGATCAGCGGCGCGCCACTCATGCGAGCGGCCAGGCCGCCAGGGCCGGTGACATAACCGCCCATACCGAGCACACACACAGGTTCCAGCTCACGCACGATCCGCCGCGCCTGAAACAGCGCCCGGAGCAGCTGGAACGGGGCCTTGAGCAGGGACAGCTTGCCCTTGCCGCGCAGGCCGCTGACGCTGATCAGATGCAGCGGCAGGCCGGCTGCCGGTACCAGCTCGTTCTCGATGCCGCGCGGGGTGCCCAGCCAATGCACGCTGTAGCCGCGCGCCTTGAATTCCTTGGCGCAGGCCAGGGCCGGGAACACGTGGCCGCCGGTGCCGCCGGCCATGATCAGCACATTACCGCGCATGCTGGGGCTCCTTGGCATTGCCGGTGTCGTCTTGGAAAAAATCGGACTCGGTAAAATCGGCGTCCTCGGTGCCCAGCTGGGTACGCCGCTCCCACTCGATGCGCAGGAGCATGGCCAGGCTGACGCAGCAGATCACCAGGGAGCTGCCGCCATAGCTGAGGAACGGCAGGGTCAGGCCCTTGGTCGGCAGCAGACCGACGTTCACGCCGATATTGATCAGCACCTGGCCGATCCACAGAAAAGACAGGCCGTAGGCCACGTAAGCGGCGAAAAACTGCTTGGCCTTCTCCGCCCACAGACCGATATACAGGGCGCGCACGCTGACGAAGACGAACAGGCCGACGGTCACCAGCGCGCCGACCATGCCCAACTCCTCGGCCAGTACGGCGAAGACGAAGTCGGTATGGGCTTCGGGCAGGTAGAACTGCTTCTGGATGCTGTTGCCCAGGCCGACGCCGAACCATTCGCCGCGACCGAAGGCGATCAACGCCTGACTCAGCTGGTAGCCGGCACCGTACTGATCGGCCCAGGGGTCGATAAAGTTGGTCAGGCGCTGCATGCGGTAGGACTGGCTGGTCATCACCAACACACCCGCCGCCAGCACGCCGGCCGCCAGGGGAATAAAGCGCAGCAGGTTGACCCCGCCGAGGAACAGCATGGCAATCGACGCGCCGACCAGCACCACGGTGGCCCCGAAGTCCGGCTCGGCCAGCAGCAGCCCGGCGATAGGTCCGAGCACCGCCAGCGGCTTGAGAAAACCGATCAGCTTCTCGCGCACTTCGGCCTGGCGGCGCACCAGATAACCGGCGAGGAACAGCACGGTAAACAGCTTGGCCAGCTCGGACGGCTGCAGGTTGATGATGCCCAGACCGATCCAGCGCTTGGCCCCGTTGACTTCACGGCCGATGCCCGGCACCAGCACCAGCACCAACAGCACCACCGCCGCCAGCAGCAACATGCCGCTGTAGCGCTGCCACAGGGCCATGGGCACCAGCAGGGTGACCAGTGCCGCACCGAGGCCGATACCCAGGTAAATCAGGTGGCGGATCATGTGATAGAAGGGATTACCCGACTGCGCCGCCGCCACTTCGGAGGAGGCAGAGGCGATCATCACAAGACCCAGGCCAAGCAGCGCCAGGCACCCCACCAGCAGCGGGAAGTCCAGGTCGATGCCGCGACGGGTATGCAGCGGCGAGGGCGCGGCGAGCAGGTGCGCGAGCATCAGTGCAAACCCTCCACGGCCTGGGCGAACAGACGTCCGCGCTCCTCGAAATTCTTGAACATGTCCAGGCTGGCGCAGGCCGGCGACAGCAACACGGCATCGCCCGCCTCGGCCAGTTCTGCGGCGCGCTGCACGGCTTCATCCAGAGTCTTGACCCGGATCAGCGGCGCGGCATCGCCCAGGGCGGCAGCCAGCAATTCAGCGTCGCGACCGAGCAGAATCACCGCGCGGCAGAACTTGCCGACCGGAGCTTGCAGCGCCGAGAAGTCCGCGCCCTTGCCATCACCACCGGCGATCAGCACCAGTTTGCCGCTGATATCCGCACCCAGGCCTTCAATAGCAGCCAGCGCGGCACCGACGTTGGTGGCCTTGGAATCGTCGTAGTAGCTCACGGCATTGCGTTCGCCCACCCACTGGCAGCGATGCGCCAGGCCGGCGAACTGCTTGAGGGTTGCCAGCATCGGCTCGAACGGCAGGCCCACCGCATGCCCCAGCGCCAAAGCAGCCAGGGCGTTGGACTGGTTGTGTGCGCCACGAATCTTCAGTTCACGCACCGGCAGCAGCGCAGCGAACTGATAAGCCAGAGATTTCTCACCATTTTCTTCGAGCAGGCCGAAACGCTTGAAGTCCGGCTTGCCCAGGCCGAAGTACCAGCACGGCAGTTGATCAGCCACCAGCGGACGCGACAGCGCGTCGTCGCGGTTCACCACCACCTGCCGCGCACCACGGAAGATGCGGTGCTTGGCCAGGTGGTATGCCGGCAGATCGGCGTAGCGATCCATATGGTCTTCGCTGATGTTCAGGCAGGTCGCCACTTCAGCGTTGAGCTGATCGGTGGTTTCCAGCTGGAAGCTCGACAGCTCCATGACGTACAGCTCGATCTCATCATTCAGCAGATCCAGCGCCGGCGTACCGAGGTTGCCGCCGACGGCGACCTTCTTGCCCGCCGCAGCCGCCATCTCACCAACCAGGGTGGTCACGGTGCTTTTGGCGTTGGAGCCGGTGATGGCAATGATCGGGGCCTTGGCATAACGGGCGAACAGATCGATATCACCCGACAGCTTGACCCCACGCGCAGCGGCCGCCTGCAGCGCCGGGGTGGCGATGGCCAGGCCCGGGCTGACCAACAGCTCACTGGCGCGGCAAAGGAACTCGACATCCAGCTCGCCACAACGCACTTCAACCTGCGGGAACTGTTCGCGCAAGGCGGCGAGCTCCGGCGGGTTGGCACGGGTGTCGACCACAGCAAAGGGCAAGCCCTGGCGCGCGAGGAAGCGCACCAGGGACATGCCGCTCTTGCCGAGGCCGACAACGATGCGGAAGTGGTCAGAAGCGATCAGGGTCATGGGTTCCTCAACGCAGTTTCAGGGTGGCAAGGCCGATCAGCACCAGAATCACGGTGATGATCCAGAAGCGCACGATCACGCGCGGCTCGGGCCAGCCTTTGAGTTCGAAATGGTGATGAATCGGTGCCATGCGGAACACCCGCTTGCCGGTCAGCTTGAAGCTGGCGACCTGGATAATCACCGACAGGGTTTCCATCACGAACACCCCGCCCATGATGAACAGCACCACTTCCTGACGGACGATCACGGCGATGGTGCCCAGAGCCGCGCCCAGCGCCAGCGCGCCGACGTCGCCCATAAATACCTGGGCCGGGTAGGTGTTGAACCAGAGAAAGCCCAGACCCGCACCGACCAGCGCGGCGCAGAAGATGATCAGCTCGCCGGCCCCCGGCACATAGGGGATCAGCAGGTACTCGGAGAAATTCACGTTGCCCGACAGGTAGCAGAAGATCCCCAGCGCGCCGCCGACCATCACGGTGGGCAGGATGGCCAGGCCGTCGAGGCCGTCGGTCAGGTTTACCGCATTGCTCGAACCGACGATAACGAAGTAGGTCAGCACCACGAAGCCGAATCCCAACGGGATGCTAACGTCTTTCAGCAATGGCAGGATCAGGGTGGTTTCCACCGGGCTCTGCGCAGTCATATAAAGGAACAGCGCCGCGCCGAGGCCGAACACCGACTGCCAGAAATACTTCCAGCGGCTCGGCAGGCCCTTGGAGTTCTTCTCGATCACCTTGCGGTAATCGTCGACCCAGCCCACGGCCCCGAACAGCAGGGTTACGGCCAATACGGTCCACACATAGCGATTGGCCAGGTCGGCCCAGAGCAGGGTGCTGACGGTAATGGCGGAGAGGATCAGCGCGCCGCCCATGGTCGGCGTGCCCTTCTTCGACAGGTGCGACTGTGGGCCGTCGTTGCGCACCGACTGGCCGATCTGGCGGATCTGCAGGGTGCGGATCATCCAGGGGCCCAGCCACAACGACAGCGCCAGCGCGGTAAGCACACCAAAAATGCCGCGCAGGGTCAGGTACTGAAAGACCGCGAAGCCTTTGTGGAACTGTTGCAGGTATTCGGCCAGCAGCAGCAGCATTAGTGACTCTCCCCGGATACGCCACACAGCGCCGCCACGACGTTTTCCATCGCGGCGCTGCGTGAACCTTTGATTAGAAGGGTGGTGTCGCCCGACTCGCCGGCAAGGGCGGCGATCAGGCTGGCCTGGTCGGCGAAGTGCCGGCCCTGGGCTCCGAATTCGGCGACGGCGTGGGCCATCAGCGGGCCCACTGCATAGAGTGCGCTGACCTTACCGGCGGCATGGCGGCCCACTTGCCGGTGGCCCTGCTCGGCCCAGTCGCCCAGCTCACCCATATCGCCGAGGACCAGCACGGTGCGTCCGGCAAAACCGGCGAGGATATCCACCGCGGCGCACATCGACGCGGGGTTGGCGTTGTAGCTGTCGTCGATCACCCGCATGCCGTTCGGCGCAAGTTGCGCCACCGCACGGCCCTTGACCGGCTGCAGGCTTTCCAGGCCGGTCTTGATATCCATCAGCGGCACGCTCAGGGCCGTCGCAGCCGCAGCGGCGGCCAGGGCATTGGCCACGTTGTGTTCGCCGAGCAGGTTGAGTTGAACCACCGCCTGGCCCTGACGGCAATGCAGGGTAAAGGCCGAGCAGCCGCGGGCATCGCGCTGCAGATCGCTGGCGTGAAAATCCGCCGCAGGCTTGCTCAGGGAAAAACTGGCGACGGAACGCCCCTTGGCGCGCTGCTGCCAGGTGGCAAAGGCCGCATCGTCCAGGTTGAGCACGGCCACGCCGCTGCCGCGCAGGCCTTCGAGGATTTCACCCTTGGCCAGAACAATCTTCTCCGGGCCGCCGAACTCGCCGACATGGGCGCTGCCGGCATTGGTGATAATGGCCACATGAGGCTGGGTCAGGCCAACGGTGTAGGCGATCTCGCCGACATGGTTGGCCCCCAGCTCGATCACCGCTGCAACATGCTCGGCAGTCAGCTCGAGCAGAGTCAGGGGCACGCCAAGTTCATTATTGAGGTTGCCGCGAGTGGCCAATACCGGCCCACGCAGGCCAACCCGCAGGATGCTGGCGAGCATTTCCTTGACCGTGGTCTTGCCACTGGAACCGGTAATCGCCACCACCGGGCCGCCGAAAGCGCGGCGCTTGAGCGCACCCAGCTGACCCAGGGCCAGGCGGGTGTCGCTCACCAACAGTTGCGGCAAGGGTGCGCCGATGACTTCGCGCTCGACCAGTGCAGCCACCGCACCCTTGGCGGCGACCTCGGTCAGGTAATCATGGCCGTCGAAGCGCGGCCCGCTCAGGGCGACAAACAACTGCCCGGGGGCAATCGCCCGGCTGTCGCTGCTGACGGCAGCAAAAGCGCAATCGCGGCCGATCAGGCGCGCACTCAGGGCCACGGCCACTTCGCTCAACCGTAGAGCCTTAAGCATGGGCCACCTCCCAAACGGCCAAGGCCTTGCCGGCTTCGATCAGATCGGAGAACGGCTGACGCTCGCCGTGAATTTCCTGGTAGTCCTCATGCCCCTTGCCGGCCAGCACCAGCACGTCGTCGGCACTGGCAGCCGCGACCAACTGGGCGATGGCCTGGCCACGGCCATGGACAAACTGCACCGACTCCGGATTGGCAAAACCGGCGCGGATATCATTGAAAATCTGCTCGGGGGCCTCGCTGCGCGGGTTGTCGTCGGTCACCAGCACGCCATCGGCCAGACGCTCGACCACGGCGGCCATCAGCGGACGCTTGCCGCGGTCGCGATCACCGCCACAGCCGAACAGGCACAGCAGGCGGCCTTTGACATGCGGGCGCAAGGCTTCGAGGACTTTCTCCAGGGCATCCGGGGTGTGGGCGTAATCGACCACCAGCAACGGCTGCTTGACGCCGCCGAGGCGCTGCATGCGACCCACCGGCCCCTGCAACTGCGGCAGCAGCTTGAGAATTTCGTCCAGCGCGTAATCCATGCCGAGCAGCGCACCGACCACCGCTAGCAGGTTGCTCAGATTGAAACGACCGAGCAGCGAGCTGCGCAGGTGGCCCTCGCCACGCGGGGTGACCAGGGTGGCGCGCACGCCCTGCTCATCGAAATGGATATCGCGGCAATACAGGTAGGCCGCAGGATTTTCCAGGCTGTAGCCGATCAGGCGCGAGGGGTGTTCGGCCTCTGCCAGCTCGCGGCCAAAGGCATCATCCAGGTTGAGCACCCGGCAACGCAGGCTGGACCAGGCAAACAGAGCTGCCTTGGCCTCGCCGTAGGCCTGCATCGAACCGTGGTAGTCCAGATGGTCACGAGACAGGTTGGTGAACACCGCCACATCAAACGCCAGGGCGGCCACGCGGCCCTGGTGCAGACCATGGGAGGACACTTCCATGGCCACGGCGCGAGCGCCGGCATTCTTCATATCGGCCAGGGTAGCCTGCACCCCGATCGGATCCGGAGTGGTGTGGCGACCCAGGGCCAGGGCGTTATAGAAGCCGTTACCGAGGGTGCCGACGATGCCGCAGCGCTCGCCGAGCAGGTCCAGAGCCTGGGCCAGCAACTGGCTGACACTGGTCTTGCCGTTGGTGCCGGTAATACCGATCAGATGCAGGCCACGGCTCGGCTCGCCATAAAAGCGCCCGGCGATGGCCGACAGCTGCCCGGCCAGGCCCTTGAGCGCCACCAGTTCGGCGCTATGGGCGGTCATCGGCAATGCGCCCTCGGCCTCATAGGCCACCGCGGCAGCCCCGCGGGCGATGGCGTCGGCGATATGTACGCGGCCATCCTGCTGGGTGCCGGGTACGGCAAGAAACAGGTCACCCGGGCGCACCTTGCGGCTGTCCAGGGTCAATTCGCGGATCAGCACCGAACTGGCGGCTTCCGGCAACAACTGATTAAGGGGCATAGGCATCAGATACGCCCTCCTTTAACGGTTTCGACCACGGCGGTCTGCGGGTCGGGCAGGTTGTCCGGGGCGACGTTCATCAGGCGCAGGGCACCGGCCATGACCTTGCCGAATACCGGTGCCGAAACCAGGCCACCGTAATAGCCGCCGCCCTCTCTGGGCTCATCGATCATGATCACGGCGGCAATCCGCGGGTTATCTATGGGCGCGACGCCGGCAAAGAAGGCCCGGTAGGCCTTGTCGACATAACCCTTGCTGCCGGTGGAGGCTTTACGTGCGGTGCCGCTCTTGCCGCCGACGTGGTAGCCGGGCACCTTGGCCCGCGCACCGCCGCCGCCCGGTTCCTCCACCACCGCCTGGAGCATGCCGAGCACGGTCTTGGCAATCTGCTGATCGATCACCTGAGTGGAAACCGGCTGGCGATCCAGGCGCACCATGGACAGCGGCACGTTACCGCCCTCATTGGCCAGCACCGCATAGGCATGGGCCAGCTGCACGGCGGTTACCGACAGGCCGTAGCCATAGGCCAGGGTGGCGGTTTCGGCCTGCTTCCAGACCCGGTGATTGGGTAGGTTGCCGACCCGCTCGCCAGGGAAGCTCAGACCGGTATCCTGGCCTAGGCCGACCTGCTGCATCACGGCATAGATAGGCTCGGCACCGATATCGAAGGCGATCTTGCTGATGCCGACGTTGCTCGACTTCATCAGGATCTCGGTCAGGTTCAGCACGCCGCCGCGAGACACGTCGCGGATGGTATAGCGACCGATACGCAGGCTGCCGGGCGCGGTGTCCACGGTCATTTCCGGGGTCCAGCGGCCAGAGCCCAGGGCGGCGGCAATGGAAAACGGTTTGACCGTGGAGCCGGGCTCGAACACGTCGATCATCGCCCGGTTGCGCATCGCCGCTGGCTGCAGGCTGCGACGATTGTTCGGGTTGTAGGTGGGCTGGTTGACCATGGCCAGCACTTCGCCGGTCTGCACGTCGAGCAGCACCAGGCTGCCGGCCTTGGCCCCGAATTCGGTCACGGCATTGCGCAGCTCGCGGTGCGCCAGGTATTGCAGGCGCAGGTCGATCGACAACGCCAAGGTCCGGCCGGCCTTGGCGTTCTGCGCCACCTGCACGTCCTTGATCAATCGGCCGCGGCGGTCCTTGAGCACCTGACGCTTGCCCGGCACACCGGCCAGCCAGTCCTCAAAGGCCAGTTCCATGCCTTCGCGCCCACGGTCATCGATATCGGTAAACCCGACCACATGGGCGGCCACTTCGCCGGCCGGATAGAAACGGCGGAATTCTTCGATGCCGTACACGCCCGGTACTTTCAGATCGAGAATGCGCTGACCCTGCTCAGGCGTCAGCCCGCGCACCAGGTACATAAATTCGCGTTCGGCATTGGCCTGCAAACGCGTACTGAAAGCCTTGCTTTCCTGGCCCAGAGCGGCCGCCAGAGCAGGCCACTGGGCCTTGCCATTCTGCAGCTCCTTGCCGTTGGCCCACAGAGTGGTCACCGGGGTGCTGACGGCCAGGGGTTCGCCATTGCGATCGGTGATCAGGCCACGGTGTGCCGGAATCGGGATATGGCGCACGCTGCGGGCATCACCATGGGCCTGCAGGAAACTCTGGTCGAATACCTGCAGATCGACGATGCGCCAGGCGATGGCACCGACCATCAAGGCCAGCAACAGCAGCACCAGGCGGAAGCGCCACGGGTAGAGTGCGCCTTCGAGCCGGATCATGGAGCCACCATGCGCACTTCGGCGGCATCCGGGATGCGCATGCCGAGGCGTTCGGAGGCCAGGGTCTCGATCCGGTTGTGCGCGGTCCAGGTGCTCTGCTCGAGAATCAGCCGTCCCCACTCCGCCTGTACCTTGTCGCGCACGCTGAGCTCGGCATACAGCTCGTTGAGCAACTGGCGATTCCAGTGGGCGCTGTAGGACACCGCTACGGCCGAAACCAGCACGCCAAGAAACAGCACCAGCATCAGCAGGCTGCCGCCGGGCAAGGGCTTGGCGAAAATCGCGCTCATCGCATTTTCTCCGCAATGCGCATAACGGCACTGCGCGAACGCGGGTTGGCTTTTTGCTCGGCTTCAGAGGCGAACTGCGCCTTGCCGATCAGCTTCAGACGCGGCTCAAAGGCTTTCGGAATGATCGGCAGGTCACGCGGCAACTTGTCCTGTTCGCCCTTGGCATGCTTGCGCATAAAGAGTTTGACGATGCGGTCTTCCAGCGAGTGGAAGCTGATCACCACTAGGCGGCCACCCACCTCGAGGGTTTCCAGGGCGGCATCCAGACCGGCTTCCAGATCGCCGAGCTCGTTATTGATAAAGATGCGCAGCCCCTGGAAAGCGCGGGTGGCCGGATTCTTGCCCTTTTCCCAGGCCGGATTGGCCACGGTCAGCACCTGAGCCAGGTCGGCGGTACGCTCGAACGGCTGCTCGGCGCGGCGCAGTACTACCGCACGGGCCATGCGCTTGGCGAAACGCTCTTCGCCGTATTCCTTGAAGACCCGAGCAATTTCCTCTTCGGCGGCGCTGGCAACAAACTCCGCAGCACTGATGCCCGCATCCGGGTTCATGCGCATATCCAGCGGGCCATCGTTCATAAAGCTGAAGCCGCGCTCGGCATCATCGAGCTGCGGCGAGGACACGCCGAGGTCAAGCAGGATGCCGCTGACCTTGCCCGCCAGGCCGCGGACAGCAACTTCTTCACCAAGTTCAGCAAAACTGCGCTGCACAACGACAAAGCGGCCGTCTTCGGCCGCCAGCGCATTCCCCGTCGCAATCGCCAGGGGATCTTTGTCGAACCCCAGCAAGCGCCCGTCAGGGCCAAGCCTCTCGAGGATCAGCCGGCTGTGCCCGCCGCGCCCGAAGGTACCATCCAGATAGCAACCATCCGCGCGCACAGCCAGCCCCTCGACCGCCTCGTCGAGTAGCACTGTTATATGGCGAAAGCTGCTGGACATAGTCACAGGATCAGGTCCCGTAGTTCGTCGGACAAAGCACCCGGTTGCTTGATGGCGGCCAGATCGGCATCCGCCACGGCATTCCAGGCATCTTCATCCCACAATTGAAATTTATTGAGCTGACCCACCAGCATCGCGCGCTTATCCAGCTTGGCGTACTCGCGCAGCCGGGGCGGCACCAGGAAACGACCACTGGCATCCAGCTCAAGGTCAACCGCGTTACCGATCAGCAGACGCTGCAAACGACGGTTTTCCTCACGAAAGGACGCCAGTTCACGCAGCTTGGCTTCGATCAGCTCCCACTCGGCCAGGGGGTAGACACACAGACAGGGGTCGATAGCATCGATGGTGACGATAAGCTGGCCGGCACAACGCGAGACGAGCTCATCCCGATACCGACTTGGCATCGCGAGGCGCCCTTTGGCGTCGAGACTGATGGCGTTAGCTCCGCGAAACACGACCGCGCTTCCCCTTTAATTAGCTGTCCATGCCTAAAAAACCCACTTTATGCCACTTCTTACCACTCGCGCACACTATAGGAACGCACGCACCCCACCGTCAAGGCGCGCCCAGCCGGAAAAACCCTTATAGAACGGAGATTTAGCGATACAAAGGGAGAAAGAAACAGAGAATGGACAGGCAACCGACACACTAAAACGAGCCCACGCAAGAAGCTGCACTTCAAACTTAAAGTGATTTGTTAAGAGTAAGATTTTTTCGGTCTTAGAAAGCGGGGAATGAAAGTGAAGCGGATCAATAGAGAAAGGTGGAGAGTCGATCTGTAAGCCGGGTTCTGTCGAGGACAGTCATTCCTCTACGACGTACATCACTGCACGCCTTTAGCAACCTACCCGGTTCCAGCGCGGGCCACGCCAATGGAACCCTATTTGGTCTTGCTCCGAGTGGGGTTTGCCTAGCCACGAACTGTTACCAGTCGCGCGGTGCGCTCTTACCGCACCTTTTCACCCTTACCGGCACCGAAGCGCTTAGGCGGTTATTTTCTGTGGCACTTTCCGTAGGCTCACGCCTCCCAGGCGTTACCTGGCACTCCGCCCTATGGAGCCCGGACTTTCCTCCCCCGCATTACGCAGAACGCAACACGGCAGCGACTGTCCGATCGACTCTCCGCCGCCAAGGTTACCGACACCGGCCCGATAGAACAAGGCTCAAGCGCCTTTCTGCCGCTCCAGCGCAGCCTGATAGAGCAAGTTCTTGCGCACTCCGGTGATCTCCGCCGCCAACGCCGCGGCGCGCTTGAGCGGCATTTCCTCGAGCAGCAGATCGAGCACCCGCAGCGCCTCGCTGCTCACCGCCTCTTCCCCTTCAGGAGCCTGCCAACCGGCGACCAGCACCACGCACTCGCCGCGCTGCTGATTGCTATCGGCCGCCACCCAGGCCGCCAGCTCCGCCAGCGGCAGCCCCTTGAGGGTTTCGAAGGTCTTGGTGATTTCCCGCGCCAGCAGCGCCGGGCGCTCATCGCCGAACACCGCCTGCATATCCTCCAGGCACTCGAGAATGCGATGGGGCGCTTCGTAGAAGATCAGGGTGCGCGGCTCTTCCTTTACCTGCTCCAGGCGCGCGCGCCGGCCGGCAGTCTTGGCCGGCAGAAAACCCTCGAAGATAAAACGGTCGGAGGGCAAGCCGGCCGCCGACAGGGCCGCGATCAAGGCGCAGGCCCCTGGCACCGGCACCACCGCCACGCCAGCTGCGCGCGCCTGACGCACCAGGTGATAGCCCGGGTCGGAGATCAGCGGCGTGCCGGCGTCGGAAATCAACGCCACATCCTCCCCCGCCTGCAAACGCGCGAGAAAGCGCCCACCCTGATCGCGCTCATTGTGCTCATGACAGGCCGCCAGGGGCGTCGCGATACCGAAGTGCTGCATCAGCCGCGCCGAGTGGCGGGTGTCCTCGGCTGCAATCAGGGCGACGCTGCGCAGGATAGTCAGCGCCCGCGCGCTGATGTCGTCCAGGTTACCGATGGGTGTGGCCACCACATAAAGCGTGCCGCAGATGGGATTCGGAGCAGCGGATGGGGTCACAACACAGGCCTCGTCAATCAACAAAGCGCGCATTGTAGCCCGTTTCCAACCTTCGACATCGCGTCACCCGGCGGGCTTGGGTACAATTCAACGCTCATTTGATCAAGTATCAGGAACGCCCTACATGCCCACCAGCCTGATCGCCCGCCTGCGCCCACTCTCCATCTTCTGCCTCGCCGCCCTCCTCGCCGCCTGCGCCAGCTCCCCCACGTCCAACTTGGGCGAACTGCCGCGCACCCCGCAAGCCAGCATCGAGCAACTGCTGCAAGAGGCCGGCGACAGCACTTCCGAACAAGCCGAGCTGCTACGCCTGTCCGCCGCCGACCTGGCCTACCGGCAGAAAAACCTCGCCCGCGCGTTCAGCATCCTCGAGAAGGTCCAGCTGGAGAACCTGAAGCCGGCGCAGCAGATCTATGCCAGCACCCTGCGTGCCGAACTGGAGATGGCCCGCGAACAACCCAAAGCGGCCCTGCACGCCCTGAGCCACCCGAGCATGGAGCGCCTCGGCGAACTGCCGGTTGAACAGCAGGTACGCAGCCAGCTGGTCCGTGCCAGCGCCCTGCAAGCCAGCGGGCAGACTCTGGCAGCGGCCCGCGAACGTGCCTTTATCGCCCCCCTGCTCAGCGGCGAAGCCGCCGCACGCAACCACCAGGAAATCTGGACCCTGGTCTCCAGTCTGCCCCTGGAGCAGCTGCAAGCCAGTGGCGATGCCGACCTCAATGGCTGGGTGGAACTGGCCCGCGTCACCAAGAGCGCCGGCACCCTGGAACAACAGCAGAGCGACATCGACAACTGGCTGCTGCAGAACCCCGGCCACCCCGCCGCCCTGCAGCTGCCTGAAAGCCTGGTCGAGCTGAAGAAGCTTTCCAGCCAGCCGCTGAGCGAAATAGCCCTGCTGCTGCCCCAGGATGGCCAACTGGCCAACGTGGCCCGCGCCCTGCGCGACGGTTTCCTCGCCGCCCATTACCAGGCCCAGCAGGCCGGGCAGAACCCACCCAACATTCAGATTTTCGACAGCTCGCGCATCGGCTCTCTGGATGAGTTCTACCGCCAGGCCCAGGCCTCTGGCGTGCAGCTGGTGGTAGGGCCGCTGGAAAAGCCGCTGGTTACCCAGCTCAACGCCCGCGAACAACTGCCGATCACCACCCTGGCCCTGAACTACAGCGAAACCGCCCAGGAAGGCCCCGCCCAACTCTTCCAGTTCGGCCTCGCCGCCGAAGATGAAGCCCGCGAAGTGGCCCGCCGCGCCTGGGCTGACGGCCACCGCCGGGCAGTGGCCCTGGTGCCGCGCGGCGACTGGGGCGACCGCGTGCTCGACGCCTTCCGTCAGAGCTGGCAGGCGCAAGGTGGCACCCTGATCGCCGCCGAGCATGTCGACCAACCGGTGGAACTGGCCAAGCAGATTGCCGAGCTATTCCAGCTGCGCGAGAGCGAAGCCCGCGGCAAGCGCCTGCAGAATGCACTGGGCAGCAGCGTTGCCGCCGCACCGTCGCGCCGCCGTGATATCGACTTTATCTTCCTCGCCGCCACCCCGCAGCAGGCCCAGCAGATCAAACCAACCCTGGCCTTCCAATACGCCGGCGACGTGCCCGTGTACGCCACCTCGCACCTGTTCACCGGCAGCCACAGCCAGGCTCAGCACGCCGACCTGAACGGCATCATGTTCTGCGAAACCCCGTGGCTGCTGAACGTCAACGACCCATTGCGCCAACAAGCCAGCAGCCAGTGGCCTCAGGCTGACGGCGGCCTTGGCCGGCTGTATGCCATGGGTGCGGATGCCTACCACCTGGCCCCGCGCCTAACTCAGTTCAAGGCTCTGCCTGAGACTCGCCTGGACGGCCTGTCCGGCAGCCTCAGCCTGAACCCGGCGCAACGCATCGAGCGCCAGCTGCCCTGGGCCGAGTTCCGCGACGGCCAGGTTCAGCGCCTGCCCGACAGCGCCTTTTGACCGAGCGCAGCAACCCACAACAAAGCGGCCAGGCAGCCGAAGCCTTGGCACGCCAGTTCCTTGAGCAGCGCGGCCTGCGCCTGCTGGCACAGAACTGGCGCTGCCGCCTCGGCGAGCTCGATCTGGTCATGCTCGACAGCGATACAGTAGTATTCGTGGAAGTTCGCTATCGGCGCTATAGCGCTTGGGGCGGCGCAGCTGAAAGCGTCGATGCACGCAAACGTGAGAAACTCAGCCGCGCCGCCCAGCACTTCCTGCAACAAGAGTCACGCTGGGCCAAGCACCCATGCCGCTTTGATGTGATTGCCATAACTGCCGACAGCCCAGCCCCCGCGCCACTGAACTGGATTCAAAACGCCTTTGATACCTAAGCAGACGCCCCACTGATAGTTCTATCGCCTATGGATATGCCAATGGACATGCAAGCCCGTATTCGCCACCTGTTCCAAGCCAGCATCGACACCAAGCAGCAGGCCATGGAAGTGCTCATCCCCCTTATCGAGCAAGGCAGCCTGGCCATGGTTCAGGCCCTGCTCAGCGAGGGCAAGATCCTTACCTGCGGCAATGGCGGCTCCGCTGGCGACGCCCAGCACTTCTCCTCCGAGCTGCTCAACCGCTTCGAGCGCGAGCGCCCGAGCCTGCCGGCCATCGCCCTGACTACCGACAGCTCGACCATCACCTCGATTGCCAACGACTACAGCTACAACGAGATCTTCTCCAAGCAGATTCGCGCCCTTGGTCAACCGGGTGACGTGCTGCTGGCGATCTCCACCAGCGGCAATTCGGCCAACGTGATCCAGGCCATCCAGGCCGCACATGATCGAGAAATGGTTGTCGTAGCCTTGACTGGCCGCGACGGCGGCGGCATGGCTTCACTGCTGCTGCCGGAAGACGTGGAAATCCGCGTCCCCTCGAAAGTTACCGCACGCATCCAGGAAGTCCACCTGCTGGCCATCCACTGCCTGTGCGACCTGATCGACAGCCAACTGTTTGGGAGTGAAGAATGACCCGTTCACCACTGATCCTCGCCACCCTCGCGCTGACCCTGGCCCTCGCCGGCTGTGGCAGCCGCAGCCTCGGCAACAAGATTGACGACCAGTTTATCGCCCCGGAAGTCAGCGCCAATGTGGCCCGTGCGCATATCGACCTGACCAGCCCCACGTCGCGCATCGTGGTCACCAGCTATAACGGCGTGGTCCTGCTCGCCGGCCAGACCCCGCGCAGCGACCTCAAGGCCATGGCCGAACAGGCGGCGCGCAAGGTCAATAACGTCAGCAAGGTGCACAACGAGCTGCAGGTGCAACAACCCACCTCGCTGCTGGTACGCAGCAACGACTCGCTGCTGACCACCCGGATCAAGAGCCAGATGCTCGCCGACGCCACGGTGCCCGGCTCGCGCATCAAGGTGATTACCGAGAACGGTATCGTCTACATGCTCGGACTGGTCTCACGCGCCGAGGCGGCCCAGGCCACCAATCTGGTGCAGAGCGTGTCCGGGGTGCAGAAGATCGTGCGACTGTTTCAATACACCAACTGAGTTCGCCACGCCCACAAAAAAGGCGACCTTCGGGTCGCCTTTTTTGTGAATCATGTCCCGTCCTGAATAAGGTTTACACCTCCCATCCCGAATTTCCGGAGATCCTGATGGAACAAGGTGTAAAGCGAACACAGCGCGATTACTCG
Source organism: Pseudomonas sp. (assembly GCF_035512415.1). Classification (GTDB taxonomy): domain Bacteria; phylum Pseudomonadota; class Gammaproteobacteria; order Pseudomonadales; family Pseudomonadaceae; genus Aquipseudomonas. Next base: position 48 of record NZ_DATKDZ010000040.1, on the reverse strand, counting down.
CTGGCCTTTAAATTGGCGGTTGTCGATCAGATCGAAAAAGGCGAATTG
>NZ_DATKDZ010000039.1:0-81327 GCF_035512415.1 Pseudomonas sp. | reverse complement strand
TGAGACCGAGGAGCTGCGAGACCACGGCGGTCGAGGCGACCTTCACCAGCACGACGTGGTCGAGCCCCACCTTGTTGAAGCTGTTCTCGAGCGCGATGCAGCCCTGGATCTCGTGGGCCTTGATCATGGCCGTCAGCACGTCGCGCACGGTGAGCGGCTCGCGCCCGGCGGCCACGTTGTTGCGCGAGAGCCAGTCGGCCGTCGCGAGGATGCCGCCCAGGTTGTCCGAGGGATGCCCCCACTCGGCCGCGAGCCACGTGTCGTTGAAGTCGAGCCAGCGGATCATCGTGCCGATGTTGAAGGCCGCCTGCACGGGGTCCAGCTGGTAGTTGGTGCCGGGCACCTTCGCGCCGTTCGGCACCACGGTGCCGGGGACGATCGGGCCCATGAGCTTGGTGCAGGCGGGGTACTGCAGCGCCTCGAAGCCGCAGCCGAGCGTGTCCATCAGGCAGTAGCGGGCGGTCTCGTAGGCGTCTTTCGAGGCAAGCTTGTACTTGTGGACGTAGTCGGCGATGTCGACGAGGACCTGGTCGGGATCGGGGCGGACGTTGGAGATGTGGGCGGACATCAAGGGGAGTTTCTTCTCGGTGGGGTTGTCGGGGTCATTTCTTCGGCGCGGCAGGCGCCGGGGCTCCAAGCCGCGCCACGAAGCGCTCGCAGTACTCGGCGAGCGAGCGGGGGTCGGGACCGAGGCGGGCGCGCTCGGCGGAAGTCCGGGCGTCGGCCTGGGCGCGCGCGCCATCGTCGGTGTCGTACTTGATCACCATCTCGCGGTTGCGCGCGCTCCACTGCCGGATGGCGGCGGTGTGCTTCGCCTCGAAGCCCGGCACGTCGATGCACAGGCCGGTGTCGGCCATTACCGCGATCACCTGTTCCATCCGCCGCTGCGCGCCCTGCGCCGCCTGCTCGGCGGCGGCCTTGAGTTGCTCCTCGCTCTTCGGCGCGACCGGGTCGGGCGGCCGCACCGTCGATTGCTTCTTCGCGTCCACGCACGGCTCCTGCTGGTACTGCACGCGGCCGCTCGCCTGCACGCACTTGTACAGCGTCTGCGCCTGCGTTGGTAAGGCCGAAACACAGAGGACACAGAGGAACACAGAGGCCACAGAGGAAACGCCTCGAGTGTCTTCTCGCCTGCCGATGCGGTGCCCTAAGTACATTCCGGTTCGCCTTTCTCTGTGACCTCTGTGTTCCTCTGTGTCCTCTGTGTTTCCAGCTTGGTTCCTTCAGGGGCGCTTGGCCAGGGGGACGAACTCGAGGTTCTCGGGCCCGGTGTAGTTGGCCGACGGGCGGATGATCTTGCCGTCGATGCGCTGCTCGATCACATGGCTGGACCAGCCCGAAGTGCGGGCGATGACGAACAGTGGAGTGAACATGGCGGTCGGCACACCCATCATGTGGTAGCTGACGGCGCTGAACCAATCGAGGTTGGGGAACATCTTCTTGATTTCCCACATGGTCGATTCCAGACGCTCGGCAATGTCGTACATCTTCATATTGCCCTGCTCTACCGACAGCTCGCGGGCCACATCCTTGATCACCTTGTTGCGCGGATCGCTCACGGTATAGACCGGGTGACCGAAGCCAATCACCACTTCTTTCTTCTCCACCCGGGCGCGGATATCAGCCTCGGCTTCATCGGCGTTGTCGTAGCGCTTCTGAATCTCGAAGGCCACCTCGTTGGCACCGCCGTGTTTCGGCCCACGCAGCGCGCCGATACCGCCGGCGATGCAGCTGTACATGTCGGAGCCGGTGCCGGCGATCACCCGCGAGGTGAAGGTCGAGGCATTGAACTCATGCTCGGCATACAGGTTGAGCGAGGTGTGCATGGCGCGCACCCAGGAATCCCGTGGCTTCTCACCGTGCAGCAAGTGCAGGAAGTGGCCGCCGATGGAGTCGTCATCGGTTTCCACATCGATACGCTTGCCGTTGTGGCTGAAGTGATACCAGTACAGCAGCGCGCTGCCCAGCGAGGCCATTAGCTTGTCGGCAATGTCGCGGGCACCCGGGTGGTTGTGGTCGTCCTTCTCCGGCGACACGCAACCCAGCACGGATACCGCGGTGCGCATTACATCCATAGGATGGGCGGACGGCGGCAGTTGCTCGAGGGACACCTTCAGCGCTGCGGGCAAACCACGCAGCGCCTTGAGCTTAGCCTTGTAGCCTGCAAGCTCGGCAGCGTTGGGCAACTTGCCGTGGACCAGCAGGTGGGCGATTTCTTCGAAGTCGCAGCGGTTGGCAAAGTCGAGCACGTCATAGCCGCGATAATGCAGGTCGTTGCCGGTGCGGCCGACGGTGCACAGCGCGGTATTACCAGCAGTGGTGCCGCTCAGGGCCACGGATTTTTTCGGCTTGAAGCCTGGGGTGGTTTCTGGGGTCGCACTCATCGCTAATCTCTCCTCATCCGATCCGGTCGGTGGTTCTTTTAAGCAGGCGGCTAAGACCTGCGTTCCGGTTTATTTTTTGGCGGCAAACAGCGCATCGAGGCTCTGCTCGAAGGCGTGATAGTTGATGCGCTCGTACAGCTCCATGCGGGTTTGCATGGTGTCGACCACATTCTTCTGCGTGCCGTCGCGGCGTACGGCCATGTAGACGTTCTCGGCCGCCTTGTTCATGGCACGGAAAGCCGACAGCGGGTACAGCACCAAAGAGACGTCAACCGAGGCTAGCTCTTCGGTGGTGTAGAGCGGCGTGGCACCGAATTCGGTGATATTGGCCAGGATCGGAGCCTTGATCCTGTCGGTGAAGGTCTTGTACATCGAAAGCTCAGTAATGGCCTCCGGAAAGACCATGTCGGCACCGGCCTCGACACAGGCCGCGGCGCGGTCCAGTGCCGAGTTCAAGCCTTCCACCGCCAGGGCATCGGTGCGCGCCATGATCACAAAGCTGTCATCGGTGCGCGCATCGACGGCCGCCTTGATGCGATCGACCATTTCCTGCTGGGTCACGATCTCCTTATTAGGACGATGACCGCAGCGCTTGGCACCCACCTGATCCTCGATATGAATCGCCGCCGCGCCGAACTTGATCATCGACTTGACGGTGCGCGCGACGTTGAACGCCGAAGCACCAAAGCCGGTGTCGACATCTACCAACAGCGGCAGATCGCACACATCGGTGATGCGGCGTACATCGGTCAGCACATCATCCAGGCCGGTGATGCCCAGGTCTGGCAAGCCAAGGGAGCCCGCTGCCACACCGCCACCGGAGAGGTAAATCGCCTTGAAACCGGCGCGCTTGGCCAGCAGTGCATGGTTGGCGTTGATCGCACCAATGACTTGCAGCGGATGCTCTTCGGCAACAGCATCACGGAAACGCTGACCTGGACTCTTCAAGCTCATGACTCACCTCGGGTTTTGGCTGTCTTGGGATGCGCGCCCTGCCCCATGCTCATGGCGCTAGCGGAGCTCATGGCGTAGTGGCGCTCGATATTGCGTTTGGAGGCACCGATATGTCGGCGCATCAACAACTCGGCCAGCTCACCGTCACGGTCGGCAATGGCATCGAGAATGCGGTGGTGTTCGGCAAACGCCTGGCGCGGCCGGTTCGGCGTGGCGGAGAACTGCAGGCGGTACATGCGCACCAGCTGGTACAGCTCGCCGCAGAGCATCTGGGTCAGGGTCTTGTTACCGCTGCCCTGGATAATCCGGTAGTGAAAGTCGAAATCGCCTTCCTGCTGGTAGTAACCGACACCGGCCTTGAAGGCGGCGTCCTGCTCATGCAGGTCGAGCACCCGGCGCAGATCGTCGATTTCCGCCGGGGTCATGCGCTCCGCCGCTAGGCGACAGGCCATGCCCTCCAGGGACTCGCGAATCTCATAGAGTTCGATCAGCTCGGCGTGGCTAAGCGAAACCACTCGCGCACCAATATGGGGAACCCGTACTAGCAGGCGCTGTCCTTCTAGGCGGTGGATGGCTTCACGCAAGGGGCCACGGCTGATCCCGTAAGTGCGCGCCAGCTCAGGCTCGGAAATCTTGCTGCCCGGGGCAATCTCGCCCTTGACGATAGCGGCTTGGATACGCCGAAAGACCTGTTCGGACAGGGTTTCAGAATCTTCCTGGGGCGATTCGAGCGACTCTATGACATCGAGCATATTGTTGACACTCGCCTTGGTATTTGCCGAAAAATTACGCCCAGGAGACCGTAATGTCAAACACAAGCAAGATACTGTCGACAATAATCACCCCCTACTTTAGCCAATACCCGCCGCGACCTTACTTGCAAAAACCACCATAAGCGCCTGTCATCACAGAAAAATCCCATGATAGAATGCAGCCCTCTTGTGCCTGGCGGAGCATTTCCAGGCAGCCTGCTAGACTTCAGATAAGCTGTTTGATGCAAACCAGCCATGCCTGCCGGTCGTTCTGATCAACCGTTTGTGCTACATCCGATAGGACTTATGAGACTGAAGCTCTTCCCACTACTGTTATGTCTACTGTTTTTCCCCGGTTTGAGTTTCGCCGAGGAAAAAACCATCTATGGTCTCAATGAATACGTACGCCTGTTCGATCTCGACCTGAAACTGGCGGCAAAACTCGATACCGGTGCTAAAACAGCGTCCTTGAGTGCACGCGATATCAAGCGCTTCAAGCGTGACGGCGAAACCTGGGTACACTTCTATCTGGCCATCGACGAAGCCCACAGCAGCCCGATCGAGCGCCCTCTGGCGCGTATCAGCAAGATCAAAAGACGCGCCGGCGACTATGATCCAGAAGAAGAAAAAACCTATACCGCGCGCCCGGTGATCGAAATGGATATCTGCATGGGCCAGGCCTTGCGCACAATCGAAGTGAACTTGACCGACCGTAGTGCTTTCCAATACCCGTTGCTGATTGGCTCCGAAGCGCTGAAAAACTTTACGGCTCTGGTCGACCCAGCTCTTAAATACGCAGCAGGAAAACCTGCCTGTACCCCTGACGCCAACCTTGGTGAGTAACCTTCATGCGCTCTCTTAACCTGCATCTGAAAGTCCTGGTCATACTCCTGGTGAGTCTGGGCGTTCTGATTACGGGCTATCAGATATTTATCCTCGGCATCCCGGTGACCGAAGATGAAACTGACGATCTGTGGAATATCGATGCCAAAGTCGAGTTCCAGGCCAGTCCTCGCGATCCGGTCAAACTGCAAATGTTTGTGCCGCCGCTGAATCAGGATTACGTCAGCCTCAACGAGAGTTTTATCTCGAACAACTATGGCGTGAGCATCAACCGCGTCGATGGCAACCGCAAAGTCACCTGGTCCGCCCGCCGCGCCAGCGGTAAACAGACCCTGTACTACCGCCTGGTGTTGACCAAGCGTTACAGCGGTGAGCAGATCGCTGCCAAGGGCCCGATCTTCCGCGACCGCATCCCAGTCGAAGGGGCCGAGAAGATTGCTGCAGAAGCCTTGCTCGCGCCGATCCGGCAGCACTCGGCGGACGTCGAAACCTTTATCACCGAGACCATCAAGCGGGTTAACAACAGCAATGACGACAACGTCAAGCTGCTGCTGGGTGGCGATGCCTCCACCGAAAACAAGGCCAGGGTCATCGAGTTGCTGCTGTCCATCGCCCATGTGCCGATGCAGCGCCTGCACACCATCCGCCTGGTCGCCGAAACCCTGCAGAGCCCCGAACTCTGGCTGCGCAGCTTCAATGGCGAGAGCTGGCTGTACTTCAGCCCTGAGTCGGGCGAGCAAGGCCTGCCGGCCGATCGCCTGGTCTGGTGGATCGGCGATGACGACCTGGTCAGCCTGGAAGGTGGCAAACAGGCACAAGTCAGCTTCAGCCTGAACAACAGCGAGATGAACGCCATTCGCCTGGCCAAGTTGACCGACGAAAACACCGATGTCGACTTCCTCGAATACTCGCTGTACGGCCTGCCGCTGCAGACCCAGCAGACCTTTATGATCATGGTGATGATCCCGATCGGCGTGCTGGTGATCCTGATCCTGCGCAACCTCGGCGGCCTGCAGACACTCGGTACCTTCACCCCGGTGCTGATCGCCCTGGCCTTCCGTGAAACCCAGCTGGGTTTCGGCATCCTCCTGTTTACCGTGATTACCGCCCTGGGCCTGTCACTGCGCTCCTATCTCGAGCATTTGAAACTGCAGATGCTGCCCAGGCTATCGGTGGTGCTGACCTTCGTGGTGGTACTGATCGCGGTGATCAGCCTGTTCAGTCATAAACTCGGCCTGGAGCGCGGTTTGTCCGTAGCCCTGTTCCCGATGGTGATTCTGACCATGACCATCGAACGCCTGTCGATCACCTGGGAAGAGCGTGGCGGCAGCCACGCCTTCAAGGTAGCGATTGGTACCCTGTTTGCCGCAACCCTGGCGCACCTGCTGATGAGCGTGCCCGAGCTGGTGTACTTCGTCTTCACCTTCCCGGCGATCCTGATGATCCTGGTGGGCTTTATGCTGGCAATGGGTCGCTATCGCGGCTATCGCCTGACCGAACTGTTCCGCTTCAAAGCCTTCCTCAAGGACTAATGCCATGTTCGGTCTGATCAAGACGTGGAAAGCCCTTGAAGCCAAAGGCATCATGGGCATCAACAGACGTAACGCGGACTATGTGCTGAAGTACAACAAACGGCACCTCTACCCGATCGTCGATGACAAGATCATCACCAAGCAGCGCGCCATCGAAGCGGGCATCGATGTGCCGGAAATGTACGGCGTGATCGAGACCGAGAAAGGCATCGACAAGCTGCGCGAGATCATCGGCGATCGTCCGGACTTCGTGGTCAAGCCGGCCCAGGGGGCCGGTGGCGATGGCATCCTGGTCATCGCCGACCGTTTCGAAGACAAATACAAGACGGTCTCCGGCAAGATCATCAGTCACGAGGAGATCGAACATCAGATCTCCAGCATCCTCACCGGCCTCTATTCCCTGGGTGGCCACCGTGATCGCGCGCTGATCGAATACCGCGTCACCCCGGATCAGATCTTCAAGAGCATCAGCTACGAAGGCGTGCCGGATATCCGCATCATCGTGCTGATGGGCTACCCGGTAATGGCCATGCTGCGCTTGCCGACCCGCCAGTCCGGCGGCAAGGCCAACCTGCACCAGGGTGCGATCGGCGTCGGCGTGGATCTGGCCACCGGCGTGACCCTGCGCGGCACCTGGCTGAACAACAAAATCAGCAAGCACCCGGACACCACCAACGCGGTGGACGGCGTACAGCTGCCCAACTGGGATGGCTTTATGAAGCTGGCGGCCGGTTGCTACGAGCTGTGTGGCCTCGGTTATATCGGTGTCGACATGGTGCTGGACCAGGACAAGGGCCCGTTGATTCTCGAACTCAATGCTCGCCCCGGTCTGAATATCCAGATCGCCAACGACTGCGGCCTGACTCACCGCGCCCATGCCGTGGAAGCGCGTATCGCCGAACTGACCAAGCAAGGCGTACAAGAAAGCCCCGAAGAGCGCATGCGCTTTTCCCAGCAGCTGTTCGGCCACGTGCCCATCGCCGAAATCTGATTGTCGGAACCCATTAAAAAGCCCGGATTTTATCCGGGCTTTTTAATTTCAGGGCCGCCGAGAACGACCATGCAAATCTGATCAGCGAAGACTCAACGCACGATGGCCAGCTCGAAGGAGCCCTCATCGCCATGGGCATGGGCCTGCATGCCCGCCTCGTCGATCGCCAGGGCCTGCAACGGCCGTTTGAAGGGCTTGTTATCCAGGGTTTGCAGGTTGCGGTCCTCATCGGTGGTCAATAGCAGGACATAGCGCTCCCCTGCTGCCGCCTTGACCTGCACCGTGCCCTCGATAAAGGCATAGCGGTACCAGGTTTCGCCATGCAAGCGGTAAACCGCATCGCTGACCAGGCGAGTCGGGCGCTTGTGCTCATCGAGAAATAGCACTGAAGGATAGAGCACCTGCTTATTGGCGAAGCTGCGGATGCGCAGGCCGAAGTCATGCTGCGAGCGCGGCAAGCGGAGCGCGGCGTAGTAGCTTTTGCCCATTGGGAATGCCAGGCTCGGGGAAAAACGATTGAGCTCTTCATATCGCGGCTCGTCAGCGCTCAGGGGTTTGAAGGCATCCTCCTCCAACTGTGCACAGCACAGTGTCAGCAGCTCCTCATAACGGCCGCTATCTGGCTGCTCGCTGCCCGCCAGCAACGCCTGCATGGCCGCTGTCGGCTGGCCATCGAGCCCGGGCAGCTGGTTCTGCTGGCGGACGAATTCAAGCTCACGACCCTGGCTGAAGGCCGTGCCGCCGGGTGCCGAGACGCTCGCGCGCGCCTGCCCAGGCACTGCATCGTTACGCATGCGGCCTTGCTCATCGACCCAGGTAAAATAGCGCCCATCGCGCTCGGAGCGGGCAAAGTCGCGCCCTTCCAGCACATCGGAACTGATGTAGTCGCTGGAGCGCTCACCGGTGCCCAGCAACATCTCACTCGCACCACCCTGCAACTGGCTGCCGGCATGGAAGCTGTTCTGCAGATTGCCGTTGGCATCCACCCAGGTGAAATAACGTCGCTTGCTCTCGCCGGCCGTCTGCTCTCCCGGCCAGCCACCTGCCCCCTGCTGCTTGAAACGGGCCTGATCGCTGAGGCTGATATTGCGCGCTGCCAGGCGCTGATGCGCGGCATAACTGGCATCGACAAAGGTGTTGTGCACCCGACCCTGATCGTCAACCCAGGTCAGATAACGGCCACCAGCCTCAGCCGTGGCAGCGCAAATCAGGCAGCAACCCAACCACAGCCCACGCATGACAAGGTTCCTAGAAGGTGGTGCGGTAAGTCAGAGCCAGAACATAGGCCTTGACGCTGGTCTTCACGTCGAGATCGGCATAGGGGTTGTATACCATGCTGTCGATATCCGAGCAGTTGATATTGCAACTGGAGCGAGCGGGAATGTTCTGCTTGCTCACCAGGTAGTTGAACCCGATATCGATCACCGTGTCCTTGTCCCACTGGTAACCGGCCCCCAAGCCATACAGATGGGCATCGCCCAGCGGGGCCAGGGCATCGGCCTTGTTGCCGGGAATCGCCGAGGGACGCGGCTCGTACCCCATGCGCAGGCTCAGGCGGTCATTGACCTGATATTCGACCCCAACAGCCCAGCTCCACACCGACTCGTAGCCACGATCCAGAATGATGGTATTCGAGGTGGCATTCTCCGGGGAGAACAGGCTGGCGATGGTCAGCATGTCCAGCTGGCGGTCGAACTCCAGCTCGAACTCGTCCCAGGCGGCGTAATCGGTCCACTTGATGTCCAGGTTGATCTGCCAACGGTCATGGGGCTTGAACTTGATGCCGGTGGCGAAGTGTGCCGGGTAGGTCATGTTCAGCGAGACATTGCCCCGCTCCTTGTCGAACAGGCCGTCGGGGGTCAGGCTGTTGAACACCGCGCCGATAAAGGAGCTGTCCAGGCCCTGCCAGAAACCCTGCCAGTCCTCGGAATAGTCCACCACGTAGCGGCCCTTGAGGCGCATCTTGGCTTCGCTCTGATACACCGCGCCCAGGGCAAACCAGTCGCTGGGTTCCCACAGAAAACCGACGTTCCAGGTTGGCGAAAGGCTCTGCTGCATATCGATGTTGATATTGGCGATATCGGTAAAGGGCCCCAGTTCGCCGCCGCAGATATTCAGGAAGACCTCGAAGGGATTGCCGTCGACCACACACAGCGCATCCTGGGCCACGCCGATAAACCCGGTGAGGATGCCCGGCGCGCGGAAGTCCTGATTCAGCGCCATGGCCTGATGGGAAAAGCCGATGGACAGGCCCACGGACAACTCGTCATTGACCTGATAGGCCAGCGACGGGGAGAAGTAGGTCAGGCGCTGGATCACCAGTTCCTTGCCCTGGTAACGACCAGGGTCGTCGTCCTCACGGGAAAAGCCCAGGGCCTGTGGTGTGTACATGTTGGTGGCGAAGGTAAACTTGGAACCCGGTGGGTTGATCGACAACCCAGCCAGCGGCGCAAACAGCAGTGGCAGCTCGGTGGCCCCGCCTACGCCGGGCAGGTACATCATGGCCGCGCTGGCTTTACTCGACGAGTTGGCGATAGAGTCGTTGCTCAACCCCATAAAGTTACTGCCATAGTCCGCCGGCGCATCGAAGTCCGCACGAATGTCCATCACCCCAGTAATGAACTTCACCGTGGTTTGCCGGCCCTTGAGCTTACTCAGCGCCGCGGGGTTGTAATGCACCGCATCGACACCGGTGGAGTCGGCGGTTACCGCATTGCCCAGGGCCATGGCCTTGGGGTTGCCAATGGTCAGGTTTTGCGCCATCTGCGCCTGCGTAGCGCCAGCCCAGAGTGCAAGAACCCCGACAATCGCCTGCCGTAGCAGCGAAATTCGCATCGTCATAAGAAGCTCGCTCGCCGTTATTGGGCCTTCAGGCCTTTGATATCCAAAGGCATGGAGATGCCCAGCAGCACATCCGGCGAGTCTTCCGTCATGCCGAAGCCGGCGTTGACGTTGACGATATGATCGGGTGAAGTTCGCAGCCCCAGCGAGAAGTTCATCACCGCACTGGTCTGGCCACGGCCTTCTATGTCGCCGTCGGCGAAGCTGAAGCGCGGAGCCAGGGAATGGGACATCTGGTAGGACGTCGCAAGCGACACGTCATAGGACAGCGCGTAGGCGAAGCCCATGCTCAGCGAGAAGCTGGAGCCCGGGTCGACTTCCTCCAGCAAGCGCCCACCGCGCACCTGACTGATGCCCTTGATAGGCATGTTGTAGGTGTAACCCAGAGAGCCGAAGAGCACCACCGGGTCAATGACGTAGGACATATTGGCCCCGAAGCCGAGGCTGTAGGAACCACTGCCAGTAGCCAGATCGCTACGCGTATTGATGTCGTAGGGGCTGTCGCCGGTCGGCAGGCCGAGGCTGGCATACAGGGTGGTCACAGGTTTGCCGCGTGCGGCATTCCAAGGCTGCCAACGCAGACTGGCGGAGATATCGCCCAGGCTGTAGGCGTCCAGATCCCGCTCGGTGTCGTACTTGGCCACCAATGGCAGGCGCACGCTGAAGGTCAGGTTGTCCCAGACGCCATAGTCGAAGGTAAAGGAGTTGGTGAAGGTGTGCTGCGCCTCGCTCTGGCCGACCACGCTGAATACGTTATCGCCGGTACGCACGGTTTCGATCACGGTATCGCGCAGCAACGAGTAATCGAAACCATAGGTCAGGGTGCGTTCGCCCTTCTTCAGCAAGGTGTAGCTCTTCTCGGCAGCCTGGAAGACCTCTTCAAGCGCCTTGGCGCTGTCGGCATCATCTTCCTGCTTGCTCAAGGCATCGCGCGCCTGTTCAACCGAGGCCTCCTCGGCCGATGCCGCTGTACTGACAAGCGCTGTCAGCATGGCTAGCCATACACACCGCAAAACTCTCATGGCAGAGCCCCCAAATATTTATTGTTATGTCGGGCGATTACTTACGACGGATGTACTGTATATCGCCGCCGGAACCCAGCTCTGTGGCTTGGTTCTCGGTGAACTTGGTGATCTGTGGAAACTCGCGGAACGCCAGTAAGCTGATGGTGCGATCATCGATGATACGCAGGTCCTTCTCGCTCAAGGCCAGGGCATTCGGCGGTTCATTACCACTGGGAAAAATCACGAACAGCACGTTCTGATCCCAGATTTCCTCGAACCTACTGCGGGTAAAACTGATATTGCCCAGCGCCGGATCGGCGACGAACACATGATCATTGTAGACATCGCGCACCACCACGAAATGCTTGAAACCGGCATATTCGATGGGCACGATCGCCGGATGCTCAAGCTCATCCAGATCGCTGAAGGTCGCGCGAAAACCACCGCTGCGGTAACCGATCGCGGTGACAAAGCGCTTCATATCCAACAGGGAAAAACCGCGACGCTCGACGATCTTGTCGGCCTCGCCGAATTGCAGCAGCCCTTCCATCACCTGGCGCTCCTGCAGATTGCGGCCTAGGTAATAGTCCAGCAGCGTGGTCAACGCCGCAGAGCCACAGCTGTAGTCGTAGGCCTGACGAATCACGTTGCGAAATTGCAACTGGCTCATCGGTTCCAGCACCACCGACTCGCGCAACGAAGCATTGCCCCCCAGGGGCTGGCTGATATTCACCGTACCTGGAGCCTGCGGTTTGGTATCCACCGCTTCGGTAAAACCCCACACACCGATGAGACTGCCCAGCAGAATTTCGATCATGCGCCTGCTGTACTCCACTCAAGGGAAAGTCTTATCGACCTAAGTCGATAAGACTTTTGCAAAGCCTAAATCAGGGTCTGAACTCAGTGACCCCAGACCTTGACAGTGGTACCAGCCATGTTCAGGTCGCTGATGGCCAGGGAGCCGATGCTGGCGGCAGTGGTATCGCCGACCTTGATAGCACCAACGCTGAGCTGACCGGTGATGGTCGGCATGCTGATCTGCAATTGCTGAGTTGCCGTACCACCGATGTCGTTGGTCACCACGTCAACCATAACCGGAGCATCGTCAGCGATGTTGAAGCCGGTGAACGCGATGGTTTCCATACGCAGGGAACCGCCGCCGACGTCGCCGTCAGTGTAGACGATGCTGCCGATGGTGCCGTTGAAGTTACCGGAAATGCTGATGCCATCCTGACCAGTCACAGTCGCCAGAGCGCTGTCGTCCATCATTTGCAGGTCAGCTTGAGCCATAAACGGAACAGCCAGAACAGCGGCGGCCAGGGCCAGTTGCTTGAGGGTTTTCATTGTTATTCTCTCCACAGTTCACTAAAGGGTTGTCCCTGGCAGACTGCTTCGGACTCCTGTCCTTATCAGCCGGCGGCTCGCGCCGTTCACCAGGTCTGACACTGCTTCCATAGACGTGTCAGGCTTGGAATCGTGAAGCAGCATGCTTCTCGTCCTGGGGCTAAAATTACTGGGTCAGCTCCGCGATGGCAGCCCATCCAAGGGATGGAGCGCCGGCATCAGGCCAGCAACATCAAGCTTCACTCAATAACCCCAAGCTTTTGCCCTTTAATACGGCCTGAGTACGACTGCGCACGCCCAACTTGGCAAACAGGTTATGCAGATGCCATTTAATGGTGGCTTCCGAAAGATGCACGGCCTGAGCGATGTCGCGGTTCGACAAACCGGCGGCCACATAGCGCAAAATTTCCCGCTCTCTATGGCTAACATCTTGATTTTCATCGAAAGTTTCAAGATCAACGGCCAGGCGACTGCACTGCTCGCGAAGCTGCCCGACCAGGCCCTGCCATTCCCCCGCCAGTTCAGGCTCGGCACTTAGCCAGGCCTCGCAGAGCGGTAGCAGCCACAGGGCATCGTCGAGGAACATCCGGCGGTAACCGCTCTGCCAGGCGTCTTCCAGGGTCAACTTAAACAAGGCAAAGGCTTTTTCGCTGTTACCTTTGCGCCAGTACGCCACAGAAAGTAACAAGGACAAGCGCAGACGCCGATCGCGCTGATGCTCCGCCGTCTGTTTGGCCAGGCAGGCTTCCAGCGCCGCCTGGGCCTTGTCGGCTCGCCGCTCGGACAACGCCAGGCGCGCCTCGCTGAGCACCTGCACGGTTTCCACATCGCTGTAGCGAGCCGGCGGCAAGACCGCCAGATGGCGCTGCAGCTGCAGGCAGGTGCGTTCGGCCTCGTTCGGCCGACGTAACCACAGCAGAAACTGCACCTTGCAGCTCATGCCCATGGCGTATACCCGCTCATAGCCGGGGCCATGCAGGGTTTCCAGCCAGTCATCGAGTTCCAACAGCGCCGACTCGCCCTCCCCGGCGTAGAACCGCGCCCGGGCCATGACCAGCTTGCCGCGACTGATCAGTTCGATGGGGGTTGCCACATCACGCCAGGTGGTGGCCAGGGGCAACTCGGCGAGAACCGCCGCATGCCGATCCTGCTCGTAGAGCAGGTCGGCGTAAGCCAGTGCCAGAGGGCCGCCGACCCGGCTGTAGCGGCCAAACACCTGCTCGACCCGAGCCCGGGCGCTTTCAGCCAGCACTCGGCCCCGCTCCGGCTGACCCACTTCCTTGCAGATCAGCGCCTCGATCAGACTGACCACGACGTGCAGGTACTCGCTTTCCGCTTGCCGCAGGTTGTCACGGGCCACCGCAATCGACTTGGCCGCCTCGCCGTACTCGCCAAGCAAGGCGTAGGCCCCGGCCTGGATGCAGGACAGGCTAGCGCGAAACACCGGCTGGTTATCCGGCACCAGGGTCAGCCAGTGGCGAGCAACCTTCAGGCAACTTTCCAGCTTGTCCTGATACAGCAGCACCAGTGCCTTGAGCACCTGGGCTACCGCGAGCAACACCAGCAAGCCGAAGTGCATGGGTTTACTGCGCCCCTGCATCAGCCGAGTGCTGACCTCCTCGATCAGGGCCTCGGCTTCGGCATACTTCTGCTCGAAAGCCAGCTGCCAGGCATAAAAGATCTGAAACACCGGATGCTCGCGAATCACCTCGGCCGGCACATCCTTGAGTATCGCCAGGATGCCGTAGACCTGGTTATCGGCAATCAGGCTGGCCCCCTGACGCTCGAGCAGCTCGGCGGCAAATGCGTAGTCGCGGGCGCGCAGGGAATACTTGACGGATTTATGGGTCAGCTCATGGCTCTCGCACCAGCGGGCCGCAGCATGCAACAGATGAGTCGGGTCGCCGCTCTTGCTCAGGCGGCCCTGGAGGAACTCGGCAAACAGGTGGTGATAACGGAACCACTCGCCCTGTTCGTCCAGAGGGATGATAAACAGCTGCTCCATCTGCAAGCCCTGCAGCATTTGCCCGCCATCGACCCGGCCAGTCAGGGCATTGCATAACTCTGCATTGAACTCCTCAAGCACCGAGGTCTGCTCGAGAAAGTGCCGCTGTTCCTCAGGCAAGTGGTCGAGTACGTCCTCGGCCAGATAATCGGCGATATCGCGTTCGGTACCCGACAACCCGGCAAGCAGTTCGGGACGGCGCGGGTTACGCGCCAAGGCTAACGCCACCAGATGCAGAGCGGTGATCCAGCCTTCGGTACGGGCGTGCAGCAGGTCCAGTTCCTTACTACTCAACGGCAACTGCTTGAGTTCATGAAAATAGGCCTCGGTCTCCGCCCGGGTCAGACGTAGATCCTCGGCCCGCACCCAGAGCATCCAGGAGGCATTGACCGGCGGTTTGTCCACCGCTCGCGACTGGTAGCGGGTACTGCCAATCAGGTGCACATTGGCCGGCAGACGCTTGACGAAGTAGTTGACCAACGGCCCCAGCTCGGTATGACGGATTCGGTGAAAGTCGTCAAAAAGCAGGTACAGCTCGCCCTGCACCCGTTTCAGATCAGCAATAAAGGAATCGAGTAGCGCCTCGTTGGGCAGGCTGAGGTCATCGCGCAGCAGGCGCGCGGTGTGCTTGCCAAAGCCAGGCAGTTGCGCATCGATCGCGGCGATCAGGTAGCGCAACAGGCGTTGCGGTTCGCTGTCCGACTCGTCGCAAGACAGCCAGGCGACATGCGCCCCGGTCTCCAACAGACGCAGGCGGAACTGACTGAGTACGGTGCTCTTGCCGAAGCCGGCCGGCGCGCTCAGCAGAATAAGGCGCTGCCCGCGAGCACTGAACAAGCGATCAAGCAAGGCCGTACGGGCGAGCAATGGACGCCCTGAGGATTCAGCGGGAAACAGCTTGGTACGCAGTACAGGCAGCGCACGCGGGCGTGGCGGTGGTTGGCTGTTCATAAGAGACTCAGTTCGCGGGCACGACGGATGGCTTGCGTGCGATTACGCACCTTGAGCTTTTCATAAATATTATGCAGGTGCCATTTGACCGTTCCCAAGGCCAGGGAAAGCTGCTGGCCGATCTCGTCATTGGACATGCCCTGGGCCGCCAGGCAGATGACTTCACGCTCACGCTCGGTCAGCCCTTCTTCCAGCACATCCAGCGACTGACGCCCACCCTGCCCCGGCCAGCTGGCCAGCAGGCTGCGGATAAACCCCTGCAGTGCCGGTTGTCGCTCAGCTGCCTCGAGTTGCTGGAGCAGCAGGCGGATGGCCTCACCTTCCTCGATAAACAGGCTGCGCACCCCTTCGCGCTCGGCACCGATCAGGCATTGCACCAGCAGGCTCTGGGCCCGTTCCTGATAGCCCAGACGCTGGTAGCTGAGGGCCGCCAGCAGGTCCAGGCGCAGACGTTGCAGGCCATGCCAGTTATCCAGCAACAGACTGCGCAGCTGGGTGATTTCATGCAGGGCTTCGCTGTAATGGCCACGGGCCTGCTGCAGACGGATACGGGTCAACCCGCGCACCCAGAGCACCGGATTGAAGCGCATATGCTGGTAGTGTTCGGCCAGTTTGCTCCAGTCGACACTCTTGAGTCGCTGCTCGGCACGCTTGAGTCGATCAGCCGCCGGCTCCTGGAGGATCTGCGCGACTTCGTCAGCTACGGCCTGGGCATAGAAGCGCCAGGACTGGTTGCGCGCCGACAGGTTCTGCATCAGCACCAGGCTGGCATAGGCCTCTTTCGGGTTGCCCTGCAGCCGCTGCACATGGGCCATGCACAGCATGCCCTGGGCGTACAGGTCGATGGGGTTGATCACATCGACGGTGGCCAGAGCCCAACGTAGGCGTTCTTCGATGCCCTCCAGCCGCCCCTGGTTATAGGCGATCAGGGTTTCGGTAATGGTCGGCAGCGCCAATGCTCTGGAGCGCTCCGCGAACCAGGGGATGACCCGCGCGCGCAACTGCGCGAAGAGCAGTTCCGCCTGGCGGATCTGCCCCTGCTCCAGGCACAGCAGCACCTCGATATTGGCCAGCTGCATATCCAGGTAACGGCCTTCGAGAAAGTGATTGCGCTGCTGGGCCATGGCCAGCAAACGCTTGGCCGGCTCTGGTTGACCGATCATCACATTGGCCAGGGCCCCGATGATCAGCATCGCCACTTCGAGAAAGGCCGCGTGCTGGCCCAGCTGCACTTCCACTCGCCGCGCCAGCGTGATGCAGGTCTGCAGGTCATCCTTCTGCAAGGCGATAACCGCCTTGATCGTCAGCGTGGCCAGCAACTTTTCGCTCAACGGGCCGCTGGTCTTGGCCTCGCCCCAGCGCTGCAACAGCTCATCAAGCATGCGGTTGGCTTCGCTCAGGCCCAGCTCGGCGGCGCGGGTCCAGACATCGGCCAGCACCAATACCGGGAAGCGCTCGGCAATCTCATCGGGAACCTGCTGGCGCCACTTGTAGATCCGGTTGAGCTGGCCGCGGTTGATCAGCTCCAGGCCGCAGCCATCAACCAGTGCCGCGAGCATTTCCGGATCCTCGGCCAGGCAGGCATGTTCGATGGCCAGGTTCTGCATATGGTGGTTGGTAAACCACAGGCTGGCATTGAAATGCAGCTGCTTGAAACGCTCAGGGTCGCGTTCCTTGAGCCGCGCCCGGAGGAATTCGGCAAACAGGTTATGGAAGCGATACCACTGCCGCTCGCGATCCAGGGGCAATAGAAACAGCTGCATGGCCTCCAGCTCTTCAAGCAGTTGCTGGCCATCCTGGCGTCCGGTCAGGGCATTGGTCAGATCGCCGCTCAGCTGTTGCGCCACCCCGATGGCCAGCAGTAGCTCCTGCTTGTCCGCTGGCAATTGCTCGAACACGCTGCGCAGCAGATAGGCCCCCACCGCCGCCTGGTCGGTGCCCATCTCGGCGATCTGTACGCTGTCCTGGGGCTGATGGCGCAACCAGAGGCTGGCCAGGTGGATACCGACCATCCAGCCCTCGGTCTGGTTGTACAGGGCATTGAAAGCCACCGCGTCCAGGTGCAGGCCGCTGCGCTCCAGGTAGGTGCGGGTTTCCGCCTTGCTCAGACGCAACTCCTGCTCGCCGATCTCCACCAGCAGGCCCTTGGCGCGCAAGGTAGCCAGGTTGAGGGCCGGTTGCGAACGGCTGCCGATGGCCAGGGTTAATGCCGCCGGGGCGAACTTGATCAGGCGATTGAGCGCCGCCAGCAACTCGCGATCCTGAATCAGATGCAAGTCATCGAGCACCAGCAGCAGCGGCTGCTCCAGCTGCGCCAGGTCCGCCAGCAGGCTTTCCATCACCGCTGAGACAGGCACCCGCATGGTGTTCTGCAAATAGGCCTGCGCCTCGCTGCCCAGCCCCGGCACCAGCGGCGCAAGGGCCTCCACCAGTTGCTGCAGAAAACGCCAAGGCTCGTCATCGCCTGGGCCCAGCGACAGCCAGGCCACGGCACTTCCCGCCTCGCCCCGAGCCCTGGCCAGGGCAGCCAGGGCAGCGGTCTTGCCAAACCCTGCCGGAGCCGCCAACAACAGCACGCGGGCATGGGCGTTGGCAGACAGCGCTGCTTCCAGCTGCGGCCTGATCAGGTATTCGCCTGACGCTTGCGGTGGTATCAATTTGGAGCGCAGAAGGCTACCAGCGGCTGGATCTTTGACTTCATCCATGGCCTTTATCCCGTATTGATTATTTTTTTGAACAGCCTGTCGAATATCCGGGAGCCTCAGCATACTAATGAGCCAAAGCATCCCGAGTAAACCCATGCACAAGCTCTAGGATGAATGTTGGCGACGTTCTACAATCGGCGTCCGCGCTTGTATGAAAGCCTCGCATGCCTACTTGTCTTGTACAGAACCTGCCCTATCGAGCTGACCCTGCCGGTTATTTCAGCGCCGTCGCCCACGCCCCCGGCGCGGTGCTACTGGATGCTGGGCATCCGACCGCGCAGCGTGGACGCTATGACCTTATTAGCGCCTGGCCATTGGCAGAACTGGCACCGCTGCATGACGAAGCGGCCAACGACTTCCTGCAGCGCTTGCGCAGCAGCCTTTCCAGCCTCGGACCGGCTGAAGCGCCCGCAGACAATCCACTGCCTTTCGTCGGCGGCCTGATCGGCTACCTCGGCTACGACTTCGGCCGCCGCCTGGAACAGCTGCCGGCACAGGCCGTCGATGATCTGCACCTCAGTGATGCGCGCTTCGGCCTGTACGCCTGGGCCTTGGTCAGCGATCACCAGCGCCAACGTACCCAGCTGATCTTCCATCCGGGCCTGGCGAGCGCCGAGCGCGAGCGCTTGCTTGATCTGTTCAGTGTAGTGACTGATTCGACAGAGGAACCTTTTCATCTGCTTGGCACATTTCAGGCCGATATCGATCAGCACGCCTATCGCCAGGCGTTCGAGCGCATTCAGGGCTATATCCAGGCCGGCGACTGCTATCAGGTGAATTTGGCCCAGCGTTTTCGCGCCCGCTACCAGGGCTCGCCCTGGACGGCCTACCAGGCCCTGCGAGCAGCCTGCCCGACGCCCTTCTCCGGCTATCTGAGCCTGCCCGAGCAGGGCGCGATCATCAGCCTGTCCCCAGAGCGTTTTATGCGCATCAGCCAGGGCCAGGTGGAAACCCGACCGATCAAGGGCACCCGCCCCCGCGACAGCGACCCGCGCCTGGACGCCGCCCAGGCCGCCGCCCTGCTCGACAGCCTCAAGGACCGCGCGGAAAACCTGATGATCGTCGACCTGCTGCGCAACGACCTGGGCCGCAGCTGCCGGATCGGCTCGGTCAAGGTACCGGAACTCTTCGCTCTGGAAAGCTACCCCAACGTCCATCACCTGGTCAGTGCGGTAACCGGCGAGCTGGCCGCGGACAAGGATGCCCTGGACCTGATCGCCGGCAGCTTTCCCGGCGGCTCGATCACCGGCGCGCCGAAAATCCGCGCCATGCAAATCATCGATGAGCTGGAACCGACCCGCCGCGCCCTCTATTGCGGCTCGCTGCTGTACCTGGACGTGCGCGGGGAAATGGACAGTTCGATCGCCATCCGCAGCCTGCTGGCCAAGGACGGCCAGATCAGTTGCTGGGGCGGCGGCGGTATAGTCGCCGACTCCAACTGGCAGGCCGAATACCAGGAGTCCATCACCAAGGTGAAGGTCCTGCTCGACACCCTGGAACAGTTCTGCGCCTAACGAAAAAGGCCCGCGTCATGACAATGCGGGCCTTTCGAGGCAGTGCGGCGCTTACAGGCTCAGAGTGCGATTCGAAGCCTTGAGAAACTCCTGCTTGAGGTCCTCATAGGTATGCACCGCCGGGAACTGCGGGAACTCGCGGATTACGTTGTCCGGGGCATGGAACAGGATGCCGGCATGGGCCTCGCTGAGCATGGTGGTGTCGTTGTACGAGTCGCCAGCGGCGATCACCCGGTAGTAAAGGCTCTTGAAGGCGATAACCGACTGACGCTTGGGGTCTTTCTGGCGCAGCTGGTAGCTCACCACACGGTCAGTCTCGTCGGTGATCAGCTTGTGGCACAGCAGAGTCGGGAAGCCCAGCTGGCGCATCAGCGGCTGGGAAAACTCGTAGAAGGTGTCGGAGAGGATCACCACCTGGAAGCGCTCGCGCAGCCAGTCGACGAATTCCACCGCCCCCTCCAGCGGCTTGAGGGTGGCGATCACTTCCTGAATGTCCGCCAGCTTCAAGCCGTGCTCATCGAGAATGCGCAGACGTTGCTGCATCAGCACGTCGTAGTCCGGAATATCCCGGGTGGTCGCTTTCAGCGATTCGATGCCAGTTTTTTCCGCGAAGGCGATCCAGATTTCCGGAACCAACACGCCTTCCAGGTCGAGACAAGCGATTTCCACAGGACACTCCTAGCTTGGGCTTATATAAGAAGGCGGCACTCTAGCGGCTCGCCGGAGGCTGTGCAACGCAGCGCTTATACCCAAAACACAGCTCACCCAAGGTACTTCGTTATTTAGACGTATAACCCGCGTTTGCTACCATCGCCCCCACAAGACGCTCGACGTCACCATAATCAGGAATTCAGCCGATGAGCCACCCCTTCGATGCAGCCGAACTGGCGACGACTTACGCCAACAAGTCGCCCCAGGACATTCTCAAACTCGCCTTCGAACATTTTGGCGACGAGCTGTGGATTTCTTTCAGCGGTGCCGAAGACGTGGTGCTGCTGGACATGGCCTGGAAACTCAACAAGAACGTCAAAGTGTTCAGCCTGGACACCGGCCGTCTGCACCCCGAGACCTACCGCTTTATCGACCAGGTGCGCGAGCACTACGGCATTGCCATCGAAGTGCTCAGCCCCGAGGCAGCGGCATTGCAGGCAATGGTCAAGGAGAAGGGCCTGTTTAGCTTCTACAAGGATGGCCACGGCGAATGCTGCGGCATCCGCAAGACCGCGCCGCTGCGCCGCAAGCTGGCCACGGTCAAGGCCTGGGCCACCGGCCAGCGCCGCGACCAGAGCCCGGGCACACGCAGCCAGGTGGCCGTGGTGGAACTGGATGCCGCCTTCTCCACCCCGGAAAACACCCTGTACAAGTTCAACCCCCTGGCGCAGATGAGCAGCGAAGACGTCTGGGCCTATATCCGCATGCTGGAAATCCCCTACAACAGCCTGCATGAGCGTGGCTTTATCAGCATCGGTTGCGAGCCCTGCACCCGCCCGGTACTGCCCAACCAGCATGAGCGCGAGGGGCGCTGGTGGTGGGAGGAAGCCACCCAGAAGGAATGCGGCCTGCATGCCGGCAACCTGATCAGCAAAGGCTGAGCAACTGCCAGGGTCAAAAAAAATGCCAGTCATGATGGCTGGCATTTTTTATCGGTCCGCGCCTGCTCAGCTGACGCTGGTCTGCCGCTGTCGGCGCAGCATATAGCGCTCCACATAGGAGCACGAAGGAATCACCGTGTAGCCCAGACGCTCGGCATACTGCAGGGCATGCTCGGTAAGGGCCGCCGCAATGCCACGCCCGCGCAGGCTGTTCGGCACAAAGGTGCGATAGATATCCAGAGTCTGCTTACCCAGGTCCATATAGGCCAGGTAGGCGCGATCACCATCCACTGTGGTCTCGAACTGATGACCGATCAGGTCATGGTGAATGGACAACGCCTCGCTCATTGCAACTCCTCTGAAAAATCATCTACCGCCGACGGCCGCCTCACTGATCGCGCAACCACCTTGCCCCGGCAAGAGCCCGAGCTTATCAGGCCATCGAAAAATCGGCCACGCGAATCAACAGCTTAGAGCAAACTCAGAACCGCGATACAGGCCAGCACGGCGACCACCGGAATCAGCACTGTCACCATAAAGATGTCCTTGTAGGCCTGTTTGTGGGTCAAGCCCATGATCATCAGCATGGCAATCACTGCGCCGCAATGCGGCAGAGAGTCCAGCCCGCCCGCCGCGATATTGGCAATCCGGTGCAGCACTTCCGGCTCGACCCCCATCTCCAGGTACTTGGGTGCCAGGGTCTGCATAAATATCTGCAAACCGCCCGACGAGGACCCGACAATCCCGGAAACCACGCTGACCGAAGCAAAGATCGACAGCAGTGGTGGCAGGTCCACCGCCAGAATCCACTGGGAAAACTGCGCAAAGCCTGCGGTTTGGGTCACCACCCCACCGAAACCGATCACCGCCGCCGTATTGAGCAGCGGCATGATGGCATCGTCCGCACCCTGCCCCAGTACGTTCATGGTGTTACGCCGCAAGCCCGGGAACAGGGCAATGGCGACGCCTGTGGCGATGACCAGGGCCAGGCTCGGCCATAGAATCGGCTGTTGCTGGCTGAAACCGACAAACGCCCCCAGGCTGCCCTGCCCCGCGACGACCACACCGCTCAACAGCAGCAGGCGTGGCAGCAGAATAATCCCCAGCACCACCAGAATAGGCACCAACGCCACACCCCAACGCGGCCCTGAGCCCGGAGTGCCGGCCAGTTGTTCCATGCGCAGGTCCTGCGCATTGGCCTCGAAGCCCTCACCCCGCTCACGGGCCAGACGCCACTCGCGCTGCACATAGGCCATGCCCAGCACGATCATCAGTGCACTGGCGAACAGGCCTATCCAGGCTCCGGCAAACAGATCGGTGCCCAGCGCACTGGCGGCAATCACGTTATGAATGGAGGGCGAACCGGGCAAAGCGGTCATGGTGAAGGTCCCCGCCCCCAGAGCGGTGGCGGCGCAGAACAGCCGCTTGGGCAGATTAGCATCGCGCATCATGCTGATGCCTAGGGGGTACATGGTGAAGATCACCACGAAAACCACCACACCGCCGTAGGTCAACACTGCACACACCAGCATGGCGACCCAGAGGGTGCGCTGGGTGCCCAGACTGCTGGTGATTGCCTGGGCGATACTGCTGGCCGCCTGGCTAGCCGCCATGACCTTGCCAAAGATGGCACCGCAGAGGAACAGGACAAAGAACTTACCGGCAAAGGTGAACGCGCCCAGAGGGCCGAAGGGGAAATACTCGAGCAATGCCTGGGAAAGCACAAGGCCATTACTCAAGGCCACCACCAGAGCACACAACAGGGCCGCAATAAATATATTGACGCCCCGCAGCGCCATAAAGATCAGCAATGCCAAGCCGGCAAACAAGCCCATATTCCCCAACATCATCCAGCTCCCTCTATTTGTAATCGGATAACTTTAGCCGAGCAGCATAACCACTGGCCCGCACAGTGCAACGGCGCGTCCACTTATAGCAATAAAACCGCCGCGGTTGGATAGCGCCCGAGAGACTTGTATATTTTTTAATCAGCCGGCTTCGATGTATTGGCTAAAGGCTGCACTTGCATGAAAAAAATATGCGCTGTACGTCCTGCCTCCGTTTACTTACTACGGGTTACAGGTAGTATGTACGCCGGCTAATTTCCTAGTATCAGGAAATTGCTTTTATGGAAAAACTCCACCTCAAGGGGAACACGATGAACAACGTTCTGAAATTCTCTGCTCTGGCATTGGCCGCAGTTCTGGCTACCGGTTGCAGCAGCATGTCCAAAGAAACTGAAGCTCGTCTGACTGCAACTGAAGATGCAGCCGCTCGCGCTCAAGCCCGTGCCGACGAAGCCTATCGCAAGGCCGATGACGCTATGGCCGCTGCTCAGAAGGCTCAGCAAACTGCTGACGAAGCCAATGAGCGCGCTCTGCGTATGCTGGAAAAAGCCAGCCGCAAGTAATAGCCCCTTAAAGGCTATGACAAGCCGACCCGGATTCCGGGTCGGCTTTTTTATTGCCCAAGATTATCCAGTCCCTCCCAACGATGATAAAAGCCCCGCCCCGCAAAGCCGCAACTCACGCCCGGGCAAAAGGCAATAAAAAACCCGTCAGCGCAGGGCATGACGGGTTATTGCAGCAACCCCTCAGTCAGAGGCTGGAGGCACTGACCAGAGCCTGATCAGGCTGAGCTATTTCAATCGGCAAGCCATCTTCGGCCGCCACCACTTCACGCAGCATCTCCCAGTCCAGACGCACGCCGGCGAAGGCCTCGTTCTGCAGCAGTGCATTAATAACGGCCGTATGTTTATCCACGACCGATGCATCGCCGATATCGCTAAGCGGCGCATGGGCCTCGAGGTAGACCTTGCCGTCACTGCGGCCGAACTTGTATGGCTCATTGATGATGCGCACCGAAGTACCGACGGACACCATGCTGGCCAGCTTCAGGACGTTATGGTTAAGCATGCGGAAACATCCATGGCTGACGCGCATGCCAATACCGAACTTCTTGTTCGAACCGTGGATCAAGTAACCCGGTACAGAAAGACCCATCTTGTAGGGGCCCAGTGGGTTGTCCGGACCAGGCGGCACATAACTGGGCAGCGGGTCGCCATCGGCGGCATGTTCTTCACGGATCGATTGGGGCGGGTACCAGCCCGGATTGGGCGTTTTCGCCGTGATGCGGGCGTTGGCAACCGGCGAACTCCAGCCCTCGCGACCGATACCCAACGGGTAGGTGTACACCACATCGCGGTTTTTCGGGTAGTAATAGAGGCGATATTCGGCAAGGTTGATCACGATGCCTTCGCGCGGCCC
Organism: Pseudomonas sp.; assembly: GCF_035512415.1. Lineage (GTDB taxonomy): Bacteria > Pseudomonadota > Gammaproteobacteria > Pseudomonadales > Pseudomonadaceae > Aquipseudomonas. The sequence goes on along the minus strand of NZ_DATKDZ010000039.1, from coordinate 56,649 downwards.
GGGCGGCAGAATAAAGCGCGTAGGCAGAATCACTTCGGTGCCCTCACCAGGCAACCAGGGGTCGACCCCAGGGTTGGCCACGACCATTTCCAGATAGCCCAGATCGTTGGCCGACCCCAGGTCGGCAAAGGTGTCTTCGTATTTGGCCTGAACTACCTGTACCTGGCCGACGATGTCGTCGCCGGGCGGCGGCAGAGGCAGCTCTAGGGCCGCGGCAGAGCCTGCCACGAACAGCGCGGAGAGAGACAGGCAACGGCTGACGGTAAAAGCACGCGACAACATCCGGAAATCCTTGACAAGAATGACAGACAATTTTGCTTGGAGATTGTACACCCAGGTTGCACAGCACGGGAGGCCTGACCCTCAAGGTAGCGGCAGGCGCTCCCCGCGTCGCTGCGCGTCCAGGGTGGCTCGACAGGCCGGGCACAGGCGCTTGTCGCGCAGCATGGCCTTGTCCAGGTCGCGCCACACCGGCTGAGCCGGCAGCAGGCCACCGCACAGGGTGCGGTCGGCCGAGCTGCCCAGCTCGAGCTGACGCGCCAGCAAATGCACACGCACTTCACGGCAGGCGAACAGATCGAGCTGATCGCCAGGTTCGATCAGTTGGTAGGCATGCAAGGACCAGGCAGGGCGCGGCATTGAGGGCTCCAGTGCGGGGCCGCCACATTAGCCGAAAGGCCGAGCGCAGAAAAGCCTGTCAGAGCAAAGGTTTCAGGGTCGGCCAGAGATTTTCCAGAAGCACCGGCTGAGCCTGAGCGGTGGGATGAAGACCATCGGCCTGCATCATTCCCGGCACACCGCCGACCCCCTCAAGGAAGAACGGCACGAGAGGGATCTGCTGCTCTTCTGCCAGGCTGCTGAACACCTCGGCAAAGGCCGTGGTGTAACGCGCGCCGTAATTAGGTGGCAGCAACATGCCCAGCACCACCACCTGCGCACCACTGTCGCGGGACGCTTCGACCATCGCGGCAAGATTCTGTTGCAATTGCGCAGGGGGCAGACCGCGCAGCCCATCGTTGCCGCCCAGCTCGATAATCACCAGGTTTGGCTGGTGCTCGGCCAGTAGCCGAGGCAGCCGCGCGGCCCCGCCTGCACTGGTGTCGCCACTGATTGAGGCATTCACCACGCGGTACTCGAAGCCCTGCTCGGCGAGGCGTTTTTCCAGCAGACTGACCCAGCCCTGGCGGGTATCCAGGCCAAAAGCTGCGCTGATACTATCGCCCACCACCAGCACGGTATCTGCCAGGGCGGCCTGCCCCCATACCATCAGGCCGAAGGCAGCACTGATCAACCATGCACGCATTGGATTCTCCATGAGCTCAAGTATTCTCACCGCGCGAAACCTTAGCAAAGTGGTTGCCAGCGCGGAAGGCGAGTTAACCATACTCCACGATCTCTCGCTGACCCTGAATTCAGGCGACAGCCTGGCGATTGTCGGCAGCTCCGGCTCCGGCAAATCGACCCTACTGGGCCTGCTCGCTGGCCTCGACCTGCCGAGCCAGGGCAGCGTGCAGCTGGCCGGACACGACCTGGGCCAGCTCGACGAGGATCAACGCGCCCGGGTACGGGCCGAGCACGTGGGGTTCGTCTTTCAGTCCTTCCAGCTGCTCGACAGCCTCAATGCCCTGGAAAACGTCATGCTGCCGCTGGAACTGGAAGGCAAGGCCGATGCCCGCCAGCGTGCCCGCGCCCTGCTCGACCGGGTCGGCCTGGGACAGCGCCTGACCCACTACCCTCGCCAGCTTTCCGGTGGCGAACAGCAGCGCGTGGCCATCGCCCGGGCCTTTGCTGCCGAACCGGCGGTGCTGTTTGCCGACGAGCCCACCGGCAACCTCGACAGCCATACCGGCGAGCGCATCAGCGACCTGCTTTTCGAACTGAACAAGGAACGCGGCGCGACCCTGGTTCTGGTTAGCCATGACGAACGCCTGGCACACCGCTGCCGACGTCTGATTCGCCTGGAAGGCGGCCGTCTGGTCGACCACGTGGAACCCTGATGAAGCAGCTTCCTTTTACCCGCTTACTGGCGCTGGCCAGCCGTCAGTTGCTGCGCGATGCCCGCGCCGGCGAGTTGCGCGTGCTGTTCTTCGCCCTGCTGATCGCCGTGGCGGCCAGCACCGCCATCGGCTACTTCAGCGCCCGCCTGAACGACGGCATGCTGCTGCGCGCCACCGAATTCCTCGCCGCCGACCTGCGCCTGACCGGCAGCTCGCCACCGCCTCAGCAGCAGATCGACACAGGCAAACAACTGGGGCTCGATCATGCCCGGCTGGTCGAGTTTTCCAGCGTGGTGGCCAGCGACGCCGGCATTCAGCTGGCCAGCGTCAAGGCCGCCGATAGCGCCTATCCCCTGCGCGGCGAACTGAAGAGCGCCGCAGCCCTGTACGAAGCAGAACAGTCCGGGCTTGGCCCGCAACCGGGCGAAGCCTGGGCCGAGGCACGGCTGTTTGTCGCCCTCGACCTGAAACCCGGCGACGAGATCGACGTCGGCAGCAAAACCCTGCGCCTGACCCGGGTGCTGACCTTTCTCCCCGACGAGGCCGGCGATTTCTACAGCCTTACCCCTCATCTATTGATGCACCTCGACGACCTGGCCGCCACCGCCGTGGTGCAGCCCGGCAGCCGGGTGCGCTACCAGGAACTCTGGCGCGGTTCGGCCGAGGCACTGACCGACTACCGCCAGGCCATCAACCCGACGCTGGAAGCCAACCAGCGCCTGGAGGATGCCAAAGATGGCAATCGCCAGGTGGGCAACGCCCTGGGCCGCGCCGAACGCTACCTGAACCTGGCCAGCCTGGCCGCCGTGCTCCTGGCCGGGGTGGCCGTGGCACTGTCAGCGGCACGTTTCGCCGCCCGCCGTTTTGATGCCAGCGCCCTGTTGCGTTGCCTGGGGCTGTCGCGCAACCAGGCCCTGGGCCTGTTCAGCCTGCAACTGGCACTGCTTGGCATCAGCGCCAGCCTGGTCGGAGCCCTGCTCGGCTGGCTGGCCCAGCAGGCACTGTTCAGCCTGCTGCACGACCTATTACCGGCGCAGATTCCTCCCGGTGGCCTGTGGCCGGCCATCGCTGGCATGGCCACCGGCCTGGTAGCACTGGCCGGTTTTGCCCTGCCGCCGTTGGCCGCCCTGGGCCGCGTACCGCCGTTGCGGGTGCTGCGCCGCGATCTGCTGCCGGTGCCGGCCAGTTCCTGGCTGGTCTACGGTGCCGCCCTACTGGCTCTGGGTCTGATCATGTGGCGCTTGAGCCTGGACCTGCAGCTGACCCTGGCCCTGCTTGGCGGCGGCCTGATCACCGCGCTGCTGCTCGGTGGCCTGCTGTTGCTTGGCCTGCAAAGCCTGCGTCGGCTATTGGCCAGTGCCGCCCTGCCCTGGCGGCTAGGGCTGGGCCAACTGCTACGCCACCCCCTGGCCGCGGCCGGGCAATCCCTGGCCTTTGGCCTGATCATCCTGGCCATGGCCCTGATCGCCCTGCTGCGCGGCGAACTTCTGGACACCTGGCAGAACCAGCTCCCGGCGCAAGCCCCCAACCACTTCGCCCTGAATATCCTGCCGGCCGAGCAGGAAGCCTTCGCCGCTCGCCTGGCCGAGCTTTCGCCCCATCCAGCACCGCTGTTCCCGGTGGTGCCGGGGCGGCTGATCATGATCAACGACGAACCGGTGCGGCAGATCGTCAGCAAGGAATCCCAGGGCGAGCGCGCCATTCGCCGCGATCTCAGCCTGACCTGGGCAGCCGACTTGCCAGCGGACAACCAGCTGATCGCCGGCAGTTGGTGGAACAATGACAGTGCCAGCGAACTGCCCGGGGTTTCGGTGGAGTCCGAGCTGGCCGAGAGCCTCAAACTCAAGCTTGGCGACCGCTTGCGCTTCAGCATCGGTGGCCTCGAACGCGAGGCCCAGGTCAGCAGCCTGCGCGAGGTCGACTGGAACAACTTCCAGCCCAACTTCTATATGATTTTCCAGCCAGGCACCCTGCAGGACCTGCCGGTCACCTACCTGACCAGCTTCTATCTGCCGCCGCAATTCGAACGGCAGCTGGTCGAGCTGTCCCGCGCCTTTCCGGCAGTCACCCTGCTGCAGGTCGAAGCCTTGCTGGCCCAACTGCGCAGCATCCTCGCCCAGGTCACCCTGGCCATCGAGTTCGTCCTGCTGTTCGTCCTTGCCGCCGGTCTGGCCGTGCTGTTCGCCGGCTTGCAGGCCACCCTGGATGAACGCATTCGCCAGGGAGCCCTGCTGCGTGCACTGGGGGCCGAGCGCCGGTTGCTGGTCAAGGCCAGGCGCGCCGAGTTCGGCCTGCTTGGCGCATCCAGCGGCCTGCTGGCGGCATTCGGCTGCGAACTGATTAGCTTTCTGCTCTATCGCTACGCCTTCGACCTGGTCTGGCAACCGCATCCATGGCTGCTACTGCTGCCGCTGATCGGGGCCCTGCTGGTGGGCGCAGCCGGAGTACTCGGCACCCGCCGCGCCTTGAATATCAGCCCGCTGACGGTGCTGCGCGAGGGCTGATAGACTCGCCCATCCTTCGCCAGCCGTCTGAGAGCCTGTTCAATGTCTTGCGAGCTAGAGTCCTGCAAGGCAAAAACAGGCGAGGAAGCGGAGTGTACTTTTGTACATGAGCATTCCGAGCCTGTTTTTAACGCAGCAGGGCCGACGCGCAGCAGACGTTGAATAGGTTCTTATGAGTCGCTACCGCCCACCCCGCACCGCCGGCACACCACTAATCACGCCTGAGGGTGAGGCGCGCCTGCGCGCCGAGCTGCATGAACTCTGGCACGTGCGCCGGCCGCAGGTCACCCAGTCGGTCAGCGAAGCGGCCGCCCAGGGCGACCGCTCGGAGAACGCCGAGTACACCTATGGCAAGAAGATGCTGCGCGAGATCGACAGCCGCGTGCGCTTTCTGACCAAGCGCCTGGAGAGCCTCAAGGTGGTCAGCGCCCGCCCCAGCGATCCCGACAAGGTCTATTTCAGCGCCTGGGTCACCCTGGAGGATGAGGACGGAGTGGAGTCGCGCTACCGCATCGTCGGCCCGGACGAACTGGACCTGAAGCTCAACCTGATCAGCATCGACTCGCCCCTGGCCCGCGCCTTGGTCGGCAAACCGCTGGACGCCGAAGTGCGGGTGCAGACCCCAACCGGCGAGAAGACCTGGTATATCGTGGCCATCGACTATCCCTGAGCTAACGCCGGGTAATCAGCCCCTGCCTGGCCACCCGCGTCAGTTGTCGCACGCTTTCCTCCAGATGCTCAGCGCTGGGTGCCTGCAGCACGGCCAGGTCGAAACTGTCGCTGGCAAAGCGCGCCAGCGATTCGCCGTCATGCACGAAGTGGATCAGAAAGGTCCGCGGCCCGGCCCAGCGCCTGGGCCAGCCGTCGAGGTAGCGCAGCAAGGTGGGCTGATGGCTGCCGCCAAGTAGAATTTTCGGATTGCGCTGCAGCGGCCCTGAGGTGATCGGGGCCAGGCGTATCTGCGGTTGGGGCCTGTGCATCGGTGTGTCTCCGCCTCATTAATCCCGCTGGGCAGCGGTGAGAGGCGACACCGAACCAGCGCTTTAGCGGTATTTCGAAGCCTCCGTGGAGTACTTCTCAGGGCCTCGCGTGCAGCAAGTAACCCGGCGCCCCGCAAGTAGCTGTTTAAATCGGCGCATGGGTCGGCATCCTAGAGAAGCCCGCACAGAACTGTCAAGACAGCACCTCAGCCGCCTGGCCTGCTGCCGAACTGCACCGGACAGCCCACCCGCGTCACCCCATCCTTAGATTGGCAGACCTGGAAGGTTGCTCTGCTCACATCCAAAGTCGAGGCCTCCAGCCGCCATTATCGGCCCCTGCAGCGCTGCTCTTTGTGACGAAACGACTACAGCCACGGTGTCGCCACGTAACAGGCGGCGGCCGCGTACAGCGCCACCAGTTGCTCGCCTGAGCCCGCCAAGGTGCATGGCAGAGCGCCGCGCGGGTTAGTCGCGAAAACTGGCATGGTTCCTGCGCTATCGCTTGCGCCGCAGTACTCGCCACCGGATGGGCGTGACGGCTGCAAGGAATGCTTTTATCGCCTGACCCAATCCCCTTGCGAGAGCACCCATGAACAACAATAAGACCCTGCTCGCCCTTTGCCTCGGAGCCGGCCTGCTGGCCTCCGGCCAGACTCATGCCTTCTGGTTCGGCTCCTCGGGCTACACCCAGACCAAATACCCGGTCGTGCTGGCCCACGGCATGCTCGGTTTCGACAGCATTCTCGGCGTCGATTACTGGTATGGGATTCCCTCGGCGCTGCGCCGCGACGGTGCCAGTGTCTATGTCACCGAAGTCAGCCAGCTGGATACCTCGGAAGCTCGCGGCGAACAGCTGCTGGAACAGGTCGAGGAGATTGTCGCCATCAGCGGCAAAGCCAGGGTCAACCTGATCGGCCACAGCCATGGCGGCCCGACCATTCGCTATGTCGCCGCGGTCAGCCCCGAGCTGGTGGCCTCGGCAACCAGCGTCGGTGCCCCGCATAAGGGCTCGGCGACCGCCGACTTTATCCGCCAGGTGCCCCCGGGCTCTGCCGGCGAAACCCTGCTGGCCGGCATCGTCAACGGCCTCGGCACGCTGATCAACTTCCTCTCCGGCAGTTCCAGTACCTCGCCACAGAATGCCCTGGGCTCCCTGGAGTCGCTGAACAGCGAGGGCGCGGCGGTGTTCAATGCCAAGTTCCCCCAAGGCATCCCGACCACTGCCTGCGGCGAAGGGGCCTACCAGGTAGGCGGCGTGCGCTACTACTCCTGGAGCGGCACCAGCCCGGTGACCAATATCCTCGACCCCAGCGATCTGATGCTCGGGGCCAGCGCCCTGACCTTTAACGGCGAAGACAATGACGGCCTGGTGGGCCGCTGCAGCTCGCATATGGGCAAGGTGATCCGCGACAACTACCGGATGAACCACCTCGACGAGGTCAACCAGACCTTCGGCCTCACCAGCCTGTTCGAGACCGACCCGGTCACGGTCTACCGCCAACAGGCCAATCGCCTGAAGAACGACGGTCTGTAACCTCTGCATCGGGGGCCCAGGCCCCCTTTCCAGCCCCGCCCCTGGAGCCCTGTACCCCGTGAAAAAACTTCTGCTGCTTGCGCTATCGCTATTCGCTGTCTGCCTCGCCCTGCTGCTCTACTTGCAACCCCGCGAGCAGTTCGCCGACGCGGCTGCGCCAAGCCCCGCCACAGCGGCGCAGGCAAGTGCGCAGCAACCCATGGCCATTGCCAGCACCCAACCGAGCGCTTTGCCCGAACGGGTGCCGGCACTACCGGCGTCCTTTGCCGGCACCCAGGTCGACGGGGTGTTTCGCCTCGACAGCAATGGCAACCTGGTGATCAGCGAGGATATCCGGCGGATATTCGACTACTTTCTCGCCGCCGTTGGCGAAGAGCCGCTGCGCAGCAGCGTCGAACGCCTGCAGGCCTATATCGCCAGCCAGCTGCCGGCACCCGCCCGCGACCAGGCCCTGCTACTGCTCGAGCACTACCTCGACTACAAACGCCAGCTGGTTCTGCTCGAACGCGACCTGCCGCAGATGGCCGACCTGCAGGCCCTGCGCCAGCGGGAAGCGGCGGTACAGGCCTTGCGCGCGCGGATCTTCGACAGCCAGACTCACCAGGCCTTCTTTGCCCGCGAAGAAGCCTACAACCAGTTCAGCCTGCAGCGCCTGGCGATCGTCCACGACAGCAGTCTCGATGATGCCGCCAAGGCCGCCGCGGTCGACCAGTTGCGCAATAGCCTGCCGGCCGAGATGCAGGACAGCGTATTGCCGCAGCTGCAGAACCAGCTGCGCCAGCAAACCGTCCAGTTACAGGCCGCCGGAGCCAGCCCCGGACAGATCCGCCAGTTACGCCAGCAACTGGTTGGGGCCGAGGCCACCGAGCGCCTTGAGGCCCTCGATCAGCAACGCCTTGGCTGGAGCCAGCGGATCGAGCAGTACCGCCAGGCCAAAGCCGCCCTCCAGGCCAACCAGGGCCTGAGTGCCAGCGACCGCAGCGCAGCGATTGCCCAACTGGCCGCAGACAACTTCGATGAACGCGAACGCCTGCGCCTAGATGCCGCCGAGCAACTGGCAGCCAGCCGAAGCACCCGTCCATAGCGGCCCCTGCAAGCAGCGCCACTCTTCCCCAGACACCCCATGCAACACGCATTGGATACAAAGCAAAAAAAATGCCGCTCACCCGGCTTAGGTGAGCGGCATTGGCGCAGCTGCGGAGGTTGGTTAGCCAGCGATGCGCTTGTCCAGGGACAGCTTGCCCGCACCTTCAAGCATCACGGCCAGGCTGATCGCCAGCAGGGCCAGGGCAAACTCGTAGCCGTTGTTGCTCATAAAGAAGCCATTGGCCAGGTGCACGGTAAAGATCGCCACCAGCATGGTGACCGCCAACACCGCCGCTGCAGGGCGTGCGAGCAGCCCGACGATCAGCGCCAGGCCGCCGAAGAACTCGGCACTGCCTGCCATCAAGGCCATCAGGTAACCCGGAGCCAGGCCGATGCTTTCCATCCACTGGCCCACGCCTTCCAGGCCATAACCGCCAAACCAGCCGAACAGCTTCTGCGCGCCATGGGCGGCAAAGGTCAGGCCGGCAACAATGCGCAAAACGGTCAGGCCGTAGCCTGCTTGGGTGCTTACCAGGGATTTGATCAGGGCGTTCATATGCAGCGGTCCTTGTATGGGGGAAGTGATGGAGCAGATATTAAATTAATTAACAGATAATAAAAGCCGATTAAATCGCTAAAATACATCAAATTAATAAATCAATATTCCACCTGACCTGCCCCATCAGGGCTCCAGCAGATAGCGCTCTCGCTCATAAGCAAGGTAGTACTTGTTTACGCTATTCACATAACTGACCACCCCCATGCCCAGCTGCTCCATGGCCACGCGTTCGACCTGGAAGAACCACTGGTTGGGATTCAGGCCGCGCCGCCGGGCTTCGGCGCGCAGGCTTTGCACCCGCTGCGGCCCCAGGTTGTAGCCGGCCAGGACGAACGCCATGCGCTCGCGCTCGTTAAGCTGGGGGCTGCTGAAGAAGTTGCGGCGGATCGAGGCCAGGTACTTGCTGGCGGCCTGCACATTGTTATCCAGCACGCCGATATTGCCGACCCCCACGCTACGGGCCGCCGCCGGGGTGATCTGCATCAGCCCGGTGGCACCACCGGCACCCCGCGCCGCCGGGTTGAGGGTCGACTCCTTGAACGCCAGCGCCGCCAGCGCCAGCCAGTCGAAATCATGCTGCGCGGCATAGCGTTGCAACACCGGCCGGACCTTCTCCAGACGCTGGCGCTCGAGACGCCCCAACGGGTACTGCACCCGGTACAGGCGGCGATAGACCCGCTGAAAGGCGGCGTCCTGGTCCGACGAGTCGCGGTACCCCTTGAGAAAGGCATCGAGGCTGGCCCCCAGCATGGTGGCCTCGCGGCGCAGGTACCAGCGCATAGCGCCATCGTTGGCCAGGACCAGCTGGGTGTCCAGACGCAGCTTGGGCATCACCTTGGCCCAACGCTGGGCGATGGGCAGCTCCACCGCGGTCATGCTGAAGATTCCCGCCTGCACCATTTCCAGCACATCCTCGACGGCCAGACTGGGGTCGACCCACTCCACCGCCACCGGCGAGCGCTGGCTGGCGATCAGGCGCTGGTTGAGCTTGCGTATCGCCTCACCCGCCACGCTGCCGGCGGGTAACGCCAGGCTCCGCCCGGACATCTGCTCCAGGCTCTGGTAACGCCGGTCGCCCTGGCGGGACACGATAATCAGCGGCACCTTGCTGCGCAGCGCAACGCTGGCCCTGAGGCTGCCCCCGGGGGGCTTGTTAAGCAGTTCACCCGGAGCGACCAGATCGCCCTCGCCGCGTTGCAGCGCGCCCAGCAGCTGGTCCTTGGCCCGGGGAATCAGCTTGAGCCTGAGCGTCTTGCCATCCGCGGCATTGCGATTGAGGTATTGCTCGAAGGCGCGCAGGCGCTGATATTCGACGCCGATATTCTGACCCTTGACCGCTCCGGAACTGTTGCGGCTCTGGTTGACCAGCACCCTCAGCTCGCCGCTGCTGCGAATGCTCGCCAGGTCCCGGACCGCGCTGCTGGCCGGTGTGCTCTGCAGTGGGCCGGCCACGCGCGCCACTGCGGCCCAGGGCAGCAGCAACAGACAGAGCATAAGCACGGCTCGGGACATCGAAGCTCCAGGGCAAGGTCAGCCGATCGATAAAACGATCACTAAGAGTGCGGTGGTAGTGGTAGGTTCCCCACGCGCGGGGGCGCGGAGGTTGGCACAGACGCCCTGCCGATGCCAGCCCATGCTGGTCAAATGGATTAACTAACCATCTTAACTTGCTGTAATTTAAGGCTTTATTTTCAGTTAAAAAGCTCTGCTATGCTGCTCGATCAAAACCACAGGTAGCACCATGCAACTCATCGACATCGGCGTCAATCTGACTCACCCAAGCTTTGCCGAACAACGTGAAGCCCTGCTCGCCCGTGCCTACGCCGCTGGCGTCACCCAAATGCTGGTCACCGGCACCAGTCTGGAGGAAAGCCAACAGGCCCTGGAGCTCTGCCTGCAGCTCGATAGCGAGGGCCAGCAGCTGTTCAGCACCGCTGGCGTCCACCCCCACGATGCCAGCAGCTGGAACCACGACAGCCACAGCCAGCTCAAGGCCCTGTTGAGTGAGCCGCGGGTACGCGCGGTGGGCGAATGCGGCCTGGACTTCAATCGCGACTTCTCGCCCCGGCCGCAGCAGGAATACGCCCTCGAGCAGCAGCTGGCCCTGGCCGCGGAGCTGCGTCTGCCGGTGTTTCTCCACGAGCGCGATGCCGATGAGCGCCTGCTGGCGATTCTGCGCGATTACCGCGACCACCTGCCGGCTGCCGTGGTGCACTGCTTTACCGGGGAGAAACGGGCACTGTTCAACTACCTCGACCTGGATCTGCATATCGGCATCACCGGCTGGATCTGCGATGAACGCCGCGGCACCCACCTGCATGCCCTGGTCAGGGAAATCCCCGTGGGCCGCCTGATGCTGGAAAGCGACTCGCCCTTCCTGCTGCCACGCAGCCTGCGGCCCAAGCCCAAGAGCGGGCGCAACGAACCGGCGCTGCTGCTTGAAGTATTGCGCGAGGTAGCCCTGCATCGTGGTGAGAGCGAGGCCGAGCTGGCGGCGCACACCAGTGCCTGCGCCCGAGCCTTTTTCGGCCTGCCGCTGCTGGCGAGCCCTAAAGTCTTGGACTGAAGCGTCGCTATAGCGAGTGACGGTCTCGTTGATGGAGATCAACGGGCGCGCAACGGCCCGAACCGATAATGCGGCACTTTGCCATCCCCCACTCTCGCCACCGACAGAAGAAAACACCATGGGCAACTGGGTTAGCGATCTCTCCCTCAAATACAAATTCTGGGCCGTCAACGCGGTGGCCTTTTTCACCACCTTGCTGCTGGTGCTCTATGCCGTGCACGTGGAGCAGCAGGTGCACGCCGAGCAGGCCAAGCAGACGGCGCAGCAACAGGCCCAGCTCCTCAGCCAGTGGCCTGCGGAGCAGGCGTTGCCCAAGGCTGCCAACCTGCTGAGCTTTACCCAGGACGCGCCGCCCCGGTTGGCCAACAACCAGGGCGCGCTGCTGAGCCGAGCCCGCGGCTGGGTCGAGCTCGATGCCGCTTCTGTGACCAGCAGCGACGATCTGATCGGTGCCGAGGTGATCGAGCGCGCCGACGGCCAGCGCCTCGCCGTCCTGGCCCACGCTCCGAGCCTGATCCAACTGGTGTTCGAGCGAGCCCCCGGCTACGCCCTGGTGGTCGCCCTGCTGATGCTGATTCTGCTGGGCGCATCGCAGCTGCTGATCCGCTTTCTGCTGAGCCACCTCAACACCCTCAAGGACGTGATGCTGCGGGTGGAAAGCAGTGGCGACCTGAGCGCCCGCGTGCCTCTCGAGGGCCGCGACGAAGTCGGCCAAATGGCCAGTGCCTTCAACGCCATGCAGGCCGGCTATCAGCGGATTGTCGGCATCGTCGCGCAGTCCGCCGCGCGTCTGGATGAAGGCTCCGAGCGCCTCGCCGTGAGCATGCGCGAAGTGCGCCAGGGCATGCTCGCGCAGCAGAGCGAAACCGAGCAGGCGGCCACCGCGATCAATGAAATGTCGGCCACCGTGCACCACATTGCCGAGCACACCGCCGATACCCGCGACCAGTCGAAAACCGCCGAACAGCTGGCCCGCAGCGGCCAGCAGGTGGTCAACAAGGTCGCCCTGTCGATCGCCGGTTTGTCCAGCGGCGTGCAGCAGACCGCGCAGATGATCGAGCAGCTGGCCGCCGACAGCCAGAAGATCAGCGGCGTGGTCAGCGAGATTCACGGCATTGCCGAGCAGACCAACCTGCTCGCCCTCAACGCCGCCATCGAAGCCGCCCGGGCCGGGGAAATGGGCCGTGGCTTCGCCGTAGTGGCCGACGAGGTGCGCAACCTGGCCAAGCGCGTGCAGGATTCCACCGACGAGATCACCCAGATGATCAACACCCTGCAGAGCGGCACCCGCGATGCCGTGGAGTTTATGCAGGACAGCTCGATCAAGGCCGACGAATGCGTCAAGCAGGCCGATGAAGCCGGTCAGGCCCTGAGCGCCATCACCGGTTCGGTGGCACATATGCGTGAGAGCAATACCCAGATTGCCGTGGCTGCCGAACAGCAGAGCCAGGTTGCCGAGGAAATGAACCGCGCGGTGATCCGCATCCGCGACGTGACCGAGCTGACCGTGGGCCAGACCAGCCAGTCCGCCGCCACCAGCAGCGAACTGGCCGGGCTGGCGGGAGAACTGAACAAGGCGATCCGCCAACTCAAGCTCTAAGCCCGCCGCATCTGCACGCGCACCTGCCTCTAGAAGGCGTGGTGCGCCGTGCGCCCTAGGTCAATCCTTCGTTAAGACGGCCTAACCGAATACCGCCACGGTTTGCCGGCTGATCGCCAGCAACTCGCCCTCGGCGGTCCACAGCGCCGCCGCCACATGGCCGTAGCCGTCGCGGGCATGTTCGATCTGCGCCCGGTACAGGCACCAGTCGAGGGTGGTCAGGTCGGCCACCGGCTGGACGAACTCGATGGTCCAGGTCAACGAACTGCCCGGTGCCGGCGCACTCAGGTGTGGCAATACCGCCGGCGGCCAGGCATCCACCAGCGCCAGCAGGTGAGCCTCGCTGACCGCCTGCACCTCGCTCTCGCCGCGCAGGCGCACCCAACCGCCCATTTCCCGCGAACTGTTGTTGGTGAACGGCATACCGCCAAAGGCCCAGCGCATCGCCAGAAAGCGGGTGAACTCCGGGGTGACCTTGGCGATATAGGGCAGCTCCTGGCAATCCTCCACTGCGCGGGCCTGGGGTGCTGGTTCGGCCGCCACCTGGATACGCGAATCGCGGCCGCTGCCGAAACTGCCCTGGATCAGTGTCACCACCTGGCCATTCTGCACCGCGCGGCCCAGCACCTGGCTGACCGCCTTGCCTTCGCGCAGCACCTCGACCTCGAAACTCACCGGCACATCCGGCTCGGCCGGGCCGACAAAGGTAATTGCCAGGGAGCGCGGCGGCCGTCCAGGCGTAACTCGGGCACGCATGGCCTCATAGACCAGGGCCGCCATCAGCCCGCCAAAACTGGCCCGGCCCTGGCCCCAGGAAGCGGGGATCACCACGGCTTGCGGGCACTGGCGCACCGCCTGGAGTAACTCGGAAAAAACCATAACCACCTCGGTATCGAATACCCGGGTGATCTTAGGGCAAAGGCGACTAGGGATGACACGACATTTCGGTCAAACCAGGCGAAGGGATAACGACTTTTCAGTCAGAAGAAGCAAACCCCGCGGTCAACCCCAGCAAGGCACTGTCCGCCTGCTCCTCGGCGCGCTGCAGCGCCGCACGCCAGGCGGGCACGCACGGCTGCAAATCCGCCTCGGCTTCGGCGCGCAGCAGCCACTGCCAATGGTCGTGCCAATCGCCCAGCGCCGACTGCGCCTGTTTGAGCTGCAGGCGCACGCGCTTGGGCAACTCGGCCAGTTGCGGATAGGCCTCGGCCGCATAGCGCAGGCGCTTGGCCAGCAAGCGCAGGCGATGACGGTCATGGGCGGGATCAAGCAGGGCCTGCGCCAGACGTTTGCGATCCTTGCGCAGGCGCTTTCGAATCAGCTTGTCCAGACCATGTAGTTGCCCGCTACTGGCTGCCTCACGCCACTGTTGCGGCCACTCATCCAGCGCGCGCAGCAGCTGCGTCAGCGGCGCACTGGCGAGCAGCTCGGCATAGCCCTTCTCCAGCAGGGGCTGACGCAACTGCGCGGCGCTATGCAGTTCTTGCTGCTGCAGATAACGCTGCAACACTTCGAGATCGCGCAGTGGGCCGGTCAGGCGGCCCAGCTGCGCCGCGCGCTGCTGCAGATCCGCACAGGCGGCGATAGAGGAAAGCGGGCGCAGCAGACTGCGCAGCTGGCGCAAGGCGATGCGCAGATCATGCAACGCCTCGTCATCGGTTGCTGCCACGAGCCGTTCACGGCAGGCAAACAGCCTGACCTGTATGCGCAATACGTGCTGCGGTACCTCATCGATCAAGCCTTGCATCGCAACACTCCTGTGAAATCGCCACTAGCATATGCTCCCATTGGCCGACCGCAAGTGGCCAATGGTCGCTATGGCTGCACACGCGTCAAACGCCAGGGCAAGGCGCGCCGCAAGGTTTTCAGATGGCCACGCAGCTGCGCCAGTGAAGGTGCCTGGCCGGCATAGCGTTGCGCCTCGAAGGCCGCGGCAAATGCGCGTATGGCCGAGGCCTGGGCGGGTAAGGCCTGGGCCGCCCGCTCGGCGTACGCGCGCGGACCTTCCCCCGGCAGACGGCTGAGGCCGTGGCGCGCGAGCAATCGCTCGAAACGGCGGAACATACGCCGCTGCACATCCCGTTCACGCTGCCAGGGCTTGAATAGCCACAGCGCCAGCAGGCCGAGCAGCAGCGCACCGCCACCGACCAGGCTCAGCGCCAGGCTTTGCCCATCGATACGGCCCAGCCAGCGTTGCAGAAAGGCCAGCTGCTGCGCACTCTGATAGCCCAGTACCCAACGCTGCCAGCCGTAATTGAGGTTGTCCCAGCCCATGCGCAGCTGGTTCAGCCAGCTCAACTGGCGATAGCGCAGCGGCGACAACGGCGAGCCCTCGAGAAAGCTCTGCTCCCCGGCCAGGGCCTCTTCCAGGCCCAGCTCGATACGCTCGGGAGCCACCTGAAACGTGGGGTCGACGCTGACCCAGCCGCGCCCCGCCTGCCAGTACTCGACCCAGGCATGGGCATCGAACTGGCGCACCTGCACATAGTTGCCCGCCGGGTTGTACTCGCCGCCCTGATAACCGGCCACCACCCGCGCCGGAATCCCCGCAGCGCGCAACACAAAGGTCATGGCCCCGGCGTAATGGGCGCAGAAGCCGCTGCGCGTGTCGAACAGGAAGTCGTCGATATTGTTCTGCCCCAGCGGCGGCGGCCGCAGGGTGTAGTGAAACGGTTCGCGGTTGAAATGCTCGAGCAGAGCCTGTACCAGTTGCTCGGGCTGGGCATGCTGGCGCTTGAGCTCGGCCGCCCAGGCGCGGCTGCGCGGCTCGCCCTGCGCCGGCAGCTGCAGGGTGCGATTCAGACCGCCGGCCACCTGTTCGGGCTCACGCAGCGCCTCGGGCCAGGAACTCACCTGATAGATCAGCGAGCGCTCCACCGGCAGACGCCGCTGCAGGCGAAAATCACTCATCTGCCGGGTCTGCTCTAGGCTGGTTTCGGCCACGTCCAGGGCAAACAGCCAGCGCTGCGAGCTGGGTTGCATCACCACGCTGTAGCGCAGGGCCTCGCCGCGCTTGCTCCAGCTTGGCGCGGGAGCCTGCTGGGTAAAGCTGGACTGCGACCAGCGCCGACCGTCGAAATGCTCCAGGGTCAGGGCGCGCCAATAGAGCTCACTGCGCTCCGGGGTCGGGCCGGCGAAACTGGCGCGGAAGGCCAGCTCCGGCGAACGGCTCAACTCGGCAATATCCGCCGGGGTCATGCTGTCGGCCAGGCCGCTGACGCTCTTGTCGCTGGGCACCGGCAATGCCCACAGTGGACCCAGGCGCGGAAAGAACACGAACAGCAACAGCATCAGCGGCAGCGCCTGCAACAGCAAACCGCCGGCCAGGCGCAGAGTGGGCCAGGGCTGGGTGGCCAGGCTGCTCTGCTGCAGGCCGATCATCGCGGCCAGCAAGGCGGTGACCGGCAGCAGGCTGAACAGCGCCATCAGCATGCTGTCGTCGAACAGGTAGGCGGTAACCACGGTAAAGAAGCCGAGGAAGATCAGCACCAAGGCATCGCGCCGCGTGCGCATTTCCACCAGTTTGAGAACAAAGGCGGCAATCAGCAGCACCACCCCGGCGTCCAGGCCGATCAGGCTGCCGCGGGACAACAGTACCCCCAGCACCGCCGCCAGCATCAGGCCGGCCTTGGCCCAGCCATTGGGGTAGCCGGCGCGCATGCGGAAGATCTGGATGCGCCAGCCGGCGCAGCCCAGCCACAGGGCCACGATCCAGAGCGGCAGGTGGCCAAGATGGGGAAGGATGACCAGCACCTGGGCCACCAGCAACCAGGTCAGGCTGATCCGCGGAATACCGCCGCCCCGACTCATGCCGGCTCACCGAACAGCGCCAGGGCGCGCAGGCAGGCCTCGCGGTGCTGCTCGCCGCTGTCGGCGGCCAGCATGCAGCCCGGCAGGCTCAGGGCAAAGGGCTGCTGCCGCGCGGACAACTGCAGCACCCAATGGCAGAGTAGCGACAGGCGCGCTTCGACATCGCCACCCAGGGCGGTGAAATCCAGCAGCGGATCGCGGCCACTGAGGGAGGCGAAGTCCTTGACCAGCAGGCCCTGGCCACGGGAATAGGCCTTCCAGTGCAGGCGGCGTTTGGAATCGCCGGGCTGGTAAGTCTTCAGGCCCTGGTAGTCGTCCACGCCCTGGCCATGGGCGCGGCTGCCCTCCTCCTGATCCTCACTGGCTCCGGCCGCCAGCGGCAGATCGCCCTCGATAGGGCGCGGGTAGACCAATAACGCCAGGTCCAGATCGACCCAGCTCCAGGCCACCAGAATCCCCAGTGGAAAGCGGCTTTCCACCCGCAGTCGACCGGGGCGCAACCAGCCACGACGCAGCGCCGGCAGGCTCAACTGGCATTCGCTAAGGCCCTGGGCGGCGACATCCAGGGTCTGCAGCTCGGCCGGCGGCCAGCCCAGGCTGACCGCCTGATGGGCCCGCGCACTGCTCTCCAGGCGCACGCGGAAGCTGGCATGTTCGCCGACAAACACCGCCGGCGCGCTGCCCGCCTTGAGGATCAGGCCGGCCAGGTTGCGGTAGGTATGCAGAATCGCCACCACGAACACCGCGGCGAGCATAAAGGTCAGGCCATAGGCCAGACTGTTCTGGTAATTGATCGCGGCCAGCAGCATCAACACCAGCGCCAGGATAAAAGCGCCGCCGACCAGGCTGGGAATGATAAAGATGCGCCGCTGGTTCAGGCGTACGCTGGCGGCCGCCGGAATGCGCCGGGCCAGCCAGCGCTGCCAGTAGGGTTTGAGCCGACCGCTCAAAGCGCCGGCACCTCGCGCAGCAGCCACTGCACCAGGCTGCCGCCGCCATGACCCGCAGGGTCGGCGCGTTCACGCAAACGGTGACCGACCACCGAGGGCAGCACCGCCTGGACATCCTCGGGGATCACATAGTCGCGCCCAGCGAGGAAGGCCCAGGCCCGCGCCGCCGCCAACAGCGCCAGGCTGGCCCGCGGCGACAGGCCCCAGGCGAACTGCGGCTGGCTGCGGGTGGCCTCGACCAGACGCAGCACATAATCGACCAAAGCATCGCTGGCGCGCACCTTGGGCACCTCGGCCTGGATCAGGGCCAGCTCGCGGTGATCGAGAATCGGCTCCAGGCGCGGCAGCAGCGAGCGCCGCGAATCGCCCAGCAGCAACGCCTTCTCCGCCGCTTTGCCTGGGTAACCCAGAGACAGGCGCATCAGAAAGCGGTCCAGCTGCGACTCCGGCAAGGCGAAGGTGCCGCCCTGGCTCACTGGGTTCTGCGTGGCGATCACGAAAAAGGGTTCGGGCAACGGCCGGGTCGCGCCCTCGATGGTCACCTGGCCCTCCTCCATGGCTTCGAGCAGCGCACTCTGGCTTTTCGGTGTGGCCCGGTTGATCTCGTCGGCCAGCACCAGTTCGGCGAAGATCGGCCCCGGATGAAAGACAAACTGCCCGGTGTCCTTGTCGAACACCGAAGTGCCGAGAATATCCCCGGGGAGCAGGTCGGAGGTGAACTGGATACGCTGAAAACTCAAGCCCAGCACCCGCGCCAGGGCCTGGCTGAGGGTGGTTTTGCCCATGCCGGGCAAGTCCTCGATCAGCAGGTGGCCCTCGGCCAACAGGCAGGTCAGGGCCAGCCGCACCTGCGCCTCCTTGCCCAGCAATACCTGGTTGACCGCCTGCAGCACTGCTTCCAATTGGGTGCGCATCTATTACTCCTTCCAGTCCGAGTTCGGATGCTACTGCGCCGCGTTGCCACGGCATAGCCGCTGGAAATCTTTACTGACGAACTTGTGAGCCCTGTATTGATCCAGGCCACCTTCCGCGCCTGCCTGGTTGTGTAGGCTAAGGGCTGGACAATTCTGGAGCAGCGTATGCAAGCCCCATCGGCCAATGACTGGCACGCCCAACCCGCGCAACACAGCCTGGACCAACTTGCCAGTTCCGAGCAGGGCCTGAGCAGCACTGAGGCCGAACAACGCCTGAGCAGCCATGGCCCCAACCAGTTGCCCAGGCAGCGGGCAGCAGGCCCGCTGCGACGCTTCGCCCAGCAGTTTCACAACACCCTGATCTATGTGCTGCTGGGGGCCAGCCTGGTCACCCTGGTGCTCGGCCAATGGCTGGACAGCGCGGTGATCTTCGCCGTGGTGCTGATCAACGCCATCGTCGGTTTTCTTCAGGAAGGCAAGGCGCAACAGGCCATGCAGGCGATCCAGCGCATGCTCAGCCTGGACAGCCGAGTACGGCGTGACGGCACTGTCCACAGCATTCCCGCCGAACAGCTGGTACCCGGTGACCTGGTGCTGCTGGAGGCCGGTGACCGCGTGCCCGCCGACCTGCGCCTGCTCGACACCCGCGACCTGCGCATCGACGAGGCTGCGCTTACCGGCGAATCCCTGCCGGTGGACAAGGACCGCGTCGCGGTGGATAGCGCCGCCAGCCTGGGCGACCGAATCTGCATGGCCTACTCCGGCACCCTGGTCAGCGCCGGCAGTGGCAGCGGCGTGGTGGTGGCCACCGCCGGGCACACCGAGCTGGGCAAGATCAGCCATATGCTCGGCGCGGTGGTCAGCCTGCAGACGCCCCTGCTGGCGGATATGGCGCGCTTTGCCAGGCACCTGACCTTGCTGATCCTCGGCTTGACCCTGCTCACCTTCGCCTTCGGCGTGCTGCTGCGCGGCTACAGCCCCGCCGAGATGCTGATGGCCGCCGTCGGCCTGGCCGTCGCGGCTATTCCCGAAGGCCTGCCGGCGGTACTGACGATCATTCTCGCCCTGGGCGTGCAGCGCATGGCCAAACGCCGGGCGATCATCCGTCATCTACCGGCGGTGGAAAGCCTCGGCGCGGTCACGGTGGTCTGCTCGGACAAGACCGGCACCCTGACCCGTAATGAAATGACCGTGCAGCAGGTGTTTACTGCCGCTCACCACTACAACGTCGACGGTGTCGGCTATGCGCCCCAGGGCAGCATTCACTGTGATGACGGCCAGCTCTGCCAGCTGGACGCCTCCGCCGACCTGATAGAACTGGCCCGCGCCGGCCTGCTGGCCAATAACGCCAGCCTGCGCAGCAGCGAGGATGGCTGGAGCATTACTGGCGACCCCACTGAAGCCGCCCTGCTGACCCTGGCCGGCAAGGTCGGCCTGGAGCTGCAGCATGAAGCGCGCAACCTGCCGCAAGTCGACGCCATCCCCTTCAGCTCGGAGCAGCGCTGCACCGCCAGCCTGCACCATGACCACGCCCACCACGGCCTGATCTATATGATCGGGGCCCCCGAGCGTCTGCTCGAAGCCTGCAACCGTCAATGGCGCGACGGCCGCCCCGAACCGCTGAACCCACGCCATTGGCACCAGGCCCTGGACAGCGGTGCCAGCCAAGGCCTGCGCATGCTCGGCCTGGCCATCCGCCCGCTTGGCCAGCCGCAGCAGAGCCTCGATTACCAGGACCTCGACGGCGACTACGTGCTGCTCGGCCTGGTCGGCATGCTTGACCCGCCCCGCGAGGAAGCCATTGCCGCCATCGCCGAGTGCCACAGCGCCGGCATCGCGGTAAAGATGATCACCGGCGACCATGTCGGCACCGCCTGCGCGATTGCCGCGCGTCTGGGTTTGAAGGGCACAACGGCCCTGACCGGGGCCGAGATGGATCAACTCGACGATGCCGAACTGGATCGGCGGCTGGCCAACACCAGCGTCTTTGCCCGCACCAGCCCGGCGCACAAGCTGCGCCTGGTTGAGCGCCTGCAGGCCGGCGGTGCGCGAGTGGCCATGACCGGCGACGGGGTCAACGATGCGCCGGCGCTGAAACGCGCCGACATCGGCGTGGCCATGGGCATCAAGGGCACCGAGGCGGCCAAGGAGGCGGCGCAGATGGTGCTGGCCGACGACAACTTCGCCACCATCACCCACGCCATCGAAGAAGGCCGGGTGGTCTACGACAACCTGAAAAAATCCATTCTGTTTATCCTCCCCACCAATGGTGGGCAGTCCATGACTCTGCTGGCTGCCATCGCTCTGGGCATGACCCTGCCGATCACGCCGCTGCAGATTCTCTGGGTCAATATGATTAGCGCCGTGACCCTGGCCCTGGCCCTGGCGTTCGAGCCCGCCGAAGAAGACCTGATGCGCCGCCCGGCACGGGATCCGGCGGCCCCGCTGCTCAATGCGCAACTGCTCTGGCGCGTGCTGTTTATCGCCGTGCTGATGACCCTGGCCAGCGCCGGCCTGTTTTACCTGACCCAGCAACAGGGCTGGAGCCTGGAAGCCAGCCGCACCCTGGCAGTCAATGCAATCATCGCCTGCGAGATCGGTTATCTGTTCAGCAGCCGCCGCCTGCTGGCACCCGCGCGCTTCGGTTGGCACGACAACCCCATGGTCTGGAGCATGGTGCTGTGCATCATCGTGCTGCAGGCGCTCTTCAGCCACTGGTCGCTATTGCAGGGCCTGTTCGGCACCGAGGGCATGCCACTGGCAGCCTGGGGCCTGTGCCTGCTGCTGGCCGCAGTCATCTGCGCGGTGGTGGAACTGGAGAAATACCTGGTGCGCCGCCTGCAACGACGCTCCTAGGCCAGTTGATCGGGCCCAGGCCGGGCCGCAGGTGGTTTTACAAGCGAAAGTGCCCGGCCATGTCTTGCAGCTCACGGCCCAGGTCTGCCAGTTGAATGCTGGAATTGGCGGACTCGTCCATGGCCAGCGCGGACTGGTCGGCGATATCGCGAATCGAGGTGACGCTGCGGCTGATTTCCTCCGCCACCGCCGTCTGCTGTTCGGCTGCGGCGGCAATCTGCTGGTTCATCTCGAAGATCTGACTGACCGCAATGGCGATTTCCGCCAGCGCTCCTTCGGTCTGGTTGGCATCCTGCACGGTCTGCGCCACCAGCACGCCACTCTGGCGCATATCCTCCACGGAGCGGCGGGTGCCCTCACGCAGGGTGGCGATCAGCCCTTCGATTTCCGTCGTGGACTGCTGGGTGCGCCGGGCCAGTGCGCGCACCTCATCGGCCACCACGGCAAAGCCGCGGCCCTGCTCCCCCGCCCGCGCCGCCTCGATGGCGGCATTGAGCGCCAGCAGGTTGGTCTGCTCGGCCACGCTCTTGATCACATCCAGCACCGAGTCGATGCGCTGGGTGTCCTGGCTAAGCCGTTCGATGCTCTGGGTGGTGGTATGCATGGCGTTGGCCAGCTGGTTGATCCGCTCCAGGGTCTGCTGCACCACGGCCACGCCGCTGTTGACCCGACGGTCCGCCTGCTCGGTGGAAGACGCCGCGGCCTCGGCGTTACGCGCCACCTCATGCACGGTGGCGGTCATCTCGCTCATGGCGGTGGCGACCTGATCGGTTTCCACCTTCTGCCCATTCACCCCCCGACGCGTTTGCTCGGTGCTGGCCGACAACGACTGCGCGGACGCGGAAATCTGCATCACCCCGCCCTGCAAGCGCCCAACCATCTCGCGCAGGTTGTTGGACATGCCCTGCATGGCTGCCTGCAACTGACCAATCTCATCGCCACGCTGCACCTCGATACGCGCGCTGAGGTCGCCGTCGGCGATGCGCCGCGCCTGCTCAATCACCTGTTTCAGTGGCCGCACGATCAGCAGGGTGATGGTCAGCGTCGCCAACAGGCCAATCAGCAGCGCCAGCGCCGTGGCCAGCACGATCAACCAGGTGCTGGCCTGCAGCTGCCCGTGCAGGCTGTCCTTCTGTCGCCCATAGGCCTGGTCGACCAGCGTCAGAATGCGCTCGGCCTGCTGCACCAGGTTCTGGTATTCGCGTTTTTGCTCCTGCAGCAGCCCGGTGTATTCGCTGAGCCGCTCATTGAAGGAATTGACGTTGCCGATCACCTCGGCCAGCACCGCTGCATAGCCGGGGTCGTTCATCGCATCGCGCAACTCGCCCGCCAGGGCCTGGGCGTCGGCGGCTTCCTGGATAGTGGTGGGGATCGCCTCGCCACTGCTGCGGCTCTGCACCAGCAGCACGCGGGCCTGGTCGAGGGCGCGCAGCAACAGTTGATGCACCTGGCTGATCTGCCCGGCCTGCAGCACCAACTCACCGCCCTGCTGACCCTGGCTGTTCTTGAGCAGGTCGATGCCATCTTCGGCCAGACCATCCTTGAGCAAGTCCAGGCTGTTGGACGCACTCACCACCAGCCAGGTGGCGGCCTCCAGCGACAGGTGCATCGCATCGCTCTGCTCGGCATAACGATCGAAGGCCGCGCGGTACGCCGTTATCGCCTCGGCCACCTGATCCAGCCCGGCACGCTCGTCCGCCGGCAACAGCGCCTGCAGTGCGGCGCTGGCTTCGAGAATCTGCCGGGCCTGTTCGTGCAAGCGGGTGGCGTGCTGTTTATCGCCGCTCAGGGCGAAATCCTGCTCGCTGCGGCGGATCTGCAGCACCTGGCTATTGATCGCACTCATGCGCTCCAGCAGCGTCGAGCGTGCACTGACATCCTGCAGCGCCAGAAAGCCGGTGGCCGCCACCAGCGCCGTAAGCGCCAGAACAATGCCAAAGCCCGACGCCAGTTTGATCGCCGTGCTGAAACTGGCGACTCGCCGCTGCACCACAGTCCACATAGCTCCCCCTGCCCGAATAACCACAGGGCAGCCCGCTGCTGCCTGTATTCCAGGTTGGCAACATAGGAGCACAGCCGTGCTGGCGACAAGCCAGCAGGCAGGCGCTTGGTGCTAACAGCTAAACGGAGGTCGCTTTTGCGCTGGTTCGTGCAGGTAGACGTGGCTGCGGACAGCCACACACATCAACCGGGACGGCGCATTTCGAAGGTGTCGCGGGTGCGGCTATAGGCCGTGCCGCCCAGACGCCCGACCAGATCAAGCTTGCCGGCATCGATACGGCCCTGCTCGGTGAGCACCGCATCGTCGATATGCGCCAGCAGCACCTCGGCGAAGATCAGGTGGCAGTTCGCAGCAGTTGGCGGATACGGCAGGATCTGCGCCACCCGGCATTCGAAAGCCACCGCCGCACCGGCGACCCTAGGCGGCGCAATACGCTGCGACGGCAGGCTGGCGATGCCGCAGTGTTCGAACTCGCTGATGCCATAGGGCAATACCGCGGCACTGGCATTCATCGCCTCGGCCTGGGCGAAGGACACCAGCTGAATCACCAGCTCGCCGCTGGCCTGCACATTCAGCAGGGTGTCCTTGAGGCCGCCATCGGCGCGGTGATTGACGTTGATCAGCAGGGTTGCCGGGTCATCGCTGATCACCTGAAAGAAGCTGAACGGGGCCAGGTTGCTGACCCCCTCGACCGACAGGCTGGAGACCCAGGCTATCGGCCGCGGGGTGATGGTCGAGGCCAGCCAGCGGTAACGCTCAAGCGGCTCCAGGGTGCTGAAATCCAGTTGCATCAACGACCTGCTCGCGACTCACGGATATAGAAACGCGCCCGTTCGGACTTCGCCGTGCAGCCCTTGTAACCTTCGAACTGCTGCTGGGTCTTGGCCGCCGTCAGCAGCGACAGGGCCTTGGAGTAACTCACGGTGCCGGCAAAGCCTTCGGCCTTGGCGATATCCAGTTCGCGCCAGGCGGCATCCAGCTGAGAAGCACAACTGTTGCGGTAAGCGGTCTTGCCCGCACAACCACTCAGTACCAGGACCAACACGGGTAACACTATCCACAACTTCATTACCTGACTCCTAGGAAGAAAAGAACTGGGCGTAGCCGTTTGCTATGACGCCGATTTTTGGCAAAAGTGCCCGGATCTAGCGACCGCGACGCTGTTGCAGAAACTCCACCACAGCGGCCTGTTCGCCCACAAACTCGATGCGCCCGGCCTTGCTCTCGCGCTGAAACACATACATGGGATCGTAGTACTCCACCAACAACGCTTCGATCCAGCCGCGATGGGTATCCACTCCGGTGCCGGCAGCCTGCTCCAGCAGGGCCTGGTCCATGATCGCCGCCAGGCGCTGGTAGCGTTCGCCGCCCAGGCGCTTGAGGATATTACTCAGGCTTTGCTGCAAACGCTCGGCATAAGTCTTGAAGCCCTCTTCCTCGCCCAACAGGGCGATAAATTCGCCGCTCAGGTCGACCACATAATCCTTGAGAATGCGCTCCGTGCGCCCTTGCAGGCTGTCTTCCAGCCAGACCAGGGGAAAGGCCTGCATGCCCTGGTACAGCTCCAGCGGCAGGGAGCAGCGGCCGATGATCCGCCCCTCGTCTTCCAGCACGAACTGTTCGAGGCCACTGGCGCGCTTTTTCAGGATATCGACGGCCAGGGCGTTCTCGAAGTCGATCTGAGCCGGCTGGCCGGTGGCGCGCTTGCCGAAGCTGGAGCCGCGGTGGTTGGCATGGCCTTCCAGATCCAGGCTATTGGCCAACTGGGCGATCACCTCGGTCTTGCCGGTGCCGGTCATGCCGCCGACCAGCACGAAATCGCACTGGGCCACCGCCTGCTCGGTGGTTTCCAGAAGAAAGCTGCGCATCGCCTTGTAGCCGCCGATCACCCGCGGATAGTCGATACCCGCCTCCTCCTTGAGCCACTGCTGGACGATCTGCGAGCGCAGGCCGCCGCGAAAGCAATACAGATAACCCTCGGGATTGGCCCGGGCAAAATTCGCCCAGGCCTCGATGCGCGCAGCCTTGAGCGGCCCGGACACCAGCTCATGCCCCAGCTCGATGGCCGCCTGCTGGCCTTGCTGCTTGTAGCAGGTACCGACCCGCTGCCGCTCGCCGTCATCCATCAGCGGCAGATTGATCACCCCGGGAAACGCACCCTTGGCGAACTCCACCGGCGCGCGGGCATCCATCATCGGCGTGGCATTGAGAAACAGGCTGCGGTAGTCGCTGCTGTTGTCGCGCATCAGAGCACCTCGACCGCATATTGCTGTCGTTCGAGCAACTCACCGATAGGTTCGAGGGACAAGCCCAGCTCCGCGGCCACGGCAAGGAACTCGGACTCGCCTTCCAGCGTGACCGCCACCAGCAGCCCGCCGCTGGTCTGTGGATCGCACAGCAGCTGTTTGTGCCGTTCGCCGAGCGGCGCGATCTTCTCGCCGTAGCTGTCGAAATTGCGCTGGGTGCCGCCGGGCACGCAGCCCTGCTCCAGGTAATAGTCGACACCGGGCAGGCGCGGCACCCGGGCGAATTCGATGCGCGCGGTCAGGCCGCTGCCATCGGCCATCTCCACCAGGTGGCCAAGCAGGCCAAAGCCGGTAACGTCGGTCATTGCGGTCACCCCAGCGAGCTTGCCGAAGCGGCTGCCTGGCTTGTTCAGGGTGCACATCCAGTCCCGCGCCAGGCCGACATCCGCGGGGCGCAGCTTGGCCTGTTTTTCGGCGGTGGTAAGGATGCCAATGCCCAGGGGCTTGCTCAGGTACAGCCGGCAGCCGGCGGTGGCGGTGTCGTTGCGCTTCATATGGCGCTTGTCTACCAGGCCGGTGACGGCCAGGCCGAAGATCGGCTCGGGGGCATCGATGGAGTGACCGCCAGCCAGAGGGATACCGGCCTCGTCGCAGATCGAACGGCCGCCGCGGATTACTTCACGGGCCACCTCCGGGGCCAGCAGATTGACCGGCCAGCCGAGAATGGCGATAGCCATCAGCGGGTCACCGCCCATGGCGTAGATATCGCTGATGGCGTTGGTGGCGGCGATGCGGCCGAAATCGTAGGGATCATCGACGATCGGCATAAAGAAATCGGTGGTCGACACCACCCCGCGCTCATCGTCTATGGCATACACCGCGGCATCGTCGCGCGAGGCATTGCCCACCCACAGTTTGGGGTCGAGGTTCTGCGCGCCACTGCCGGCCAGGATCACCTCCAGCACCTTGGGGGAAATCTTGCAGCCACAGCCAGCACCGTGGCTGTACTGGGTCAAACGGATGGGCTCGCTCACGGGATCGTTCCTAATACCTCGACAAGCGGCGGATTCTAGCAAATAGCGCCTTGGCGGCGGGCATTGCGACGCGTATGTTCGAACGCTTGAGGTATTTGGGGAGGTTTTATGAGTAAGCGCATTGCGCTGGTATTGGGTTCCGGGGGCGCGCGCGGTTATGCGCATATCGGTGTGATCGAAGAACTTGAGGCCCGTGGCTACGAGATTGCCTGTATCGCCGGCTGCTCCATGGGCGCGGTGGTGGGTGGCATCTATGCCGCCGGCAAGCTCAACGAATACCGCGACTGGACCCAGAGCCTGGACTATCTGGATGTGCTGCGCCTGCTCGATGTGAGCTTCCGCCTGGGGGCGATTCGCGGCGAGAAGGTGTTCGGCAAGATCCGCGAGATCGTTGGCGAAATCAATATCGAAGACCTGTCGATCCCCTTTACCGCGGTGGCCACCGACCTGACCAACCAGCAGGAAATCTGGTTTCAGGAAGGCTGCCTGCACCAGGCCATGCGCGCCTCGGCGGCAATTCCCAGCCTGTTCACCCCGGTGGTCCAGGGCAAGCGCATGCTGGTCGATGGCGGCCTGCTCAACCCCCTGCCAATCGTGCCGGTGGTCTCCAGCCACTGCGACCTGATCGTGGCGGTCAACCTCAACTCGGCCAACCCCCAGTCCTACCAGTTGCCGATCATTGAGCGGCCACCGGCGCTGAAAGGCCGCATCGACCTGATGATGAGTTCGCTGGGCTCGCGCCTGCCCAACTTCAAATGGAAATCCGCCACCGACGACGAACTGCTGCTTCTGGAAGACCCCTCGCAGCCCCAGGTTGCCGAGGCCATGAACCCCTGGCAGCAGCATGCGCGCAGCAGCGGCGACAAGGCCGCACCGAAATCCGCCAGCGGCTCACGGGTGGCCGACCTCAGCGGCCCGGCCTCCCTGCTGGAGCTGATCAACCAGAGTTTCGAGGTGATGCAGACCTCGCTGGCGCAGTACAAGATCGCCGGCTACCCGCCGGATATCCTGATCAACGTGCCCAAGCGCGTCTGCCGCTTCTTCGAGTTCTACAAGGCCCCCGAGCTGATCATGCTCGGCCGGCAGATCGCCAGCGACACCCTGGACAGGTACGAGCGCGGCGATCGCTGAGCAGACGGCTCAGGGCACGCGGCTGGCCAGGCCAGCCGCACCTCAGCCGGTGGAAGACTGCACGATAGCCGGTGGAGCCTTGTCCGCCACCCAGTCGCTGAGCAGGCTATAGGCCACGGCGAGCAGGGTCGGTCCGAGAAACAGGCCCATAAAGCCGAACGCCAGAAGGCCGCCGAACACCCCGAGCAGCACCACGATCAACGGCAGGTTGCCGCCGCGGCTGATCAGGTAAGGTTTGAGGATATTGTCCACTCCGCTGATCACGAAGAAGCCCCAGATCAACAGGAAGATCGCCATGCCCAGTTCGCCCTGGGAGAACAGCCAGATCACTGCGGGCCCCCAGATCAGCGGCGGCACCATAAACAGGCTGAAGGCGAAGGTGAGAATACCGAGGATCAGCGCACCCGGCACGCCGGCAATCATAAAACCTACCCAGGCCAGCAGCGCCTGCGCCGCAGCCGTCCCGATAACACCGTTGACCACCCGTTGCACGGTGCCTGCCACCAGCTCCAGATAGTGCTCGGCGCGGTCCTCGATCAGGCGCTCCAGCAGGCTGCGGGCAAAAGCGGCCAGGCGTGGACCGTCGCGATAGAAAAAGAACACCAGCACCAGGCTCAGGGCCAGCTCCAGCATGCCGCCACCGATCTGTGCGCTGCGGGCCAGCAACCAGTTGCCGACCTGACCAAGATAGGGCCGCACGGTGGCAAAGAAGGCCGCCCCCTGCTGATCGATGGTCAGCCAGAAGTTCGCCAGACTCTCGCCCACCAGCGGTACGCCCGCCAGCCAGGTGGGTGCCGGCGGCAGCCCTTCGACCTGGAAATCCTTGAGCAGGAGGGTGACATCCTTGATGTGATCGGCCAGGTTGAAGCCCAGCATCACCAGCGGCACGGCGACCACCACGGTCCAGGTCAGGGTCAGCAACCCCGCAGCCAGAGCCTGGCGACCGCCGAGCAGGCGGGTCAGCACGCGCATCACCGGCCAGCTGGCGAAGGACAGCACCGCGGCCCAGAACAGCGCCGACCAGAACGGTGCCAACACCCACAGACTGGCACCCAGCAAGCCCAGCAGCAGAATCTGCACCAGCAAACGATCGTTATTGGCCATTCAACCAGCTCCCTGCACAACGCAAAAAGGCTCTGCCACAAGGGGCAGAGCCAGATTAATTAATAACGACAAGAGTACCGACAGTAGCGTCTTAGCGCAGCACGTTGAGTTGTACGCCGCTCACATCCGCCTCACCCAGTTCCAGCCGACTGGCGCGCACGCGTTGCTCAACCAACGCTTCACGCCAGGCCTCGGCTTGTGCGCCGCTGATGCTGACGCGCAAGGTGCTATCCAGTCTGAGGCTCCGCGCCAGCAGTTCAACCCAGGCAGCGCTGGGTTCGACCTGCTTGGCCAGACGCAGTTCACCGGTGCCTTTCAGCTGCCGCTGCAGGGTGGCCGGGGTGGGCAACAGCTCACCGAGCGGCGCATTGGCGGTCAGCAACTCGGCATGCAGATAGGCGCGCCGGTTGCCTCGGGTGATGCTGTAGAGCGCCAGCAGGCTGTCCTGGCGCGGCTCCGCCAGACGCAGCAGCGCATAGGTCTGCTGATCATCGGAGCCCGTCAGGGTGGCATTATCGAATACCGCGTTGGCCCACAGGCTGCTGGAACCACATTCACGCCCCACACACCAGTAAAGCAATTCTGCATCCTGCTCTTGCAAGGTGCCGCGGAGGTTGGCGAACACTTCATTGGCCGTGTGGGTACGCGGCAACTCATAGGTCAGGGCCGTCAGCTGACCCTGGGCCGCCACTTCACGCTCGTAGCGCAAGGTGCCGCTGATACGCCGTATCGCCCCTTGAGGGTAGATGCGCTCCTGCTCGGCAACATCCTTGAAGCTGACAATCTTGCTGCCGGCAAAACGCGGCAGCACTTCGAGGTCCTGGCTGCCCGCCACATCAGCCCAGACACCGGCACTGGCCAGCAGCAGGCTCAGAGCGAGGCAGTAACGATTAACCCGGCTCATTTGATCAACATCGTTTGGGCGGATTGGACGAGTTTCTCGCCGTCTTCTTCGCGCCGCGGCACCAGCAGGCCGCGCTGCACCGCCGGTCGCCCGTCGAGTGCCGCCATCCAGCGCTGCAGGTGTTCCAGGCCCTCGACCGAGACGCCGGCCCAGTCGTGGACCCGCACCCAGGGATAGGTAGCGATATCGGCGATGCTGTAGTCATCGGCCAGGTACTCGGCTTCGCCCAGACGGCTGTCGAGCACTTCATAGAGGCGACGGGTTTCGTGTTGGTAACGGTCGATGGGGCCCTGCAATTTTTCCGGGTAGTAGCGGAAGAACACATTGGCCTGGCCCTGCATGGGGCCGACCCCGCCCATCTGGAACATCAGCCACTGGATCACCCGCGAGCGGCCCTTGGCATCGCTGGGGATCAACTGGCCGGTCTTTTCCGCGAGATAGAGCAGGATGGCACCGGACTCGAACACGGCGAAATCGTCGTTGTCGCGGTCGACTATGGCCGGGATGCGGCCATTGGGATTGATCTTGAGAAAGGCCGGGCTTTTCTGCTCCTTCCTGTCGAAACTCAGCGCATGCACGCTATAGGGCAGTTGCAACTCTTCCAGCGCAATAGACGCCTTATGGCCGTTGGGAGTGGCTGCGGTATACAGGTCGATCATGCGAATCTCCATGGCTATCGACCACACCTTTCCCCAGTTGCCTTGGCTAAGTCAAGGCACGCCCAGGAAAGCTTTGAAACAGTCTGCGACCAGCTCGGCCCCGGCTTCGTCGTCCAGATGCAGGTGATGGCCGCCGGGCAGCGTCGCGACCTCCATCGGCAAACCCTCGAGCAGCGCGGCGATACTCGGCTGAGCATGCAGCATGCCCTGCTCGGCCATCACCAGTTTGACCGGACACTGCAGGGCCTGGACGAAGGCCTCAGCGTGGGCGCGGGTCAGGCGCAACGGCGATGGCAGGGTCAGCCGGCTGTCGGTGCGCCAGGTGTAGCCACCGGGCACCGGCATCAGGCCGCGCTGGGCCAACAGCTCGGCGGCCTCACGACTCACGGCACCGACCCCGCGCATGCGCGCCTGCACGGCGCGGTCGAACTCGGCATACACCGGCTTGCTCTTGCCGGCCAGCGCCAGGTGCGCGCGCAGCGCCTCGCCGAGCTTCTGCGGAGCGGTGTCGGGCTCTCCGGTGTAGGGCATCAGGCCGTCGATCAGGGCCAGACGTTCGACCCGTTCAGGCATGGCCCCGGCCAGCAGCACCGAGACAATCGCGCCCATGGAATGGCCGAGCAGGGAAAAACGCTGCCAACCGAACTGTTCGGCCACTTGCAGCACGTCATGGGTGTAATCCCAGATGGCGTAACTGCCCCCTGGCGGACGGTGATCGGAATGGCCATGGCCGGCAAAATCCAGGGCGACGATGCGCAGCCCCGGCAGTTTCGGGGCCAGACGGGCGAAGCTGGCGGCGTTATCCAGCCAGCCATGCAGGGCAATCACCGGCACCCCATTCTCGGGACCGTAGAGATGGGCCGCCAGCTCGGTATGCGGCAGGCTTAGCCGCACTTCTTCAAAGTTCAGGCTCATGCGCGGTGCTCGCTGGTGTGGTGCCCGGCCCAGCGCCGGAACAGCTGTTTGAGCAGTTCTGCAGTGTCCTGGGGACGCTCCAGAGGAAACATATGGCCGCCCGGCAGGGTCAGGTATTCGCCTTGCGGCACCCGCCGCACCAGATGAGCATGGTGCGGCAACACCACCCGGCTATGCCGGCCACGGACCACGGCCAGCGGCACCGCCAATTGCTGCGGCCGCCCGGGGGTGGTGTGCGGCACGCTGCGGTAGATGCTGATCTCGGTGGCCGGATCGAAGCGCAGGCGCAGGTTATTGCCCGACGCCTGCAAGCCATGCTGCACATAGGCTTCCAGGCACTCGGGGTCGAAACGACGGAACAGGCCCTTGGCGGCGAAATAAACGCGCGCCTCGGCCAGGTCGAGAAACTCCTCGCGCCGCCCCAGGGTGCGCCCGGCCGGGGTGATGCGGTCGATAAAGCCGAAGCGCTTGGCGGCGCGAATCACCAGGCGGTCGGCCAGGGTCAGCACCGGCGAATCGAGCATCACCACGCCGCGGTACAGCTCCGGGCGTTTGAGCGCGGCGTGGTAATGCAACACCCCACCCAGGGAATGGCCCACGCCCCAGACCGGCTGCGGGCTCTGCTCAAGGTGATGGATCAATTCATCGACCAGGTTGCCCCAGTTGTCGTTCACCGGAAAACGCGGGTCATGGCCATGCTGCGCCAGGTGCTGCACCTGGTAATCAGGAGCCAAGGCGTTGAACAGCTTGCCGTAGGTAGCCGAAGGGAAGCCGTTGGCATGGGCGAAGAACACGGACTGGGTCATGGCGCTGGCTTAGTAAGAGAAGGTCTTGAGGATTGTCCGGCAGGCACCGCCACACAGCAATGACAAAACGGCCAGTGAATGGCGGCACTATGGCCAAAACTGATGGGAGGCCCGCCAGCCTGGGTAGCGCTGGCGGCTTTGCTTCATTTAGCGTTGCGCTGGGCCCTTCTCGCCTAGCGGCACTATGGCCATGGTCAGGCGCGAGATACAGCTGGGTTTGCCGTCCTCGCCGCTCAGGCGGATATCCCAGACATGGGTGGTGCGGCCCAGGTGCACTGCCCGCGCCACCGCCGTCACCCGGCCGCTGCGCAAGCCGCGCAGGTGATTGGCGTTCACCTCCAGGCCGACGCAGTAGAACCTGCTGCTGTCGATGCACAGGTAGCTGGCGGTGGAGCCAAGGGTTTCTGCCAGTACCACCGATGCGCCGCCATGCAGCAGACCATATGGTTGATGGGTGCGCGGATCGACCACCATGCTGGCGCTGATGGATTCGTCATCGAAGGACTCGAAACGGATATCCAGCTGTTCGCCAATGGTGTTTTTCAGGGTTTCGTTGAGCTGCTTGAGATCGGGGGGTTGCTGCCACAGGGCCATGGTTATCCAGCTCCTTGGTGGGGATAGGGCCGGCCAGGCAGGCCGGCAGGTTTATTCAGTCGTGCCAGAGTACCGCCTCGCTGCGCTCGGTCCACTCGGCGAAACACTCGCCATAGGTACCCTCGACAACGGCGCGCTTGATCTTCAGGGTTGGCGTGAGAAAACCGTTGTCCACCGCCCACACCTCCTTGACCAGAACCAGACTTTGCAGGCGTTCGTGTTTGTCCAGGCGTTGGTTGACCTCGGCAAGCAGGGTTTTCAGGCTGTTCTCCAGCTCGCCCCGGGCCTCGCCGCGGGCCACCTCGGAGAGCACGCAGAGCGCCATGGGCTGCGCCATACCATCGCCCACCACGCAGACCTGTTCGATCCGCGAATGCTCGGCCAGGCGGTTCTCGATGGGGGCCGGAGCGACATACTTGCCCTTGCTAGTCTTGAAGATTTCCTTGATTCGCCCGGTCAGGCGCAGGTTGCCTTCGGCGTCCTGCTCGCCCTTGTCGCCCGTGCGCAGAAAGCCATCGGTGGTGATGGTTTCCGCGGTTTTCTCCGGGTCCTTGTAATAACCCTGCATGGTCGCGCCGCTGCGCACCTGGACCTCGCCATCCTCGGCGATGCGCACCTCCACGCCAGGGCTGTTCTGGCCGATCCAGCCCTGCTTGAACTTGCCCGGCCGGCACACATGGGAGTAACCGCAGTTCTCGGTCATACCGTAGACCTCAAGCACATCCAGCCCCAGGCGCTTGTACCAGTTGAGCAGCGCCTCGGGCACCGGCGCCGCGCCGGACAGGGCATAGCGCACCGCATCCAGGCCCAGGCCGACCAGCACCTTCTTGCCAACGATACGGCCGATGATCGGCAGCTTGAGCAGGAAATCCAGCTTCTCGGCCGGCATCTTGCTGTAGACGCCCATCTGGAACTTGGTCCAGATCCGCGGCACGCCGAAGATCACCGTTGGCCGGGCGCGCTTGAGGTCCTCAAGGAAGGTCTCCAGGCTTTCGGCGAAGAAGATGGTTTGCCCCGAATAGATCGATGCCAGCTCGACAAACATGCGCTCGGCCACATGACACAGCGGCAGGTAGGACAGCACCCGGTCATTCTCACCAACACCAAACAGCTCGGTGGCGTGGCTGGCGGCAAAACCGAAGTTGCTGAAATGATGCATCACGCCCTTGGGCGTGCCGGTGGTGCCTGAGGTGTAGATGATGGTGGCCAGCTGCTCGGCGGCTGGCCTGGGGTCGTCCTGAATCGGCGTGCAGGCCTGTAGGTCATCCCAGGTAAAGCTGAACTCGCCCTGTGGCCGCAACGGCAGACCAATGGTGGGTACATCCTGCGGCACGCCGGGAGCCATGGCTGGCCAGTCGTCCAGCTTGCCGACGAACACCAGTGCCGCCTCGGAATGACGCAGCACCTGATTGACGGAGTCGGCGGTGAGGTTTGGGTAGAGCGGCACCGAGACATGCCCGGCCATCCAGATCGCCAGATCGCTGATGATCCAGTGTGCGCAGTTCTTGGAAATGATCGCCACGCGGCTGCCCTGGGGCAGTTCCCGGCTACGCAGCCAGTTGGCGGCACGGCGGGCCTGCTCGCCGACCTCGGCCCAGCTCAGTTCCTGCAGCTGACCACCCGGCAGCGGCTGGACCATATAGCGTTTACGCGGATGTCGTGCCTCACGCTGGTAAAACATCTCCAGCGGCAAACGTATTGTTTCAGCCACAGGGTGCCCTCCTTTGTTATTTTTGTGGAGCCAACCAAGCAATTGCTTGGTCGGACTATTCCACGCACAAAGGCGAGCCGCAAGAGGAGAAATGTTTCGGTGTGTAGTGGCGCGTCTGGGTGAAAGTGCGGCGAGTCTGCCGGGGAAAATGATGTTGCCGCAAAGGCGTGCACGCCGTTCGCGGCATGCCTTTAGCCGTGCTGCGGGTGCAACAAGGCCAGCAGGTCCATCAAGCCGGCAGCCAGCTCTTCGCCTTCCAGTTCGGCCAGGCTGGCGGTTTGCATGGGCAAGGGTTGCTGGCGATGGCCGTGGATCAATAGCCCGCCCAGCGCCCCCACCAGGGGCTGGTGGGTGACCAGCAACAGCTCTTCCACCGGGTAGCCATCGAGCTGCAGCAGGACCTGGCGCAGATCGCTTTCCGGCACCAGCCAGGGCACGGTCTGCAGCTGGCCGCTAAAGCCCAGGGTCTCGACGACCAGGGCCGCAGTCTGCTGCGCCCGCACATAGGGGCTGACCAGGATGGTCCGCAGTGGCCGCCCCTGCAGCTGCACGGCGGCCTGGCGCACTTGCTGGCAGCCGCGCTCGGTCAGCCGCCGTTCGGCATCGCTACGCGCCGTCGGCTCGGCCTCACCATGACGCAATAACCAGAGCCTCACCAGCTTGCCCTCACAGCTTGGGTTCTTCGTCGCGCACCGGGTGCGCAGCCGCGGGAATGCTGTGCGGGGCTTCGCCCTGGGGTGCTTGCGGGGTTGGCCAATCGGCGAACGGCCAGGGCTTTTCATCGCTATTGAAGGTGCCGAAACGACCGATCTGCGCCAGATACTGGCTCAGGCTGTCACCAAAGCCGAGCAGGCCGCCATTCGGCGCGCCGTAGAACAGGCGGTAACCCAGTTGCAGCAGCACCACGGCACCCAGCAGCAGCTCCGCCAGTTGCCAGACGATGGTGAACAGCACCATCCAGAGAATGCGCAACAGGATGGATTCACGCTGCTGCTCTTGGTTGTTGTCACTCATGGCTATCTCCTTGAACGCGTCGGACAGGCAAATCGTTAAAAGCCAGTGGCAGGAATAAAGTCGACATCGGTTTTCGGGTCGCCACTCATCAGTGCGCCGATCACCTGATCCAGGGTGCGGCCCTCGAACAAAATGGCATGCAAACCGGCAACCAGCGGCATATACACCTCCAGCTCCTCAGCCTTGGCCTTGAGCACGCGCAGGGTATTGACCCCTTCCGCCACTTCGCCCAGGCGCTCCACCGCCTCCTCCAGACCGAGCCCTTCGCCCAGGGCGAAACCCACCTGATAGTTACGACTTTTCGCTGACGAACAGGTGACAATCAGGTCGCCGACCCCGGCCAGGCCGAGAAAGGTCATGGGGTTGGCCCCCAGCTTGACTGCAAAGCGGGTCATTTCCGCCAGGGCGCGGGTAATCAGCATGCTCTTGGTGTTCTCACCCATGCCCATGGCCGCAGCCATGCCAGCGATGATCGCGTAAACGTTCTTCAAGGCCCCACCCAACTCGACCCCGAAGCGGTCGCCGCTGGCGTAGACGCGGAAGGTGCGGCCATGCAGTGCAGCCTGGACTTGCTGGCAGAGGTCTTCGTCCTCGCTGGCGACTACCGAAGCAGTCAGCGCGTGCTCGGCCACTTCCCGCGCCAGATTGGGTCCGGAGAGCACGCCAATGCGCGCTTGCGGGGCGATATCCTCGAGGATCTGGCTCATCAGCAGAAAACTCTGCGCCTCGATGCCCTTGGTGGTGCTGACTAGCAGCTTGCCGCCGAGGTGCTCGGCCACCGGCTGCAGGGCCTGGCGCAGGGCGCTGGAGGGCAGCGCCACAAAGATCAGCTGACAGGCCTGCAGGGTGGCGGCCAGATCGGTTACCGGCTGCACACCTGGGTGGACCTTTATGCCCTTGAGGTAACGAGGGTTTTCACCGGTCAGGCGAATCGCCTGGGCCTGCTGTGGATCGCGCATCCAGTGCAGTACACGCTGGCCATTTTCGCCCAGCAGGTTTGCAATCGCAGTGCCGAAGCTACCGCCGCCGAGTACGGCGATGGGGTGCTGATCAGTCATAAGGCATCCGTGTTAGGCCATTCAAAGTGGCGAGTCGTTCGCATTATACGGAGGTGCGAGGCAGCGACCAGTGTTTCGCAGCCGCGCAGACGCTGGCAAAGGCCTCTGGCTCGGTTAACATGCTGCATTTAAACGCTGACAAGGTTGTTGCGTGATCTACAGTACCCAAGCGCCTGATCATAGTTTTAGCTCGCACGGTCAGAGGTTACACGGAGGTACCCCATGAAGCTGCGCCGTGGCTGGGATATTCATACCCGCACGCAACTGATCAGCGTCGGCCCTGCCCTGCTGCTGACCCTGCTGTTGACCGGGTTTTTCACCTTTGCCCGTCTGCAGGATCTGCGCCATGAGCTCAATCACAACGGCCAGCTAATCGCCAGCCAACTGGCCCCGGCGAGCAAGTACGGGGTGATTTCCGGCAATCTGCAGGTGCTCGAATCACTGCTGCAAGCCACCTTGAAAACCCCTCACGTGCGTTTTCTCGAAGTGCGCGATCACACCGGCAATATCCTGGTGTATGTCGAGCAGGCACCGGGCAGTGGCCAGGCCAGTTCCCAAGTGGAAATTTTCCAGGCCCCGATCCGCCTGCAACGCGCCGAACTCAATAGCGCCGCATTCTATGAACAGCGCAACGACTTGGATGCACCCCGCGCCGACTACCTCGGTCACGTGGTGGTCGGCATGTCCAATGACGCCTTCAATACCCGCCAACAGGAAATCCTGTTCAAGGCCACCTTGTTGGCCTTTCTCGCCCTGATCCTCACCTTTCTCCTCGCCCGCCGCCTGGCCCGCCACCTGTCGCAACCACTGAGCGCCATGGGCGAAGCCGTCAGCGCCATTCAGGCGGGCAACTACCAGACCACTCTGCCGGAAGTGGGCGACGGCGAGTTGAGTGCCCTGGCCCGCCATATCAACAACCTGGCCAACGGCCTGGCCCGCGCCAGCACCGAGCAGCAGCGGGCCATGGCCCTGCTGATTCAGGCCCGCGAACAATCCGAGTTGGCCAACCGCGCCAAGTCGGACTTTCTGGCCATGATGAGCCATGAGCTGCGCACCCCGATGAACGGGGTATTGGGCATGTTGCAGCTGCTGGAAACCACCGAGCTGAGCAAGGAGCAGGAGGAGTATGCGGCCCTGGCCACTGAGTCCACCGAGCATCTGCTGAAGGTCATCAACGACATTCTCGACTTCTCCCGTATCGAACGCGGAGCCCTGGAACTGGAGCGCATCCCGT
Source organism: Pseudomonas sp. (assembly GCF_035512415.1). GTDB lineage: Bacteria > Pseudomonadota > Gammaproteobacteria > Pseudomonadales > Pseudomonadaceae > Aquipseudomonas. Next base: position 18,881 of record NZ_DATKDZ010000039.1, on the reverse strand, counting down.
TCAACTTGCCGGAGCTGCTGCAGAGTTCGATCCAGGTGTTCCAGCACAGCGCCCATCAGCGCGGCCTGCAGCTGCATCTGGAGACCCAGAGCGGCCTGGAGCAGCTGGAGGTGCAAGGCGACCCGACGCGGATCCGGCAGATCCTGGTCAACCTGATCGGCAACGCGCTGAAGTTCACCGAATCCGGCAGCATCCGCGTGGAAACCCACTGGCAGGCCCTGGACAACCAGGTGCTGTGGTTCAGCTGCGCGGTGCACGACAGCGGCATCGGTATTTCCCCGGAACGCCTGGAACAGATGTTCGACGCCTTCCAGCAGGCCGACACATCTATTTCAAGACGTTACGGCGGTACCGGCCTCGGTCTGCCCATCGCCCGCACCCTCGCCGAGCGCATGGGCGGCACCCTGCGGGCCCACAGCCAGGAGGGCCAGGGCTCGGTATTCACCCTGGAAGTGCCACTGCCCTTCTCCCAGCAACCGCGCCAGGTGCCGCGCGATCCACCCCCGAATGCAGCCCAGGGCCAGGGGCAGGAGGTGCTGCTGGTCGAAGACAACCCGGTCAACCAGACCGTGATCGAGGCCATGCTGCGCAGCCTCGGCTATCAGGTTCAGCTGGTCGCCGACGGAGCCCAGGCCGTACACCGCGCCAGCCAGCAGGACTTTGCCGGCATTCTGATGGATTGCCGCCTGCCGATCATGGACGGCTACGAAGCCACCCGGCAGATCCGCCGGCTGCCGGGCGGCGCGGCAGTCCCGATTATCGCCCTGACCGCCAACGCCCTGCAGGGCGACCGCGAAATCTGCCTGGAAGCGGGGATGAACGACTACTTGGCCAAACCCTTTAAACGCACTGACCTGCAGCGGGTGTTGCAGCGTTGGCTGGGCAGCCAAAAGGCCGTGCCACCACGACCTTCGGCGAGTGGCCTGGCGGAATAAAATGCGCCAGGCTTGATCTGCGCCGGGCTTTTGCGCAAGGTCTATGTGGCAAGATGCAATACTCAGAGCACAACTGTACTTAGCGCGCTGTGACTTTCACCACAACGCAACAGTCTATGACTAGGCTGCTGGAAGGCGCACTGCCTGCGCCACCAGCCAGGACGATTCGCCCAGCCCTGGCGCATGGGACATATTGAGGAGCTCGCATGACCAAACAAAACGCCTTCACCCGGGAAGACCTGTTGCGCTGCAGCCGCGGCGAACTGTTCGGCCCAGGTAATGCGCAACTGCCCGCGCCGAACATGCTGATGATCGACCGCATCACCCATATAAGTGACACCGGCGGCAAGTACGGCAAGGGCGAAATTGTCGCCGAGCTCGATATCACCCCGGACCTGTGGTTTTTCGCCTGCCATTTCGAAGGCGACCCGGTTATGCCCGGTTGCCTGGGCCTCGACGCCATGTGGCAGCTGGTAGGTTTCCACCTCGGCTGGCAGGGCAACCCCGGTCGCGGTCGCGCCCTCGGTTCCGGCGAAGTGAAGTTCTTTGGTCAGGTGCTGCCGACCGCCAAGAAAGTGACCTATAACATCCATATCAAACGCACCATCGCCCGTTCGCTGGTTCTGGCTATCGCCGACGGCAGCGTGAGTGTCGATGGCCGCGAAATCTACAGTGCCGAAGGCCTGCGTGTCGGCCTGTTCACTTCTACCGACAGCTTCTAAAGGACTCTCGCATGCGTCGCGTCGTAATTACCGGTCTGGGCATCGTTTCCTGCCTGGGCAATGACAAAGAAACCGTTTCCGCCAACCTGCGCGCTGGCCGTCCCGGTATCCGTTTCAATCCGGAATACGCCGAGATGGGCCTGCGTAGCCAGGTGTCCGGCTCCGTCGACCTCAACCTGGAAGAGCTGATCGACCGCAAGGTCTATCGCTTTATGGGCGATGCCGCGGCCTTCGCCTACCTGTCCATGGAACAGGCGATCAAGGATGCCAATCTGAGCGCGGAAGACATCTCCAACCCTCGTGTGGGTTTGATCGCAGGCTCCGGCGGCGCATCAACCTTCAACCAGATGGAGGCTATGGACATCTTGCGCGAGAAAGGCGTCAAGCGCGTCGGTCCGTACCGTGTACCGCGCACCATGGGCAGCACCGTATCCGCTTGCCTGGCCACGCCGTTCAAGATCAAGGGCGTCAACTACTCGATCTCCTCGGCCTGCGCCACCAGCGCTCACTGCATCGGCAGTGCCATGGAGCAGATCCAGCTGGGCAAGCAGGACATGGTCTTCGCCGGCGGCGGCGAAGAAGAGCACTGGAGCCAGAGCTTCCTGTTCGACGCCATGGGTGCCCTCTCCACCCAGTACAACGACACTCCGGAAAAGGCCTCTCGCGCCTACGACGCCAAGCGTGACGGTTTCGTTATCGCCGGCGGCGGCGGCATGGTGGTGGTCGAAGAGCTGGAACACGCCCTCAAGCGTGGCGCGAAGATCTATGCGGAAATCGTCGGCTACGGTGCAACCTCCGACGGCTACGACATGGTCGCGCCAAGCGGCGAAGGTGCGGTGCGCTGCATGCAGCTAGCCCTGGCCGGCGTCGACACGCCGATCGACTACCTGAACACCCACGGCACCTCGACCCCGGTCGGCGATGTCGCGGAAAGCCGTGCGGTACGTGAAGTGTTCGGTGCCAAGGCCCCGGCCATCAGCTCGACCAAGAGCCTCTCGGGCCACTCCCTGGGTGCCGCCGGCGTACAGGAAGCCATCTACTGCATGCTGATGATGGAAGGCAACTTTATCGCCGGCTCGGTCAACATCGACGAAGTCGACCCGGAAATGGCCGACCTGCCAATCCAGCGCAGCACCGTGGAGAACGCCAAGCTCGACACCGTGATGAGCAACAGCTTCGGCTTCGGCGGCACCAACGCCACCCTGGTCCTCAAGCGCTGGGCTGGCAAATAAGCCCAAGCCCTTTGTTTGCAGGATAAAAAAGGCCATCCCTCGGGATGGCCTTTTTGTTGTAGCTGATCAGACCGAGAAGCGCGCCACCAGCGCATTCAGATCCACCGCCAGGCGCGACAACTCCTGACTGGCTGCACTGGTCTGGTTCGCCCCGGCCGAAGACTGCATCGACAGATCACGGATATTCATCAGGTTACGGTCGACTTCGCGGGCCACCTGGGCCTGTTCCTCCGAAGCACTGGCAATCACCAGATTACGTTCGTTGATCTGCGAAATAGCGGCGGTAATCTCATCCAGCGCCAGCCCGGCAGCCTTGGCTACATCCAGAGTCGAACGCGCCCGGCTATTGCTGCTCTGCATGGCGTTGACGGCTTTGTCAGTGCCCTGCTGAATGCCGCTGATCATCTGTTCGATCTCACGGGTCGATTGCTGCGTGCGATGCGCCAGGGCGCGTACCTCATCGGCTACAACAGCAAAACCGCGGCCGGCATCACCGGCCCGCGCCGCTTCAATCGCCGCGTTCAGCGCCAGTAGATTAGTCTGCTCGGCAATCGAACGGATCACGTCCAGCACCTTGCTGATATCGCGCACCTGACCCGCCAGTTGCTCGACTTCGGAGGCGGTGTTGGTCACGTCATCAGCCAGATGGCTGATCGACTCCACGGTCTGGCGTACCTGTTCACGGCCATGTTGCGCCGTACGATTGGACTCGCTGGACGCCTCGGAGGTGCTGACGGCGTTACGCGCCACCTCTTCCACCGCGCTGGTCATCTGATTGACCGCCGTAGCGGCCTGCTCGATCTCGTTATTCTGCTGGTGCAAGCCGCGGGTCGAATCCTCGGTTACCGCGCTGAGCTCTTCCGAAGCGGAGGCCAACTGGCTGGAGGAGTCGGAAATATTCTGAATGGTACTGCGCAGGCTCTGCTGCATGCTTTTCAAGGCAGCCAACAACCGCGCCGGCTCATCGCTGCCCTGCACCTCGATTGACTGAGTCAGATTACCGCTCGCCACCACTTCGGCGACCCGCACCGCCTCGGTCAGCGGCGCGACGATACTGCGCGTCAGCAGCAGCGCCAGAATCACTGTCAGGACAAGCGCCACCGCTATCATCACGATCACCCACAAGCGTGCGCGGGCAAATACCTTATCCGCATGCTCAGCCGCTGCAGTGGCACCGTCCCGGTTAATGCTCAAGAGGCCGGCCAATGCCTTGGCCATGCTATCGGCGTGGCTGTTAAGCGGGCCATTAGCCACTGCCAGAGCCGCATCCAGGTCGTTCTGCCGCACCGCCTCGACGACCTTGCTTTGCTCCTGCAAATAACTGCCTTCCGCCTGTTTGAAACTGTCGTAAAGCGCCTTTTCTTCCGCGCTACTAATCAGCTTTTCATACTCGCCGTCCGCCTTGCTCAACACACGCTTGAGCTCTTCGACGCGGGCCAGGTTCTGCCGGGTTATGGCTTCATCGGTATTGAGCATCAAGCGCAAGGTCAGCTCGGACAACTGCAGAATGTCCTGATTTATCTCGCCCAGACTCAGAACGCCGGGCAGCCAGTGGTCATTCACCTGACCCGAGTCCTTGTTCATCTCCGCCATTTGCAGCAGCGAGAAACCGCCAAGTAGTAGCAGCAGCAGTGCAACCAGACCAAAGCCAAGGGACGCTCTGGGTGCAATGTTGAGGGTTCTTAAGGTCATCATGGTACTCCTTGACGATCTTCAGCGTTGTATCAACGCATATCGCCACCAAGCCCATTAGCACATTAAGAATTCAGCTAGTGCTAACTGAGCTAATAAAACTATAGACCCAAACCCACCCCTTGAACTTTTAAATAAAAAACCCGAGCTGAGCTCGGGTTTGCAGTCACGCCGGCAGGTAAGTTCAGCGCACGGTAAACCGCTGCTCAAGCAACTTGCGATCATCCTGAAACACCATAAAGTGCCACTCACCCGGCACCACTTCATGACGCTCGGTGAACTCGAAGGCCATAACGTCCTGGGCCGCTCCAGGCACCAGCTTCTGCACCACGACGAACTTGTCGTGGCGCGTGCCGGCGGGGCTGATCACACCTGGGGTCAGGTAGAGCAATGTCAGCGGTGCATCGCCTTCGGTCTTGCCGGCCAGGCTGTAACGCATGCCGAACTTGGTGCCGAGCTTGGCCGGAATTACCGCGCCGGGTTCGATCGGCTGATTGCTGCGGGTCAGCACCCGCTCGCCAGCCTGAAAGTCCTGATAGTCGCTGGCGAAAACGCCATATTCAATCGGTCCTTCGACCCGCACCTCGGCCTGGGACAGACCGCTTGCCAGCAGGCAGGCCGCCAGTGCAGTGAAAACGCTGTAGTGCATGGTTCGCTCCTCGTTATAGATGGCGCGAGCCTATGACACCGCTGTGACAGGAACATGACAGGCCTACTCGGCCAGTTGCTCCTGTATCCGGCGAGGCAATACCGCGAGGAAGTTATCCCGCGCAACCAGCTGCGCAACCGCGGCCGGCAAGGCATCGAGGAAGGGCCGATAGCCATCCATATAATCCTTCAGACCGTCAAAGCGCCCCACCACATCGGAGCCGAGCATAAAGCGCCCGGGATAGCGCTTGACCAGCTTCAGCCAGTCGTCATCGGGCTTGCCCTGCTTGTCCAGCAGATAGGGTCTGAGCATGCTCCAGGACAGGTCGATATAGAGGTTGGGGTATTGCTCGAGCAGGCGCTCCAGGGTCGGCAGAAGAAAGTCCAGGCGCTGCTGATGGCGATGGATCTCCAGGCTGGTCCCGGCGTGGGCCCAGATAAACCGCACATGCGGATGGTTGCGCAACGGGGCCTCGATTTCCTGCAGATAGAGCGGATTGCGTTCGCGTTTGGAGGTGATATTGGAGTGCAGCATCACCGGCAGATCGTATTCGGCGGCCAGGTGAAAGACCCTGGCCAGGGCTTCGTTATCAGCCCGTGGGGCGTCGCCGTGGATCAGCGCCGTAAGGTCATCGTGGCGAATGAAAATCTCGCCGATACCCTGCCAGAGCCCCGGGTCGAGTTCGAGCATGCGCCGGATATGCTCATCGGCATTCTTGTCGTTGGGGTTGAAGCCCGAAAGAAACGGATGGAAGCGCTTGCGCTGCGCCGCGGACAGCTGCTTGTAGGCATGGGCGATCAGCACATCGGTGGCGCTGTACCAGTAGGCCTTGGCATCATCACCGGCGTAGTAACGCGGGCGTTTTGGCTCGTTCTCGTCCCACTTCTTCGCCACCGGAATACCCGAAAGCATGACATGGTCGATATTGGCCTCGGTCATGTGTTTGAGCAGCTTCTCCATGCCGGCGCTTTCCTGGAAAAAATCGACATAGTGCAGATGCGCATCGCTGTAACGGTAATCCCGCGCCTGCACCAGACCGCTGCACAATGCGGCCAACAAACAAAAACTCAATCCTTTCAAAGCCAAGACCCGCTCAATACGTGAAGCCAATAGACTCACTACACTGGGCTCTAGTTCATCCATCAGGATGCTGACACTGGCCGCTGCGCCGTGCCCACATCCGACCCAAGGAGCTCAAATGATCAGCATCAGCAACGAAAAAGGCCTGCTGCAGCGCATCAGCATCGGCCCGCACACCCTGCACAGCGACGTTTCAGTGGAGCTGGGCGGAGAAGGTTCAGCGCCAGAACCCCATGACCTGTTTGACGCGGCGTTGGGCGCGTGCAAGGCGCTGACCCTGGCGCTGTATGCCAAGCAGCGTGGGATGCCGCTGGAAGGCCTCGACGTGAAGCTCAGCCGCGATGACAGCCAGGAGCGTCAAGGTATCTACCGTCTGGATGTTGAACTGACCCTGCACGGCGCGCTGGATGACGCGCAACGCCAGCAGCTGCTGCGCATCGCCGATAAATGCCCGATCCACAAGCTGATGACCAGCAGCGAGGTTCAGGTCAGTACCCAGCTAAGCGAGGGCGCGTAATGAGCGACTTTCTACTGATCCAGCCGCGCCCGGAAAACCTCGGCGGACAACCAATCCTGCGCCCCCTGCCCTCGGCCAAATGCCGCAGCGTCGGCCCGTTCGTGTTCTTCGACCATATTCTGGAAAACACCTACCCAGCCGGCAGCGGCATGAATATCAACCAGCACCCGCATATCGGCCTGTCCACCCTCACCTACCTGTTCAAGGGGCAATTACAGCACAGGGACAGCCTCGGCTCGAATCAACTGGTCAGCCCCGGCGAAGTCAGCTGGATGACCGCAGGCCGTGCCGTCGCGCATGTCGAGCGCACACCGCAGACTCTGTGGGAAAGTGGTTCGCACATGCATGGCCTGCAGGTCTGGCTGGCCATGCCCACCGCTGAGGAACAAGGCGAACCCAGCTACAGCCATCACCCGGCCAGCAGCCTGCCGCGCAGCACCAGCATGGGCGTGGACATCTGCCTGATTGCCGGCACCGGCTTCTGCCTGCAATCACCGGTACCGGTGCTGTCGCCCACTATCTATGCCGAGATCAAGCTGGCCGCAGGCAGCGCACTGCAGATTCCCGCCGAGCATGCCGAACGTGCGCTGTACCTGATCGACGGCGAAGCCACACTGGACGACCAGCAACTGCCGCTGCGGGGCCTGCTGGTGCTACCCGAAGGCGAAACCTACACCCTCAGCGCTTGCAGCGAGAGCCACCTGGTGTTGATCGGCGGTGCACCGATTGGCCCGCGGCGGATCAACTGGAACTTCGTTGCCAGCGACCCGGCGCTGATCGACCAGGCGCGCCAGCGCTGGGCCGCGCAGGACTGGCCAACCGTGCCGGGCGAGACCGAGCGAATCGAGCTGCCACGCTGACGGAGAAAATTTGTTGCACTCCCGAGACATCCAAAGCGCAGGTGCTCGGGTATAACCCTTGGCACGCTCACACTCTCAGGAACCCTGTGCATGGCGCAGCCGCTGTTTGATTACGAAAGCCACCTGGAAGCCTGCGCCCGGCAGGATGAACGGGCATTCCAGGCGCTCTACCAACAGGAGGCCGCACAAATGCTCGGGTTGGCCATCACCCTGCTCGGCCGCCGTGATCAGGCTGAGGACTGCGTGCACGATGCCTTTGTGCAGATATGGCGCAATGCTCAGCGCTTTCAGCGGGCGCTTGGCAGCGGCCGTGCGTGGATCTACAGCATCCTGCGCTACCGCGCGCTGAATCAGCTGCGCAGCCGTGGCCGTACGGTGGAGATGGATGACGACTTTATCGAACGCGCCGCCGACGACAGCCCGCAGGCCGCCGAACTGCTGGAGCAACAGGGCGAACAGCAGCAACTACGCCGTTGCCTGCAGAGTATCGAACGCAACCGCCGCCATCCGATCCTTCTAGCCTTCTACCGCGGTCTGACCCATGAACAAATCGCCAACCGCCTAACCACCCCGTTGGGCACCATCAAGGGCCGTATCCGCGCGGGTTTGCGCGCACTGCAGGAGTGTTTGCAAGCATGATTTCGCAGCAACCTGCCGAACGCCGCGCATTGATCGGCGAATACGTCCTGGGCCTGCTCGATGACGCCGAGGCCGCTGAGGTGCGCGAGCTGATCGAGCACGACAGCGAAGCCGCGCAAATGGCCCTGCAATGGCAGCAGCACTTGCTCGAACTGAGCGATCAGCTGCCGCCGCAAACACCCTCCGCGCAGTTATGGCAACGCCTGCAGGACAGCCTCGGCCTGACGCCAGCCGTCAGCCGGGTAAACAGCTGGCTGACCTGGTGGCAAAGCCTGACCACCTGGCGACTCACCAGCGCCGCGCTGGCGCTTGCCTTGATCGTCGCGCTAATGCCTAACCTCTGGCGCACTGACATAGCAGGGAGTAGCTACACCGTGGTGCTGCAAGCCCCGGGTGAAGCGGCCAAGCCCGGCTGGGTGGTGCATGTCGATGGCGAAGGCAGTTTGCGCCTGCAACCACTGCTGGAAGATCAGATCCCGGCCGACCGTTCGGTGCAGTTCTGGACATTGATCGATCCGGCCACCGGCCCGCGCTCACTGGGCCTGGTCGAACCGGGCAAGCCCCTGCAACTGTCTGCCGAACAAATTGGCACCGTGCAACCTGGCCAGCTGTTCGAACTGACCCTGGAACCGGCCGGCGGCTCGCCCAAGGATCGGCCAACCGGCAAGGTGTTGTATATCGGCCGCGCGGTTATGGCCTCGGCCAACTGACAGGGTTTAAGCACGCCGCCGAATTTATTTTCAGGCGGCGACATCCAAGCGCGCTCTCGTGGGTATAGCTATCAGGTGTTTCATCGAGGCACCTGCAAGGCGGGCCTTAGCCGGCCTTGCATCGATGCTGGATAACCACAGATGAGAGAACGCATATGAACAGCTTCAATACCCTGCTGACCGCTGCCGTTACCACTGCCACCCTTAGCCTTGCCGCCGGCACTGCCAGCGCAGCGACCCTACTGGCCCTGGGTGCCGACGGTCAGCTGTTCAAGATCGACAGCACCAGCCAGAAAGTCACTGCCACCATGTCTACCAACAGCCCAAGCCCGCTGCGCGGCATCGATGTGCGCCCAGCCAACGGCATACTCTACGCGCTGGGCAGCGACAATCAGCTCTACACCCTGGATCTCGCCACTGGTGCAGCCAGCAAGGTCGCCAGCCTGAACAAGCAGCTGCCGGGTAGCGGGCAGGCGGTCATCGACTTCAATCCGGTCGCCGACAAGCTGCGCATGCTCGCAGCCGACGGCACCAGCTTTCGTGTCAATGTCGAAACCGGTGAAGTCGTCGTCGATGGCAGCGTGGCCTACGCAGCAGAAGGTCCCTACGCCGGTAAAAGCGCCCAGGTAGTAGCGGGTGCCTACAACAACGCCTATGCAGGCACCCAGGCTACCGCGCTGTATAACGTCGACCTGGCCAGCAGCAGCCTGATGCTGCAAAACCCGCCGAACGATGGCATTCAGCAAGCCGTGGGCAAGATCGTTGATGGTCTGCAGAACGCGGCCCTGGATATCGCCAGCGACGGCAAAGGCGGCAACACCGCCTACCTCCTGACGGGCACCACGCTGCATACCCTGGATCTGGCCACCGGCAAGCCGACCACCCTGGGTGAGGTTGCAGGTCTGCCGGGCAATATCATTGATATAGCCGTGCTGCCAGGCATGTAGAACCTATATCGAGTCTGCTGTGCGTCGGCGATACGGCGTTAAAAATGGCCTCGGAATGCTCATTTACAGCTCGTAAACTCCGCTTCCTCGGCCATTTTTGCCTTGTCTCGCTCTAGCTCGCGAGACTCGAAACAGGTTCTAAGCAAGGATGCGGGAAGGCCCCTGGCCCTCCCGCTCACGGCTTATTTGGCGAAGGTTTCCGCAAACAGATCATCCATGGCCTTGAAAGCACGCGCTGCCACCACCGGGTGGTACTCATTGCGTCCCGGCACATTGGCCACCGGGCTGGTGAAGGAATGCACCGCACCGCCGTAGCTGACTAACTGCCAATCGGCTTTGGCGGCTTTCATTTCCGCAATAAAGCCATCGACCTGCTCCTGTGGCACTGCCGGGTCGTCCGCGCCATGCAGCACCAAAACCGGAGCCTTGATGTTCTGCGCGTCATTCGGATTAGGCGTATCCAGGTTGCCGTGGAATGACACAAAGCCTTTCAGATCGGCACCGGAGCGAGCCAGTTCCAGCACCGCACCACCACCGAAGCAGAAACCAATCGCCCCCAGCTTGCTGACATCCAGTGCCACCTGCGCAGTTTGCGCTTTGAGCACCTTCACGGCAGCTTGCGCACGTTTGCGCATCAGCGGTCGGTCACTGCGCACCAGGGTCGCAGCGGCCTTGGCTTCATCGGCATTGCTCGGGCGCACGGCCTTGCCGTACATATCGGCCATAAACACCACGTATTTATCGCCAGCAGCGCGGGCGGCTTTCTTCGCTGAATCCTCGGTAACGCCCAGCCAGTTGGGCACCATCAGCAGGCCTGGACGCGGCGTAGTCACCGCATCGTCGTAGATCAACAGGCCTTCGAAGGCTTCACCGTCGATGTCATAAGGCACCGGTTTAACCACCACGGCAGCTTCGGCGACACCAACCAGACCGGCCAGCGCCAAGGGTAAAAGTGATTTTTTCATCGCCCCGAATCCCTCTTGAATAAGTAGTGCTCAACAGTAGCCTCTGTACGCGCCGCGCCAAGAAAAAAGCCCGCTTTCGCGGGCTTAATTCTTTACGGCAGGTGTCAGGCAGACAGCTCGACCAGCAGCTTGTTCAGACGCTGCACGTAAGCAGCCGGATCTTTCAGATTATCCCCGGCGGCCAGGGCAGCCTGGTCGAAGAGGATATGGCTGAGGTCGGCGAAACGATCTTCGTCAGCCTCGCCATCGAGCTTCTCGATCAGCGGGTGGCTTGGGTTGAATTCGAAGATCGGCTTGGAGTCCGGCACCTTCTGCCCGCTGGCTTCGAGGATCTGGCGCATCTGCAAGCCCAGGTCCTGCTCACCAATGGCCAGGATCGCCGGCGAGTCGGTCAGACGGTGCGAAACGCGCACTTCGGCAACCTGCTCACCCAGCGCGGTTTTCAGACGCTCGACCAGGCCTTCTTTGGCCTTAGCGACTTCTTCCTGGGCCTTCTTGTCTTCTTCCGAATCCAGCTTGCCGAGATCAAGATCACCACGGGCCACGTCGACGAAATGCTTGCCGTCGAACTCGGTCAGGTAGCTCATCAGCCACTCGTCGATACGGTCGGTGAGCAGCAGCACTTCGATGCCTTTCTTGCGGAACACTTCCAGGTGCGGGCTGTTCTTCACCTGGGCGTAGGATTCGCCGGTGAGGTAGTAAACCTTGTCCTGGCCTTCGGTCATGCGCGCGATGTACTCGCCCAGGCCGACGCTCTGCTCGCCATCTTCGCTGCGGGTGGAGGCAAAGCGCAGCAGGCCGGCGATCTTCTCCTTGTTGGCGAAGTCTTCCGCCGGGCCTTCCTTGAGTACCTGGCCAAAGTTCTTCCAGAAGCTCTTGTAGTGCTCAGGCTCGTTCTTCGCCAGCTTCTCCAGCATATCCAGCACGCGCTTGGTCAGCGCCGACTTCATCGAATCGATGATCGGATCTTTCTGCAGAATTTCGCGGGAGACGTTCAGCGACAGGTCGTTGGAATCGACCACGCCCTTGATAAAGCGCAGGTACAGCGGCAGGAACGACTCGGCTTGATCCATGACGAACACACGCTGCACATAGAGCTTCAGGCCGCGCGGCGCTTCACGCTGATACAGGTCAAACGGTGCACGCGCCGGGGTGTAGAGCAGCGAGGTGTATTCCAGCTTGCCTTCAACCTTGTTGTGGCTCCAGCTCAGCGGGTTCTCGAAATCGTGACCGATGTGCTTGTAGAACTCCTGGTATTCCTCGTCCTTGATCTCGGTACGCGGACGGGTCCACAGGGCGCTGGCGCGGTTAACGGTTTCCCACTCGCTCTCCACCTTGACGTCGGCCGGCTTGTCTTCACCCTGCTGCTCTTTCGGCAATTCGATCGGCAAGGCGATATGGTCGGAGTACTTCTTGATGATATTGCGCAGACGCCAGCCATCGGCGAACTCGTCTTCGGCCGCTTTCAGGTGCAGCACGATACGCGTGCCGCGCTCGGCCTTCTCAACGGTGGCAACTTCAAACTCGCCCTCGCCCTTGCTCGACCAGTGCACGCCTTCGCTAGCCGGGCTACCGGCACGGCGGCTGAACACGTCAACCTTGTCGGCGACGATAAAGGCTGAGTAGAAGCCCACGCCGAACTGGCCGATCAGGTGCGAATCCTTCTTCTGGTCACCGGTCAGGTGCTGCATAAAGTCGGCGGTGCCGGACTTGGCGATGGTGCCCAGGTGGGTGATCGCGTCTTCACGGCTCATGCCGATGCCGTTGTCTTCGAGGGTAACGGTCTTGGCGTCCTTGTCGAAGCTGACGCGGATCTTCAGCTCAGCGCCGCCTTCGAGCAGCTCAGGCTTGGCCAGCGCTTCGAAACGCAGTTTGTCGGTGGCATCCGAGGCGTTGGAAATCAGCTCGCGAAGGAAGATTTCCTTGTTCGAATACAGCGAATGGATCATCAGGTGCAGCAGCTGCTTCACCTCGGTCTGGAAGCCCAGGGTTTCTTTTTGAGTTTCCACACTCATGCTCTCTTACTCCACTTGGTTGACATAAGCCGCAGTGCGACGGATGTCCTACAGGTGGGGGCGTGCGCTGAAATTTCAAGGGCCGGGCTGGCGATCAGGGCTCGAGCAACTCGATACGCACCACTTCTTCGGGCCGCAGGCTGTAACTGACCTCGCCCTGCCCGCTCAGGCGCTGACGCAGCATGATCCGCCCGTCCTGGTCGACGCCCTGGAAGCGACCTTCGGCATTATTGCCGCGCTCGGTGGCCACCCGCATGCTCAGGTTGTGGTAACGGCTGGGGCTGCGCAGCAGTGCGTCCAGGCTAAAGCGAATGCGTCGGTCCAGCGGCCGGCTGACACGCTCGGGCGGCGCTTCGACAACTTCGCTGCGCACAGGTGTAGACGGGGCCGCGGTGGGCTCCGGCAAACTGGCGAAGCTATCACTTTCCACCGCCCAGCCACGGCTGAGGGACTTTTTCAGCACCATATCGACCCGCTGTTGCTGCCCCGCGATCAGGGCCTGCACCTGCAGTTCGAGGCGCTCGGCCGGGAAGCTCACCGCAGCCAGGGGTTGTAGCTGCACCTGGCGCGTAACGAAACGCCGCTGCAGGTAATCCTCGATCACATACTTCAGGGTATCGAGCGAATCGATCTGCCGGTTCACCCGGCCATCTTTGTAGCGCAACCCGTCGCTGAACAGCTCGACCTTGCCGCTCAGGCTGGTCTTGAACTGCGGCGGCAGGACCAGATGAAAATTGCCGGCCAGACGGTTGGGGGCCTGCGGCTGCAGATCGAGGTGCAGGGTGTAACCACGGCTCAAGCGCCGCGCCTCGGGGAGTTCCTGTTCCGGCAGCAGCCAGCTGATCTCGATCTCGGGCAGCACGCCTTCGTCGCCAGGCAGCACATCCAGGCGCAGCGGCCCCTTGACCGCTTGCGGCAAACGGATAAGCAGCTCGCTCTGGGCAAAGAAATCCTGACCTTCACGCAAGCTCAGGACGCCATCGATCAGCTCACCCTGCTGCGGGGCGAAAGGCCGGCCATAAAGCTCGCCATTCAGGGTGATGGCCAGTTCTGCAGGAGGCTGCTCCGCGGGCTTGAGCCATTGCAGGCTGAGGATGGCTTCCAGACGTTGCGAGTCCTGGCTGGCGAGCAGGGTCATGCCGACGATCAGGGGAATAAAGCCCAGGCCGGCCAGGGTCAGCGGCGCGCGAGCAAAGCGCCAGTGGCGCAGCACATAGAACAGCGTCAGGGGTGGCAGCAGACTGCCCCAGCCCCACAACAGGCTGGTGGCAAACGCACGCATCACCAGCCAGACCAGGCCGACGAGAATCAGCAGCAAGCCACCCAGAATCAGCAGCGCATCCATCTAGTATTCCTTGTCTACGAGCCGCACTGTATCCAGCGTCTGCCGCTGCTCAAGGCTCATCGACCTTGAAGTGGGCGCGGGCAGTCGCGATGGGCTCGGTTTGATTGGTTTGCCAGGCCGTGATCGCCACGTTGGCGACACGCCGGCCCTGACGCCACACCTGGCATTGGGCGAAGGTGTCACGATAATGACCGACGCGCAGGTAATCTATCGAGAAGTCGATGATTTTCGGCAAATGTGGGATGCCCATAAACATCAGCAGGTGGAGCATCGCCGAATGCTCCATAAAACCGGCGATCACCCCGCCATGCAGCGCCGGCAAGGTCGGGTTGCCGATATTGTCCTGGCTGGCGGGCAGGCGGAAGACCATATCGTCGCCCAGGCGCAGGCACTCGATACCCAGCAGCTTGGCATAGGGAATCAGGCTGATCAGCGAGTCGTAGTTGTTCTGCTCGTGGGCTTCGCGCACCAGCTGGTTGAGCTTGGGGCTGCTCATACACCACCGCCTTGAATCGCATGCTTGACCTGACCACCGCTCTGCACGGCCTTGCCCATACGCATAAAGGTCCCCACCACATGGGCAATGGGTTGCTCCGGGTCATCCTGATAGGCATAGCCGCGGGTAAAGATGATATTGGGCGTAACCCGGTAGCATTCGGCGAAACCAAATACATCCTTGTTCGGCTCGGCCGGGTGCATATAGTCGATGCGCAGATCCAGGGTCGGGCAGATCTCGAACTCGGGCAGCACGCAGACCGTGGAGATACCGCAGGTGGTGTCCATCAAGGTGGTGATGGCCCCGCCATGGATCACCCCGGTTTCCGGGTTGCCGATAATCTGCGTGCTATAGGGCAGACGCAGGATCAGGCCCTGCGCGTCGGCGCTGTGCACACTCAGGCCAAGCACCTGGCAGTGGCGCAGAGCCGAGAGAAAGCGCTGCGCGCGCTCAAACATGGGGGAATCATTCATAACGTCAAACCTGGGACCCGCGTACAGAGGGCACGCATGATAGCGCCTCGTCGTAACCGGGGCACGGCCCACTTATGCCGATTAGCGAACATTGGCGGGGAACTTCGTCGAATTGCCGTGGCTCAAACGGCCATGACCGGTGCAACCCGGAAATGACGAACATTCACAAGGAGTACTAAACCGTGCAAAAACCATTTACCTATGCCCTGCTGCTCGCCGCCACCCTGGCCCTCGCTGCCTGCGAAAAGACCCCGGAAGAAAAAATGGAATCGGCCAAGGAGTCCGCAGCTGACGCCGTCGAATCCATGGGCGAGGCCACTGAGGACAAAACCAACCAAATTCTGGGTAACGAACCGACCACCGGCGACAACGCAGCCGATTGATACAGCTGATGCCATCGGCGAAGACGCCAAAAACGCGGTAGACGGCCAGTAAGCACCCGAGCCATACAGCACGGCACCATTCGGGAGCTGACTGGGTGTCGACGCGCAAGCCATAAAAAATGCCGTTCACTTCTCTGCAGTGAACGGCATTTTTGCGACGCATACGCTGTTGCTGATCGTGCCCTTACAGAACCGGCACCAACATCAACAACAGGCTGCACAGCAGCCCCACCACCCAGACCAGGCTGCGCTGCCAGTGCATATCGGCCCAGTAGAACCCCAGGTACAGCACCCGGGCAACGACGAAGGTCACGGCCAGCACATCCACCAGCACACCATGATTGTTGGTGACATGGGTCATCAGCACACCCACGGCAAACAGCGGGAAGGCCTCGAAGCTGTTCAGGTGGGCCGCCAACGCGCGCGCGCCGAAGCCGGTGAGACGCCCCTGCTGAGCCCGCGGATGATGATTGTCGTAATGCCCTCCGCCTTCCTTGGCCATGGCCTTGGCCACCGGTGCTTTGGCAACAAAGATCAGGATGGCACTGATAAAGATGCACCAGAACGGCAGACTCATTCGCTTTTCTCCTTGGGCGATTCAAACGCCGGGGTCTGGGTGTAGACCATCACTTCCAGTACATCGGAGTGAAACTCGCGGCGGTACAACACTATCACTACGCCGGTGCTGACCAACATGAAAAACCAGGGATTGATAAACCAGGCAAGGGTCGCCATACCGAAGTAATAGGCACGCAAGCCCTGGTTGAACTGGTTGGCCGCCATGGAGATCACCCGCGCGGTGCGTTCGGCAAAGGCCTTGCGCTCCTGCTCGGTGACATGCCGCTCGCCGATCATAGGCGCAGAGCCCACCAGCACGGCGGCGAAGTTGTACTGGCGCATGCACCAGCTGAAGGTAAAGAAGGCATAGACGAATACCACGCCCAGACACAGCAGCTTGACCTCGGACATCTCGCGGCTGGCGGCCTGGACAAAAGGCAAGTCGGCCAGCAAGGACACGGCGCGATCCGAGGCCCCCAGCACGGTGAGGATACCGGCGAGGATGATCAGGGTGCTGGAGGCGAAGAACGAGGCGTTGCGCTCCAGATTGCCGATCACGTTGGCATCGGCGATACGGTTGTCGCGCAGCAGCATGCGGCGCATCCAGTCCTCGCGGTACAGGTGCAGCACGCTGGCCAGACACGGCGTGGTGCGTCCCTTGGCCTGGGCATAACGGGTGTAGCCCGCCCAGCAGATCACAAACCAGAGAACAGCAAGCAGATGCGGCAGGTAATAGTCACTGATCGGCATGGGAGCTCCTTGATTGCCAGCGCCGATTATAGCCAGGCCAGTCTTTCAACTGGCCAACAAAAAAGGCCGCTGGAGCAAACCAGCGGCCTTTAGTGGTTACAGGCTGAGCAATCAGGCGGTGACAGCGACCGTTCGGCCCAGCAAGCGGTCGCAGGCCGCAGCCAGAACCAGGGTGACCAGCACCGGCAGCAGCCAACCCAGGCTCTGGTCGGCCAGCGGCAACTGACTAAAGAACCCAGGCACCCACTGCGCCCAGCCCGCCGCAGCCACGCCGTCGGCCAGGCCAAAGACCAGGGCCACCACCATCACCGGGCGGAATACCCGCGCCGACGAGAGCCAGAAGCCATCGAGCAGGCTCAGGGCGACCAGGACAATGGCCAGGGGATAGAGCCCCACCAGCACGGGAATCGAGAAACTGATCAGTTGCGTCAGGCCCTGGTTGGCGACCAGCAGGCTGAACAGCCCCAGCGCAATCACCACGGTGCGGTAGGACAGCGGCAGCAGCTTGCTGAAAAACTCGCCGCAGGCCGTCAGCAAGCCCACCGCGGTGGTCAGGCAGGCCAGGGTGATCACCACCGCCAGCAGCAGGCTGCCGGCCGTGCCGAAGGTGTGCTGCACATAGGCGGTAAGGATCTGCACGCCATTCTGCGCTTCGCCAGCAATGCCCTGGCTGGTCGCGCCAAGGTAGAACAGCGCCAGATACACCAGCGACAAACCAACGGCGGCGATCAGGCCGGCAATCACCGAGTAGCGGGTGATCAACTTGCCATCGGTCACGCCATGGTCGCGGATCGCGGTAGCAATCACGATGCCGAACACCAGGGCACCAAGGGTATCCATGGTCAGGTAGCCCTGCAGAAAGCCCTGCACGAAAGGCGCGGCCTGATAGTCCGCGGCAACCGGGCCAATCTCCCCGGCCGGCAGCAACAGGGCTGCAGCCCCCAGTACCAGCAGCGCGGCGAGCAAAACCGGGGTGATGTACTTGCCGATGCGGTCCACCAGTTGCCCTGGGTTGAGGGCCAGAAACAGTACGGCGGCGAAATAGGCCAGGGTGTAGATCAACAGCGGCGTCGCCTGATTACCGGTAAAGGGGGCAATGCCCATCTCGAACGAAACCACGGCAGTACGCGGGGTGGCGAACAGCGGGCCGATGGCCAGGTACACCGCCACCGCGAACAGCGTTCCGGCGCGCCTGCCCAGTGGCGCGGTAAGCAGCGCCATGCCGCCACCAACCCGGGCCAGCGCCACGATGGTGAGCAAGGGCAAACCGACACCGGTGAGCAGAAAGCCCAGGGCTGCCAGGCCAATATTTTCGCCAGCAGCCATACCGGCGCTGGGCGGGAAGATGATGTTGCCTGCACCGAGGAACAGGGCAAAGGTCATAAAGCCAAGGGCCAGGAGATCCGAGCCTTTCAAACGATTCATAGAGGGGAATACCACAGGCAGAAAGTTATGAGTTCCGAGGGTTTCCCGAAGGATCGGGGGAAACGTCACCCAGCCGGTTGGGCTGAGCCACTGTTGCGCCGCAAGCCACTTGTGACGGCCCAGACGCGAATAGTTGCAAGCCTAACTAATTTGCCGTTTTAACGGCACTGACGCCGGTCAAGCTGTCGAACTGGCGTAAACCGCTGTCGCATCGGCAACACTTCTTGCGCCTAAGGGCTCAGCGCTAGCAAACGCCAAACACCCGGTGCGGGTGGTGCGCACGGCGCACCCTACAGGCGATCTCGCACTCAAGAGCGGTGCCTGGCCGCACAGGTTTTATAACGCTTATCGGCATAGGGGACGGCCTTCACAGGCCGCTCCCCTGCCACACCACCCGGCATGCGGGTCCGCACCGGGCGGTTCGAGAGATTGAGGTTATGAGAGACGCACTAATCCCAGCCTGTCGAACCACGCAATATTAAGCACGC
>NZ_DATKDZ010000038.1:0-623238 GCF_035512415.1 Pseudomonas sp. | reverse complement strand
GTCGTCGAAGTCGGTACCTGGGGTGAAGGTGTAGCTGCCGTCGGTGTTGACGGTGACGCTGCCATTGCCTGCACCTGGGCCGTTGACCAGCTGGTAGCTGACGACGGTGCCGTCGATGTCAGTGGCGGCCGGTACATTGCCATTGAGGACGACATTTTCCTCGGTGGTGGCGGTGGCATCGGTGGCAACCGGTGCATCGTTGGTTGCCAGGGTGCCGCTGACGTCATCGCTGACGGGGTTGCCATTACGGTCGGTGGCGCTGGCTGTGACGGTAAGGGTGCCGTCGACCAGGTTGCTGAGGTCTGCAGTGGTGGTGTAGTTACCATTGGCATTGACGGTGGCTTCGGCCTCAACTTCGTTGCCTTCGCTGTCGGTAATCAGCAGGGTGACTACGCTGTTCTCGGCGACATCGGTAGTGGTGCCGCTGATCACGACGTTGCTCGGGTCGCCCAGGTCGCCGAGGGTGACGCTGAGATCACCGGCCAGGGCATCCAGGGTTGAATCATCGGTGGCACTAGCAGGGTTACCTGCGATATCGGTGGTGCTGGCAGTAATGCTCAGGTTGCCATCGTCCAGACCGCTAAGGTCGGCGGTGGTGCTGTAGCTGCCGTCGGTACCAGTGATGGCTGTGGTGGTAACGGTGTTGCCATTAGCATCGGTGATTGTCAGGGTCACGGTGCGGCCAGGGCCGACATCGGAGGTGCCGGAGATCGGTGCGTTGGCGACGTTGGCGCTGTTCACGTCTTCGAGGCTGACAGTGATGTTGGCAGTGGTGTCGAGGGTAAAGGTCAGGCTGCTGCTCGGCGAGGTATTGCCGGCGACGTCAGTCTGGCGTACCAGAATCGTGTTGCTGCCTTCCAGTGCCACGGGTGGCGTTGTGCTCCAGGTCGTGCCGTCGGTGCTGTATTCGACGGTAGCACCAGGCTCGACACCGCCAACGCTGTAGGAGCCATCATTGGTGATCAGGTCTTCGGCGACACCGCTGTCGACCAGCAGGTTCAGGGTCGGGGCTGTTGGGACTACAGGATCCACAGGATCCACAGGATCTACAGGATCTACAGGATCCACAGGATCTACAGGATCCACAGGATCTACAGGATCTACAGGATCTACGGGCTCTACGGGCTCTACAGGATCTACGGGCTCTACAGGATCCACCGGTATTGTCGGGGTCGTGGTGTCGACAAGGTCTGCATCGCTGGTTTCCCCGGTCAGGCCGTCGATTTCATCCTGAGCGCTGCCGTCCAGGCCCAGGCCAGAGGTTTCGAAGCCGATCTCGGCTTCCAGTTGACCGCCCGTTTCGTCGAGCATTACAAAACTATGGCCGCCGCCTGCTGCGCCGCCAGTGCCACCACCGGTACCTGCGCCAGCCGCGGTTGCTTCGAGGTCGGTGGTGGGGTCGAGGCCTGCGGCGATGGCTTGTTCGAGTTCGGATGCAGGCGCTTGCGCGGATTCGGTCGGCTCGTTCGGGCCTGCCTGCCAGTTGCTGTTCTGGGCAACGCTGAGCACTTCGCCATTGGCCAGTTGCAGGGTGACTTCACCGCCCAGGCCAGTCAGTACCTGTTCGCCCTGGAGCACACGCTCGCCCTCGAAGATCTGCCGCTTAAGGCCGTCGAGAGAGACTGCAAACACTTGACCTACAAGGCTTTTGACGATGGCGACGATAGTGCTCATAGATACTGCTCCGTGTACACGTGCGTAAATAGGGTGGCGAGGCGATAAAGCATTAGGTTCAAATTCGGTGGGTCTTCGCGACAATCTTTTGTCGCCATTAATTTGGCTTATTCCATTTTGGAATTTAGATCTGTGCCAAACTATTGACCGGTTGCTCGCGATAATAAAGAATGCGCGCCGTGATGTCACTTTGATATTTAGCCGACTTCCTGCCGTGGTAAAAGTGCTGGCTGGCAGTTCGTCTCTGTCCTGCTCTAGCGCGCCGCTAATCCGTCATCTGGCAGTCAGCCTTGCCGAAAAGGAATTTTATTCAATGCGTTTTTTCGTACTCGTTCCCCTTGCTCTGGCAGTCTCCGTGGCAGCCCATGGTCAAACCCTCACTGAAGCCATGCAGAGCGCCATCGAGGTGCATCCGGAAATCCAGGCTGGGATCAATTCGCGGTTGTCGGTAGAGGAGCAGATGAAGGCGGCCAAAGGCGGTTACCTGCCCCAGGTCGACCTGTTGGCCGGCTATGGTCGCGAGTACACCGACAGCCCCGGCACCCGCGGCACCACGCACAACAGCGAGACCCTGACCCGCGGCGAGTCGAGCCTGCGCCTGCAGCAGATGTTGTTCGATGGCTTTGCCACCAGCAGCGAAGTGGGCCGTCAGCGTGCCACCGTCAATGCTCGTGCCTATGAACTGCTGGGGACTTCCGAGCGCACTGCGCTGACCGTGGCCGAGGTCTATCTGGAGGTGCTCAAGCGCCAGGAAATGGTGCGTCTGGCCGAAGATAACCTGCACAGTCACGAGCGTATCTACGATCAGATCAACCTGCGCAGCCAGCGCGGTGTTGGGCGTATGGCCGACCTTGATCAGGCCGAAGCGCGTCTGGCCCAGGCCCGCAACAACCTGATTACCGAGCAGACCAACCTGGCCGATGCCCAGGTCAACTACTTCAGCGCCGTGGGCCGCGATGCCAGTGAGCTGAGCGTCCCCCAGAGCTTGACCGCGACCTTGCCGGAGAGCCTGCCGGCGGCCCGCGAGGAAATGCTCCAGAACAACCCCTTCCTCAGTTCGGCCGAGGCCGATGTGCAGGCCACCGAGCAGCAGTATGAAGCGTCGAAGTCGACCTTCTACCCGCGCTTCGATGCCGAGTTGTCGCGCAGCATGGACAACAATCTGGACGGTACCGCAGGCCACAGCAACGAATGGCGGGCGATGGTGAACATGCGCTACAACCTGTTCGCCGGTGGCAGCAACAAGGCTGATCTGCAGTCCAAGTCCCACCAGGTCAATCAGGCCATGGACATTCGCAACAACGCCCTGCGCGTGCTTAACGAAGACCTGGGTCTGGCCTGGAATGCCCTGCAGAACGCTCGTCAGCAGCTGCCGATTGCTCAGCAGTACGTCGATTACAGCAGCCGGGTGCGCGAGTCCTACCAGAAGCAGTTCAGCCTGGGCGACCGTACCCTGCTGGATCTGCTCGACAGCGAGAACGAACTGTTCACCGCCGCTCGCCGTCTTGAAGAAGTGCGCTTCACCGAGTTGTTTACTCAATACCGGATCAAGGCCACCATGGGCTCCCTGCTCAAAAGCCAGGGTGTAGTTGCGCCAATGGCCGCTGCACCGCTGGACGAAGTCAAGGCCAAGGCCAGTCTGCCCGGCCTCAACTGAGCCCCGTCGTTGATGAGTAAAGCCTGTGGCAGTAGACCTTAGTCAGACCCAGACCCGTAGCGATCCGCGCGATCGCTACGATGACCCTCTGCTAGACAGCCTGCTGTCGCTGTGCAGCCTGCACCAGAAATCGGTCAGCCGCGCCATGCTCACGGCCGGCTTGCCGCTGCCGGAGCAGCGCCTGAACCCTGAACTGCTGGCCCGCGCTGCCGCGCGTGCCGGTTTGCAGGGGCGCTGGTTGCGCCGCGGGCTGGACAAGATTCCCGAACTGGCAATGCCGGCCCTGCTGCTGCTGCGCGAGGGCCGTAGTGCCTTGCTGCTCGGCTGGGACGAGCAGGGCCGTGCCCGGGTCATGCCCAGCGAGAGCGAGGGCGGCGAGGTACGGGTCAATGCCGAGGTGCTGGCCAAGGATTACAGCGGTCAGGTGTTCTTCGCTCAGCCGCTGCACAAGTTCGACTTCAACCGTGGCGAGCTGATTCCGCGTGCCACGTCCTGGTTTCGCGACACCCTGAAACGCTCGCGCTGGCTGTATATCGATGCCATCGCCGCAAGTTTTCTGATCAATCTGATCGGTCTGGCCACGCCGCTGTTCGTAATGAACGTGTACGACCGGGTTGTGCCCAACCAGGCCGAAGCCACCCTCTGGGTTATGGCCATCGGCATCACTGGGGTGTTCTTCTTCGATCTGTTGCTCAAGACCCTGCGCGGTCTGTGTCTGGACCTGGCGGGCAAGAAAACCGACCTGATCATCAGTGCCACGCTGTTCGAACGCATCGTCGGTATGGCCATGAAAGTTCGCCCGGCGCGGGTCGGCAGCTTTGCTCAGAACATCCACGAGTTTCAGAGCCTGCGCGATTTTCTCGCCTCGCTGACCCTGGCCAGCGTGATCGATCTGCCGTTTACCCTGCTGATTCTGGCGGTAATCGCCATGATCGGTGGTCATCTGGTGTGGATTCCGATTCTCGCCTTCCCCCTGGTGGCGTTGATCGGCTGGGCCTTGCAGCGCCCCCTGGCCGACACCATGCAGCGCAGCATGGCCTTGGCGGCCGAACGCCAGTCCAGCCTGATCGAGAGTCTGGCCGGGCTGGATGCGGTCAAGGTCAACAACGCCGAAAGCGAGCGTCAATATATCTGGGAGCAGACCATCGGCACCCTCAGCCGTCTGGAGCTGCGCGCGCGCATGCTGTCCAGCCTGGCGATGAACTCGACCATGCTGCTGCAGCAACTGGCCGGGGTGGTGGTTATCGTGCTCGGCGTGTACCAGATCATGGCCGGCAACCTGAGCATGGGCGGGCTGATTGCCTGCTATATGCTCAGCAGCCGCGCCCTGGGCCCGTTGACGCAGATTTCCGGATTGCTGACCCGCTACCAGCAGGCCAAGGTGACCCTGGAATCGGTCAACCAGATGATGGAGTTGCCCCAGGAGCGCCACGAGGACGAGCGCCCGCTCAAGCGCCAGTCGCTGCAGGGCGCGGTGGAGTTCCGTCAGGTGGACTTCCATTACCCCGATCAACAGCAGGCCGCGCTGCAGAAGATCAATCTGGTGGTTCGGCCCGGGGAGAAGATCGGCATTATCGGTCGCAGCGGCTCGGGCAAGAGCTCCCTGGCCAAGCTGATCGTCGGCCTTTATCAGCCAGACGGCGGCAGCCTGCTGGTGGATGGCATCGATGTGCGCCAGCTGGATGTCAGCGACCTGCGCTACAACATCGGCTATGTGCCCCAGGATATCCAGCTGTTCAGCGGCACCCTGCGCGACAACCTGGTGTCCGGTGCCCGTTACGTCGAGGACGAACTGGTGTTGCAGGCCTCCGAACTGGCCGGTGTGCATGAGTTCGCCCGCCTGCACCCCAAGGGCTATGAATTGCAAGTCGGCGAACGCGGGCAGAACCTCTCCGGCGGCCAGCGGCAGAATATTGCCCTGGCTCGCGCGCTGTTGCTCGACCCTCCGATCCTGCTCCTCGACGAGCCCACTAGCGCCATGGACAACAGCGGCGAAGAACGCCTCAAGCAGCGCTTGTCTGCGGTGATCGGCAGCAAAACTCTGCTGCTGGTGACCCACCGCGCCTCGATGCTTAGCCTGGTGGATCGTCTGATCATCGTCGACCGCGGGCAGATCATCGCCGACGGTCCTAAAGGGAGCGTGATGGAAGCGCTGAAGAAGGGGCAGATCAGTGTCAGCTAAACAACCGGGCAAAGGTCTGCGGCAATCTATCGGCGCTTATTTCGGCAGTCACGATGCCATGGGCGACGAGCCCCTGCCGGAAGTCAGCAAGGCGTTGATCGAAGATGCGCCACGGGTGGTGCGTCTGACCATCTGGAGCCTGATCGCCTTCTTCGTCTTCTGCCTGCTGTGGGCCAACTTC
The DNA here is from genome assembly GCF_035512415.1 of Pseudomonas sp. GTDB lineage: Bacteria > Pseudomonadota > Gammaproteobacteria > Pseudomonadales > Pseudomonadaceae > Aquipseudomonas. The sequence continues at coordinate 617,544 of NZ_DATKDZ010000038.1, read as the reverse complement.
GCCGTGGTCGATGAAGTGACCCGCGGCGATGGCAAGGCAATTCCCTCCTCGCGTCTGCAGAAGATCCAGAACCTGGAGGGCGGTATTGTTGCCGAGCTGTTTGTCCGCGAGGGGCAGATCGTCGATATCGGCGACCCGCTGCTGCGCCTTGACGACACCCGTTTCGCCTCCAATGTCGGCGAAACCGAAGCCGACCGCCTGGCGCTGTTGCTGCGTGTGGAGCGTCTGAGTGCGGAAGTGCAGGGGCGCGAGTTGCTGGTCAGCGACGAGGTGCGCGAGAAGGCCCCTGGTCAGGCCGATAACGAAATCGAGCTGTTCAACAGCCGCAAACAGCAACTGCTCGACGAGGTGGCTGGTCTGGAAGAGCAGCTGATTCAGCGTCAGCAGGAACTGCGCGAGTTCGCCTCCAAGCAGCAGCAGTTCCGCAACAGCCTCGAACTGCTGCGCCAGGAAATTCGCATGTCTGAGCCGTTGGTGGCCGAGGGTGCGATTTCCCCGGTGGAGGTGTTGCGCCTCAAGCGCGCCGAGGTTGAGAGCCGCGGCCAGATGGACGCCACCACCCTGGCGATGCCACGGGCCGAGGCGGCAATCAAGGAGGTCCAGCGCAAGATTGACGAAACCCGTGGGCGCTTTCGTAGCGACGCGCTGACCCAGCTTAACGAAGCGCGCACCGAACTGAGCAAGATCCAGTCCACCGGCAAGGCGCTGGAGGATCGGGTCAACCGCACCCTAGTGATCTCGCCGGTGCGCGGCATCGTCAAGCAGTTGCTGGTCAACACCATCGGAGGGGTGATCCAGCCCGGCAGCGATCTGGTGGAAATCGTGCCGCTGGGCGAGAACTTGCTGGTGGAAGCGCGCATCCGTCCCCAGGACATTGCCTTCCTGCACCCCGGGCAGGAGGCCATGGTCAAGTTCACCGCCTATGACTACACCATCTACGGCGGGCTCAAGGCCGAGCTGGAGCAGATTGGTGCCGACACCGTGACCGACGATGACGGCAACAGCTTTTATGTGATCAAGCTGCGCACCAACAAAAGCCACCTGGGCAGCGAGGCCAATCCGCTGTTGATCATTCCCGGCATGGTCGCCTCGGTGGACATCATTACCGGCAAGAAGAGCGTGCTCAATTACCTGCTCAAACCGATTATCCGCGCCCGCGCCGAGGCCCTGCGCGAGCGCTAGGGCGGATCTACGTAGGGTGCGCTGTGCGCACCAGGCGCTACCGAATGCTCTTGGTGCGCACGGCGCACCCTACGGTAGGTCTACTCGACAAACAGCTGCTGCACCACCGAGAAATCCTGTTTGCCCTTGCCTTGCTTGAGCAGCAGGCGGTACAGCTGCAGGGCCAGTGCGCCCATGGGCGTGCTGCTGCCGCTGATCTGGGCGGCTTCCTGGGCCAGGCCCAGGTCCTTGGCCATCAGTTCGGCCATAAAACCGCCTGAATAGCCTCTGGATGCTGGGGCGTTTTCCATGACCCCGGGCCAGGGGTTGTACTTCTCCAGGGTCCAGTTGCCGCCCGAGCTCTGCCGCATGATCTCGGCCAGCACCGCCGGCTCCAGGCCGTTGGCCACGCCCATGGCCATGGCTTCGGCGGTGGCGATCATCTGCACCGCCAGCACCTGGTTGTTGCACACCTTGGCTACTTGGCCGGCACCGTCGGGGCCGGCGTGGAAGATATTCTTGCCCATGGCGGCGAAGATCGTCTGAGCCTTGGCCAGGGTGGCGGCCGCGCCGCCGATCATAAAGGTCAGGGTGCCAGCTGCGGCCCCGGCGGTGCCGCCGGAAACCGGTGCGTCGAGCATCTCGATGCCCCGGGCGCTGGCGGCTTGGTGCACCTTGCGCGCGGACTCCGGGGCGATGGTCGAGCATTCCAGTACCAGGCTGCCGGGTTTGAGCGCGGCCAGCAGGCCGTTATCACCCAGGTACAGACCCTCCACATGACGGCTGGCGGGCAGCATGCTGACCACCACATCGGCGTCCTGCACTGCATCCAACGCGCTGCTGGCAGCTTGCGCGCCGTCTTTGGCCAGGTCCTCGACGGCTGCTTGCAGCAGGTCGAAGACCTTCAAGTTGAAGCCGGCCTTGAGCAGATTGCGCGCCATGGGCAGGCCCATATGGCCGAGGCCGATAAAAGCGATTGTTGTCATTGTTATGCTCCTGTCGCGCTGAATAACTCTCGTGTAGGCGGTGGCTTACAGCGGTGTAGGGTGGATGACGCTTCACCCATCCACCGGCTGCGGTCTTGTCGGTGGATGAAAAAGGCGTCATCCACCCTACGTACTACAACCTGTTACAGATCCGCCAGCGGATGTTCGCCTTCCCAGACTGCCTCGAAGTGCGCCTCGATCACTTCATTCGGGATGGCCGCCACATCCGGCCAATGCCAGCGTGGTGTCTGGTCCTTGTCGATCAGCCGCGCGCGTACGCCTTCGGGGAATTCCGGGTGGCGGCAGCAGTTCAGGCTGAGGGCGTATTCCATGCGGAACACCTCGGCCAGGGACATACGTTTAGCTCGGCGGATCTGCTCCCAGACCAGGTGCCCGGTCATTGGGCAGCCGCCGGTCAGGGTCTTGGCGGCGCGGGCCAGCAGCAGGTCGCTGTCGCCCTGCAGGGCGCTTAGCGCGCGCCAGGCGAGGGGCAGGTCGGCCTGGTCGAGTAGGGCGTCGATACGTGCGCGGCGCGGCAGCCACTGGGCTGCCGGTAACTCGTTGAGGGCCTCGGCCTCCAGGGCCTGGAGCAGGCTGTGCAGTTGCAGTTGCGGCTGTTCCAGCCAGTTCAGCTGCACCATGCCTTCAAGCAGATCGTCCTGCTGGGTGTCGAGCAGGAAGCGGTCGGCCAGGTCCAGGTCCAGGGCGTCGCGGCCATTGATGCCGCTGGCGGTGAGGCCGAGGAACAGGCCGAGCTTGCCCGGCAGACGAGCGAGGAACCAGCTGCCGCCGACATCCGGGTACAGGCCGATATTTATTTCCGGCATGCCCAGGCGGCTGCTGGGGGTGACGATGCGGATGCCCGCGCCCTGCATCAGGCCCATGCCGCCGCCCAGCACATGGCCGTGAGCCCAGCAGATAAAGGGCTTGGGGTAGGTATGGATGCGATGGTCGAGGCGGTATTCGTCGGCAAAAAAGCGCCGCGCCAGGGGGGGCACTTCACCCGGATGCTCGCGACACTGCTGCACCAGTTGCACCACATCGCCGCCAGCGCAGAAGGCCTTCGGCCCGTTGCCGCGCAGCAGCACGCAGGCGATGCCCGGATCATCCGCCCAGGCCTTGAGCCTGGCATCCAGCGCCTCGATCATCGGCAGCGACAGGGCGTTCAGGCTCTTCTCGGCATCCAGGCTGGCGATGCCGATGCGCATACCCTGTTGGGTCGGGCGTTCTTCGAATTGCACGTTCATTGTGGGTCCCATCGTAGGGTGGATGGCGTTTTATCCATCCACCGCATGCGGTTATGGTGGATGTGAAAAGCGACATCCACCCTACGGTTATTTATTGCGCCACTGCGGCTCGCGTTTTTCCAGAAAGGCGTTGACCCCTTCGCGGGTGTCGTCGGCATCGAACAGGTCGACAAAGCGCTCGCGTTCTTCACTGAGCCAGGTGTTCGGGCTGCGTTCGCGCGCGCCCTGGATCAGCGGCTTGATGGTGCGCACCGCCACCGGGCTCTGCCGCGCCACCTTGGCCGCCAGCAACAGGGCATGGCCACGGGCTTCGCCGGTATCGACCACCTGCTCGACCAGGCCGATGCGCAGGGCGGTTTCTGCATCCAGGCGTTCGCCGCAGAGAATCATGCGTTTGGCCCAGCCTTCGCCCACCAGCCAGCTCAGCGCCTGGGTGCCGCCGGCGCAGGGCAGCAGACCGACCGTGGCCTCTGGCAGAGCCATCTGCGCCTGGCGCTCGGCGATGCGGATATCGCAGGCCAGCGCGCATTCCAGGCCGCCGCCCATGGCGTAGCCGTTGATCGCGGCAATCGATACACCGCGGAAATCGCGCAGCGCCTCGAAGGCTTCGCCGAAGCGTCGGGCCATCTCGCGGGCGCGGGCCTTGTCGCCATCGGCGAACAGCTTGAGGTCGGCCCCGGCGCTGAAGAACTTGCCGCCCTGGCCGGTAATCACCAGAGCGTAGATGTCATCGTCGTGGTTGAGGTGCTCAAGCAATTGCTTGAGACCGATCAGGGAGTCGCGGTCCCAGGTGTTGGCCGGCGGCTGATTGATGGTGATCAGCGCGGTATGGCCGTGCTTTTCCACGGTGAGCTTGTGGGTCAGGTCGAATACGCCGGGGTGGTAGGCTTCGATAGCGTGGCTCATAAGTGTCCTCGTCGTTTTTTCTTCCCTCGCCCTCCGGGAGAGGGGCGGCCCTCGTAGGGTGAGGGAAAGTGAGGTGTGCAGGGCGACTTCGCCCCTCACCCTAACCCTCTCCCCGGAGGGGCGAGGGAATAAAGCTACAGCAGGCGATCCAGCATGCCGCCTTGATCGAGCAGGCGGCGGGCGATGATCACCCGCATGATTTCGTTGGTGCCCTCCAGTATCTGGTGCACGCGGCTGTCGCGCACCCAGCGCTCCAGCGGGTAGTCATTGAGATAACCGTAGCCGCCATGCAGTTGCAACGCTTCGTTGCACAGGTTGAAACAGTGGTCGGTGGCAAAGCGTTTGGCCATGGCGCAGTACAGGCTGGCTTCGCCGTGGCCCTGATCGAGCTTGTGCGCGGCCAGGCGCACCATCTGCCTACTCGCCGTCAGATCAGTGAGCATATCGGCCAGCTTGAACTGCAGGGCCTGGAACTCGCTTAGCGGCTTGCCGAACTGTTTGCGCTCTTCCACGTAGCGCAGCGATTGTTCCAGCGCCGCCTGGGCAGCGCCGAGGGAGCAACTGGCGATATTTATCCGCCCGCCATCCAGGCCCTTCATGGCGTAGACAAAACCCTGGCCCTCGGGGCCGATGCGGTTGCCGGCGGGAATACGCACGCCTTCGAAGCTGATGGTGCGGGTCGGCTGAGCGCGCCAGCCCATCTTCAATTCGTTGCGGCCGTATTTCACCCCCTCGGCATCGGCCGGCACCAGAAAGCAGGAAATGCCCTTGGCACCGCTATCCTCGCCACTGCGCGCCATCACGATCAGCACATCGGTTGAGCCTGCGCCGGAGATAAAGCATTTGCTGCCATCGAGCACATAGTCCTCGCCATCGCGGCGGGCGCGAGTGCGCAGGTGGGCGGCGTCGGAGCCGGCATCCGGCTCGGTCAGGCAATAGGAGGCCAGCAGTTCGCCGCTGGCCAGGCGCGGTAGCCAGGCATCCTTGAGTGCCTGCTCGGCGAAAGAGGCGAGCATCCAGGTGGCCATGTTATGGATGGTGATAAAGGCGGTGGTGGCGACGCAACCCGTCGCCAGCTGTTCGAATATCAGCGCCGAGGACAACCGCGACAGGCCCAGCCCGCCATCCTCTTCCTTGAGATAGAGGGCCAGGTAGCCCTGTTCGGCGGCGCGCTTGATCACGTCCACAGGGAAGTGATGGTCGCGGTCCCAGTCGCCGGCGTGGGGGGCCAGCTCCCGCGCGGCAAAGGCGCGGGCGCTGTCTACCAGCAGGCGTTGTTCATCGCTGAGTTCGAAATCCATAAGTCCTCATTGCAGGGTGGGGGGCTGTCCGGCGGCGCTTCGTTCGGCCTGCCAGGCGGCGAGGCTGGGTGTCGTCTGGGAGCCGTCGAGGCGGTCGACGATGTTGAAGTAGTCCTGCTTGAGCGGGTCGCTCATCACCTCGGCGCGGCTCTTGACCTGGACGACATACACCGTCTGCGCGTTCTGGTGATCGAAGGCTCGCCACACTTGCTTGTCCTTGAGTAGCTGATAGCTGTGGTTTTCCAGGGCCTTGATCAGCGTTTCGCTGTCCAGGCTCTTGGTCCGCTGCACGGCATCAGCCCACTGGTAGACGATGCTGTAGGCCGAGGCTGCGGAGCTGGAGGGATACATCTCGTAGCGCTGGCTGAAATCCTTGACGAAGGCTTCGCCGCGGGCGGATTTCTCCAGGGCCGGGACGCGCCAGGTCCAGGGTTCGGTGCCGAGTACGCCCTGCATGATGCCCGGGCCGGCCTGTTCGACCATATGCTGGGTCAGGTTCGGCGCGACGATCTGCATGCCCTTGGTCAGGCCCAGGTTCTGGGCGATGCGCATGGCGCGCACCAGGTCCTCGCCGAACAGCACCAATACCAGCACCTCGGCCTTGCTCGTCGCGGCTTGTTTGAGGGCCTGGGTGTAATCGGCCATGCGTGCGCCGGGGAAGGGCACCTTGACCCCGGGGTGCTTGCCGAGGTCTGTGCTGCCGGTGGTCTGGCGCAGCGAACTTTCCGAAGTGTGACCCCAGGTGTAATCGGCGGTGACGTAGAAGTAATTCTTGTTCGGCAGGTGTTTACTCAGGTAACCGCCGAGGGCGTGGGCGCTCATCCAGGCATTGTTGCACTCGCGAAACATATAGCGGTGGCCGTCCTTGCCGGTGGTGTCGTTGGAATAGGTGAGGGTGCCGAAGTACAGCAGGCCATGTTCCGCGGCGCGCTTGCCGGCGGCGATGGCCACCGCGCTGGAGGAGCCGCCGAACAGCATGGCCGCGCCTTCGGCGACCAGTTTGTCGACATTGCGCTCGGCCTTGGCCGGGCGCGAGGCGGTGTCCTTGCTGGACAGGCGCAACGGCCGTCCGAGCACGCCGCCGCGCTCGTTCAACTCGTCTATGGCCAGCAAGGCACCGCGCATCTGGGCCAAACCTTCTTCCTTATAAGGGCCGGTGCGCGGGTAGTTGAGACCGAGGGTGATCGGCTCAGCGGCCTGCGCACAGGCAGTAATTCCGGCCCATAGGGCCAGGGTGGCGGTTAGTCGTTGCATGGCGGCTCTCCTTGTTTTTGTTATGGCTGAGAGAGTTTTACGCCATTAGACCTTCTGTTGAGATTGTCTTTTGGTCTAACAGATAGTTGAAAGTCGCCGCGCTCTTGCGTCTTGTGCACGGCACCTCAGTTGGCCTTATTTAAGCTGGATGGTCATATTGGTTCCGGCCACCGAATCTTCATCGAACCAGCGGCTGGTGACCGTCTTGGTTTCGGTGAAGAAGCGCACGCCCTGTTTGCCGTAGGCATGCAGGTCGCCGTAGAACGAACCCTTCCAGCCGGTAAAGGAGAAGAACGGCAGCGGTACCGGCACCGGTACGTTGATGCCGACCTGGCCGACTTCCACCGCGTGCTGATAATGCCGCGCCGCGCCGCCGGAGCGGGTGAAGATTGAGGTGCCGTTGCCGTAGGGGCTGGCGTTGACCAGCTCGATGGCTTGTTCCAGCGTATCGACCTCCATGCACACCAGCACCGGGCCGAAGATCTCTTCGCGGTACAGGCTCATCTTGCTGGTTACGCCGCGAAACAGCGTTGCACCGATCCAGTTGCCGTTGGGGTAGCCCTCGACCGCGCAGTGCGAGCCGTCCAGCAGGCATTCGGCACCTTCGGCCTTGCCTTCGGCGATCAGGCGCAACACACGTTGCTTGGCCTGCTGGCTGATCAGCGGGCCGAAGGCGGCGTGGCCATCGGTCCAGTAGCCGGGTTGCAGGTCGGCCATCTGCGCCTGCAGCTCATCAATCCACTGCTTTGAATCGCCGACAAACACCGCCACGCTGATCGCCATGCAGCGCTGTCCGGCTGCGCCGCAACTGGCGCCGACCAGGTTGCTCAGCACCTGCTGCTTGTTGGCGTCGGGCATGATCACCATATGGTTCTTCGCCCCGGCAAACGCCTGCACGCGCTTCAGGTGAGCGGTGCCGGTGCGGTAGATATGCTGGCCGACCGGCACCGAGCCGACGAAGGAGATGGCGCGAATATCCGGGTGGGTCAGCAGGCTGTCGACCACCTCGCGGGCACCATGCAGCACCTGCAATACGCCCTTGGGTGCGCCGGCTTCGATAAACAGTTCGGCCAGGCGGTTGGGGGTCAGCGGGTCCTGTTCGGACGGCTTGAGAATAAAGGTATTGCCGGCGGCGATGGCCAGGGGAAACATCCACAGCGGAATCATCGCCGGGAAGTTGAACGGAGTGACGCCCACGCATACGCCGAGCGGCTGAATCCAGCTGGCGGTGTCGATATCGCGGGCCACGTTCTCCATGGTCTCGCCCATCATCAGGCTGGCGATATTGCAGGCTTGCTCGACCACCTCGATACCGCGCCAGACATCGCCCTTGGCATCGGCCAGGGTCTTGCCGGTTTCGCCAGCGAGAATTTCCGCCAGCTCGTCATGGTGTTCCTTGAGCAGATGCTGATAACGCAGCATCACCCGCGCGCGGTCGGAAACGGGCACTTCGCGCCAGGTGACAAAGGCCGCCTTGGCACTGGCAATCGCAGCTTCGATTTCCTCGGCGGTGGCCTTGGGGGCCAGGGCCAGAACTTCCTGGGTCGCCGGGTCGGTGACTTCGATAAATTCACGGGCGCGGCTTTCGCGCCATTCACCGTCGATCAACTGCGCGATTGCCTTGGCCATTGTTCTCTCCACGAAGGTGCTTATTGTTTGGTCAGTGTTATAGCTGCCCTGTGCGGTTTTGTGGATTGACGATCTTGGTCTGCGGATGGACTATCTTGGGATTTAATTTGTAGCCCGGATGAAGTCCGGGACCCTTTCCCCCGGATTTCATCCGGGCTACTTGAGTACCCCAATGCGCGCTTTTGTCGATACTTCCAACTGGCCTTTGCCGGCCAATGGCGTGCGCTTTATCACGCCACCCAGGCTGCGCCGCCTGCTGGCAAAGCATCCCCTGGGGCAGGGCTGTTATCCCCTGGCCCTGGGGTACTATCCCGAGGCGCTGGGCCACCGCATGCATCGCCCGCAGCCGGAGGATCACCTGCTGATCTATTGCCGTGCAGGGCAGGGCTGGCTGGAGACAGCGGATGGACGATTAGCTGTCAGTGGTGGCGATCTGCTGCTGTTGCCAAAAGGCGTGATGCACGCCTATGGCGCGGACGTGGACAAGCCCTGGACGTTGTACTGGGTGCATTTTGATGGCGAGCTGGTAGCGGACTTTCTCAAGCCCCTGGGCAAGGGGCCGCTGTGGCGCATTGGCGTGCAGCCACGCCTGCTGGCCGAGTTCGATGCCTTGCTCAACCTGCGCAAGCAGGGCTTGAACCTGGCGCACTTCGTTCATGCCGCGCACCAGTTGCAGGTGCTGCTCACCTCCCTGGCCGTGCTGCCGGCGCGCACCACCTTGAAATCCGGGCGGGTGCTGGATGTGGACGCGGTGCAGGCGGTGATGCGCGCCCATCTGCATGATTCGCTAAACCTCGACGAGCTGGCCGCGCAGTTCAAGCTGTCGCGCTTTCACTTCGCCAAGACCTACCGCGCCCTGACCGGGCATGCGCCGATTCAGGACTTTATCCAACTAAAAATGGCCCACGCCTGCCGCTTGCTCGATGAAGGTGAGCAGGGCATCCGCCAGGTGGCTGAACAGCTGGGTTACGAGGACGTGTATTACTTCTCGCGGTTGTTTCGCAAGGTGGTGGGTATGGCACCGAGTCATTATCGGGCGCTGCATCAGGGCTAAGTCAGACGTTTTCGGGGGTATTCGGCCAAAAGCAGCCGGTGGACACACAACCGACAAAGCGGTAGCTTGCGATTGACTGGATCTTGCCACCTACATCAACCTGCGATTTTAATTGGCGAGTGGAAACTAAATATTTTAATTACGGCGTATTAAAAGTTGACTCTTAAAAGCTATAGCCGCAGAGGCTATGGCATCTAAAACATAACCGTTAAAGTAATCAAGCGATTTGATGAATTTTCCAGAAACTCAAAGAACAGGAACTTTAGCCGAGTTTGACGTGGCACGGCTATTTCTATCTTGGAGCTGGAACGTAGGGCAAGATCAAATTGATATAGGATACGACTTATTCGTAACTCCAAGTCATAGTCTTTATAATGGCGGTCGATTCCTTGTCCAAATCAAGGGCACAGCAAAGACTACTGGTAAAAACTCTGTTCGCGCCCCCGTTTCGAAAAGCAGACTCCGCCAGTATGCAGAATCTATCATTCCTGTATTTATTATTCGTGTGACACCTGAGGGCAGGTTCTACTGGCTTCACGCTCAACCTTGGACACGGGCAAATGAGCATCGACTGTTAGGTAGTGGAAATATAAGCATTGAGTTCGAAAGCACACAATCCCTCGATCATCGCTCAGAATTTGAATACTACCTAAAATCAGTACTAACAGTTACTGGCCGCGAAGCGCAGGGTGAAGTGTTACTTCCTGAGTCGCTAAATAGTCGATCAAGTATTAATACTCAGCAGGCTCTTGATTTTCTGGCAGAGTCTGAGGTGTCAGAAGGCTTTATCAGTAAACTTACCTTCACTCCTACTCAAAATCCAGAAAACTTAGAAAAGCTCAAGGACGCGTTGTTCTTTGGCTTGCCGCGAACTTTTGAGGTCGAGAAATTTAACATATCTGTACCTCCTTCGCTCAACAACCCTTATGAAGAATTTGGAAAAGGAGTTATATCAATAAATTCCCTCGGCTCTACGGCCGGAAAAATTCGACTTATACCTGGCCATAAACACTCAATCACCACGACAGAATTATCGATTGACGCCGAGCTGTTTAATGGAAGCCTTGGGGCTGCTATAACCAATGAGCAAAAGGCCAGCATTCTAGATATTTGTGTTCGCTTTAAGATCAATAAAAACAACAGCCTCACACCAAACGCTAGATTTAGCTTTCGAATGCCCCATATCTCCGATATGCCAATAAAAGATGTGGACTATCTAAGTCACGTTCATTTATGGGCAGAGCAGGCTCTAGCTCGCAGGAGCTTTACTTTAGAGGTGGAAATATCGGGGCAAAGGCTTCCGCTACCCTTTCCGGCGGAAATTCAAGAGTCGGCCATGGAATTTATACATCTGGCTCACACCCTAGGGAAAATTCATTTAATAGCAAGAACCACTGGGTCGAAACTCCGTGTTCCGAGCGAATTTTTGATATCACGAGCAGATATTAACAATATTAATTGTGCCTTTTTATTGCTTCGAGGCGATCAACAACAAGCACTTTCTTCTCTTTCGATAGAGCTTGAGCCAAGTGAAAAAATTGAATCATCCAAAAAAACTTCGCTTTTTGGCATGAAGATCATAACGTTTAATCTTTTCGGCCAAGAGCTTTGCAAAATCCCAACTAGATTCGACCTAATTGATTATCAAGTTAAAAGAATTCCGAATTCTACAAAAATGCTGGTAACTTCAGGTAAGCACGGAAAGGCACTGATGTCATTTGCGGATGATTACTCTGAAGATCTAGAGGGGGCTTGGTTCTCAACTAAAAAAACCTGATTCCCTACTCATTCTGACTGACAGCTTTTAGTCGGTTCTTTTGAAAAAGTTGATGTTTGAGAAAACCGAAAACAATAGGGTATATAAAATAATAGACCACGGTTTTCGGGAGCATTAATCGTGGTATATCCCCTGTTTTCTTCACACGCCCGCACAACCCCACCGTTGGGCTTCGCTGTGCTCAACCACAACCTACGCGGCCACGCACCACCAGCCTTGACTTGCCCAGTCGCCTTCCTTAGCGTGCCGTCTTCGTTGGTTTAAGCAGGACACAGGCATGAGCGCCGCAGATAACGTCAAACTCGAAGCCGGCTGGAAGGCCGCTCTGCATGAAGAGTTCGAGAAGCCCTATATGCGTGAGCTGGGGACTTTCCTGCGTAGCGAGAAGGCGGCGGGTAAGGAGATTTATCCACCCGGTTCGCTGATCTTCAATGCGCTCAACACCACTCCGCTGGCCCAGACCAAGGTGGTGGTGATTGGTCAGGACCCTTACCACGGGCCGGGTCAGGCCCATGGTCTGTGCTTCTCGGTGCAGCCTGGGGTGAAGACCCCGCCGTCGCTGGTGAATATCTATAAAGAGCTCAAGCGCGACCTGAATATCGACATCCCCAGCCACGGCAACCTGCAGCATTGGGCGGAGCAGGGCGTGCTGCTGCTCAACACCTCATTGACGGTGGAGCACGGCATCGCCGGCTCCCATGCCAAGATCGGTTGGCAGACCTTTACCGACAAGGTGATCGAGGTGGCCAGCCAGCAGCAGGAACGCCTGGTGTTTCTGCTCTGGGGTGCCCATGCCCAGAGCAAGGAAAAACTGATCGATGTCAGCAAGCACCTGGTGTTGAAATCGGTGCACCCTTCGCCGCTATCGGCGCACCGCGGCTTTATCGGCAACGGCCATTTCAGCCGTACCAACAAGTTTCTCCAGCAGCACGGGCTAAGCCCGATCGATTGGCGCTTACCCGAGGCCTAACAGGCTGTTAAGCGGCGTTGCACTGCTGCTCGGCAAGGTCTCTGCGCAGGTCGCGCAGGCGGTGATTCAGGCGTTCGCGCTGGGCCTCGTCGCTGCTGTTGAGTAGCTGGCTGAACAGCGTGGCCAGCGCCTGGCGTGAGCGGCCATAACTGGCGCGGTACTCAGCGCTGTAAAAGCGCTCGCGTTGTTGCAGCAGGCGGGTCAGCTGTTCGGCGAAGTCGGCGCTGTCGCGTTCGGCGAGGGTCTTGCGCAGCTGCGTCTGCCACAGTTGGCGGTTTTCCAGCCACAGACGGTTCTGTTCGCCGAGGCCATTGGCCCAGTCGGCGATATGCGCTGTCTGGGCACTGTTCAGACGACCGAGCCAGGGTCGCAGACGTTCCTGCATGCGCGTCTGGCGCTCGCTGATCTGGGTGGCCAGGGGCGGGTCGAGAAAGTCCTGACGATCTTCCTGATTGTCTTCGTCGAGGGCGGCGTAGAACTCGCTGACCTGCTGCTCGCTCAGGCCCTGCAGCAGTTCGATGGCGGTGGGGGTGATCTCGACGCTGATGCGTTTGAGTGCGACATCGAACTGGGCAAATTGCTCAAGCAGCTGAGCGCTGTCCGGCTGCGGCTGGGTGAGGATGCTCTCGGTGGTTTGCAGCCAGTCGATATAACGCGGCAACTCGGCGCTGCAGTGCCATTGCAGATGCGCTTGCAGGCGGGGTTTGAGCCAGGCCTGCTGCTGACTGTCGAGGCTCAGGTAGTCGTTGAGCCGCCAGGGCACCAGCCAGTCCAGGTTGCGATAGGCCAGGCCGATGCGGCTGCAGGCCGTGACCAGCAGGCTCAGGCAGAGCAATAGCAGCAGGGGTTTCACGGTGGGCCAGCGCAGTGTGCTCATGTTGGATACCTCGTTAGCAGGCCGTTGAAAAACTACCTGCGTTGGCAATACTGCGTTAAAAACGGCCTCAAAATGCTCATTTACAGCACGTAAACTCCGCTTTTTCGGCCGTTTTTGCCTTGTCTTGCCTGCCTCGCCTACGTTTTTCAACAGCCTGTTAGACCAGGCCTGAGAGTACCTCTGAGGCATGCGTCTGCGTGGCCGCGGACATATCTGTTAAACAAAAACTGCCGCGCTACAGGCAAAAAGAGCCCGCACAAGGCGGGCTAAACGTGGTCGAAATTAACCTGATAGTCGCATAGCGACGTGGGCATGCCTGCGTTATCCGCTGCGTTGCCAGAGCCTGAACAAGGGCTCGGCGAGAAACATCACCAGAAACAGCCGCAGCACCTGCAGCGCGGTGACCAGTGCCACCGAGAGGTGCAGGGCTTCGGCGGTCAGGCACAGCTCGGTGATGCCGCCGGGCATCATGCCCAGGGTCAGTGAGGTCTGATCCTCGCTGGCCAGCCAGCCCAGGCCTTCGGCCAGCAGGGCGGCGCTGAGCATGGCCAGCAGGGTGAACAGCACAATGCGGGCGAGAAACCCCGGCGCGTTGCGAAAGAAGGCGCGGTCGAAGTGACAGCCCAGGGCGCAGCCGATCAGCCATTGGCCAAGCTGGCCGAGGCCGTCGGGCAAACCGAGGTGCAGGTCGAAGGTCACGCTGGCTACTGCGCAGACGGTCAGTGGGCCGAGCATCCACGGGTTGGGTTGACCCAACCGCCCCCACAACCAGGCCAATAGCGCGCCGGCGGGTAGCAGCAGTGCCAGCCAGGGCCAGCTCACTGCTGCCGGCTCTGGTGGTGCAATGGGCGGCAGGCTCCAGGTGAAGATCGCCGGAATCAGCAGCACCACCATCAGCAAGCGCAGGCTGTGGGCGGCGGCGACCTTGGCGGTTTCGGCATCATGCCGCAGGGCCAGGTTGACCATCTCGCTGGCACCGCCGGGCATGCTGGCAAAGAATGCCGTGGCGCGGTCCAGGCCGGCCCGGCGCAGGATGAGAATACCGATCAGGCTGAGCAGCAGGGTGCCCAGGGCTCCGGCGATGATCACGCCGAAGTGGTCGAGCAACTGGCCCATGACCTCGCCGGTAAAGTGCAGGCCGATGGCGCTGGATACCAGCCACTGGCCGGTCTTACGCCCACCCGGTATTTCAGTCACCAGCCAGCCGCTGCAGCGTACGGCGATCACCGCCAGCAGCGAGCCGATCATCCACGGCAAAGGCCAGCCGATCAGGCTGGCCAGATAGCCGCCTAACAGGCCGACCAGGGGCGTGGCCCACCAGCTTTGCCAGCTGGTGAGCACAGGCAGCTTAGGCATTGGCCAGCTGCGTGGCACGACGCGCACGCCACCAGCGTAGGCCCGGCAGAGCCAGCATCAGCGCGGTGAGTGCCCACAGGCACAGGCTGATCGGGCTGTTCCAGAGGATGCTCAGCTCGCCAGCGGAGATCGACAGGGCGCGGCGCAGGTTGTCTTCCATCAGCTCACCAAGGACGAAGCCGAGGATCAGCGCTGACAGTGGGAAGTCCAGCTTGCGCAGGATATAGCCGAATACGCCGAGGCCAATCATCAGCACCAGGTCGAAGGTGGTGCTGTGCACCGCGTAGACGCCGACCATGCTGATCACGGTGATCGCCGGCACCAGCACCCAGTTGGGTACGCTGAGCATGCGGGCGAACAGGCCAACCAGTGGAATGTTCATCACCAGCAGAATCACGTTGCCGATAAACAGCGAGGCGATCAGGCCCCAGACCACGTCCGGTTGCTGTTCGAACAGCAGCGGGCCAGGGGTGATGTTGTACAGCGTCAGTGCGCCAATCATTACCGCGGTGGTGCCCGAGCCCGGTACGCCGAGGGTCAGCATGGGAATCAACGAGCCGCAGGCCGAGGCGTTGTTAGCCGCTTCCGGTGCGGCCAGGCCGCGCAGGTCGCCTTCGCCGAACTTGCCGCTTGGGCCGGCCATGCGCTTTTCAGTCATATAGGTCATGGCGCTGGCGATGGTGGCACCGGCACCTGGCAGTACGCCGATGACAAAACCGGCTACAGCGCTGCGCACCATGGTCCAGAAGGTGAAGCAGAACTCCTTGAAGTTGAACAGCAAGCGGCCGCTGGCCTTCACGGCTTTCTGGCCGTTGTGGGTTTTTTCCAGCATCAGCAGCACTTCACTGACGCTGAAGAAGCCGATCACCACGATCACGAACTGGATACCGTCAGACAGGCTGACGCTGCCGAAGGTGAAGCGGTAGACGCCGGTGGTCGAGTCCACCCCAACCGTGGCCAGGGCCAGGCCGATCAAGGCGGCCATCAGGGTTTTTACCGGTTTGTCGCCGACCATGCCGCCGAGGCAGGCGATGGCGAAAATCATCAGTACGAAATATTCGGCCGGGCCAAAGGCCACCGCCCATTTCGCCAGGATTGGGGCGAACAGCACCACGCCGCAGGTGGCGATCATGCTGCCGATAAACGAGCTGACTGCCGACAGCGACAGGGCGATGCCGGCCTTGCCCTGACGGGCGAGTGGGTAGCCGTCGAGGGTGGTCATCACCGCTGCGGCGTCGCCCGGTACGTTGAGCAGAATCGCGGAGATACGTCCGCCGTATTCACAGCCCAGGTACACGGCGGCGAGCAGGATCAGTGCGGTTTCCGGTGACAGGCCAAGGGCAAAGGCCAGCGGCAGCAGCAGCGCCACGCCATTGATTGGGCCCAGGCCAGGCAATAAGCCGACGATGGTGCCGACAAAGGCACCGAACAAGGCCACCAAAAGGTTTTCCGGTCGGGTGGCGACTTCGAAGCCTTGCATCAAGAAATTCAGGGTTTCCATTTTCAGCTCTCCACGAAGGCTTCGAACAGGCCGAGGGGCAGCGGCACATCCAGCAGATAATCAAACAGGCTGTACAGCAGCACACCCATCAGCACGGCGCTGATGGCGCAGGGCAGCGGGCGACCGGTAAACAGTAGGCCAAGGGCAAAGGTGGCCAGCGTGGTGCTGATGACGAAGCCGAGCACTTCGAACAGTAGCGCATAGGCCAGCAGGGCTAGCACGCACAGCACAGCGCGCACGGCAGCGTGGGTATTCAGCGTCTGCTCAAGCAGGCCGGGCTTGAATACCAACCACAGGCTGCCAGCGGCCATCAGGCTGAGCAGCAGCAACGGATAGGCGCGCGGCCCTACCGGGTCATAGGCGAAGGGTGCCTGGAAGCCCCAGGCAATGACGGCGAGAACGGCGCAAAACAGCAGCCAGCTCGCGGCGAACAGGCGAACGTACATGGCGGATTACCTAGTCGAGGGTCAGGGAAAGACCGTGGAACCGTAGGATGGGTTGAGCATCGCGATACCCATCGCACAGCCCCCATTGATGGGTATCGCTGCGCTCAACCCATCCTACGAATTGCGGCGTGCGCGTTACTGCATCAGGCCGAACTCGCCAGCCAGCGCCTTGTATTCCTCAACTTGCTTGAAGACCAAGGCTTTCAGCTCGTCGCCGGTGACCGACAGCGGCAGCAGGTCGCGCTGTTCACGCAGGGTGGCGAAGTCTTCACGGGCGAGCAGGCTGTCGAATTGCTGTTTCCACCAGTTGTACTGCTCGTCGCTGACCTCTGGGCCCATATAGAAGCCGCGGATCACCGGCCAGCTGATGTCGTAGCCCTGTTCCTTGGCGGTGGGGATATCGGCCAGCTTGCCTGGCAGACGTTCATCGGAGAGCACGGCGAGGATGCGTACTTTCTTCGCCGCCAGCTGCGGAGTGACTTCGCCCAGGCCGCTAGAGGTGACCTGGACATGGCCGCCGAGCATGGCGGTGAGGGTCTCGCCGCCGCCTTCGAAGGCCACGTAACGCAGGTTTTTCGGATCAATGCCAGCCAGGCGGGCGATCAGCGCGGTCTGCATCCAGTCCTGGCCGCCGATGGTGGCACCGGCACCGAAGACGATGCTCGACGGGTCTTTCTTCAGCGCTTGTACCAGCTGATCGAGGTTCTGGTAGGGCGAGTCAGCGCGTACGGTGATCGCGCCGTAGTCGGTGCCCACGGCAGCCAGCCAGCGCACGCCGGTTTCGTCGTAGCGGCCGAACTTGCCTTGCGCCAGGTTGAGCAACGAGCCGCTGGAGAACGCGGTGATGGTGCCCGGATCATCTGCGCGCTGGGCGATTACTGCGTTGTAGGCCACCGCGCCGACGCCGCCGGGCATATAGGTGACGCGCATCGGTGCTTTCAACAGGCCGCTGTCTTTCAGGCCGCTCTGCGCCAGTTTGCAGGTCAGGTCGAAACCGCCGCCGGGCTTGGCCGGTGCGATACATTCAGGGCGCTTGGGTTCGGCGGCCAGCAGTTGGCCGGCGAAGGCCATGCAGGCGGTAGCCAGGGCGATACGGGTAAAGGCAGTTTTCATGCTGTATTCCTCTGAACTCTTATTGTGGTTTACCAAATCGGCAGGGTGTAGCCGACGATGACGCGGTTCTCGTCCGCATCGCGGGCGAAGTCGGAATGGAAGCTGGCGTTGCGCAGGCGTACGTAAACATCTTTCAAGGGGCCGCTCTGCACCACGTACTTGAGCTCCAGATCGCGTTCCCATTCGCCGCCGCTCTTGTCGCTGCCGATCACGGTGGCATCGTCGCCGCGGATGTAACGGGCGAGGACACTCAGGCCGGGCAGGCCGAGACTGGCGAAATTGTAGTCGTAGCGGGCCTGCCAGGACTTCTCGTCGGGGTTGGCGAAGTCGTTGATCTGCACGAAGTTGACCAGGTAGGGGTCGCTGCCGTCGATATAGGCGTAGCCGGTGTCGCCGCTCATCTTCTGGTAGGCCAGGCTGAGTTTGTGGCCACTGTGGGCGTAGCTGAGCATGCCGCCCAAGGCGCGGTTGTCGATCTTGCCGGCATTGGCCTGGCCTGAGTCGTCGCTGAGCATCAGGCGCAGGTCGGCGGCCAGGGTGCCGCCACCCATGGGGTAGCTGGCCAGCAGGTTGAAGAAGTTCTGCCGATAGATGTCGTCCAGCTCGGCATGGAAGTAGCGGCCTTTGAGGTTCTGGTTGAACTGGTAGTCGAGGCCGACCAGGTCCAGGTGATCGGCACTCACGCCGGCGGTGAAGCGACGGTTCTTGCTGTTGAGGACGATATCTTCGGAGTTGGTCGAGGCGCGGTCGATCACCTTGTCCAGGCGCCCGCCGGTAAAGGTCAGGCCGTCAATCTCGGAGGAGGTCAGCAGGCCGCCCTCGAACACCTGGGGCAGCAGGCGGCTGTCGCTGGCCTTGACCACCGGCAGCTCGGGGACATGCGAGCCATAGCGGAACTCGGTATCGGACAGCTTGACCTTGGCGGTCAGGCCCAGGCGGCCGAACTGATCCGGGGTGCCGCCATCGTCCTGCACCGGCAGCAGGTCGGTGCCGGTGCGGCCGCCGCCGGAATCCAGTTTGACCCCAACCAGGCCCAAAGCATCGAGGCCGAAGCCGACCGTGCCTTCGGTGTAGCCTGACTGGACGTCGAGCCAGAAACTCTGGCCCCATTCTTCGCGTTTGTTCTGGCCGTCACCTTCGCGGAAATCGCGGTTCAGGTAGATATTGGTGGTGGTCAGGCTGGCCTTGCTGTCAGCCACGAAGTCGGCATGGGCGACAGGAGCAAGCAGGGCCGTGGCTACGGCTAGGCTGAGCAGGTGAGCAGGTGCCAGGGCCTGACGGGATGCGTTGAGCATCTTGTGGTCTCCATTGTTGTTTTTGTCACGGCGGCGCACCACTGCGCTAGCCGTTCTGGTCGGTGGATCGAGCCACCTGAAACCGATCCTAGGCGTGCAAGCTTTCGCCAGGCTTTCAGCTTGAAAGAAAATTGCTGGGGCGTTCGTAGCGGCCTTTGCCCCGTTACACTGGGCACATAACAACAAGTTCGTGGAGTGTCATTACCGTGCGAATCCTGCTGGTCGAGGACCATCTGCCCCTGGCTGAAAGCGTGGCCCAGGCCCTGCGTGGCATCGGGCTGAACGTGGACATGCTGCACGACGGCGTGGCCGCCGATTTAGCCCTTAGCAGCGAGGATTACGCCCTGGCGATCCTCGATATCGGCCTGCCGCGCCTCGATGGCTTTCAGGTGCTGGCGCGCCTGCGCGCACGCGGCAAGACCTTGCCGGTGCTGATGCTGACGGCCCGCGGCGAGGTCAAGGACCGGGTCCATGGCCTCAATCTGGGGGCCGACGATTACCTGGCCAAACCCTTTGAGCTGAGTGAGCTGGAAGCGCGGGTCAAGGCGTTGCTGCGCCGCAGCGTGCTCGGCGGCGAGCGGCAGCAGCGTTGCGGCAGGTTGCTGTATGACCTGGACACCCGGCGCTTTACCCTGGGCGATGCGCTGCTGACCCTGACTTCGCGCGAGCAGGCCGTGCTGGAGGCGATGATCGCCCGGCCCGGGCGGGTAATGAGCAAGGAACAGCTGGCCGCCCAGGTGTTTGGTCTGGACGAGGACGCCAGCAGCGACGCTATCGAGATCTACGTGCATCGCCTGCGCAAGAAACTGGAAGGCGGCGGGGTGAAGATCGTCACCTTCCGCGGTCTCGGCTATCTACTGGAGGCGGTCAGTGAGTGAGCACTGGCTGCGCTCGGCCAACGAGTCGGGCAGCTTGCGCGGTCGCCTGTTGCGGCGGCTGGCGGTGCTGTTGGCGCTGATCCTGATGCTCAGCAGTCTGAGTGCTTACTGGAGCGCCCGGCAGGCCGCCGATACCGCCTATGACCGCACCCTGCTGGCCTCGGCGCGGGCGATTGCCGATGGTCTGTACACCACGGCCGAGCGGCTGAACGCCAATGTGCCCTATGTGGCCCTGGACACCTTCGCCTATGACAGTGCTGGGCGCATCTACTACCAGGTGCTGGATGTGCAGGGCGCGCTGGTTTCCGGTTATGAAGACCTGCCGCCGCCGCCGCCGGGGACCAAACGCACCGAGGATTACCCGGCGCTGGCGCACTTTTACGATGCCGAATATCGCAACCAGGGCGTGCGGGTGGTCAGCCTGCTGCAACCGGTCAGCGAGCCGGGGGTTAACGGTGTGGCCGAGATCCGTGTGGCGGAGACCCAGGGCGCGCGCGAGCGCATGGCCCAGGAACTATTGCTCGGCACCCTGCTGCGCATGGGCTTGCTGTCCTTGAGCGCGTTACTGCTGGTGTGGCTGGCGGTCACCGTCGCCTTGCGCCCGCTGGAAACCCTGCGTCGCACCGTGGCGGCGCGCGCCAGCGACGATCTGCGGCCGCTACCGGATACCCAGATGCCGCGGGAGTTGCGCCCGCTGATCGATGCGCTCAACCAGTTCAATGATCGTCTGCGCGGTTTGTTCGAGCGGCAGTCGCAATTTATCGCCGATGCCTCCCATGAGCTGCGCACCCCACTGGCGGCGCTCAAGGCGCGGGTTGAACTAGGCTTGCGCGCGCAGGAGGCGCAGGTTTGGCGCAGCACCCTGGAGGAGGCTGCGCAGAACACTGACAAGCTCACCCATCTGGCCAACCAGCTGTTGTCCCTGGCGCGTATCGAGAGTGGCGCGCGGGCGATTGCCGAGGGCGGCGCGCAGCGCCTGGATCTAAGCCAGTTGGCCCGTGAGCTGGGCATGGCGCTGGCACCATTGGCGCATGCGCGGGGTATCGCCCTGGCGCTGGAAGCCGAACAACCGGTGTGGGTCAGCGGCGAGCCGACCCTGCTCAATGAGCTGCTGTGCAATCTGCTGGATAACGCCCTGGCCCATACTCCGGTAGGCGGCAATGTGATTCTGCGGGTCTTGCCGGCCGGGGTACTTGAGGTTGAGGACGATGGCCCGGGGATACCGCCGGATGAGCATGAGAAGGTCTTTGCGCGCTTCTATCGGCGCAGCAACAAAGGCTCAGGGGCGGGGTTGGGGTTGGCGATTGTCGGTGAGATCTGCCGGGCGCATCAGGCCGAAATCAGCCTGCATCAGGCGCAGCCGCAGGGCTTGCTGGTGCGTGTCGAATTCGTCAGCGCAGGGATTTGAATCAAGGTGCCAGGCTGAGCGGCTGCTGGATCTCCAGCAGATACTGGGCGACCTTGCCGCTTTCGCGCAGTTGCGCCAGGCCCTGGTTGAAGCGTGCAATCAGCTCGGCATTGCCGGGTACTTGCCGCGAGAGCAGCAGATGCAGGCTGTCGCTGCGCAGGGGCGTGGGGTGAAAGCTCAGTTGCGCGCGCTCGGCGGCGCTGAAGTGCTGATGCAGCATGTCGAAGCCGACCACCTTGTCCATCGGGAACAGGTCGACGCGGCCAGCCAGAAGCTGGCGAAAGGCGGTTTCATCACTGGTGACCCGGTTGACTCGCAGTTGTCCGCTGGCTTCGGCCTGCTGGAAGGCTGCGCCGTAGTCATAGCCACGGGTGCCAGCCAAGCGCCGGCCTTGCAGGTCGCTAACCTGCTTCCAGTCAAAGCTGTAGCCCTTGCGGTGGAACAGGTAGTAACCGCTTTCCACCACGGGGTCGCTGATAAAGAATTTCGTTTCGCGTTCGGCGCTGTGTAGCCACACGGCGCTGCCGTCGCGTTTGCCGCGTTCGGCCAGTTGCAGGGAGCGCACCCAAGGGTGGAACTCCCAATCGACGGTCACACCTTGCAGGGCAAAGGCTTCGGCGACGATGCGTGAAGCCACGCCCTTGTGCGGCAGCTGTTCGCCTAGGTAAGGCGGCCATTCACCGTTGGTCAGGCGCACTGACTCGGCGGCGGCCAAGCCAGCGAAAAACAGGCTAAATAGGGCGGATAACAGCAGTGTGCGCATAAGCCGTATGCCAGAAGTGCGGGGACTGCGCTCAGTCTAGTTGCATTCGGCTACATGCGCGTGAGGGGTTACTGGAGCATGCTCATGGCAGCTTCCATGGCGGCCGACAGGTCCTCATCGTCATTGAGGTTCTGGCTCGGGTCCAGGCCCAATTTGCGGAAGGCCGGAATCTGGCTCCAGTCCAGTTGAGTGTAGGGATGCTCGCTGCCCAGGTAACTCTGCAGGGTGGCGACCTGGACGATGTCGACATAGTCGACCTTGGCGCTGTCGCGACTGAAGTCCAGGTACTGGCTCGGAATCATGGCAATCTGCTCGGGGAACTCCCAGGTACGCAGGATCCGGTCGCCGATGATCGGATGAATCTGCTCGATCACATGGTTGAGGCTGATCGAGTCGGCGAGCAGTTCGCTGTGGTCTTCGGCATAGGTCAGGATTGGCAGTACGCCGATCTGGTGGACCAGGCCGGCCAGGGTCGCTTGGTCCGGCAGCAGGCGGGTGTAGTGTTTGCACAGAACGTGGCAGATGCCGGCGATTTCCGTGCTCTTGTTCCACACTTCGCGCATCTTGCGGTCAACTACGTCGCTGGTGGCCTGGAACATCTGCTCCATGGCCAGGCCCGTGGCCAGGTTGCAGGTGTAGTTGATGCCCAGGCGGGCCACCGCCATCTGCAGGTCGGTGATTTCCTTGTTGGTGCGCAGCAACGGGCTGTTGACCACCTTGACGATGCGCGCGGTCAGCGCGGCATCGTTGCCGATCACCTTGCTCAGCTGGGCGATGCCAATATCCGGGTCTTCGGCGGCCTCACGAACCTTCAGCGCGACTTCCGGCAGGGTCGGCAGCACCAGTTCATCGTTGTCGATGGCCTGGATCAGTTCCCTCTGGACTTTCTCGGCAAGCTTGCTCATGGGCAATTCTCTTTTAAAGACTATCAATCAGTGTAGTAAGCGGGTCGCAGAACGTGTGCCGCGCGACGATCAGCGCTGAATCTCGCGATTTGTATCCAATGTATAGGGCAAATCCAGCAGGCTCAGGGCTGGGCCCTCAGTCGTGCCGAGGTGGATGCGACCATCCTGTACCGCGTCTTCCTGCAGCACCGCGAGCAGTTCGATGCCGCTGTCGCTGCGGGCGGCCAGCACGACCTCGCCGACACTGGAGTTGTGCACCGGGGAAAACAGTGCAGTGGCCGGTTCGGGCAGCTGTTCGCCGGCCAGGCTTAGGCGGTACAAGCGGCGCTTGAGCTTGCCCAGGTACTGCATGCGCGCGACGATTTCCTGGCCGGTGTAGCAGCCTTTCTTGAAGCTGACGCCGCCCAGGGCCTGCAGGTTGAGCATCTGCGGAATAAACAGTTCACGGGTGCTGCCCAGCACCTGGCCGATGCCGGCTCGTACCTGGGCCAGTAGCCAAGCGTTGAGCGGTGCCTCGGCTAACTGGTTGGCCAGTCGCGCCTGCAGGGCAGAGGCCTGTTCGGCCGGAGCCCAGAGTTCGGCGCGGCCATCGGCCAGGCGCAGGGCCAGCAGCTGGTTGGCCTGGGCCACACTGTCGGTCTCAAGGGGGAGGTCAAGGCCCAAGTCGCGCAACACCTCATCTGCGCCACTCAGGCCAAAGCGTACCCAGGCGGGGCTTTCGTCGCCGAGCTTGGACTTGCTGAATACGGCATATTTCTGCAGGTCCACCAGTTGCGCCGCCAGCAGGTCGCCGGCCATCGCCAGCAGGTAGCCATCGCTGACCTGGACGATGCGAAAGCTCGACTGCATGCGCCCCTTGGGGGTGCAGCGTGCGCCCAGGCTGGAGTGCTTGTCGTGCAGATAGTTGAGGTTGCAGGTGACTTGCCCCTGCAGGAACTTGTTGGCGTCCGGGCCGCGCACGGCGAGGATGCCTTCGTGGCTGAGGGTGCAGAAAAATGCGGGATCGGCCATGGGCAATAGTGGGTCGCTGGCTAAAAGTTAGGGGCCATCATAAAAGCAGCCGCAAGGCTCAAGCTACAAGCTTTAAGTAAAAGCCAAGAAAAAGCTCACGGCGCGCCGGCGTACGCCTGTCTGGGCAGGGTGCGGCGGACTGTTATACTGCGCGCCTTATTGAAGGAGCAGTCCCATGGTCGACTCGGTTGAACTCAATCGTCTTTTTTGGCACAGCCGGCGCGGCATGCTGGAGCTGGATGTGCTGCTGGTGCCCTTCGTCAAGGAGGTTTATCCCAACCTGGACGCCGAGGATCGCGAGCGTTACCGCAAGCTGCTCGAGTGCGAGGATCAGGATATGTTCGGCTGGTTTATGCAGCGCAACGAACCTGAGGACGCCGATCTCAAGCGCATGGTTCGGATGATTCTGGATCGTGTCCAGCCCAAGTGAGGTCTTCGAGTGCAGCTGGCAGCCCTCGCGGCTGTTGCTGGCCTTCTATGTCCTGATTCAGCTGCTGGCCCTGCTCAGCCTGTGGTTGGTAGATATACCGCTGTGGGCGCGTGGACTCGGCATGGCGTGTTGCCTGGCCCATGCCGGCTGGGTTGTGCCGCGGCAGTTGTTGCTGCGTGGCCCTGGTTGCTACAGCGCTTTGCGCCATGTTGCCGAGGGTTGGCAGCTATACAGCGACGCCGCGGGTTGGCAGCCCATCCAGCTGCGCCCGGACAGCCTGGCGTTGCCACTGATTATCGTGTTGCGCTTTCGTCTGGCCGGGCAGCGTCGGGTGCGGGCGCTGTGCATCGCTCGGGACAGCTTGCCGGCTGATACTCACCGGCGCTTGCGCGTGCGCCTGAAGTTCAGTCGCCGTAGGTGGGCGGCACCAATATAGTGTCGTGGGCTTCGGGCAGCAGCTGCGGATAGTCGAGGGTGTAATGCAGGCCGCGGCTTTCGTGGCGGAGCATGGCCGAACGAATCATCAGTTCGGCCACCTGGGCCAGATTGCGCAGCTCGATCAGGTCGCGGCTGACCTTGTAGTTACTGTAGAACTCGTGAATTTCGTCGAGCAGCAGGCGCACGCGGTGCTCGGCCCGCTGCAGGCGCTTGTTGGTGCGCACGATGCCAACGTAGTCCCACATAAAACGCCGCAGTTCGTCCCAGTTGTGCGCAATGATCACGTCTTCATCCGAGTCGGTCACCTGGCTGGCATCCCAGCCGGGCAGGTCGCCGGGCGGCTGGATCTGCTCCAGTTGCTGCAGGATATCGGCCGCTGCCGAGCGGGCGTAGACAAAGCACTCCAGCAGCGAGTTGCTGGCCATGCGATTGGCCCCGTGCAGGCCCGTAAAACTGGTTTCGCCTATGGCGTAGAGGCCTGGCACGTCGGTGCGCCCTTGCTGGTCGACCAATACCCCGCCACAGGTGTAGTGGGCGGCGGGTACCACCGGAATGGCCTGGCGGGTGATATCGATGCCGAAGCCCAGGCAGCGCTCATAAACGGTGGGGAAGTGCGTCTTGATGAAATCGGCGGGTTTATGGCTGATGTCCAGATAGACGCAATCCACGCCCAGGCGCTTCATCTCATGGTCGATGGCGCGTGCGACTATGTCGCGCGGAGCCAGTTCGGCGCGCTCGTCGAAGCGTGGCATAAAGCGCTCGCCGTTGGGTAGCTTGAGTAGCGCCCCTTCGCCGCGCAGGGCTTCGGTGACCAGAAAGCTCTTGGCCAGGGGGTGGTACAGGCACGTCGGGTGGAACTGGTTGAATTCCAGATTGCCGACCCGGCAGCCGGCGCGCCAGGCCATGGCGATACCATCGCCGCAGGCTCCGTCGGGATTGCTGGTGTAGAGGTAGACCTTGGCCGCGCCGCCAGTGGCAAGAATCACGAAACGTGCGCTGAAGGTCTCGACCTCGCCGCTGGCGCGGTTGAGCACGTAGGCTCCCAGGCAGCGCTGGCCTTCCAGGCCGAGTTTGCGCTCGGTGATCAGGTCGACCGCCACCCGTTGTTCCAGCAGTTCGATATTGCTGCGCTGCCTGGTCTGTTCGAGCAAGGTGTTGAAAATCGCCGCGCCGGTGGCGTCGGCGGCATGAATAATGCGCCTGTGGCTGTGACCGCCTTCGCGGGTCAGGTGGAATTCGAAGCCGCCGTCTTCGCGGGCGGTCTGGTCGTCGCGGGTGAAGGGTACGCCCTGGTCGATCAGCCATTGGATGGCCTCGCGACTATGTTCTACGGTAAAACGCACGGCATCTTCGCGGCACAGGCCGCCACCTGCATTGAGGGTGTCGGCGACGTGGGACTCAATCGTGTCGGTGTCGTCCAGCACGGCAGCTACGCCGCCTTGCGCCCAGTAGGTCGAGCCATTGGACAGGTTGCCTTTGCTGAGTACGGCAATACGCAAGTCGGCTGGCAGGGTCAGGGCCAGGGTAAGGCCGGCTGCACCGCTGCCGATGACCAGAACGTCGTGTTGGTAGTGTTGGCTCATGTCCGGATTCCGCAAGAGGCGGCCTCTAGTATATAGAGGGGGGCGACGGCACAATAGCCGGCTTATGACCAAGTGTGATACTCGGGAACTTTTTTGCTATTTCAGGTTCCATTGTAGGTCGTTAGAGCGCAAGCCGGCCTGCAGCAAGGCGCTTGCGTAACGGGTCTGCAGTTCCATATGTGGCCTGCAGATGATTCAGACTATCCGCGCAGCAGGGGAGGCCTCTTGCTGCGCTGTTCCGTGCAGGACTGAAAAGAGTCCTCCAGGACACCCGTTTGAAGGAGAGAACTTTTGCGTAAAGCCCGGGTCTACTTTGGCAGACCGATTCGCTGGTTGGCGTTACGCTCCTTCGAACCTAACGAGGAGTATTCATGCTAGCCCAGGAAGAGGATCAGCAGCTTGTTGAGCGCGTACAACGTGGCGACAAGCGAGCATTCGATCTGTTGGTGCTGAAGTATCAGCACAAGATTCTCGGGTTGATCGTGCGTTTCGTGCATGACACCCATGAAGCACAGGATGTGGCGCAGGAGGCGTTCGTCAAGGCCTATCGGGCGTTGGGGAACTTTCGCGGAGACAGTGCTTTTTATACCTGGCTGTACCGCATCGCCATTAACACGGCGAAAAATCATCTGGTGTCGCGCGGTCGGCGACCTCCTGATAGTGATGTGAGCGCCGAGGATGCCGAGTTCTATGATGGTGATCATGCCCTCAAGGATATCGAGTCACCGGAACGCGCCTTGCTACGTGATGAGATAGAGGCCACAGTGCATCGCAGTATTGAGCAGTTGCCAGAAGATTTACGTACGGCGCTAACCTTGCGTGAATTTGATGGTCTGAGTTACGAAGACATTGCGAGCGTGATGCAGTGTCCAGTTGGTACTGTGCGATCGCGGATCTTTCGCGCTCGCGAGGCCATCGACAGATCCCTGCAGCCCTTGTTGCAGGATGCCTGAGACAGCGGCGTCAGCCAAAGAGAGGAACCGCTATGAGTCGTGAAACCTTACAGGAATCACTGTCCGCGGTAATGGATAACGAAGCCGACGAACTGGAAGTGCGTCGGGTCCTTGCAGCCAGTGATGATCCCGAGTTGCGTGCAACCTGGTCGCGTTACCAGATTGCCCGGGCGGTGATGCACAAGGAGTTGCTAGAGCCGCACCTTGATATCGCTGCCGCGGTTTCTGCCACATTGGCCGATGAGGCGTTGCCAGTGACGGCTGCCAAACCTGCTGGTTCGTGGCGTTCTATCGGTCGCCTTGCGGTCGCTGCTTCGGTTACCCTGGCCGTATTGGCTGGTGTGCGCTTGTACAATCAGGATGAACTGGCCGGGGCTCAGTTGGCGCAGCAGGCTACCCAGCCATCGCTGGTGCCGCCAGTGAGTGGGGCCGCCATGCTGGCGGGCTTCAATACGGCGGCGGATGAGACCGCTCCGGCTGCCAGTGCAGTTGGTCAGGGGCAGCCTGGCTGGCATGAGCAGCGGTTGCCGGCATATCTGCGTCAGCATGCCCAGCAGGCTGCGATGAAATCGACTGATAGCGCGCTGCCCTATGCGCGTGCGGCGAGCCTGGAAAGTCGTTAAGGAGGCGCATGCGCTTTGTCCCCTTTGCCGTCCTGTTGATCGGCAGTTGCTTGGCGTTGCCTGCTGTTGCTACCGATGCGCAGGCCTGGTTGCAGCGTTTGGCCGCAGCTGAACGCAGCCAGAACTTTCAGGGAGCCTTTGTCTACGAGCGTAACGGCAGTTTTTCAACCCACAGCATCTGGCACCGGGTTGAGGAGGGCGGCACGCTGCGTGAGCGTCTGTTGCAGCTCGATGGTTCTGCGCAGGAAGTGCTGCGGGTCGATGGGCGTGTTAGCTGCGCCAGCGGTGCTCTGGCCGATCAGCTAGTGGACAGTCAGTTGTGGCCGGCGCGTGAGCTGAATGCCGAGCAGCTGGGGCAGTGGTACACCCTGAGCGTACTGGGCAAGTCCCGCGTGGCTGGCCGCGCTACCGTGGTATTGGCTCTGGTGCCGCGGGATCAGCATCGCTACGGCATCGAACTGCACCTCGATCAGAAGACGGCGCTGCCCTTGAAATCCTTGCTGCTGAATGACAAGGGGCAGTTGCTGGAGCGTTTTCAGTTCACTCATTTTGATACCGCTGCGCCTGTCGCCGAGATGCTCGAGCCGGGTGTTGGCTGTCGGCCTGTGCGCTTGCCTGCGGCGCAGCCGGTAACTACCGATGCCTGGACCTCCGAATGGTTGCCGCCAGGTTTCAGCCTGAACTCCACCACCGTACGGCGCAGCCCGGCCTCCGATGAGCCCGTGGCCTGTCAGGTTTATGGTGATGGTTTGGCGCGCTTCTCGGTGTTTATGGAGCCGCTACGTGGTGCGGCGGTTGAAGACCTGCGTACTCAGCTTGGCCCCACCGTTGCCGTTTCTCGGCGCTTGAAAACCAGTGATGGCGATGTAATGGTTACCGTGGTGGGCGAGATTCCCCTGGGTACGGCCGAGCGTATTGCCTTGTCGATGCGTATGACCGAGTCGCAGGCTGAGCCGTGATCGAAGAGCGGGGGCGGGTAGTGGCCGTAGAGGCCGGTGCGGTATGGGTGGAAACCCTGCGCAAGAGCACCTGCTCCAGTTGTTCGGTCAAGGCCGGTTGCGGCCAGGGGTTGCTTGATCAGCTTGGTGCGGGTGGTCGGCGCGGCTATGTCCGGGCATTGTCCGACCTGCGTCTTGAGGTGGGGGATGCCGTGGTTATAGGTGTCCGCGAGGATCTGCTGGTGCGGGGCTCCTTGCTGGTCTATCTGGTGCCCTTGTTGGGTCTGTTCGCGGCCGGGGTGCTGGCCGAACAGCTGGCCTTGAGTGAGCCGTTGGTGATTTTCAGTGCCCTGTTCGGTCTTTTCCTTGCCTGTCTGGCGGTGCGCTGGCGCAGTCGTCATACGGCTGGTGATCCGGCTTTGCAGCCGGTGGTGCTGCGTGCCTTGCTGGCAGGTGCCGCCGTCACGTCTTAGGTCTTTTGCTTGTTTCGATGGGGAGTTGTATGTCGATGCCTGGCTTGAAAACGTCGTTTACCGCGCTTTGCGCTTTGTTGTTGATGGGGCAGGCGCTGGTCGCGCAGGCGAACCTGCCTGATTTTACCGAACTGGTTGAGCAGGCTTCGCCAGCGGTCGTCAATATCAGTACCCGGCAGAAAATGTCGGAGCGGGCGGTGGCTGGGAGTGGGCAGTTGAATGTGCCTGATCTGGAAGGACTGCCGCCGATGTTTCGCGAGTTCTTCGAGCGTAATATTCCGCAGGTGCCGCGCAGCCCCGGTGGCGGCCGCCAGCGTGAGGCCCAGTCCCTGGGTTCGGGCTTTATCATTTCGGCCGACGGCTATGTGCTGACCAATAACCACGTGATTGCCGATGCCGATGAAATCATCGTGCGCCTGTCTGATCGCAGCGAGCTGGAGGCCAAGCTGGTTGGTACCGACCCGCGCAGCGATGTGGCCTTGCTCAAGGTTGAGGGTGAGGGCTTGCCAACCGTCAAGCTGGGCAAGTCGGAAGACCTCAAAGTCGGCGAGTGGGTGCTGGCGATCGGCTCGCCCTTCGGCTTCGATCACTCGGTGACGGCCGGCATTGTCAGCGCCAAGGGGCGCAGCCTGCCCAATGAAAGCTATGTGCCCTTTATTCAGACCGATGTGGCGATCAATCCGGGTAATTCCGGTGGTCCGCTGTTTAATCTGTCCGGTGAAGTGGTGGGTATCAACTCGCAGATCTTCACCCGCTCCGGTGGTTTTATGGGGCTGTCTTTCGCCATTCCCATGAGTGTGGCGCTGGATGTGGCGGATCAGCTCAAGAGCGATGGCAAGGTCAGTCGCGGCTGGCTGGGTGTGGTGATTCAGGAAGTGAACAAGGACCTGGCCGAGTCCTTTGGGCTGGAGCGGCCAGCCGGTGCCCTGGTCGCCCAAGTGCTGGAAGATGGTCCGGCAGCCAAGGGTGGCCTGCAGGTGGGGGATGTGATCCTCAATCTGGATGGCAAGCCGATCATCATGTCGGCGGACCTGCCACACCGTGTGGGGGCTTTGAAACCTGGTAGCGTGGCTGAGCTGGATGTGGTGCGTGATGGCGCGCGCAAGAAGCTCAAGCTGGCGGTGGGGGCGCTGCCGGAAGATGGTGAAGCCCTGGCCAGTGCTGCCGCTCCGGGTGTCGAGCGCAGCAGTAACCGTTTAGGTGTCAAGGTTGTCGAGCTGACCGCCGAGCAGAAGAAGAGTCTGGATCTGAAAGGCGGTGTGGTGATTTCCGAAGTGCAGGAGGGGCCTGCGGCCCTGATCGGCTTGCGTCCGGGGGATGTGATCACCCACCTGAACAATCAGGCCATCGATTCGGCGAAAACTTTTGCCGCCGTTGCCCAGGCGCTGCCAAAGAATCGCTCGGTATCAATGCGTGTTCTGCGTCAGGGGCGCGCCAGCTTTATCACCTTCAAGCTGGCTGA
This sequence comes from Pseudomonas sp., assembly GCF_035512415.1. Taxonomy (GTDB): domain Bacteria; phylum Pseudomonadota; class Gammaproteobacteria; order Pseudomonadales; family Pseudomonadaceae; genus Aquipseudomonas. The sequence continues at coordinate 586,806 of NZ_DATKDZ010000038.1, read as the reverse complement.
CTGATTACCCAGTGCCTGAACGGGAGGGGCGGCTTAGGCCGCCCCTTTTGCATGGTGCGCAATTGTTCGCCGGGTGACCGCCAGCCGCCAATCGGGTACAATTCGCGGCTATTTTCGGCGGGCAGTCGCCTGCGGCCTTTTTGAGTGTTGACCCGTGAGTGATTTGAGTCATATCCGCAATTTCTCCATCATTGCCCACATTGACCATGGCAAGTCGACTCTGGCTGACCGTTTTATCCAGATGTGTGGCGGCCTGGCCGACCGTGAAATGGAGGCCCAGGTGCTGGACTCCATGGACCTGGAGCGTGAACGCGGCATCACCATCAAGGCCCATAGCGTTACGCTCTACTACAAGGCCAAAGATGGCATCACCTACCAGCTGAACTTTATCGACACCCCAGGGCACGTCGACTTCACCTACGAAGTCAGCCGTTCTCTGGCGGCCTGCGAAGGTGCTTTGCTGGTGGTCGATGCCGGTCAGGGTGTCGAGGCGCAGTCGGTCGCCAACTGCTACACCGCCATCGAGCAGGGCCTCGAGGTCATGCCGGTGTTGAACAAGATCGATCTGCCTCAGGCCGACCCGGACCGGGTTAAAGAAGAAATCGAGAAGATCATCGGTATCGATGCCACCGATGCGGTGACCTGCAGCGCCAAGACCGGCCTGGGTGTCGATGAGGTGCTTGAGCGCCTGGTGCAGACCATTCCCGCGCCAACCGGTGATATCGAGGCACCGCTGCAGGCCCTGATCATCGACTCCTGGTTCGACAATTACCTCGGCGTCGTGTCTTTGGTACGGGTACGCCACGGGCGGATCAAGAAGGGCGACAAGGTGCTGGTCAAATCCACCGGCAAGATCCACCTGGTGGACAGCGTCGGTGTGTTCAATCCCAAGCACAGCGCCACGGTTGATCTGAAGGCCGGCGAAGTGGGCTTTATCATCGCCGGTATCAAGGATATTCATGGCGCGCCGGTGGGCGACACTCTGACCCTGGCTGCCACACCTGATGTCGATGTGTTGCCGGGTTTCAAGCGTATTCAGCCACAGGTCTATGCTGGTCTGTTTCCGGTCAGCTCCGACGATTTTGAAGACTTCCGCGAAGCCCTGCAAAAGCTCACGCTGAATGACTCATCCTTGCAATACACCCCGGAAAGTTCGGATGCACTGGGCTTTGGCTTCCGCTGCGGCTTCCTCGGTATGCTGCATATGGAGATCATCCAGGAGCGCCTGGAGCGCGAATACGACCTGGACCTGATCACCACCGCGCCGACGGTAATTTTCGAGCTGTTGCTCAAGACTGGCGAAACGATCTACGTCGATAACCCATCGAAACTGCCGGATCTTTCGTCGATTGAAGATATGCGCGAGCCTATCGTGCGCGCCAATATCCTGGTGCCGCAGGAGCATCTGGGCAACGTGATTACCCTGTGCATCGAGAAGCGTGGCATACAGCACGACATGCTGTTCCTCGGCTCCCAGGTGCAGGTGACCTACGACCTGCCGATGAACGAGGTGGTGCTGGACTTCTTCGACCGCTTGAAGTCGACCAGCCGTGGCTATGCCTCGCTGGATTATCACTTTGATCGCTATCAGTCGGCTAATCTGGTCAAGCTGGACGTGCTGATCAACGGCGAGAAGGTCGACGCCCTGGCGTTGATCGTGCATCGTGACAACGCGCACTACAAAGGTCGTGCGTTGACCGAGAAGATGAAAGAACTGATCCCGCGGCAGATGTTCGATGTGGCAATCCAGGCCGCCATTGGCGGGCAAATTGTGGCGCGGACCACTGTCAAAGCGCTCAGAAAGAACGTGCTGGCCAAATGCTACGGCGGTGACGTGAGCCGTAAACGCAAGCTGCTGGAAAAGCAGAAGGCCGGTAAGAAAAGGATGAAGCAGGTCGGTAACGTGGAAATTCCACAAGAAGCCTTCCTCGCCGTGCTCAGGTTGGATAGTTAGGTCCTATGTCGCTAAATTTCCCGCTGTTGCTGGTTATCGCTGTCGCTGTCTGTGGCGCGCTGGCGCTGTTCGATCTGATCTTTCTGGCCCCGCGCCGGCGAGCAGCCATTGCTAACTACCATGGGCAGGTCGGCGAGCCCGATGACGCGGTGGTGGATCGGCTGAACAAGGAGCCGTTGCTGGTCGAGTACGGCAAGTCCTTTTTCCCGGTTCTGGCCATCGTCCTGGTGTTGCGCTCCTTTCTGGTCGAGCCGTTCCAGATCCCCTCGGGTTCGATGAAACCGACTCTGGAAGTGGGCGACTTTATCCTGGTCAACAAGTTCGCCTACGGCATCCGCTTGCCGGTGCTTGATACCAAGGTGATCGAGGTGGGTGACCCGCAGCGCGGCGATGTGATGGTGTTTCGCTACCCCAGCGAGCCCAATATCAACTACATCAAGCGTGTAGTCGGCCTGGCTGGCGACCATGTGGCCTACAGCAGCGATAAGCGCCTGTTTATCAACGGTGAGCCGGTGGCCCAGCAATTACTGGGCGAAGAACCGGGTAGCCTGGGCAGCGCAGTGCTGTATAGCGAGAAACTGGGCGAGGCCGAGCACCAGATCCGTAAGGAAATGAAGCGTTACCGGGTTGAACCGGGTCGCGAGTGGGTCGTGCCGCAAGGGCATTACTTTATGATGGGCGACAACCGCGACAACTCCAACGACAGTCGCTACTGGAATGATCCGGCTATTCCAAGACCCCTGTGGGGCATGGTGCCGGATCAGAATATCGTCGGCAAAGCCTTCGCGGTATGGATGAGCTGGCCCGATCCCAAGTCGCGCAACCTGCCCAATTTCTCCCGCGTCGGTCTGATTCACTGACCCGCTGATAATTTTGCGACGCTGTTAAATGCAGCGTCGCAGGCTATATATAGTCTTGTCTCCAGCCTTGATGGCTATCGGATAACTCAAATACTTGGGGTCAAATATGAAATTTGCGCGTTCGCAAAAAGGTATGTCGATATTGGGCTGGCTGATGGTGCTGGCGTTCATCGCGTTCTTTGCTAGTGCGGTGTTTAAAATGCTTCCGCACTACCTCGACTATATGTCGTTGGAAAAAATTATTACCTCGGTGGACGCTGACCCATCCATGGAAGTTAGTAGTGTTGGCGCGTTCTACGGCCATGTCGGAAAAGGCATGGAGGTCAACAGTATTCGCGACCTGGACCTGCGTGAGGCGCTTAAGGTAAAGCTGGAAAACAACGAATTCCGCGCCCACCTGAAGTACGAAAAACGTGAACCACTGATCCAGAATATCGATCTGGTGGTGCGTTTCGATAAAGAATTTCGTGTGCGCATGCCGTGAGTGATTCCCTGGCCCGTCTTGAGCGTAAGCTCGGTTACAGCTTCAAAGACCAGGACCTGATGGTCCTGGCCCTGACCCATCGCAGTTTTGCCGGGCGCAATAATGAGCGTTTGGAGTTTCTCGGCGATGCCATCCTCAATTTCGTCGCTGGCGAGGCGCTGTTTCAGCGCTTTCCGTTGGCCCGCGAAGGGCAGCTGTCACGTCTGCGTGCGCGTCTGGTCAAGGGCGAGACCCTGGCCATTCTGGCCCGCGGCTTTGATCTAGGCGAGTACCTGCGCCTGGGCTCCGGCGAGCTGAAGAGCGGTGGCTTTCGCCGTGAGTCGATCCTGGCTGACGCCCTGGAAGCGTTGATCGGTGCCATCTACCTGGACACCGGTATGGATGCGGCCCGTGAGCGGGTGCTGGCCTGGCTGACCACCGAGTTGGACAGCCTGACCCTGGTCGATACCAACAAGGACCCGAAAACCCGCCTGCAGGAATTTCTGCAGTCACGCGGCTGTGAGCTGCCACGTTACGAGGTGGTGGATATCCAGGGCGAGCCGCACTGTCGGACATTCGTGGTCGAATGTCAGATCACCTTATTAAATGACAAAACCCTGGGGCAGGGGGCCAGCCGGCGTATCGCCGAGCAGGTTGCGGCCGCTGCCGCGCTGATCGCCCTGGGTGTGGAGAATGGCAATGACTGATACACCTGTTACACGCTGTGGCTATGTCGCCATCGTTGGCCGGCCCAACGTGGGCAAGTCGACGCTGCTCAACCACATCCTCGGCCAGAAGCTGGCGATCACCTCGCGCAAGCCGCAAACCACCCGCCACAACATGCTCGGCATCAAGACCGAGGGCGAGGTTCAGGCCATCTATGTCGACACCCCCGGCCTGCACAAGAACAACGAGAAAGCGCTCAATCGCTATATGAACAAAAACGCCTCGTCGGCGCTGAAGGATGTCGACGTGGTGATCTTTGTGGTCGACCGTACCCGCTGGACCGATGAAGACCAGATGGTGCTGGAGCGCATTCAGTACGTCGAAGGCCCGGTGATTCTGGCGATCAACAAGACCGACCGCATTGAAGATAAAGCCGAGCTGATGCCGCATTTGGAGTGGCTGGCCACCCAGTTGCCGAATGCCGAGATCGTGCCGGTCTCCGCGCAGCATGGGCATAACCTCGACACTCTGGAAAAGCTGGTGGGCGAGCGTCTGCCAGAAGGTGTGCACTTCTTCCCGGAAGACCAGGTTACCGACCGCTCCAGCCGCTTCTTCGCCGCTGAACTGGTGCGCGAGAAGATCATGCGTCAGCTGGGTGCCGAGTTGCCCTACCAGATCACCGTGGAAATCGAGGAGTTCAAGCGCGACGGGCGCATCCTGCATATCCACGCCCTGATCCTGGTCGAGCGTGATGGCCAGAAGAAAATCATCATTGGCGACAAGGGTGAGCGGATCAAACGCATCGGCCAGGAAGCGCGCAAGGATATGGAAGTGATGTTTGACTCCAAAATCATGCTCAACCTCTGGGTCAAGGTCAAAAGTGGCTGGTCGGATGACGAGCGCGCGCTGCGTTCCCTGGGTTACGACAACATCTGAGTTGCCCTCGGGCGCGCCCTGCGCCCGCTTTTGTGAGTAAGCCCCATGCTTGCCCTTGGCCAGCCTGCCTATGTTCTACACAGCCGCGCTTACCGTGAAAGCAGCGCGCTGGTGGACTTTCTTACCCCGCAAGGCCGCCTGCGTGCGGTATTGCGCGGGGCGCGGGGCAAAGCTGGTAGCCTGGCGCGGCCGTTTATTCCGCTGGAAGCCGAGTTTCGCGGGCGTGGCGAGCTGAAGAATGTCGGCCGCCTCGATCCTGCTGGTATCCCCAACCTGCTGGTAGGCGAGGCGCTGTTCAGCGGCCTGTACCTCAACGAACTGCTGATTCGCCTGCTTCCCGCCGAAGATCCCCACCCCGCCGTCTTCGAACATTACGCCATGACTGTGCTGGCGCTGGCCGAAGGCCGTGCCCTAGAGCCTTTATTGCGCTCTTTTGAATGGCGCCTGCTCGATGAGCTGGGCTATGGTTTCGCCCTGGATCTGGACAGCGAAGGCCAGCCCATCGCCCCGGCTGGTTTGTATCGCCTGCATACCGAAACCGGGCTGGTGCCGATTGGCCAGTTGCAATCCGGAGCTTTTCAAGGGGCTGAGTTGTTGGCCATGGCCGAAGCGGACTGGACTGCGCCCGGTGCCCTGGCCGCTGCCAAGCGCTTGATGCGCCAGGCTCTAGCCCCCCATTTAGGTGGCCGACCGCTGGTCAGCCGCGAACTGTTTATGACGCTCAAGGAGCCAAGCCGTGACTGATGCCAATCGTATTCTGCTGGGTGTAAACATCGACCATGTGGCCACCCTGCGCCAGGCCCGTGGCACCCGTTATCCGGACCCGGTCAAGGCCGCGTTGGATGCCGAAGAGGCGGGTGCCGATGGCATCACCGTGCATCTGCGTGAAGACCGCCGGCATATCCAGGAGCGCGATGTACGCCTGCTCAAGGAGGTTATGCAGACGCGGATGAACTTCGAGATGGGCGTGACCGAGGAGATGCTCGCCTTCGCCGAAAGCATTCGCCCCGAACACGTCTGCCTGGTGCCGGAAACTCGTCAGGAGCTGACCACTGAAGGTGGACTGGATGTGGCTGGGCAGGAGTCGCGGATTCGCGCGGCGGTCGAGCGCCTAAGCAAGATCGGCTGCGAAGTGTCGCTGTTTATCGACCCGGACCTGCAGCAGATCGAGGCGTCCAAGCGCGTCGGCGCACCGGCTATCGAATTGCATACCGGCCGTTATGCTGATGCCCATACGCCAGAGGAAGCTGCGCGCGAGCTGGCGCGGATTCGCGATGGTGTGGCCTGCGGTCTGCAGCACGGCCTGATCGTCAATGCCGGCCACGGCCTGCATTATCACAACGTCGAGCCAGTGGCGGCGATTGCCGGGATCAACGAGCTGAATATCGGCCACGCTCTGGTGGCTCACGCCTTGTTCGTCGGCTTTAAGCAGGCGGTGGTTGAGATGAAACAGCTGATTGTTGCGGCGTCAGGGCGCGGCTGATTACATCCCCTGTAGGGGCGGGGGCGACGCCTAGCTCCATGCCCGCGATATGCGGTTCGCAGGCATGGCGGAGTGCCGCCCAGCCGCTCCTACGATAAGGGTTTACGCACGATCGGCACGCCATGAGCTCACTCAATTGTGCTGATCGCGGAACGCCGCCAGCACTTGGACGGCCAGCGCAGCCGCCGCATCGCCCCGGTTGCTGCCGCGCAGCAGCTTGATGTGATAGTCGCCCAGCGGCGGCAGGCCGTGTTCTTCGCCCAAGCGCCTTAGTGGCGACTTGACCAGGCTGCGGGGAAAGGGGGCCACGGCCAGATCGGCGATCATGGCCGATTCCTGCCCGGCACACTGTTCGCAGGAATAGGCGATGCGGTAAGGCAGGTCGAGCCGGTCGAGGGCGTCCAGTGCGGTCCTGCGCCAGGCGCAGCCCGGATACGCCAGGGCCAGCGGCAGGGGCGAGCGCTGTACCGCCAACCCACCTTCGCGCCCAGCCCAGACCAGCGCCTCGGAATAGATGATTTCGCCGCGTGAGTCGTCCTGGCCGTCGTTGCCAGCGTTGATCAGGATCAGGTCCAGCTCGCCAGCGTCCAGTTTCTCGATCAGATCGGCGCTGCGGCCGACCGCGACGTCCACCTGCACGGCTGGATGACTGCGGGCGAACATCGACAGAACCCCAGGCAGTACACGGCTGCCGAGGTCGGTCGGGCTGCCGAAACCGACGCGGCCGGCCAGTGCCGGTGCGAGAAAGTGGGCGACCGCTTCCTCGTTGAGCTTGAGCAGACGCCGCGCATAACCCAGCAGCATTTCCCCGTCCGGGGTCAGGCGGACCCGCCTGGGTTCGCGCACGAACAGATTGCGCCCCAGGGTTTCTTCCAGGCGCTTGATCTGCATGCTGACGGCCGCGGTGGTGCGGTAAACCTGTGCGGCGGTGCGGGTAAAGCTGCCACTTTCGGCGATGCCGACAAAGGTCCTGAGCACATCGCTTTCCAGTAACGGCAGCGACATTGGCGTGGATGCGATAGGTTGGATGCTCATCTTAAGCCTTAAGTATTTATTAACTTAGTGTTATGAAATTGTCGTTTGTCTGAACGATAGGCGCGATTCACCCTTGATTCAAGTCGTGTCGATACCTGCATGCAGCAGGTTCAGGTGCGGCTGTCATTTATAGGGAGGGTCAGCCATGACCGATTCAGAGGATCGCAAAGTACCCGTCAACCGCCGCGCCTACGATTTGCGCGAGACGGAGTTCTATATGCCGGCCATGTGGCCGATGGACCTGCAGAATGCCATCGTCGACTGGCTGGGCGCGTGGCGTTGGCGGCGTCAGATGCGCCATTTGCTGCAGCTCGAAGCCCGTGGGCTCGCCCGCCTGGGCGATGCCCGGGATGCGGTCAGTCAGGGGGCGGCAGCGCCTCTGCGGGAAATCGCCGCGCGCAGGGCGGCCCGACGTCGCGGTGACGACGGACAACAGTGATCAGGGCTTGCGCGCCACCAGCACCGCGCGGCAGGGGGCCGGCAGCCCTTCGACGGTGCGGCTGTGGTCGGCGGGGTCGAGAAACTCGGGCAGCGATTGAAAGCGCATCCACTCGGTCGAGCGCTGTTCGTCCACGCTGGTGGTGCTGACATCCACGCAGCGCACGTCGACGAAGCCGGCGCGGCGCAGCCAGAGTTCCAGCGCGGGCACCGAGGGCAGGAACCAGACGTTGCGCATTTGCGCGTAGCGGTCCTCGGGTACCAGCACCTGCTGGGCGTCGCCTTCCACCACCAGGGTTTCCAGCACCAGTTCACCGTCCTTGACCAGGCAGTCCTTGAGGTCGATCAGGTGATCGATGGGCGAGCGGCGGTGGTACAGCACGCCCATGGAGAACACCGTGTCGAAGCCCTGCAGCTTGCCGGGTAATTCCTCGAAGGCCAGCGGCAGGTGCCAGGCCGGTAGGTCGGGCAGGTAGTTCTTCATCGCCAGAAACTGGCAGAGAAACAGCCAATTGGGGTCGATGCCCACCACGCTGTCAGCACCGGCCCCGAGCATGCGCCACATGTAGTAGCCGTTGCCGCAACCCACATCCAGCACACGCTTGCCCTTGAGCTCCAGGTGCGGGGCGACCCGTTGCCACTTCCAGTCCGAGCGCCACTCGGTGTCGACATGCACGTCGAACAGATGAAAAGGCCCCTTGCGCCACGGGATCAGGCCCTGCAAAGCGCTTTTCAATGCGGCGCGGGTCGGCTCGTCGCAGTGGCCGTTGAAACTGAAGCTGTGCAGCAGTTCGAGCTGTTCGACGTTCAGTTGCGGCAGCGCCTGTACTGCGCCGTACCAGCGCGGCAGGTCGCCATGGCCGACCGCCAGCTTGGCGTCGATCTGTCCGGGCAGGTCGGCTGCCCAGTCCTGCAGCGGGGTGCCGGCCAGTTGTGCTTGCAGGGCGTCGAGGTCGAGGCGATGGATCATGGCAGGGCAACCAGTGACGCGAAGTTCAGGCACTGGAACCAGGGCACCACCTGGCTGAAGCCGGCGGCCAGCAGGCGCTCGCGGTGCTGTTCCAGGCTGTCCGGCAGCATGACCTTCTCGATGGCGCTGCGTTTCTGCGCGATTTCCAGTTCGCTATAGCCATTGGCGCGCTTGAAGGCGATATGCAGTTCGCCGAGCAGGTCGTGCTGCGCTTGATCCTCGAAGCGCAGCTTTTCCGAGAGGATCAGCGCGCCGCCGGGCAGCAGGGCCTGGCGGATCCGCGTCAGTAATTCGAGGCGTTGTTCGGGTTGGATAAATTGCAGGGTGAAATTCAGCGCCACCAGCGAGGTGGGTTGAAACTCCAGGCTGAGAATATCGGCCTCGATCACTTCAACCGGCAGCAGCTCCTGAAACATCGAATCCTGCGCATGCAGGTATTCGCGGCAGCGCTCGACCATGGCGCTGGAGTTGTCCACGGCAATCACCCGGCAGTCTTCGATCTGCACATGGCGGCGCAGGGCCTGGGTCACCGCGCCCAGGGAGCAACCCAGGTCGTACAGCACGCTGTGTGGTTGGGCGAACTGGCCGGCGAGCACGCCGATATTCTCGACAATGGTCGGGTAACCCGGCACCGAGCGCTTGATCATGTCCGGGAACACCCGCACCACATCCTCGTTGAAGGCGAAGTCGGGCACCTGGGCCAGGGGCTGGGCGAAGAGGCGGTCGGGCTGTTTGGTCACGGTGGCTGCGCACTGGTCGAGAAAGGCCGGCATTTTAGCCAAGTGCGGCCTCAAGCCAAACCATGATTACTTCAATTGGTCGGAAAAGAACTCGCCGGCACCCTGCAGCGGCCCCAGTGGATTGCGCTTGACCTCGTAGCGGCGGATGTTCGGCTCGCCGTTGCTGAGTTTGTGCACCAGCACCTCATCCACCAGCACGAAGACCGAGCGGAAGATCCAGCCTTGCAGCTCACTCTTCTTGCGGAAATTGAAGGCGTCGGCCCAGAAGTTACCCACCCGCTGGGTGTCGGTCTTGTTGAACTCGAAGGAGTAGCCGACGCAGCGGTCCTTGGCTTCCAGGCAGTGCAGCAGGCCTTCGGGCAGGTAGTCGATGGGCACATTGGGCTGCACGAACATCAGGCGGATGTCGATAAAGGAGAGCATCTTGCCGTTACCCTCCGCCAAGGGGTCAAAGCCTAGGGCGAACAGCTCGGCGCGGGTGGTTTTTCCCGGGATGGCCTGGGCGTAGCGGATTTCTGCATCCAGGTAGTCGTCGAATGGGGAAAGGGCTTCTTCCTGCTCGCTGGGCAGAAGACTGCTGCAGCCTGCAAGCAAGGTCAGCATGAGGAATAGGCCAACTGCATACCCAGTGTCCGTCATGTTGGTTTTCCTGAGTGAAGGGGTGTCTCTCTTCTATAGTCGATATCTTGCCGCTCTGCTTGTTAAGCCGGTCACAGCGCTGCGGTTGATTAGCGGCGGCCGCGACCGTCACTGGCGTGGGGCCTGGCAACGGTGCGGCCGCGATAACCCATAGGGCCGCGCCCGCGCTGCCGGGTTACTTGACCTTGATGGTGCAGTCGAATTTTTGCGCCGGTACCACACCCACTTCCCAGGGGCGCTGATAGGTCAGTAGCAGGCGGCCTTCGCCGGGCTGCTTGGCCTGGAAGCGCCAGGTCGAGCGCCCGGCGCTGCCGACCAGGCCGGCGTCTTCCGGGTTGCTGTAGACCTCGGGACCAAGGCTCTGCAGGACGTTGGAGGCGGAATCGCGGATCAGCCAGCGAAATCCGGTGGTGGGGTTGCTCGGCATATGCAGAATCATCTGCTGACCGCTGTACAGGGTCAGCGGGCATTTGCTCTGCTGGTTCTGTTGCAGGGTCACGCTGCTGGGCTTCTGCGCACAGGCGCTTAACAGGGCAAGGCCGAGTAGTAACGGCAAGCGGAGGGCAGTCATGGTCAACTCCAGGCGGTGGTCAGTGCTTGCCAGCATAGCTGTGCAGATTGGCGGGCGTAACCCTAGCCCTGACCAAGGGCTCCGCTGGGCAGACGCAGGCGCTGGGCGCACTCCTCAATCGCTGGGGCGAATAACGCAAAGCACTCACCAGGGGCAAGCTGCACCTGTGGGGCTGCGATCAGATCGTGCTCGATGCGTTGCAGGAGTTGCTGCAATGGGGCCGTATTGTGCGGTTGGTCGAGCTTCTGGCAGAGCTGCCGCATCTGTTGTTGCAGCCCTGTCGGGCAGTGTTTGTAGTTGCTCGCCCGTACGGCCAGACCGCGCAGGCGCGCCAGGTCTTCGAGTATCCGGCAGGCCTGGCCGAGGCCGCCCAGTTCGCCCGCGGCCAGGCACAGGCGTTCCTCGAGCTGGTCGATAACTTTCAGCAGGCCTTCAATCAGTTGGCAGTGGGCGGAAAAATCGGCTGGATTGCGCCGCAGCCTGGGCCAGTCTTCCTGCAGTGGGGCCAGCTGCAGGCTGGGCCCGGGCCAGTTCAGCCAGAGCTGATCGAGTTGGCGGGCGATGGCGTTACGTTGGCTGACGCTGACGATATCCTGTTGCGCCCCCAGACCGCGGTGTTTCTGCAGGTGCTGCAACAGTTCGAGGGCACGCTGCAGGGTGGCGCTCTGTAGCGTGTTCAGGTGCTGGTAATGGCGCTGGCTGGCGCGCCTGTGCAACCACTGGCCCAGTAGATAAAGGCCCAATGCCAGTGCAACGGCAATGCTGAGTTCCATGGCAGGACTCCTCGAATCGGCAGGCAGCACGAAAAGCGTGCATGGCGGGCCTGCAACTCTCCTGCCAGTTGGGCAAAACCGCGCTGCAGCGGGCTTTGGAGCCGGCAATGTGCGCTGTAGTCGCGCTATTTTCGTGCGTCGATGGCTGTGTGTGGCTAATTTAGTGCATGTTTTCTGCTGGGTTGCCCCCGAACTGTGCTCCAGGTCTGACGAGTCGGGTCGCTGGCGCTCGGCAACCCCGGCCAGCCGCTGGTCAGTGGGGGTTACAGCAGGCCGCGCAACTGGTTAAAGTGCCAGCACACCACCGCGGATTGCCGTAGCGATGCTCAAAGCCCGTCTGCTGTGCCTGGATGATCAGGCCCACGAACATACCCACGACCACCACCAGTTGGTGCTGTCGCTGGCTGGGCGTGCGGAATTTGAGGTCAATGGCCGTGGCGGCGAGGTATGTCGCATGCGGGCCTGCCTGGTGCCGGGTGATGCTGATCATCAGTTCGCCGGCATCGGCGATAACCGCATGCTGATCATCGACCTGAACGAGCAGGGCACCTCCAGCGAAGACCTGGAATTTCTCACCCATCTGTTTGAAACCCCGCGTTACCCGCAACTGGATGCCGATTTCCAGAACCTGCTGAACTACGCCGGGGCCGAACTGGACCGCTACGGTTCCGACCCCCTGCTGGCACGTGCCCTGGGCGGCGTTCTGCTGCGTGCCCTGCACCTGCGCCTGTTTGGCGAGCAGCATGCGCGGGTGCTGGGGCCGCTGAACCTGGAGCGTCTGGACGGCTATATCAGTGAGCACCTGGCGCGGCGTATCAGCGTCGCCGAACTGGCCCAGGTGGCCTGCCTCAGCCCCAGTCATTTTCATGCCCAGTTCAAGGACAGTGTGGGCCTGACGCCGCACCAGTATCTGCTGAAAACCCGGCTGGATCGCGCCGCCAGGCTGTTGCGTGAAAGCGGCTTGCCGTTGATTCGTATCGCCGAAGAGTGCGGTTTTTCCAGCCAGAGCGCCCTGACCACGGCCATGCGCCGTTACCTGGGGCTGACGCCAAAGCGCTTGCGCGGTGCCGAGTAAAAACCCGCAACATATTCCTGCAGTATCGACAGCCCTGCTATATCAGGCTTGCGCCTGCTTAATGGCTTTCGGGCGCTATTGCTTGGGTGCAGTTCCGTGGTTGCCCGGCTAAGCTGCATGGCACCGGCGCATGAAGTGGTGGGGGCAAGCCGCGAGCTTGAAGCCAGCCTGCGTCCCATATGAGTACCGTCTATGAGTACGTCCGTTTTCCGACCGTTATGGTTGGGCCTGCTGGTTCTCGCTGCGCCTCCGCTTTGGGCTGCCAACCTGCAGGCTGAGCTGGTCGATGCTGCGGGTCAGCCCCTGGCCAACGCCGTGCTGACCCTGCAGGGGCCGCTGGATGGCGCGCCGCCGGCAGCGGCCGGGGTGATGGATCAGCTGGCTCAGCAATTTATGCCCCATGTGCTGGCGGTGCGCAGCGGCAGCGCGGTGAGTTTCCCCAATAGCGACGATATCCGTCATCACGTCTATTCCTTCTCCCCGGCCAAGCGCTTTGAGCTGCGCCTGTACAAGGGCACGCCCAGTGAGCCGGTGCTGTTCGATACGCCGGGGGTGGTGGCGCTGGGCTGCAATATCCATGACTGGATGCTGGGTTATGTGTATGTCACTGATGATCCCTGGTTTGCCGTCAGTGACGAGCAGGGCCGCGTGCAGCTCGAAGGGCTGCCAGCCGGGCGCTATCAGGTCAGCCTCTGGCACCCGCAGTTGACCGATATGCTGAGCCAGCCCGGCGGTGAACTGCAACTGGGCGAGGCGGGCACTCAGCAGCGCTTTAGCCTGGCCGTACAGCCCGCCGAGGTCGTCCCAGCCAGTGCGCCGAAAAATGCCTTTGGCGATGCATTCAAGAAGGCTCGCGATGCTGCGCAGTAGTTTCCAGGGGCGGATCGCCAGCGTACTGGTGCTGTTGCTGCTGGTGGTGATCGCCGCGCTGTATGTCGCGGTGCAGACGGCCACCAATGCGGCGGTGCGGGCCCAGGCGCGCGAGCAGCTGGAGGTCGGCAGCCTGGTGTTTCAACAGCTGCTGGAGGTGCGCGGGCGCCAGCTGCACGACGCGGTGCAGGTGCTGGTGGCCGACTTCGGCTTCAAGGACGCTGTGGCCAGCGGCGATAGCGACACCATCCGCTCGGCCTTGGCCAACCACGGCGCGCGGATCAATGCCGGGGCGGTGATGATGCTCGGCCTGGATGGCAGCCTTGAGGTCAGTACCGACCGCCAGATCAGCCCGCAGACCGCGCAATGGCTAAGCATGCAGATGATGCAGCGTCAGCGTGAAGGGGGAGCTGTGTTTCTGATGCCCATGGGCGCGCGCCTCTATCTGCTGGTGCAGGCCACGGTCAATGCTCCCGTACCGATTGCCCGGGTGATGATGGGCTTTCAGGTGGATGAGGCCTTTGCCGCGGAGCTGCGTGAGCTGACCCATCTGGACCTGACCCTGGTGGCCAGCCAGCCAGACCAGGCGGATATCTGGATCAGTACACTGAGTGGGCCGCAGCGCCAGCAATTGCAGGCCGTATTGCAGGCACCGTCCTTCGATCAGGTACAGACCCTGGCCGAACAGCAGTACCTGGGCGAGCGCCTGTTGCTCGCCGAAGGTGAAGGTTTTGTTGTCCAGGCTGTGTTGCACAAATCCCTGACTCAGGCCGAACAGGCCTTCGCCGGGCTGGATCGCAATATCCTGCTGATTGCCCTGGCGGCCTTGCTGGCGTCCCTCGGCGGTGCCCTGTTGCTGGCGCGCAATGTGTCGCAGCCGGTGCAGCAACTGGCAGCAGTGGCCGAGCGGGTGGGGCAGGGCGACTATCAGGTGCCGATTGCCATGCAGCGCAGCGATGAGCTGGGCAGTTTGGCCAAGGCCCTGCAAACCATGCAGACGGGGATCGCCGAGCGCGAGCGGCAACTGGCGCACAACGCCCTGCATGATGCCCTCACCGGCCTGCCCAATCGCACCCTGGCACTGGAGCGGCTAGGCAGCGCCATCACCGCCGGACGCAGCACCGCGCTGATCCATATCGGCATCGGCAATTTCCGCACGGTTAACGACAGCCTCGGTCAGGAGGGCGGTGATCGAGTCTTGCAGCAGCTGGGTCAGCGCCTGCAGGGCGTACTGCGCCCCGGAGACAGCCTGGCGCGCTTGGTGGCGGACGAGTTTCTCCTACTGCTAGATAACTGTGACAGTGAAAGTGCCGTGGGCATTGCCGACAAACTCCAGCAGTTGTTGCTCAAACCGCTGCACATCAGCGCACAGGAGGTGGCCCTGGACTGCCGCTTCGGCATCGCCGCCTTCCCCAGCGATGGCGATAATGTCGAAGACCTGCTGCGCCGTGCCGGCATTGCTATGCAGGACGCGGCTCAGCAGCCGGGGCGCATGCAGCTCTATCAGCGTGGTCGTGACGATGCCCGGCAGCGGCAGATGCTGCTGATCCGCGATCTGCGCCGCGCCCCGGAAAGTGGCGAGCTGCTGCTGCACTACCAGCCCAAGCTGGATATCGCCGCCGGCCGGGTGCGGCAGGCCGAGGCGCTGCTGCGTTGGCAGCACCCTCAGCTGGGCATGGTCTCGCCGGCGGAATTTATTCCCCTGGCCGAGCACACCGGCAGCATCCAGCTACTTACCAACTGGGTGATTGAAGAGGTGATGCGTCAGCTCCGTGAGTGGAGCGCCCGCAACCTGCGGGTGCAGGTGTCGTTGAATATCTCCACCGCCGATCTGATCGACCCACAACTGCCGCAGCGGGTGGCCCAGCTGCTGGCGCACTACAAGGTGCCGACCGAGCAACTGGTTTTCGAGATTACCGAAAGCGGCATGATGCGCAACCCCGAGCTGGCTCTGCAGGTCTTGCACGAGCTGCATGGGCTGGGCATCAGCCTGTCGGTGGACGACTTCGGCACCGGCTACTCCTCCCTGGCGCAGCTCAAGCGCATGCCGGTGCAGGAACTGAAGATCGACCAGTCGTTTATCCGCGATCTGGACGAGGCCAGCGAAGACTCGGTGATCGTCCGCTCCACCATCGACATGAGCCACAGCCTGGGCCTTAAGGTGGTGGCCGAGGGTGTTGAATATGAGCGTTGCCTGCACCTGCTGCAGCGTTGGCGCTGTGACACCGCCCAGGGTTATCTGATCAGCCGGCCTCTGGCGGCCAAGGCCTTTGAAAGCTGGCTGGAGCAATACCGCGAGGCAGCCAACCGCGAGGTTCAGTCATGATGCGAATACTCAGCCTGTTGGGCCTTGGCCTGTTCTCCTGCCTAAGCCTGGCTGATGGCCGCCTGCTAGCTACCGGTGGTGCCAGCAGCATTGACGGCAGCGCCGGTGGCGGCATCACCCCCTGGGCGGTGCTGGCCGGTTATGGCGAGCGTGGCGAATGGGGCGCGGATGTATTCGCAACCCGTGTCGAGACCGGCGACTACCGTCTGGATGTGGCCGGTCTCGCCGCCTCGTTCGATAACCGCATCGAGCTATCCTATGCCCGTCAGCGCTTCGATCTGGGCACCCTGGCGCGCAACCTGAGTCTGCCGGAAAGCAGCCTCAGCCAAGACATCTTCGGCCTCAAGGTGCGCCTGTTTGGCGATCTGATCTACGATCCGCTGCCCCAGGTATCCCTGGGCGTGCAGCACAAGCGCCAGCGCAATTTTCTGATTCCCAGCCTGGTGGGTGCGCAGCGCAGCTCGGATACAGAAGGCTATCTGACGGCCAGCCGGCTGATTCTCGGCGGTGCCTTCGGCTACAACCTGCTGCTCAACGGCGGCCTGCGCTATAGCCGGGCCAACGAGCAGGGCCTGCTGGGTTTCGGCGGTGACCGTCGCGATCGCCACTCGGTGCTCAAGGAAGGCTCAATCGCCGTGCTGCTCAATCCGCACTGGGCCCTGGGCGTGGAGTACCGAGAGAAGCCGGACAACCTGGGCTTTGCCGGCGAAAGCGACTGGGCTGATCTGTTTCTCGGTTACTTCCCCAACAAGAACCTGGCCGTGGTGCTGGCTTATGCCCGCCTGGGTGAAATCGCCACGCTGGATAATCAGGATGGGATTTATCTGTCCGTACAGGGGAGTTTCTGAACATGCGCCTGTCGTTTATTGCCCTGTTGCTGGCCCTCAGCGCCTGCGCCCAGCAACCGCCCAAGGACGACAGCCTTTACCGTGCCCTGGGTGAGCAGGCCGGGATCGAAACGGTGGTGGAGAGCATGCTGCTGAAGATCGCCAGCGATAAGCGCATCGTCCATCACTTTGAGGATGTCGATATCCAGCGCGTGCGCGACAAGCTGGTGGAGCAGTTTTGCATGGAGGCCGGCGGGCCTTGCACCTACACGGGGGACAGTATGGAGGAGAGCCACACCGGCCTGAACCTCACCCCCAGCGACTTCAACGCCCTGGTGGAAAACCTGCAGGCCGCCATGACCGAGCAGGGCGTTGCCATTCCCGCACAGAACCGCCTACTGGCCAGGCTGGCACCCATGCGCGGGCAGATTATTGATCGTTAGCAGCGCAGATTGCTGGCCGGGCGTAGCGCAACTGGACAACATCCAAGGTATGCGCTGGGTCGCAATGAACCGTTTATCGCTGATGCGTTCGGCGGCGCGCATCGCGGCGATGGCGGCGGATTCGTTGTTGGCGGCAACCGTGTCCAAGGTCTTGCGCAGGTGGGGTGCGAACGGTTCAAGGGGGCTCCCCGGGACATCGAGTTCGTAGCCTAGGCCAAGCATGTGGCGGTTTGTGGCAGAGATCGACTGGGGTCAGTGCAGCGTCTGGGCAATGGCCTGAATATCGCCCCGGTGCTGGATCACCAGGCTCAGTTCACCGTTCTCGCCGATAAAGTCCTGGGGCGGGAATAGCTTCTGGTAGGCGGCAAGCTCTGTCAGTGGGGGGAGATGGCTCGCGGCATCACGCTCCTTGAGTGCGTGATACAGCGCCAGGTTGACCAGGTCCGTGAGGTTCAGGCTCTGGCCACGGCTGATATGCCAGTGGCCGGTGCTGCGGATCACATCGATGTACTCATTATCAACGGCCCATTTTTTCAGCACGATGATGCTCAGTGGCTTGCTGTATTCGCGGCACAGCTTGAAGTACAGCTCGCTGGAGGGAATGGCATCCTCATCCTTGAAAGCTGAGAGCACTGCCAGGGTGCCCACTTCGCTGAGCAGGCTGGCCAGCAGGGCGTGCTCCGGGGCAATGCGGCTAAGCAGGCGGGCGAGCATGGAGCAGATGCTGGCCTTGAGCACCAGGCGCTGCCAGGAGTCGATAAAGAGTTGCTTGTGCGTCGGGCTGTGCAGGGTAAACAGGCTCTTGATGCTGTGCGCCATGGTTATGCGATCCACCTCGCGCATGCCCAGTAGCTGAATTACCTCGTGCAGGCTTTGCGGCTGCCGGCTCTGTCGGTACAGCGTGCTGCAGGCATATTTCATCAGCAGAGCGCTCAGGGCTGGGTCGCGGCTGATCAGCCTGGCCAGCTGTGTGACGGTCGTCTGGGGTTCGACCAGCGCCCGGCGAATGTCCAGGGTGATGGTAGGCAGGCTGGGTAATTGCTCTTCGCCCTGCATCAGCTGTGAAACCACCTGGCGGTAGATGGCATATTCGGATACTTCATGGCTCGACATGATCTGCTCCCCGCCGGTATGTCGTCAGTGTAGGCAGTGCGATGGTGCCGGGTAGTGCAGGCGATCAGTGGCCGGGACGACATAGGCCGGCTCGTTGAAATACAGCGAGGGCTGCCGTGCAATTCATTGTGCCGGTCGGTTCGTTGCGGATGCATGGCAGGCATCTATGCGGCCGGAAGGCAAGCTGCGGTGACGCAGCCGGTACGGCCGGTATCATCAGCTGGCCCAGCTTTCGCTGGTTATTCAAACAACCGTTCGCGATTAGTTCCCGTACTTGGAGTATTCCGCAAAAACTCCAGAGCTTTCAGCAAGAAGCGTTCATGGTTCTGCAACTAAATTCGTCCATCCACTGGCGCGGTGCGCAGGTTTTGGCCCAGTTGTCATTGGTCAGATCAGCCATGTTGCGCTAGACCCATAACAAACAGTCTCCACAAGAGGATGGGCGTGATGTTTAAAGCCAGTCACGTCTTGCAGGACGAGTTCCTTAACCGGATCTCTGCCGCCAAGGCCGCCGATTTTTTCCCTGTCATCAGCGCTAACTACAGCGTTGACGAGGCAGCCTATCTCACTGAGCTCTTGCAGCTCGCCGACCCCGGCGAGACCGGCATTGCGGCCATCAGCCGCGGTGCCCGTACCCTTATTCAGGATGTACGTAGCCGGGACAACGCCGTCGATACCCTCGACGCACTTCTTCGTCAGTACAGCCTCGACACCCAGGAAGGGCTGATGCTCATGTGCCTGGCCGAGGCTTTGCTGCGTGTACCCGACGCCGCCACCGCCGATGCACTGATCCGCGACAAACTCAGCGCCGCCGAGTGGGAGCGTCACCTCGGCCAGAGCGATAGCGTGCTGGTCAACTTTGCCGCCTGGGGCCTGGTGATGACCGGCAAGGTGGTCGATCCGGATACCGCCGATGGCCGGCCGAAAAACGTCCTCGGCAAGCTGATCAAGCGTTCCGGCGAGCCGGTGATCCGCGCCGCGATGAACCAGGCCATGAAGCTGATGGGCAAGCAGTTCGTGCTTGGCCGCAATATCGCCGAGGCCCTGAAGAACGGCCGTGGCGAGCGCGAAAAAGGCTACACTTACTCCTTCGATATGCTCGGTGAAGCGGCGTTGACCGCCGAAGATGCCGAGAAGTACATGGCCGACTACCGCAAGGCCATCGACACCGTCGGTGCCGAGCCGCAGGTCGGCCCGGGGCCGAAGCCGTCGATCTCGATCAAGCTGTCGGCCCTGCACCCGCGTTATGAAGTGGCCCAGCGCGAGCGCGTGCTCAGCGAACTGTTCGCCAATGTGCTGGAACTGGCGGTGCGGGCGCGCAAGCTGGGCGTGGGCATTTCGGTGGACGCCGAAGAGGCCGATCGCCTCGAGCTGTCTCTGGAACTCTACGAAAAGCTGATGCGCGACCCGGCCCTCAAGGGTTGGGGCGAGTTCGGCCTGGTGGTACAGGCCTATTCCAAGCGCTGCTTGCCGGTGCTGGTGTGGCTCACCCTGCTGGGTAAAGAGCTCGGCGAGAAGATGCCGCTGCGTCTGGTCAAGGGGGCCTACTGGGACACCGAGATCAAGCAGTGTCAGGTTCAGGGCCTGGACGGCTACCCGGTATTTACCCGCAAGGAAGGCACCGACACCTCTTATTTGGCCTGCGCGCGTTTCCTGCTGTCGGAGTTCACCCGCGGGGTGATCTATCCGCAGTTTGCCAGCCACAACGCCCACACTGTCAGCTGCATCCTGGCGATTGCCGCTGAGCAGAAGCAGCCGCGCGAGTTCGAGTTCCAGCGCCTGCACGGCATGGGTGATGCGCTGTACGACACCGTGCTGGAAAAACACGCCAAGACCGTGCGCATCTATGCCCCGGTGGGCGCGCACAAGGATCTGCTGCCCTACCTGGTGCGGCGTCTGCTGGAAAACGGCGCGAACTCCTCGTTCGTTCACCAGTTGGTCGACCCCAGCGTGCCAGTGGAGTCCCTTCTCGATCACCCGGTGACGCAACTGCGCAAGTTCAAAACCCTCGGTAATGACAAAATCCCTCTTCCGCCGGCGCTGTTTGGCCCTGCGCGGAAAAATTCCCAAGGCCTCAATATGAACATTCACACTTCGTGGAGTGAGCTGGAGCTCGCCTATCAGCCGCACCTGGCCCGTCAATGGCAGGCCGCCCCGGTCATCAACGGCCAGCGCCTGAGCGGTACCAGCAGCGCCGTGCATTGCCCCTATGAGCTGAGCAAGCAGGTGGGTAGCGTCGACTTCGCTACCGCCGCCCAGGCCGCCCAGGCTCTGGATGCCCTGCATGCCGCCTGGCCGCGCTGGAATGCCACCGCCATCGACAGCCGCGCGAGCATCTTCGAGCGCCTGGCTGATCTGCTCGAAGTCAACCGCGCCGAGCTGATGGCGCTGTGTACCGTGGAAGCCGGCAAGTCCATGCAGGACGGCATCGACGAAGTGCGCGAAGCCGTGGACTTCTGTCGTTACTACGCCCAGCAGGCGCGTCTGCGTCTGGGCCGCGAAGAGCTGGTGGGCCCCACCGGCGAACGCAATGAGTTGTTCCATGAAGGCCGCGGCATTTTCGTCTGCGTCAGCCCGTGGAACTTCCCGCTGGCCATCTACCTGGGCCAGATCGCCGCTGCTCTGGTTGCGGGTAACTGCGTACTGGCCAAGCCGGCCGAGCAGACCAGCCTGATCGCCGCGCGCGCTCTGGAACTGATGTTCGAAGCTGGCCTGCCACAGGATGTGATCGCCTTCCTGCCTGGCGACGGTGCCACCCTGGGCGGCGTGTTCTGTCGCGATGCCCGCGTCGCCGGGGTGTGCTTTACCGGTTCCACCGACACCGCGCGCATCATCAACCGTCAGCTGGCCGAGAAGGCCGGGCCGATTGCCGCGCTGATCGCCGAAACCGGCGGCCAGAACGCGATGATCGTTGACTCCACCGCGCTGCCCGAGCAAGTGGTCAAGGATGCCGTGCAGTCCGCCTTTACCAGCGCTGGCCAGCGTTGCTCGGCCCTGCGGGTGCTCTATGTGCAGAACGACATCGCCGAGCGCGTGCTGGATCTGCTCAAGGGCGCGATGGCCGAGCTCAAGGTTGGTCCGACCCATCTGCGTGAAAGTGACGTCGGCCCGGTGATCGACGCCGAGGCTCGGGACGGCCTGCTGGCCCATATCACCCAGCTCAAGGCCGAGGGCAAGCTGATTGCCGAAACCGCGCTGCCTGCTGGTCTGGACGGTCACTTCGTGGCCCCGGTGGCCTTTGAAATCGGCGGCATTCACGAACTGAAGAAGGAAAACTTCGGTCCCATCCTCCACGTGGTGCGTTTCGAAGCCCGTGAACTGGAGCAGGTGGTGGCCGCCATCAACGGTACTGGTTTCGGTCTGACCCTCGGCGTGCACAGCCGCAACGAGGAAACCGCACGGCGCATCGAGGAGCTGGCGCGGGTTGGCAATCTCTATGTCAACCGCAACCAGATCGGTGCCGTGGTTGGCGTGCAACCCTTCGGCGGCTGCGGCCTGTCCGGTACCGGGCCGAAAGCCGGCGGGCCGAGCTACCTGCTGCGTTTCGCCAACGAGCGCACCACCTCGATCAACACCACCGCAGTGGGCGGCAATGCTTCGCTGCTGTCGCTGGGCGACGAATAACCCGTAGTTCAGGGGCAGGCTTATAACGCCTGCTCCGCCACTGGCCTGCGTGCGTTTGGCTGGTGGTTTCAAGGCAGTGCCACATACCGTGGTCGCTTAAAACTAGAGTCACGGCCCGAGCCGTGCCAACACGAGAACAACAAGATGAACGAGCAGAACGTTTTTGTTGTAGGGGTGACCTTCGTGGTCTACCTGGTACTGATGTTGTGGTTGGGCCTGGTGGCCTACCGTCGTACCAGCAACTTGTCCGATTACATCCTTGGCGGCCGCTCCATCGGCCCGACCACCGCCGCCTTGTCGGCCGGTGCCTCGGACATGAGCGGCTGGCTGCTGCTGGGTCTGCCGGGCTATGCCCTGGTGGCTGGCTTCGAGGCCACCTGGATCGCCATCGGCCTGCTGGCCGGCACCTGGCTGAACTGGCTGTTCGTCGCCCAGCGTCTGCGCGTGTACTCGCATACCGCCAAGGACTCGGTGACCATGCCGGCCTACTTCGAAAACCGCTTCAACGACAAATCCCGCGCCCTGCGCGTGGTATCGGCGTTGATCATTCTGACCTTCTTCCTCTTCTATACCAGCTCCGGCCTGGTGGCTTCCGGCAAGCTGTTCGAAACCGTGTTCGGCCTGAGCTATACGGCCGCTGTGGTGATCGGCACCCTGGCTGTGGTGTCCTACACCCTGTTCGGTGGCTTCCTCGCGGTAGCCTGGACGGACGTGGTGCAAGGCCTGCTGATGGCTGCTGCACTGGTGCTGGTACCGGTGTTCGCCCTCAATGCCGTAGGCGGCATCGACGCCGCACATATGGCCATTCAAGCCAAGAACCCGGAACTGCTGACCTTCTTCAGTGACGCCAAGGGTCAACCGCTGGGCATCATCGCCATCCTCTCGCTGCTGGGCTGGGGCCTGGGCTACTTCGGTCAGCCGCATATCCTGGCGCGCTTCAAGGCGATCTCCGACGATAAGGACATGCCGACTGCCCGTCGCATTGCCGTGAGCTGGACCGCTCTGACCCTGGTTGCCGCACTGGCCATCGGCTGGGTTGCCGTGGGTTACCTAGACACCGAGCTGGCTGACGCCGAAACCGTGTTTATGGTGCTGGTCAACAGCCTGTTCCACCCGGTAGTGGCCGGTATCCTGATGGCTGCCGTGCTGGCTGCGATCATGTCCACCGCCGACTCGCAACTGCTGGTCAGCTCTTCGGCCCTGGCTGAAGACTTCTACAAGGCCATCCTGAAGAAGGATGCCGGCGACGCCGAACTGGTATGGATCGGTCGTGGCGCAGTAGTGCTGATCGCCGTTATCGCCCTAGTGCTGGCATTGAATCCGGACAACACCGTGCTGGGCCTGGTGTCCTACGCCTGGGCTGGCTTCGGTGCCGCCTTCGGCCCGGCCATCCTGCTGTCGCTGTACTGGAAACGCATGAACCGCAACGGTGCCCTGGCCGGTATCGTTCTCGGCGGCCTGACCGTGGTGATCTGGAAGCAGCTGTCCGGCGGTATCTTCGACCTGTACGAGATCATCCCCGGCTTTATCCTGGCGACTATCGCCATCATCGTGGTCAGCCTGCTCACCAAAGAGCCGGAAGCCGCGCTGCAGGCCCAGTTCGACGATGTTGAGCGCAAGCTGGCCTGATTAGGTTGCACCCATGCCTGCAGCCGGTCGTCTGCAGGTGTGGTTCCCGAGCCAGGATTTTATTGCTGATGCCCGGCCCGGGCCCCACGACGACCCGATAGTGCTTCGCCGGCCCACACCTTTGGTGTTGGGCCGGCTTTTTTATGGCTGGCCATCCCTGGCAGCCACCCTTCTGACCGTCGCTACGTGACGTCAAAAACTGTTCCAGACAATTTTTTATGGGCGCTATTTAGCGCCGTCGCTACTTTCCCTTGTTCGCCTGCTTGGCTAAGGTGGCAGCAGTTTTCTCCATAAGTGTTTTCCGTACAGGTTTTGCATGACTCAATTGCCAAACAATCCGCTGCATGGCATCACCCTCGAAGCCATCCTCAATAGCCTGGTCGAGCGCTTCGGTTGGGACGGCCTGGCCCAGCGTATCGATATCCGCTGTTTCAAGAGCGACCCGAGCATCAAGTCCAGCCTGACCTTTCTGCGCAAGACGCCCTGGGCCCGGCAGAAGGTCGAGGCCCTGTATATCCAGACGCTGAAGGGCTGAACAAGGCCTCAGAAAAACTGGCACCCTTGTTGCAATACCTCTGCAAACGCCGCGAAGCGTCAAAAAACCGCGGCCAGTGGAGGAAGTCATGAGCCAAGGTGTTGAATTCAATCGCTTGATGTTGGAAATGCGTTCCATGCAGGCGGAGGCCATGGCGCGGCAGAAGCCTGTTGCCAGCACCCCGGAGCCCGGCGCGCCGAGCTTCTCCGAGATGCTCGGGCAGGCGGTCGGCAAGGTCCATGAGACCCAGCAGGCCTCCACTAAGTTGTCTGAGGCCTTTGAAGTGGGCAAAAGCGGCGTAGATTTGACTGATGTGATGATCGCTTCGCAGAAGGCCAGCGTCTCCTTTCAGGCCATGACCCAGGTGCGCAACAAACTGGTCCAGGCCTATCAAGACATCATGCAGATGCCGGTTTAAGAGTAGGGTTTGAATCATGGCTGAAGCCGTCGCTGCAAACGTACCTGCCACCACCGCTGGCGGTGAGCCGAAGAAGCCGTTGTTCGGCCTGACCTTTCTGGAAAATCTTTCCGATATGTCGATGCTGCGGCAGATCGGCCTGCTGGTCGGCCTGGCCGCCAGCGTGGCGATTGGTTTTGCCGTGGTGCTCTGGTCGCAGCAGCCCGATTACCGTCCGTTGTACGGCAGCCTTGACGGCATGGACGCGTCCCAGGTTATGGAGACCCTGACCGCCGCCGACATCAAATACACCGTGGAACCCAATTCCGGCGCACTGCTGGTCAGGTCCGAAGACCTGGCCCGGGCGCGTATGCGTCTGGCTGCTGCAGGGGTAGCGCCGACCGACAACAGCGTTGGCTTCGAGATTCTCGACCGCGAGCAGGGCCTGGGTACCAGTCAGTTTATGGAAGCCACCCGCTACCGTCGCGGCCTGGAAGGGGAGCTGGCGCGCACCGTATCAAGCCTGAACAACGTCAAGGGCGCGCGGGTACACCTGGCCATTCCGAAGAGCTCGGTATTCGTGCGCGACGAGCGCAAGCCCAGCGCCTCGGTACTGGTTGAACTCTACCCGGGCCGCGGCCTGGAGCCGAGCCAGGTGATGGCCATCGTCAACCTGGTGGCCAGCAGCGTGCCGGAGATGGACAAGGCCCAGGTCACCGTGGTCGATCAGAAGGGCACCTTGCTCTCGGACATCCAGGAGATGTCCGAACTGACCATGGCCGGCAAGCAGTTCGACTACAGCCGGCGCATGGAAAGCCTGTTCACCCAGCGCGTGCACAATATTCTCCAGCCCGTGCTCGGTGCCGGCCGCTACAAGGCGGAAGTCTCGGCGGACGTGGACTTCAGCGCGGTGGAATCCACCTCGGAAATGTTCAACCCCGACCAGCCGGCGCTGCGCAGCGAACAGCAGGTCAATGAACAGCGCACCAGCAGTCTGCCGCCGCAAGGCGTGCCGGGTGCCCTGGCTAATCAGCCGCCGGGTGCCGCCACTGCGCCGGAACAGGCCGCCGGCGGAGCTGCCGTGGCAGGGCCGGTAGCCGCTGGTCAGCCGCTGCTGGATGTCAATGGCGAGCAGATCATCGACCCGGCCACGGGGCTGGCCATGCTTGCGCCTTATCCGGCGGACAAGCGTGAACAATCCACGCGCAATTTCGAGCTGGACCGCTCCATCAGCTACACCAAGCAGCAGCAGGGGCGCTTGCGTCGCCTGTCGGTGGCGGTGGTGGTGGATGACCAATTCAAGGTCGACCCGGCCACCGGCGACACCGTGCGCGCGCCGTGGAGCAGCGACGAGTTGGCACGCTTTACCCGTCTGGTGCAGGACTCTGTGGGCTTCGATGCCAGCCGTGGCGACAGCGTCAGCGTCATCAATACGCCGTTCTCCGCCGTTCCGGGTGAGGAACTGGTCGCACTGCCCTGGTACCAGAGTGAGCTGTTTCTGATGGCCATGGCGGGTATGAAGCAACTGCTGCCGGCGCTGCTGATCTTTATTCTGGTCTGGTTCGTGCTGCGCCCGGTGATGAAGAACATCACCGGTGGCGGCGGCGAAGGGGGCCGGCGTGGTGGTCGCGACGGTGATGTCGAACTGGGTGAAATGGGCGGTCTGGACGGCGATCTATCCGAGGATCGAGTCAGCCTCGGCGGCCCGCAAAGCATCCTCCTGCCCAGCCCGAGTCAGGGGTATGATGCACAATTGAACGCCATCAAGAGCCTGGTCGCAGAAGACCCGGGCCGTGTGGCCCAGGTTGTAAAAGAGTGGATCAACGCCGATGAGTGACAATCGCACCCCCGCCAAACTGAACAAGGTCGACAAGGCGGCGATCTTGCTGCTTTCGCTCGGTGAAACCGATGCAGCCCAGGTGTTGCGGCACCTCGGGCCCAAGGAAGTGCAGCGGGTCGGGGTGGCAATGGCCGGCATGCGCAATATCCAGCGCGAGCAGGTTGAGCATGTCATGGGCGAGTTCGTCGAGATTGTCGGCGACCAGACCAGCCTGGGTGTGGGAGCCGATGGCTATATCCGCAAGATGCTGACCCAGGCCCTGGGTGAGGACAAGGCCGGCAACCTGATCGACCGCATCCTGCTCGGCGGCAGCACCAGTGGTCTGGACAGCCTGAAGTGGATGGAGCCGCGCGCGGTGGCCGACGTGATTCGCTACGAGCACCCGCAGATTCAGGCGATTGTGGTCGCTTATCTCGACCCCGATCAGGCTGGCGAAGTGCTTGGCCACTTTGACCACAAGGTGCGCCTGGACATCGTCTTGCGCGTGTCCTCACTCAATACCGTGCAACCGGCGGCGCTCAAGGAACTCAACCAGATCCTCGAGAAGCAGTTCTCCGGCAGCTCCAATACCACCCGCGCCGCCCTGGGCGGGGTCAAGCGGGCGGCCGATATCATGAACTTCCTCGACAGCTCCATCGAGGGTCAGTTGATGGACTCGATTCGCGAAGTCGACGAAGACCTGTCCAGCCAGATCGAGGACCTGATGTTCGTATTCGACAACCTGGCCGATGTCGATGACCGTGGCATCCAGGCGTTGTTGCGCGAAGTCTCCTCCGACGTGCTGGTGCTGGCGCTCAAGGGGGCCGACGAGGCGATCAAGGACAAGGTATTCAAGAACATGTCCAAGCGTGCCGCCGAGTTGCTGCGCGACGACCTCGAGGCTAAGGGCCCGGTACGGGTCAGCGATGTGGAAAACGCCCAGAAGGAAATCCTCACCATTGCCCGCCGCATGGCCGAAGCCGGGGAAATTGTCCTGGGCGGCAAGGGCGGCGAAGAGATGGTGTAAATGGCCGCCAAAGAAGCCCCTAGCGAGCTGATTCGCGCCAAGGACATCAACGCCTTCGACCTCTGGGCGCTGCCCAGTTTCGATCCCCAGGTCGAGCCCGCCGAGATGCCCGTCAGCCCCGAGGAGGCCGCCGAGCAGGCGCAAGCCCCTGTCGAGGGGGCCGCGGAAGGGGAAGATGTTGCCCTGGAAGATGTCAAACCCTTGACGCTGGATGAGTTGGAGGCGATCCGCCAGGACGCCTACAACGAAGGCTTCACCACCGGCGAGAAGGACGGCTTCCATGCCGGCCAGCTGAAAGCCCGGCAAGAGGCCGAGATCGCCCTGGCCGCGAAAATGGCTGGCCTCGAGCAATTGATGGCGCAGCTGTTCGAGCCCATTGCCGAGCAGGATCAGCAGCTGGAAGAGGCCATGGTCAACCTGTTGAGCCATATGGTCCGCCAGGTGATCCAGCGCGAACTCAAAAGCGACTCCAGCCAGATCACCCAAGTGCTGCGCGAAGCCCTCAAGCTTCTGCCCATGGGCGGCGCGACTGTGCGCATTCATCTCAATCCTCAGGATTTCGAGATGATCAAGGCCCTGCGCGAGCGTCACGAAGAGACCTGGCGCATTCTTGAAGATGAAACGCTGTTACCCGGCGGCTGCAAGGTCGAGAGTGAGCTCAGTCGTATCGATGCCACCGTGGAAACCCGCCTGGCCCTGGCTCTCAAGCAGTTGTTCGAGCATCAGCGCGAACAGCAGGGCCACCCCCTGGAGGCCGATCTGCACACCGACCTGAGCAAGGCCAAGGCGCACGACGATGCTCCTTAAGCGGGTGAGCTTCGCCAAACGTCTGGCGGCCTACAGTGATGCGGTGAGGTTACCCAGCCAGCCGCTGGTCGAGGGCCGCCTGTTGCGCATGGTCGGCCTTACCCTGGAAGCCGAAGGCCTGCGCGTCGCCCTGGGCAGCCGCTGCCTGGTGATCAACGATGACAGTTACCACCCGGTGCAGGTCGAGGCCGAGGTAATGGGCTTTTCCAACGGCAAGATCTACCTGATGCCAGTCGGCAGCCTGGTCGGCATCGCCCCGGGGGCGCGGGTGGTCCCGCTGCCGGATACCGGGCGGCTGCCCATGGGCATATCGATGCTCGGTCGGGTGCTCGACGGCACCGGCCGCGCCCTGGATGGCAAGGGCCGGATGAAGGCCGACGACTGGGTGCCGATGGACGGCCCGGCGATCAACCCGCTCAACCGCAACCCCATCAGCGTGCCGCTGGATGTCGGCATCCGCTCGATCAACGGCTTGCTGACCGTGGGCCGCGGTCAGCGTCTGGGCCTGTTTGCCGGTACCGGGGTGGGTAAGTCGGTGCTGCTCGGGATGATGACGCGCTTTACCGAGGCCGATGTCATCGTGGTCGGGCTGATCGGCGAGCGGGGGCGCGAAGTTAAAGAATTTATCGACGAGATCCTCGGCCACGAGGGCCTCAAGCGCTCGGTGGTGGTAGCCTCGCCGGCCGATGACGCTCCGCTGATGCGCCTGCGCGCGGCGATGTACTGCACGCGTATTGCCGAGTACTTCCGCGATAAGGGCAAGAACGTGCTGCTGTTGATGGATTCGCTGACCCGCTTCGCCCAGGCCCAGCGCGAGATCGCCCTGGCCATTGGCGAACCGCCGGCGACCAAAGGCTATCCACCCTCGGTATTCGCCAAGCTGCCCAAACTGGTCGAACGCGCCGGTAATGCGGAGAAGGGCGGCGGCTCGATTACCGCCTTCTACACCGTGCTCAGCGAAGGCGATGACCAGCAGGACCCGATTGCCGATGCCGCCCGTGGCGTGCTCGACGGGCATATCGTGCTGTCCCGGCGGCTCGCCGAGGAGGGCCATTATCCGGCCATCGATATCGAGGCCTCGATCAGCCGGGTCATGCCGCAGGTGGTGTCCGCCGAGCATATGCGCCTGTCGCAGCGCTTCAAGCAGCTCTGGTCGCGCTATCAGCAAAGCCGCGACCTGATTAGTGTCGGGGCCTACGTGGCGGGCGGCGACGCCGATACCGACCTGGCCATTGCCCGGCAACCGGCGATGGTCAAGTACCTGCGGCAGAACCTGGGGGAGAACGAAAGCCTGGCCAACAGCAGTGCGCAACTGGCGGCCACCTTCAACCCCGCCAGTGCACCCTAAGCCATGTCGCTGAGTCGAGCCGCCCGGCTGGCACCGGTCATCGTCATGGCCGAGCGGGCCGAACGTGAGGCGGCTTTGCAACTTGGCCACTGTCAGGGCCTGCTGCGGCAGGCAGAAGTGCAGCTGGGCGAGCTGGAGCGCTACCGCGGCGATTACCAGCAGCAGTGGATCAGTGAAGGCCAGCGCGGGGTATCCGGGCAGTGGCTGATGAACTACCAGCGCTTTCTCTCGCAGCTGGAAACCGCCATTGGCCAGCAGCGCCAGAGTGTCGACTGGCACCGCGTCAACATGGACAAGGCGCGCGAGCTCTGGCAGCAGCGCTATGCCCGCCTGGAAGGCCTGCGCAAACTGGTCAAGCGCTATCTGGACGAGGCCCGTCTGGCCGAGGACAAGCGCGAGCAGAAACTGCTCGACGAACTGTCGCAGCGTTTATCCGGGCGCGATTCGTCTTCCTGATACCCCATCTCGTCATTTTGCCTGCAGCCCGCGGCGTGCGGCCGTGTCAGCGTGCCGGGCTGCCTCGCAGCGACCATAGCAGTGACGGCGGGTGCGGGCCGATCCCCTGTGGCAGTTGCTCCATGGCCTTTAGGGTGCTACATCTTGAATATGCACAACACCTGGTCAGGGTTATCTTCGGTGCTCTGGCTTTTTCGTTTATAGGAGCGATTCATGACTATCACCTCGCTGCCCTCGTCTGACGGGCAAGAGTTGACCATTCTGATTCAGGGACGTTTTGATTTCGGGGCCCATCAGGAATTTCGCAACGCCTACGAGCGCGTCAGCAGCACGCCAAAGACCTATATCGTGGATCTGCAGGGCACCACCTACCTGGACAGTTCGGCGCTGGGCATGCTCTTGCTGCTGCGTGACCATGCCGGTGGCGACAGCGCACAGATCCGCCTGCTCAATTGCAACCCGGATGTACGCAAGATTCTGGCGATCTCGAATTTTGAGCAACTGTTCCAGATCGCCTGAGGCCTCCTCCATGCCAGAGCGCTTGTCCATTCTGATCGCCGAGGACAACGCTGCCGACCGCATGCTGTTGTCGACCATCGTCAGCCGTCAGGGGCACCGTACCTTGACGGCTGCCAATGGCCTGGAGGCGGTCGCGCTATTCGAGCAGGAGCGCCCGCAGCTGGTGCTGATGGACGCCCTGATGCCGCTGATGGATGGCTTCGAGGCGGCGCGGCGAATCAAGCAGATGGCCGGCGAAGAGCTGGTGCCGATCATCTTTCTCACCTCCCTGACCGAAGGCGAAGCCCTGGTACGCTGCCTGGAGGCCGGTGGCGACGACTTTCTCGCCAAACCCTACAATCGGGTGATTCTCGAAGCCAAGATCAACGCCATGGAGCGCCTGCGCCGTTTGCAGGACACCGTGCTGAAGCAGCGCGATCTGATTGCCAAGCACAATGAACACCTGCTCACCGAGCAGCGGGTGGCCAAGGCGGTGTTCGACAAGGTGACCCATTCCGGTTGTCTGGATGCGCCGAATATCCGCTACCTGCAGTCGCCCTATGCGGTATTCAACGGCGACCTGATGCTGGCCGCCTTCAAGCCTTCCGGCGGCATGCATGTGCTGCTTGGCGACTTCACCGGTCACGGCCTGCCCGCGGCGATCGGAGCCATGCCGCTGGCCGAGGTGTTCTATGGCATGACCGCCAAGGGCTACTCGCTGGCCGAAGTGCTGCGCGAGATCAATGCCAAGCTCAAGCGCATCCTGCCGGTCGGGGTGTTTTGCTGCGCGACCCTGCTCAATATCAGCTTCCAGCGTCAGATCGTCGAAGTGTGGAACGGCGGCCTGCCCGATGGCTACCTGCTGCGCAGCAGCGGCGAACGCTTGCCGCTGGTGTCGCGGCACCTGCCGCTGGGAGTGCTGGAGCCGGCGAGCTTCAATGACAAGTACGAGGTCTACCCGCTGGCGCTGGGGGACCGGGTGTTCCTGCTCTCCGATGGCGTGCTGGAGGCCCGCAATCCGGACGATGAGCTGTTTGGCGAGGCGCGCCTGCTCGAGGTGTTTACCCGCAATCGCATGCCTGCGGAGTTATTCACCGAGATTCAGCAGGCGCTAACGCTGTTCAGTGGCGAACAGCAGGACGATGTCAGCCTGCTGGAGGTCAGCCTGGTCGAGGACGGTGCCCTGGCGCGGCCCCCTCTGGCGTTCGCTGACAGTGGCCAAAGCCATCCGCTGGACTGGTCGGCGAGCTTCGAGTTCCGCGGGGAAACCCTGCGTCACTTCAATCCGCTGCCGTTTCTGCTGCAGCTGCTGCTTGAGGTGCAGGGCCTACGTCCCCAGGGCGGGGCCCTGTACACGGTGCTTGCCGAACTCTATTCGAATGCCCTGGAGCACGGCGTGCTGGGCCTGGACTCGGCGCTGAAGGCCAATGCCGAGGGCTTTGCCGAGTATTACCGCCAGCGCAGCCAGCGCCTGGCGCGGCTGAGCGATGGCTATGTGCGGTTTCACCTGCGCCTGCAGCCCGAAGCGGGCGGTGGTCGCCTGGTGGTGCGGGTCGAAGACAGCGGGCCGGGCTATGATCCTTCGCGCGTCCTGGCGCAGCAGGCGCATGTGTCGGGCCTCAGTGGGCGTGGTCTGACCCTGGTGCGGCAGTTGAGCGAGCGCTGCAGCTGGGATGCCGGCGGGCAGGGCGTCAGCGTGGAGTTTTCATGGTTGCCTGGGGCATAATCCGGCGCAGCATGTCCAGGGAGGTTGACGTTGTCCGATATCCATCTAGATAGCAACGTGTTGGCGGCCTTGCAGGACGTCATGGAGGATGAGTATCCGGTCCTGCTGGATACCTTTCTGCTCGACTCCGAGGAGCGCCTGCTGGTGTTGCGTCAGGCCCTGCAGGCCGCCGATGCCCAGGGGCTGCGCCTGGCTGCGCACAGCTTCAAGGGCAGTTGCAGCAACATGGGCGCGCTGATGCTGGCGGGCCTGTGTCGGCAACTGGAGGAAGCCGGTCGTCGTGAGCAACTGCAGCGGGCCCCCGAACTGGTGGAGCAGATCGAGCGAGAGTTCGCCATCGTGCGGATTCTGATGAAGTCCGAGCGGCAGCGTTACCGGCACCTTTAGCCTATCTGACAGCATCGCTGCAAAGTTGGCCCAGCCCTTGCAAAACTCTCCCCACGACTAACCCCGAACGGAGAGTATCCATGTCCGTTGCCCCCGATCTGCTGCTTAAATCGGCACCCCCGACAAAACCCCGGGCAGCCGCGGCCAAAGCCCCGGAGAAAGCTGCCGAGCCCTCCAGGAATGAGGCCTCCAGCTTTTCCCAGGTGTACGCCAAGGAACGTCAGGCCAAGGCCGCGGAGCGCAGCGATGCACCGGCCAGGCCCGCTCGCGAGAACCAGCCCAAGGCGCAGGAAGAGGAAAACCCCGAGGCCGCCACGGCCATTGGCCAACCCGAGCTTGCCGATAGCGGCAAGGCTTTGCCGAGTGAACCGGCAAGCGAGGAGGTGGTGCTGGATCCTCTGCTGTTACTGGGTATAAGTGCTGAGCCGGTTGAGATGGACGAGACGGTCGAACTGCCGGCAGAAACCGAGCCGGAGCCGCTGCTGATCTCGACCGGCAGCCTGACCAGTTCCGGGCCTGCAAGCATGACTGAGGCCAGCTTCGATCCGCAGATCGATGCCTTGAACCAGTTGCCGGCCGTGCGCATGGCTCTGGAAATGGGGGCCAAGGAAAACGCCAAGGTCGACCATGCTACCTTGCACGCACAGATGAACCCCGCGGCTCAGAACGCGGCACAGAATCCGGGGCAGAGCATGCTCGCCAACCGTCTGCTCGAAGAGATGCAGCCGGTAGACGAGACG
Organism: Pseudomonas sp.; assembly: GCF_035512415.1. Lineage (GTDB taxonomy): Bacteria > Pseudomonadota > Gammaproteobacteria > Pseudomonadales > Pseudomonadaceae > Aquipseudomonas. The sequence goes on along the minus strand of NZ_DATKDZ010000038.1, from coordinate 553,631 downwards.
TTGCCGGAGTCGCTCGAGCTGCAACTGGAGTCCCTCAGTGCCAAGGGCCTTGAGGCCCTCAAGGAAAGCTCGGCACAGACGCCGCCGGAGAACTTCGTCAGCAAGCTCAATGCCCTGAGCCAGGCGATTGGCCAGCAGCAGTCCGTGTCGGCCCGCACCCCGGTTATTCCCGGGCAGCCAGTGCCGATGCAACAGGGCGGCTGGAGTGAGGCGGTGGTGGATCGGGTGATGCTGATGTCCAGTCAAAACCTCCGGTCGGCGGAGATCCAGCTGGATCCGGCCGAGCTGGGGCGTCTGGAAGTGCGTATCAGCGTCAATCAGGAACAGACCCAGGTCACCTTCGCCAGCCCCAACGCCGGCGTACGCGAGGCGCTGGATGCGCAGATGCACCGCCTGCGGGAAATGTTCGCCCAGCAGGGTATGAACTTGCTGGATGTGAATGTCTCCGATCAGTCGCTGAATCGCGGCTGGCAGGGCCAGGAGGGTGATGGCAATGGCCGCGGCGGGTCGGGCAGGGAGGGTCTCGCGGCGGACGAAGAGCTGCTCCAGAACCCTATGGATACACGTGGCGGCACGCCAATCGCAGCCCGCGGCCTGGTCGATTATTACGCCTAGGGTGAACTCCGAGAGGCAGCCGGGTCGGTTGCCGCTGTAGTTGCCGCGCGCACTGATCTAAACTCTGTTTCGCCCGACTCCATGTTGCAGGGAGTCGGGCGATTCTGTTTGGGGCGATCTATGGGTGCGGCATGGGCCCGGTGACATGACCAGCGCTATGCGGCCGGCTACTGAACGCGGCTGGTTGACAGACTGGCATAACACTTGCTCTTAACCCTTTGAAACGGATAGAACTCCGAATAGTGACGGATTATTGGCATGGCTAAGAAAGAAGCACCGCCGGCAGCGGCAAGCGCCGAGGCCAAACCGCCCGGCAAAATGAAGTTGATCATCCTGATTGCCGTGATCGTGCTCCTGGCCATAGGCCTGTCAGTGGGGGCCACCTGGTTCTTGCTGAGCAAAGGTGACAGCGCCGCCGAGCAACAGGCCCAGGCTTCCGCCGAGCCCGCCGTACCGCTCAAGCAACCGGCGATTTATGAAGAGCTGAGCCCGGCCTTTGTGGTCAATTTCACTCAGCAGGGGCGGGCCCGTTACATGCAGGTCAGCGTTGCCCTGATGGCCCGCGACCAGTTGGCGCTGGATGCCCTCAAGGTGCATATGCCGGTGCTGCGCAACCGCCTGGTGATGCTGTTCTCCAGTCAGGATTTCAACGCTCTGATGACTCCCGTCGGCAAGGAGATGCTGCGTCAGCAGGCCACCGCCAGCGTGCAGGAACTGGCCGAAAAGGAAACCGGCAAACTGACCGTCGAACAAGTGCTGTTCACCAATATCGTGTTGCAGTAATCGGGAGCCGAAGATGGCCGTGCAAGACCTGCTTTCCCAGGATGAGATCGATGCGCTGCTGCACGGCGTCGACGACGGCTTGGTCGAAACCGAGGACGAGGCTGAGCCCGGTAGCGTCAGGCAATATGACCTGACCAGCCAGGATCGCATCGTCCGCGGGCGCATGCCGACCCTGGAGATGATCAACGAGCGCTTCGCCCGCTATACCCGTATCAGCATGTTCAACCTGCTGCGCCGTTCCGCTGATGTGGCCGTGGGCGGCGTGCAGGTGATGAAGTTCGGTGAGTACGTGCACTCGCTGTATGTGCCCACCAGCCTGAATCTGGTGAAGATGAAGCCGCTGCGCGGCACCGGCCTGTTTATTCTGGATGCCAAGCTGGTGTTCAAGTTGGTGGACAACTTCTTCGGCGGTGATGGTCGTCACGCCAAGATCGAGGGCCGCGAGTTCACTCCGACCGAGTTGCGCGTGGTGCGCATGGTGCTGGATCAGGCCTTTGTCGATCTGCGCGAAGCCTGGCACGCGGTGATGGATATTCACTTCGAGTACGTCAACTCGGAAGTGAACCCGGCCCTGGCCAACATCGTCAGCCCCAGCGAGGTGATAGTCGTCTCCACCTTCCATATCGAACTGGATGGCGGTGGTGGCGACCTGCATATCACCATGCCTTATTCGATGATCGAGCCGATCCGCGAGATGCTCGACGCCGGTTTTCAATCCGATGTCGACGATCAGGACGAGCGCTGGATCAAGGCCCTGCGCGAAGACATCCTGGGCGTCAGCGTGCCCCTGGGGGCCACCGTTGCTCGCCGTCAGCTCAAACTGCGCGACATTCTGCATATGCAACCGGGCGATGTGATTCCGGTCGATCTGCCCGAGCACGTGGTGCTCTGCGCCAATGGCGTGCCTTCTTTCAAGGTCAAGCTGGGTGCCCACAAGGGCAACCTGGCGTTGCAGGTGCTCGGCCCCATAGATCGCCAGCGTTAACCCCTAGCCCCCCTTTACTGCCAGCCGAGGACCCACGATGGCCGACGAGAACGAAAACGAAGCCACTAGCCCCGAAGAACAGGCACTTGCCGACGAGTGGGCGGCGGCATTGTCCGAGGCCGGCGATGCCGGGCAGGACGATATCGACGCCATGCTGGCTGCGAGCAACACGGCTCCAGCCGTGCCGCGTGCGGCCATGGAAGAGTTCGACAACGCGCCGAAGATGAACCTGCCGGTGAATCTGGATGGGCCAAACCTGGACGTGATTCTGGATATTCCGGTGTCGATTTCCATGGAGGTCGGCAATACCGATATCACCATCCGCAACCTGCTGCAGCTCAACCAGGGCTCGGTTATCGAGCTCGATCGTCTGGCCGGCGAGCCGCTGGATGTGCTGGTCAACGGCACCCTGATTGCCCATGGCGAAGTGGTGGTGGTCAACGAGAAGTTCGGCATTCGCCTGACCGACGTGATCAGTCCAAGCGAACGCATCAAGAAGCTGCGCTGATCATGCCTAGAGTCTCGTTGCTGGGCCTGGCCCTGTCGCTCTGGGCCGTTGCTGCCGAATCGGCCGAGAAGGCCGCGACCCCGCTTGCCGATTCGACCACGGGCGGTCAGTTGGCGCAGTTGCTGTTCGGGCTGTTGCTGGTGATCGGGGTGATTTTTCTGCTGGCCTGGCTGGTGCGGCGCGTGCAGCAGATCGTGCCGCGCGGCGGCCAGGTGATCAAGATAGTCGCGACCCAGGCCCTGGGCCCGCGTGACCGGCTGGTGCTGGTGCAGGTAGGTGGCGAACAGATTCTGCTGGGGCTGACCCCGGGCACCATCAGCGCTCTGCATGTGATGGCCGAGCCGGTGCATTTCCCCGATGCCGAACCGGCTTCGGCCGAGTTCGCCCAGCGCCTGATGGAGCTGTTGGGCAAGGACCAGAAGGACAAGTCTTGATGCTGCGTTTGTTGCTGGTATTGGTTTTTAGCCTGGGTGCTTCGCTTGCGTTCGCCGCAGATGCGCCGACTGCCAGCACCTTGATTCAATCGGGTAACAACCCGCTGTCGGTTCCGGCCATTACCCTGAGTACCGACACCGACGGCCAGCAGGAGTACTCGGTCAGCCTGCAGATCCTGTTGATCATGACGGCGCTGAGCTTTATCCCGGCGTTCGTCATGCTGATGACCAGCTTTACCCGGATCATCATCGTCTTCTCGATTCTGCGTCAGGCCCTGGGGCTGCAGCAGACGCCTTCCAACCAGATTCTGGTGGGTATGGCGCTGTTTCTGACCATGTTTATCATGGCCCCGGTGTTCGAGCAGATTAACCAGGAGGCCCTGCAGCCCTACCTGAATGAGCAGCTGCCGGCTCAGGAGGCCATCAGTCGGGCCGAGGTGCCGATCAAGAACTTTATGCTGTCGCAGACCCGTGAGAGCGATCTCGATCTGTTCGTGCGTCTGTCCAAGCGTACCGATATCGTCAGCCCGGAAGCGGCTCCGTTGACCATTCTGGTACCGGCCTTTGTCACCTCTGAACTGAAAACCGCCTTCCAGATCGGCTTTATGATCTTTATCCCGTTCCTGATCATCGACATGGTGGTGGCGAGCATCCTGATGGCCATGGGTATGATGATGCTCTCGCCGCTGATCATTTCCCTGCCGTTCAAGATCATGTTGTTCGTGCTGATCGACGGTTGGGCGCTGATTATGGGCACCCTGGCCGCCAGCTTTGGAGGGCTCTAGACATGACGCCTGAAGTGGCGGTGGACCTGGTGCGCGGAGCCCTGTGGCTGACCGCCAGCATCGTGGCGATCCTCGTGGTCCCCAGCCTGATCGTCGGCTTGCTGGTGGCCATGTTCCAGGCCGCGACCCAGATCAACGAGCAGACCTTGAGCTTTCTGCCGCGTCTGCTGGTGATTCTGGTGGTCCTGATCATGGCCGGGCCCTGGCTGGTGCGCGAGCTGATGGAGTACACAGAGAACTTGATCATGAATATTCCGATGCTGATCGGCTGACGCCCATGCTTGAGCTGAGCGATGGGCAGATCGGCAGCTGGGTGGGCAGCTTTCTGCTGCCACTGTTTCGTATCGCCTCCATGTTGATGTTGATGCCGATCATCGGTACGCAGCTGGTCTCGGCACGGGTACGGCTGTATTTCTCCCTGGCCATCTGCGTGGTGTTGGTGCCGGCCCTGCCGGAGATGCCGACAGTGGATGCCATCAGCCTGCAGGCCTTGCTCTGGATCGCCCAGGAAATTCTCATCGGCGCGATGCTGGGCTTCACCCTGCAGCTGTTCTTCCAGGTCTTCGTGATTGGCGGGCAGATCGTTGCCATGCAGATGGGCCTGGGCTTCGCCTCCATGGTCGATCCGGCCAACGGCGTTTCAGTGCCGGTAATCGGTCAGCTATTCATGATTCTGGTGACCCTGCTGTTTCTCGCCATGAATGCCCATCTGGTGGTGTTCGAGGTGCTGGCGGAGAGTTTTGTGACCTTGCCGGTGGGCGGTGGCTTTCTGGTCGACAACTACTGGCAGGTGGCTAACAGGTTGGGTTGGGTGATCGGGGCGGCGCTGTTGCTGGTGTTGCCGGCGATCACCGCGCTGCTGGTGGTCAACCTGGCTTTCGGGGTGATGACCCGGGCCGCGCCGCAGCTGAATATCTTCTCCATCGGTTTTCCCCTGACCCTGGTGCTGGGGATGGTCATCGTCTGGATCGGCATGGCCGATATCCTCGCCCAGTACCAGGTGTTTGCCACCGAGGCTCTGGGCTTTCTACGTGCGATGGCGGGGGCATAAGCCATGGCTGAATCCGAAAGCGGTGCCGAAAAAAGCGAGGAACCCACGGGCAAGCGACTCAGTGAGTCGCGCAAAAAGGGTCAGATCGCCCGCTCCAAGGAACTCAATACCCTGGCCGTGACCATGGGCGGTTTCGGCGGGTTGCTGGTTTTTGGTGGCAGCATGGGTAACGCCATGCTGGACATCATGCGGGGTAACTTCTCGCTGCCGCGGGAGGTGATCATGGATGAGAACAACATGGGGCTGTGGCTGGCCGCCTCGGGGGAAATAGCCATGGAGGCCATGTTCCCGCTGTTTCTGTTGCTGCTGGTGGTGTCCATCCTGGGGCCCATCTCCCTGGGCGGCTGGCTGTTCTCGGCCGAGGCCATGGCCCCCAAGGCCAGCCGGATGAACCCGTGGGCCGGGCTCAAACGGATGTTTTCCGTCAACGCCCTGGTCGAATTGTTCAAGGCGCTGGCCAAGTTTGTGCTGATTCTGCTGGTGGGGGTGGCCGTGCTGGCGGCCTTTCAGGATGACCTACTGGCCATCGTCCATGAGCCCATCGAGTCGGCCATTATCCATTCGATCAATGTGGTGGGCTGGTGCGCGCTGTGGATGTCCTGTGGGCTGATTCTGATTGCTGCAGTGGATGTGCCGTTCCAGCTGTGGAGCAACAAGAAAAAGCTGATGATGACCAAGCAGGAAGTGCGCGACGAGTACAAGGACAGCGAAGGCAAGCCCGAGGTCAAGCAGCGCATCCGTCAGATGCAGCGGGAAATCTCCGAGCGACGCATGATGCAGGCCGTACCTGAGGCCGACGTGGTGATCACCAACCCGACCCACTTTGCCGTGGCGCTCAAGTACGACCCGAGCAAGGGCAGCGCGCCGGTGCTGCTGGCCAAGGGGGGCGACTTCACCGCGTTGAAGATTCGCGAAATCGCCAACGAGCACAAAGTCATGGTGCTGGAATCGCCAGCCCTGGCGCGGGCGGTGTTCTATTCCACCGAACTGGACCAGGAAATTCCCGCCGGGCTGTACCTGGCCGTCGCCCAGGTGCTGGCCTACGTTTACCAGCTTCGCCAGCACAAGGCCGGCAAGGGCAAGCGCCCGGCTCCGCTGCCGGACTTGCCGATCCCGCCGGATTTGCGCCGCAACGAGTGATGCATAGCCTGCAGCAGGTTTGCGTCTAGTCGATCACGCCGCACGCCACGCGTGCTCCGCCACCGCCCAGGGGTTTTGGATGGTCGGCATGGTTGTCGCCACCGGCATGCACCATCAGCGACAGACCTTCCAGCTCCCTCAGGTTCTTGATACGGGGTGCCAGTACCGGCTGGCTGGCCTTGCCATCCGCGGTGACCAGCAGGGCGGGCAGGTCCCCCAGGTGACCATCACCCCAGGGCCGGTCGTGCTTACCCGTACTCTGCGGGTCCCAGTGGCCGCCAGCGGCTTCGGCTGCCGAGGGCTTACCATCCTTGGGGGCCGGATCGCAGCTGGGCTTGCTGTGTACATGGAAGCCATGCAAGCCGGGTTCGAGACCGTGCAGCTGCGGGGTGAACACCACGCCATACGGGCTCTCGCTGATAAGCACCGCGCCGACGGAGGCACCCTGGCCTTTGGCATCCACGGCATTGAGTGAAACCGACAGGTCGGCAGCCTGAAGGTTTGCGGCGCAGCAGCCGGCCAGTGCGGCAATCATCCATCCTTTCATCATTGACTCCTTGGTGACTCTCTAGAAAAGCGCGGCAGGCATGCCGCGCCCTGCCTGTGCTGGGACTGGCATTTGCTGGCGAGGTTCGCTGTTTTCATCACGCGCGAGCATTACTCCCTGGTGGAACGCCACCTGGCGAGCTATTGCGAGCGGCGTTGGCGAAAGTGGAAAGCTTCTTGCAATCATCGACATAGTGGCGCCCTAAGCGTCAAAAGATTGAATTGGCTGGGGTAGGGAAGTGGCAATAGATCGTTCGCAAATGATCAGTGATGTACGCAGCAACCTGTCCGGGTTGAAGCAGGGCAATCTGGGTATTCCACTGTTGCTGCTGGTCATGCTCGGCATGGTCATGCTGCCGATTCCGCCTTTTCTCCTCGATGTGCTCTTTACCTTCAGCATCGCCCTGTCGATCGTGGTGCTGCTGGTCAGTATCTATGCGCTGCGCCCCCTGGATTTCGCGGTATTCCCCACCATTCTGTTGGCCGCCACCCTCTTGCGCCTGGCGCTCAACGTTGCCTCGACCCGGGTGGTGCTGCTGCACGGGCATGCCGGCGGCGATGCCGCGGGGCAGGTGATCAAGGCCTTCGGCGAGGTGGTGATCGGCGGCAACTACGTGGTGGGTATCGTGGTGTTCGCCATTCTGATGATCATCAACTTCGTGGTAGTGACCAAGGGTGCGGGGCGCATTTCCGAGGTCAGCGCGCGCTTTACCCTGGATGCCATGCCGGGCAAGCAGATGGCTATCGACGCCGACCTGAACGCCGGCCTGATCGACCAGGCTGAAGCCAAGCAGCGCCGTTCCGATGTGTCCCAGGAGGCCGACTTCTACGGCTCCATGGACGGTGCCAGCAAGTTCGTGCGCGGCGATGCGGTGGCCGGCCTGCTGATTCTGTTTATCAATCTGATCGGCGGCATCGCCATCGGCGTGTTCCAGCACAGCCTGAATTTTGTCGATGCGGGCAAGGTTTACACCCTGCTGACCATCGGTGACGGTCTGGTGGCACAGATTCCCTCGCTGCTGCTGTCCACCGCAGCGGCCATCATGGTTACCCGGGTTTCCAGCTCCGAGGATATGGGCGCTCAGGTCAATCGCCAGATGTTTGCCTCGCCCCGCGCCCTGGCGGTGGCGGCCGCGATCATGATCGCCATCGGCCTGGTGCCGGGTATGCCGCATTTCTCCTTTATCAGCTTGGGTCTGGTGGCAGCCGGTGCGGCCTATTGGATCGCCAACAAGCAGCGGGTGGTGCAGGAGAGCGAGGTCAAGGAAGTACAGCGTCAGCAGGAACTGTTGCCGGCGCAGCGCGCTCAGGAGGTCAAGGAACTGGGCTGGGATGACGTGACGCCGGTGGATATGGTTGGCCTGGAAGTGGGCTACCGCCTGATTCCTCTGGTCGATCGCAACCAGGGTGGCCAGCTGCTGGCGCGGATCAAGGGGGTGCGCAAGAAGCTGTCCCAGGAGATGGGCTTTCTGATGCCCTCGGTGCATATCCGCGACAACCTCGATCTGCAACCCAATGCCTACCGCCTGACCCTGATGGGTGTCAGCGTGGCCGAGGCCGAGGTCTATCCGGATCGCGAGCTGGCCATCAACCCGGGGCAGGTCTTCGGTGCATTGAACGGCATTGCCGCCAAAGACCCGGCGTTTGGCCTGGAGGCGGTGTGGATCGATCCGAGCCAGCGCGATCAGGCGCAGTCGCTGGGCTACACCGTGGTCGACGCCAGTACCGTGGTCGCTACCCACCTCAACCAGGTGCTGCATAAGCATGCCCACGAGCTGCTCGGGCACGAGGAAGTGCAGCAGCTGCTGCAACTGCTGGCCAAGAGCTCGCCCAAGTTGGCCGAGGAGCTGGTGCCGGGCCTTATTTCGCTGTCGACCCTGCTCAAGGTGTTGCAGGCCTTGCTGCAGGAGCAGGTGCCGGTAAGGGATATCCGTACCATCGCCGAGGCCATCGCCAATGTTGCGGTCAAGAGTCAAGATCCCGCCGCGATGGTGGCGGCGGTGCGCGTCGCGTTGGCCCGGGCAATCGTGCAAAGCATTGTGGGACTAGACCTGGAGCTGCCTGTGATCACCCTGGAGCCCAGGTTGGAACAGATATTGCTCAATAGTATGAACAAGGCCGGACAAGGCTCCGAGGATGGCATTCTTCTGGAGCCCGGTATGGCCGAGAAGCTGCAGCGTTCCCTGGTGGAAGCGGCGCAGCGCCAGGAGATGCTCGGCAAACCGGTGATATTGCTGGTGGCCGGTCCGGTCCGGGTGATGCTCTCGCGTTTCGCGCGGCTGGCGGTTCCGAGTATCCATGTACTGGCATACCAGGAAATTCCGGACAACAAGCAAGTCACCATCGTTGCGACGGTGGGACAGAACTAACCGAGGTTACAGGCCATGCAGGTCAAACGCTTTTTCGCCGCCGATATGCGTACCGCCATGAAACTGGTGCGCGATGAGCTGGGTGCCGATGCCTCGATCATCGGCAATCGCCGGGTTGCCGGCGGTGTCGAGCTGACTGCCGCACTGGATTATCAGATTCCTGCCGCGCCGGCTCGTCAGCCCAATCCTGCGCTGGAGGCCGAGCTGCGTCAGACCCAGGCGAAGATCGCCTCGGCCCAGGCCGAGCTGGTCAGCCGTGCCCAGGGCGATGCCGGCAAGGACCGCCAACTGCTTGGCGCGCCGCCGAGCATGCCCGCAGCCAGTCTGGCGGCAGCCCTGCAGCAGCCTCAGGCTGCACCGGCAGCGGTGAGCGATCAACGTGCGCTGGATGCCATGCGTTTCGAATTGCATGGTCTGCGCGAGCTGATCGAAGTGCAGCTTGGCTCCATCGCCTGGGGTCAGCTGCAGAACCGTCGGCCGCAGCAGGCCAACCTGTGGCGGCGCCTGCAGCGCATGGGCCTGTCCGCCGAGCTGGCCAAGGCCCTGCTCGAACGCGTCGCCAATATCGCCGAGCCGCGCCAGGCCTGGCGTATGCTCCTGGCCCATCTGGCCCATGCGATCAAGACGCCGAAGCAGGAACCGATGGACGAGGGCGGCGTGATCGCTCTGGTCGGCCCCGCCGGTATGGGCAAGACCACCACCCTGGCTAAACTGGCGGCGCGCTACGTGCTCAAGTACGGCGCGCAGCATATCGCTCTGGTCAGCCTGGACAGCTATCGCATCGGTGCCCAGGAGCAACTCAAGACCTTAGGGCGTATCCTCGATGTACCGGTGACCCTGGTCGACCCGGGTCAGTCACTGACCCAGGCCCTGGCTCCACTGGCGCGCAAGCGTGTGGTGCTGATCGACACCGCCGGCCTGCCGGGCAACGATCCGGCGCTGCGCATGCAGCTGGAGACCCTGGCCAGTCGCGGGGTCAATTCGAAGAATTATCTGGTGATGGCGGCAACCAGTCAGAGCCAAGTGCTGAAAGCGGCCTACCATAGTTATAAGCAGTGCGGTTTGTCCGGTTGCATCCTGACCAAGGCGGACGAAGCCACCAGCCTGGGCGAGGTTTTAGGGCTGGCTATTAGCCAGCGTCTACCGGTAGCCTATCTGACCGATGGACCGCGGATCCCGGACGATCTGCATGTGCCGCGCAGTCACCAGCTGGTGAGTCGCGCAGTGGGGCTGCAGGCCACCCAGGACCCCAGCGAGGATACGATGGCCGAGATGTTTGCCGGCCTCTATCAGCAGCCAACGCGCCGCGCGAGTTGAGCATTAATCAATAGAGCACAGCCAGCCACATGGCTGCGGTCGAAGTTAGACAAGGTGTGTAGATAACATGGGTATGCATCCCGTACAGGTGATTGCGGTAACCGGCGGCAAAGGTGGTGTCGGTAAGACCAATGTGTCGGTGAATCTGGCCTTGGCCCTGGCCGATCTCGGCCGTCGGGTGATGCTGATGGACGCCGACCTGGGCCTGGCCAACGTCGACGTACTGCTGGGCCTGAGTGCCAAACGCACCCTGGAAGATGTCATCAGCGGCGAGTGCGAACTGCGCGAGGTTCTGCTGCAGGGACCGGGGGGCATTCGTATCGTGCCGGCGGCGTCCGGCATCCAGAGCATGGTGCAGCTGTCGCCGATGCAGCACGCCGGGTTGATTCAGGCGTTCAGTGATATCAGCGACAACCTCGACGTGCTGATTATCGACACCGCGGCCGGGATCGGCGATGGCGTGGTCAGCTTTGTCCGCGCCGCCCAGGAAGTGCTGGTGGTGGTGTGCGACGAGCCGACCTCGATCACCGATGCCTATGCCCTGATCAAGCTGCTCAACCGTGACCACGGCATGAACCGCTTCCGCGTGTTGGCCAATATGGCCCACAGTCCGCAGGAAGGTCGCAATCTGTTTGCTAAGCTGACTAAGGTGACTGATCGTTTTCTCGACGTCGCTCTGCAGTATGTAGGTGCCGTGCCTTACGACGAGTCGGTGCGCAAGGCCGTGCAGAAACAGCGCGCGGTTTATGAAGCCTTCCCGCGTTCTAAATGTGCGCTGGCGTTCAAGGCGATAGCCCAGAAGGTCGATGCCTGGCCGCTACCGGCCAACCCGCGCGGCCATCTGGAGTTTTTCGTCGAGCGCCTGGTGCAGCAACCGGTCGCGGACCCGGCCATATGACAGCAGCCTCTGGACTCCGTATGTATAGCAAAGCACAGGCGCAGGACTCTCAGCACCAGTTGATCGAGCGCTATGCGCCTCTGGTCAAACGCATTGCTTACCACCTTTTGGCGCGCTTGCCGGCCAATATCCAGGTGGACGATCTGATTCAGGCCGGAATGATCGGTCTGCTCGAAGCGTCAAAAAAATACGACTCCAGCAAAGGTGCCAGTTTCGAGACATTCGCCGGCATCCGCATCCGTGGTTCGATGCTCGACGAGGTGCGCAAAGGTGACTGGGCCCCCCGTTCGGTGCATCGAAACAGCCGCATGGTCAGCGACGCCATTCGAGTAATTGAGGCCAGAACCGGTCGAGACGCTAAAGATCAAGAGGTTGCGGCCGAACTCCAATTGAGTCTCGAGGATTACTACGGCATTCTTGGCGACACTTTGGGCAGCCGCCTGTTCAGCTTCGACGACCTGTTGCAGGATGGCGAGCACGGCGGACTGCGCGAGGATCTTGCCGGCAACAGCCTCGAACCCTCCCGGGATCTGGAAGACGAACGCTTTCAGGCGGCGCTGGCCGATGCCATTGCCGGCCTGCCGGAGCGCGAGCGGTTGGTGTTGGCGCTATATTACGACGAAGAATTGAATCTCAAGGAAATCGGCGAGGTACTGGGGGTTAGCGAGTCCCGCGTTAGCCAGCTTCACAGCCAGTGCGCCGCCCGGTTGCGGGCGCGGCTTGGCGAATGGCGCGCGAACTAGGTAGTTAAATCAGCAGGCCGGTTTCACGATTAAAGGCGTAGCCAGGTGCTGGATACGTTAGGACTGTACGGAGGTCGACTTGGACAAAAATATGAAAATCCTCATCGTTGATGACTTTTCAACGATGCGCCGGATCATCAAGAACCTCCTGCGTGATTTGGGGTTCACCAATACCGCGGAAGCCGATGACGGCACCACCGCCTTGCCCATGCTGCAAAGCGGCAGTTTCGATTTCCTGGTGACTGACTGGAATATGCCAGGCATGACCGGGATCGACCTGTTGCGTGCGGTGCGTGCCGATGAGCGCCTGAAAACCCTGCCGGTGTTGATGGTTACGGCAGAAGCCAAGCGCGATCAGATCATCGAGGCTGCGCAGGCGGGGGTGAACGGTTATGTGGTCAAACCGTTCACCGCTCAGGTGCTTAAAGAGAAGATTGAAAAGATCTTCGAGCGGGTCAACGGCTGATGTTTGCCGCGAGGGTACTATGGAACATAAAGATTCCCCTCAGAGCGACCTCGAGTCGACTCTGAAGCAAAGCGCTCGCCAGCTGGTTGACAGTCTGGAGCAAGGCAATTTTGGCGAAGCGGTACAGCTGATTCATGAACTCAACAAGGCGCGCGATCGCGGCCTGTATCACGAGGTCGGCAAGCTGACCCGCGAACTGCATAACGCGATTGTCAATTTCCAGCTTGATCCGCGCGTACCCCATGCCACCGAAGTCTCGCAAATCACCGACGCCACCGAACGGCTCAACTATGTGGTGACGATGACCGAGAAAGCGGCCAATCGCACCATGGATCTGGTCGAACAGAGTGCCCCGCTGGTCAATGACCTCAGCGCCGAAGCGCAGAGCCTGAGTGCCGACTGGGGGCGTTTTATGCGCCGCGAGATGAGCGCCGATGGCTTTCGTGAGCTGGCCAAGCGCGTCGAGCTATTTCTTGCCCGCAGTGAGCGCGATGGCAGCAAGCTGTCCGGTCATCTGAACGACATTCTGCTCGCCCAGGACTATCAGGACCTTACCGGCCAGGTGATCAAACGGGTGACGCAGCTGGTTACCGAGGTTGAGAGCAATCTGCTCAAACTGGTGCTGATGGCCAGCCAGGTCGATCAGATTGCCGGCATCGAGCACAACCACGAATTGCTCCGCGCCGAACAAGAACAGCAAAAAGAGCCTTCCCACGGTGAAGGTCCGCAGATTCATGCCGATAAGCGTGAAGACGTCGCATCCAATCAGGATGATGTCGACGACCTGCTTTCCAGCCTGGGATTTTAGGAGCACGTCTTATGAGCTTCGGCGCCGATGAAGAAATCCTCCAGGACTTCCTGGTAGAGGCCGGCGAGATTCTTGAACTACTGTCCGAGCAGCTTGTAGAGCTGGAAAGTCGGCCGGATGACATGAATCTGCTCAACGCTATTTTTCGCGGGTTCCATACCGTCAAAGGTGGTGCCGGTTTTCTCCAGCTCAATGAGCTGGTGGAATGCTGCCATATCGCAGAAAACGTCTTCGACATCCTGCGCAAGGGTGAGCGACGCGTCGACTCGGCGCTGATGGATGTGGTGCTGGAAGCACTGGATGCCGTCAACAGCATGTTTACCGAGGTGCGTGAGCGTACCGACCTGACCCCCGCCACCCCCGAGTTGCTGGCTGCCCTGGCGCGTCTGGCTGAGCCAGCGGGAGCCGCTGCGCCAGTTGCTGAAGCGCCCGCGGCACAGGCAGAGCCTGTAACGGGTGGTGCCGATATCACCGATAGCGAGTTCGAACAGCTACTCGGTGCCCTGGATGAGGCCCCAGCCCAGGCAACTGCGGCCGCCAGCGGTGATGAAATCACTGACGACGAATTTGAGTCCCTGCTCGATCAGCTGCATGGCAAGGGCCAGTTCGCGGCCACCGAGTCCCCCAGCGTGGCGGCACCTGCCGCTGCTGCGGCGTCCAGCACTGACGAAATCACCGACGACGAATTCGAGTCCCTGCTTGATCAGTTGCATGGCAAAGGCCAGTTTGCGCCGCCAGCCGAACCAGTGGCCAAGGCAGCTCCCGCCGCCCCTGCGGCAGCTTCCAGCGGTGACGAAATAACCGATGACGAGTTCGAGGCGCTGCTCGATCAGTTGCATGGCAAAGGCAAGTTTGTCGAGCCAGAGGCCGTCAGCGCTGCGCCAGTGGCGGCCCCGGTGAAACCCGTAGAAGCCGCCAAACCGGTGGCCAAACCCGCACCCAAACCTGCGGCCAAACCCGAACCGGTCAAGGCTGCGGCTGCCCCGGCTGCTGAGAAGGTTGCGCCGCCCAGCGAGGCGGAAACCACCGTACGGGTGGATACCGCGCGCCTGGACGAGATCATGAATATGGTCGGCGAACTGGTGCTGGTGCGTAACCGCCTGGTGCGCCTGGGCTCCAACAGCGCCGATGAGGCCATGTCCAAGGCCGTATCCAACCTCGACGTGGTGACCGCGGACCTGCAGACCGCGGTGATGAAAACCCGTATGCAGCCGATCAAGAAGGTCTTCGGGCGCTTCCCGCGTCTGGTTCGCGACCTGGCGCGCCAGCTCAAGAAAGAGATCAATCTGGAGCTGGTTGGCGAAGAAACCGACCTCGACAAGAACCTGGTCGAGGCGCTGGCCGATCCGCTGGTCCACCTGGTGCGCAACGCGGTCGATCACGGTATCGAGATGCCGGAGGAGCGTGAGGCCTCGGGTAAGCTGCGGGGCGGCAAAGTGGTGCTGTCCGCCGAGCAGGAGGGCGACCATATCCTGCTGTCGATTTCCGATGACGGCAAAGGTATGGATGCCGATCAGCTGCGTGCCAAGGCCGTGGAAAAAGGCCTGCTGGACAAGGACGCGGCCGACCGCCTCAATGAATTTGAATGCTACAACCTGATTTTCGCCCCGGGCTTCTCGACCAAAACCGAGATTTCCGATGTGTCCGGCCGCGGTGTGGGCATGGACGTGGTGAAAACCAAGATTTCCCAGCTCAACGGCACGGTCAACGTGTTCTCGGTCAAGGGCCAGGGCTCGAAGATCGTTATCAAGGTGCCGCTGACCCTGGCGATCATGCCGACCCTGATGGTGATGCTGGGCAACCAGGCCTTCGCCTTCCCGCTGGTCAACGTCAACGAAATCTTCCACCTCGACCTGTCGCGCACCAATGTGGTCGACGGCCAGGAAGTGGTGATCGTGCGGGACAAGGCGCTGCCTCTGTTCTACCTCAAGCGCTGGCTGGTCGGCAGTGCCGCCCACGTCGAGCAGGGCGAGGGCCATGTGGTGATCCTCACCGTGGGCAGTCAGCGCATCGGCTTTGTCGTCGATCAACTGGTGGGCCAGGAGGAGGTGGTGATCAAGCCGCTGGGCAAGATGCTCCAGGGCACTCCAGGCATGTCGGGCGCGACCATCACCGGTGATGGGCGCATCGCCCTGATTCTCGACGTACCGAGCATGCTGAAGCGTTATGCTCGGCGCATCTGAATATTAGCGGCACGCCTGTCTTTGTAGTGCCGTTTAGGAGTGTTTATGGCTGTTAAGGTGTTGGTGGTTGACGATTCCGGCTTCTTTCGCCGGCGTGTTTCGGAGATTCTTTCGGCCGACCCTAATATCCAGGTGATTGGTACAGCCACTAACGGCCGCGAGGCCATCGATCAAGCGCTGGCACTCAAGCCGGACGTGATCACCATGGATTACGAGATGCCGATGATGGATGGCATCACGGCCGTGCGTAATATCATGCAGCGCTGTCCAACCCCGGTATTGATGTTTTCCTCGCTGACCCACGAAGGCGCGCGGGTGACCCTGGATGCACTGGAGGCCGGGGCCGTCGATTTTCTGCCGAAGAACTTCGAAGATATTTCGCGCAACCCGGAGCGGGTCAAGCAGTTGCTGTGCGAGAAGATCCATACCATCGCCCGCAGTAACAGGCGCAGTTTCAGTCCGCCTGCCGTCCCGGCCGCAGCTCCCGCTACGCAAGCCCGCCCCGCAGTGCGTCCCGCAGCCGGTACCGCCAGCAGCTCCGTGGCTCGCCCGGCTGGCGCGCCAGCAGCTTCGGCTGCGCCCAAACGCAAGGCCTATAAGCTGGTTGCCATTGGCACCTCGACCGGCGGGCCGGTGGCCCTGCAGCGGGTCCTGACTCAGTTGCCGGCCAATTTTCCGGCTCCCATCGTACTTATCCAGCATATGCCGGCGGCTTTTACCAAGGCCTTTGCCGAGCGTTTGGACAAGCTCTGCCGGATCAGCGTTAAGGAGGCCGAGGACGGCGATGTGCTGCGCCCAGGCCTGGCCCTGCTGGCTCCCGGCGGCAAGCAGATGATGGTCGACGGCAGGGGCGTGATCAAAATCCTGCCCGGCGACGAGCGCTTGAATTACAAGCCCTGTGTCGATATCACCTTTGGCTCGGTGTCCAAGTCGTATCACGACAAGGTGCTGGCGGTGGTGCTGACCGGCATGGGGGCCGATGGCCGTGAAGGCGCGCGCCTGCTCAAGCAGAGTGGCAGCCAGGTATGGGCCCAGGACGAAGCCAGCTGCGTGATCTACGGCATGCCCATGGCCATCGTCAAAGCCGACCTGGCCGACGCGATCTACCCGCTCGACGAGATCGGCAGGCACCTGGCGGAGACCTGTATATAAATGGATGTACTGAGCCTGATTGGGGTCATCCTGGCCTTTGTCGCCATTCTCGGCGGCAACTACCTGGAGGGTGGCCATGCGGCGTCATTGCTCAACGGTCCGGCAGCCCTGATCGTGATTGGCGGTACCCTGGGCGCAGCTTTTCTGCAGGCACCGGTCAATGTGTTCAAGCGTTCGTTGGCCATCAGCCGCTGGATTTTCTTTCCGCCGCATATCGATTTGATCGGCGGCATCAATAGGGTTGTCGGCTGGAGCATGACCGCGCGCAAGGAGGGCTTGCTGGGCCTTGAGGCGGTGGCCGATGCGGAGAGCGACCCCTATGCGCGCAAGGGCTTGCAGTTGCTGGTCGACGGTGCCGAGCCGGAAGCTATTCGCAGCATCCTCGAAGTCGATCTGTATACCCAGGAAAGTCGCGATATCCAGGCCGCCAAGGTGTTCGAGAGCATGGGCGGCTATGCGCCGACCATTGGCATTATCGGTGCGGTGATGGGGCTGATCCATGTCATGGGCAACCTGGCTGACCCGAGCATGCTCGGCAGCGGTATTGCCGTGGCCTTCGTCGCCACCATCTATGGTGTCGGCCTGGCCAACCTGTTGCTGCTGCCCATCGGCAACAAGCTCAAGGCTATCGCCCAGCGCCAGTCGCGCTACCGGGAAATGTTGCTGGAAGGTGTCCTGTCGATCGCCGAAGGCGAGAACCCACGTTCCATTGAGTTGAAGCTGCAAGGCTTTATGGATTGATGGGGACAGACTATGGCCCGTCGGCGGCGTCACGAAGAGCATGAAAACCACGAGCGCTGGCTGGTGTCCTACGCGGACTTCATCACGCTGCTGTTTGCTTTCTTTGTGGTCATGTATTCGATCTCCTCGATCAACGAGGGCAAGTACAAGATCCTTTCGGACAGCCTGACCGGGGTTTTCAACCAGCCCGACCGCGCCGTAAAGCCGATTCCGGTTGGTGATCTGCGTCCGCGTACCATCGAGCCCGAACGTGAAGTGGTGGATAACGAAAGCCCTCAGTCCGCTCCCGATTCCCTGGTCAGCATCGCCAGCAGTATTCGCGACTCCTTCAGTGAACTGATTCAGAGCGAGCAGCTGAGGGTCAGCGGCAATGAGCTGTGGATCGAAATCGAGCTCAGCTCCAGCCTGCTGTTTACCAGTGGCGATGCGATCCCCAATGGCGCGGCCTTCGACATCATCGAGAAAGTAGCCAAAATTCTGGCACCCTATGAGAACCCCATTCATGTCGAGGGGTTCACCGACAATCTGCCGATTCAAACGGCTCAGTACCCAACCAACTGGGAGCTCTCCACCGCACGGGCGGCGACCATCGTGCGTATGCTGACCCTGGATGGCGTCAGCCCTGGGCGTCTGGCGGCAGTCGGTTACGGCGAGTTCCAGCCGGTCGCGGATAACGCCACCGCCGAGGGCCGTGGGCGCAATCGTCGGGTGGTCCTGGTGATTTCCCGCAATCTTGATGTGCGCCGCAGTGTCAGTGGGGTGGGCAGCAGTAACGCCAAACCCGATGCAGCCCTGCGGCGGGCTGGCACGCAACCTGCACCAGCGTCACCAGCGCAGGCCCCGCAAGCGGGTGCCGTCAATCCCCCGTCGCCAGCCCCATAAGGGCGGCACCCGTTCTCGGTCAGGCGCAAGCTCACCGGGAGGATAAAGAGAATGAGAGTCTGGGCAGTAGCCAATCAAAAAGGTGGCGTGGGCAAAACCACCACCTCGATCGCCCTGGCCGGTTTGCTGGCCGATGCCGGCAAGCGCGTGGTGGTGGTCGACCTCGACCCCCATGGGTCGATGACCAGTTATTTCGGGCATGACCCCGACAGCCTCGAGCACAGCAGTTTTGATCTGTTTCAGCATCAGGGCAGCGTGCCTCCGGGCTTGGCGCAGACGCTGCTGCTGCCAACCAGTCATGAGCGCATTGCCTTGCTGCCATCGAGTACCGCGCTGGCCACCCTGGAGCGACAATCCCCAGGGCAGAGCGGTCTGGGCTTGGTGATCGCCAAGAGTCTGGCGCAGCTCTGGCAGGATTTCGATCACGCGGTCATCGACAGCCCGCCCTTGCTCGGGGTGTTGATGGTCAATGCCCTGGCGGCCAGCCAGCAACTGGTGATCCCGGTGCAGACCGAGTTTCTCGCGGTCAAGGGTCTGGAACGCATGGTCAGCACCCTGGCGATGATCAATCGCTCGCGGCGTCAGGCCTTGCCCTACACCATAGTGCCGACCCTGTTCGACCGGCGCACCCAGGCCTCCATGAGTACCCTGCGGGTGTTGCGCAATAGCTACCCCGAACATCTGTGGCCCGCCTATATCCCGGTGGATACGCGCTTGCGCGATGCCAGCCGGGCCGGCCTGACGCCCTCGCGCTTCGACCCCAGCAGCCGCGGCGTGCTGGCCTATCGCGCTCTGCTCAAACACCTGCTGGCTCAGCAGACTGCCGCGCAGGTTGCCTGAGATGAGCCGCTATGCTGAAGATAAGCGCTCAAGTCAGCCGCTGGCGCGGCCGATAGCCTGTACAGGTCGTTTTTGCGGGTTGCATTCATGAGTCGTCCCCTGGTTACCGCTACACGTTCGCAACTGGCTTTGCAGTCCTATCTGGACGGCTTGCTGCAGGAGGCTGCGGTCGAGCTGGCCGATAGCGTCGCGCTGGACGAGTTCGAGGCCGCCGTGCTCGAGGAGCAGGTGCGCGATGCCCGGGTAACGCCGCAGGCAGTGGCGAGCCCGATGCTGGTCGAACGAGCCCCCCAAGCCCTGGTCTTGCCGACTGTCGGCATGCCCGTGGCCCAGCCTGTGGCCGAGGTCGTGGTGGCAGCGCCGGTGGCGGAAACTCGCGCCGAGCTTGCACCGCCGCAGGCCCTCGGAGTGCTGTCGGACGGTCGTCCCGAGTGGGCGCAGGAACCCTTCGAGTGCCTGTTGTTCGATGTCGCCGGGCTGACCCTGGCCGTGCCTCTGGTGTGCCTGGGCTCGATCTATCCACTGGCCGGGCAGGAACTCACGCCATTATTTGGCCAGCCTGACTGGTTTCTCGGCATACTGCCGTGCCAGACGGGTAATCTGAAGGTGCTGGATACCGCGCGCTGGGTGATGCCCGACCGCTACCGCGACGATTTTCGCGATGGCTTGCAGTATGTGATTTCGGTACAGGGCTATGAATGGGGGCTGGCGGTGCATCAGGTCAGCCGTTCGATTCGCCTGGACCCCAACGAGGTCAAGTGGCGCACTCAGCGTACCCAGCGGCCCTGGCTGGCGGGCACGGTGATCGAACATATGTGCGCGCTGCTGGATATCGCCTCGCTGGCCGAGCTGATTGCCAGCGGTGCTGCCAAACGCATGGCGGCCGGCAGGCTGCATTGAATATTTTCCGGCGGCGTGAGTAGCGCCGCCTTGCAACTATAGTAATGACAGCGGGGCCAACACCCGCGATCGCCGCCGTAAGCGGTTCATGACGAGGCTAGGCACATGAAGAAGAATTCTGCACAAGGTTCTGAAGACCCGATTCTGCAGTGGGTGACTTTCCGGCTGGACAACGAAACCTATGGCATCAACGTGATGCAGGTACAGGAAGTGCTGCGCTATACCGAAATCGCCCCTGTGCCGGGTGCGCCGAGCTATGTGCTGGGCATCATCAACCTGCGCGGCAATGTGGTGACGGTGATCGACACCCGCCAGCGCTTCGGTCTGGACTCCACCACGGTGACGGACAATACCCGCATCGTGATCATCGAGGCCGACAAGCAGGTCGTCGGCATTCTGGTCGACAGCGTGGCCGAGGTGGTTTACCTGCGTCAGTCCGAGGTGGAAACCGCGCCCAATGTTGGCAACGACGAGTCGGCCAAGTTTATCCAGGGCGTGTGCAATAAAAATGGCGAGCTGCTGATTCTGGTCGAGCTGGACAAGATGATGAGCGAAGAAGAATGGTCCGAGCTGGAGAGCATCTAAGCCATGCTCGAGGCCCTGCTGGCGCTACTGGCTCTGGTCTGTCTGGGGTTGGTGGGCACCTGTGTCTGGCTGACCAGGCAGCTGCGCCAGGCCGTGCAGTTGCAGGCCGAGGGCGATGCACAGCGTGAGCAGCGGCTCAAGGAGCTGAACCGACGGCTGGATGCCTACCTGGCCGGCAGCGTGCGGATGGGCGAGGAGTTGCACGAGCTGCGCCGCGTCGTGGCACCGCTGCCGGACAAGCTGAGCCAGATCGAGCAGCGCGACCCCAGTAGCCTGTCCTTTACCCAGGCGGCGCGTCTGGCCGGCATGGGAGCCAGCGTC
This sequence comes from Pseudomonas sp., assembly GCF_035512415.1. Taxonomy (GTDB): domain Bacteria; phylum Pseudomonadota; class Gammaproteobacteria; order Pseudomonadales; family Pseudomonadaceae; genus Aquipseudomonas. The sequence continues at coordinate 532,579 of NZ_DATKDZ010000038.1, read as the reverse complement.
GATGACCTCACCCAGTCCTGCGGCCTGAGCAAGGCCGAAGCCGAGCTGGTCAGCAAGATGCAGCAGGCTCGCACCCAGCGCTCCTGAGTCTGCCCCCGGCAAACCATTGGCGTGCTTAGCAGGCCGTTGAAAAACTACCTGCGTTGGCAATACTGCGTTAAAAACGGCCTCGGAAAGCCGCTTGCGGCTAACGTGCTTCAGCGCGACCCGAAGGGCGAGTGAAACGAGTAATGCTCATTTACAGCCAGTAAACTCGCGTGCGAGCCCAGTCCGCTTCCTCGGCGCTTTGACCAGCCTTCGGCTGTTACTACGTAGCGCCTTGTCTTGCCTGCCTCGCCTACGTTTTTCAACGGCCTGTTAGCGCTGTGGGCCGTCAAGCAAGGGCAGTGGCGGGGTGATGTCCTGGTCGCGGTCGAAGCCGGCCGGGCACTTGCCCTTCAGATACCAGGCGAAAGCGATGATCTCCGCGATGCAGCGGTACAGCTGCTCGGGAATCGCGTCGCCCAGTTCCAGGCGCGCCAGCAGGCGCACCAGTTCCGCATTCTCGTAGATCGGCACCTCATACTCGCGGGCAATGGCCAGAATCGCTTCGGCCAGTTCGTCGTCGCCTTTGGCGCTGAGGATTGGCGCGTTCTGACCGTCGTAGGTCAGGGCGATAGCCTGGCGTGGCGCGGTCTTCTTCATGCGGTTTCATCCACCCAACGCTGTTCCAGGGTCGTGCGCGGGCCGCGCGGTGGCGTGCCCTGGTTGCAGGCCAGTTCGCCGACCTGCACACCCACGCCGTTGAGGCGCTGGCGCAGGTTGTCCAGTTCGCCGTCGATCAGGCTGACGGTGCTGCTGCGTTCGGCCCACAGCTGGCTCGACAGCCGGCCCTGAGCCAGCTGCGCCTGCACTTGCAAGGGCCCGAGCGGTTCGAGGTCGAAGGCCAGTTCGACCTTCCACAGGGTTTCCTTCTTCTCGGGCTTGTCCGCTTTGTTGCTCTCGTCGCGCTGGATCTTGACCTGCAGGGGCACCAGTTCCTGCTGGTTGCGCATCGGCAGCTCCAGTTGCCAGGTGGTCAGCAGATTGCCGTCCGGGCCGACCTGGCTTTGCGCCAGGCTGGACAGTTGATGGGTCTGCAGGCGGGAAACCGCTGCTGCGGCCAGTTTCAGCAGGGTTTCCAGATCGGCTTCGCCGTCCATGGCCTGCAGCAAGCGCGAGGGCAGGGGGAAGTTCAGGGCCTGCTGGCGGCTGCTCATCTGGCCGAGGCCCAGCAGGTTGCGCGCCAGGGCTGGCATGGCCTGGGCCAGCACCGCGCCGGCATTGGCTGCGGCCAGGGGCTGACCACTGGGCGTATTGGGCAGTAGCTGGGTGATCAGGCGCAGCAGGTTGGCCTTCAGATCGGCAGGTAGGGCGTGACCCTGGCCGCTCAGCAGTTTGCTTTCGAGCAGCAGGCCGCTGTCGCCAAGGGCCTGGCTCAGGCCCTTGGCCGTGCTTAGTTGGGCAGCATCGGGCAGGCCACTGAACAGCTTATCGATGCTGGTGCGCAGGCCCTCTGGCAGGGCTTGTTTGCTGGTCAGGCCTTGCAGGGCGGTAAGCAGGCCTTCCAGGGAGCCTTGGCGATTATGCTGGGTAGCCAGTTGCTGGCCGAGCACCAGTTGGTCGAGGCGGCCGCTCAGGGGCAGGAAGTTAAGCGCCTGGCGACCCTGTACCTCGGCGCTGAGCAGGCTGCCGAGGGGCAGGGGCAACGGGGTTTCCAGGGCCAGCTTGCTGCCGGCCAGCGGCGTGTTGAGCAGGCTGAGGACCACCTTGTAGATCACCTGCTGGGTTTTGCTCTGCAGCTGTTGTTCGCGGGCCTCCACCTTGCCCTGCAGCAGGGTGCCGATGGGCAGTTGTTGCAGGTCCAGGCTGGTCAGGGCTTTGCCGGTGCCGGTCTGCAGCAAGACCGCCAGCCGGGTTTCCGAGAGGGCGGTGACCGCCAGCGCGGTGCCCTGAGCCAGGGGCCGTGGGCTGCTGGCTTCGAGTGTGGTCTGGCGGCCGTTCTCCAGGGTCAGCTTGAGCAGCACCTGGAAACTCTGGGCCACCTCCTTCAGGGCGATGACTTCAGCCTTGGCGGTTTCGCCACTGGCCAGCAGCCCCTGCATGGGCTGCAGCAGCTTTAGCGCCAGATCGGCAGGTACGTTATTGGCGCGACTGCTCGGCGGCGTCGGTGAAACCGGGCGCGGGCTGCTGATTTCGCTCATGAACGGGTTACAACCTGTCGAAAATGCCCACTGCGGGAGGCGGGGCCTGGCATGTATAATCGCGCCCCTTCTGGGGACGGCGGCTGCGCATTGCACTTGCCCCAGTATAGCGGCCAAGACTCTGCCGACTTGAACAGCTTTTGCCATCCATCTTAGGTGCCGATGCCTTGACCAGTCCCCTTCTCGAAGCCGTGGCGCTCGCCTGTGAGCGGGATTGGCGCATGCTCTTCGAGCGCCTGGAGCTGCGTCTGGTTCCCGGCGAGATGCTTCAGGTGGCCGGCCCCAATGGCAGCGGCAAGACCAGCCTGCTGCGTCTGCTGGCCGGTTTGATGCAGCCGACGGCGGGGGAAGTACGCCTCAATGGCCAGCCCCTGGCCGCACAGCGCACGGAACTGGCGCGTAACCTGCTGTGGATAGGTCACGCCGCCGGGATCAAGGGGCTGCTCACCGCCGAGGAGAACCTCACCTGGCTCTGCGCCCTGCACCTTCCCGCCGAGCGCGAGGCCATCTGGCAGGCATTGGCGGCAGTGGGCTTGCGCGGCTTCGAGGATGTGCCCTGTCATACCCTGTCCGCCGGCCAGCAGCGCCGCGTGGCGCTGGCACGTCTGTATCTGCCCGGGCCGCCCTTGTGGGTGCTCGATGAGCCCTTTACCGCGCTGGACAAGGCCGCAGTGGCGCAGCTGGAGCAGCATCTGGCGCAGCATTGCCAGCAGGGAGGCCTGGTGGTGTTGACCACGCACCACGAACTGACGGTCAAGCCGGCCGGTTACCGCGAGCTTGATTTAGGGCAACGCACGTCATGAGCAATGTTTTTACCCTGCTGCTGGCCCGTGAAGCGCGCCTGTTGTTTCGTCGCCCCGCGGAGTTGGCCAACCCGCTGGTGTTCTTCGCCATTGTCATCGCCCTGTTTCCATTAGCGGTTGGCCCGCAGACGCAGTTGTTACAAAGCCTTTCGCCGGGGCTGGTGTGGGTAGCGGCGCTTTTGGCCGTGCTGCTCTCGCTGGACGGGCTGTTTCGCAGTGATTTCGAGGACGGCTCGCTGGAGCAGTGGGTCCTTTCGCCGCACCCCCTGGCCCTTCTGGTTCTGGCCAAGGTGCTGGCACACTGGCTGTTCTCCGGGCTGGCCCTGGTGCTGCTGGCACCGTTGCTGGCGCTGATGCTCGGTCTGCCGGGGCGTTGCCTGCCGGTGTTGCTGCTCTCACTGTTGCTCGGTACCCCGGTTTTGAGCTTGCTGGGGGCTGTGGGTGCGGCGCTGACGGTGGGCCTCAAACGTGGCGGCTTGTTGCTGGCGCTGCTGATTCTGCCGCTGTATATCCCGGTGCTGATTCTCGGTAGCGGGGCGCTACAAGCCAGCCTGCAAGGACTGCCGGCGCTGGGCCACCTGTTATGGCTGGCCAGCCTCACCGCCCTGGCGGTGACCCTGACACCTTTTGCCATCGCCGCCGGTCTCAAGATCAGCGTCGCTGAGTAGACAATAAGCCTGAATGGCCGGCTGATCCTGGTGCTGCCTGCACCGCGATCCGCCCTAGCACTGATGAGTAACCTGATGAACTGGACGTGGTTTCACAAACTGGGCTCGCCCAAGTGGTTTTATGAGATCAGCGCGCGCTGGCTGCCCTGGCTGGCGCTGGCGGCGGTCTTGTTGCTGACGGTGGGCCTGGTCTGGGGCCTGGCCTTTGCGCCGCCGGATTACCAGCAGGGCAACAGCTTTCGCATCATCTATATCCATGTGCCGGCGGCGTTTCTCGCCCAGTCGATCTACGTGATGCTGGCGGTCGCCGGCACCGTGGGCCTGGTGTGGAAGATGAAACTGGCCGATGTCGCCCTGCAGCAGGCCGCGCCCATCGGGGCCTGGATGACCGTGATCGCCCTGCTGACCGGTGCCATTTGGGGCAAGCCGACCTGGGGCACCTACTGGGTGTGGGATGCGCGCCTGACCTCGATGCTGATTCTGCTGTTCCTGTATTTCGGCGTGATCGCCCTGGGCAATGCCATCACTAACCGCGACAGCGCGGCCAAGGCCTGCGCGGTGCTCGCCATCGTCGGGGTGATCAATATCCCGATCATCAAATACTCGGTGGAGTGGTGGAACACCCTGCACCAGCCAGCCAGTTTCAGTGTGGTGAGCAGACCGGCCATGCCGTTCGAGATGTGGATGCCGCTGCTGTTGATGGTGCTGGGTTTCTACTGCTTCTTTGGCGCGGTGCTGCTGATGCGCATGCGCCTGGAAGTGCTCAAGCGTGAGTCGCGTAGCAGCTGGGCCAAAGTCGCCGTCAAGGCGCAGGTGGAGAAGGGGCTATGAGTTTTGCCAGCTTTGGCGAGTTTATCGCCATGGGTACCCACGGGCCTTATGTCTGGTCCTGCTATGCCATCAGCCTGGCGATACTGGGGCTGAATGTGGCGCTGCCAATCCTGGCCCGCCGCCGTTATCTGCAAGACGAGGCGCGTCGTTTGCGCCGGGAGGAGTCGAAGTGAACCCTGTCCGCAAGAAGCGCTTGTATATAGTCCTGGCCATTCTCGCCGGTGCCGGCATCGCGGTGGCCCTGGCCCTGAGCGCGCTGCAGCAGAACATCAACCTGTTCTACTCACCGACCCAGATCGCCAATGGCGAGGCCCCGCAGGATACCCGCATCCGTGCCGGCGGCCTGGTCGAGACCGGGTCGGTCAAGCGTTCCGGCACCTCGCTGGATACCGACTTTGTGGTGACCGATGGTGCCAAGAGCGTGACAATCCGCTACAGCGGCATCCTCCCCGACTTGTTTCGTGAAGGGCAGGGCATCGTCGCCATGGGCAAGTTGAATGCCGATGGCATGCTGATCGCCGACGAAGTCCTGGCCAAGCATGATGAAAACTATATGCCGCCGGAGGTTATGCAGGCCCTGGAAAAAAGCGGCATGAAACAGCAGCACGATGCGGCCAACGCGGCCAAGCAGGCGTCCCCGTCGGAGTACGCGCAATGATTCCCGAGCTTGGCCATCTGGCCATGATCCTGGCGCTGTGCATGGCGCTGGTGCAGGCCACCCTGCCGATGGTCGGTGCCTGGCGTGGTGACCGTCAGTGGATGAGCCTGGCTCAGCCCGCCGCCTGGGGTCAGTTCAGCTTTATGCTGTTTGCCTTCGTCTGTCTGACCTACGCCTTTATGGTCGACGATTTCACCGTGGCCTATGTGGCCAACAACTCCAATACGGCCTTGCCCTGGCACTACAAGTTCAGCGCAGTGTGGGGCGCGCACGAAGGTTCGCTGCTGCTCTGGGGCCTGATCCTGGCCGGCTGGACCTTTGCTGTGTCGATCTTCTCGCGGCAGCTGCCGGAGGAAATGCTGGCCCGGGTGCTGGGCGTGATGGGCATTATCAGCATCGGTTTTCTGCTGTTTCTGATCATCACCTCCAACCCCTTCGAGCGCCTGTTGTTCGATACCCCTGCAAACGGCCGTGACCTAAACCCGCTGCTGCAGGACTTCGGCCTGATCATTCACCCGCCGATGCTCTATATGGGTTATGTCGGTTTCTCGGTGGCCTTCGCTTTCGCCATCGCCGCGCTGCTCGGCGGCAAGCTGGATGCGGCCTGGGCGCGCTGGTCGCGGCCCTGGACCACGGTGGCCTGGGCCTTCCTCGGCATCGGCATCGCCCTGGGCTCCTGGTGGGCCTATTACGAACTCGGCTGGGGCGGCTGGTGGTTCTGGGACCCGGTGGAGAATGCCTCCTTTATGCCCTGGCTGGTCGGCACCGCGCTGATCCATTCCCTGGCGGTGACCGAGAAGCGCGGCGTGTTCAAGAGCTGGACCGTGCTGCTGGCCATTGCTGCCTTCTCCCTGAGCCTGCTGGGGACCTTCCTGGTGCGCTCCGGGGTGCTGACGTCGGTGCATGCCTTCGCCAGCGACCCGGAACGCGGGGTGTTTATCCTGGCGTTCCTGCTGATTGTGGTGGGCAGCTCCCTGGCGCTGTTTGCCCTTCGCGCGCCAGTGGTCAAGAGCCAGGTCGGCTTTGCCCTGTGGTCGCGGGAAACCCTGTTGCTGGTCAACAACATCATTCTGGTGGTGGCAGCGGCGATGATTCTGCTCGGCACCCTCTATCCCCTGGTGCTGGATGCCATCAGCGGCACCAAGCTGTCGGTCGGCCCGCCTTACTTCAATGCGCTGTTCGTGCCGCTGATGGGCCTGTTGATGGCGATGATGGCGGTGGGCGTAATGGTGCGCTGGAAGGACACACCGCTGCGCTGGTTGCTCGGCATGCTCTCGCCGGTGCTGATCGGCAGCGTCGTGCTGGCGGTGGTGGCGAGTCTGCTGCTGGGCGATTTCAACTGGGCCGTGCTTGGCGTCTGGCTGCTGGCGCTGTGGGTGGTGCTGGCCGGGGTACGCGATATCTATGAAAAGACCCGCCACAAAGGCCTGCTCAAGGGCCTGCCGAGCCTGACGCGCAGCTACTGGGGCATGCAGACCGCGCACCTGGGCATGGCGGTGTGCGCCCTGGGCGTGGTGCTTACCAGTGTTGGCAGTTTCGAACGCGATATGCGCATGGCTCCCGGCGAGTCGGTGGAAATCGGCGGTTATCAGTTTGTCTTCGAAGGGGCTGAACACTTCGAAGGGCCGAATTTCACCTCCGACAAAGGCACGGTGCGCATCCTCGAAGAGGGCAAGCAGATCGCCGTACTGCACCCGGAGAAGCGCCTGTATACCGTGCAGCAGTCGGTGATGACCGAAGCCGGCATCGACGCCGGGATCACCCGCGATCTGTTCGTCGCCCTGGGCGAACCACTGGACAACGGAGCCTGGGCGGTGCGCGTGCATATCAAGCCTTTTGTCCGCTGGATCTGGCTGGGGGCATTGTTGATGGGCCTGGGCGGTTTCCTCTCGGCAACGGACAAGCGCTACCGCATGAAGGTCAAAACTCGGGTGCGTGAAGCCCTGGGCATGGCGGGGGTACAGGCATGAAACGGCTGATCCTGCTGCTGCCCCTGGCGATCTTTCTCGGTGTCGCGCTGTTTCTCTACCGCGGTCTGTTTCTCGACCCCAGCGAGCTGCCCTCGGCGCTGATCGGCAAGCCATTCCCGGCGTTCTCCCTGCCAGCGGTGCAAGACGGCAAGACGCTGAGCGAGGCTGACCTCAAGGGCAAGCCGGCGCTGGTCAATGTCTGGGCCACTTGGTGCGTGGCCTGCCGGGTTGAGCATCCGGTGCTGAACAAGCTGGCCGGGCTCGGTGTAACCATCCATGGGGTCAACTACAAGGACGACAACGCCGCTGCGCAGAAGTGGCTGGTGGAGTTCCATGACCCTTACCAGCTCAATATCAACGACGCCCGCGGCACCCTGGGCCTGGACCTGGGCGTGTATGGCGCACCCGAGACCTTTCTGATCGACAAGGACGGCATCATCCGCCACAAGTTTGTCGGCGTGATTGATGAGCGTGTCTGGCGCGAACAGCTGGCTCCGCTTTATCAAGCGTTAGTCGATGAGGCCCAGCCATGAAAGGTCTGTTAAGCGCCGCCGTACTGAGTCTGGCGCTGCTGGGCACCGCCCAGGCCGCTATTGATACCTACGAATTTGCCAGTGAGGCCGAGCGCGAGCGTTATCGCAACCTGGTGGAAGAGCTGCGCTGCCCCAAGTGCCAGAACCAGAATATCGCCGACTCCGACGCTCCGATTGCCATGGACCTGCGTGCGCAGATCTTCCGCATGCTGGAGGAGGGCCAGAGCAACGAGCAGATCATCGATTTTCTGGTCAGCCGCTATGGCGACTTCGTCCTCTACAAGCCGCCGGTAACCTCGCGCACCCTGTTGCTCTGGTACGGCCCGGGCGGCCTGCTGGTCGGTGGCTTCGTTTTACTCGGGGTTATCCTGCTGCGCCGCCGCGGCAAACAGAATGCCGTGGCCAGCGGCCTGTCTGCGGATGAACAGCAGCGTCTGGCCGCCCTACTTAATCAACCGTCTGCCAGCCAGCGGCCTGCCAATAATCAACCGCCTGTGGATAAGAAAGACTGATGATCGAATTCTGGTTGTGTGCCGGTCTGCTGTTGCTGGCGGCCCTGGCTTTTCTGCTGATTCCGGTGTTGCGCGGGCGCAAGGCGCAAGCGGAAGAGGATCGTACCGCGCTCAACGTGAGCCTCTATCAGGAGCGTCTGCAGGAGCTGCAAGGCCAGCACGAGGCCGGTGCGCTGAACGATGAACAGCTGCAGCATGGTCGCGATGAAGCGGCCCGCGAGCTGCTGGCCGACACCGAAGGCACCGGGGCCCCGAGTCGCTTCGCCGCCCTGGGGCGTACGGTTCCGCTGGTGGCCGCCCTGTTGATGCCCGTGCTGGGCTTTGGCCTGTATCAGCACTGGGGAGCCATCGACGAGGTGGAGCAGGTGCGGACCTTTGCCGCGCAGCCGAAGAGCATCGAGGAGATGACCGCGCGCCTGGAAGCCTCGGTGCAGAGCAATCCCGATTCAGCCGAAGGCTGGTACTTCCTCGGGCGCGCCTATATGGCCCAGGAACGGGCGAGCGATGCGGCGGCGGCTTTTGAGCGTGCCGTCGGCGTCGCCGGGCGTGAGCCGGAACTGCTCGGGCAGTGGGCCCAGGCGCTGTACTTTGCCGGTAACAAGCAGTGGAACGAGCAGATGCAGGCGCTCACCGATGAAGCCTTGAAGGCCGATCCGGAGGAGGTCACCAGCCTCGGTCTGCTCGGTATTGCCGCCTATGAAGACGGGCGCTTCACGGCGGCCATCGGCTTCTGGGAGCGTCTGGTCGCGGTACTGCCGCAGCAGGACCCTTCGCGGCAAGCGATTCAGGGCGGTATCGAGCGTGCCCGTGAGCGCCTCGACGGGCCGACAGAGCAAGCACAGACGCCAGCGGCTGCTGTTGCCGCGAACCGGCAACTGACAGTCAAGGTCGAGTTGGCTGCGGCGCTGCAGGATCAGGTTCAGCCGAGCGACAGCGTGTTCGTCTTCGCCCGTGCCGCATCCGGCCCGCCGATGCCGCTGGCGGTCAAGCGCCTGACCGTGGCCGATTTGCCGGCGCAGGTCAGTCTGTCGGATAGCGACGCGATGATGCCGCAGCTGAAGATTTCCGGGTTCGAGCAGGTGCAGCTGGTGGCGCGGATTTCCCGCAGCGGCAATGCCACCGCCGGCGAATGGATCGGCAGCAGCCAGCCATTGGCCAGCAGCACCACCGAGCTGCAGCAGCTGACCATCGATACTGCGGACGGACAGGCGCAATGAGGCGCGGGATGCAGTTAGTGCTAGTGCTGGGCTTGTTGAGCCTGGCCGGTTGCGCGGTACAGCAGGTCAGCGCGCCCATCACGCAACCGTCGGTGGCCAAGTCGCACCCGCGCTATGCGCCGCCGCCCGGGGTGGACAGCCACTGGGATGGGCGTCTGGCGGTGTATGTGGTGGCCGGCGCGCGTGATCTGTACTACCGCGAGCGCACCTATTACCGCTGGAACAGCGGCTGGAGCTGGGCGACCAACCCGCAAGGCCCCTGGCAGCCAACCGACAGCAGCGGCGTGCCGCCAGGCCTGTATCGGCGTTACGCGCAGTAAGCGCAGGACGGCTAAACGACTCAAGATCCAGCCAGCAGCAGCCCAGTAGCCCGGATGCAATCCGGGAGGCTCGCCAGCCTTGCGCGGATTTGCCAGTAAGCCTGCCGCTTCGCCCTCTACGCCTTCTTTCCGTCGATCAATGCGCCGGGCAGGGGGTGGCCGGGCGGCTTTCCTCAGGCAGTTCGAAGTCTTCGATCAGCCGGCAGATTGCCTGACCATCAGGGGCGCACTCGGGCCGTTCGGCCCAGTCGTCTAGGGCGTTGCGCATAACCAGGGCCAGACGCTGACACTCTTCTATATGGGCCTGCAGGGCCGCCAGGCGGTTGCTCAGCAGGTCGCGTACTTCGCCGCAGGGCGCGCTGCCGCTTTCGGCTCGGGCGAGAATCGCCTGTATATCCTTGAGGCTAAAGCCCAGGCGTCTGGCGCGGGCGATAAAGCGCAGGCGTTGCAGGTCTGCGCTGGAATACTCCTGGTAGCCGTTATCCGAGTTGCGCGCGGGCCTTAGTAGGCCAAGATCGGTGTAGTGACGCACGGTCTCACTGCTGACGCCGGCGGCTTTGGCCAGTTGGGCTACGCGCATAGATAAAGACTCCTGAAAAAACAAAGGCCGCGCCAGGTTAAAACCTGGGGGCGGCCCTTGGGTCAATCTCGCAGGTTTATTCGGCGATCTTCAGCTTGCGCGACTCATGATAGAAGTAGCGGATCTTCTCGTACTCGAAGGGTGAGTTGAGCTGACCATAGCGGAAGTTCACCGTGGAGCGCTGGTCGACTATTTCGAGCAGGGTGATTTCCGGATGGCGCACGCTGGTTTCGGCGACGTTAAGCAGGTTGACCTGGCTGCTGGCCGCGAAATCCGCCACAAGCCCGCCGGTGTCACGCAGGTTGGACGGGCCGAGCAGCGGCAGCATCAGGTAGGGGCCTGCAGGCGTGCCGTAGAAGCCCAGGGTCTGGCCAAAGTCTTCACGCTGCTTGGGCAGGCCCATGCGGGTGGCCGGGTCCCACAGGCCGGCGACCCCAATGGTGGTGTTGAGCAGCAGGCGCGCGGTGGTCTGCATGGTGCGTTTGCCCTTGAGCTGCAGCGCACTGTTGAGCAGGTTAGGCACATCACCCAGGTTGCTGAAGAAGTTGCTTACGCCACTTTGCACCAGGTTGGGGGTGACGTAGCGGTAGCCATCGACGATTGGCAGAAACACCCACTCATCAAAGCGATAGTTGAAGTGATAGACCCGGCGGTTCCAGGACTCCAGCGGATCATAGACCTGCAGCGCGCCGAGGCTCGAGCGTTCGAACTCGCGCTGATCAAGACCTGGGTTGATCTGCAGATGCTGCATCGGCTGTTTGAAGCCGTCGTCATCGACCGCGTGTTGCGCCTGGGCCAGGCTGCTGGCGAGTATCAGGCTTGCGAAAAGCGCGTTATGGAAAGGCTTAGCCACGGAAGAACTCCAGCATGGCGTCGCTGTTGACGCTGTAATTGAGGTTGCCGCAGTGGCCGCCGAGAGGGTAGACGGTCAAGCGATCGCCGAAAGTTTTACGCAGGAAACCGAGGTCGCCCGGGCCGAGAATAACGTCGTCGGCATTGTGCATCACGGCGATCTTGCTGCTGCTTTTCAGGTAGTCGGTCAGGGCATACAGGCTGACCTGGTCGATCAGCTGCGTCAGGCTGCCGCCGTCAGAGCGGGCGCGCCACATGGGGATCAATTGCTCGGTCAGGTAGCAGTCGAAGTTGCATTGCAGGGCGCGCTTGAAGAATGGCGTCAGGCTGGTGCCGTCATCGATCGGGTAGTCGATCGGGGTGATCAGGCCGCGGCGATTGACCAGGTCCGAGGTAAAGGCGATATCCGAGGACGAGAAGCGGAACACCGCGCCGATCAGCATGGCCATCTGCTCGTCCGAGAGCTGCTCGCGCGACTGCTGGAACTCATAGAGCATGGCGTCGTTGATGTCGAGGTAGCCTTTGGCCTGGAAGTAGCGGGTCAGCTTTTCCAGCACCAGTTCATAGAAGGTGGTGCTGCTGTCGATGCCCTCGACCTGGGTCTGCACCAGGCGATCCAGGTTGCTGATCGAGGTGTAGAGGTTGACCGGTGGGTTGAGCAGCAGCACGCGCTTGAAGTTGAAGCTGCGCCGCGTTTCGTCGAGTTCGCTGACGAAGGCAGCCTGCAGGCCGCCCAGGCTGTAACCGGTCAGGTGATATTCGCTGACTTTCAGACGCGGGTGCTGAGCCCTAACCGCCTGCATGGCGCGGTACAGGTCTTCGGCATCTTCGCGGGTGATGCCCGGGGTGGCGAAGCGCGAGGCCGAGGTCATAAAGTCGTAGCTGGTGGGCGAAGACAGCTGCACGACGTGATAGCCAGCGCCATAGAACAGCTTTTTCAGGTATTCCGGCGTGCTGCTGCCGTAATGCGCGCCGGTGCCGGCGATGATAAAGATCAAGGGCGCTTCGCCGCGCTGCTTGGCCAGGCGATAACCCATCTTGGTGACCGGCCAGAAGTTCTTCGGCAGTTCGAACTCGCGTTCGGGGCGCAGCTTGACCCGGTAGTCATCCTGGTCGATATCGGCGTCATCCGGCAGGCTTGGGCGCAATTCGACTGGGGTGGTAGCGAGTGTGGCTTCGAAGGGGTTGCTCAGGGGGTAGCCATAACTGGCTGCATCGATATCGGCTGCCAGGAGCTGGCCAGTAAAGGCCATTCCACTGAGCAAGGCGACCAAGCGGAAGAAGTGCGGCATGACAGGAGTTCTCAATAAGTAGACAAGCTGACGTAAGCTGGCGTCATTCGACCACAGAGTTCGAGCAGAGTGCGTTTTTATTATTAATTGTCATAAACCTTAGCGCTGAACAAGCCAGCTTTCAGCGCTGCAGGGCACACGCGGATAAGCCGGATACCCCGGTTTTCAAGCCTGGTGATGCAGCCAGGCATGCCGAGGAATGGCGGGGGCAGGGGAGGGCGCGCTGCTCTTGCGGGCGGCCATTCTGGCCCACAGTTTCTCGTGGAAGTAGAAACCCACGGAATTGCACAGTGGCTCAATGGCTGCCACCAGGCCGCTGGCCGCGACGCTGCCGGTCAGTGCATAGGTCACCCCGAAGGCGATGCAGAAGTGCATCAGGGTAAAGGTCAGGGTCTTGAGCATGGCGCACCTCGATTAAGAATCGTTCTCTGTTGTTACGCAGCCTAGGCGCTCAGTAACTATTGATAAAGATTCTTGTTTGGATGCGTGCGATAGTTTTTATCGATCGATTTGGCCCTGACCCAATAAGGTGTCAGAGCCAGGGCTGAGGCGATGTTTACTGAGTTGCGGTATTGGTCATATTGATGTCCTTGACCAGGCCTGAAGTGGCGCTGATCACCTCGCGGGCCATGCGGGTTTCCTGCTCGCTATGGGTTTGCGCCACCAGCACCACATCACTGTGGCTAATGGTTTTGCTAACCAGATTGGCAAAGTGCCCGTGATGCTGGCCAGCGGCCGATGACGCGCCGATCACACTGCCCAGAAAACCGCCGATAAACCCGCCCATGCCCATCAGTGCGAAGGGTGCAAGCAGGGGGCTGGCGTAGAACAGGCTGACCTCGCTGACAATCAGCGCCACCGCGACCAAGGCACCGATACCGATACCAATGCCGGTACCAATGGCGATGTCGATCAGCATGTCCTTCAACACCTTGTTGCTTTTGCCCTGTGGTGCAGAGGCGGGCGAGGCATCTGCATTGCCGGTCACTATCTGCAGTTGCTCGTTGTCCATGCCGCGCTGAAGCAACTGGGCCAACGCCTGTTCGGCGGTGCTGCGTTGGGTAAAGAAGCCCGATACGTGGTGACGGTAAAGGTCCATCTTGCTGCTCCTGATCGAGAGCCGTCGTCGACGACCGAAAAGTCAGCTTAGGCAGCGCTGTCAGGGGATGTCTGTGCGCCTGCGTACGCAGGGTTCGGGGCGGTTTAGGCTGATTGTTTCTCTATGTGCGCCAGCGCGCCGACGCGCTGCGGCATAGCTGCAATTGTCCGCCTTGGGAGCTGCAGCCATGGCTAAGAGCAGCGTTTATACAGCGACCTGTTCGGCTCGCTGCTTTTGCACCTATCGCCCGGAGACCCGCGATGAAAATCAATTACCGCCCATTCTTGCTGGGTTTTTCCATTGTCTATGCCGGGCTGGCCGTGGGTAGCCTGCTGATTGCCATAAGCCTGGCGCAGAGCGCCGCGCCCACCTGCGCTACAGGCCAGTGCCCCAGCGACCGGGAATGCTGCCTGTCGCGCTGATAGCGCCTGGTTTGACCGCCCGCTGATTGGCGGTGGCCTTCAGGCGCGGCGGCGGTCTGCTAGTTCGATGCGGCCCTGCAAACGGTAGAGGTAGGCGAAACCCTGCTCCCAGCGCTGATGCCCGGACTTCACATTGATATGCCCGGCACCACTGAGTATCGCGGCATCGCTGCCCCAGTCGCGCGCCAGCTCGATAGCCCGCGCGGCGCTGGCGGCGGAGTCATTGTCCGAGCCGACCAACTGGCTGGGGAAGGGCAGCAGGTGTTGGGGAATCGGCGCAAAGTTCTGTAGCGCTGGCGGGCAGTTGGCCCGCTCCACATCCGCCGGGGCGACCAGCAAGGCGGCGCGCACTCGGCGCAGCAACTCGATCGGGGCCTGGGCTGCCCAATGCGCCACCGTGATGCAGCCCAGGCTATGGGCAATCAGGATAGTCGGGCGCAGATCGCTGTCGATAGTGCGCTGCAATTCTGCAACCCAGCTCGCGCGATCGGGGTTTAGCCAGTCGGTCTGTTCGACCCGGGCGCTGTTCGGCAGGCTGCGCTGCCAGTGGCTTTGCCAGTGCTCATCGGCCGATCCTTGCCAGCCCGGCACTATCAGGTAACGGATAGTTTGGTTGCGCATCGTGCGCCCTCCTGCAGATGTGAATGGCTGCAGTGTAGGGAGAGCTTTCGAATATCAAAAAGAATAAGAGCTTATTTGCTTATGCCTGAAATCGCATTTCCTGCAGTGGATAGCCAAGATTTTGCATATGCGAAAAAAGTATATAAATGTTCTTAAATAATATTTTTAAGAATATTAGAGGCTCTCTACTATCCGCTCCACGTCCACTGACCACGGCCAGTTTCCGCCAGTCACAGGGGGCTATTTCCAGGAGCATTACCATGACCACAAGCCTCCATAACCTTGAAGGCCAGGACGCCGCCAGCATCCTGCGCGAAATTCAGGCTGCGCTGAATGGCCTGAAATTTGGCTCGGTGGAAATCACGGTGCACAACGGCCAGGTGGTGCAGATCGAGCGCAAGGAGAAATTCCGTTTGCAGGCCCAGAGCAACAAAGCCGACTAAAGCCAATTACCTAATAAGCAGCAAGGCCCGACCGGACCACCGGAGGGCGTGCAATGAAAAGAGTCGAGCCCATGCGTACCGCACCGTATAGCCACGGCAGGCCGCGAGAGCATCGACCCATTGAACGCCAACCCCGTATTTGTCCCAGTAGGAGCCCGCACCATGTCCATTCGCCGTTTTGCTTTCGCCGCCCTTGCCAGCGCACTGACTATTGCCGGGGCCGCAGGCCCGGTGGCCGCTGCAGAAACCCTGCTCAACGTGTCCTACGACCCGACGCGTGAGCTGTATGTGGATTTCAATAAGGCCTTTAACAAGCACTGGCAAGCCCAGGGCAATGAGGCTGTGACCATTCAGCAATCCCACGGCGGCTCGGGCAAACAGGCCCGTGCGGTAATCGATGGCCTGCGTGCCGATGTGGTGACCCTGGCCCTGGCTGGTGATATCGACGAGCTGTACAAGCTCGGCAAGCTGATCCCGGAAAACTGGCAAGAGCGTCTGCCTGATGCCAGTACTCCTTACACCTCGACCATCGTGTTCCTGGTGCGCAAGGGCAATCCAGAAGGCATCAAGGACTGGGATGATCTGGTCAAGCCGGGCGTTGAAGTGATCACCCCGAACCCGAAAACCTCTGGCGGCGCACGCTGGAACTTCCTCGCCGCCTGGGCTTACGCCCAGCAGAAGTACGGCAGCGAAGCCAAGGCTCAGGAGTTTGTCGAGAAGCTCTACAAGAACGTGCCGGTACTCGACACCGGTGCCCGTGGTTCGACCATCACCTTCGTCAACAACCAGATCGGCGACGTGCTGCTGGCCTGGGAAAACGAAGCCTTCCTGGCACTGAAAGAAGAGGGCGGCGACAACTTCGAGATCGTCGCGCCGTCGCTGTCGATCCTGGCTGAGCCGCCGGTGGCTGTCGTCGATGAAAACGTCGACAAGAAGGGCACCCGCAAAGTGGCTGAGGCCTACCTCAACTACCTGTACAGCGATGAAGGTCAGCGTCTGGCGGCCAAGCACTTCTACCGTCCGCGTAGCCAGGCCATTGCCGGTGAGTTCGCCAAGCAGTTCCCGGAACTGAAGCTGGTGACCATCGACAAGGACTTTAACGGTTGGAAAACCGCACAGCCGAAGTTCTTCAATGACGGTGGGGTTTTCGATCAGATCTATCAGGCTCAGTAAGCCGTAGTCCGTAGGGTGGATGGCCACCCCGTGGATCACGCTTCATCGATCCACCATCGACTTCCGCGAAGGCGCTGCTGGTGGAAGTGAAAAGCGACTTCCACCCTACAGTCTGACCTTCGCTCGCAACGCGTCATTAGTTCGTCGCATAACAAGCACAAGGCCAAACCATGTCTCGTCATACTTCCCCCGTCATACCCGGCTTCGGGCTGACGCTGGGCTACACCCTGGTGTATCTCAGCCTGTTGGTGCTGATTCCGCTGGGTGCCATGTTTGTTCACGCCGCTCAACTTACCTGGGCTGAGTTCTGGGCGATTATTTCCTCACCGCGAGTACTGGCTGCGCTCAAATTGAGCTTTGCCACTGCCTTCGCGGCCGCCGTAATCAACGGCATTATCGGCACGCTGCTGGCCTGGGCTCTGGTGCGATACAGCTTCCCAGGTCGCAAGATCATCGAGGCGATGATCGATTTGCCCTTTGCCTTGCCCACTGCCGTTGCCGGTATTGCCCTGACCGCCTTGTATGCCCCTAGCGGGCTGGTCGGCCAGTTCGCTACCGACCTGGGCTTCAAGATTGCCTACACGCCCCTCGGTATCACCCTGGCGTTGACCTTTGTCACCCTGCCGTTTGTGGTGCGCACCATTCAGCCGGTGCTGGCTGACATTCCCCGTGAGGTGGAAGAAGCGGCTGCCTGCCTGGGTGCCAAACCGCTGCAGGTGTTTCGCCATGTGCTGCTGCCGGCGTTGCTGCCGGCCTGGCTGACCGGTTTTTCGCTGGCCTTTGCCCGTGGTGTCGGTGAGTACGGTTCGGTGATTTTTATCGCCGGCAACATGCCGATGAAAACCGAGATTCTGCCGCTGCTGATCATGGTCAAACTCGACCAGTACGATTACACCGGTGCCACGGCGATCGGCGTGTTGATGCTGGTGGTCTCCTTTATTCTGCTGCTGCTGATCAACCTGCTGCAGCGCCAGATCGCCAAGTCCTGAGGAGGTCGCCATGTCTTCTATTACCCTAAGCGCATCAGCCTCGGCCAACGCCGCACGTCGCGGCAATGTGCTCGGTCGCCGGCTGTTGATCGTCAGCGCCTGGTTGGTGTTTTTGCTGTTCCTAGTGTTGCCGCTGTTTATCGTGCTGAGCGAAGCGTTAAAGCACGGCTTTGGCACCTTCTTTGGTGCGATCTTCGAATCTGACGCGATCAGTGCGCTGAAGCTGACTCTGCTCGCCGTGGGCATTTCGGTGCCGCTGAACTTGATATTCGGCGTGGCCGCAGCCTGGTGCGTAAGCAAGTACGAGTTTCGCGGCAAGAGCCTGCTGGTCACCCTGATCGATCTGCCATTCTCGGTGTCGCCGGTGATTGCCGGTCTGAACTACGTGCTGCTGTTCGGGGCCCAGGGCTTCTTCGGCCCTTGGCTGCGCGAGCACGATATCCAGATCATCTTCGCCTTGCCGGGCATCGTCCTGGCCACGGTGTTTGTCACCGTGCCCTTTGTTGCCCGCGAGCTGATCCCGCTGATGCAGGAGCAGGGCACTCAGGAAGAGGAGGCCGCGCGCCTGCTAGGCGCCAACGGCTGGCAGATGTTCTGGCACGTGACCCTGCCGAATATCAAATGGGGCCTGATCTACGGCGTGGTGCTCTGCACCGCGCGGGCCATGGGCGAGTTTGGCGCGGTATCGGTGGTGTCCGGGCATATCCGTGGCTATACCAATACGCTGCCGCTGCATGTCGAGATTCTCTACAACGAATACAACCACGTCGCCGCCTTTAGCGTCGCCAGTCTGCTGTTGCTGATGGCGGTGTTTATCCTGCTGCTCAAGCAGTGGAGCGAGTCGCGTATCAACCGCCTGAAAGCTAGTGCTGGCGAGGAATAAGTCATGTCGATTGCAATCTCTAACGTCAGCAAGAATTTCAATGCGTTCAAAGCGCTGAACGACATCAACCTGAATATCCAGAGTGGCGAACTGGTCGCTTTGCTCGGCCCGTCCGGCTGCGGCAAGACCACTTTGCTGCGCATCATCGCCGGCCTGGAAACCCCGGACAGCGGCAGCATCGAGTTCCACGGCGAAGATGTGTCCAACCACGATGTGCGCGACCGTAACGTCGGCTTCGTGTTTCAGCACTATGCGTTGTTCCGTCATATGACGGTGTTCGACAACGTCGCCTTCGGCCTGCGCATGAAGCCAAAAGGCGAGCGGCCGAACGAGAATGTGATCAAGAAGAAGGTCCACGAGTTGCTCGATCTGGTGCAGCTCGACTGGCTGGCGGATCGTTACCCGGAGCAGCTTTCCGGCGGTCAACGTCAGCGTATCGCCCTGGCCCGCGCCCTAGCGGTAGAGCCGAAAGTACTGCTGCTCGACGAACCCTTCGGTGCCCTGGATGCCAAGGTGCGCAAGGAGCTACGCCGCTGGCTGGCGCGTTTGCATGAAGAAGTGCACCTGACCTCGGTGTTTGTGACCCACGACCAGGAAGAAGCCATGGAAGTGGCCGATCGTATCGTGGTGATGAATAAGGGCGTGGTCGAGCAGATCGGCTCGCCAGGTGAGGTATACGAGAAGCCGGCAAGCGATTTCGTCTATCACTTCCTCGGTGATGCCAACCGCCTGTATGTCGGCAACGACACCCACGTGCTGTTCCGTCCGCACGAGATTCATCTCTCGCGCCAGGCCGAAGCAGGCCACCAGGCCGGCGAAGTACGCGACATCCGCCCGCTCGGTGCAATCACCCGCGTGACCCTCAAGGTCACCGGGCAGAGCGAGCCGATCGAAGCCGAAGTGGCCAAGGATCACCTTAGCTTGGCCAACCTCACCCGCGGTGAAACCCTGTATTTCAAACCCAAGGCAGGGCAGCCGCAGCTTAACGCCTAGGCCTAATCAGGCGTTTTCGGGGTGGTAGGAGATGCGACTCCGCGGCGAATGCTCCCCTCTCCCTAACCCTCTCCCCGGAGGGGCGAGGGGACTAATAGGTGTAAGCCGGACAACCGAGTAGCAGTTAGCGGGTACATAGCCAATAAAAAACCAGCCGGATGGCTGGGTTTTTATGTTTGGCTCCGCGACCAGGACTCGACAGCGAAGCTGAACGCGCTTTAGCGCGGCCCCGAAGGGGTGAGCGCAGCGAATAACCTGGGGCGTAGTCCCGGTAAGAGTCCGGCGGATACAAAAAAGCCCCGGTATAAACCGAGGCTTTGAATTTGGCTCCGCGACCAGGATTCGACAGCGAAGCTGAACGCGCTTTAGCGCGGCCCCGAAGGGGTGAGCGAAGCGAATAACCTGGGACGTAGTCCAGGTGAGAGTCCGCAGGCACAAAAAAGCCCCGGGAGTAACCGAGGCTTTCAAATTTGGCTCCGCGACCAGGACTCGAACCTGGGACCCAATGATTAACAGTCATTTGCTCTACCGACTGAGCTATCGCGGAATGACGGCGCGTATCCTACTGATTAAGAAAGGGAAGTCAAGTTTGCATGACTTCCCTTGGCGACGGCTTAGAGCACCTGGGCGATGGCCTGAGTAACAGCCGGCAGATTGCGCTGGTTCAGCGCAGCGACGCAGATGCGCCCGGTGCCGACAGCGTAGATGCCGAATTCGTTTTTCAGGCGCTCGACCTGTTCGGCGGTCAGGCCCGAGTAGGAGAACATGCCGCGCTGCTGGGCGACGAAGCTGAAATCGCGCTTGGCACCGAGTTTTGCAAGCTGTTCGACCATGCTCAGGCGCATACCGCGAATGCGTTCGCGCATACCGGCCAGCTCGTCTTCCCACAGGGCGCGCAGTTCTGGGCTGTTAAGCACAGTGGCGACCACGGTGGCACCGTGGGTCGGTGGGTTGGAGTAGTTGGTGCGGATTACGCGCTTGACCTGCGAGAGCACGCGGCCAGCTTCTTCCTTGCTGCCGGTGACGATGGACAGGGCACCGACGCGTTCGCCGTACAGCGAGAAGGACTTGGAGAAGGAGCTGGAAACGAAGAACTGCAGGCCCGACTCGGCAAACAGGCGTACGGCAAAGGCGTCCTGCTCGATGCCGTCACCGAAGCCCTGGTAGGCGATGTCGAGGAAGGGCACGTGTTCGCGTTCGCGCAGCACTTCCAACACGGCTTTCCAGTCGTCCAGCGACAGGTCGACGCCGGTCGGGTTGTGGCAGCAGGCGTGCAGCACCACAACCGAGCGGGCCGGCAGGTTTCTCAGGTCTTCGAGCATCCCGGCACGGTTTACCCCGTGGCTGGCTGCGTCATAGTAGCGGTAGTACTGCACCGGGAAACCGGCAGACTCGAACAGTGCGCGGTGGTTTTCCCAGCTCGGGTCGCTGATGGCCACTACAGTGTTCGGCAGCAGGCGCTTGAGAAAGTCGGCACCGGTTTTCAGTGCGCCGGTTCCGCCCACGGCCTGGGTGGTAATTACCCGACCAGCGGCAATCAGTTCGGAGTCGGCACCCAGCAACAGTGTCTGCACGGCGCTGTCATAGGCTGCAATGCCTTCGATCGGCAGATAGCCACGCGGCGCATGGGCTTCAATGCGGGCTTTTTCGGCTTCGGCGACGGCGCGCAACAGCGGAATTCGGCCTTCCTCGTTGTAGTAAACGCCCACGCCCAGATTGACCTTGGTCGCACGGGTATCGGCGTTGAATGCTTCATTGAGGCCCAGGATGGGGTCGCGCGGTGCCATTTCGACGGCAGAGAACAGGCTCATGGAGGCGGCAGCTCTTGAAGAGGAGAGATGAGTGTCAGGCAACACCCTGCTACGACTGAGGCTAGGGGTTGCGTAAGTGGGCCGGTAGTATACCGAGCCATAACCTGTGCCGCGACAGCAGGCACACGCTTTTCACCGGTTTTGACGTACGCTTTCAGATCGCGTCACAGCCGCTTGTCGAGGTCCTTCATGTCCGAGTTCCAACTGGTCACCCGTTTTCAGCCCGCTGGCGATCAGCCGGAGGCAATCCGGCAGATGGTCGAGGGGCTTGAGGCGGGTTTATCGCACCAGACCTTGCTCGGCGTAACCGGCTCCGGCAAGACCTTTTCCATCGCCAATGTGATCGCGCAGATCCAGCGTCCGACCCTGGTGTTGGCACCGAACAAGACCCTGGCCGCGCAGCTCTACGGCGAGTTCAAGAGCTTCTTCCCGAACAATGCGGTGGAGTATTTCGTTTCCTACTACGACTACTACCAGCCGGAAGCCTATGTGCCGTCCTCGGATACCTTTATCGAGAAGGACGCCTCGATCAACGACCATATCGAGCAGATGCGCCTCTCGGCGACCAAGGCGCTGCTGGAACGGCCGGATGCGATCATCGTCACCACGGTGTCGTGCATCTACGGCCTGGGCAGCCCCGAGTCGTATCTGAAGATGGTGCTGCACGTCGATCGCGGCGACAAAATGGACCAGCGCGCCCTGCTGCGCCGCCTGGCCGATCTGCAATACACCCGCAACGATATGGATTTCGCTCGCGCCACCTTCCGTGTGCGCGGCGATGTGATCGATATCTTCCCGGCGGAATCGGATCTGGAAGCCATTCGCATCGAGCTGTTCGATGATGAGGTGGAAAGCATCTCGGCCTTTGATCCGCTCACCGGCGAGGTGATCCGCAAGCTGCCGCGCTTCACCTTCTACCCCAAGAGCCACTACGTCACCCCGCGCGAGGTGCTGCTGGAGGCGGTGGAGAAGATCAAGGTCGAGTTGGTCGAGCGTCTGGAATACCTGCGTAGCAATAACAAACTGGTGGAAGCTCAGCGCCTGGAGCAACGCACCCGCTTTGATCTGGAGATGATCATCGAGCTGGGTTATTGCAACGGTATCGAAAACTACTCGCGCTACCTCTCGGGTCGCGACTCTGGCCAGCCGCCACCGACCTTGTACGACTACCTGCCGGACCAGGCCCTGCTGGTGATCGATGAATCCCACGTTTCGGTGCCGCAGGTGGGCGCGATGTACAAGGGCGACCGCTCGCGCAAGGAAACCCTGGTGGAATATGGCTTCCGCCTGCCTTCGGCGCTGGATAACCGGCCGATGCGTTTCGAGGAATGGGAGGCGGCCAGCCCGCAAACCATCTTCGTCTCCGCCACGCCGGGCAACTACGAAGCCGAGCATGCCGGGCGGGTGATCGAGCAACTGGTGCGGCCCACCGGCCTGGTCGACCCGCAGATCGAGGTGCGTCCGGCGCGGACCCAGGTCGATGACCTGCTGTCGGAAATCCACAAGCGCGTGGCTATCGAGGAGCGCGTGCTGGTCACCACCCTGACCAAGCGCATGGCCGAGGATCTGACCGATTACCTGGCCGACCACGGCGTCAAGGTGCGCTACCTGCACTCGGACATCGACACGGTGGAGCGGGTTGAGATTATCCGCGACCTGCGTATCGGTGCGTTTGATGTGCTAGTGGGGATCAACCTGCTGCGCGAAGGCCTGGATATGCCGGAAGTGTCGCTGGTGGCGATTCTCGATGCCGACAAGGAGGGTTTCCTACGCTCCGAGCGTTCGCTGATCCAGACCATCGGCCGCGCCGCGCGTAACCTCAATGGTCGGGCGATTCTCTATGCCGATCGCATGACCGGCTCGATGGAGCGCGCCATCGGCGAAACCGAGCGCCGCCGTAACAAGCAGATCGCCTTTAACGAAGCCAACGGCATTATCCCCAAAGGCGTATTCAAGGACGTTCAGGACATTCTCGAAGGGGCGACCGTGCCGGGCTCGCGCAGCAAGAAGCGCAAGGGCATGGCCCAGGCGGCCGAAGAAAGCGCGCGCTACGAGAACGAACTGCGCTCGCCGAGCGAGATCACTAAACGCATCCGCCAGTTGGAAGAGAAGATGTACCAGCTGGCCCGCGACCTGGAGTTCGAGGCGGCGGCGCAGCTGCGCGATGAAATCCACAAGCTGCGCGAGCGGCTGTTGCAGGTCTGATTGGCTAAATGTGGGCCGGGCTTGGTGTGGGAGGGGCTTTAGCCGCGAACAGCAGTGATCCTGTCGCGGCTAAAGCCCCTCCCACAAAGGTATGCCGCGCTTGCTGGAGCCGGCGGCGGCCAGCCTGTTAATATCGCCGCCTCGATTTAATCCGCTTTGCCTGTCTGAGAGCCGCCATGACCACCGTCCGTACCCGTATTGCGCCGTCGCCTACTGGCGATCCGCACGTAGGCACCGCCTATATCGCCCTGTTCAACCTGTGCTTCGCCCGTCAGCACGGTGGCGAATTTATCCTGCGCATCGAGGATACCGACCAAGTGCGCTCGACCCGCGAGTCGGAACAACAGATTTACGACGCCCTGCGCTGGCTGGGTATCGAGTGGAGCGAAGGTCCGGACGTCGGCGGCCCGCACGGCCCGTATCGGCAGAGCGAGCGTGGGCATATCTACCAGAAGTACAGCGCCGAGCTGGTGGGCAAGGGCCATGCCTTCCACTGCTTCTGCAGCGCCGAACGTCTGGACAAGCTGCGCGCCGAGCAGATGGAAGCCAAGCAGACCCCGCGTTATGACGGCCACTGCATGCACCTGCCCGCCGCCGAGGTGCAACAGCGCCTGGCCGCTGGCGAGCCGAACGTGGTGCGCATGAAGGTGCCGACCGAAGGCGTGTGCGTGGTGCCGGATATGCTTCGTGGCGAAGTGGAGATCCCCTGGGACCGTATGGACATGCAGGTGCTGATGAAGACCGATGGCCTGCCGACCTACTTCCTGGCCAACGTGGTCGACGACCATCTGATGGGCATCACCCACGTGCTGCGCGGTGAAGAATGGCTGCCGTCGGCACCCAAGCTGATTCTGTTGTACGAGTACTTCGGCTGGGACAAGCCGCAGCTGTGCTATATGCCGCTGCTGCGTAACCCGGACAAGAGCAAGCTGTCCAAGCGCAAGAACCCCACCAGCATCACCTTCTATGAGCGCATGGGTTACCTGCCTCAGGCGATGCTCAACTATCTGGGCCGCATGGGCTGGTCGATGCCGGATGAGCGCGAGAAGTTCAGCCTCGACGAGATGGTCGAGCACTTCGATATCAATCGGGTGTCGCTGGGCGGGCCGATTTTCGATCTGGAGAAGCTGTCCTGGCTTAACGGCCAGTGGATGCGCGAACTGAGCGTCGAGGAATTCGCTGCCGGTGCGCAGAAATGGGCGTTCAACTCCGACTACCTGATGCAGATCGCCCCCCATGTGCAGGGCCGGGTGGAAACCTTCAGTCAGATCGCGCCGCTGGCCAGTTTCTTCTTCGCCGGTGGCGTCAGCCCCGATGCCAAACTGTTCGAGAGCAAGAAGCTATCGGCCGATCAGGTGCGTCAGGTGATGCAGCTGATCCTGTGGAAGCTCGAAGCCTTGCGTCAGTGGGAAAAGGACAAGATCACCGGCTGTATTCAGGCTGTGGTCGAGCACCTGGAGTTGAAGCTGCGCGATGCCATGCCGCTGATGTTTGCTGCAATAACCGGTCAGGCCAGCTCGGTGTCGGTGCTCGATGCCATGGAAATCATCGGCCCGGATCTGACTCGCTTCCGCCTGCGCCAGGCCATCGAGCTGCTCGGTGGTGTGTCGAAGAAGGAGAACAAGGAGTGGGAGAAGCTGTTGGCGGCCATCGCCTAAGAACCTCCTTCGGATCTGCTGCGCGTCGGCGATACTGCGTTAAAAATGGCCTCGGAATGCTCATTTACAGCCCGTAAACTCCGCTTCCTCGGCCATCTTGACCAGCCGGAGGCTGTTACTAACGTAGCGCCTTGTCTCACTCTAGCTCGCGAGCTCCGAAGCAGGTTCTAAGCCGCTGATTGCCTCGCCCGGTCGTCGTTTTGACGCGCTGGGATGGGGTAAGTGGTTGTTCTGTCAGCATAAAGAATGCAGGTATAGGTAAAAATAGTGTTGACAGATGTGGGGCGTGCTCTTAACATGCGCCCCGTCCTTGAGATGGGGCTATAGCTCAGCTGGGAGAGCGCTTGCATGGCATGCAAGAGGTCAACGGTTCGATCCCGTTTAGCTCCACCATCTTCAAAGCCGAAAGGCTTGCCACAATCAGCTCTTGCAGCTGGTTGGTTGTAGAAGGGTTACGTCCCCTTCGTCTAGTGGCCTAGGACACCGCCCTTTCACGGCGGTAACAGGGGTTCGAGTCCCCTAGGGGACGCCAGTATCAAAAAGCAGTGCCGGTTTGGGCTGTGAGCCGAGAGGCGATAAATCTGGGGGTATAGCTCAGCTGGGAGAGCGCTTGCATGGCATGCAAGAGGTCAACGGTTCGATCCCGTTTATCTCCACCAATTTTGCAGTAGTAATCACTGCCACGGGGCCAGCGTAAAGCTGGCCTTGTTTTTCGAAGGTTTCGTCCCCTTCGTCTAGTGGCCTAGGACACCGCCCTTTCACGGCGGTAACAGGGGTTCGAGTCCCCTAGGGGACGCCATTTTTGCCCGCTCTGCGGGATTTTGAAGGGTCATTCTTTATTGAATGGCCCTTTTGTTTTTATGGCCTGCCATCCCTGGCGGCCACCCTGCGGGCCGTCGCTGCGCAACGTTAAAAATCGCTCCCGGCGATTTTTTATAGCCTGCCATCCCTTGCGGTCACCCTGCGGGCCGTCGCTACGCGACGTTAAAAATTGCTCCAGGCAATTTTTTCCACCTTCTGAAAACTTTTTCTTGCCGTCCGATCAGTGGTCGCATTTGGCCCTTGCCTAAAATTATTACGAGCATAATATTACAGCTGTAATATTTGTGGAGGCGAGCATGAACGACAAGAAAGCGCAAACCCGTGAACGCATTCTGGCCGCGGCCAGCACCGCGCTACTGCAGCGCGGCCCGGTCGAGCCCAGCGTCGGTGAGGTGATGGGGGTAGCAGGCCTGACCGTTGGCGGTTTCTATGCCCATTTCGAGAGCAAGGACGCGCTGATGCTGGAGGTGTTTGAGCAGATGCTCTGTCAGCGCCGCGACTTGCTCGGGGCGCTGGATCAGGAACTACCGGCGGATCAGCGGCGGGTTCTGGCGGCTGCCTTCTACCTCTCACGCAAGCACCGCGATGCCAGCGATCAGGGCTGTCCGCTGCCCAGTACGCTGGGCGAGCTGAACCGCTTACCCGAAGGGTTTCGCCAGGCGTTGGCGCAGCACTTGGAACTGATGACGGCGCAATTGGCGGCCAGTCCCGAGGAGGCCGACAAGGTGCTGGCCGATATCGCATTGATGGTCGGGGGGCTGGCGCTGGCGCGGGCGCTGGGTCCCTGTGAGTTGTCTGACCGCGTCTTGCGTGCCGCCAAGTCGGCAATCCTGTGAGGAGAACGGCAATGAGCAATATAAGCTGGATTCGTGGTTTCAACGCGTCTGTGGGCTTGCTGGCTCCCCATGCGCTGGCGAGCAAGCTGCGTCGTGAGTTTATAACCCCGCGAGAGTCGTTGCCGCGGGATTGGGAGTTGCCGCTGCTGAGCCAGGCCGAGCGCATTACTTTGCGTTTTGGTCTGTCGGCCTTGCGTTGGGGCAGTGGCCCGACTGTGCTGCTGATGCACGGCTGGGAAGGGCGGCCTACCCAGTTCGCCGGCTTGATCGGCGCGCTGGTCGAGGCCGGCTATGGGGTGGTGGCGCTGGACGGCCCGGCCCACGGCCGTTCGCCAGGGCAGGAGGCCACGGTGGTGCAGTTTGCCCATGCGCTGTTGGAGGCGGCCAACGAGTTGCCGCCGCTCAAGGCGGTGATCGGCCACTCCATGGGCGGGGCCAGCATGCTGCTGGCTACCCAGATGGGGTTGCGGGCGGAAGCGCTGGTGAGCATTGCCGCGCCGAGCCGGATTCTCGCCGTGCTGCGCCGTTTCGCCCGTTATATGGGTTTGCCGGCGCAGGCCGGGGCGCATTTCGTGCGCCTGGTCGAGGAGAAGGCCGGTATGCCCGCGGGCAAGCTGGATGTAAAGCAATACCAGCTGGATATCCCGGGCCTGATCGTGCACGCCGCGGATGACCCGGTGGTGCCTTTCGACGAGGCCGAGATCATTCATCAGGCCTGGTTCGACAGTCGTCTACTGCGTCTGGAGGCGGGTGGCCATCAGCGGGTACTGGCCGACCCGCGTCTGCACGAGGCGGTGGTGCAGCTGTTGGGAGTTACCCGTCATACCTCGTCGAGCGCGCTGGCTTCGTAGCACTCCACCCGGTTGCGCCCGGCGGCCTTGGCTCGATAGAGGGCCTGGTCGGCGTGGCGCAGCAGTTGTTCGCTGTTGCTGTCGGCTTGCGGAACCATTGCGCAGACGCCGATGCTCAGGCTTAGCGCGATACTGACCCCTTCATGCTGGCAGGGATGGCTGGCCAGGTCGACGCGTAGCTGTTCGGCCAGCTCGGTCGCGCCAGCGAGGTCGGTGTCACTCAGTATCGCGGCAAATTCTTCGCCGCCAAAACGCGCCAGCAGGTCGTTGTTGCGCATGCGCTGCTGCATGCGCTGGGCCGCGTGGTGCAGGCAGGCATCGCCGGCCAGGTGGCCATGCTCGTCGTTGACCCGCTTGAAGTAGTCCAAGTCCATCATCAGGATCGCCAGCGGTTGGCGCGAACGCTTGGCCTGGGCCAGGGTTCGCGCCAGTTCGTCATTGAGTACCTGGCGGTTGAACAGGCCGGTCAGGCCGTCGTGGCGGCTGAGATCGGCCAGGCGCTGATTGGCCGCGGAAAGCTCCTGCAGGGCCCGCTGTAGTGAGGCCGTGCGTTGTTCTACGCGCAGCTCCAGGCCCTCGCTGATCTGCTTTTGCAGGTCGAGGCTTTTCGCCTGTTCCACACGCAGTTGCTGTTCATGGCTGAGCAGTTGAGCCTGGGCCAGCCGTTCGGCGTGCTGGGCCTGGCGGATGCGCGCGGCCAGGGCAATGGAAAAGATCACCAGTTCGAGCAGACCGCCGATCTGCTGGGCGTGCAGGGTTAACAGGGAATGGGCGATTATCCCGGTGCCGCTGAGGATGCTGAACAGGCTGGCGCAGATCAGCATGGACCAGCCCAGGGCGAACAGCTTGGCCGGCTGGTAGCCGGCACGCCAGCGCAGCAGGGTGAAGGCGAAGGCCATCAGCGCGCAGATTACCAGCAGGACAAAGCTGGCGATCAGCGCCACGCTGTAGGGGGCGGCGAGCGCCAGGGCGATTACTACCAGGCTACCGGCCAGCAGGGTCTGAGTGATGCGGGTATAGATCGCGGAACCACTCTTGAGATCAAGCACGCCATAGGTAAAGAGAATGCCGAACAGGGTGGCGAGGGCGGAGCTGAACGGAAAGCTCAGCTGCTGCCACCACAGGGCCTGGGGCCATAGCCACTGGAAGGCAAAGCCCAGCTGAATAAACTGATAGAGACTAAAACTGCCGACAAACAGGCTGTACCAGAGGTAGTTGCGGTCGCGGGTGATGACGAAGATCGACAGGTTGTAGATCAGCATCACCAGCAAGGCCCCGAAGAACAGGCCCTGCAGTAGCAACATCGACTGTTCGTGGTGGTTGAAGGCGGACGCCGTCATCAGGCTGGCGCTGAGGTTGGCCGAGCCCTCGGTCTGCATGCGCAGGAACAGTTCACGCTGTTCGCCAGCGGCCAGGCGCAGGGGCAGGACAAACTGGCGGTGCTCGACCCAGCGCTGCTGAAAGGGGCGCTGATCGCCAGCTTGGTACACCCGCTCGCCATCCAGGCCGTATGCATCCAGGTAGTCCAGCAACGGATTGCCGACCTGCAATACCCAGTCCATGGTCTGTGTTTCAGGATTGTGCAGACTCAGGCGCAGCCAGTAGGTTTGGCCGCCATAGCCGAAGCTGGCATCACGCCTGGCGACCTCTTGCCAGGCCGAGTCGGGCAGATTGCGTACGGTGGCTATCTGCGCCTGGCCTTCAGGATCCTGCCAAACCTGCATAAAGGGGCCGGGCAGCACGGGCTGTTCGCTGGCCGGCAAGGACAGCAAAGCCGTGTGACCCGTCAGGGGGAGTAACAGCAGTAGGCACAGGCGGAGCAGGGCGATCAAATGCAAGTTACTCGCTGTGGTGGGGGGCAGGTTGTTCGGCGAGGACGTATTATGCTGCTCCCTTGTGCCTTGACGATAGCTTAGTGCCAGTGTTTGCCCTGGCCAATGCCCTGAGTCAAGTTAGTGGCCGTTGATCGCTATTGCTGGCCGGCTGTGCTCGCGGACGGCCTAAGTACGCTGTTTTTACCTGGCCAGCCCATGGGCTGGCGCAACCCGCGTCTTGAGCGCAAACATGGAGCCATAGCCATGAGTTGGGATCTCGCCAATCCGTTTGTTATCGATATCGATGTCGTGGCCGAGGACATCGACGGTCTCGGTCATGCCAACAATGCGGTTTATGTCAGCTGGCTGGAACGTTGTGCCTGGCGGCATTCGCAATACCTGGGGCTGGATCTGGCCGAGTATCGCCGTCTCGATCGGGCCATGGCGGTGCTGCGTCATGAGATCGATTACCTGGCCAGCGCCTATGAAGGCCAGGCGCTGCAGATGGCCACCTGGATCGTCGAGTCTGACCAGCGCCTGAAGATGGACCGGCGCTTTCAGCTGCTACGCCCTGAGGATGGCGTTACCCTGCTGCGGGCCAAGACCACCTTTGTCTGCATCGAGCTGTCCAGCGGCAAGCCCAAGCGTATGCCTGCGGAGTTCGTTGAGGGGTACGGGCAGGCCTTGCAGCCGCCGTTTCCGCTGGAGCTGTAACGGTTGGGGTCATTCCAGCTGCGGGGCGAGGAACAGGGCGTCGTTATCGAACATCAGTCGGTAATGCCGGGTTTCGCCGGGTTCGAGCAACACCGACTGGCCGCTGGCCAGACCCCCCGCGCTGCAGTCGCTGGCAGGCAGCACTTGGGCCCTGAGGTAGAGGGTGCCGGGGGCGACCTCCAGCTTGGTGGATTCGCCGGCCGGTAGTTGCGCCACCTGCTTTTCCTCCAGCAGCAACTCCACGTTGCAGCTTGCGGGCACCTTGGCGTCACGGCTGATAATCAGTTGGGCGGGCTTCTGTTGGCGTGCCTGCGCCTCGCTGTCGGTCGGTTCTGCGGCATGGTTCAGGCCTATGCCGAGGAAGAGGCTGCTAAGCAGTATCAGGTGACGCATCGTGTTCTCCAGGGTGTTTGAGGCTCTTCGAAATGGACTCCCTGAGCGCTGCGGTGTTCCATCCGGTTTATCCGGGGCCCGTTCATTCAAGACGATGCTCCGCGTACACTAGCGCTCCTGCGCAGGCTCCCCGAGGGCCGCGGTTTTCTGAGAATTGATTTATGCAAATCGCCCTGGCCCCGATGGAGGGGTTGGTCGACGAGATCCTTCGTGATGTACTGACCCGGGTGGGTGGCATCGACTGGTGTGTGACCGAGTTTATCCGCGTGACCGAGCGGGTATTGCCGGCCAGCACCTATGAAAAACTCGCTCCCGAGCTCTTCAGTGGCGCGCAGACGGCTGCCGGTACGCCGCTGCGGGTGCAGTTTCTCGGTTCCGACCCGCTTTGCCTGGCCGATAACGCGGCGTTCGCCTGCACCCTGGGGGCTCCGGTGATCGACCTGAATTTCGGTTGCCCGGCCAAGACGGTGAACAAGTCCCGGGGCGGAGCGGTGCTGCTCAAAGAGCCGGAGTTGCTCCATGCCATCGTCCGTGAGGTATGCCGCACGGTGCCCGCGCATATCCCGGTGACCGCCA
The DNA here is from genome assembly GCF_035512415.1 of Pseudomonas sp. GTDB lineage: Bacteria > Pseudomonadota > Gammaproteobacteria > Pseudomonadales > Pseudomonadaceae > Aquipseudomonas. The sequence goes on along the minus strand of NZ_DATKDZ010000038.1, from coordinate 501,818 downwards.
AGATGCGCTTGGGCTTCGAGCACAAGGACCAGGCCCTGGAGTGTGCCCAGGCCCTGGCCGATGGCGGCGCGACGCAGATTGTGGTGCATGCGCGGACCAAGCTCGAAGGCTACAAGCCGCCGGCGCACTGGGAGTGGGTGGCGCGGGTGCAGGAAGCGGTCAAGGTGCCGGTGTTCGCCAATGGTGAGATATGGAGCCTGGAGGACTGGCGGCGTTGCCGTGAGGTCAGTGGGGTCGAGGACATCATGCTCGGCCGCGGCCTGGTGGCGCGTCCTGATCTGGCCCGGCAGATCGCCGCTGCTCGGGCCGGTCAGGCGGTGGTGGCTATGCGCTGGGCCGAACTGCAGCCGCTGTTGGCGGATTTCTGGCTGCAGGCGCGGCGCAAGATGTCGCCACGCTACGCGCCGGGACGCCTCAAGCAATGGTTGGCGATGCTGACCCGCAGCTACCCCGAGGCCACCGAGCTGTTCAACCTGCTGCGCCGCGAGAATGATTGCCTGCGTATCGATGCCTTGCTTGGCATCGAGGTCCCGCTGATGGAGCGGCTGAGCACGGGTTAGCAGTCGATCCTGTGGCTATCCGCAGGGCCTGCAATATCCTAGGGCGGAGATGCCGAAGGCTTGTCCGCCAGCGGTGGGGCGGTGGACAAAGCTTCGCTATGTCCACCCTACCTTGCGCTTGAGCCGGGCGCATAAGCTGAATACTCCGGGCTACGAATGGCCACTGTGGGATTATCGCCCGCCACTGACATCCAGTAGCGCCCCGCTGGTATAGGACGCCTGCTCGCTGGCCAGCCAGAGAATCGCTTCGGCCACTTCCTCGGCCAAGCCGCCACGCCCCATGGGCACGCTCTGGCTGACCCGCGCGACCCGCGCCGGCTCGCCGCCGCTGGCATGGATTTCGGTGTCGATCACCCCGGGGCGCACGGCGTTGACGCGGATGCCTTCGGCGGCGACTTCCTTGGCCAGGCCCAGGGTCATGCTGTCGATCGCGCCCTTGGCCGCGGCATAGTCGATATATTCGCCAGGCGCGCCGAGGCGGGCGGCCGCCGATGACAGGTTAACGATGCTGCCGCCCTGGCCGCCGTGGGCGGTGGACATGCGCTTGATCGCCTCGCGGGCGCAGAGAAAGCTGCCGAATACATTGGTGGCGAATACCCGCTGCCAGCGCGCCAGATCCATGTGCTCCAGGCGCATCTGGGTTTCCAGCATACCGGCGTTATTGACCAGCACATCGAGGCGACCAAAGTGCTGATCCAGGCGGGCGAACAGCTGCATCACCTGGCCTTCATCGGCTACATCGGCCTGCACGGCAATGGCCTGGCCGCCCGCCTGAGTGATCTCGCTCACCAGCGCCTCAGCCGCATCCTGTTGCCGGTGGTAGTTGAGGCATAGCGCGTAACCCTGGGCGGCCGCCAGCCTGGCAGTGGCAGCGCCAATACCACGGCTGGCACCGGTAATCAGCATGACCTTGCTCATCGAGTTGCTCCCTGTAAGAAAATTTTGCAGAGGCTTGAAATCTACCTGAGTAGCCACATTTTTAGTCATGCGGGATGCCGAAGTCGGGTTCCGCAATTAACGACTCGCTGAATTTCAGGAGATTTAACTATGAGCACTGCATTTTCCATGACCCCGCTGTTCCGTCAGTCCGTCGGCTTCGACCGTTTCAATGACCTGTTCGAGTCGGCCATGCGCAACGAGGCGGGCAGCAGCTACCCACCCTACAACGTCGAGAAGTATGCCGACGATCAGTACCGCATCGTGGTCGCCGCCGCGGGCTTTCAGGAAGAAGACCTGGAACTGCAGGTCGAGCGCGGCGTGCTGACCGTCACCGGCGGCAAGCGCGACACCAGTGCTGAGAACGTCACCTACCTGTATCAGGGCATCGCCCAACGCGCGTTCAAACTGTCGTTCCGCCTGGCCGATCACATCGAGGTCCGGGCGGCCAACCTGGTCAACGGCCTGCTGAATATCGACCTGGTGCGCATCGTGCCGGAGGAGGCCAAGGCCAAGCGCATTCCCATCAGCGCGGAGCGCACTGTTCTGCAGCGTTAACCGTGCGTCGTTAAGTGGATAAACAAGGGCACCTAAGGTGCCCTTGTTGTTTTCATCGGGCCGGGCTGGCTGTTTTCCTCCAGCAGGCTGCGGAACTGTGTCAGGGGCACCGGTCTGCTGAACAGATAGCCCTGGTAGTGGTGGCAACCCTGCTGCTGAAGGAAGTCCAGCTGATCGCGTTGCTCGACCCCTTCGGCAATCATCGCCAGGCCCAGGCTGCGGGCCATGGCGACGATGGCGCGGATGATTTCCGCATCGTTGACGTCGAGGGTGGCGTCACGCACGAACGACTGATCGATCTTCAGCACGTCCACCGGCAGGCGCTTGAGGTAGGTCAGGGAGCTGTAGCCGGTACCGAAATCGTCCATGGCGAAACTGACGCCGACGCGTTTAAGGCGGTTCATCTTGGCGATGGTGTCGTCGATATTCTGGATCACGATGCCTTCGGTGATTTCCAGCTTGAGCATGCCGGCCGGTAGTTTGCTGGCGGCCAGGCTGCTTTCCACGCGCTCGACGAAGTCGTTCTGGCGGAACTGCCGTGGGCTGATATTTACGCATAGGCTGAACTGGCTAGCGTCGACCAGGCCGTCCTTGAGCAGCTGTGCGCAGGCGTGGCAGGCTTCGGCCAGAACCCAGCCGCCGACTTCGAGAATCAGCCCGCTTTCTTCCAGCACATGAATAAACAGAGCAGGCGACTGTGCCCCCAGGGTCGGGTGGCACCAGCGCAGCAGGGCTTCGGCACCGATGATCTGGTTGTTGCGGGCGTCGACCTGGGGCTGGAAATGCAGTTCGAACTCACCGCGGGCCAGGGCCAGGCGCAGGTCGTTCTCCAGGCGCAGGCGTTCGCTGGCGGCCTTCTGCATGGTGTTGCGAAACAGCTGGATGCAGTTGCGCCCCGAGTCCTTGGCGCGGTACAGGGCAATATCGGCGCGCTTGAGCAGGTCCGCCGGGGTGTCGCCATGATCAGGGATCAGGGCGATGCCGATGCTGGGGGTGACCTGCAGCCTCTGGCCATCCAGCAGCATGGGCTCGGCCAGCAAGTGGCGCAGTTTCTCCGCCACCCCGCGGGCCTGGCGCACCACGGTCGAACGCTTGCCTTCCAGGCCTGAGAGCAGCACCACGAACTCGTCGCCGCCCAGGCGCGCCACCGTGTCTTCCTGGCGCACGCTGGCTTCCAGGCGAGCGGTGACCAGCTTGAGCACGGCATCGCCGACCGGGTGGCCGAGGGAGTCGTTGATGTGTTTGAAGTGGTCAAGGTCAAGAAACAGCAGTGCGCCACGCAGCTCATGGCGCTTGAGCAGGGCGATCTGCTGGGTCAGACGGTCGAGCAGCAGGGCGCGATTGGGCAGGTTGGTCAGTGAGTCGTGGTAGGCCAGGTGCTGCACCTGGGCCTGGGCATGCTTGAGTTCGCTGATATCACGGGCGGTCAGCAGCAGGCAGGGGGTGGCATTCAGTTCGATCGGCTGAACCGAGACCTCGACCAGCTTGACCGTGCCATCGCGGTGCCGGCCGTGCATCTCCATATGGTAGACATGGCCGTCCTGCATCAGCCGCTGCACCATCTGCACCCGCTCTTGCGGGTCGGCCCAGACGCTGAGTTCCCCTGAGCTGCGGCCGATAACCTCGTCGGCCTGGTAGCCGGTCAGGCGGGTGAAGCCCGGGTTGACCTCGATATAACGGCCCGTGTCGCGCTCGGTAATGGTGATAGCGTCGGGGCTGGAGTGGAAGGCCTTGGCGAATTTCTCCTGGCTGCCCTTGAGCGCGGCTTCGGCCTGCTGGCGCGCGCTGATATCGCGAAACGAGGTAAGGATGCAGGCCTGGCTGCCGATTTCGATCGGCCGGGTCGAGACCACGCAGGTGAGCTTGCGCCCCAGGCGGTCGAGAAAGTCGGCGACCTCGTTATCCAGCTTCTGCTGCCGGTAGAACTTTACGAAGAGCGTGGTGCGCACCTGGACATCGGCCCAGAAGTTGAGCTCCAGCATGGTGCGCCCGACCACTTGCTCGGGCTGCCAGCCGAACACCTGGGTGAAGCTGGGGTTGATTTCCACTACGCGGCCGTCCGGCACCGTGGTCAGGGCGATGGGGTCGGGACTGGCCTGGAACAGGGTGGCGAATTTTTCCTCGGAGGCGGCCAGGCGCTGTTCGCGGCGGACCCGCTCGCTGATGTCGATCAGGATGCCGGCCATACGCTCGGGTTTGCCCTGGGCGTCGCGGTAGAGCTTGGCGGTGCTCTCCAGGTAGTGCACTTCCTGGTTGGCATAGACGGCGCGGTAGGTTACCTGGTAGTCCTGGGTGCTGCCTTCGGCCAGCCGCTTGTAGTGCTCGCGCATGGCGCGGCGGTCTTCCAGGGGCACGAAGTTGAAGAACTTGCGAAAGTCGTCATGGAAGGGGGCTTCCGCCAGGCCGTGGAGCTTCGCGGCGCGCACCGAGCCAAACAGCATATTGCTGGGGATATGCCAGTCCCAGGTGCCCAGGTCGGCCGATTCCAGGGCCAGATCCAGGCGCTCCTGGCTGTCTTGCAGGGCCTGTTCCTGTTTGCGCTGTTCGGTGATGTCGCGCAGCGACAGTACCAGGCAGGTGCAGCCGTCCAGCAGCATCGTACCGCCGAACAGAAGGTTGCGGCGTATGTCGCCATCGCGATGGTAGAGGCTGACTTCCAGGCCGTCGAGGGCGTTGTTGTCGATGGCCTCGAGCATCCGTAGGCGGTCGCTGGGTTCAGCCCAGATGCCCAGTTCTACCGCGGTGCGGCCCAGGGTTTCCTGGCTGGTCCAGCCGAACTGGCGGGTAAAACCGGCATTGACCTCGATAAAGCGTCCCGTGGCCTTGTCGGAGATGATCACGGCGTCGGGGGTGTAGTGGAAGGCCTGGGCGAACTTTTCCTCGCTGCTGCGCAGGGCCTGTTCGCGCGCCTGTTGCCCGCTGATATCGCGGATTACACCCATCACCCGCTGCTTGCCGTCGGCGTCCAGTTGCAGGCTGCCGCTGATCTCCAGCCAGTGCACGCTTTCGTCCGGCCAGATGATGCGGTGGCGAAACGCGCGGGTGCTGGGAGTGCCGGCCAGTAACTGTTCGAACAGCTTGAGGACTTCGATGCGATCTTCGGGCGGAATCAGGTCGATATAGTTGACCTGGGTACGCAGGGGTTTCTTCGGGTCGAGGCCGAACAATGCCTGCGCGCCGCGTGACCAACTGACCCGGCCGCTTTCGATGTCCCAGTACCAGGTGCCCAGTTTGGCCCCGTTCAAGGCGCGCAGCAGGCGCGGGGCATCGTTCCAGGTTTTCTCGAATTCGGCAGGATCCAGTGCCGGAATAAAAGGCAGTGGTGGGCGGCGGTCACTGGATTGGGTCACAACCGACTCTTCCTGTGGGTAATCGGGTGGTGCAACCGTGGTCAGGTCGAGATGCTTGGCTCATGTGCGGGCCTTTTTTATCGTTATACCTCACGTTAGCCTCTTGTCTGCCGGCAGTGCAAGGCTGTCGCGTTGACTGTCTAGCAGGGTCATAAAGGCCCGCGCGGCATTCGACAGGGTGCGTTCGGTATGGCTGATGTAACCCAGTTGGCGCGACAGCTGAATGCCCGGCAAGGGCAGGCGGGCAACCTGGTCGTCAAGCATGGTGCGTGGCAGCACGCTCCAGGCCAGGCCGATGGAAACCATCATCTTGATGGTTTCCAGGTAGTTGGTGCTCATGGCGATATTCGGCGTCAGCCCCTGGGCTTCGAACAGGCGGCGCACGATATGGTGGGTAAAGGTGTTGCCGCCGGGAAATACCGCGGGGTGATGCGCCACGTCGGCCAGGCTGATCACCTTGCTGCGTGCCAGCGGATGCTCGGGGGCGGCGACGAAATCCAGCGGGTCGTCCCACACGGTCACTGCATGCACCGGTTCGCGGGTTTCCGGGGCCAGGGTGATCACCGCCAGCTCGGCGCGGCCATGCAGCACTTCTTCATAAGCCACCTCGGAGTCGAGAAACTGGATATCCAGCGCCACTTGCGGGTGGGCGCGGGTAAAGGCGCGCAGCAACGGCGGCAGGCGGTGCAGGCCGATATGGTGACTGGTGGCCAGGGTCAGGCGACCGCTGATCTCGCCATTGAGGTTGGTCAGGGCGCGGCGCGTATCATCCAGTACATTGAGAATCTGGTAGGCCCGCGGCAGCAGGGCGCGGCCGGCCTCGGTCAGGCTCACCTCGCGGCCCAGGCGGTCGAACAGGCGCACATTGAGCTGCAGCTCCAGGCTGGCGATGCGTTTGCTCACCGCCGGCTGGGTCAGATGTAGGCGTTCAGCCGCTTCGGAGAAGCTGCCCAGTTCGGCGATGGCGATAAAGGCGTTGAGGGTGGCGAGGTCCATAACGCACTAGCTCCAAGTGGTAAGCCATAAGCTGCAAGAGCAAGGCTGCGGGTCCTTGCTTGTAGCTTGAGGCTTGCAGACTATCGCTATTCCTGCAAGGAATCCTTCGAATAAAAAATATGAATTTGAGTAATTCGATGGCAGCCCATAGGATTACCCCATAAGCCAGAGGGCCATTCGCCCTAGGCATAGAAAGGGCACCTCCAAAAACGTAGGCGAGGCAGCCAGCGCAAGGCAAAAACAGGCGAAAAAGCGGAGTTTACGAGTTGTAAATGAGCATTTGATTCGCTTCGCTCACCCCTTCGGGGCCGTGCTAATGCACGTTCAGCCTTCGGCTGTGAGCCTGTTTTTAACGCAGCGATGGCAACGCAGGTAGTTTTTAGAGGTGCCCGAAAGACGCTGATGAGGAACACGCTGATGGCCGGCAAAACGCTCTACGACAAGCTCTGGGAAATGCATGAGGTCAAGCGCCGCGATGATGGTTCGTCGCTGATCTATATCGACCGGCATATCCTCCACGAAGTGACCTCGCCCCAGGCCTTTGAGGGCTTGCGTCTGGCCAGCCGCAAGCCGTGGCGCATCGACGCCAATATCGCCACCCCAGACCACAACGTGCCGACCACCAAGGCCGAGCGTCAGGGCGGTCTGGAATCCATCGCCGATGAAGTGTCGCGGATTCAGGTGCAGACCCTCGATGAGAACTGCGATGACTTCGGCATCCTCGAATTCAAGATGAACGATGTGCGTCAGGGCATTGTTCATGTGGTTGGCCCGGAGCAGGGCGCGACCTTGCCGGGCATGACCGTGGTCTGCGGCGACTCGCACACCTCGACTCACGGTGCATTCGGCGCGCTGGCCCACGGCATCGGCACCTCCGAGGTCGAGCATGTGCTGGCGACCCAGTGCCTGGTGGCGAAGAAGATGAAGAACATGCAAGTGCTGGTCGAAGGCCAGCTGCCCTTCGGTGTCACCGCCAAGGACATCGTGCTTGCGGTCATTGGCAAGATCGGCACCGCCGGCGGCAATGGCCATGCCCTGGAGTTCGCCGGTAGCGCGATCCGCGAGCTGTCGCTGGAAGGGCGCATGACCATCTGCAATATGTCGATCGAGGCCGGTGCCCGTGTCGGCCTGGTGGCGGTGGATCAGAAGACCATCGATTACGTCGAAGGCCGTCCGTTCGCACCCAAGGGTGCCGATTGGGCCAAGGCCGTGGCGCAGTGGCAGGACCTGGTGTCCGATGCCGATGCGCACTTCGACACCGTGGTTGAATTACGTGCCGAAGACATCAAGCCGCAGGTCAGCTGGGGCACTTCGCCAGAAATGGTTCTGGCTGTGGATCAGAACGTGCCGGACCCGGCCGCCGAAAGCGACCCGGTGAAGAAGGACTCGATCATCCGCGCCCTGAAATACATGGGCTTGCAGGCCAATCAGGCGATCACCGATATCCAGCTGGACCGGGTGTTTATCGGTTCCTGCACCAACTCGCGGATCGAGGACCTGCGCGCCGCCGCTGAAGTGGCCAAGGGCCGCAAGGTCGCCGCAACTATCAAGCAGGCCATGGTGGTGCCGGGCTCCGGTCTGGTCAAAGCCCAGGCGGAAAAGGAAGGGCTGGACAAGATATTTATCGAAGCCGGTTTTGAATGGCGCGAGCCGGGCTGTTCCATGTGCCTGGCGATGAACCCGGACAAACTCGGCAGTGGTGAGCATTGCGCCTCCACTTCCAATCGCAACTTCGAAGGCCGTCAGGGTGCCGGTGGGCGTACCCATCTGGTCAGCCCGGCCATGGCCGCAGCGGCGGCGGTGACCGGTCGTTTTATCGATGTGCGCGAATTGATCCAGGCCTGAGGACTCGACCATGAAAGCTTTTACCCAACATACCGGCCTGGTCGCTCCATTGGATCGCGCCAACGTCGACACCGACCAGATCATCCCCAAGCAGTTCTTGAAATCGATCAAGCGCTCAGGCTTTGGCCCGAACCTGTTCGATGAATGGCGCTACCACGATATCGGTCAGCCCAATCAGGACAACTCTCAGCGCCCGGTCAATCAGGAGTTCGTGCTGAACTTCCCGCGTTACCAGGGTGCCAGCGTGCTGCTGGCGCGGGAGAACTTCGGTTGCGGCTCATCCCGTGAACATGCGCCTTGGGCGCTTGAGGAATACGGCTTCCGCACGATTATCGCGCCGAGCTTTGCCGATATCTTCTTCAACAACAGCTTCAAGAACGGCCTGCTGCCGATCATCCTCAAGGAGGATGAGGTTGATGCGCTGTTCCAACAGGCCGAAGCCTCGGTTGGCTACCAACTGACCGTCGACCTGGCTGCGCAAACCGTGACCCGCGCCGATGGCGTGCAGTACAGCTTCGAGGTCGATGCCTTCCGCAAGCATTGCCTGCTCAATGGCCTGGACGATATCGGCCTGACCCTGCAGGACAGCGATGCGATCAAGGCCTTTGAGGTCGGTTACCAGCAGCGCAGCCCCTGGTTGTTCGGCGCAATCAAATAAGCGAGGGTGGGCGAGGTCGTCTAGGCCGCGCGCATCGGTTCAACGAATAAATGGTGCGCACGGCGCACCCTACGGCGTATTGAGGGCAAGATGAGCAAACAGATTCTGATTCTCCCTGGCGACGGTATCGGCCCGGAAATCATGGCCGAAGCGGTCAAGGTGCTGGAGCTGGTCAACGACAAGTACAGCCTGGGTTTCGAACTGAGCTTCGACGAACTGGGCGGCGCAGCCGTCGACAAGTACGGTGTGCCGCTGGCTGACGAAACCCTGGAGCGCGCCCGCGCCGCCGACGCCATTCTGCTCGGTGCCGTTGGCGGGCCGAAATGGGACAAGATCGACCCGGCCATCCGCCCCGAGCGCGGCCTGCTGAAAATTCGTTCGCAGCTGGGGCTGTTCGCCAACCTGCGCCCGGCCATTCTCTACCCGCAGCTGGCTGATGCTTCCTCGCTGAAGCCGGAAGTGGTGGCGGGGCTGGATATCCTGATCGTGCGTGAGCTGACCGGTGGCATCTACTTCGGCCAGCCGCGCGAGAGCAAGGTGCTGGAAAACGGCGAGCGCATGGCCTACGACACCCTGCCATACAGCGAAAGCGAAGTGCGCCGTATCGCCCGCGTCGGTTTCGACATGGCCCGTGTCCGCGGTAAAAAGCTCTGCTCGGTGGACAAGGCCAACGTATTGGCCTCCAGCCAACTGTGGCGTGCTGTGGTCGAGGAAGTGGCTAAGGATTACCCGGACGTCGAACTCAGCCATATGTATGTGGATAACGCCGCCATGCAACTGGTGCGCGCGCCCAAGCAGTTCGACGTGATGGTCACCGACAATATGTTCGGCGACATCCTCTCGGACGAGGCCTCCATGCTTACCGGCTCCATCGGCATGCTGCCGTCGGCGTCCCTGGATGCCAACAACAAGGGTATGTATGAGCCGTGTCACGGCAGCGCGCCGGATATCGCCGGGCAGGGCATCGCCAACCCGTTGGCGACCATTCTGTCGGTGTCGATGATGCTGCGTTACAGCTTCAATCAGGCCGCGGCGGCTGATGCCATCGAGCAGGCGGTCAGCCTGGTGCTGGATCAGGGCCTGCGCACTGGCGATATTCTCTCTGCCGGTACGACCAAGGTCGGTACGGCGGCAATGGGCGATGCGGTGGTTTCCGCGCTGCGCAGTCTGTAATCTTCTCTGCCCGTCGGCGCTAACTCCGGCGGTCTGCTTGTTTATAAAGGTGCAGTGGCTATGAAACGTGTAGGTCTGATCGGTTGGCGTGGCATGGTGGGTTCCGTGCTGATGCAGCGCATGCTGGAAGAACAGGATTTCGACTTGATCGAACCGGTGTTCTTCACCACTTCCAATGTCGGCGGTCAGGGTCCGGCGATTGGCAAGGAGATTGCCCCGCTGAAGGACGCCTACAGCATCGATGAGCTGAAAAGCCTCGACGTGATCCTCACCTGTCAGGGCGGTGACTACACCAGCGAAGTCTTCCCCAAGCTGCGCGAAGCTGGCTGGCAGGGCTACTGGATCGATGCCGCCTCGTCCCTGCGCATGGCCGATGACGCGGTGATCGTGCTCGATCCGGTCAACCGCAAGGTGATCGACCAGCAGCTGGATGCCGGCACCAAGAACTATATCGGCGGCAACTGCACCGTCAGCCTGATGCTGATGGCGTTGGGCGGCCTCTACGAAGCCGGCCTCGTCGAGTGGATGAGTGCCATGACCTATCAGGCGGCAAGCGGTGCCGGCGCGCAGAATATGCGCGAGCTGATCAAGCAGATGGGCGCGATCAACGCCTCGGTGGCCGATGAGTTGGCCGATCCGGCCAGCGCCATTCTGGATATCGACCGCAAGGTGGCCGAAGCCATGCGCGGCGAGTCGTTCCCGGTGGACAACTTTGGCGTGCCCCTGGCTGGCAGCCTGATCCCTTATATCGACAAGGAACTGCCTAACGGGCAGAGCCGTGAAGAATGGAAGGGTCAGGCGGAAACCAACAAGATCCTCGGTCGATTCAAGAACCCGATTCCGGTCGATGGCCTATGCGTGCGCATCGGTGCCATGCGTTGCCATAGTCAGGCACTGACCATCAAGCTGAACAAAGACGTGCCCATGGCCGATATCGAGGGCCTGATCAGCCAGCACAACCCCTGGGTCAAGCTGGTGCCGAACCAGCGTGAGGCGAGCATCCGCGAGCTGGGTCCGACCGCAGTAACCGGTACCCTGAGCGTGCCGGTCGGTCGTCTGCGCAAGCTCAATATGGGTTCGCAGTACCTCGGCGCGTTCACCGTCGGTGACCAGCTGTTGTGGGGCGCGGCGGAACCACTGCGACGCATGCTGCGGATTCTGCTGGAGCGTTGATGCCCTGAGTCTCTGCTGACGAGACTGCTGTGGTGTTAACGGTCATGCCGCGAGAGGCCCCGAATCATGAGAGCCTTCGCGGCATACCCGCCGCCCTCATCCGGCGCTTCGCGCCACCTTCTCCCGGGGGGAGAAGGAAAAAGGAGGGCGTCGCTGCGCGACTTTCACGCTAAGGAAGCGGGTTTGCTGGTGATCGAATGAAAGTTCGACCGCCGGCAAGCCCGCTTCTTTGCATTTGGCTGATGCGGTTATACAGTGCTGGGCTTATTTCGCTAGAAGCCTTGCCATGACCCGTAGTTTTGATATCGCAGTGATCGGTGCCACCGGAAGTGTGGGGGAAACCCTGGTGCAGTTGCTCGAGGAGCGCGATTTCCCGGTGGCGAACCTGCATCTGATGGCCAGTGGTGATTCGGCAGGTGGCTCACTGTCCTTCAAGGGCAAGAACCTGCGGGTACGCTCACTCGAATCCTTCGACTTTGCCAATGTGCGGCTGGCGTTCTTTACCGCCGGTGCGGCCGTGACCCTGGAATATGCCGCCCAGGCCCGGGCGGCGGGGTGTGCGGTGATTGATCTGACCGGGGCTTTGCCCCAGGAGCAAGCCCCGCGGGTCATCCCCGAAGTGAATGCCGAGGTCCTGACGACGCTGGCAGCACCCTATCTGCTGGCCAGCCCGAGTGCGCCGAGCATCGCCCTGGCCAGCGTGCTGGCGGTGCTGGGTGCGCACCTGAGCCCGCAACGGCTGACAGTTACCGCCTGTCTGGCGGTTTCCAGCCGCGGCCGGGCAGGGGTTTCCGAATTGGCGCGGCAGACCGCCGAGCTGCTTAATGGCCGTGCTTTCGAGCCGCAACTGTTTGATCGGCAGATGGCGTTCAATCTGTTGGGGCAGGTCGATGAGTGCGATGGCGAAGGCCATGGTGCCCTGGAGCGACGCATGGCCCTCGAACTGAAAACCCTGCTGGCGGCTCCGCAGTTGCAGGTGTCGGCCACGTGCATACAGGCCCCGGTGTTCTTTGGCGACAGTTTCAGCGTATCGCTGCAGTGCGCCTCGGCATTCGATCTGCAGACTCTGCGTGATGCCCTGGAGGCCGCGCCGGCTGTGGAATATGTAGAATCCGGCGATTATCCGACGGTGGTGGGCGACGCGGTGGGGCAGGATGAGGTCTATGTCGGCCGTGTTCGCGCCGGCCTGGATGATCCCTGTGAACTCAATTTGTGGATTGCGTCTGATAATGTAAGAAAAGGCGCTGCGCTAAATGCTGTGCAATTAGCCGAGTTGTTGATAAAACACTATCTGTAAAAGATACTTAGCTGGAAATTTGAAGAATCTTTCGAGCTTGGCAATACTGGCTGAGTTAATTGCTGGATGGGGCTACACCTTTGGGTGGTGCAGGCAGCAATTTTCAAGATCCTCTCGCCTGGCGAGAAAAAAAGATAAAACAAGGGATAACGCTATGGTTCGGGTTCGCAAACTGGTGCTGGCAATCGCAGCTGCTTCGGCACTGTCCTCCGGTATGGCGCATGCGCTGGGACTGGGTGAGGTGACCTTGCAGTCGGCGCTGAATCAGCCGTTGGTGGCTGAAATCGAACTGCTGGAAGTGCGTGACCTGACTTCCAGCGAGTTGCGGCCCAGCCTCGCGTCTCCCGAAGAATTCAACAAGGCGGGTGTGGATCGTCAGTATTTTCTGACCGATCTCAAGTTCACCCCGATACTCAAGCCCAACGGCAAGAGCGTTATCCGCGTTACCTCGAGCAAGCCGCTGCGCGAACCCTACCTGAACTTCCTGGTTGAAGTGCTGTGGCCTAACGGTCGCTTGCTGCGTGAGTACACCCTGCTGCTCGACCCACCTCTTTATAGCCCGCAGGCCGTGATACCCGCTGCACCGCGGCTGCCGGTTGCGGCTCCCGCGCCGCGCCCGCAAGTCGCCGCTACGCCACGTCCGGTCCAGGCCAGCGGTGCGCCGGTGGCCCCAGCCGCGCCTGTCGCGCCACGGGCACTGGATGGCAACGAATACAAGACCACCGCCAATGACACCCTCTGGGAAATTGCCCAGCGCGTACCCGGCGGTAGCGTGCATCAAACCATGCTGGCCATCCAGGCGCTGAACCCGGATGCCTTTATCGGCGGCAATATCAATCGCATGAAAAGCGGTCAGGTATTGCGTCTGCCGGACGCCGAGCAGGTCAAGAGCCGAGGTCAGGCCGAGGCCATTGCCCAGGTCGCCGAGCAGAACGCCGCATGGCGCGAAGGCCGTAGCCTGGCCGGCGGTACCGCACGTCAGCTGGATGCCACCAAACGTACCGTGGCCGGCGATGCACCTGCCAAAGCGGCGGCTGGCGACAGTCTGAAACTGGTCGCGGCCGATACCGGCAAGGCCACCGCCGGTAGCGATACCGGCACTGTCGACAGCAAGGCCCTGGCCGACAAGCTGGCGGTGACTCAGGAAAGTCTCGACTCCACTCGTCGGGAAAATACCGAGCTGCAGGATCGCATGGGCGATCTGCAGAGCCAGCTCGACAAGTTGCAGCGCCTGATTCAGCTCAAAGACGATCAAATGGCCAAGTTGCAGGCCGATCTGGCCGCTCAAGGGCAAGCTCCTGCAGTGGCTCCGGCGGTCGAAGCCGCTGCGCCTGCGCCGGCCCCTGAGGTCAGTGCCGAGAAGCCTGTACTCGCGCAAACCCCCGAGGCTGTGGTGCCGGCTAGCCCTGTCGAACCAGTAGCCGAGCCCGAGCAGGATTTCAATTACAGCGAAGAGCCAGCTCCTGTTGCTCAGCCTGAGGCGGCCGCGCCGCAAGTCAGCGAGCCGCCAGCGCCGGCCAAACCAGCTCCGGTCAAGCCGGCAGCCCCTGTGGTTGCCGTTGCGCCGCCAGTGGTAGAGCCGCCGGTCGAGACCAGCCCGCTCGATGAGCTGCTGGCCAATCCGATGATGCTGGGCATCGCCGGTGGCGGTGCGCTGCTGGTTTTGCTGCTGGCGTTGATGATGCTGTCGCGCCGCAATGCCCTTAAGGAAGCCGAACTGCAGGAAAGCCTGGCCACAGACGGGCAGGGTGTTGATCTGGGTGCTGATATGGCTCTGCCAGACGATAGCTTCGACACCTCGGATGATCTGGCGACCGAGCAGGATCTTGCCCCGGCTGAAGAGCGTGTAGCCGCGCAAACCGGCGATGCCCTGGGCGAGGCCGATATCTACATTGCTTACGGTCGCTTCAATCAGGCCGCGGAGTTGCTGCAGGGTGCCATCAATGATGAGCCGCAGCGCAGCGACCTGCGCTTGAAGCTGATGGAAGTCTATGCCGAGCTGGGCGACCGCGATGGTTTTGCCCGTCAGGACAATGAATTGCGTGAAATCGGCGGCAGTGCTTCCGAAGTCGATCAGATCAAGGCCAAGTACCCTGCCATGCTTGCCGCTGCCGGGGCTGCCGGTTTCGTGGCGGCTGCCAATGCCGAAGATGACGACCTGAGCGACTTCAGCTTCGATGACCTGGCGCTGGATGAGCCGGCTGCACCCGCTGCGGGCGGCGATCTGGACGATGCCTTCGACCTTAGCCTGGACGATCTGGAAGCTGACCTGGAGCGTGATCTGCAGGAGGCCGGTAAAGCGGCTGGCCCGAACGATATGGACAGCCTGTCGCTGGATGGCGATATGGACTTCAGTGCGCCGGTCGAGCCGAAAGCCAAAGAAGACGACGAACTGGGCTTCGATCTGAGCCTGGACGAGGCCGCTGGGGAAAGCCTGGAGCCGGAAGATGATCTGGCCGATTTCAGCCTGGATCTGGACGCGCCGCTTGAGCTTGAAACGGCCGCCGAAGACGAGTTTCTGTTGAGCCTGGATGATGAGCCGAGTGCTGCTCCGGTCAAGAATGAACTGCCCGCATCGGCCCCCGAGCCTGCAGCAGAGGAGGCTGACCACGGCTTCGATCTGTCGGCCGACTTCGATCTGGCGCTGAATGACGAGCAGCCCGCCCAGCCGAGCAGCGACAGCTTTGCTGCCCAGCTCGACGAGGTGAATGCGGAGCTGGACCTGCTGTCCGGTGATCTGGATCAGCCGGATGATCTGACCATGCCAGCCAGCTCCGGTCTGTCCGATTCAGGAATGGATGGCGACGACGACTTCGACTTCCTCTCCGGTACCGATGAAACCGCGACCAAGCTTGATCTGGCGCGCGCTTATATCGATATGGGCGACACCGAAGGTGCTCGCGACATCCTCGATGAAGTCATCGCCGAAGGTAACGATGGTCAGCAGCAGGAAGCCCGCGAGCTGATCGCTAAACTGGTTTGATACATGTCTGATGGTCTCACTACAGCGGCAGCCGATTCGGCTGCCGTTGGCGTTTTCAAAATCGCCCTCGGGGTCGAATACAAAGGCTCGCGCTACCGTGGCTTTCAGCGCCAGCGGGCGGGTGTGCCTTCGATTCAGGAATCCCTGGAAAAAGCCCTGTCGAAAGTCGCGGGCGGCGCGTCGGTTACCCTGAGCTGTGCCGGGCGCACCGATGCCCTGGTGCATGCCAGTGCCCAGGTGGTGCATTTCGCGACCACTGTCGAGCGCTCTATGCACGCCTGGGTGATGGGGGCGAACATGAACCTGCCCGCCGATATCAGCGTGGCCTGGGCCAAGTCGATGCCGGCGCATTTCGATGCGCGCTTCTGCGCCCAGGCGCGGCGCTATCGTTATGTGATCTACAACGATCAGATCCGTCCGGCGCATATGGCCGAAGAGGTGACCTGGAATCATCGGCCGCTGGATATCGAGCGCATGCGTGAGGCGGCCAGGGTTTTTGTCGGCACCCACGACTTCAGCGCCTTTCGCGCGCGCCAGTGCCAGGCCAAGTCGCCGATCAAGACGGTGCATCACCTGGAGCTGCTGCAGCACGGGCGCTTTATCGTGCTGGATATCCGCGCCAATGCCTTCCTCCACCATATGGTGCGCAATATCGCCGGGGTGCTGATGACCATCGGGGCGGGGGAGCGGCCTGTTGAATGGGCGCAGGAAGTACTGGAAACCCGTGTGCGGCGCACCGGCGGGGTGACGGCGCACCCTTATGGCTTGTATCTGGTGCAGGTCGATTATCCAGCCGAGTTCGATTTGCCCAAGCGTTATCTGGGGCCACACTTTCTCTCCGGTTTGGCGGATGTGGCGGCTGACGCCTGAAAGGCTATTTGTTAGCATCCGGCTCTGGTCGAATTTCTTGAGGTGATCCTGTTGTCAGTCGTTCGCAGCAAGATCTGTGGCATTACCCGCATAGAAGACGCATTGTCGGCCGCCGAGGCGGGCGCGGATGCCATCGGTCTGGTGTTTTATGCCAAGAGCCCGCGTGCGGTCAGTGTGCAGCAGGCGCGGGCCATCATTGCCGCCTTGCCGCCCTTCGTGACCACGGTGGGGCTGTTTGTCGATGCCAGCAGGCAGGAACTCGACGAAATTCTCGCGGCCGTACCCCTGGACCTGTTGCAGTTTCATGGGGATGAGAGCCCGGCCTTCTGCGAGGCCTTGCAGCGGCCCTATATCAAGGCGCTGCGGGTCAAGCCCGGTGATGATCTGGCGGCTCAGGTCGCGGCCTATGGCCAGGCGTCGGGGGTTTTGCTCGACACCTATGTGCCGGGCATTCCCGGTGGCACGGGCGAGGCTTTCGACTGGTCGCTGGTGCCGCAGGGCCTGAGTAAGCCGATTATCCTGGCCGGTGGCCTGGTGGCGGAGAATGTGGCAGCGGCGATCAGGCAGGTGCGGCCCTACGCGGTGGATGTCAGTGGTGGCGTTGAGGCCAGCAAGGGCATCAAGGATGCAGAAAAGATCCGGGCGTTTATGCGTGCGGTCAAGACGGCCAGCGGGTGATGTGACGACGCGCTGTCCTTGGCCGTCCATAACCCTGTTGCAGGTGTTGCATGAATACTGCAGGCAGTCGAAGTGCAGGTGGCGGGTTTGTTGCGTGAATAGCCCGCTGGGCGCGTACGCCGGCCCCTGATATGACTGCCCTCGTGAATTTGCCTGGATCGGTCTGGCGACCTGGCGTCGCAGGCTTGTCCGGCTCTAACGCTTTGGAGAATCAAGAGCATGAGCAACTGGTTAGTAGACAAACTGATCCCATCGATCATGCGATCCGAGGTCAAGAAGAGTTCGGTGCCGGAAGGCCTGTGGCACAAGTGCCCGTCATGCGATGCGGTGCTGTACAAACCCGAGCTGGAAAAGACCTTGGATGTCTGCCCCAAATGTAATCACCACATGCGGATCGGGGCCCGTGAGCGCCTGGATATCTTCCTCGACGCCGAAGGGCGCGAAGAACTGGGTGCCGATCTGGAACCGGTTGACCGCCTGAAATTCCGCGATGGCAAGAAGTACAAGGATCGTATCGTCGCGGCGCAGAAGCAGACCGGCGAGAAGGATGCCCTGGTTGCCATTCGCGGCACCCTCGAAGGCATGCCGATCGTGACCTGTGCCTTCGAGTTCTCCTTTATGGGCGGCTCCATGGGCGCAATCGTCGGCGAGCGCTTCGTGCGCGCCGCCAATGCGGCCCTGGAACAGCGTTGCCCGCTGGTGTGCTTCTCCGCTTCAGGCGGTGCGCGCATGCAGGAAGCGCTGATCTCCCTGATGCAGATGGCCAAGACCTCCGCGGTACTGGCGCGCCTGCGTGAAGAAGGGATTCCCTTTATCTCGGTGTTGACCGACCCGGTATATGGTGGGGTTTCCGCCAGTCTGGCCATGCTTGGCGACGTGATCGTGGCCGAGCCCAAGGCCCTGATCGGCTTTGCCGGCCCGCGGGTGATCGAGCAGACCGTGCGCGAGAAGCTGCCGGAAGGTTTCCAGCGCAGCGAGTTCCTGATCGAACACGGTGCCATCGACATGATCATCCACCGTGCCGAGCTGCGCCCGCGTCTGGCGCGTCTGCTGGCCCAGTTGACGCGTTTGCCATCGCCTGCCGCGCTACCGGCAACTGCATGACCGAGCGCTCCCTTGCCGAGTGGTTGGCGTACCTGGAGCAATTGCACCCGAGCGCCATCGATATGGGCCTGGAGCGCTGCGCTGAAGTGGCGCAGCGGCTGGGCCTGACCCAGCTTGCGCCGCGGGTGATCACGGTAACCGGTACCAACGGCAAGGGTTCGACCTGTGCATTTATAGCTTCCTTGCTGCAAGAGCAGGGGCTCAGTGTCGGGCTGTACAGCTCGCCCCATCTGTTGCGCTACAACGAGCGCGTGCAGATCGCCGGCGTCACCGCCAGCGATGCCGTGCTCTGCCAGGCCTTTGCCATGGTCGAGGCGGCGCGTGGCGATATTTCCCTGACCTATTTCGAAATGGGCACCCTGGCGGCGTTCTGGCTGTTCCGCGAGGCGGGCCTGGATGCGGTGGTGCTTGAGGTCGGCCTGGGCGGTCGGCTGGATGCGGTCAATCTGGTGGATACCGACATTGCTCTGGTCACCAGTATTGGTATTGATCACGCCGACTGGCTGGGCGATACCCGTGAGTCGGTGGCGTTCGAGAAGGCCGGGATCTTCCGCGCGGGCAAGCCAGCGCTGTGTGGTGATCTAGAGCCGCCGCTGCCTTTGCTTGATCGCGTGGCCGAGCTGGATGCGCCATTCTTTCTGCGCGGCCGCGACTATGACCTGAGCATCGAGGCGCAGCATTGGTCCTGGTATGGCCTCAATAGCCAGGGCGAAGTGCTGCAGCTTGAGCGTTTGCCGCTGCTCGACCTGCCCATGGAAAACGCCGCCCTGGCCCTGCAGGCCTATGCCCTGACGGGGCTGCCCTGGCAGGCCGAACAGATCGGCAGAGCGCTGCTGCGCACCCGGGTAATCGGGCGACTGGATCGCCGAGTTGTGAATTGGCAGGGTAAGTCACTCACACTGCTGCTCGATGTTGGGCATAATCCCCAGGCGGCCGAGTACCTGGCCCAGCATCTGGCCGATCGGCCTGTGCAGGGGCGTCGGGCAGTATTCGGTCTGCTCGCGGACAAGGACCTGGCTGGAGTGGTGAGGCCGCTGCTGGTTGAGGTGCAGGCATGGGCCGTGGCCCCTCTGCCAACCGCGCGCAGCCGTGATGCCGCCGAGCTGCAGGCTCAGTTGCACAATAGCGGTGCCCAGGTAGCGGCCTATGCCGATGTGCAGGCGGCGCTGCAGGCTCAGTGCGAGCAGGCGGCAGCCGGTGATGAAATACTGGTGTTCGGATCTTTCTACTGCGTGGCCGAGGCCCTGGATTGGCTGGCCCGCCAAGCCAATGGGGGCGTGCAGGATGGCTTTGCTGGATAAAGGATTGAAGCAGCGGATGGTGGGGGCGCTGGTGTTGCTGGCGCTGGCGGTTATCTTCCTGCCGATGCTGTTGTCGCGTGAGGATGAGCTGGGTCGTGTCGTGGTCGATGCGCCGTCCATGCCCGCTGCGCCCACCATGCCGCAAATCGAGATGCAGCCGGTGGTGGTCCCCGAGCCGCAGCCGCTGGAGGATGAGCCGCTCGTCGCAGGCGACGATGTTCAGGCTGCTGAGCCGGCTACTGCCCCCGAAGCTGTCCCGGCTCCAGCTCCAGCTCCAGCTCCAGCTCCAGCCCCGGTTGCCGAGTCAGCCGCTCCCGCTGTGGCGCAGGCCAAGCCGAGTGCGCCGACTCCTGCTCCCACCAGCCGCTTGGATGCCAATAGCCTGCCGATCAGTTGGTCGGTGCAGCTGGCCAGCCTGTCCAGTCGCGATGGTGCGCAGAGCTTGCAGAAAACCCTGCGCAGCCAGGGCTATAACGCCTATATCCGTACCGTGGACGGCATGAATCGGGTCTTTGTCGGGCCGCTGATCGAGCGTGGCGAGGCCGATCGCCTGCGTGATCAGCTCAATCGGCAGCACAAGCTCAACGGTTTTGTCGTGCGTTTCCAGCCCGAATCCAGCTGAGCCAGGCCGGCCGAGCGCAGAGTCGCGCCCGGCGTTGAGACATTTCGGCGGGCGTTCAATCCTTTGCTTACCCCAGCTCGGGGGCTCTGCTAAAATGCAGCGCCTTTTCCGTCGGTAACCCACATCGTGATATTTACCTGGGTCGATTGGGCGATTATCGCCGTTGTCGCCATCTCCAGCCTGATCAGCCTAAGCCGGGGCTTCGTAAAAGAAGCGTTGTCGCTGCTGACCTGGATTATTGCCGGCGTGGTGGCCTGGATGTTTGGTGGCGCGCTGGCGCAGCATCTTGGCGAATTTATCGAAACACCCTCGGCGCGGGTCATCGTCGCCTGCGCCATTCTGTTCGTGGTCACCTTGTTGGTCGGTGCCTTGATCAATTACCTGATCGGCGAGCTGATTCGGGTGACCGGGTTGTCCGGGACCGATCGCCTTCTCGGCATGGTGTTTGGCGCTGCCCGTGGCGGCTTGCTGGTGGTGGTACTGGTCGGCCTGGTCAGTCTGGCCCCGGTGCAGCAGGACAGCTGGTGGCAGGAATCGAGTCTGCTGCCGCATTTTTTGCTGGTGGCCGACTGGTCGAAGAACCTTATCCTGAGCCTGTCCAGTCAGTGGCTCGCCAGCGGCGTATCTGCGCCGGTTGAATTACCGTTCAAAGAGGTGCTGCAGCAGCCTAGGCTGCCGTAAGCGCATTCAGAATCATCCTGTTTCATTGAGTAGGGGTTGCGTCACATGTGCGGCATTGTCGGTATCGTCGGTAAATCGAACGTCAATCAGGCGCTGTACGACGGGCTCACCGTCCTCCAGCACCGCGGCCAGGATGCTGCCGGTATTGTCACCAGCCATGATGGCCGCCTGTTCCTGCGCAAGGATAACGGCCTGGTGCGCGATGTCTTTCAACAGCGGCATATGCAGCGCCTGGTCGGTCATATGGGCATCGGCCATGTCCGCTATCCCACTGCGGGCAGCTCCAGTTCGGCGGAGGCGCAGCCGTTCTACGTCAACTCGCCCTACGGCATCACCCTGGCGCACAACGGCAACCTGACCAACGTCGAGCAGTTGGCCAAGGAGATCTACGAGTCCGACCTGCGCCACGTCAACACCAACTCCGATTCGGAAGTGCTGCTCAACGTGTTCGCCCACGAACTGGCCCAGCGCGGCAAGCTGCAGCCGACCGAGGAAGATATCTTCGCCGCGGTCAGCCAGGTGCATGAGCGCTGCATCGGCGGTTATGCGGTGGTGGCGATGATCACCGGGTACGGCATCGTCGGCTTTCGCGACCCCAACGGCATTCGCCCAATCGTCTTCGGTCAGCGCCACACCGATGAAGGCGTGGAATATATGATCGCCTCGGAAAGCGTATCGCTGGACGTGCTCGGCTTTACCCTGATCCGCGACCTGGAGCCGGGCGAGGCGGTGTATATCACCGAAGACGGCAAGCTGACCACGCGCCAGTGCGCGAGCAACCCGAAGCTTTCGCCGTGCATCTTCGAACACGTCTACCTGGCCCGTCCCGACTCGATCATGGACGGCGTGTCGGTGTACAAGGCGCGTCTGCGCATGGGCGAGAAACTGGCCGACAAGATCCTTCGTGAGCGTCCCGAACACGATATCGATGTGGTTATCCCGATTCCCGACACCAGCCGCACCTCGGCGCTGGAGCTGGCCAATCGCCTGGGCGTGAAGTTTCGCGAAGGCTTCGTCAAAAATCGCTATATCGGCCGCACCTTTATCATGCCGGGCCAGGCCGCACGGAAGAAGTCGGTACGGCAGAAACTCAACGCCATCGAGCTGGAATTTCGCGGCAAAAACGTGATGCTGGTGGACGATTCCATCGTGCGTGGCACCACCTGCAAGCAGATTATCCAGATGGCCCGCGAAGCCGGGGCGAAGAACGTCTACTTCTGCTCGGCCGCGCCGGCGGTGCGTTATCCCAACGTGTATGGCATCGACATGCCCAGCGCCCATGAGCTGATCGCGCATAACCGCAGCACCGAGGAAGTGGCCGAGTTGATCGGTGCCGACTGGCTGATCTACCAGGATCTGCCTGATTTGATCGAAGCGGTCAGTGGTAGCAAGAAGATCAAGATTGAGCATTTCGATTGCGCGGTGTTCGACGGCAAGTACGTCACCGGCGATGTCGACGCGGCTTACCTGGACAAGATCGAGCAGGCGCGTAACGACCTCTCCAAGGTCAAGTCCCAGGCGGTCAGCGCGATTATCGATCTGTACAACAACTAAGCTGCAGGCTCCAAGTCGCAAGCTGCAAGCGTGTAGCCCGGATGCAATCCGGGAGCCTTTGGGATGAGCAACCCGGATTGCATCCGGGCTACGGCTGTGTGAGGTAGGTATGAGCGAAGAATGGCAAGCAGGGCGTCTGGATAGCGATCTGGACGGCGTAGGTTTCGACACCCTGGCAGTGCGCGCCGGGCAGCATCGCTCGCCTGAGGGCGAACACAGCGAGGCGATCTACCCCACCTCCAGCTATGTGTTCCGCACCGCCGCCGACGCCGCCGCGCGCTTTGCTGGCGAGGTGCCGGGCAATGTCTATTCGCGTTACACCAACCCCACGGTGCGCGCCTTTGAAGAGCGCATCGCCGCCCTGGAAGGGGCCGAGCAGGCGGTTGCCACCTCGTCCGGCATGTCGGCGATTCTGGCCATGGTCATGAGCCTGTGCAGCGGCGGCGACCATGTGTTGGTGTCGCGCAGCGTATTCGGTTCGACCATCAGCCTGTTCGAGAAGTACCTCAAGCGCTTCGGCGTCGAGGTGGACTATGTGCCGCTGTCCGACCTGAATGCCTGGTCGGCGGCGTTCAAGGAAAATACCCGGCTGCTGTTTGTCGAGTCGCCGTCCAATCCCCTGGCCGAGCTGGTGGATATTGCCGCCCTGGCGGAGATTGCCCATGGCAAGGGTGCGCTGCTGGCGGTGGACAACTGCTTCTGTACCCCGGCGCTGCAGCAGCCGCTCAAGCTCGGGGCCGATATCGTTATGCATTCGGCGACCAAGTATATCGACGGCCAGGGCCGCAGCATGGGCGGCGTTGTCGCCGGCCGCGCCGAATTGATGAAGGAGGTAGTGGGCTTTCTGCGCACCGCCGGGCCGACCCTTAGCCCGTTCAATGCCTGGATCTTTCTCAAGGGCCTGGAAACCCTGCGCGTGCGCATGCAGGCTCACTGTGCCAGCGCCCTGCAACTGGCTCAGTGGCTGGAACAGCAGCCCGGGGTCGAGCAGGTTTACTACGCCGGGTTGCCCAGCCATCCGCAGCATGAATTGGCCAAACTGCAGCAGAGCGCCTTTGGCGCGGTGGTCAGTTTCGAGGTCAAGGGCGGCAAGGAAGCGGCCTGGCGCTTTATCGACGCCACCCGGGTGATCTCCATCACCACCAACCTGGGTGATACCAAGACCACCATCGCCCATCCGGCGACCACCTCCCACGGCCGCCTGACTCCAGCCGAGCGCGCCAATGCCGGCATCCGCGACAACCTGATCCGCGTCGCGGTCGGCCTGGAAGACCTGGTCGATCTCAAGGCCGATCTGGCCCGCGGTCTGGCGGCGCTCTAAGTCGGTCTCCTTGCCTGGCGGGCCTTTACGGGCCCGTCAGGTCGCTTCATCTCTCCCTAAACACGCCCCTGCCTCGCCACATTGGTTGGCGCGTATGCCTGTGGGCCAACCTTCGGCTAGCGGCGGGTAAAACATGACGCACTTCAAAGTCTGAAGACGCGCAGGCGCTAGCATTCACCGCCAGGCGCGGCGTCTGACCGCAGGAAGAATAATAAGAACAGGGTCTGCCTGATGGACCAACCCCAACCATGCGTGCTGCCTGCCAACGGTGTGCTCCGTCAGAGCCTGCTGGATCTGCTGACGCGCAGTGAGCGCTTTGCCCTGACGCTGCTGTTGGCACCCGCAGGCTCTGGTAAGTCCACCTTGCTGCAGCACTGGCGTGCCCGCTGTGCGGCGGCATTGGTGCATTACCCGCTACAGGCGCGGGACAACGACCCGCTGTGGTTTTTCCGCCGCCTGGCGGACAGCATCCGCGCCCAGGTGGGCGATTTCGATACGTCCTGGCTCAACCCCCTGGTGGCATCCAGTCTGTCGCCACGGCTCTTGGGCGATCTGCTGGGTGATGCCCTGGAGCGTATCGACGGCCCGCTGTTTATCGTGCTCGATGATTTTCAGTGGATCGAGTCGTGCAGCATTCTTGAGGTGATGGCCGCGCTGCTCGACAAGCTGCCAGCCCATGTCCGTCTGATCATCGCCAGCCGTAATCACCCAGGCTTTGCCCTGAGCCAGCTGAAGCTGGAAAACCGCCTGCTGTGTATCGACCAGTACGACCTGCGCCTGTCGGCCGAGCAGGTGCAGCAGCTAAACACCCACTTGGGCGGGCAGACACTGAGCCAGGCGTATGTCGACAGCCTGCTGGGTATGACCGAAGGCTGGGTGGCGGGGGTGAAAATTGCCTTGCTGGCCTATGCGCGCTTTGGCACCCAGGCGTTGCAGCGTTTCAACGGCAGCCAGCCGGAAATCGTCGACTATTTCGGCCATGTGGTGCTGCGCCAGTTGCCGCCGAATCTGCGCGAGTTTCTGCTCTGTAGCGGCCTGTTCGAGCGTTTTGATGGTGCGCTTTGTGATTATGTTATGCAGCGCACGGGCTCGGCTTTGCTGCTTGAGGAGCTGGCTGAGCGCCAGCTGTTTCTATTGCCGGTGGAGAACCAGCCGGGCTGGTTCCGCTTTCATGCCCTGTTGCAGGATTTTCTCTGTCGCCGCCTGCTGATCGAGGAATACGCGCGGCTGGATCAGTTGCACAGTCGCGCCGCCGACTATTACCTGAGCCTGGGCGAGTATGAGCAGGCGCTGCAGCATGCTCGGCACTGTAGCGATCAGAATATTTTCCTCGGGTTGCTGGAGCACTGTTGCGCGTCCTGGGTACGCAGGGGGCAGTTTGGCGACATGCTGCGTTGGATCGAGCCGCTGCCAGAGGCGCTGCTGCTGGCTCAGCCCAGGCTACTCGGCTGGCTGATTGCCGCGCTGTCGCTGTCACGGCGTTTCCATCAGGCGCACTACCATCTGGAGTTGCTCGATAGCCTCGAGCACAGCGCGTCTGGCGCGACCCTGGAACCGGCGATGCGGCAGTTTCTGGCGTTGTTGCTGGGCTTGTTTGAGCAGGATAAGAACTTCGTTGCGCCGCCGGCCTGGCGCGATTTGCTCGGGCCAGGCCAGGCCCTGGAAATCCGGGCCTGCACGCTGGCGGTGATTGCCTATCAGCATTTGCTGGCCGCGCGCCTGCGGGACGCTACCCGTTTTGCCAGCGAGTCCAAACAGTTGCTCGCGCAGTGCGGGCACAGCTTTCTGGAAAGCTACACCGACCTGATCATCGCGCTCTGTCATCGCAACGCCGGCCACGCCACCCATGCCCGCAAGCAGGTATGCCTCGATTATGAGGGGGCCGATAAAACGGCACCCGCCTGGGTCAACCGCGCCACGGCCATGGTGGTGGTGCTGTATGAGCAGAATCAGCTGGTCGAAGCGCAGCAGCTGTGTGACGAGCTGATGGCGATGGTCAACTCGTCCTCGGCCACCGAGGCGATTGCCACTGTCTACATCACCTTGTCGCGGCTGCTGCATCGGCAGCAGCAGACGGAGCGCGCCGGCCGTTTGCTCGATCAGCTGTCGTGCATCCTGCAGCTGGGCAACTACGCCCGCTTTGTTAGCCAGGTGGCGCAGGAAAGCATGCGCCAGGCCCTACTCAGCGGTAAGAGTGCCGCTATGGATGCCGTGGCCCAACGCCACGATCTAGCGGCGCGGCTGCAGGCGGGGGAGTGGGAGAGCGTGCGCGCGTATGACGAAAGCTGGGAGCGCCAGGGTTTGGCTTGTGTGTACTGGCTGCAGGCGCGCGGCGCGCAGGCTCATGCTGAGCGAATTCTCAAGGTGCTGGCGGCCTCGTTGCGCAAAAGCGAGATGCGCGCAAGGCTGCTGATCGTCGAGGCCAACCGCCTGGTGCTGGCGGTGCCCACCCAGAGCAAGAGCCAACAGTTGGCGGCTCTGGCGGGGCTGGTCGAGACCTATGGCATCGTCAATATCAACCGCTCGGTGTTCGATGAAGCCCCGGGCTTTTCGGCGGGCGTATTGGGCCTGGCGCAAGCTGGGCTGCTGGTGGTGCCGGACAAGTACCGTGAGCACTACGGCGAGTTTTTCCAGGGCATTCAGGCGGCACCGCCGCTCAATGCGTTGGCCAGCGCCCTGCTGACCGGGCGCGAGGTGGAGGTGTTCGAGTGCCTGCTTAGCGGCCTGTCGAATAGCCAGATCAGCGACAAGACGGGTATCGCCTTGTCCACCACCAAATGGCATTTGAAGAACATTTATTCCAAGCTCAACGTCTCCAGTCGCACCGAGGCGATTCTCGCCGTAAGGCCGCGCGCCTCGCTCAGCTAGCGCTCTCTGCGTTCTGATCGGCCACATACCCTCCGCTGGAAGGGGGTGCTGCGCCATACCCGTCGATAGGCTTGATCCTGCGCTGCTATGTCAGTAGCCGCCTTGTCCCTACAACAATAAAACGGGAGCAACAGCCATGTCGGTATGGGTCACTTGGCCAGCTTTGACCAAGCTGGGAACACTGGGCGTAGTCTCCGGACTACTGGTGCTGGCGGTCGAACGCCAAGCCTTGTTCGAGAACAACCTCTTCGATGTTGAAAACTACGCAGGCTACAACGCCGATATCACTTGCGATGCGCGCAGCCTGGCGGCCCGTACCGAGGATGGCACCTGCAACATTCTCAGCAACCCGGCCGAGGGCTCGGTGTATCGGCGCTTTGGCCGCAACGTCGACCCGGCCGTGACCCAGGGCGAGACCAGCACCCTGCTCACACCCAACCCGCGTGATGTGAGCAACAGCCTGATGGCGCGCGAGGAGTTCAAGCCGGCAGCGAGCCTGAACTTTATCGCCGCCGCCTGGATTCAATTTATGGTGCACGACTGGTTCGACCACGGCCCGAATGCCGACGCCGACCCGATCCAGTTCCCCCTGCCACCCGGTGATGTGCTGGGCAGCGGCAGCATGTCGGTCAAGCGCACGCAGCCGGACCCGACGCGCAGCAGCAGTGACGCTGGCAAGCCGCAAACCTACCGCAACCACAACACCCACTGGTGGGATGGCTCGCAGCTGTATGGCAGCAGCAAGGAAGCCAACGACAAGGTGCGCTCCTTTGAGGGCGGCAAGCTCAAGATCAATACCGATGGCACCTTGCCTACCGAACTGATCAGCGGCAAACCGGTCACCGGGTTCAGCGAGAACTGGTGGGTGGGCCTGAGCATGCTGCATCAGCTGTTTACCCTGGAACACAACGCCATCGCCAGCGCGCTCAAACAGAAGCACCCAGCGCAGAGCGACCAGTGGCTGTACGACCGTGCACGGCTGATCAACTCGGCCCTGATGGCCAAGATCCACACCGTGGAGTGGACCCCCGCGGTGATCGCCAACCCGATCACCGAGCGGGCCATGTATGCCAACTGGTGGGGGCTGCTGGGCCAGGGCGGGCCGCGTGACGATTACCAGGCAGAAGTGCGCGTGCTGCAGGAGGATCTGGCCAAGTCCGATTCTTTCGTCAAACGCATCCTCGGTTTCGACCCCAATATCGCTCCCGGGGTCGGCAACAGCGCCTTCGACCACGCCTTCAGCGGTATCGTCGGCTCGACCGCGCCGAACAACTACGACGTGCCGTTCACCCTCACCGAAGAGTTTGTCGCGGTGTATCGCATGCACCCACTGATGCGTGACAACGTGCAGGTGTATGACATCGGCTCCAACCAGGTTTCACGCACCATCGCGCTGCAGAACACCCGTGACCGCGATGCCGAAAGCCTGCTCAATGACGAGCGCCCGGAGCGCCTGTGGTACTCCTTCGGGATCACCAACCCGGGTTCGCTGACGCTGAACAACTACCCGAATTTCCTGCGTAACCTGTCGATGCCGCTGGTGGGCGATATCGATCTGGCGGCCATCGACGTGCTGCGTGACCGTGAACGTGGCATCCCGCGTTACAACGAGTTCCGTCGGCAGATTGGCCTCAACCCGATCACCGAGTTCGAGGACCTGACCACCGACGCAGCCACCCTGGCCGAGCTCAAGCGCCTGTACGACAACGACATCGAGAAGATCGACACCCTGGTCGGCCAACTGGCGGAAACCGTGCGTCCAGAAGGCTTTGCCTTTGGCGAGACGGCGTTTCAGATCTTTATCATGAACGCCTCACGGCGGCTGATGGCCGACCGCTTCTACACCAAGGACTACCGCCCTGAGGTGTACACCCAGGAAGGTATCGACTGGGTTGAACACACCACCATGGTCGATGTTCTGCGTCGGCATAACCCACAGCTGCAAGCCAGTCTGGCTGGCGTGGAAAACGCCTTCAAACCCTGGGGCCTGAATATTCCGGAGGATTACGAAAGCTGGCCAGGGGCCAACAAGCAGGAAAATCTCTGGGTCAACGGCGCGCTGCGCACCCAGTACGCGGCAGACCAGCTGCCGGCGTTGCAGCCGGTGAATGTCGGCGGGCTGATCGGCTCGATTCTGTGGAACAAGGTGAAAACCCGCAGTGACGTGGCTCCGCCCGGTTACGAGAAGCCGATCCATCCCCATGGCGTGATGGCCAAGGTCAAGTTCGTTGCGGTGCCGAACAACCCCTATAGCGGCCTGTTCCAGGGCTCCGATAGCGGTCTGCTGCGTTTGTCGGTGACCGGTGATCCCGCCGACCGCGGCTTTGCGCCAGGCCTGGCGTGGAAGGCCTTTGTCGACGGCAAACCGTCGGAGAACGTTTCGGCGCTGTACACCCTGAGCGGGCAGGGCAGCAACCATAATTTCTTCGCCAACGAGCTGTCGCAGTACGTGCTGCCGGAAGCCAACGACACCCTGGGCTCTACCATTCTGTTCTCGGCCGTAAGCCTTAAACCTACGTTGCTGCTGCTCAACGATATGGCCGAGGTGACCCAGACGGGCGCTGTCGTGACCAAACCCAAGGCACCGACGCAGATCTACTTTGTGCCGCGCACTGAACTGCGCGAGCGCTTTGCCAGCACCGCCCATGATTTCCGCACGGATCTGCTGACCTTGAATGCCGGTACCAAGGTCTATGACGTGTATGCCACGTCGATGGAGATCAAGAGCTCGATCATCCCGTCCATCAGTAGCAACTACGCCGCGCAACGGCGTAACAGCGCGGTGAAAATTGGCGAGATGGAGCTGACTTCGGCCTTTATTGCCTCGGCGTTCGGTGACGGCGGGGTGTTCTTCAAACACCAGCGTAACGAAGACAAATAAGCGTTAGTTGCGGTAAACAAAAATGCCTCGGTCGATACCGAGGCATTTTTTTACCCGTGCTCCTACAAGGCCGTAAGTCTACTCGCGCAGGTCGATAGCTTCTGGCTCGGCCTGGTCAAACAGTTGCACCGGGTTGCGCGGCAGGATGCCGGGGCGGTAGTTCTCGCGGATATCGCCGAGAACGCGGATATCGCTGTATTTCTTCCCGGACAACGCCGCCATACCGGCTGCATCGCGGATCACCGTCGGGCGCAGGAACACCATCAGATTGCGCTTGACGCGGGTTTCCTTGGTCGAGCGGAACAGCCGGCCGAGCAGGGGAATATCGCCCAGCAGCGGGACCTTGGAGTCGGCCTGGGTGACGTCATCCTGAATCAGCCCGCCAAGCACGATGACCTGGCCGTTTTCGGCGAGGATGGTGCTCTTGATCGAGCGCTTGTTGGTGATCAGGTCGACCGCATTGACGCCCTGGCTGGTGGGAGCGATGGAGGAAATTTCCTGCTCGATTTCCAAACGCAGCGAGGCACCGTCGTTGATATGCGGGGTGACCTTGAGGGTCACGCCGATGTCCTGGCGTTCGATGGTGGTGAAGGGGTTGTCGGCACCCGAACCGCTGGTGGTAAAGGAGCCGGTTTGAAACGGTACGTTCTGCCCGACCAGAATTTCCGCCTTCTGGTGGTCCAGGGTCAGCAGGCTGGGAGTGGACAGCAGGTTGCTCTTGCTGTTGGCCGACAGTGCGGTGATCAGCACGCCGAAGCTGTCGGTGCCCAGGCCGATGATCGCGCCATCCGGCAGATTGCTCAGGGTGGCGTTGTCGGTGCCATTGCCCTGATCCTGAATGGCCTGTAGCACGCTGCCGATCGACAGGCCGGTGCCGCTGAAGTTGGTGCCGCCTAGGCCGCCGGTGCTGCCGCGGCCATCCACGGCCCACTGCACGCCCAGGGCGTCGCTGATATCGCCGGAGACTTCAACAATCGCCGCCTCGACCATCACCTGGGCGCGCGGCACATCGAGCTGGCGCACGATGTCTTCCAGGGTCGCCACCACGTCGGGCTCGGCCAGCAGCACCAGGGCGTTGAGGCTCTCGTCAGCGCGGATCAATACCGTCTGCGGTTTGCCGGTGCTTTCGCCGCCGGACTCCGGCTTGAGCTTCTCGGAAATCTCGCCGAGGGTTTCCGCCAGGCTCTTGGCATCACTGTGGCGCAGGCGAATCACCCGGGTATTGGCCGAGCGGCTGGTGGGGGTGTCCAGCGATTGCGCCAGGGCCATCAGCTTGGCGCGCGCGGCCGGTGGGCCGAGCAGGATCAGGCGGTTGGTGCGGCCGTCGGCCACCACCTGGGTGCCGGTCGTGCCCTTGGCCTGGCCGCGGTCGATGGCGCTGCGCAGCACCTCGGCGGTGTCCATGACCCAGGCATGTTGCAGGTTGAGCACGCTGTAGTCGTTCTGGCCCTTCTGATCGAGCTGGCGCAGCAGGTCTTCGATGCGTTCGATATTGGCGCTGCGGTCGCTGATGATAATGGCGTTGGCCGAACTGACCGCGGCCAGATGGCCATATTGCGGAATCAGCGGGCGAATCAGCGGGATCAGCTCGGTCGCCGAGCCATGCTGCACCTGGATCAGGCGCGTCTCCAGGCGGTCTGGGGCGGCGGGGCCGGAGTCGGCGTCGGCCTTGGCTTCGGCATTGGGCACGATACGCGCCTGGTCCCCCTGGGTGATCACGCTGAAACCGTGGGTGGCCATCACCGAGAGAAACAGCTGGTAGACCTCGCTGAGATTCAGCGCGGTATTCGACACCACGCTGACCTGGCCCTTGACCCGGGGGTCGACGACAAAGGTCTGCCCGCTGATCTGCGCCACCTGGTCGATAAACTCGCGGATATCGGCACCCTTGAGGTTGATGGTCCAGCTTTCTTCCTGTTGGCTGGCGCTCGGGGTCACGGCATTGACGGCGGCGCTGAGCGGCAGCGGGCTGCAAGCCAGGCCGGCGGCGAGTAGGGCGAAGGTAAGGCGCGAAAGGATCGGGGTCATCGGTTCAGTCGTTTTCCGTAGGCTGATCGGTGGGTTCAGCGTCCGCTGGCAAGGTGCCGGAGGCTTCCATCTGCTGGCGCAGGGCATCCATGCGTTCGCGCAGTTGCACCAGGTTGTCGTTTTCCATTTCGCTGAGCTGCTCGAGTGGGTCCTCGGCGCTGTTGCTGTTATAGGTGTTGGCGCTGTCCTGGGGTTGGCTGAGCGGGAAACTCAGGCTCTCGCGGCGGCCATTGCGCAGCAGCTCGACCCGATCGGCGCTCACCGCATGCAGGCGCACGCCGCTGCTAATCTCGCTGTCCACGCTGTAGCGCTGAGCCGGGCTGCCTTCGCTGCGAATAATCGCGCTGGAGCGTTTGGGGTCGGCGTGCACGAAGCTGCCCAGCAGGGTCAGGCGCAGGTTGGTGGCCGGGGCGTCGGCGTTGTCGGGCTGGCTGTGGCCGAACAGCTGGCCGAGCTGCGGATGGCTTGCCGGGGCGCTAGGGGCACTGGGGTTGAGCTCGCTGGTAGCCGGTGGGGTACGCAACAGGCGCAGCCACTCGGCGCTTTGCCAAGCCAGGCTGATGCTCATGGCGAGAACTACAGCGATGGCTGCCAGGGTGGTGGCATGCCGCTGAAGCCAGTGTTGGGTTGCCGAAACGGGCAAAAGCGTCACTCCGCGTTTTATTATTCTGTGGCCTGGATCGCGCGCTGATCATAGACAGTTGCCGTTGATTTGACAGCCCCCCGTCGGGGGCGTGTGTCGGTCGGCTCAATGTGCTAAAGATAGCGCGCCTTTGTTTGCGTTCTATTGCAGGCAACTTACAACAATTAACTCGTGGAACCCTAGGTGTTGAGCGTTCGGTTGCTGCTTTTGCGACAGACGCCTGGTTACCGTGGTCAAGGTCCGTTACCCCATGAATGCGCTGCTCACCGAAGTGCCACTACGGCGTTTACCGTTCAGCTTTGCCAGGCGCCACGGCGTGGTTTTGCTGAGCGAGCGTGATGGTCCCTGTCTGGCTTATCGTCCGGGGGTCGAACTGGTGGCCCTGGCCGAAGCCCAGCGGATGATCGGCGCGCAACTGGCGCTGCGTGGCCTGACCCAAGAGGCCTTCGAGCAGGCCCTGGGCCAGGCTTACCAACATGATTCGGCGTCCATGCAGCTGGCCGAGGACATCGGCGGCAGCCTGGATCTGGCGGCCCTGGCCGAGCAGGTGCCGGAAACCGAGGACCTGCTGGAGCAGGAAGACGACGCGCCGATCATTCGCCTGATCAACGCCATCCTCGGCGAGGCGATCAAGGAAAATGCCTCGGATATCCACCTGGAAACCTTCGAGAAACGTTTGGTCGTACGCTTCCGGGTCGATGGCATCCTGCGTGAGGTGCTCGAACCCAAGCGCGAGCTGGCCGCCTTGCTGGTCTCAAGGATCAAGGTCATGGCGCGTCTGGATATCGCCGAGAAGCGTATTCCCCAGGACGGGCGGATTTCCCTGAAAGTCGGCGGTCGTGAGGTGGATGTGCGGGTGTCGACCCTGCCTTCGGCCAATGGCGAGCGGGTGGTGCTGCGTCTGCTCGACAAGCAGGCCGGCCGTCTCAACCTGCAGCACCTGGGCATGAGCGCCCGCGACCGCGACCTGATGGAAGCCACGGTACGCAAGCCCCACGGCATTTTGCTGGTGACCGGCCCCACTGGCTCGGGCAAGACCACCACGCTGTACGCCAGCCTGGTCAGCCTGAATGACCGCAGCCGCAATATCCTCACCGTCGAGGACCCGATCGAATACCACCTCGAAGGTATCGGCCAGACCCAGGTCAACTCCAAGGTCGACATGACCTTCGCCCGCGGCCTGCGTGCCATCCTGCGTCAGGACCCGGACGTGGTGATGGTCGGCGAGATCCGCGACAAGGAAACCGCCGAGATCGCCGTGCAGGCCTCCCTGACCGGTCACCTGGTGCTCTCGACCTTGCACACCAATAGCGCCATCGGGGCCATTACGCGCCTGGTGGATATGGGCGTCGAACCCTTTCTGTTGTCCTCGTCCTTGCTCGGGGTGCTGGCCCAGCGCCTGGTGCGGGTGCTCTGCCCGCACTGCAAGGAGGCCTACCAGGCCGATGCGGCGGAATGCACGCTGCTGGGGGTAAGTGCTGCATCGCCGCCGAGCCTGTATCACGCCCGCGGTTGCGCCGAATGCCATCAGCAGGGTTATCGCGGACGTACCGGCATCTATGAGCTGGTGGTGTTCGACGATCAGCTGCGCACCCTGATCCACAATGCCGCCTCCGAACAGGACATGGTTCGTCACGCCCGCACCCTGGGTTCGAGTATCCGGGCCGACGGCATGCGTAACGTACTGGCCGGGGTGACCACCCTTGAGGAAGTGCTGCGCGTGACCCGCGAGGAATAAGAGCATGGCCGCTTTCGAATACCTCGCCCTCGACAGCAAGGGCCGCCAGCAGAAAGGCGTGCTGGAGGCCGACAGCGCCCGCCAGGTGCGCCAGGTGCTGCGCGACCGCCAGCTCGCCCCGCTGGACGTCAAACCGACCCGGACCCGCGAGCACGCCAGCGGCGGTAGCCATTTCAGCTTTAGTCGCGGCCTGTCGGCCAGCGATCTGGCGTTGCTGACGCGCCAGCTGGCGACGCTGATCCAGGCGGCCTTGCCGATTGAGGAGGCTCTGCGCGCGGCGGCGGCCCAGGCCCGTTCGCCGCGGGTCCAGAGCATGCTCCTGGCTGTGCGCGCGCGGGTGCTGGAGGGCCATGACCTGGCCAGCAGCCTGAAGGAATTCCCCTCGGCCTTTCCCGAGCTGTACCGCGCCACGGTGGCGGCGGGCGAGCACGCCGGGCATCTGGGGCCCGTGCTGGAGCAACTGGCCGATTACACCGAGCAACGCCAGCAGTCGCGGCAGAAAATCCAGCTGGCGCTGCTCTACCCGCTGATTCTGATGTGCGCCTCGCTGCTGATCGTCGGCTTTCTGCTCGGCTATGTGGTACCGGATGTGGTGCGGGTGTTCGTCGACTCCGGGCAGACCTTGCCGGCCCTGACCCGCGGCCTGATTGCTTTGAGTGATTGGGTCAAGAGCTGGGGCTGGCTGGCGGTGATTCTGGCCGTGGCGGCGGTGTTCGCCCTGCGCTGGGCATTGCGTGACGATGCGCTAAAGGCGCGCTGGCATGGCCTGCTGTTGCGCCTGCCGCTGGTCGGACGACTGATTCGGGCCACCGATTGCGCGCGCTTTGCCTCGACCCTGGCGATCCTGACCCGCAGCGGCGTGCCCCTGGTCGAGGCCCTGGGTATCGGCGCACAGGTGATCGCCAACCGGGTGATTCGCGCCGATGTGGTAATCGCCGCGCAAAAGGTCCGCGAAGGTGGCAGCCTGACCCGCGCGTTGGAGGCCAGTGGTCAGTTTCCGCCGATGATGTTGCATATGATCGCCAGCGGCGAACGCTCCGGCGAACTGGATCAGATGCTGGCGCGCACCGCGCGCAATCAGGAAAACGACCTGGGGGCCCAGGTGGCGCTGCTGGTCGGGTTGTTCGAACCTTTTATGCTGGTTTTTATGGGAGCAGTGGTGCTGGTCATCGTTCTGGCGATCCTGCTGCCGATTCTGTCGCTCAATCAATTGGTGGGGTAAGCACGTGAACAAGGGGCAAAAGGGTTTTACGCTGATCGAAATCATGGTGGTGGTGGTGATCCTGGGCATTCTTGCCGCCCTGGTGGTGCCGCAGGTGATGAGCCGGCCGGATCAGGCCAAGGTCACCGTGGCCAAGGGTGATATCAAGTCGATTGCTGCCGCCCTGGATATGTACAAACTGGACAATCACAGCTACCCGAGCACCCAGCAGGGTCTGGAAGCCCTGGTGAAAAAACCTTCGGGCAACCCGCAGCCGAAGAACTGGAACCGCGATGGCTACCTCAAACGCGCGCCGATGGATCCCTGGGGCAATGGCTATCAATACCTGGCGCCGGGCACCAAGGGCGCGTTCGACCTCTATTCGCTGGGTGCCGACGGCAAGGAAGGCGGCAGCGAGAATGATGCCGATATCGGTAACTGGGACCTCTGATGGGGCGCTGCTGAGTGCGCCGTGCCGCCATGCGGGCTCCAGCCGCAACCGGGTCGCGGGCCTTTACCCTGATCGAGTTGCTGGTGGTGCTGGTGATTCTCGGCAGTTTGATCGGCCTGACGGTGCTCAGCCTGGGCATCGTCGGTCCGGGGCGGGAGCTGCATAGCGAGGCTGAACGCCTGGCCGGCCTGATTGGCGTGCTGGCCGAGGAGGCGGTGCTGGATAACCGTGAATATGGCCTGTTGCTCAGCCCTGACAGCTACCAGGTGCTGCGCTACGACTCGCTGACCCTGAGCTGGCAGGCGCTGCCCGGCAAACCCCATCGATTGCCCACCTGGGCCGAGCTGAGTGTCGAGCTGGAGGGGGCAGCCCTGGCCCTGCCGCTGCCCGAGGACAAGGCCGAGGGCAGCAAGGGTAAGGTGCTGCTGCCGCAGTTGCTGTTGCTCTCCAGCGGCGAAATGAGCCCCTTTCGCCTGCGTCTGGCGGAGCGGCGTGCCGATGGCCTGCGCCTGGTGTTGAGCAGCGACGGTTTTCGCCTGCCCAGGGTGGAAGTCGAATCGCCACCAGGACGCGCCGGATGAAGCGCATGGCCGGTTTTACCCTGCTTGAGGTGCTGGTGGCGCTGGCCATCTTCGCCATGGTCGCGGCCAGCGTGCTGACCGCCACCGCGCGTAGTCTGCAAACCGCTTCGCGTCTGGAAGACAAGACCCTGGCGATGTGGATCGCCGACAACCAACTGACCGAGCTGCAGCTGGCGCAAACCCCGGTGGCCGATGGCCGCGCCCAGGGTGAGCTGATGTTCGCCGGGCGGCGCTGGCAGTGGCAGAGCGAAATCCGGGCGACCAGCGAGCCGGCGCTGCGCCGCGTCACCCTGTGGGTGGCGGAGCGTGCCGAGCAGGGCAATATCGGCGAGGTGCGCGAGCGCGCCTTGATCAGCCTCGAAGGTTTCCTCGGGGACGGGCGATGAAGGCGGCGCGGGGCTTTACTCTGCTCGAATTGCTGATCGCCATCGCGATTTTCGCGCTGCTGGGCCTGGGCACCTACCGCATGCTCGACAGCGTATTGCAAACCGACAAGGTCACCCGTAGCCACGAGGCGCAGCTGCGCGAGCTGGTGCGGGCCATGGCGGCATTCGAACGGGATGTGTTGCAGGTGCAGGCCAGGCCGGTGCGCGACCCCTTCGGCGACCCGCGGGCGGCGCTGCTCGCCGAGGCGGGCGATGAGGGCGCGCTCGAACTCAGCCGCAGTGGTTGGCGCAATCCCCTGGCGCAGCCACGGGCCTCGCTGCAGCGGGTGCGCTGGCAGCGCAGTGGCGAGCAATGGCAGCGCCTGTACTGGACGGTGCTCGATCAGGCCCAGGACAGCCAGCCGCAGGTGCAGCAGGCCCTGGATGGGGTAACGGACCTGCAGCTGCGTTATCAGGATGCCAAGGGCGTATGGCATGACAGCTGGCCGCCCGAGTCGGGGCCGGGGGAGGATCGCCTGGCCATGCTGCCCCAGGCCCTTGAGTTGCTGCTGGAACATCGCCGCTATGGCCAGCTGCGCCGCCTGCTGCGTTTGCCCGATAGGCTGCCCGAACGCCTGGGCCAGATCCCCGGGGAGGACCCCGAAACTCCGCAGGACGAGGCGGGCGACGAGCAGGGGGCACCACAATCATGAGGCACCAGCGCGGTATGGCCCTGATCACCGTATTGCTGGTGGTGGCGGTGGTTACGGTGGTCAGTGCCGGGATCATCGCCCGTCAGCAGCTGTCGATTCGCAGCAGCACCAACCAGCTGCATGTGCGCCAGGCCTGGCACTACGCCCTGGGCGGCGAGACCCTGGCCAAGGCGGTGCTGCTGCGCGATCTGCGTCAGGGCGACCCGCGTGTGCCGGTCGATCACCTGAACGAGCCATGGGCCAAGCCCCTGGCTCCCTTTGCCCTGGATGAGGGCGGCGAATTGCGGGTGCAGATCAGTGATCTGAGTGCGCGCTTCAACCTCAACAGCCTGGTGCGCGAGGGACAGCCCAACGACGCCGCCATGGCCCAGTTCCGCCGGTTGCTGCTGGGGTTGCAGATCGAGGCGCCCTATGCCGAACGCCTGCTCGACTGGCTGGATGCCGACGACCAGGCCAGCGGGGCTTACGGGGCCGAGGACAATCAGTACCTGCTGCAACAGCCGCCCTATCGCGCCGGTAATCGGGCGCTGGCGGATGTATCGGAGCTGCGTCTGCTGCTGGAAATGAACGAGGTCGACTACCAGCGCGTGTCGCCCTATGTCACTGCCTTGCCGGCGGGGGTGACCCTGAACGTCAATACCGCCAGCGCCCGGGTGTTGGCCAGCGTGGCTGATGGCTTGTCGCTGAGCGCCGCCCTGGGGCTGGTCGCCGCACGCGGCAGCGAGGGCTACGACAAGCCGGCGAGCTTTACCGGGCGGCTTGTTGGCCTGCAGCCGCAGAGCCAGGCCCTGGGTGTCGGTAGCCAGTATTTTCAGGTGGTCAGCGAAGTCCGCATCGGCGATCGCCGACAGGTTCTGCGCAGCACCTTGCACCGTGCCAGCGATGGCCGGATATATGTATTAGCCCGTGATCTGGGGCTCAGCGGCATGCCGGCTGCGCCCGTCGAGGAAGTCGAGCCATGAGTCAGTTGCATATATTTCTACCGCCCGCGGCCTGCGCCGGTGCCCGCCCGGATCTGCCAGTACAGCGGGTCGCGGAGGGGCACAGCGAGTGCCTGCCGTTCGCTGAGGTGCAGGCGCAGCTGTCAGGCAACTGGACCCTGGTGCTGCCGGTCGAGGCGGTGACCGCCTGCGCGGTCAATCTGCCGACCCGCAAAACGCGCTGGCTGCGTCAGGCGCTGCCCTTCGCCGTGGAGGAGTTGCTGGCCGAGGATGTCGAGTTGATGCATCTGGCGCTGGGGGAGGCCCTGGCCGATGGTCGCTATCGGGTGATTGCCGTACGCCGCAGCTGGCTGGCCGCCTGGTTGGCGCTATGCGACACGCCACCGCAGCGCATCGTCGTCGATGCCGATTTGCTGCCGGCAACCGGCAGCCAGTTGCTGGAGCTGCATGGCCGCTGGTTGCTGGGGGGCGAAGGGGTTGCCCGCCTGGCCCTGACGGCTGCCGACTGGCCGGCCTTGGCGGCGCTTTGCGCGCACCCGCAGCAGGCCTGGTGTTGCCCCGGCCAGGAGGCCCCGCAGCCGGTGGATGAGCGTGTGCAGATCGACGCACCGCTGCTCTGGTTGGCGCAGCAGACAACGGGCACCAACCTGGCGCAGGAGGCCTTTGCCGCGCAGTCGAGTGGCGGCCAGTGGCAGCGCTGGAAACCGCTGCTGGGCGTGCTCGGCATCTGGCTGGTGCTGCAATGGGGCTTCGACCTGGCCCAGGGCTGGCATTTGCAGCGCCAGGCCGATAACTACGCTGCGGCCAGCGCCGCGCTGTATCAGGAGCTGTTTCCCCAGGACAGCAAACTGGTCAACTTGCGGGCGCAGTTCGATCAGCATCTGGGGGCGGGCAGTGGGCCGGGCCAGGCGCGTTTGCTGAGTTTGTTGGCGCAGGTCAGCCAGGCCGTGGTGGCCGAGGGCGGGCAGGTGCAAATCAGGCAGGTGGACTTTAGCGAAAACCGCGGCGACCTGGCCATGCAGGTGCAGGCCGCAGGCTTTGCCGAGCTGGAACGGCTGCGTGAGCGCCTGCAGGAAAGCGGGCTGGCCGTGCAACTGGGCTCGGCCAGCCGGGAAACCGATGGTGTCAGTGCCCGCGTGGTGATCGGAGGATGAGTATGCTCGAGCTCGATAAAGGTTTTGCTGCCCAGCTGGAACGCTCGGTGTTGGTCCAGCGCTGGCGCGCCCTGGCCCCTCGCGATCGACTGTCGTTGACCTGCCTGGCGCTGTTTGTCCTGCTGGTGCTGCTCTACCTGGCGCTCTGGCAGCCCGCCCAGCAGCGTCTGGCGAGTGCGCGTAGCGCCTTCGAAACCCAGCGCGAATTGCATGCCTACCTGCAGAGCCGGGCTCCGCTGGCGCGCAGCCTGGCGAGCCGGCCCCAGGTGAGCGTCGAACCGGCGCGCCTGCAGGGTCTGGTGACGGCCAGTGCCGGGGCGCAGGGCCTGAGCATCGAACGGCTGGACAGCGACAGTGGCGGTGCCTTGCAGGTCAGTGTGCAGCCGGCATCTTTTGCCCAGTTGCTGCGCTGGTTCGCCGCGCTGGAGGCCCAGGGGGTGCAGATTGTCGAGGCGGGGCTGGACCGTGCCGAGGACAGCAAGGTAGCTGCACGTTTGAGCCTGCGGGTCGCGCCATAAGCGCCGCGCCAGGCTGCATGGCGGTGCGCGACGCGGTAAATGGGCACCGCATGGGGGCACTGGGTTTTCCATCTTTTTAGAAAAACTTGAAGCAGGGTATTGACTTAGCATCGGCCCTTGCGTAAATTTCGCGCCTCGCAAGCAGCGGGTGATTAGCTCAGCTGGGAGAGCAGCTGCCTTACAAGCAGCGGGTCGGCGGTTCGATCCCGTCATCACCCACCACTCTTGTGAAACCGGACGAAAGTCCACCGACGCGCAGCGGTAGTTCAGTCGGTTAGAATACCGGCCTGTCACGCCGGGGGTCGCGGGTTCGAGTCCCGTCCGCTGCGCCATATTTTCCAGCTTGAGTTCGCTCAGGCTGAGATGAAAAAGCCCTCACCGGCGGCCTCATCAGATGAAGCAAGAGTTCCATGGACGCAAGTCCACCGACACGCAGCGGTAGTTCAGTCGGTTAGAATACCGGCCTGTCACGCCGGGGGTCGCGGGTTCGAGTCCCGTCCGCTGCGCCATATATGAAGCCCGCTGATAGCGATATCAGCGGGTTTTTTATTGTCTTTGATTTCTGGCGATTGGCCTGAACCTGGTTGCGCGACAACCTGTCATCTTGCGTTCATCAGCTTCCTCTAGCTTTATTGGCATGCTCTTTGTTTACGCAATGAGCGGTTGCTGACATATCGAGTGGGAGGAACAGGCAATGGACGATTATCAAGAAGAGCTGCTGGAAGCTCGCGCCACCGAGCAGGATGTGCCGGAGCGCGACGAAGACGCTACCGAGCTCTGATCCGTTTTAGAGTTGTTATAGCGCCCGCCGCTGCTCGCGGCGGTATTCCCCCGGGGTTTGCTGGTTCCAGCGCTTAAAGGCGCGCTGGAAGGCTTCGGCTGAGGCAAAGCCGAGCAGGTAGGCGATCTCGCCGAACGCCAGTTCGGTGTCGCGGATATAGGCCATGGCCAGGTCGCGGCGGGTGTCGTTGAGGATGGTGCGAAACTGCGTGCCTTCTTCGGCCAGCTTGCGCCGCAATGTCCAGCTCGGCAGTTGCAGGCGCGCGGCCACCTCGCTCAGGTCCGGTTCGCGGCCATGCAGCAGGGGGCCAAGCAACTGGGTGATGCGCTCGCGCAGGCTGCGGGTACGGGTCAGTTGTTCCAGTTCCCCCTCACAGATTTCCAGCAGGTGTTTCCAGGTGCTCGGGCAGTGTTCCGGATTGCGCATATTCAGGCTGTGCTGGTTCAGGCGCAGCTGGTTATGGGCGCAGGCGAACTCCACCGGGCAGGCAAACAGTTCGGAGTATTGCGCGGCATAGCCGGGGGCGGGGAATTCGATCTGCACCTTTTCCACGGGCAGTGGTTGCTGCGCCAGCTTGCTCAGTTGCTGGGCCCAGCTGGCCAGCACTGAGTCGATCACGAAGCGGTTGTAGTCGTTGTAGGGGCTGATCGAATAGAAGCGCAGCCAGGCACCCTGGGCGTCCTCGTGCAGGCTGGATTGGCCACGGTAGTTGGCCGCATACAGCGGCTCGAAGCGGATCAGAGTGCGCGCGGCTTCGCGCACGGTGGGGGCCTGGGCTGCGGTCACGCCGGCCAGGCCGACCTGGCTGAGGCGGCTGCAGCGGCCCATCAACAGGCCGATGCCGGGCTCTGCGGTTTGCTGAATGGCGCTATGGCCCAGGCGCATATAGCGTGGAATCGATAGCCGCGCGCGGGGTTCGGCCAGGCGCGCGGGGTCGAGGCCATAGCTGAGCAGCAGGGGCCGCGGGTCTTGCCCCAGGCTGCGCATGGCGGCTGCCAGGCTGTCGACAAACCCCACCGCCAGGTCGCCCAGGCGGACTCTTGAGCGTTTCATCGGTATTCCCTAAGGAAGGACTGGCTGATGCGTTCAGGCATGGCTCGGGCGCTGCTGAAATAGTGAAGGCTCAGGGTAGGGTGCGCCGCTGTGCTTGCCAAGCAGTGCTGCACGTTTTGATCAATAAGTTGTCACTTTGGGTCATTGAGCCGTGCGGGTTGGCTCTTTATCGTCTATCCCATATCGACTGTGGCTCGACCGAAGCCGCGGCATTTCCGTGAAATAGCTATGTCTGATGTGGAGACTCCCATGACCGCCGTTCCTTACCCGCACCTGCTTGCCCCGCTGGACCTGGGTTTTACCACCCTGAAGAACCGTGCGCTGATGGGCTCCATGCACACCGGTCTGGAAGAGAAACCGGGCGGCTTCGAGCGCATGGCCGCCTATTTCGCCGAGCGTGCCCGTGGCGGTGTCGGCCTGATGGTGACCGGCGGTATTGGCCCGAATGAGGAAGGTGGGGTGTATTCCGGGGCGGCCAAACTGACCACCGCCGAAGAGGCCGAAAAGCACAAGGTCGTCACCCGTGCGGTGCATGAGGCCGACGGCAAGATCTGCATGCAGATCCTCCACGCCGGGCGCTATGCCTATAGCCCCAAGTCGGTGGCCCCTAGCGCCATCCAGGCTCCGATCAACCCGTTCAAGCCGCGCGAGCTGGACGAGGAGGGCATCGAGAAGCAGATCCAGGACTTTATCAACTGCTCCGTGCTGGCCCAGCAGGCCGAGTACGACGGCGTCGAGATCATGGGTTCGGAAGGCTACTTCATTAACCAGTTTCTGGTCGCCCACACCAACCATCGCACCGACCGCTGGGGCGGCAGCTACGAAAACCGCATGCGCCTGCCGGTGGAAATCGTTCGCCGCGTCAGGGAGGCTGTGGGGCCGAACTTTATTATCATCTACCGTCTGTCCATGCTCGACCTGGTGGAGGGTGGCAGCACCTGGGACGAAATCGTCCTGCTGGCCAAGGCCATCGAGAAAGCCGGTGCGACCCTGATCAACACCGGTATCGGCTGGCACGAAGCGCGAATCCCGACCATCGCCACCAAGGTGCCGCGTGCGGCCTTTACCAAGGTCACCGCCAAGCTGCGTGGTGAAGTGAGCATTCCGCTGATCACCACCAACCGCATCAACACCCCGGAAATCGCCGAACAAGTGCTGGCCGAGGGCGACGCCGACATGGTGTCGATGGCGCGTCCCTTCCTCGCCGACCCGGATTTCGTCAACAAGGCTGCAGAAGGCCGCAGCGACGAAATCAATACCTGCATTGGCTGCAACCAGGCCTGCCTGGACCACACCTTTGGCGGCAAGCTGACCAGTTGCCTGGTCAACCCGCGTGCCTGTCACGAAACCGAGCTGAACTACATTCCAACCACTGCGGTGAAGAAGATTGCCGTGGTCGGTGCCGGCCCCGCCGGGCTGTCCGCCGCCACCGTGGCCGCCGAGCGTGGTCATAGCGTGACCCTGTTCGATTCCGCCAGCGAAATCGGCGGCCAATTCAACGTGGCCAAGCGCGTGCCAGGCAAGGAGGAGTTCTTCGAAACCCTGCGTTATTTCAAGCGCAAGCTGGAAACCACCAACGTCGATCTGCGCCTCAATACCCGCGTTTCGGCCGCCGAGCTGGCGCAGGGTGGCTATGACGAAATCATCCTGGCCACCGGTATCGCGCCGCGTACCCCGGCTATTCCAGGTATCGAACATGCCAAGGTGATCAGCTACCTGGACGCCATCCTCAAGCGCAAGCCGGTCGGCCAGCAGGTTGCGGTGATCGGGGCCGGCGGCATTGGTTTTGACGTGTCCGAGTTCATCACCCATCAGGGCGAGTCGACCAGCCTCAATCGCGAGGAGTTCTGGAAGGAGTGGGGCATCGACGCGGCTCTGGAGGCCCGCGGCGGTGTTGCCGGGATCAAGGCCGAACCCCACGCCCCGGCGCGTCAGGTGTTCCTGCTGCAGCGCAAGAAGTCCAAGGTGGGCGACGGTTTGGGCAAGACCACCGGCTGGATTCACCGCACCGGCTTGAAGAACAAGAATGTACAGATGCTCAACTCGGTCGAGTACCTCAAGGTCGACGACGCCGGCCTGCATATCAGCATCGCCGGTGGCGAGCCGCAGGTATTGCCAGTGGATACGGTGATTGTCTGCGCTGGGCAAGACCCGCTGCGCGAGCTGCAGGAAGGCCTGGAAAGCGCCGGGCAGAACGTGCACCTGATTGGCGGTGCTGATGTGGCCAGCGAGCTGGACGCCAAGCGCGCGATCAACCAGGGCTCGCGCCTCGCCGCCGTACTCTAAACAGCCAACGCCCCAGGGGTCTGTTCCTGCTTCATTCGCGGTTCGCGAATTGAAGCAGGAACAGACCTGTGTGCGGGGCGTTTTGTATGTGGCTTACAACAATTAAGGAGAAGCCCGTTATGTCCCATAACCCTCAACTGCAACCGGCTGCTGCCGCCACCCTTGCGCAGTGGCATGGCCTGATGCAAAACAACGACCTGAGCCCCTTGCCCGAACTGCTGCACCCGCAGGCGGTGTTCCGTTCGCCCGTGGCGCACAAGCCGTACGTCGGCGCGCCCATGGTGTCGCTGATTCTCAATACCGTGAGCAAGGTCTTCGTCGATTTTGCCTATCACCGCGAGCTGGCCAGTGCCGACGGCCTCAGTGTGGTGCTGGAGTTCAGCGCCAAGGTGGGCGAGCGCGAGCTCAAGGGGATCGATATGATCCGCTTCGATGAGGCCGGCAAGATCGTCGAGTTCGAGGTCATGATTCGCCCGCTCAGTGGCCTGCAGGCGCTTGGCGAGGAGATGGGGCGACGCCTGGCACCCTATCTGGCCGGGGCTAAACCCTGAGCCGTTGCACCAAGCCCATCACAGTTTTGCTCCACCGCAGACATTTATCGGCTAGTCGACAGGTCGACTGCCAACCCAGTCACATTGCTGGCTGCGGTTTTTCCCCTAGACTTGGCTGAATAAGGGTGTAGCGCCTGTATCAGAGGCCGCGTATAACCTGCCAAATCTTGCTGGTGCATGCTCGCTATGGCGGTTTTTCGCTGTCGTGCAGGCTGTGCGCCAGCTGAACGGATTGTTCCGTTTCGGCCCTAGAGGGAAACCGATGAGCATGCAGAACAAGCCGCAGATGGTTGAAGCCGTGATGTTCTTCAGTGAACGCGGCGGTATCTGCAAGCAAATGTTCTTTACCGAGTTCGAGGCCTTGCTCGACGG
Source organism: Pseudomonas sp. (assembly GCF_035512415.1). Classification (GTDB taxonomy): domain Bacteria; phylum Pseudomonadota; class Gammaproteobacteria; order Pseudomonadales; family Pseudomonadaceae; genus Aquipseudomonas. The sequence continues at coordinate 457,033 of NZ_DATKDZ010000038.1, read as the reverse complement.
CGTGGTCAATATGCCGGAGTTTGCCGACCAGCAGATGCGCATTGCCTATGTCTCGATCAACCCGCGCCTGATGATCAAGGCCGCGGTGTTTTTCTACCTGGATTTCGACGAGAAGGGCGCGCCCGATTCCGGCTGGAATATTCCCCTGCAGCACCTGGCCGAGCGTGCCGGGCGCGGTCCCGATCTGGGTGCCGGGCCGATTCGTCTGGGCTGCCGTAGTCAGTGCCCGGTGTCCTGGCACCAGATGCACCTGTGGGACCCCAATCTGGCTCCTGGGCAGAATGATCTGGTGCTGCTGCGCGACGCAGTGCGGCGCAATAACCTGGGCATTCTGGTCGAAGAGGAAAACGCTCAGTCGGTAGTGACCGAACGCCTGCAAATGGCCTCCGAGGACAAATGGTACGCTCCGGACTTCGTCCCGGAGGAGGGTACCAAGTCCAAGGACAAGCTCGATCAGGAGCATCGGTTGAAAACCGCGCAACTGATCAAGCAGCAGCGTTTGCGCATCAGCAGCCTCAGCCAGCAACACGAGGAGGAGCTGGCCAAGCTCAAGCTGGCCGGCGAGGCCGATAACAAACAGCGTCAGGGGCAAGTCGAGGAACTGCAGCAGGCGTTGCGCCAGCAGGTCGAGCTGAATGCCAGCCTCAAGGCGCAACTGGCGGTGCAGGCCGCCAGCTTCCAGACCTCGCGCGAAGACATGACCGAACAACTGCGCAATCTGGAACTGCACGGCCGCAGCGAGAGCGATGTGTTGCGCGCGCAGTTCGAGAGCGAGATGCAGGCCAAAATCGCCTCGGCGGTGGTGGAGTACAAGGAACAGATTGCCATTCGCGATATGGAACTGGCCTACCGCAAGGAGCAGGACACGCAGTCGCTGCAGGAAATCACCCGACTCAAGCGCGCTTATGCCGAACTCGCCAGCCAGGGCGGAGATCAGATTCTGGAGCGCCTGGCCAAGCTCGGTGTGGTGTTTGTGGTGTATCACCCGGGAGCCGGGCACCTGACCATTGCGTTGCAGGACATCTCTGCCTACCAGGACAATCCCATGGCCTATGCGGCGGCCAAGTGCTTTGTCAACGAAGATCAGTACCGCCACTGGCTGTTGCACTATCAACAGCCGAGCTGCGAGGCGCTGTTGCCCAGCGGCGAACGTTGCGCCATTCCAATCGATCGGGTGGACACGCCGAGTCGCTTTATCCTCGACGACAGCAACTGTTGTGCCCGGCACAAGGCCAGTAGCCGCCTGCGTACCGTCAGTTAGTGCCAGTTGTTCTGCCTGACTGGACCCCCGATGCACCGCTGCAGCACCTGGGTTTCGACTGGTCGGCTGCCGCCGGTATCGAACTGGCGGTGCTGCGCCTGGACCTGATCGATCCGCTGATCAGCGGCAACAAGTGGTTCAAGCTAAGCCATCATCTGCAGGCCGCCGCAGCTGCGGCGGCCGAGGGCCTGATCAGTCTGGGCGGGGCTCATTCCAATCATCTGCACGCCCTGGCTGCGGCTGGTCGGCGCTTCGGCTTCGCCACTGTGGGCTTGCTGCGCGGTGAGCCGCAGGACACGCCCACTGTGCGCGATCTGCAGGCATTCGGCATGCAACTGCACTGGCTCGGCTATGGCGGTTATCGCGCCCGTCATCAAGTGGGATTCTGGGAGCCATGGCTGGCGCTTTATCCGGGCTTCTCTACGGTGCCGGAGGGTGGCGGCGGTTTACCCGGTGCCCTGGGCTGCGCCGCCTTGCTGACCCTGGCGCGTCGGCAATTGGCTGGCCTGGGCTGGGACGACTATGACGGCTGGTGGCTGGCTGCAGGTACTGGCACTACCCTGGCCGGCCTGGTGCTGGCCGAGGCGGGTGCCCACCCGGTGTATGGCGCGCTGGCGGTGCCGGCCGATTACGGGGTGCAGCAGCAGGTGCAGGCCATTGTGCAGGCCGGTGGGTTGGTTGGTGGCTCCTTTCGGCTGCTGGAGGCCTGCCGTGGCGGCTTTGCCGCAGTCGATGACGAGTTGCTCGAGTTTATCTTCGCCAGCGAGGCGGCCAGTGGCTTGCCGCTGGAACCGCTGTATACCGGCAAAGCATTAATGGCGTTGCGCGGGCAGGTCGAGGCCGGTTACTTTGCCCGTGGCAGCCGCCTGCTGTTTGTCCACACGGGTGGCCTGCAAGGGCGTACAGCAGCACTGCAGCGATATCAGCAAGCCGGCCGGCTAGACTGACTCTTGACCAGCGGAGCCTGAGCATTTCCATGAGCGAACCCCTCAATCCCGAACAGCTGCGCAGCCTTACACCACTCAATGTGTTGTCTGAGCAGCAGTGGCGTGAGTTGCGCGGGCAGCTGGTGCCGCAGCCGCTGTTGGCTGGGCAGTCGTTGTTCCGTCTGGGCGATCAGGCCCGTGTCACCTATTACCTGTTGGCCGGTGAGCTGCAATTGCAGTCCGCCGATGGTCAGCAGCAGCTGTTGCGCGCTGGTACTGAGGCCACTTGCCATCCCTTGTCGCCCAGCCTGCCGCGCTTGCACGAGGCGCGCGCCTTGAGCGATGCCAGTGTGCTGGCGCTCGACAGTGCAACGCTTAACCGCCTGCTGACCTGGCGGCTGGCCTATCAGGACCTGCTGCTCGAACTCGGCCAGAATCACGAAGAAGTGGAGTGGCTGGAGCAGCTGCTGGAGAATCCGCTGTTCGCCAAGGTGCCGCCCTCCAACGTGCGCGCCATGCTCGAACGCCTGCAGCGTGTCGAGTTGCCCGCGGGCAGCCGGGTCCTCAGCGAGGGTGAGTCGGGCGATTGCTGCTACTTCCTCAACAGCGGCCGGGCCGAGGTGATTCGCGGGGCCGGTAGCGACCAGCAGGTGCTGGCCGAGCTGGAAGTGGGGGCCTGTTTTGGTGAGGAAGCACTGCTCGCCGACAGCCCGCGCAACGCCACGGTGACCATGCTCGAAGCCGGGGTGGTGCTGCGCCTGGATCGGCAGGATTTCTTTTCTCTGCTCAAGGCCCCGGTGGTCGATGAGGTTTCGTTGGGTGAGGCCTCGCGCCTGCTTAGCGCGGGGGCGCAGTGGCTGGATGTGCGCCTGCAAAGTGAGTACGAGCGCGCCCATGCCCTGGAGTCGCTGAATATGCCCCTGCAGTTGCTGCGCCTGAAGGCGCGCCTGCTGGATAAACAGCGCATCTACCTGTGCTACTGCGACAGCGGCAAGCGCAGTGCCAGTGCGGTCTTTCTGCTGTCGCAGCTGGGCTTTAGTGCCTACGCCCTGCGCGACGGTGTTGATGCCCTGCCGGCGGTGCAGCGCGATGCCTTGCTCTGTGAAAGTGGCTCCGGCTATCTGGCACGTTCGGGCGGGCGCACCGAGCGCAGCCGCTAAGCGGTCGAGGGCTGTCAGCTCGCCTGGTCGGGCCAGAGGTCATTGAGCAGAAACAGCCGTTCGGCCTCTACCCAGTCCCCTGCGGGGCTTTCGACTAGACGCACCAGCAGCTGTGCATTGGCCTGTGCCGGCAATGCCGCCAGCCATTGCTCGAACTGTGCGGGCGTGTACAGTTCCGTGCTTGCCAAGCGCGCCGGTGCCAGCCAGGCCTGGCGCGCCAGGGGCTGCCAATAGCCGGCGGCGGGGTGGCTGACGAATTCCGCCCAGTCACGTCTATGCAGCCAGCGCCCGCGCAGGTGTTGCGGGTTGGCTCCTTGCGGCGGGTTGCAACCGTGCCGCCAGGGGTAGAACAGGTAGCCCGCCAGCCAGAGGGCGGCCTGGGTCTGTTGAATATCCAGTTCGGCGAGTACCGACAGGGCCTGACTGCCGGCCGAGAGGGGCAGCTGGTGCTGGCACAGGTGGGCGAGTTTGAGGTCCAGGCGGTCATGGCTGCCGGGGCCTAACCAGTGTGCGTGATCCTCGCCGCCGGCCTGTGCCGGGCCCAGGTAGAGCTTGATCGCCAGTTCCAGGTGATGCACGCCCTGTTCATCGCGCAGCAGCAGATCCAGCTCGCCCAGGGTATGCCCCTGTTGCCGGATGGGCAGGTTGGCCGCGAGCACATCGACATCGGGGGCGGCGTTCAGAGCGAACTGCCAGAGCCGTTCGTAGTACAGGCCGAGGCGACGTACCGAGCTTTGCGCCAGCCAGTGCTGCAGCGCGGTGCTGTCGGCATCCAGGCCGCGCAGCCAGTCGGCCAGCAGGCCCGGCTGGCGGCTCCAGCGGCTGGCGCTGAGTGGATGGCGCTGGGCCAAGGGCGTGCTGTCGAGCAGGGGTGGCGAAAGCAGTGCCCACGCCAGGTCGCGCACCGGGGGTTGGTGCAGTTGCGTGGGCAGGTCGGTCAGCGTGTCGAAGGGCGTCATGCTCCGAGCATAGCCCCGAATGCCCGGTCGGCTAAAGCCGCTCGGCGTTGACTGCACCGTCAAGTTTGCCGCTGTCGCCGGCTTTCGCCCATAATCGCAACCCTCTAGATCCAGAGTCTTGCGGGAGCACCATGGAACAGTTTCGTAATGTCGGCATTATCGGTCGGCTGGGCAGTACCCAGGTGCTCGACACTATTCGCCGGTTGAAAAAGTTTCTGCTCGACCGCCATCTGCATGTGATTCTTGAAGACACCATCGCCGAAGTGCTGCCGGGCCATGGCCTGCAGACCTCGTCACGCAAGATCCTCGGCGAGGTCTGTGACCTGGTGATAGTGGTCGGCGGCGATGGCAGCATGCTCGGCGCGGCCCGCGCGCTGGCCCGGCACAAGGTTCCGGTACTGGGGATCAACCGCGGCAGCCTGGGCTTTCTCACCGATATCCGCCCTGACGAGCTGGAGCTCAAGGTCGCCCAGGTGCTGGAAGGCAACTACTTGACCGAGAATCGCTTTCTGCTCGAGGCCGAGGTGCGTCGGCATGGCGAGGCCATTGGCCAGGGCGATGCCTTGAATGACGTGGTGCTGCACCCCGGCAAGTCGAACCGGATGATCGAGTTCGAGCTGTATATCGACGGCCAGTTCGTCTGCAGCCAGAAGGCCGACGGCCTGATCGTCGCCACCCCGACCGGCTCCACCGCCTATGCGCTGTCCGCTGGCGGGCCGATCATGCATCCCAAGCTGGATGCCATCGTTATCGTGCCGATGTACCCGCACACCCTGTCCAGCCGGCCCATCGTGGTGGACGGCAACAGCGAGTTGAAGATCGTCGTGTCCAAGGACCTGCAGCTCTATCCGCAGGTGTCCTGCGACAGCCAGAACCACTTCACCTGTGCCCCCGGCGACACCGTTACCGTGGCCAAGAAGCCGCAGAAGCTGCGCTTGATCCATCCCCTCGACCACAATTACTACGAGGTCTGCCGGACCAAACTGGGCTGGGGCAGTCGGCTCGGGGGCGGGGGCGACTGAATGGACCTCGATCCTGCCCGTGGCTACGACCTGATCGGCGATATCCATGGTTGTGCCAAGACCCTGGCTCGCCTGTTGGACACCTTGGGCTACCGTCTTGAGGCGGGCGTCTGGCGTCATCCGCAGCGTATGGCGATCTTCCTCGGTGACCTGGTTGATCGCGGCCCGCGCATCCGTGAGGCCCTGCACTTGGTGCGCGATATGGTCGTTGCCGGGCAGGCGTTGTGCATCATGGGCAATCACGAGTTCAACGCCCTGGGCTGGAGCACCCCGGCGGCCCCTGGCAGCGGCCGGCAGTTCGTCCGCGAGCATACGCCGCGGCACGCCCGGCTGATCAGGGAAACCCTGGAGCAGTTCGAGGCCTATCCGGCCGAATGGCGCGAGTTTCTCGGCTGGTTCTATGAGTTGCCGCTGTTTATCGATGCCGGGCGTTTCCGGGTGGTGCATGCCTGCTGGGATGCTGGCTTGATCGAGCCGCTGCGCGGGCTGTTTGCCGATGCCTGTATCGACGAACACTTCCTTCAGGCTTCGGCGGTGCCCGGCAGCTTTGCCAATACCGTGCTCGACCGCCTGCTGCGCGGCACCGATATGCGCCTGCCCCATGGCATGACCCTGACCAGCGACGACGGCTTTACCCGCGCGCACTTTCGCACCAAGTTCTGGGAAGAAGACCCGCAGACCTATGGCGATATCGTTTTCCAGCCCGATGCCCTGCCAGAGCTGGCCGCGCAGATGCCCTTGACGGAAATTCAGAAGACCGAGCTGCTGAAATACGCCGCCGATGAGCCGTTGTTGTTCGTTGGCCATTACTGGCGCAGTGGCAAGCCCGCGCCGATTCGGCCCAACCTGGCCTGCCTGGATTACAGCGCGGTGCTCAATGGCAAGATGGTGGCCTACCGCCTGGATCAGGAGCAGCGCCTGGATCCACACAAATTTGTCTGGGTCGAGGTACAGCCATGAGTGCGGTAGCCGCGATGCGCCTGCCGGTGCAGATCGATCTGAGTGCTTTTATCGCCTTGTTGCAGCGTCTGCAGGTGCCCCATCGGGTCGCCGAAGAAGCCGGCGAACAGGTGCTCTGGGTGCCCGGCGAGCAACTGGCCGAGCAGGTGCGCGAGCTGTATGCGCGTTACCCCCAGGGCGACGATGCCCTGCAGGTACCGCCGCCTGCGGCCTTGGCTGCAGACTCGACCCCGGGCTTTATCGGCCAGCTGAAAAACAGCCTGCTGACCTCCAGCCTGTTGCTGCTGACCTTCGTGGTCGCCGGGCTCACCCTGCTGGGCGATAACTACGATGCGATCAGCTGGCTGAGCTTTGTCGATTTTCGCCTAGAGGGCGAGTACATCTACTTCGGCAACCTCAGCCTCACCCTGGCCAGCGGCCAATGGTGGCGGCTGTTGACGCCGATGCTGATCCATTTCGGCATTCTTCACCTGGCGATGAACACGCTCTGGTATTGGGAGCTGGGTCGCCGTGTCGAGGCGCGCCAGGGACCCTGGATTCTGCTTGGGCTGACCCTGATATTCAGCCTGGCGGCCAATTTCGCCCAGTACCTGTGGGCCGGGCCTTCGCTGTTTGGCGGCCTGTCCGGGGTGCTCTATGGCCTGCTCGGGCATTGCTGGCTGTTCCAGCGCCTGGCTCCCAACGCGGCCTATCGCCTGCCGCCGGGCGTGCTGGTGATGATGCTGGCCTGGTTGCTGATCTGCATGACCGGCATCTTCGAGCTGCTGCAATTCGGTGCCATCGCCAATGCCGCCCATGTCGGCGGCCTGCTGGCCGGTTGCCTGACCGGGCTGCTGGGCGGTGCGCTGGCGCGTCGGTCTCGGTAAACTGCCATTTTGTATTTGGAGGCGCTTATGTCGTCCTTTCTTGAAGCAATCGAAAACATCACCCCTGAGATCTACCAGAGCCTCAAGCTGGCCGTGGAAATCGGCAAATGGCCCGATGGCCGCAAGCTGAGCCAGGAGCAGAAGGAGCTGACCCTGCAGGCGCTGATCGCCTGGGAAATTCAGAATCTGCCGGAAGAAGAACGCATCGGTTATATGGGCCCGCAGGAATGTGGCTCCAAGTCCGAGCCGGTACCCAATCTGCTGTTCAAGTCCACGGATACCCTGCACTGATGAGTGAGCTGGCCCGTGGTGCCCTGAGCAAAATGGCGGCGCAGCTGGGTGCGCCGGTGCAATACAGCTTTCGCCTGGGCGATGAGTTGCTGCCGGTGAATCCGTTGATCGGCAAGAGCCTGCGCCTGGAGTTCCTCGGCGCAATCCACTGCAGCCATTGCGGGCGCAAGACCAAAAGCAGCTACAGCCAAGGCTATTGCTACCCCTGCATGCAGAAGCTGGCGCAGTGCGATATCTGCATCATGAGCCCGGAGCGTTGCCACTATGAGGCCGGCACCTGCCGCGAGCCGAGTTGGGGCGAGCAGTTCTGCATGACTGATCATGTGGTCTACCTGGCCAACTCCAGCGGGGTTAAGGTCGGCATTACCCGCGCCACCCAGATTCCTACGCGCTGGATCGATCAGGGCGCGACCCAGGCGCTGCCGATTCTGCGGGTTGCCACCCGTCAGCAGTCCGGCTTTGTCGAAGACTTGTTGCGCAGCCAGGTGGCGGACAAGACCAATTGGCGTGCACTGCTCAAGGGCGATGCCGCGCCGGTTGATCTGCTGGCGGTGCGCGAACAGCTGTTTGCCAGTTGCGGCAGCGGGCTCACCGAGTTGCAGCAGCGCTTCGGCATCCAGGCCATTCAGCCGCTCAGCGATCAAGCCGTGGTGCAGATTGCCTACCCGATTGAGGCCTATCCGGCCAAGATCAACAGCTTCAACCTGGACAAGAATCCGCTGGCCGAAGGCACGCTGCTGGGCATCAAGGGTCAGTATCTGATGTTCGATACCGGCGTGATCAATATCCGCAAATACACCGCTTACCAGTTGGCCGTTCACGAACTGGCCGCCTGAGTTTTCTATTCGCGAACCCGGCGCCCGCGCGCCGCAGACAAAGGGCCACAAGCCATGCGCACCGAACAGCCGAAGATGATTTACCTCAAGGACTACCAGGCACCGGATTATCTGATCGATGAAACGCACCTGACCTTCGAGTTGTTCGATGACCACACCCTGGTGCACGCGCAACTGGTGATGCGCCGCAATCCGGCTGCGGGCAGTGGCCTTCCGCCGCTGGTGCTGGATGGTCAGCAGTTGGAACTGCTCAGTGTGGCGCTGGATGACTGCGAGCTGAGTGCCGGCGATTACCAGCTGAGTGACAGCCATCTGACCCTGCAGCCAACCGCAGCCAGCTTTGTGATCGACAGCAGCGTGCGCATCCACCCGGAAAGCAACACCGCGCTGGAGGGGCTGTACAAGTCCGGCAGCATGTTCTGCACCCAGTGCGAAGCCGAGGGCTTTCGCAAGATCACCTATTACCTCGACCGCCCGGACGTGATGAGCAAGTTCACCACCACCCTGAGCGCCGAGCAGCACAGCTATCCGGTGCTGCTGTCCAACGGCAACCCGATTGCCAGCGGCAGTGAGGAAACTGCCCCTGGAAAGAGTGTTCGGCACTGGGCGACTTGGCAAGACCCCTTTATGAAGCCGGCCTACCTGTTTGCCCTGGTCGCCGGTGATCTCTGGTGTGTAGAAGACAGCTTTACCACCATGAGTTCGCGCGAAGTGGCGCTGCGCATCTATGTCGAGCCGGAGAATATCGACAAATGCCAGCACGCCATGGACAGCCTGAAAAAATCCATGAAGTGGGACGAAGAGGTCTACGGCCGTGAGTACGACCTGGACATCTTTATGATCGTCGCGGTCAACGACTTCAATATGGGGGCCATGGAAAACAAGGGCCTGAATATCTTCAACTCCAGCTGTGTGCTGGCCCGCGCCGAGACCGCTACCGACGCTGCCCACCAGCGGGTTGAGGCGGTTGTGGCCCACGAATATTTCCACAACTGGTCAGGCAACCGCGTGACCTGCCGCGACTGGTTCCAGCTGTCATTGAAAGAAGGCTTTACCGTATTCCGCGATGCCGAGTTCAGCGCCGATATGCACTCGCGCACGGTCAAGCGCATCGAGGATGTGGCGTACCTGCGTACCCACCAGTTCGCCGAAGATGCCGGCCCCATGGCCCACCCGGTGCGTCCAGATGCCTTTATGGAGATTTCCAATTTCTACACCCTGACGGTGTACGAGAAGGGTTCGGAAGTGGTGCGCATGATCCGCACCCTGGTCGGCACCGAGGGCTTCCGCAAGGGCAGCGACCTGTACTTCGAGCGCCATGATGGCCAGGCCGTGACCTGTGATGACTTTATCCGCGCGATGGAAGAGGCCAATGGCATCGACCTGACCCAGTTCAAGCGCTGGTACAGCCAGGCCGGTACGCCGCGCCTGGCGGTCAGCGAGCACTATGACGCCGCGGCCAAGACCTACAGCCTGAGCTTCCAGCAAAGCTGCCCGCCATCGCCTGGGCAAAGCGAGAAGCTGCCCTTCGTGATTCCGGTGGAGCTGGGCCTGATTGGTGCTCAGGGCCAGGCCTTGCCACTGCGTCTGCAGGGGGAAGCGCAGGCCGGCGCGGCCTCGCGGGTATTCGCCATCGACCAGGCCGAGCAGGTGCTGACCTTTGTCGATATCGCCGAGCAGCCTCTGCCATCCCTGCTGCGCGGCTTCTCCGCGCCGGTCAAGCTGAGCTTCCCTTACAGCCGCGATCAGCTGATGTTCCTGATGCAGCATGACAGCGATGGCTTCAACCGCTGGGAAGCGGGGCAGCAGTTGTCGGTGCAGGTGCTGCAGGAGCTGATCGGCCAGCATCAGCGCGGTGAGGCCCTGGTGCTCGACCAGCGCCTGGTTACGGCGCTGCGCAGCGTATTGGCCAATGAGCAACTGGATCAGGCCATGGTCGCCGAGATGCTCTCGCTGCCGGGTGAGGCCTATCTGACCGAGATCAGCGAAGTGGCCGATGTCGAGGCCATTCACGCGGCCCGCGAGTTTGCTCGCCAGCAACTGTCGGCGGCGCTGTTTGATCTGCTGTGGGCGCGTTACCAGGCCAACCGCGAGCTTTCGCGTGGCACCGCCTATATCGCCGAGGCCGAGCACTTTGCCCGGCGCAGCCTGCAGAACATCGCGCTGTCCTACCTGATGCTTAGCGGCAAGGCCGAGGTATTGGCGGCCTGTCTGGAGCAGTTCGAGAACGCCGACAATATGACCGAGCGCCTGACCGCCCTGGCGGTGCTGGTCAATTCGCCATTCGAAGCCGAGAAGGCCACCGCGCTGGCCAGCTTTGCCGACTTCTTCAAGGACAACCCGCTGGTCATGGATCAGTGGTTCAGCGTGCAGGCGGCCTGCGCCTTGCCCGGTGCGTTGCAGCGGGTCGAGCAGTTGATGCAGCATCCGGCCTTTACCCTGAAGAATCCGAACAAGGTGCGCGCTCTGATTGGCGCATTTGCCGGGCAGAACCTGCTGGGCTTCCACCAGGCCGATGGCAGCGGCTACCGCTTCCTCGCCGATCAGGTGATCGTCCTCAATGCCCTCAACCCGCAGATCGCCTCGCGCCTGCTGGCCCCGCTGACCCGCTGGGGCAAATACGACAGCGCCCGTCAGCAACTGATGAAGGCCGAACTGCAGCGCATCCTGGCTTCGGGTGAGCTGTCCAGCGACGTCTTTGAAGTGGTGAGCAAAAGCCTGGCTGGCTGACGCCTTGGTTACCCGGTGAGGTTGCGGGGGCGCGCCCCCGCAACCTCACCGGTGTTTCTCTCCTGTCCTTTTCGATTAGCGAAAACTTGCACGCTGATCTTTGCATGGCCGTCAGAGCGCAACTCTTGTTTGCGCTCGACCCCTGTTTATCTTGTCCGACAAAAACATATAAAAAGTGTTACCCGCAATAATGCGAGTAACACTTTTCTGTTACCTGTTTGGCTGTAAGAAAAGTTTGCAGGGCTATAGTCTTGTTCGCTTGATTTACGCAGGGTTGAATTATCTGCACTGGCCGTCGGTTAAAACAATTTTGCGACCGACATATCACGCCAGGGTGTAGGACAAAATAGGTAATAAGTTGTGTTGTTTGGTGTCATTTGTATGCGGAATGACCAGTCACAAAGTGGGCGGATTTCGGCATTTATTCATCGTGATGAATTTTTATACCCTCGTTTGAATTGGCACCATGGTTGCGGTGGCAATCATGAACTGACCTCGTCTGGCCCGTGCCAGACAGTAGAGCGCGTGTAAGCGCATTGGGGGATATGGCTTCCAATCAATATTTAAGGCTGTCGCTAGTACGGCCATCTCGTGCCCGGTAAAACCAGGCGCATATAAAAGAATGATCTGTTCGCGGAGTAAGTTTCGATGCTAATTAAGTTTCGTAAACCCGTACTGGGTTTTGCCCCGGCTGCTGCTGGTTTTGCCTTTGCCGGCATTCTGCCGCTGCTGTTGTCCGCTCAGGTTCAGGCCGTTGAATTCAGCTTTGCCGATAATGAAATCAGCGGCTCCATCGATACCACTGTGTCCTATGGCCAGTTGTGGCGCGTGCAGGGGATCGACAAGACCAAGAATGATGTGAATACCAACGACGGTAACCGTAACTTCGATACCGGTCTGGTTTCCGAGGTCTATAAGTTCACCACCGATCTGGAAGCGACTTATCAGAACTACGGCCTGTTTGTCCGGGGTTCTGCGTTCTATGACACGCAGATCATGGACAAGCGCAACGACTACCTGAACAACAACGATCCCGCGCAGCCCAACCAGAACCTCGCTCGGCCGAACAGCTTCACCTATGAAACCCGCCACAGCGCCGGGCGCGGAGCGGAAATTCTCGATGCCTATGTCTATGGCAACTGGGATGTGGCCGATATGCCGGTCTCTGCGCGCGTCGGCAGGCAGGTGTTCAACTGGGGCGAAGGCCTGTTCTACCGCGGTGGGATCAACACCACCAACCCGGTGGATGCAGGCAAGTTCCGCCTGCCGGGTGCCGAGCTGAAAGAGGTGCTGGTGCCGGTTGAAGCGTTCAATTTCAATATCGGCCTGAGCGACAACCTCTCCCTGGAGGCCTTCTATCAGTGGAACTGGAAAGAGACGGCCATCGATCCGGTGGGCACCTTCTTCTCGGAAACCGATCTGTTTGCCGCAGGCGGCGACACTGCCTACACCACGGTCGAGGCGCTGAGCAGCCCAACCTTCCAGGCGCTCTACCCGAGCCTGGCGGCCGGTAACTTCGCCGGCCTGCAGGGCACCCAGTACCTTGATGCCAATGGCGTGTTCAAGGTCGCCAATATAGGTTCGGATATCAATGCGAAGAACGACGGCCAGTTTGGCGTGGCCTTGCGTTATATCGCCGAAGAGCTCAACTCCACCGAGTTCGGGTTCTACTTCGTCAATTACCACTCCAAGGAACCGACTATCTACGCCGACGTGAACCGCAGCTACGCCGGCCTGAATATCGATCAGCTGGCTGGGTTGGGCGGTTTTGCCGGCTATGACGAGCTGGTGGCTGCCGAGGCGGCGGGTAATCCGCTGGCCGAGCAGGTGCTGGGCCTGGTCAATGGTGCGGCGGCGGTGGATGTGGCGAACCAGGTCAATGGTCGTCGCGAATATGCCGAAGATATCCGCATGTACGGGCTGAGCTTCAATACCACGGTGGCCGAGGCCTCGGTGTTCGGTGAGTTGTCCTATCGGCCGAACTTGCCGATCGGCATTGCCGCCACCAACGACCTGCTCGGCGACCTGCTGGGTCAGGCCGCGTTACTGGCCGCTGGCCGACCGGTGAATATCGGCGGTCAGGAGCTGACGATCACCGACCAGATCCATAACGGCACCCGGGTAGAGGCCTTCAACACCTCGCTGGGCACCATCTATAACTTTGGTCCGACCCTGAGCTTCGATTCGCTGTTCGGCGTGGCCGAGCTGGCCTCCGAGCATATTCGTGGTGACAGCCTGCAGTACCTCGCCCATGACGGCAGCACCCGTTATTACGCGGGCCGGCCGAACGGCTCCTACATCTCGGGTTACGAGCGCGACGCGCAGATCAACAAGAACGCCTACGGCTACACCCTGGTGCTGTCCGGTACCTGGAACGACGTATACGCCGGGGTGAACCTCTCGCCCTTCGCCGTGTACAAGCACGATTTCAAAGGCAACTCGCACCAGACCGGCAGCTTTATCGAGGGCCGCCAGGCCTACACCCTGGGCATGCGCGCCAACTACCTGAACAGCCTGGAAGCAGAAGTGCAGTACACCGAGTTCTACGGCGCGGGCCAGAACAACTCGGGCACCGACCGCGACAATATCGGGATCAACGTCAAGTACTCCTTCTAACCCAAACGAGCAGTGCCGGGCGGCTGTAGCTGCCCGGTGGATGATTTATCACGGAGAAATACCATGCTGAAAAAGCATACGCTGGTCGCTGTTGCCATTGCCCTGGCGTTGTCTGCCGGTAGCGCGCTGGCTGCCGTTGCCCCTGCGGAGGCGGCCAAGCTGGGTGCCAGCCTGACCCCCTTCGGTGCCGAGAAGGCCGGCAACGCGGCCGGCACCATTCCCGAGTGGACCGGTGGTATTACCCAGCCGCCGGCAGCCTACAAGACCCCAGGCCAGCACCATCCGGACCCGTTTGCCGACGACAAGCCGCTGTTTACCATCACCAAGGCCAATCTGGAGCAGTACAAGGCCAACCTGACCTCGGGTCAGATTGCCATGTTCGATACCTACCCCAGCAGCTACCAGATGCCGGTGTACCCGACTCGCCGCTCCGGCTCCGCGCCGCAGTGGGTGTATGACAACAGCATCAAGAACGCCAGCACGGCCAAGCTGATCGATGGCGGCAACGGCTTCAGCGACGCTTACGGCGGCATCCCGTTCCCGATTCCGCAAAATGGCGTGGAAGCGCTGTGGAACCACATCGCCCGCTATCGCGGCACCTATATCGTGCGCCGCGCCTCGGAAGTGGCGGTGCAGCGCAACGGCAGCTACTCCCTGGTGACCTCGCAGCAGGAGGCCATGTTCAAGTTCTACAACCCGAAAGGGACTGCGGCCGACCTGAACAACATCATGTTCTACTACCTGTCCTTCACCAAGAGCCCGGCGCGCCTGGCTGGCGGTGCGGTGCTGGTGCACGAGACCCTGGATCAGGTCAAGGAACCGCGTCAGGCCTGGGGCTACAACGCCGGTCAGCGTCGCGTACGCCGTGCGCCAAGCCTGGCCTACGACACCCCGATCGCCGCGGCCGACGGCCTGCGTACCGCTGACGACACCGACATGATCAACGGCTCGCCGGATCGTTATGACTGGAAGCTGTTGGGCAAGAAGGAAATCTACATCCCCTACAACAGCTACAAGGTCACCAGCCCTGAGGTCAAATACAAGGACCTGCTGCAGGTCGGTCACCTCAACCCGGCGTTCACCCGCAACGAGCTGCACCGTGTCTGGGTCGTCGAGGGCACCCTCAAGTCCAGCGCCCGGCATATCTACTCCAAACGTACCCTGTACCTCGACGAAGACAGCTGGCAGGCCGCCGTGGTCGATCAGTACGACGGCCGCGGCGAGCTGTGGCGCGTGTCCATCGCCTACCTGAAAAACTACTACGACCTGCCAACCACCTGGTCGGCCCTGGACAGCTTCCACGATCTGCAGGCCCGTCGTTACCACGTGCAGAACCTGGACAACGAAGAGTCGAGCACCATCGACTTCAGCCAGGCGATACCGGACGATGGTTATTTCAAGCCGGCAGCTCTGCGTCGCCGCGGGACACGTTAATCCCGTGTAGAGTGGGCGAAAGGCCGCTACTGTTGTAGCGGCCTTTTCTGTTGTTGTCGGTCGAACGGGGTCGCAAGGTGCTGACGGGTTTAACAAAACATAACGTCGCGCCGATTGTCAGGCCTTTTCAAAGCTCAGTAGGATAGACGGCTCTGCTATAACGGTAGTGCTACCTATAAGAATAAGGGGGAAGGTATATGAGTGAGCCCGTCATGCGGCGCACCCAGGCCGGTCATGTTGTGGGGCTAGCCCGCACGCCGGCGTTGCGCGTCCACTCGCCGCTGGCTAAAGCGCTCTCGCTGTGCAGTGTGCTGTCCGTGCTGATGTTTGCCGCTGTACCCGCGTGCGCGCAAAACGCCAGCGATGCGGCCAGCAGCTATTCGATCGAGTCGGCACAGGCGCAGCACAGCCTGCTGCTGGATGTGGCCAGCTCCGGCAAGCGCCTGGTGACTGTGGGTGACCGCGGTCACATCCTGTTCTCCGACGACAATGGCGCTAACTGGACCCAGGCCAAGGTGCCGACCAAGCAGCTGCTCACTGCCGTGTTCTTTATCGACGACCAGCATGGCTGGGCGGTCGGTCACGATGCGCAGATCCTCGCCAGCAGCGATGGTGGTGCGACCTGGGTCAAGCAGTTCGAAGACCTGGAGCGTGAAGCCCCGCTGCTCGATGTCTGGTTCAAGGACCGCAACAGCGGTTATGCCGTCGGTGCCTACGGTGCCTTGCTGGAAACCACCGATGGTGGTGCCAACTGGGAAGACGTCAGCGACCGTATGGACAACGAAGACGGTTATCACCTGAATGCCATCACCGAGGTCAAGGACTCCGGTCTGTTTTCCGTCGGCGAGCAGGGCGCGATGTTCCGTTCCTCGGACTGGGGTCAGACCTGGGAAACCCTGGAAGGCCCTTACGAGGGTTCGCTGTTCGGTGCCCTGGGCACTGATGAAGCTGGTGCGTTGCTGGTCTACGGCCTGCGCGGGCACCTGTTCCGTTCGGCCGATTTCGGCACGACCTGGGAGCAGATTCGCCTGAATACGGCAAACAATGGTCCTCTGGAGTTTGGTCTGTCCGACGGTAACCGTCTGGCCGATGGCTCTATTGTGGTGGTCGGGCATGGCGGCACCGTGCTGAAAAGCACCGATAACGGCCGTAATTTCAGCGTGACCAATCGTGTCGACCGGCTTTCGCTGGCAGGCATTGCAGCAATGGATAACGGCAATCTGATTCTGGTAGGGCAGGGCGGCGTGCATGTCGCTTCGCCTACTGGCGCCGATCTGGGCCAACAACAATAAGCCGGGAGCCTTTGCATGAGTAAGCATCAACAACAACCTGCGTCGTTCCTCGAGCGGTTGATTTTCAACAATCGCCCGGCCGTGATTTTGCTGTGCCTGTTGATCAGTGTTTTCCTGTTCTTCCAGGCGGCGCAGGTGCGTCCGCAAACCAGCTTCGAGAAGATGATCCCGCTGGGCCATCCCTATATCCAGAAGATGCTCGAACACCGCAACGACCTGGCTAACCTGGGCAACACCGTGCGTATCTCGGTGGAAGCGGTGGATGGCGACATCTTCAGCAAGGAATATATGGAGACGCTGCGTCAGATCAATGACGAAGCCTTCTATATCCCCGGTGTTGACCGTTCCGGCCTGAAGTCGCTGTGGAGTCCGAGCGTACGCTGGACCGAAGTGACCGAAGAAGGCTTTGCTGGCGGCGAAGTGATCCCGCAGACCTACGACGGCTCCCCGGAAAGCCTGGAGGAGCTGCGCAGCAATATCCTCAAGTCCGGGCAGATCGGCCGCCTGGTAGCCAACAACTTCAAGTCGAGCATCGTCGACTTGCCGCTGCTGGAGACCTACGCCGACCCTAACGATCAGAGCAAGCAGATCCCCCTGGACTACCAGAAATTCTCCCACGAGCTGGAAGAGAAGATCCGCGAGAAGTACCAGGCGCAGAACCCCAACGTCAAAGTGCATATCATCGGCTTCGCCAAGAAGGTCGGTGACCTGATCGATGGCCTGGTCGGCGTGGCGCTGTTCTTTGCGGTGGCCATCGCTATTACCTTTGTCCTGCTGCTGTGGTTCACCCACTGTTTCAAGAGCACCCTGGCGGTGGTTCTGACCACGCTGATTGCGGTGGTTTGGCAGCTCGGCCTGCTGCACACCCTGGGTTTCGGCCTTGATCCGTACTCGATGCTGGTGCCGTTCCTGGTCTTCGCCATCGGTATTTCCCACGGCGTGCAGAAGATCAACGGCATTGCCATGGCCTCCGGTGAAGCGACTGACTCGCTGTCCGCGGCGCGCATGGCTTTCCGTCAGCTGTTTATCCCGGGCCTGGTGGCTCTGCTGTCGGATGCGGTGGGCTTTATTACTCTGCTGCTGATCGATATCGGCGTGATCCGCGAGCTGGCCATTGGTGCCTCCATGGGCGTGGCGGTGATCATCCTGACCAACCTGATCCTGCTGCCGGTGATGATTTCCTATGTCGGTATCAGCAAGAAGGCGGTGAGGATCAGCCGTGAAGAAGCGGAGAAGGAACATCCGTTCTGGCGCTTTATCTCCAACTGCGCGCACCCGATGGTAGCCCCCATTTCTGTGGTAGTTGCGATCACGGCGTTGGCTGGTGGTGTCTGGTACGGCCAGAACCTGAAGATCGGTGACCTCGACCAGGGCGCACCGGAGCTGCATCCGGATTCGCGCTACAACCTGGACAACGACTTCGTCATCCGCAACTACTCGACCAGTTCCGATGTGCTGGTGATCATGGTCAAGACGGCCCCCGAAGGCTGTTCGACCTACCGCACGCTGTCGGCCATGGACGAGCTGATGTGGACCATGGAAAACACCGAAGGCGTGCAGTCGGCGATTTCCATGGTTACCGTGTCGCGTCAGGTGATCAAGGGTATGAACGAGGGCAACCTGAAATGGGAAACCCTGTCGCGTAACCAGGACGTGCTGAACAACTCCATTGCCCGCGCCGATGGCCTGTACAACGCTGATTGCTCGGTGGCTCCGCTGCTGGTGTTCCTCACCGACCACAAGGCCGAGACCCTGTCCCGGGCCGTGGCCGTGGCGGAAGACTTCGCCAAGCAGAACAACCAGGACGGCCTCGAGTTTATCCTGGCTGCGGGTAACGCTGGCATCGAGGCGGCGACCAACGAAGTTATCGCTGCCTCGGAAACCACCATGCTGATCGCCGTCTATGCGGCCGTGAGCATCATGTGCCTGCTGACCTTCCGTTCCCTGGCCGCTACCCTCTGCGTGATCCTGCCGCTGGTGCTGACCTCGGTACTGGGTAACGCCCTGATGGCCTTTATGGGCATCGGTGTGAAGGTGGCGACTCTGCCGGTGATCGCCCTGGGCGTGGGTATCGGTGTCGACTACGGCATCTATATCTATAGCCGCCTGGAGACGTACCTGCGCCAGGGCCTGTCGCTGCAGGAAGCCTACTACGAGACCCTCAAGTCCACCGGTAAGGCCGTGCTGTTCACCGGCGTGTGCCTGGCCATTGGTGTGGCTACCTGGATCTTCTCGGCGATCAAGTTCCAGGCCGATATGGGCCTGATGCTGACCTTTATGTTCCTCTGGAACATGATCGGCGCGATCTGGCTGCTGCCGGCCCTGGCCCGCTTCCTGATCAACCCGGAGAAACTGCGCAACAAGGGCTAAGCCTGGCGCGTAGTAGCACAACAAAAAACCGCGGCCCTTGGGTCGCGGTTTTTTATGGGCTATGTATCAGTCATGTGTTGCAGGCAGCTTTTGTAGGGTGGGTCGGGCCGCGCAGGTTAGTGGTGCGGAACCGGGTTAGCGAAGTAACTGCGAGACCTGTGCGCCACGTAACCCACCAAGCGGTCTTCGGCTGGCCACCGATGGTGGGTTACGGCGCAACTGAATTAAGCATCGACGGATAGCTCGTGATCATGCGCCTAACCCACCCGAATCGTTGCTGGGCTGGCCCGCGCGCTGCGCCGGACTCCAGCAGTTTCGCGGACAAGTCCGCTCCTACATGGCGGGCGTTTAAGCCATCAGGCGAGGCAGGCCGATATCGCCGGGTGGTTAGCGCGGATACAGCGGTGGCAGCGCACTGGCTTCCGGGTTGGCGTTGCTTTCTGGATTTTCCACGGCCGGCAGGCTGCGGATCGCCAGCCACAGGTTGCGCCCCTGCCAGTGTTGGCCGCTTTCGCTGTAAAGCGCGCCATTGAGGCCGTCGAGGGCATCGGACAGCGGGGTAAAGCGTGCGGCCATATCGGCCAGGGTTTCCGGCTGCTGCCGGGCCCAGGCATCCAGCGCATGGCGGGTGGCCTGGGAGTCGTTGGCCAGGCAACTGCGTTTAAGGTCGTCAAGCAGGTTGCGCGGGCTGGGCCCGGCCTGCTGGTTGGGCATCACCGCCGGCTGGCGGCGCGCGCGCCACCACAGGGCAAAGCCGAGCAGGGTGGTCAGGCTCAGCAGGGCGCTGCTCAGCTGCCAGGGCCACAGCGGTGGGCCTGGTGGCAGGATTGTCGGGGCGGGTTGCATCGGGCTGTCCTGCACCTCCAGGCTGGGGTTGCTGGCCACCTGCAGGGTAAGGGCCGGCAGGCGGGCGATTTCCAGGCGATCTTCTGCGGTGTTCCACCAGGGCACTTCGACTGCGGCCAGTTCGAGCGTACCGCTGCGGTTGGGCACCAGGGCTTCGCGCTCCTCGCGGCTGCCGGTCAGCCCCGTTTCGCCGGCCTGGTTGGCCAGTTGCGGCTGGTCGGGGTAGCGCCGCAGGTCCTGCCCACGGGTGGCCGGCAGGGGCGGTAACTGGGCGCTGGAGAGCCCCTCCACTTTAAGCAGGATGCTGCGGGTCAGCGATTCACCGGCCCGGGCCTGTTCCGGTTGCGGGCTCCATACCTCGGCCAGGCTCAGGGCGCGGGCGGGCAGCCAGGGGGCGTCGGCGGGGTAGCCGGCGGGCTTGGCCTTGACCTGCAGGGGCACCTCCGGTGACTTGACCCGGGTAACCTTGCCAGTGCGAGGGCCGAAGGGATTGAAGTCATCACTGCGCGAACGATCCACCGCTGTGGCGCTGAACACCTGGGCGGGGATCAGCAGTTCGCCGCTTTCCTGGGGGAAGATGGCATAGCGCAGTTCGATCACACCATGGCGAACGCCATTGATCTCCCGCTCATAGGTGCGCGCCTCGCCCAACACCTCGACCCGGGCCTGGGGTATCTCCAGCGGGCTCAGGCTGCTGTCGTCGTACAGCGAAACCGAATGGTAGATGCGCAGGGTCAGCAGCGCCTGGGCCTGCACATAGACGCTGTCCTGATCCAGGCTGGCGTCGATAAACACCGGGGCCAATTGTTCGCCGGCCTGGCTGGCGCTGTCCTGAACATGCAGGGTGATAGCCTGGGTCTGGTTGTCGCCCAGGCTCAGCTGCGGGATCACCACATAGCCGCTCTGCCGGGGTTGCAGGGTGACAATCCAGCGGGTGACGGCCCGGGCCTGGTTGTTGATAGTGCTCAGGCGATTGACCTGACGCGTGCCCAGCACTTCGAACAGGGCATTCAGTGGTTCCAGATCGGGCTTGCTGAAGCGCGTCGCATCATCCGATTCGAGGGTCAGTTCGACGCTTTCGCCGGCGCTCAGGCGCGTGCGATCGACGCTGGCGGTAAAGGTCTGGGCGCTGGCCGAGAAGGCCAGCAGGCCGAGAATCAGGGTGCAGAGCAGACGACTCATTGAGTTTGTTCCTGACGCTGTTGTTCCAGCCAGAATTTACGTCGCAGCAGTTCGCCCGGATCATCGGGTATCTGCCGTAACCATTGTTCCAGGGCCTGACGCCGCTCACCGTTGGTGCCGGGGTCGGCGCTGGCAAACTGCTGTTCGCCGTCGCCCTCATCCGGTTCATCCGGCGGTGGCGCGCCGGGCTCTTCGCCGGATGGCGGCGGTTGCTCGGTTGGCTGCGGCTGCTCATCGCCACTGGCAGGTGTGGGTGTGGCCTGGGGTTCGCCGTCGCGCTGGCCACCTTGAGGCGGTGGCGACGGGCTGTTGGTCTGGCTGGCGGACTCCTGGGCGGTGTCCGGCTCGGCGGTTTGCTGCTGCCGCTGGCGCAGCAATTCTTCGATCAGGGCCTTGTTGGTCTGCGCCTGGAGCAGCTCGGGTTGCAGCTCCAGGGCCTGGCTATAGGCCTCCAGTGCGGCCTCCAGCTCGTTGCTATGGGCCAGGGCATTGCCGCGGTTGTAGTGGTCTGTGGCCGACTCGCCGGCGGCAAAGCGCTCGGCGGCGGCGGCATAGTCGCCGGCCTGGTACAGGGCCACGCCTTGCCACTGGCGCTGCTTGAAGCGCTGCGCGGCCTGGGCCGGTTGCTGCGCCTCAAGCAGACGCTGGCCCTGCTGGTCGGGGCGCAGCCAGAGGTCGGCGAAGTCGAAGGCGTAGCTGTTCTGCGGCAGGCTCAGCAACAACAGCGGCAGGCACAGCAGCCAGCCGCGCCGTGCCGCGCAGGCGGCCAGCAGGAGCAACGGCAGAAGCAGCCAGTGGCCCTGGTCGGCCCAGGCCTGCAGCTGGGTCGGCTCGCCGTCGCTGCGCAGACGTTCGGGGCCATCGAACAGGCCGAGGCTGCGCAGGTCGCGCTCATCCAGGGTGACCTGCTGGAAGCGTCCGCCGATCTCGCGCAGAAAGGCGCTCAGGCTGGCGCTATCCAGGCGCGGGATAAGGATTGCACCTTGCTGATCCTTGAGGAAGGAGCCGTCCTCCTGAATGATTGGCGCGCCCTGGGCGCTGCCGATACCGAGCATATGCAGGCGCTCATCGCGGCCGTCCAAGGCCTGGGTGATGCCCTGGCGTTCCTGCTCGCTGAGGGCGCTGCCGAGCAGCAGCAGCCGGCCCTGGCCTTGCTGGCCCTGCTGGAGCAGTTGCAGGGCCTTGAGCACGGCCAGGTCGGCACGTTGCCCGGGCTCGGGCATGATCGAGGGCTTGAGGGCGTCGAGCAGGTTGCGGCTGGTGCTCAGGTCATCGGACAGCGGCACCAGGGTGTGGGCGCTGCCGGCATAGACGACGATGGCGGTTTGCGCATCTTGGCGGGCTTCCAGCAGGTCGAGCAGCTTGCGCCTGGCCTGTTCCAGGCGGTTGGGCGAGGCATCGCTGGCCAGCATCGCCGGGGTCAGTTCGAGCAGGACCACCAGTGGGTCGGCCGGTTTCAGGTTGTTCTGTTCGATGCGCTGCCAGCTGGGGCCGAGTAGCGCAAGCAGGGCCAGCAGCCAGGCCAGGCCCAAGGCGATCCAGGGCAGACGGCTGTTGCGCCCGCTGCCCGGCGTCAGTAGCACACTGTGAAAGGCCGCCGGAAGCAGGGCCTGCCAGTGCCCACTACGTTTTTTGCGGTGCCAGAGTTGCCACAGTAGCATGCCCAGCAGCGGCAGCAGAAGCAGCCAGAAGGGGCGCAGCCAGTGGGGCCAGAGGCTATTGCCGAGCAACTCGATCATGACGGCCTCCTCGGATGGCGGTTGGCCACGGCACGCAGGCGTTGCGACAGGTCAGGCCACAGCGTACGTGCGACCAGCAGCAGGCTCAAGAGCAGGGCCGCGCTCAGGGGCCAGGGGTACAGTGGCAGGCTCGGGCGGGCCAGGGTGGGTTTCTGTGCAACGGGTTCGAGGCGGTCGAGGGTTGCCTCTATACGTTGCAGCTCCTGGCTGTCGCGGGCGCGGAAGTATTCGCCGCCGCTGGCTTCGGCAATCGCGCGCAGGCTGGTTTCGTCCAGATCCAGGCTCGGGTTGAAGCCGAACATGCCGAGGACGCCATCCTCCTGTGGATCGGCCCCGATGCCGATGGTGTAGATGCGGATCTGCTCGTCGGCGGCCAGGCGGGCGGCGAGCAAGGGGTCGAGTTCGCCGCTGTTGTTCGCCCCGTCGGTCACCAGCACCAGAACCCGACTGTCCGCCGGGCGTTGGCGCAGGCGCTTGACGGCCAGGCCGATGGCGTCGCCGATGGCGGTTTGCGGGCCGGCGATATTCTGCTGCGCCTCGTCCAGCCAGAAGCGCACGGTCTGCCGGTCGAAGGTCAGCGGCGATTGCAGGTAGGCGCGGCTGCCGAACAGGATCAGGCCGACCCGGTCGCCCTGGCGGCCTTCGATAAAGTCGCCAAGCAGGTGCTTGACCAGGCTCAGGCGGCTGATCTGCTGGTCTTCCCAGCGCATGTCGGCGTAATCCATGGAGCCGGAGACATCCACCGCCAGCAGCAGGTCGCGCCCGCTGGCAGGCATCGGCAGGGGCGTGCCAAGCCATTGCGGGCGCGCCGTGGCCAGCAGCAGCAGGCTCCAGAGCAGAACAAATGGCAGCTGTTGCCGCCAGCTTGGCAGGCGAGTGCGGGCGCGCTGTCCGGTCAGACTTTGCAGTTCGGCGATAAAACTGATGTTCAGGGCCGCCTCGCCGCTGTCCGCGGCGGGTAGCAACCGGCGTAACAGCCAGGGCAGCGGGGCGAGCAGAAAGACCCAGGGCCAGGCGAATTCAAACATGCTTGCGAATCCAGATGGCCACGGCCTGGTCGAGGCCGGCGATGGCCTTGTCGTCGAGTGTGCAGTGTGGCCGATAGGTGCCCTCGACCAGGATCATCCAGCGGGTCAGGCCGGCGGCCGGGCAGCGGCTGTCGAGAAAGGCCAGCCAGGCGCGGCTGCTCAGGGTATGGCTGTTGCCTTGCGGATAGCGTTCGCGGCACAGGCGCTTGAGGATGGCATTAAGCTGTTGCAGCCAGGGCCCGGCATCGGTGCCGTCGTAGGGTTTGCGCAGCTGCGCGAGTTCATTCAGTGCGGCCTGGCGCACCGGGTCCAGAGGCGCTGTGGTCGATTCGGCAGCGGCCTTGCGCGGCAGGCGCTTAAGCAGCTTGAACGCGCCCCAGAGCAGCAATGGCAGCAGCGCCGCGAGCAACCACCAGCCCGGTGCCAGCGGCCACCAGCCGATCGCCGGCGGGGCGATCAGCGGTTCGAGTCGCTCCAGCGCAGTCACGGGGTTTTCCTCGGGCGCTGGGCGTTCAGGTGTTCGCGCAGCTGGTCGATCATTTCCGTCTGGGTGTTCAAGGCCAGCAGCGGCACCCCGAGCTTTTGCGCCAGGCGCTGCCAGCGTGCCTGGCGCGCCTGGCCCAGGCCGCGATAGGCCTGGCGCAGGTCGGCGTCATGGGTATCCAGCTCAAGCTGCGCACCCTGCTCGGCAAAGCGCAACAGGCCGGCCGCGGGTAGGGCGTGGTCGAGGGGATCGGACAGCGGC
The DNA here is from genome assembly GCF_035512415.1 of Pseudomonas sp. Taxonomy (GTDB): domain Bacteria; phylum Pseudomonadota; class Gammaproteobacteria; order Pseudomonadales; family Pseudomonadaceae; genus Aquipseudomonas. Next base: position 432,770 of record NZ_DATKDZ010000038.1, on the reverse strand, counting down.
AGCAGCAGCAGGTCGATATGCCGGGCCAGGAGCTGTAGCTGCTGTTCGCTGTTGTCGCCCAACGTGCGTTCGTCGCAGATCAGCACCACCAGGCTGCCGGGCCGCAGCACTTCGCGGGCGCGGCGCAAGGCCAGTGCCAGGCTGTCGCGGTTGCCGCCGGCGTTGCCGGACAGCGCCTGGTTGGCCCGCACCAGGCGGTTGAGCAATTGCAGCAGGCTCTGCTTGCTGCGCCGCGGTTTGATTTCATGGTGCTCCAGGTCGCCAAACACCAGGCCGCCGATGCGGTCGTTATGGCCCAGGGCGGCCCAGCCGATGAGGCCGGCGGCCTGGGCGGCGAGTACCGATTTGAACACCAGACCCGAGCCGAAAAACAGCCGGGCGCTCTGCTCGACCAGGATATAGATCGGCCGCTCGCGCTCTTCGTGGAACAGCTTGGTGTGCGGCTCCTGGGTGCGCGCGGTAACCCGCCAGTCGATGCTGCGCACATCGTCGCCGGCCTGGTAAGCGCGCACCTGATCGAAATCGACACCGCGCCCGCGCAGCTTGGAGTGGTGCAGGCCTATCAGCGGGCTGCGCTGCGCTGGGGTGGAAAACAGCTGCACCTCGCGCACGCGGTGACGCATCTCGATCAGCTCGCCGAGACTGATACGCACACCGGGTTGGGGCGGTTGGTCGTGCATGGTGGTTAGGCGACCGCCACGACGTCGAGAATGCGCTGCACCACGCGGTCCTGGTCGATGCCGGCGGCTTCCGCCTCGAACGACAGGATAATGCGGTGGCGCAGCACGTCGAACAGCACCGCCTGGATATCTTCCGGGCTGACGAAATCCCGCCCGGCCAGCCAGGCGTGGGCGCGGGCGCAGCGGTCCAGGGCAATCGAGCCGCGCGGGCTGGCTCCATAGGCGATCCACTCGGCCAGCTCCGGGTCGAACTTGGCCGGGGTGCGCGAGGCCATTACCAGTTGCACCAGGTATTCCTCCACCGCATCGGCCATATATAGGCCGAGAATCTCCTGGCGTGCGGCAAAGATCGCCTGCTGGCTGACCCGCTGCTCGGGCTTGGTTTCGCCATTGAGCGCCTCGCCGCGGGCCTGGGCGAGGATCTTGCGTTCCACGCTGGCATCCGGGAAGCCGATCTTCACATGCATCAGAAAACGGTCGAGCTGGGCTTCGGGCAGCGGGTAGGTGCCTTCCTGCTCGATCGGATTCTGCGTCGCCATCACCAGAAACAGCGGCGACAGGTGATAGGTGCTGCGGCCCACGCTGACCTGGCGCTCGGCCATGGCCTCCAGCAGCGCCGACTGGACCTTGGCCGGGGCGCGATTGATTTCGTCGGCCAGCACCAGGTTGTGGAAGATCGGCCCCTGCTGAAACACAAAGCTGCCGGTTTCCGGACGGTAGATCTCGGTGCCGGTGATATCCGCCGGAAGCAGGTCAGGGGTGAACTGAATGCGATGGAATTCCGCCTCGATACCTTCGGCCAGTTCCTTGATCGCCTTGGTCTTGGCCAGACCGGGAGCACCCTCGACCAGCATATGGCCGTCGGCAAGCAGGGCAATCAGCAGCCTTTCGATGAGTTTTTCCTGGCCGAGGATCTGTGTTGAAAGAAAATGTCGCAGCGCGACAAGCGCTTCACGGTGTTCCATCGTTAAGCTCATCCAGCAAATGTGACCAGCGAGTCTCGAACCTCGCCAGAGTTAAGTGGCAGCCACTTTAATGCAATCGCTGCCTCCTAGACTAACGTTGAACCACAAGGTTGTGGCGAAGGTCATTACTCGCGACTGCCTCTAGTTGAATAACAAGCCAAACGGAGCATACCCATGGCGTTCTTTACGGCGGCCAGCAAAGCCGATTTTCAGCATCATCTGCAAACGGCGCTGGCGCAGCACGTCAGTGAACAGGCCTTGCCACAAATGGCCCTGTTCGCCGAACAGTTTTTCGGCATCATCGCCCTGGAGGAGCTGACCCAGCGTCGCCTCTCCGATCTGGTCGGCTGCACATTGTCGTCCTGGCGCGTACTGGAACGCTTCGACTCGGGTAAACCCGAGGTGCGGGTGTTCAACCCCGATTATGAAAAGCACGGCTGGCAATCGACTCACACCGCCGTGGAAATTCTCCACAGCGATATCCCATTCCTGGTCGACTCGGCGCGCATGGAGCTGAACCGTCGCGGTTACAGCATCCACACCCTGCAGAACAGCGTGTTCAGCGTGCGCCGCAACAAGAGTGGCGAATTGCTGGAAATCCTGCCCAAGGGCACCCAGGGCAAGGACATCCGCCAGGAAGCCCTGATGTTCCTGGAGATCGACCGTTGCGCCAACGCTGGCGAGCTGAAGACCCTGGAAAAAGCCCTGCACGAAGTATTCCGCGACGTGCGCATGAGCGTTGCCGATTTCTCCGCGATGAAGGCCAAGGCTCAGGAGCTGAGTGCCTGGCTGGACAAGGTCAAGCCGGGCCAGGTCGGGCTCAAGGTCGACGGAGCCGAGCTGGACGAGATCAAGGTGTTTATGAGCTGGCTGCTCGACAACAACTTCACCTTCCTCGGTTACGAAGAGTTCACCGTGGCCGACGTACCCGGCGGCGGCAGCATGGTGTATGACGAGAAGTCTCTGCTGGGCCTGTCGAAAAACCTGCGCAGTGGCCTCAAGGTCGATGAGCTGCATATCGAGCCGGAAGCGGTGGCCTACCTGCGCGAGCCGCAGCTGCTGTCCTTTGCCAAGGCCGCCGTACCGAGCCGCGTGCACCGTCCGGCCTACCCGGATCTGGTGTCGATCCGTGAGCTGGACAGCAAGGGCAATGTGGTCAAGGAATGCCGCTTTATGGGCCTGTACACCTCGGCGGTGTATGCCGAGAGCGTGTGGAACATTCCCTATATCCGTCGCAAGGTCGGCGTGATCAAACAGCGCTCCGGCTTTGACAGCAGCGCCCACCTGGGTAAGGAACTGGCCCAGGTACTGGAAGTGCTGCCGCGCGACGACCTGTTCCAGACCTCGGTGGATGAGCTGTTCAACACCGCCATGGCCATCGTGCAGATTCAGGAGCGCAACAAGATTCGCGTGTTCCTGCGCCGCGACCCCTATGGCCGTTTCTGCTACTGCCTGGCCTATGTGCCGCGTGATGTCTACTCCACCGAGACCCGTCTGAAAATCCAGCAGGTGCTGATGGAGCGTCTGCAGGCCACCGACTGCGAGTTCTGGACCTTCTTCTCCGAGTCCGTGCTGGCGCGGGTGCAGTTTATCCTCAAGGTCGACCCGAAGAACCGCGTGCAGATCGACCCGCTGCGCCTGGAGAAGGAAGTGATCCAGGCCTGCCGTTCGTGGAAGGACGACTACGCCAGCCTGATGGTCGAAAGCCTCGGCGAAGCCCAGGGCACCGAGGTGCTCAGTGAGTTCCCCGATGGTTTCCCCGCCGGCTACCGCGAGCGTTTCGCCCCGCATTCGGCGGTGGTGGACATGCAGCATATCCTCAGCCTGAACAGTGATCGCCAACTGGTGATGAGCTTTTATCAGCCGCTGACCCAGGATGGCCAGCAGCTGCACTGCAAGCTGTACCACGCCGACACGCCGCTGCCGCTGTCGGACGTGCTGCCGATTCTGGAAAACCTCGGCCTACGTGTACTCGGCGAGTTCCCCTACAAACTGCGCCGCGCCGATGGCCGCGAGTTCTGGATCCACGACTTCGCTTTCACCTATGCAGAAGGCCTGGATGTCGACATCCAGCAGCTCAACGACACCCTGCAGGGTGCCTTCGTCAATATCGTTGGCGGCGCGGCGGAGAACGACGGCTTCAACCGTCTGGTGCTGATGGCCGCCATGCCATGGCGCGATGTGGCGTTGCTGCGTGCCTACGCGCGTTATCTCAAGCAGATTCGCCTGGGCTTTGATCTCAGCTATATCGCCAGCACCCTGGTCAACCATGCCGATATCGCCAAGGAGCTGGTGCGCCTGTTCAAGACCCGCTTCTACCTGGCGCGCAAGCTCACCGCCGATGACCTGGAAGACAAGCAGCAGAAGCTCGAACAGGCGATTCTGGCTGCCCTGGACAACGTCGCGGTGCTCAACGAGGACCGCATCCTGCGCCGCTACCTGGACCTGATCAAGGCCACCCTGCGCACCAACTTCTACCAGACCGATGCCAGCGGTGCGGCCAAGAGCTACTTCAGCTTCAAGCTCAATCCGCGGGCAATTCCGGAGATTCCACGGCCGACGCCGAAGTTCGAAATCTTCGTCTATTCGCCACGGGTCGAGGGTGTGCACCTGCGTTTCGGCGACGTGGCCCGCGGCGGTCTGCGCTGGTCGGACCGCGAGGAAGACTTCCGCACCGAGGTGCTGGGCCTGGTCAAGGCGCAGCAGGTGAAGAACGCAGTCATCGTACCGATGGGGGCCAAGGGCGGCTTTATTCCACGGCGTATGCCGTTGGGCGGCAGCCGTGACGAGGTACTGGCCGAGGGCATCGCCTGCTACCGGATCTTTATCTCGGGTCTGCTGGATATCACCGACAACCTGAAAGAAGGTGCCGTGGTACCGCCGCAGAACGTGGTGCGCCACGATGGCGACGACCCGTATCTGGTGGTGGCGGCTGACAAAGGCACCGCAACCTTCTCCGATATCGCCAACGGCATTGCTGCCGACTATGGCTTCTGGCTGGACGATGCCTTTGCCTCGGGCGGCTCGGCCGGTTACGACCACAAGGGCATGGGCATCACCGCCAAGGGCGGCTGGGTCTCGGTGCAGCGCCACTTCCGTGAGCGCGGCATTGACGTGCAGAAGGACAACGTCACCGTTATCGGCATCGGCGATATGGCCGGCGACGTGTTCGGCAACGGCCTGCTGCTGTCGAAAAGCCTGCAGCTGGTGGCGGCCTTCAACCATATGCATATCTTTATCGACCCCAACCCGGATGCGGGCAAAAGCTTTGTCGAACGCCAGCGTCTGTTCGACCTGCCGCGCTCCAGCTGGAGCGACTACGACAGCTCGCTGATCTCCGAGGGTGGCGGCATCTTCCTGCGCAGCGCCAAGAGCATCGCCATCAGCCCGCAGATGAAAGAGCGTTTTGATATCAGTGCCGACAAGCTGGCACCCAACGAACTGCTGAATGCCTTGCTCAAGGCCCCGGTGGATCTGCTGTGGAACGGCGGTATCGGCACCTACGTCAAATCGAGCAAGGAAAGCCACGCTGACGTTGGCGACAAGGCCAACGACCTGCTCCGTGTGGATGGTCGCGAGCTACGTGCCAAGGTGGTGGGCGAGGGCGGTAACCTCGGCATGACCCAGCTGGGGCGCGTCGAGTTCGGCTTGAATGGTGGCGCGAGCAACACTGACTTTATCGATAACGCCGGTGGTGTGGACTGCTCCGACCATGAGGTCAACATCAAAATTCTGCTCGGCGAAATCGTTGCCGCTGGTGATATGACCGGCAAGCAGCGCAACAAGCTGCTGGTGGAAATGACCGATGCGGTTGGCGGCCTGGTACTGGGCAACAACTACAAGCAGACCCAGGCCCTGTCCCTGGCCGAGCGTCGCGCCCGTGAGCGGGTTGGCGAGTACAAACGCCTGATGTCGGCCCTGGAAAGCGCCGGCAAGCTGGATCGCGCCCTGGAGTTCCTGCCCAGCGACGAGGAGCTCAACGAGCGCGCCAACAACGGCCTGGGTCTGACCCGGCCGGAGCTGTCGGTGCTGATTTCCTACAGCAAGATCGACCTCAAGGAATCGCTGCTGAAATCCCTGGTGCCGGATGACGAGTACCTGGCGCGGGAAATGGAAACCGCCTTCCCGCCGCTGCTGGCGCAGAAGTTCGGCGAGCCGATGCGTCGCCATCGCCTCAAGCGCGAAATCGTCAGCACGCAGATCGCCAACGATCTGGTCAACCATATGGGCATCACCTTCGTGCAGCGTCTGAAGGAGTCCACCGGCATGAGCGCGGCCAATGTTGCCGGTGCCTATGTGATCGTGCGCGACGTGTTCCGCCTGCCGCACTGGTGGCAGCAGATCGAGGCCCTGGACCACAAGGTGCCGGCCGACCTGCAGCTGCAGCTGATGGACGAGCTTATGCGCCTGGGCCGCCGGGCTACCCGCTGGTTCCTGCGCAGCCGTCGCAACGATCTGGATGCGGCCCGTGACGTGGCGCATTTCGCGCCGCGTGTTGAGGCTCTGGCCCTGCGTCTGGACGAGCTGCTTGAAGGCCCGGCCCGCGAGCAGTGGCTGGCGCGCTTCCAGGCCTATATGGAGGCGGGTGTGCCGGAGGTGCTGGCGCGGGTTGTTGCCGGTACCAGCCATTTGTACACCCTGCTGCCGATTATCGAGGCCTCCGATGTCACAGGGCAGGAACCGGCCCGCGTGGCGGCGGCCTACTTCGCGGTGGGTGGCTCCCTGGAACTGTCCTGGTACCTGCAGCAGATCACCAGCCTGCCGGTGGAAAACAACTGGCAAGCTCTGGCCCGTGAAGCCTTCCGCGACGACCTCGACTGGCAGCAGCGCGCCATTACCGTGTCGGTGCTGCAGATGGCCGATGCCCCGGCGGATATCGAGGAACGTGCCGGCGTGTGGCTGGAGCAGCACCGCCGTCTGGTCGATCGTTGGAAGCTGATGCTTGGCGAACTGCGTTCGGCCACCACTACCGATTACGCCATGTATGCCGTGGCCAACCGGGAGCTGATGGACCTGGCGCAAAGCGCCTAAGAGGGAGCAGCGCAGGCTTGGCCTGCGCTGTCCTTGCCCCAATAAAAAGCCCCGCTAAGTGCGGGGCTTTTTATTGGGGCAAGGTCTGGCGTTAGCGCAGACACAATCGCTCCCGATCTTGCGAGCTAGAGTCCTGCAAGGCGAAAACAGGCGAGGAAGCGGAGTGTACTTTTGTACATGAGCATTCCGAGTCTGTTTTTAACGCAGCAGGGCCGACGCGCAGCAGATCGTTGACGTGCACCTACTTAGTCGTCGAAATCCATCCAACCGCCCATCTCCTTCCAGCGATTGACGATGCCGCAGAACAGCTCGGCGGTCTTCTCGGTGTCGTAACGGGCCGAGTGCGCTTCCTTGCCGTCGAAGTCGATATCGGCGGCCTGGCAGGCTTTGGCCAGGACGGTCTGGCCGTAGGCGAGGCCGGCCAGGGTGGCGGTGTCGAAGCTGGAGAAGGGGTGGAAGGGGTTGCGCTTGATGCCGGTCCGGGCCACTGCGGCATTGAGGAAACCGAGGTCGAAGCTGCTGTTGTGGCCGACCAGGATCGCCCGCTTGCAGCTGTTGGCTTTCAGTGATTTGCGCAGACCGCGGAAGATTTCCGTCAGTGCGTGCTCTTCAGTGACGGCCATGCGCAGCGGGTGATCGAGCTTGATGCCGGTGAAGTCCAGCGCCGCCTGCTCGATGTTCGCCCCGACGAAGGGCTCAACCCGGAAGAAATGGGTGTGGTCCGGGTAGAGAAAACCCTGTTCGTCCATGGCGATGGTGGTCGCGGCGATTTCCAGCAGGGCATCGGTGGCGCAGTTGAAGCCGCCCGTCTCGACATCCACAACCACCGGCAGGTAGCCGCGGAAACGCGCGGCCATGGGGTGGCGCGGGCCGGAGGGGCTGCTTTCCAGTTCGTCGTCGTACAGATCTTCGCTCACGCGTTTTCCTCCAGCAGGCGCCAGCGCAGGGTTTCGCCGGCACGCAGCGGGATAACGCGTTGTTCGCCCAGCGGCAGGCTGGCCGGGGCGGTCCAGTCTTCACGCACCAGGGTGATGGTTTCGCGGTTGCGCGGCAGGCCGTAGAAGTCCGGGCCGTTGAGGCTGGCAAAGGCCTCCAGCTGGCCCAGGGCGTTGCGCTGCTCGAAGGCCTCAGCATATAGCTCGATGGCGGCGTAGGCGCTGTAGCAGCCGGCGCAGCCGCAGGCGGCTTCCTTGGCGTGCTGGGCATGGGGGGCCGAGTCGGTGCCTAGGAAGAACTTGGCATTGCCGCTGGTGGCGGCATCCAGCAGGGCGTCCTGGTGGGTGTTGCGCTTGAGAATCGGCAGGCAATAGAAGTGCGGGCGAATACCGCCGACCAGCATATGGTTGCGGTTGTACAGCAGGTGATGGGCGGTGATGGTGGCACCGACATTGGCCGAGGCGCTCTGCACGAACTCCACCGCATCACGGGTGGTGATATGTTCGAACACCACTTTCAGGCTCGGGAAACGCTCGACCACACGGGTCAGGTGTTCGTCGATAAAGACCTTCTCGCGGTCGAACACGTCGATCTCGTTGCGCGTCACTTCGCCATGCACCAGCAGCGGCAGGCCAATCTCGGCCATGGCCTCGAGCGCCGGGAAAATCTTGTCGATACTGGTCACGCCAGAGTCGGAGTTGGTGGTCGCACCGGCCGGGTAGAGTTTGGCCGCATGGACGAAACCCGAGGCCTTGGCCGCGCGCACGTCATCCGGGCTGGTCAGGTCGGTGAGGTAGAGCACCATCAGCGGTTCGAAGCGGCTGCCGGCAGGTCGGGCTGCGAGGATGCGCTGGCGGTAGGCGTCGGCTTCGCTGGCGTTGCGCACCGGCGGCACCAGGTTGGGCATGATGATGGCGCGGCCGAAGGTGCGGGCTACATCGGCGACCGTGTGCGGCAATACGGCACCGTCACGCAGGTGGATATGCCAGTCGTCGGGACGCAGCAGGGTAAGGCGGTCAGTCATGGAAGCTTCCAGGCGGGCGAAACGTGGCGAGAATGCTACCGGAAAAGGCTTGTGGCGGCACGCTGAAAGCTGCCCAGTCCGACAATCTCGGACGGATACCAGGGGCGTTTGGCGCGCCAAGTACTGCGCGCATAGCCGCAAGGCCTCAAGTTTTCCCCCCAGGCACCGATAGCCAGAACATAAGCCGTATTCCTGGGAGCCTGTCGTGCGACGTTATCCACTCGTCCTGCTTTGCCTGCTGGCATGCCAGCCAGTGCTAGCCATTAGTTTCCAGACCCGCCTGGAGAAGGTCGAGTGGCAAGTCGAGGGCGATCAATTCGAATGCCGCCTGAGTCAGCCCATTACCGATTTCGGCGCAGGGGTGTTCGTGCGCCGGGCGGGCGAGCAGGTGACCTTCCGTATGCAGGCTCGCGAGCGTTGGCTGGGGGCGGGGTCGGCGACCTTGCTGGCGGCCGCTGCACCCTGGCAGCCCGGACGTGGCGATATCAATCTGGGCTCGGTCAGCGTCGGCTCCTCCGAGGTGCTGTTCAACAGCTCCCAGGAGCAGGGGGCACGCCTGCTGACCGGCTTGTTCGAAGGCCGCAGCCCGTTGCTGCGTCACCGCACCGCCCAGGGTGGTGAGGCCATTGAGGTGCGCCTGCTGCCGGCCAAGTTCAAAAAGGCCTATAACGACTACCTCGCCTGCACGGCCAAACTGCTGCCGGTGAATTTCGATCAGGTGCGCCATAGCCAGGTCGGCTTTCCGGGCGGCGGGGTGGACCTCGAGCCAATGGCTCAGGCCAAGCTCGATATCATCCTCAGCTTTCTCAAGGCCGACCCCAGCGTTAATCGCATTCAGCTCGATGGCCATGCCGACAACAGCGGCAATCGCCTGATCAATCGCGACCTGTCACGCCGCCGTGCCCTGGCCGTGATGGAGTACCTCAAGGCCAACGGCGTGCCGGCCGAGAACATCACCCTGCGTTTCCATGGCGAACGCTACCCGCTGGTGCCGAATAACAGCGAGGCCAACCGGGCGAAGAACCGTCGCGTCAATGTGCAGCTCGACCGCGCCCCCGAAGCCCCGCCTGCGGCACCCGCCGAGGCTCCAGCCGCCGCGCCTGCAACGACTTCCTGAGCCCAGGGAAACACCGCTGGCGGGCGACAGAAGCTGTCGCTTGGTCGTCTCAAGCTGTCGCGGCCCTGTAAATTGACCGCCGAGGCCAGTAGAATCACGGGTTTTCCCGCACAACCCCGTGGAGTTGATGGCATGGCCGACGTAAACAAGGTAGTCCTGGCATATTCCGGTGGCCTGGACACTTCCGTGATCCTCAAGTGGCTGCAAGATACCTATAACTGCGAAGTGGTGACCTTCACCGCTGACCTCGGCCAGGGTGAGGAAGTCGAGCCAGCACGCGCCAAGGCCAAGGCCATGGGCGTCAAGGAAATCTATATCGACGACCTGCGCGAAGAGTTCGTGCGCGATTTCGTCTACCCGATGTTCCGCGCCAACACCGTCTACGAAGGCGAATACCTGCTGGGCACCTCGATTGCCCGTCCGCTGATCGCCAAGCGCCTGATCGAAATCGCCAACGAAACCGGTGCCGACGCCATCTCCCATGGCGCTACCGGCAAGGGTAACGACCAGGTGCGTTTCGAACTGGGTGCCTACGCCCTCAAGCCTGGCGTAAAAGTCATCGCCCCATGGCGCGAGTGGGACCTGCTGTCGCGCGAGAAGCTGATGGATTACGCCGAGAAGCACGCCATCCCGATCGAGCGTCATGGCAAGAAGAAGTCGCCGTACTCCATGGATGCCAACCTGCTGCACATCTCCTATGAAGGCGGCGTGCTGGAAGACACCTGGACCGAGCACGAAGAAGACATGTGGAAATGGACTGTCTCCCCCGAGACAGCGCCGGACGCCCCGACCTATATCGAGCTGACCTACCGCAAGGGCGACATCGTTGCCATCGACGGCAAGGACATGAGCCCGGCCACCGTGCTGGCCGAGCTGAACCGCATCGGCGGTGAGAACGGCATCGGTCGTCTGGATATCGTCGAAAACCGCTTTGTCGGCATGAAGTCCCGTGGCTGCTACGAGACCCCCGGCGGCACCATCATGCTCAAGGGCCACCGCGCCATTGAGTCGATCACCCTGGACCGCGAAGTCGCTCACCTGAAAGACGAGCTGATGCCCAAATACGCCAGCCTGATCTACAACGGTTTCTGGTGGAGCCCTGAGCGTCTGATGCTGCAACAGATGATCGACGCCTCCCAGGCCAACGTGAACGGCGTGGTGCGCATGAAGCTGTACAAGGGCAACGTGATCATCACCGGCCGCAAGTCCGATGATTCGCTGTTCGACGCCAATATCGCCACCTTCGAAGAAGATGGCGGCGCGTACAACCAGGCTGACGCCGGTGGCTTTATCAAGCTCAACGCCCTGCGCATGCGCATCGCGGCGGGCAAAGGGCGCAAGATGCTCTGATAGACTTCAGTGTCTGAGCCACATCAAACCCCGGCCATAAGCCGGGGTTTGCATTTATAAGCCGAAAAGGAGAAATCTGATGAGACTGCTGCATACCATGCTGCGCGTCGGCGATATGGATAAATCCATCGCGTTCTACACCGAAGTGCTGGGCATGACCCTGCTACGCCGCAAGGACTATCCAGAAGGGCAGTTCACCCTGGCCTTCGTCGGTTATGGCGATGAGGCGCACAACAGCGTGATCGAGCTGACCCATAACTGGGGTGTGGAAAGCTACGAGCTGGGTACGGGTTACGGCCATATCGCCCTGGAAGTGGCCGATGTCTACAAGGCCTGTGAGGACATTCGCGGTCGCGGCGGCAATATCACCCGCGAGCCGGGCCCGATGAAGCACGGCACCAGTATCCTGGCGTTTGTTGAGGATCCCGACGGTTACAAGATCGAACTGCTATCGCCGTCGCGTGCCGACTGACAGCAGGTGTTCTGTCTTGTAAGAACGGCGGGGACGCCCAGTCCCATGGCCGCGAATAGCCAGCGGTAGTGATGGGGTCGCGGGCATGGCCCGCTCCTACAGTAGGGGCTCCAGCCTGGTAGAACGAAAAGCCCCGCGGTTCAGCGGGGCTTTCTATGACGGGCTAGGGCTTACAGGTCGAAATCGTATTCGGCCAGCTGCTTGTGCAGGCGTCGTTCCTCGAGAAAGTTATCGATGATGCGGCGCTTGGTCAGGTTGGTTTTTGCCACCTCGACCGGGGCTTCGGCATCCTCGGCCTCTTCTGCAACAAAGTCTTCATCGAGCTCAAGATCTTCTTTCGCGGTACTCATCTGTTTCACTCCTGGCTACAGGGGGCCATTTGCGCACCTTATAGCGGCAAAACCTGAGCGGGTAAAAAAGATTTTTTCAATCGACTTGTCGACTGCCTGAATAGCGGCTCAATCGTCGGAGGTTTTCTGCTTGTATTCGCACAGGTCTTCGATGCGGCAACTGCCGCAGCGCGGCTTGCGCGCCTGGCACACATAGCGGCCATGGAGGATCAGCCAGTGGTGGGCGTCGAGGAGAAATTCCCTGGGGACGAACTTCAGCAGCTTGTTTTCCACCTCCACGACATTCTTGCCGGGGGCGATTCCGGTGCGGTTGCTGACCCGAAAAATATGCGTGTCCACGGCCATGGCCAACTGACGGAAGGCGGTATTGAGCACCACATTGGCGGTCTTGCGGCCGACCCCGGGCAGGGCCTCCAGGGCTTCACGGGTTTCCGGCACCTGGCTGCCATGCCGTTCGACCAGCAGGCGGCAGGTCTCGATCACGTTCTTGGCCTTGCTGTTGTACAGGCCGATGGTCTTGATGTACTCGCTCAAGCCCTCGACCCCCAGGGCGTAGATCGCTTCCGGGGTGTTGGCCACCGGGTAGAGCTTGGCGGTGGCCTTGTTGACGCTGACGTCGGTGGCCTGGGCCGAGAGAATCACCGCGATCAGCAGCTCGAAAGGCGAGCTATAGGCCAGCTCGGTTTTCGGTTCGGGGTCGTCTTCGTGCAGGCGGCGGAAGATTTCCAGGCGCTTGGCGGCGTTCACTCGATGACTCCGGTCACCCGCACTCGGCGGCTTTGCACCGGCGCATCGACCTGACGGGCCTTGGCCCGTTCGGCCAGCACCTCATCCACGCGGTTTTTGCAGGCGATCAACAGGCCCAGGACGATAAAGGCCCCCGGCGGCAGGATGGCCAGCAGAAAGCCGCGGTACTCGGGAATCACCGTTACCTGCCAGTTGGCGGCAAGCGGGCCGAACAGCAGGTGCATATTGGCGAACAGCACGCCGGTGCCGAACAGCTCGCGCAGGGCCCCGATCATTACCAGCACCGCGCCGAAGCCCAGGCCCATGACCAGGCCGTCATAGGCGGAGCGGGCCGGGTCATTTTTCGCCGCGAAGCCGTCGGCGCGGCCGAGGATCACACAGTTGGTGGTGATCAGCGGAATAAAGATGCCGAGGATCTGGTACAGCTCGTAGGTGAAGGCCTGCATCAGCAGTTCGATGCAGGTGGTCAGGGCGGCGATGATCATCACAAAGGCCGGCAGCCGCACCGCGGTGTTGACCACCCCGCGCACCAGCGATACCGCGGTATTGGAGCAGATCAGCACCACCGCGCTGGCCAGCGCCAGGCCGAGGGCGTTGACCGTGGAGTTGCTCACCCCCAGCAACGGGCAGAGGCCGAGCAGCTGTACCAGCGCCGGGTTGTTCTTCCACAGGCCGTTAAGGGTGATATCGCGGTAACTGGGGCTAGCCATTGGACTTCACCTGGGCTGCGAACAGCTGCTGCTTATGGGCATCGAAATACTGCAGGGCCTTGTGCACCGCCTTGACCACCGCGCGCGGGGTGATGGTGGCACCGGCAAACTGGTCGAACTCGCCGCGGTCCTTCTTCACCGCCCAGCCGGATTCGTCCGGCGCTTGCAGCGAGCGACCGACAAAGCTGTGGATCCAGGGGCTCTTCGCCAGTTCGATCTTGTCGCCCAGGCCCGGGGTTTCCCGGTGGTTGAGCACCCGTACTCCGGCCAGGCGGCCATCGACCTGGATGCCGATCAGCAACTGGATCGCGCCGCTGTAACCATCCGGGGCGGTGGCGCGCAGGATAATGGCGCTGGGTTGGCCATTCTTCAGGGCGATATAGGCGGGCTGTGGCGATTTGCTGCCGAGCAGCAGTGGGTCATGCAGCTGGATGCTGTGGTCCAGCAGCTGGTTGTCGTAGCTGCCCGGGGGCAGGATTTCGCTCAGGGCGCGGACCTGGGCCGCGCGCTCGGCGTTGGCGATACGCCCGGCAGTGGCTTGTTGCAGCACCGCCACCAGACCCACGGTGGCAATGGCGAACAGCCCGAGTACCAGGCTGTTTTTCAGCATCGAGCGGCTAATTTCAGGCAGGGCCACGGTCACTCTCCCAACTTGAAGCCGCGAGTCGGCTTGCGGTGGCCATAGGTGCGTGGCCGCGTGTAGTAGTCGATGGTCGGGGCCGCCAGGTTCATCAGCAGCACGGCGAAGGCTACACCGTCCGGATAGCCACCCCAGGCGCGGATCACATAAACCAGCACACCGACGCCGACACCGAAGAGCAGCCTACCGAGGTTGCTGGTCGCGCCGCTGACTGGATCGGTGACGATAAAGAAGGCCCCCAGCATGGTCGCGCCGGTGAGCAGATGAAACAGCGGCGAGCCGTGAGAGTCCGAGCCTGAGCCGTTCCAGAACAGCAGGCTCATCAGGGCCAGGGCGGCGAGCATGCCCACCGGCGCATGCCAGCTGAACAGACGCTTGTGCAGCAGGTACAGGCCGCCAGCGAGGAAGGCCAGGTTGACCGCCTCGGTGGCTGCGCCGCCGAGATAGCCGAAGGCAGGGTTCTGCGCCCACAGCTCGTCGATGGTCAGGCTCTTATTGACCTTCAGCGCGTCCAGTGCGGTGGCCAGGGCCCAGCCGTCGGGCAGATTGGCGATGCCGAAGATCTGCTGCAGGCTGTCCAGCAGGCCGACAGTATGCGGGGCTGGCCAGCTGGTCATTTCCACCGGGAAGGAAATCAGCACCACCACATAGCCAAGCATGGCCGGGTTGAAGGGGTTCTGCCCGAGGCCGCCATACAGCTGCTTGCCGAACACCACGGCAAAGCCGGTGGCCACCAGAGTCAGCCACCACGGCGAGTAGGGCGGCAGCGCCAGGGCCAGCAGCACGGCGGTGACCAGCACGCTGTAGTCCTTGAGGAAGAACAGCAGCGGGCGCTTGCGCAGGGCCAGGATGGCGGCCTCGAAGCCCAGGGCGCAGGCACTGGCCCACAGCAGATTGATCAGGGTGCCAGCACCGAACAGCCAGGTAAGGGCCAGGATGCCCGGCACCGTGGCCAGCAGCACCTGCAGCATGACCTGCTGGGTGCGGTTGCTGCCCTTGGCGTGGGGCGAGGTGATGCGGGGCAGGGCCATTGGTGCTCCGGTTGATGCTTGGGTTGGTTGCGCGGGGCTGTTATCAGCTGCCCGCGTGTTCCTGTAGCTTGCTTTCGGCGTCTGTTAGCCGCTGGCGTGCGGCGGCCAGGGCATCGGTTGCGCTGCTGTCATCGCGCTCCAGTTTGCGCAGGTCGGCGCGGGCGAAGGCCACCTCGGTTTTCAGTGCACGGGTGGTTTCGTCGATGGGCTTCTTGTCTGTACGCAGCAGCTCTGGCGCGGGTTTGCCGGAGGCGTCCTCGGCCTGATGCAGTGCCTTTTCGGCCTGCGCCAATGCGCTGCGCAGGGTCTCGAGCGTGGCGTCGTCGCTGCCGGCTTTCTCGGCCTTTTTCAGTTCGGCGCGCTTCATCGCCAGTTCGATCTTGGCCTTTTTCAGCGGATCGACGGCTTGTGCATCGGTCGCTTTTTCTGCGACTGCCGGTGCCTGGGCTTCGAGGCCGGACAGCAGTTTTTCTGCTGCCTCCAGCTGGCTGCGCAGTTGCGTTAGTTCAGCTTGCTGTTCGGGGCTGGGGGCTTCGAGTCTTTCCAGCTTGCGCAACTGGGCACGGAGCATGGCTGCGTCGATCTTGGCTTTTTTCAGTGCACCATCGTCGGCAGCAGTTTTGGCTACGGGGGCGGCCGCTGGGGCCGGTGCCTGGGCTTCGAGGCCGGCCAGCAGTTTTTCTGCGGCCTCCAGCTGGCTGCGTAGTTGCGCCAGTTCGGTTTGCTGTTCGGGGCTGGGTGCTTCGAGTCTTTCCAGCTTGCGCAACTGGGCACGGAGCATGGCAGCGTCGATCTTGGCTTTTTTCAGCGCGCCATCATCGGCAGCAGCCGGTGGCGCGGCCGGGGTTGGCGGGTTGGCGGCCATGGCTGTGTCGAGCGCCTGCTGGGCGGCGGCTGCGGCGCTACGCAGTTCGTCGACCTGGGTCTGCAGTTCGGGGCTGGCATGGGCGGCCAGCTGTTTCTCGGCCTTTTTCAGGGCGACCTGGGCCATGCTGGCTTCGATCTTGAGTTTCTTCTGCTCGTCACTCATGCCGGCCGGTTTGGCTGCCGGTGTGTCGCTGCTGGCCGCAGCCGTTGCGGCTTGTGCCTGGGCGGCCTTGGCCTGTGCCGCTTTGGCGGCGCGGGCCTGACGTTCGGCTTCCTTCTGTTCTTCGGCGCGGCGCAGGCGTTCCTGGCGCAGCTCGAAGCGCTGTTTCGACTGCTCGGCCTTGAGCTGCTTCTGCTCCAGGTCGCGAATCTCGCCCTTGGCCGCGCGGTAGTACTGCACCAGCGGGATGCTCGACGGGCAGACATAGGCACAGGCACCGCATTCGATGCAGTCGAACAGGTTATGCGCCCTGAGCTGCTCGTGCTCCTGGCCGATGGCGAAGAAGTGCAACTGCTGCGGCAGCAGGCTGGCCGGGCAGGCCTCGGCGCATTCGCCGCAGCGGATGCAGGGCATGGCTGGCGGTGGCGCTGGCAACTCGGCCACGGTCGAGGCCAGCAGGCAGTTGGTGGTCTTGATCAGCGGTACGGCAAAATCGGGCAGGGTAAAGCCCATCATCGGCCCGCCCATGATCAGGCGGTTCAGCTTGCCGCGGTCGAGGCCGGCAAATTCCAGCAACTCGCCCACCGCAGTGCCGAGCAGCACCTCGACGTTCATCGGCCGTGCCAGGGCTTCGCCGGTGAGGGTGGTGATGCGTGAGATCAGCGGTTTGCCGTTGATCACCGCGTTATGGATGGCCACGCAGGTGCCGACGTTCTGGCAGAGGATGCCGATATCCGCGGGCAGGCCGCCGGAGGGCACTTCCACGCCGGTAAGAATCTGGATCAGCTGTTTCTCGCCACCGGACGGGTATTTGGTCGGGAACACTTTGAGCTGATAGCTGCGCTCGCTCAGGGCTACACGCAGCGCGGCGATGGCTTCGGGCTTGTTGTCCTCGACGCCGATCAGCACCTGGTCGGGCTGGATCAGCTGAGCGAGGATATCGATACCCGAGACCAGCTCGCTCGCGCGCTCGCGCATCAGCAGGTCATCGGCGGTGATATAGGGTTCGCACTCGGTGCCGTTGATGATCAGCGTGTGGATCTTCTGGGTGGGCCGCGCGTTGAGCTTGACCGCCGTGGGAAAGCCCGCACCGCCCAGGCCGCTGATCCCGGCTTGGCGAATCAGCTCGATCAGGGCGCTGTTTTCCAGGTGGCGATAGTCTGCGCAGGGCGTCAGTTCGATCCACTCATCCAGCCCATCGCTGTCGATAACGATGGCCGGGGCGAGCATACCGGATACGTGCGGGTAGGGCTGCGGGCCGATAAAGCTCACGGTGCCGGAGGTCGGCGCATGCACCGGTACGCTGACAAAGCCAGTGGCGGCGGCGATCAGCTGGCCTTTCAGCACGCGCTCGCCCACGGCCACCACCGGCTCGGCGGCCGCGCCTATATGCTGGTTAAGCGGCAGGACCAGGCGCTTGGGCAGCGGTGCGGGTTGAATGGGCGTGCGGTTGGACAGTTCCTTGCGCTCGGCCGGGTGAATACCGCCGGGGATATCCCAGATGCGTTGCTGCGCGCTCATGCTGCCTGCTCCCGGTCCGAGGCAATCAGTTGGCCGGGGGCCAGGGGTTTTTCCCATTTCCAGCTTTGTACCGTGCTGCCGACCTCAAGCATGTCGATGCAGTCCACCGGGCAGGGCTCGACGCACAGGTCGCAGCCGGTGCACTCGCTGACAATCACGGTATGCATCTGCTTGGCCGCGCCGACGATAGCGTCCACCGGGCAGGCCTGGATGCACTTGGTGCAGCCAATGCACTCGGCTTCGCGGATATAGGCGACCATCTGCGGCTTTTCGCCTTCCACGGCGTCCAGCGGCTCGGCTTCGACATCCAGCAGGTCGGCCAGGGCAGCGATGGTCGCTTCGCCGCCGGGTGGGCACTTGTTGATCTTGTCGCCGCCGGCAATCGCCTCGGCGTAGGGCTTGCAGCCCGGATAGCCGCACTGGCCGCACTGGGTTTGCGGCAGCAGGGCATTGATCTGTTCGGCAATCGGGTTGCCTTCGACCTTGAAGCGCACCGCGGCGAAACCGAGGATGGCACCGGCCAGCAGGCACAGGGCGAGCAGGGCGAGAACGGCGATCAGCACCAGGCTCATAGCTTGATCAGCCCGGTAAAGCCCATAAAGGCCAGGGACATCAGCCCCGCGGTGATCATGCCGATGGCCGCGCCCTGGAAGGACTTGGGCACGTCGGCAATCGCAATGCGCTCACGCATGGCGGCGAACAGCACCAGCACCAGGGAAAAGCCCAGGCCGGCGGCGAAGCCGTTGGCGGTGGCGGTGATAAAGGTGAACTCGGTCTTGTTGGCGTTGAGCAGGGCCACGCCCAGAACTATGCAGTTGGTGGTGATCAGCGGCAGGAAAATACCCAGCACGCGGTACAGCAGCGGGCTGGTCTTGTTCACCACCATCTCGGTGAATTGCACCACCACGGCAATCACCAGGATAAAGCTGATGGTGCGCAGGTACTCGATATCCAGCGGCTTGAGCACGTACTCCTGGACCAGGTAGCTGCACATTGCGGCCAGGGTTAGGACGAAGGTAGTGGCCAGGGACAGGCCGATGGCCGTCTCGATCTTCTTCGACACGCCCATAAAGGGGCACAGGCCGAGGAACTGCACCAGCACGAAGTTATTGACCAGGATGGCGCTGACCATGATCAAGGCGAGTTCGGTCATTGCAGGTTCCATTGATGGACGGGCAAAAGGCCATTTCCCTCATCCGGCGCTACGCGCCACCTTCTCCCAGGGGGTAGAAGGCCAGAAGGATGCTGTCGCTGCGCGACTTACTATGTTCAAGGGCGGCTATTATCGGTAAGCCGACCCAGCCAGACAAGCTGGATCAGCCACCTTGAGGTGTCGGCATAAGGCTAGCGCAGCCTGAAGTCGCTGGCTGCGCTATTGGGTCGCAGGGCTACTTGACCCGCTGACCCGGCTTGGCACCGCTGTCGGGGCTAAGCAGGTAGATTTCTTCACCGCCGGGGCCAGCTGCCAGGACCATGCCTTCGCTGATGCCGAACTTCATCTTGCGCGCCGCCAGGTTGGCTACGTACAGGGTCAGGCGGCCTTCCAGCTTGCTTGGGTCCGGGTAGGCGCTCTTGATGCCGCTGAACACGTTGCGCTTGGCGTCGCCGATATCCAGAGTCAGGCGCAGCAGCTTGTCGGCCCCTTCGACGAACTCGCACTTCTCGATCAGGGCGATGCGCAGATCGACCGCGGCGAACGCATCGAAGGCGATTTCGGCGGCCAATGGGTCCTTAGTCAGCTCGCCATTGCCAGCTACAGCAGGCGCGGCTTCGCTGGCGGCCAGGTCTTCTTTGGAGGCTTCGATCATGGCGTCGATTTTCGCAGGCTCGATACGGGTCAGCAGGGCGCTGAAGGGGTTTAGTTGATGGTCGGCCAGCAGCGTCTGGTGATCGTCCCAGCTCAACGGCGCGATATTGAGGAAGGCCTCGGCATCGCTGGCTAGTTTCGGCAGTACCGGCTTGAGGAAGATCACCAACTGGCGGAACAGGTTTACGCCCAGGGCGCAGATGGCCTGCACTTCATCCTGCTTGCCGTCCTGTTTGGCCAGCGACCAGGGGGCCTTGTCGGCGATCCAGGCGTTGGCGCGGTCGGCCAGGGCCATGATCTCGCGCATGGCGCGGGCAAAGTCGCGGGCCTCGTAAGCTTCGGCGATGCTTGGCGCGGCGCTCTGGAAGGCTTCGGTCAGCTCGGGCGCGGCATTACCGGCGACCAGCAGGCCGTTGTTGCCCTTATGGATAAAACCGGCGCAACGGCTGGCGATATTCACCACTTTGCCGACCAGGTCCGAGTTGACCTTCTGCACGAAGTCTTCGAGGTTGAGGTCGAGGTCATCCACGCCGCGGCTCAGTTTGGCCGCGTAGTAGTAGCGCAAGTACTCGGGGTTCAGGTGATCCAGGTAGGTTCGTGCCTTGATAAAGGTGCCGCGGGACTTGGACATCTTCTGCCCGTTGACGGTCAGGTAGCCGTGCACGGCCACCGCGGTCGGCTTGCGGAAACCCGCGCCTTCGAGCATGGCCGGCCAGAACAGGGCGTGGAAGTTGACGATGTCCTTGCCGATAAAGTGGTACAGCTCGGCGGTCGAATCCTTGCCCCAGAACGCATCGAAGTTCAGCTCCGGGCGCTTGCTGCAGAGGTTCTTGAAACTGGCCATATAGCCGATCGGCGCGTCCAGCCAGACGTAGAAGTATTTGCCCGGCTCGTCGGGGATCTCGAAGCCGAAGTAGGGCGCGTCGCGGCTGATGTCCCATTCTTGCAGACCAGAATCCAGCCATTCGGCGATCTTGTTGGCCACTGCGTCCTGCAATGCGCCGCCGCGGGTCCAGCTTTTCAGCATGGCCTCGAAGTCCGGCAGCTTGAAGAAGAAATGCTTGGAGTCGCGCAGCTCAGGTACTGCACCGGAGATGGCCGAGCGTGGGTTTTTCAGCTCGGTCGGCTCGTAGGTGGCACCGCATTTCTCGCAGTTGTCGCCGTACTGGTCCTCGGCCGCGCACTTGGGGCAGGTGCCCTTGATAAAGCGGTCGGCGAGGAACATGCCCTTCTCGGGGTCGAAGTACTGGGTCACCGAACGGGTGGCGATATGCCCGGCGTCGCGCAGCTTCAGGTAGATGGCCGCTGACAGCTCGCGGTTCTCATCCGAGTGGGTGGAGTGGTAGTTGTCGAAGTTGACCCCGAAATCGGCAAAGTCGGCGGTGTGCTCGGCTTGCACATTGGCGATCAATTGCTCGGGAGTGATGCCTTCTTTCTCGGCGCGCAGCATGATTGCCGAGCCATGGGCATCGTCGGCGCAGACGTAGATGGCCTGGTTGCCGCGCAGCTTCTGGAAGCGCACCCACATGTCGGTCTGGATGTACTCGAGCATATGGCCAAGGTGAATCGAGCCGTTGGCATAGGGCAGGGCGCTGGTAACGAGAATCTTGCGGGCTTCGCTCATGGGATCGGCTGCACTGGTAACTCAGGGAAGCCGGTAACTATATAGGGCCGGCGGATATTTTTCATCCTGCGTGGGCAATGCCGGTCGGTGCCCACCTATGGGGGTGGCCTGGGGTAATATGTCCGCCTGCTTTACTCAGCCTTTCGGAGCCTTCCAATGAGTGTCGTTACCCGCGCAGCGGTCGAAGCCGCCTTGTCCCAATACACCGATCCGCATCTGAATCAGGACCCGGTCAGCGCCGGTTGCCTGCGTGAGGTGGATATCCAGGGTGGGCAGGTCAAGGTGCGTCTGCAGTTGGGCTACGCCGCGGGGCTGTTCAAGAACGGCTGGGCGCAGATGCTGCAGATGGCCCTGGAAAACCTTGATGGTGTCGAGCGTGCGCAGGTGCAGGTCGACTGCGTGATCGAAGCGCACAAGGCGCAGGATCAGATACCGGCGCTGGCCAATGTAAAGAACGTGATTGCCGTGGCGTCCGGCAAGGGCGGGGTGGGCAAGTCCACCACCGCGGCCAACCTGGCCCTGGCCCTGGCCCGTGAGGGTGCCAAGGTCGGCATCCTCGATGCGGATATCTATGGGCCGAGCCTGGGCATCATGTTCGGTATCCCTGAAGGCACGCGGCCCGAGATTCGCGATCAGAAATGGTTTGTGCCGCTCAAGGCCCATGGCGTGGAAGTGATGTCCATGGCCTTTCTCACCGACGAAAACACCCCGGTGGTGTGGCGCGGGCCGATGGTGTCCGGGGCGTTGATTCAGTTGATCACCCAGACCGCCTGGGATGACCTGGATTATCTGGTGGTCGATATGCCGCCAGGCACCGGTGATATCCAGCTGACCCTGGCGCAGAAGGTGCCGGTGGCCGGCGCGGTGATCGTCACCACGCCCCAGGACCTGGCCCTGCTGGATGCCAAAAAAGGCGTGGAGATGTTCCGCAAGGTGAATATCCCGGTGCTCGGCGTGGTGGAAAACATGGCCGTGCATATCTGTTCGAACTGCGGGCATGCCGAGCATCTGTTCGGTGAAGGCGGCGGCGAGAAGCTGGCATCGCAGTTTGGCGTCGACCTGCTGGCATCCTTGCCGCTGTCGATGGCCATCCGTATGCAATCCGACGGCGGCAGGCCCACCACTGTGGCCGACCCGGAAAGCCAGATCGCGATGATCTACCAGGAAACTGCGCGCAACGTCGGCGCGCGTATCGCTCAGGGCGCTGCGCAGCAGGCAATGCCGAGCATTGTGATCAGCGAAGACTGATTCGGTAGTGGCGTACGCAAGTACGCCATATCGTGCGCGCAGATAAATAAGCGCCCATAAAAAAGCCCCGCACTAGGCGGGGCTTTTTATCAAGCGAGGTTAGTGCAGGTTATACAACCTGAACTTCCTCAGCTTGCATGCCTTTCTGACCGCGGGTAGCGACGAAAGTCACTGCCTGGCCTTCTTTCAGGCTCTTGAAGCCATCGCTCTGGATAGCTTTGAAGTGTACGAAGAGGTCGTCACCGGATTGCGGAGTGATGAAGCCGTAGCCTTTTTCATCGTTAAACCACTTGACGGTGCCATTCTGACGATTCGACATGTTATGTCTCCTAACAATTTTAATAACAGCCCTGGAAAAGCCCAGGCCGGGACTGAGTGCAACGAGTACTAGGAGTCGGACGATGTTTGGATCGAAATCTAGGCATCAAGTAGCGATTCGCGGTGACACATGCAGCACAGTGGAATCACCATACTCGCTTTTAACGCTAAGCGCGAATGCTCTGTGCATCTTTCTGTTATTTGCTAAGGCGCAGGTGGATTGCCTGCTGGCCGTCCGCTGTGGCGCAAGAGGCTTTGAACCCGATGGCCGGCCCCGGTAAGATGCGCTCACTTTTTCATCATTAGCCCATTCAGGACGCCCGCCATGAGCATTAAATCGGATAAGTGGATTCGCCGCATGGCCCAAGAGCACGGCATGATCGAACCCTTCGTCGAGCGCCAGGTGCGTGCCGAGGGTGCGCAGCCGTTGATCTCCTACGGTGTTTCCAGCTACGGCTACGATGTGCGTTGCGCCGACGAATTCAAGGTGTTCACCAATATCAACTCGGCCACGGTCGATCCGAAGAACTTCGATGAGAAGAGCTTCGTCGATGTGAAAAGCGACGTGTGCATCATTCCGCCGAACTCCTTTGCCCTGGCCCGCACCGTGGAATTCTTTCGCATTCCCCGCGATGTGCTGACCATTTGCCTGGGCAAGAGCACCTACGCGCGCTGCGGCATCATCGTCAACGTCACCCCGCTGGAACCGGAGTGGGAAGGCCACGTGACTCTGGAGTTCTCCAACACCACCACCCTGCCGGCGAAGATCTACGCTAACGAGGGCGTGGCGCAGATGTTGTTCCTGCAGTCGGATGAGCCGTGCGAAGTGTCCTATAAGGATCGCGGCGGCAAGTATCAGGGCCAGCTGGGTGTGACCCTGCCCAGGGCTTGATCGGCCTCTGTAATGAAAAAGCCGGGCGTTGCCCGGCTTTTTCATGTGTATCAGAAACTCAGGGAACCAGTGGCAGTTCGCGTTTGTGGCGAGTGGCGTCATAGGTGCGCACGATAATGGCGTATGCCTCGTCGCGTACTGGCTGGCCGTGCAGGAAGGCGTCGATTTCGGCGTAGCTGACGCCGTGGGCTTCCTCGTCCGGTTTGCCGGGGCGCAGTTCTTCCAGGTCAGCGGTTGGCACCTTGAATACCAGGTTTTCCGGCGCGCCGAGGTGTTTGGCGATGGCGCGCACCTGATTTTTCACCAGGCCGGAAAGTGGGGCCAGGTCGCAGGCACCGTCACCGAACTTGGTGAAGAAGCCCATTACCGCTTCGGCAGCATGGTCGGTGCCAATCACCAGGCCGTTGTTGGCGTTGGCGATGGCGAACTGGGCGACCATGCGGATACGCGCCTTGATATTGCCGGTGACGAAGTCGCGACGGGCGTCGCTGAGCTTCTGCAGGTGGGTGACCTGTTCGCCGAGGCCCTGCACGCTGTCCGCGATATTCACCGTGTCTTCTTCATCTGCGCGGATAAATTGCAGGGAGGCCTGGGCGTCATGTTCGTCGTGCTGGGTGCCGTGGGGCAGGCGGACGGCGATAAAGCGATAGGCCGTGTCGCCTGTTTCGCTGCGCAGCTCTTCCACCGAGAGCTGCGCGAGGCGGCCTGCGGTCAGTGAGTCGACGCCGCCACTGATGCCCAGTACCAGTACCTTGAGCCCGGAGTTCTTCAGGCAGTTCTTGATAAAGGTTTTACGCTGGTTGATCTGCGCCACCAGCGCCGCTTCGTCGGTGAAGGGCGGCACCACGTCTAGGGCGGCGGCAATTTCAGCTTGGCGGTTGCTCATTTCAAAGTCCTCACTGGGAGCAGAACACATGGCTTATGCGGTCGCGCGGCAGAAATCCCCGGCTGTATGGCATCAAGCGTTGGTATAAGGCGCAAAGCTTACGTTGAACCGGCTGCAAAGTGCACGCTAGAGCTGCATATCTTGGCTAGGTGGGGCGAGTCGCAGGCAAAAAATGGCCGGGAGCAATTTTTAACGTCGCGAAGCGATAGCCCGGAGGGTGGCCGCCATGGATGGCAGGCAAAAGAAAGGGCGCTAAAAAGCGCCCTAAAACGATGATGATCTATGGAGTAAGTCCACTCAATCTGAGTGGCGCGGGCTGAAAGGGTTCAGTAACTCCCGACGAACGGTCGTTATTGCCCTGGTACCAGCACCAGGCGTTTGCTGCCATAGGCTTTGTCGAGGTTTTGCGGCTGGAAGGGGAAGGTCATGTACTGTCCCTTGAGCCAGGCGTCGATGCCATCGGCGTAGTGCTTGCTGGCCGGGTTGCCGGATTGACCGGAGCTGTTCAGGCCAATCAACGGTTCCTCGCGGCCGAAGTCGACGACGATGCGCATGGCGGGTACCAGCCAGGTGTCGAAGTTCTGCCCCCAGTTATAGGCCGATACGTTGAGCGTGCTGTGGTCGCCGCCTGCCGGGTGGGGGCCGCGATCCAGATAGCCCTTGAGGGCATTGATGCTGGTGCGCTGGCTGGTGCCCATATAGCGGGCCAGGTGGCTGGTTTCGGTGGTCCAGTTGTAGTTGTGCAGCTTGCCCCACTGCCAGGCGCTGCGCTCTGTGCCCAGTTTGTTCTCCATAAAGCTCACCGCGCCAGCCAGGCTGCGGGCCAGGATGGCTGGCTTGTCTTCCTGCTGCGTCGTGCGTCGGTCATTCCAGAACGGGCTGTCTTCACGGCCCAGCAGGTGGTCGGCCTGGGCCGAGTAGGAGCTGTTGGCGGTTTCCACCAGGGCCTGCCAGGCCGGGCTGGTTTCCGGGCCTAGTTCGTCGAGGAAGGTCTCCCGCGCACTCTGGTAGAGGAAGGCGCTGTACAGTGCGGCATCTGCCGAGGTGGCGGCCATCTTGCCGTCGAATTTCATCAGTCGGCTGTGCGCCTCGCGGGCCTTGCTGCGCTCTGCTGGCGGCAGGGCGTCGATGGCCGTTTTCAGGCTCTCGGCCATGCCCGGTGCGCTGAACATGCTCTGCAGCTTGCCGACAAACAGCGAGGTCTGGTCGTACTGCATGGCGATCATGCTCTGGCTGTCATGCTTGCCCGTTCCGGCGAGCTCGGCGATGCGTTCGGCGCGCTCGGGGTAGTACCAGGAGTTGGACAGCTGCATGCCGTAGCCGCGCGGCACGGTGCGGTGGTTGGCGGTGCCCAGCCAGCCCTCCGGCGGGTCCTGGTCATAGGGGTGGAGCATCGGGTCGGCAAAGCCGTCCCACTCATACTGGCTGTCCCAGCCGGGGGAGGGCATCAGGCCCAGGCCGGCGCGGCGATTGGGGAAGCGGCCGGTAACTTGCCAGCCGATATGCTGGGCGTCGGCGAAGACAATATTGAGCGGCATGGCGCGCACTTCGCGGGTGGCCTCGAAAGCCTGTTCCACCGATTGGGCACGGGACAGGTCGAAGAAGGCATCGAGGGTTTTATCCGCTTCGAACTGGGTGGTTTGCAGCGCCAGGCCATAGCCGCTGCTTAGCTGCATGGGTTGCAGCATGTGCTTGCGTTCGCCCAGCACGGAGTTCAGCAGCGGGCCATGGCGGGTTTCGTAGAGGGTTTCGCGGATTGGCCGCTGGCCCTTGATAAAGAAGGTTTCCTGGCGCTGCTGGGCGGGTAGCCACTTGCCGTCGGCCAGGTACAGCAGTCGGCCGTTTTCCCGTTTGATCTTCTCTAGAAACAGGTCCTGGTTATCGCCCATGACCATGGTCATGCCCCAGCCGAGTTTGCCGTTGAAGCCGGCCACCACTGCCGGTACGCCGGCAATCGACACGCCGGCAGCCTGGTACTTGGGCGAGCGGATCTGCACGAAATTCCACGCCGAAGGCATCGACAGCGGCAGGTGGGTGTCGTTGGCCAGCAGACTTTTGCCACTGCGACTGTTCTGCGGCGCGATGGCCCAGTTGTTGGACGCGGCGACACCGAGCATATGGGCGTCGGCGAATTGGCTGACGGCATTGCTCACGGCGTTCAGCCCCGTCAGTTGGCCATTGAGATCCAGGCCCTTGAGCTTGGCCGCTTCCTCTATAGGGAGTGGCTCATCGGGGTAGGTCGGCAGCAGCCAGGCCAGCTGGTCGCTGCCGACTTTCTGCGCCAGCACCAGGGCGGCGATTTCTTCCTGCAGGTTGACCGACAGGCCGAAGTTCAGCAGGCAGAACACCAGCACCGAGTCTTCCGCCTTCCAGTAGGACGGGCGATAGCCGGATTCGGCCAGGTCCATTGGCAGCTTGTCGCGGTAGCGGAACAGGTAGGCGTTGACCCCGCGTGCATAGACCTCGAAGAAGCGTTGCAGGCGTGGGGAAGCGTTGCGGTAGAGCACCTCGGCGCTTTTCTTCAGGTTGACCGCGCGCATAAAGCGGTCGATTTCCAGCACACCGGGGCCGGCCATTTCGGCCAGGCGACCTTCGGCCATCAGGCGCAGGCCCACCATCTGGCTCAGGCGATCGCTGGCGTGCACATAGCCGAGGGCAAACAGCGCGTCATGGAAGGTGTTGGTTTCGATCAGCGGCATGCCCAGCGCGTTGCGGCGGATGACCACGCTTTGCGCCAAGCCCTGGACGCGTACGGTGCCCTGATCCGGGTGCACGCTGGCGCTGTAGCGGCTTTGCAAAAACGACTGGCAACCGCTTAGCGTCACCGCAGCGGTCAGGGCGGCAGCCAGGCTCAGGTGGGCCATGGGGCGAAACAGGCGCGATTGCATGCAGCGGGCTCCTTGCGGTACGGGCAGACATCGGTGGGGCACGCGCCTTCGCTGCTATGCAAACAGGGTGCAGGTGCGGGGTTGTTAAGTTAGTCAGCGGCCATGCGCCTGGCAAGGCGCATGGTGGGTACTTCAGGCGCTTTTACGCGGTGCCTGCAGGCCTTCGTCGAGCAACCAGCGCGCCGCAGAGCGAGCCGCCGCCTTGTGTTGTAATTCGAGCTCGTTGAAATGCTTCTCGTGCTGGCGACGCAGGTTCTTGTCCAGGGCCTTCCATTCGGCGTGGGTTGGCACCTGGGCGGTGGCCTCGAACAGTAGATGGAAAACCTGGCAGCGGGCATCCTGGGTGAGCGAGGTGTCGTAATTATCGAGCAGCACTTTGATGCGAATCGCGCCTTCGATCAGCGGCAGCTGACCTTCCAGCAGGCTGCCGGCGAGGATCTGCAGATCTCCGCCGATCCGCTCGCGTTGCGCCTCGGCCGCTGCAGCCTGGGCTTTTTCCCGGGCCCAGACGCGACGCCATAGCAGCAGGGCATAAACTGCCAATGCTGCCAGCAGCAGGCCGCCGAGGCCCAGTAGGAACAGGTTGAGGTTGCTCATTGCGGGCTTATACGCCGTGGCATTTTTTGAATTTCTTCTGACTGCCGCATGGGCAAGGGTCGTTACGGCCAACATCCTTGAGGCTGTTACGCACCGGTTCTTGATGGCCGTGATTGCAGTGGGGGCCGTGTACATGCCCGTGATCATGATCGTGGGCATGATCATGGTCGTGGTCGTGATTGCAGTCAGGGCCATGGACATGGGCGTGTTGATTCATGGGAACTACTCCGAGATATATTCGCCGGGAATTATCTCGCCATTGCGCGACATGTGCACGCTCCGTCCGAACATCAGGCCGGTTTTCACCTTGCCTTGCAGGCGGTAGGGGATCGGCCGGTCTGGTTTTTCCAGGGCTTTGACGATCTGGCGCAAGTGCCGCCAGAGGTTGGTGCGTACCGGAACATCGAAACTGTAGTGACCATGGGCCGGTACGGTGAACCAGGCAGTGGATTCCCCTTCGGCCAGTTGCACCCCGTTGAGGTGGACCACGTAGTCGAGCCCGCGCACGGGCAGGCTGACGCTATTGGGGTTATCGATGCGAAAGCGCAGAGTGAAATGCTGCTCCAGCAATTTGGCTTTGACCACGTCGACCTTGATCAAGCGAACATCCGGGTCCTTGAAGTCACCTGACATCCAGGAGGAACATCCGCTAAGGCCAGAAAAGAGGCCAAAAACAATCAATAGGCTGAGAATTCTTATCGTTTGCGCCTGATAAAACATTGCATACTCCGAATGACGCATCAGTGTAACAAGCAAGTGCTCAGCTGCAACCTGTTGTGAGGGTAAAAAAACCTGCGCCATACTGAGCAGGAATTAGGACAGGAGTATGACCATGGCTTGTTACGAGATCGCTTTCAGTGGGCAATTGGTGCCGGGCGCTCAACTGGAGTTGGTGAAGGCCAATCTGGCCAAGCTGTTTCAGGCGGATGAGCAGCGTTTGGCCCTGCTGTTCTCTGGGCGGCGGATCGTGATCAAGAGCAACCTCGATGCGGCGGGGGCGGAGAAATACCGCAGCACTCTGGAGCGCGCCGGAGCCTTGGTCGAGGTGGTCGAACTGGCCCCGGAAGTCGAGGAAATCGAGCTGGCCCCGCCTCCCGCCGACCCCGCTGCTGGGGTGGGCACGCCTGGGGAACCCGTGGTCGGGCGTCTGCAGGTCGCTCCGCGGGACGAATATATGGCGGCCTTTGCCGAGGTGGATGCACCGGACTTTGGCATCGCACCCCTGGGGGCCGATGTGCAGGACGGCAAGCCAGTGCCCGCGGCACCTGCCCTCGATCTGTCGCAGTTCAGCCTGGCCCCGGTGGGCAGTGATATGGGCGAGGCGAAGAAGGCCCCGGCCGGCCCGCCGCCGGATATCTCGCATTTAAAGCTGCAGCCATGAGTTCTGCCTGTTAGAAAAAAGCCGAGCAGCATTTCTTGAATTTCTGCCCACTGGCGCAGGGGCAGGGGTCATTGCGGCCGATCCGCAGCTCGACGGTGGGGTCGATAAAATACCAGGCGTCAGCGCTGCGGACGAACGCCGAGCATTCGCGATGACTGTGCTCACCGCCGGCATTGCACCAGCGCGCAGTAAAGGTGACCCGGGCATGTTCGGGTTGCCCGGCGAACACTTCGGCGCTTTCCACCATCAGGCCCAACCAGCTGCTTTCCCGGCTCCAGGCGCTGATGGTCTGCAGGTCCAGCCCTGCCTGCTGGGCTGGAAGTGTGGTGGTGCGCAGGTAATCGATCAGTCCCAATGCATAGGCGCTGTAGCGCGAGCGCATCAGGGCTTCTGCAGTGGGGGCCGGCAGCCCTTGGTGATAGGGCGCGCAGCACTGCTGCAGTAGTTTGTCGCTGCCGCACGGGCATAGTGCTGTGGGCATCAGCTCACCACCAGTATTTGCCGAAGTTTTCCGGGTTGGCCCAGAACTTTGCGTTAAGCCAGTCAGGCACCTGTTTGTAATCGAGCAGGTCGTAGGTAAACAGCTCAAGCACCTGTTCGCCACGCTGGAAGCGTTCGCTGGCTTGCAGGGCGAGGGCGAAGAAGTCGGTTTCCTGCCAGTCGCAGGCCTGCAGGTCGACCAGCACTGCCAGGCGGCTGGCATTCAGGTTGCGAATGCCAGCAAGCAGTTCCAGGGCCGTGCGTTTGGGTAGATGTTCAAGGCAGTCGACAAACAGGGCCAGGTCGAAACGCTGCGCTGCCAGCTCCGTCGACAGGGGGCCGGCATCGGCATATTCAATATGACAATCGGGGTGGGCAGCCTTGAATGCCTCCAGGGCGGGCAGCTGGCTGGCTCCTACCAGCAACAGGCGTTGCGGGGTATAACGTGCCAATAATGCCGCCAGCGCTTGCTGGGGTGTGCGGCAGTGCGTGCTTTCAGGCATAAAGTGTCCTCAGTACAGGTTGAGAAAGACTAACGTGCCGAGGCACTATGGCCTAGCGGCCTGTCGAACTTAACGCAGCCACCAGTGCCGTGAACGTCTGGCTTGCCCCGGGAAGGGCGAATTTGACAAATTACGGGCGTATTCGCCGGAGATGCTTATTCTCTGGCGTATTCGCTAACTGGAGTCTTTACTGCTTAGGTATCGGTTTTTGGCCGACTTACCAATAGGAGAGGTATATATGAGCATTATGAGGAAGGCAGTACCCCTGATCATCGCGAGCAGCTTTTTGACGGGTTGTGCCGGATTGCAGAAAACTGACTGGCCAACCTGTGCCGCTGTAGGTGCTGTGGGTGGCGCGGCGTTGGGCGCAATTGAAAGTTCGACCTGGGCCGCTGGTGGCGCTGTGGTCGGTGCGGGTATGGCCGCAGCCTACTGCTGGGTACATGGTGCCGGCGGAGAGCAGCTGGTGATGGTCGAAGAAGTGGTCGAAGAGCCAGTGCCAATGGCCGAACCTGCCGAGGCTGTGCGTGTTGAGTTGGACGTCAAGTTCGATTTCGACAAGGCTCAGGTCAAGCCGGAAAGCTACGGCGACATCAAGAACCTTGCTGACTTCATGGGCCAGTACCCGCAAACCACTACCGTGGTTGAAGGGCATACCGACTCCGTGGGTAGCGATGCGTACAACCAGAACCTGTCCGAGCGCCGTGCCAATGCGGTGCGTGATGTACTGGTCAACCAGTACGGCGTAGGCGCTGAGCGCGTCAATGCCGTGGGTTATGGCGAGTCGCGTCCGGTTGCAGACAATGCTACCGACAGCGGCCGTGCCGTTAACCGTCGTGTAGAGGCCGAGGTGGAAGCGCGTCCATAAACCGCTTGCACAACTGCTGTCAGTAAAAAACAAGCCAGACCCTTCAAGGTCTGGCTTGTGTGCTTTCAATGCGGGGTCTTTACTCCAAAGGTACCGGTAATGGCCGGTATAACAGGAGATTTCAACCATGAGAGCCAGATTCATAACTGGGGTAGCCCCCATTCTCTTGGTCAGCAGTGTTCTTTCGGGGTGTGTCACAACTTCCAGTACGGGAGATGCGCCACTCAACCAAGGGAACTGGCCCCTGTGTAGCGTGATTGGTGGCCTGGCCGGTGCAGGTCTGGGCGCGATTGAAAGTTCCGCCTGGGCGGCGGGCGGTGCGGTGGCCGGTGCGGTTGTCGGTACGCTGATTTGCTATGCCCAGGATGGCGACGAGGACGGCGATGGTGTGTTCGACCGGCGCGACCGTTGCCCGGGTACCCCCGCCAATACTCCGGTGCACCACAATGGCTGCCCGCTCAAGGAATATGCCAGCAGCCCGCCGGCGATGGAGCCAGAGCCCGTGGTCATGGATGAAGCGGTGCGCGTCGAACTGGACGTGAAATTCGATTTCGACAAATCCGTGGTCAAGGAAGGCAGTCAGGCCGATATCAAGAGCCTGGCCGACTTTATGACGCAGTACCCGCAAACCACTACGACCGTCGAAGGGCACACCGACTCGGTAGGCAGCGATGCCTATAACCAGGGACTGTCCGAGCGGCGCGCCAATGCCGTGCGTGATGTGCTGGTCAACCAGTATGGGATCGAGGCAGGTCGGGTTTCCTCGGTGGGTTATGGTGAAGCACGGCCCGTCGCGGATAACGACACCGATTCCGGGCGTGCGATCAACCGCCGGGTGGAGGCCGAGGTAGAGGCCAGACCCTGATGCCAACCCATAGCGTTTAGCGCCCAGGGCATGGGGCGTGGTGGAAAATTGCTGCCGGCGTTTTTCCGCCTCAGTTGCCCGGGGCGTTTGCGCATCTCGGCTATCGGGCTGCATCGAGCTCTCGTTTGCCTGCCTAGCGCGCGCGGGCTGCATCCCCCCCGCAAGTAGCTTTTAACCATTGCCCACGACGGCATTGCCATTCAGAGGCAGCCCAAAGCGGTCGCGCCGACTGTTTGTCCTGGCCTGCTGGTCGCCTGTGGCCAAAGCGGTTAAGGTGCTGCCAAACAAAAACTGCCGGGGCATGTATGAACAAACTCTTGGTTTTGGGCAAAGTACTGGCCGCGATCTTCTGGGGCGTGGTGCTGGCCAATCTGCTACAACCCTTCGCGCAACCTTTTGCCCTGCTGCTGCAGCTGGCCGGGGCGCTGTTGCTGCTGATCCACGGTCTTGAACTGTGGGCCTTCAATAAGCGCCTTGGCGCTTGTCAGAGCCCGGGCCAGGAGCGGGTGCAAATTCTGCTGTTCGGTATTTTTCACCTGCACGGGCTGTCTGCAGCTCAGCCTGTGGCGCAGGAGCAGGACGACCTGCCGCTGGAGGCCGGCAATGCGTAATCTGCTGCTGGTGGCCGCATTATTCAGCCCCCTTGCCCTGGCCCAGGCGGTTATTGAAGTGGCCCCCCATGGGGTGATGCGCTTGCCGACCACCGCCAGCACGCTGCACGTCGAGCGTCTGCGGATTGCCGATCATGGCACCCTGCTGATCCCGGCCAACCTGACCGAGATGCGCGTCGCCGAATTGCACCTTGGCCGCGACGCACGGATCGCCATTGCCCCGGCTGACCAGGCCTTTCGCCTGGAAGTAGCCTCAGGCGAGATTGCCAGCGGTGCGCAGATCAGCGCCCGTGGCGCGCGTGGTACCCCGCAGCAACCCGCTTTGCCGGGACGCACGCTGAGTATCCGGCTGCAGGCCGTGGTGGCCGAGAGCCTGCTGCTGGATGCGCGCGGCGGTAGCGGTGCGCCGGGTTATGCCGGGCTGGATGGTGCCGATGGCCAGGCGGGTGGCTGTACCTGGGGAC
This sequence comes from Pseudomonas sp., assembly GCF_035512415.1. Classification (GTDB taxonomy): domain Bacteria; phylum Pseudomonadota; class Gammaproteobacteria; order Pseudomonadales; family Pseudomonadaceae; genus Aquipseudomonas. The sequence continues at coordinate 399,737 of NZ_DATKDZ010000038.1, read as the reverse complement.
AGGCCAGCCGTGGTCATGATGGCCAGAACGGTGGCGACGGTCAGGAGGGGGCGGCGGGTGCCCAGGTGCGCCTTGAGCTGCCGGCCGATTTCCCGGTTCAGGTGCTGCAGGTGCTCCTCGATGGCGGTGCCGGTGGCGTTGCTGGCCGGGCGGGGCAGGGTGGTCGCGGCGGTCTGAGCAAGGGCTGCTTGCTCTATAGCACCCAGGGCGCTGGCGATGGTCGGCCTGGTCAGGCCGGCAAAACCGGTGCAGCTGGCCCCTCAGGTAGTGTCGATCTGCTGCGGTTCTAGGATCGCTATCGGCAGGGGCGCGGCGCGCACCCTGCCGACCCGTTAGAAGGCCGGACGTGCGGCGGCAATGGCGACCACCAGCAGACCCAGTATCAGGTTGATCCCGACCAGTCGCCGAATGCCCGCGAGCACGGTTGCGCCGCTGGCCCAGTCTGCCGCGCCAACGGCGTTGCGCAGTGCCGGAAGCTGGAGTATCTGCACCCGCAGAAAGAGCGCCAGCATGACGATATACATGCCCATCATCACCTGCACATAGCGCGGGGCATTGTCGAACCCGGTAAAGCCCAGGTGCAGCATGCCCACACCGCTGATCGGCAGCACGATGACCGCCGCCCAGACCCAGTAGAAAAAGCGCGGGAAGACCTCGAGCCACAGTTTCAGGCGCTCGGGGCCCTGCAGGGCACTGACGGCCGCCGGGCGCAGGATCATCCAGGCGAAGAACATGCCGCCCACCCAGATCAGTGCGGCCAGCAGGTGTAGCGCGTAGGTAAAGGCGTAAGGGGTCATGGCTTGTTCCTATCCGGTAAGCGGTTCTGCGCCGAAGCATTTTGCGCGCTATGATAGCGACCCATTGCAAACACTGAAAATATATCCAGCCTTTTCCTGTCCGGCCGGCGCGCGGAATTATCCGTTCGCCGCCAGACTGCCTACGGTTGCGGGACGCTACTACCGCAGCCAGACGAACAGGCCCCGGGTTAACGAAACAGCGCAACCCAGGCGTCACCTCTCCCAGGTGCGCGCCTGAGTTTTGGCGCAATAGAACAGCGTCACGTCCGACAGGCTTGCCACTTTTATGCTCAGCACCGAACTCAAGACCCAGATCCAGGGTGCCTATTCTCGCTTTCTCGAGGCCAAGTCGCTCAAGCCGCGCTATGGCCAGCGCCTGATGATCGCCGAAATCGCCAAGGTACTCGGGACCATCAAGACCGACGACGAAGGCCGGCGTGTGGGCGAACCGGCGGTGGTGGCGGTGGAGGCGGGTACCGGTACCGGCAAGACCGTGGCCTACAGCCTGGCGGCGATTCCCACGGCCAAGGCCGCCGGCAAGCGTCTGGTGATTGCTACGGCCACCGTGGCCCTGCAAGAGCAGATCGTGCACAAGGACCTGCCGGACCTGATGCGCAACAGCGGGCTGAATTTCAGCTTCGCCCTGGCCAAGGGCCGCGGTCGTTATCTGTGCCTGTCCAAGCTGGATATCCTGCTGCAGGAAGGCCAGGCGCAAAGCGCCACCGCCCAGCTGTTTGAGGAGGAAGGGTTCAAGATCGATGTGGATGAGCAGAGTCAGAAACTGTTTACCGCGATGATCGAAAAACTCGCCGGCAATAAATGGGACGGCGACCGTGACAGCTGGCCGGAAGAGCTGGAAGACAGCCGCTGGTCGCAACTGACCACCGATCACAGCCAGTGCACCAGCCGCCATTGTCCGAACTTCCAGCAATGCGCCTTCTACAAGGCCCGCGAGGGCATGGGCAAGGTCGATGTGATCGTCACCAACCACGATATGGTCCTGGCCGACCTGGCCCTGGGCGGTGGTGCGGTGCTGCCGGACCCGCGCGATACCCTTTACGTGTTCGACGAAGGCCATCACCTGCCGGACAAGGCCATCGGCCACTTCGCCCATTTCACCCGTTTGCGTTCGACTGCCGACTGGCTCGAGCAGACCGCCAAGAACCTGACCAAGCTGCTGGCGCAAAACCCACTGCCGGGGGATCTAGGCAGGCTGATCGAGCAGGTGCCGGAGCTGGCGCGGGAGATCAAGACCCAGCAGCAATTTATGTTCGCTGCCTGCGAGCAGGTGGCCGATTTCAAGCCGGGCGAAGATATGCAGGGCCGTGAACGGCCGCGCCATCGCTTTGTCGGTGGCCTGGTGCCGGCGCACCTGATCGAGCTGGGCGTGGAGCTGAAAAAAGGTTTCTCCAAGCTCACCGACCTGTTCACTGGCGTGACCGAACAGCTCAAGGAGGCCATGGACGGCGAGGCCACTGTCGGCATCGCCAGCCACCAGGCCGAGGAGTGGTACCCGCTGTTCGGCAGCCTGCTGGCGCGCGCCCAAGGTAGCTGGGAGCTGTGGCTGGCCTTCACCGCCGAAGACCCGGAAGACAGCCCGCCAATGGCGCGCTGGCTGACCCTGGCCGACAGCGGCGCGCTGTTCGATATCGAGGTCAATGCTAGCCCGATCCTCGCGGCCGAAACCCTACGGCGTAATCTGTGGAATGTCGCCTATGGTGCCCTAGTGACCTCGGCAACCCTGACCGCCCTGGGCACCTTCGAGCGCTACCGCATGCGTGCCGGCCTGCCCAAGGTGGCGGTGACCGCCGTGGTGCCAAGTCCGTTTCACCATGCCGATGCCGGGGTGCTACGGGTGCCCAATCTGAATGCCGACCCGCGCGATGCGGTGGCGCACACCGCGGCGATCATCCGCGATCTGCCAACTCTGGTGGCAGGCTCGCGCGGCACCCTGGTGCTGTTCTCCTCGCGCAAGCAGATGCAGGACGTATTCGAGGGGCTGGAGCGCGACTGGCGCAAGCGGGTATTTATCCAGGGCAACCTGTCCAAGCAGGAAACCCTCAACAAGCATAAGGCGCGGGTCGATTCCGGTGAGGAGAGCGTGCTGTTCGGTCTGGCCAGTTTTGCCGAAGGGGTCGATCTGCCCGGTGCCTATTGCGAGCATGTGGTGATCGCCAAGATACCCTTCGCCGTGCCGGACGACCCGGTGGAAGCGGCCCTGGCCGAGTGGATCGAGGCGCGCGGCGGCAATCCCTTTATGGAGATCGCCGTGCCCGACGCATCGCTGCGCTTGGTTCAGGCTTGCGGCCGCCTGCTGCGCACCGAGGAAGACCGCGGCACCATCACCCTGCTGGACCGGCGCGTAGTGACCCAACGCTACGGCAAGGCCATCCTCAATGCGCTGCCGCCGTTTCGTCGCGAGATCAGCTAACCAGTTGGTTCGGGGCTAAGGCTCAATCCTTGTCCCGCTCCTGCTGCAGGGCGTCGCCCAGGCTGCCGCACTGCGGTTTAATCCCCGCCCGATAGGCCGCCCGCGACAGCACATGGGCGGCCAGTGGGGCGCTGGCCAGCAGCACCAGCACACCCAGCAGTACTTCCAGCGCAACCTCGGCGTTACTCGCCACCGCGACGCCGGAAAGCACCAGTACCGCGCCCAGTACCCCAGCCTTGCTCGCCGCATGCATACGGCTGTAACTGTCCGGCAGGCGCACTACGCCTATGGCCCCGAGCAGGGAAACCAGCGCTCCGGCGAGTACTAGAAACGAGGCCAGCCAGGCCAGTAGAGGGGCAGTCATTCAGGCTCCTTGTCGCCGGGGGCATCGCGAAATAGAAAGGCGAAGGCGGCGGTGCCGAGAAACGACACCAGGGCCAGCAACACCGCCACATCAACCAGGGCAGCCTGGGCGCTGAACAACGCAGCCAGGGCCATGGCTGCGACGGCCAGCAGGGTCAGCGCATCGATGGCCACCGCGCGGTCGGGGCGGCTGGGGCCGCGCAGCAGGCGGTAGACAATCAACAGACCGCTTAGCGCCAGCAGCGCGGCGGCCAGGGGCAGCACCCAGAACGCTCCAGCCAGTTCGACAGTCATCAATGTTCTCCCTCAGCGGCGGGTTCAAACCAGTCCAGCAGACGGCTTTCCAGGTCGCGCACCATGCTCTCCACTTCCATCTGCTGGCGCGCATCGAGGGCGTGGATAAACAGGGTGCCATCGGCTGCCCGATAATCCAGGGCCAGGGTGCCGGGGGTCAGGGTTAGCAGGCCGCCGATCAGGGTCACCATGTTCGCGTCGCGGCTGCGCAGACGTACGGCGACTATCGCCGGCTCGACGTCCACCCGGCGCGCTAGCACCAGCCTGGCCACATGCAGGCTGGAGAGCAACACCTGGCCGATAAACCAGGGAATAAAGCGGCTGCCCAGTTCTACCCGGCGGGCGTACTGACGCAGCCGCACGCTGGGCCATGCCAGCTTGCACAGCAGGTAGAGCAGGGTGAAGGCGCTCAACACGCCCCAGCCGTGCAGATGCCCGGCGAGCGCGGCCAGGGCCAGGCTTAGAAACAGGTGCAGGAGAAACATTCAGTCGCCTCCCGGCGGCGCGAAGCCTTGGAAATAGGCCTGCGGGTCGGCCAGTTGCGCGGCGGCGGCGCTGGCGTAATCGATCACCGGGCCCGCTGCCAGGCCGATGGCGACGGTGAGCAGGGCCAGGGCACTGATGCTCCACCAGGCCGAACGCAGGCCGATGGCGCTCTGCAGGCTGTCGTCGCCATCAGGGTGGGATTTAAGGAAGGCCTCGTTCCAGATCTTGTTCATCGACAGCAGGGTGAACACCCCGGTAATCAGGGCGATGGCCGCGGCCCACCAGGCGGCGCTGTCCAGGCTGGCCTTGACCAGCAGAAATTTGGCCCAGAAGCCGGACAGCGGCGGGATGCCGGCCAGCGACAGCGCCGGTATGGCAAACAGCAGGGCCAGCCAGGGCCAGCGCGCATACAGTCCGCCCATGGCGGCCAGACGCTCGGAGCCGCAAATGCGTGCGGCCAGGCCGCCGATAAAGAACAGGTTGGCCTTCACCACAATATGGTGGATCAGGTAGAACACCGCGCCGGTCAGGGCCAGCGGAGTGGCCAGGGCCAGGCCGAGGATCATATAGCCGACCTGGCTGACGATATGGAACGACAGGATTCGCCGTATCTCGGTCTGCGCCGCCGCGCCCAGTACGCCCACCAGCATGGTGGCGCAGGCGACCCACAGCAGCACCTCGTGGACCAGGCCGTAATCGGGCCAGAGCAGCGTCACCAGGCGGATCAGCGCATACACCCCAACCTTGGTCAGCAGCCCGGCGAACATCGCCGACACCGCGGTAAAGGCCACGTGGTAGGTGGCTGGCAGCCAGCCGAATACCGGAAACAGCGCCGCCTTGATCGAGAACGACAGGAGCATCAGCAGCAAAGCCGGAGTGGTGCCCGGTGGCGCTTCGCCAGACCTTACCAGCAACGCCAGCTGGCCCATATTCAGGGTGCCACTGGAGCCATAGATCATCCCCGCCGCCAGCAGAAACAGCAGGGTGGCGAACAGGTTGAGGATCACATAGGTCATGCAGCCGGACAGCCGGCGCTTACCACCACCCAAAGCCATCAGGGCGAAGGAGGCGATCAGCAGCACCTCGAACCAGACGTACAGGTTGAAGATGTCGGCGGTGATAAAGGCCCCGCCAATACCGGTCAGCAGACCATGCACGAACAGGTGGAAATCGCCGCTCAGCTGCGCGTCGCTGTCGCGGCTGATGCCGTAGACCAGGGTGGCCAGGCCGATCAGCGCGCTGATCGCGATCATCGCCGCGGACAGGCGGTCGATCACCAGGCTGATGCCGTAGGGGGCCTGCCAATCGCCCATCTGTCCGCTCAGCACGGTATCGCCGGCGGCCAGCCAGACCAGGCCCAGGCCCAGACACAGAAGCAGCGCCGCACCGCTCAGGCTGACCAGTTTCAGCAGGCGCGCGTGGCGGCGCAGCAGCAGGCACAGCACCAGGGTGAGCAGGGGCAGCAATACCGGCCCGACCAGCAGTGCGCTCATGAGCGAGGCTCCGCATGTTCGCTGGCGATTTTCGCATTCTCGTGTTCGCTGGCGGGCCAGTCTGGGGCCGGTAGTTCGGTGACTGAACTGATCGAGTCGGTCGAGTTGTCGCCATGCAGTTCACGGGTGCGCTTGAGCAGCGCCAGGGCGAAGATAAACAGGCTGAAGCCGATCACGATGGCGGTCAGCACCAGGGCCTGCGGCAGAGGGTTGGCCAGTTCGCTGGTGGCTTCGTTGCTGCCGATGAAGGCTGCCTGCTGCGCGCCAAAGCGCCCGGCGGTGAGTACGCCCAGGTTGATGGCATTACCCAGCACCGCAACCCCGAGCACCACGCGTTTGAGGTTGCGGTCCAGCAGCATCCACAGGCCGAAGCCGGCCATGCCGCCGGTGGTTATGGCTGCAATCCATTCCATTAGCGTCGCGCTCCTGTCAGTTGCGTCAGCATGTGCATGGCCGAACCGAACACGGTCAGAAATACCCCCACATCGAATAGCAGCGGAGTACCCAGCGGCAGCCCCCCTGGGAAGGCCCATAGGCCGGTGAGAAATGGCTGCCCGGCGAACAGCGCGAGGATGCCGGCCAGAGCGGCGCAGCCCAGGCCAAGGCCGATCAGGCTGCTCGGCCTTGGGGCATAACGGCGCGGGCTCTGGCTGTTGCCGAAGGTCAGCAGTAGCAGGGTCATGCCGCAGGCAGCGACCAGGCCGCCGATAAAGCCGCCGCCGGGCAGGTTGTGACCGCGCCATAGCAGCAGCAGAGCGACGGCCAACAGCAGGGCCGCCAGTGGACGCATGCCTTGCTGCAGCAGCAGTGTGGTGAATTCGGGCTCTCCTGCGGCTTGCTTGGCGTGCTTGCCGCCAGCCAGCAGAGTGGCGGCGGCCAGGGCCGACAGGGCCACCACCAGGATCTCGCCGAGGGTGTCGAAGGCGCGGAGGTCCACCAGAATCACATTCACCACATTGCGGCCATGACCGCCGCTCAGGCTGTTGTCCAGGTACCAGTCGGCGATATTGCCTGGCAGCGGCAGGCTGACGGCGAGGATCAGCGCTCCGGCCACGCTGACGCCAAAGATAATCGCCACCGCAGCATGCAGGCGGCGCTTCCACGGCCTGCGCGCACCGCTGCTGGGCATGCTCGGCATGCGCCGAAACACCAGGGCGAGAAAGATCACGCTGAGGGTTTCCACCATCAGCTGGGTCATGGCCACGTCCGGTGCATTGACCGCGACGAAAAACAGCGCCAGGCCCAGGCCGCAAGCCCCTAGCGCGGCTACCAAGGTCAGGCGGCCAGGCAGCAGGGCTGCGGCCGCCGCGCCGGCCAGGGCCAGCACGCAACCGGCTACGCCGAGCGGGGAAATCGGCGAGAAACTCGCGTCGCTCAATACCTGGCTGGCCGGCACCAGGCTGAACAGCAGCAGACCGCCGATGGTCAGCCCCAGGAGCAGCAGATGCTGGCGCAGGGAGCCATGCTGGAAGCGTGCAGCGAGCATTCCGGCAAACAGGAAGATGCGCTTGAGCAGGCGATCCCAGAGCAAGTCGCCGCTGAAGTTCCAGGCGCTGTTGATCCGCTCGATCAGCGCCCGTAACGGGTCGCGCAGGCAGTAGAAGAGGATGCCCAGGCCGATGGTCAGCAGGCTGGCCAGCAGCGCCGGGGTGATGCCGCCCCACAGGTACAGGTGGACATCCACCGAGCCGCGCGCCACGGCCTGCACCGCGGTATTCACCAACCAGGTTTCCGGCCAGGCATTCCAGGCCCCGAGCAGAAAGCCGCCGATAGCCAGGAGCATTGGGCCGATCCACATGGCCAGGGAAACCTCGTGGGGTGTTTTCGGGTAGTCGCCCTGGCGGCCGAGAAAGGTGCTGATAAACACCAGGCAGGCGGCGGCGAACAGCAGGGCATTGGTGAGGATCATTACCAGGGTCACCGCCCAGCCGATCGTGCCCATTTCGATCAGGCCGGTGTACTTGAACTCCTTGGCGATAAACCCGAAGAACGGCGGCAGCCCTGCGTTGGAAAAAGCCGCCAGGGCCACCGCCGCACCGGTCAGCGGCATAAACCGGATCAACCCGCCCAGGCGCGACAGTTCGCGGGTGCCGGTGGCGTGGTCGATGGCCCCCACGGCCATAAACAGCGCACCCTTGTACAGCGAGTGGGCCACTAGGTAGAGCACAAAGGCCTGCAGGCCGTAGCTGGTGTTGGTGCCGATCAGCATGGTCAGCTGGCCCAGTACGGTGACCGTGGTGTAGGCCAGTAGACGTTTCAGGTCGGTCTGGCGAAACGCCAGAAAAGCCCCGAGCACCGCGGTCGCAGCGCCGAAGGTAATCAGCAGGGTGCCCCAGCCGATGGAGCCGCCAAGCACCGGGTTGAGGCGCGCCAGCAGGTAGATGCCGGCTTTGACCATGGTTGCCGAGTGCAGGTAGGCGGACACCGGGGTCGGTGCGTTCATCGCATTGGGCAGCCAGATATGGAAGGGCACCTGGGCCGATTTGGTAAAGCAGCCGAGCAACACCAGCAGCATGATCGCCGGCAGCAGAGCGTGCTCTTCTACCTGGCTGGCATCGAGCTGGGAGAATTGCCAAGTCTCGCTGACGCTGCCAAGCAGGATCAGCCCTGCGAGCAGAGCCAGGCCGCCGCCCCCGGTGATCAGCAGCGCCTGCAACGCGGCGCGGCGCGATTCACCCTTCTTGTGGTTAAAGCTGATCAGCAGAAAGGAGGTGATGCTGGTCAACTCCCAGAACACGAACATGGCGATAAAGTCATCGGCCAGCACCAGGCCGAGCATCGCCAACATAAACAGCAGCAGGTAGGCATGAAAGCGCCCAAGCTGATGGTGATCGGCCAAGTAGGCCCCGGCATAGAGCACAATCAGCGCACCAATGCCGCTGATCAGCAGGGCAAACAGCAGCGATAAACCGTCCAGGCGCAGGCTCAGTTGAATGCCCAGGGCCGGCACCCAGTCGAGTGTCTGCAGCAGCACCTCGCCGCTGGCCACCAGGGGGATCTGGCTGGCCAACCAGGCGAAGGTCGCCAGTGGCGCGAGCATCAGCACCCAGCCGGCCCGTTGCGGCAGTCGCTGTGTCAGCCAGGGTGCCAGCAGAGCCGCCAGCGCAATGATGGCCAACAGATAAAGCACGGCAGTCTCCTGTTTCGGTTTTGGGCGGCAGCCTGTGTGCAGTACCCGTATTGGCGCACTCGGCAAGTGCCCGAGTGCTGGATGAAATTGAACCTTCGCTACGGCTGATTCTTTTTCAGCATAGAGAATTGCGCAGGCATACCGCTATTCCGTGAGGTTTCAGAACGTTGCATGATTGGCCCACTTTGCCGCTGGCATCTTGCGCGAGACTCGTTCAAGGTCGCGGTATTTCAGGGCTTAAGGAGCGTAGGTTGATGCAGGTTCAGGGGTATTTCGATCTCAGATTCGAGGCGGTCAAAGAGGCATTCGCGGCGCTGTTCGATGACCCGCAGGAACGCGGCATGGCGCTGTGCGTGCAAGTCGGCGGCGAAACCGTGCTGGATATCTGGGCCGGCACGGCGGACAAGGAAGGCCAGCAGGCCTGGCACAGCGACACCATTCTCAACCTGTTTTCCTGCACCAAGACCTTTACCGCCGTGACCGTGCTGCAACTGGTGGACGAGGGCAAACTGGAGCTGGATGCGCCGGTCGCGCGCTACTGGCCGGAGTTCGCTGCAGCCGGTAAGGACAAGATCACCCTGCGTCACTTGCTCAGCCATCAGGCCGGGCTACCGGCCTTGCGCCAGATGCTGCCGGCCGAGGCGCTGTATGACTGGCAGGCGATGACCACTGCACTGGCCGCGGAAACACCCTGGTGGGCCCTGGGCGAAGGCCATGGCTATGCGCCGATCACCTACGGCTGGCTGGTGGGCGAAGTGCTACGCCGGGTCGAAGGGCGCGGGCCGGGCGAGTCCATCGTCGCGCGCACAGCCAAGCCTCTGGGCCTGGATTTTCATGTCGGCCTGGCCGATGAGGACTTTGACCGCGTGGCGATCATCTCCCGCGGCAAGGGCAACTTCGGCGACGCGGCAGCCCAGCGCCTGCTCAAGACCATGATGAGCGAGCCCACTGCCATGAGCACGCGGGCCTTTACCAACCCGCCGTCGATCATGACCAGCACCAACAAACCCGAATGGCGGCGTATGCAGCAGCCGGCGGCGAATGGCCATGGCAATGCGCGCAGCCTCGCGGGCTTTTACAGCGGCCTGCTGGATGGTCAGTTGCTGGAAAGCGAGTTGCTGGCCGAGCTGACCCGCGAGCATGCGGTGGGCGAGGACAAGACCCTGCTGACCCGTACCCGCTTCGGTCTGGGCTGCATGCTTGACCAGCCAGAGGTCGCCAACGCCACCTACGGTATGGGGCCGAGAGCCTTCGGTCACCCTGGCGCTGGTGGCTCCATTGGCTTTGCCGACCCGGAACGGGATGTGGCCTTCGGTTTTGTCACCAACAACCTAGGACCGTTCGTCTTGATGGACCCCCGCGCACAGAAACTTGCGCGTCTATTGGCTGATTGTTTATAGCAAGCTCGGCTAAACTGCTGCGCAATATGGCTTGGCCTGCTGCCCGCGAGCGCCGGCCACTTTCTCAAGTCTCTAGATGTGGATACCCAATGCCTAACAAATCTCTTGCCTTAGCCCTGTGTGTATTGGTCAGCGGTTGCAGCGCCTTCGAGAAAGCCGGCAAGACAGCCAAGGTTGTGCCCATGCCGCCGCCCGCAGTGACCCAGGCCTGGCTCGACGATTACGAGCCCCGCGTGCGTGAGGCAATCAAGGGCAGCGCCTTCGAGCTGGAGCGTCGGGAAAACCTGCTGGTGGTCACTGCGCCGGTGCAGAGCTCGTTCAACCCGGACCGCCCGAACATGATGCTGCCCTCGACCCTGGGGCCTCTGAGCCGTATGGCCAAACTCCTGGAAAGCGACGAGAAGATTGGCGTACTGATATTGGGCCATGCCGACAGCAGCGGTGCGGATGACCTCAACCGTGAGCTGAGCCACCAGCGTGCCCGGGCCTTCACCTCGATTTTCCGCCTGAGCGGCCTGAAGCAGAACCGTCTGATGGTCAAAGGCCTGGGCTCGGATATGCCGCGCGCCGCCAACGACAGCGTCGAAGGCCGTGCCCTGAATCGTCGGGTCGAGATTCTCCTGACCTCCAAGGACACCCTCAACGGTCTGATTTCCAAATACAGCCAGCCGGCCGCTGCTCCAGTGGTCGTCGCTGCCAAGCCTGCTGCCAAACCACTGCTTGTCGTAGATCAAGCCAAGTAATACGGCGAGGGTTAAGCTAGGCGAAATCTGTTCTGGAGGATTCGCCTATGACTCAGACCCTGGCCGATATGCGCCGCGACTACACCCGTGATGGGCTGTACGAGGCGCAAGCCCCGCTCGAACCTTTTAGCCTGTTCCAGCGCTGGTTTGCCGAGGCGGTAAAGACCGAGCAACTGCCGGTCGAACCCAATGCCATGACCCTGGCCACGGTGGACGAGGAGGGGCGGCCGCATTGCCGGGTGCTGCTGCTCAAGGGCCTGGATTCGCGCGGCTTTACCTTCTTTAGCAACTACGACAGCGCCAAGGGTCAGCACCTGGCTGTCCGGCCCTATGCGGCCATGACCTTCTTCTGGCCCAGCCTGGAGCGCCAGGTGCGTATCGAGGGGCGCGTCGAACGGGTCAGCGCCGAAGAGTGCGATGCCTACTTCCAGGTGCGTCCCCTGGGCAGTCGTCTGGGGGCCTGGGCTTCGCCGCAGAGTCAGGTAATTGTCGATCGTAACGAGCTGGAACAGCTGCTGGCCGAAACCGAGCAGCGTTTTCTCGACCGTGCGCCGCATTGCCCTCCACACTGGGGCGGCTACCGTCTATTGCCCGAGCGCATCGAGTTCTGGCAGGGGCGGCCGAGCCGTCTGCATGATCGCCTCAACTACCGTCTGGATAATGACAACTGGCTGCGTGAGCGCCTGGCTCCCTAACAGACCTGTTGAGGGCCTCAGCTGTCGTCGCGGTACTCCCCGGCGGCAGCTTCCAGCCAGGCCTGCAGTTCGCCGCGCTTGATCCCGGCCGCGCGGGCTTCCTGCAGGCGTTCGAGCATATAGCTGCGCTTGCCTGGCGAGTCGCCGGCCAATGATAGGGCCAGGTCGCGATCGACCCAGCGTTTGATCCGCACATACAGCCACCAGTGGAAGTACAGGCCTGCCGCTGTGGTGATGGCAACAATAAAGTAATCCATGACTCCTCCTGGGTCTCTTGCCAGCTTAAGCCCGCAGGGCGCTGGGTCGGAAGAGGGTGCAATGTCGCGGCTGGGGCAAAATTTTGCCTTATATTGGCGGGTGACAGTCGGACCGTGCTCGCGCTCTAATAAGCGCCTCGCAAACTGGAGGAACCACCATGCGTAAAGCCCTTTTGTTGATTGCCTCGTTCGCCGCGCTGGCCCTGTTGGGTGGTTGCGCCTCCAGTCTGACCGGTGACACCTACTCGCGCGCCGAAGCTCGCGCCGTGCAGACCGTACGTATGGGCACCATCGAAGCCCTGCGGCCGGTGCAGATCGAAGGCACCAAGACCCCCATCGGTGCAGGTGCCGGTGCGGTGATCGGCGGCATTGGTGGTAGCACGGTCGGCGGTGGCCGTGGCAGTGCCGTGATGGCCGTGATCGGCGCAGTGGCGGGCGGCCTGCTGGGCGCTGCGGCCGAGGAAGGCCTGACCCGCACCCAGGGCGTGGAAATTACCGTGCGCGAAGACGACGGCAGCATGCGCGCCTATGTGCAGGCGGTCGAACCGAACCAGATCTTCCGCGTGGGCGAACGCGTGCGCATCATGACGGTCGACGGCACCAGCCGCGTTTCCCATTAAGTGTCGATCGAGCCGGATCAGTAATGGCTGATCCGGCTTTTTCTTGCCTGAGGTTTTATATTGGGCCGTGTTTATCGGGCGTATCAGGTAAATTTCAGGCGGAAAACCTTGAATAAGAGCGTTTAGTAATACTTCTATCCATGACGGCATGCCGATAGGTATGGATAATCGCTGAATTATCCTGTGCCGACAGGGGGTTAGCAGATTGCTGCAGGCCGCCGCGTCTGGCGCAATCATTTTCCACGCACTGTTAAGCGGGCGTAGATCCGTAGCCACACACGCACGCCGAGTCCCGGAAACGGGCGTTGCCGTGCTGGTGGGTTCGCATAAAGAGGTTTCATATATGACGCTTGCGCTGATTATTGCCTTGCCGTTTCTCGGGGCATTGCTCCCCTTGCTGGCAGAGCGCCTGGGCCGTTCGGCGTGTGCTGCGGCGGCCGGGATAGCGCCCTTGACCGCCCTGGTGCTGCTGTTGTCGCAGCAGTCCTCGGTGTTTTCCGGTGAGCTGCTCAAGTTCAAGCTGGAGTGGCTACCGGCCCTGGGCCTGAACCTCAGCCTGCGCCTCGATGGCCTGGGCTTTCTGTTCGCCCTGCTGATTCTCGGCATCGGCCTGCTGGTGATTCTCTACGCGCGTTATTACCTGACGAAACAGGAGCCGATGGGGCGTTTCTTCGCCTTCCTCCTGCTGTTTATGGGTGCCATGCTCGGCGTGGTGCTCTCGGAAAACCTGCTGCTGATGCTGATGTTCTGGGAGCTGACCAGCCTGTCGTCGTTCCTGCTGATCGGCTTCTGGAATTCTCGCTCGGATGCGCGCAAGGGCGCGCGCATGGCCCTGGTGGTGACCGGTGGCGGCGGCCTGGCGCTGCTCGCCGGGATTCTGCTGCTCGGCCATATTGCCGGCAGTTTCGAGCTGTCCCAGGTACTGGCTGCCGGTTATGCGATTCGCGCCCACGAGCTCTACCCGCTGGCGCTGATCCTGGTGCTGCTCGGGGTATTTACCAAGTCGGCACAGTTCCCGTTTCACTTCTGGTTGCCCCACGCGATGGCGGCACCCACCCCGGTGTCGGCCTACCTGCACTCGGCGACCATGGTCAAGGCTGGGGTGTTTCTCCTGGCGCGTCTGTACCCGGCGCTGGCCGGTTCTGAGTGGTGGTTCTATCTGGTCAGCATCACTGGCCTGGTGACCCTGCTGTTCGGGGCCGGCATGGCCCTGTTCCAGCATGATCTCAAGGGCCTGCTGGCGTATTCGACCATCAGCCACCTGGGCCTGATTACCTTGCTGTTCGGCCTCGATACGCGCCTGGCGGCGGTGGCGGCGGTGTTCCATATCATTAACCACGCGACCTTCAAGGCTTCGCTGTTTATGGCTGCGGGGATCATCGACCACGAAACCGGAAGCCGCGATATGCGGCGAATAAACGGCATGTGGAAGTACATGCCCCATACCGCGCTACTGGCCATGGTGGCGGCCTCTGCCATGGCCGGGGTACCGCTGCTCAATGGCTTCCTGAGCAAGGAAATGTTCTTTACCGAAACCCTCAACCAGCACCTGCTGGGCAGCTTCAGCTGGGTGATTCCGGCCGGAGCGACCCTGGCCGGGGTGTTCTCGGTGGCCTATTCGCTGCGCTTTATCCACGACGTGTTCTTCAATGGTGAGCCGATCAACCTGCCGCATTTCCCGCCCCATGAGCCGCCGCGCTATATGAAGGTGCCGGTGGAAGTGCTGGTGTTCCTCTGCCTGCTGGTCGGCATCGTGCCGGCCTACACCGTGGCACCGCTGCTGGCGGTGGCAGCTGCCTCGACTCTGGGCGGGCCGCTGCCCGAGTACAGCCTGTCGATCTGGCACGGCTTTAATCTGCCGCTGCTGATGAGCTTTATCGCCCTGTTCGGCGGCATCCTGGTCTACACCTTCCGCCAGCCGCTGTTCCGCTGGTACGCTGGGCTGCCGCAACTGGATGCCAAACTGGTGTTCGAGACCGCAGTGCAGAAGTTTGTGGCGGTGACCGTGGTGATCACCGGCTTCCTTGAGAATGGCTCTCTACAGCGTTACCTGGCGCTGATTCTGCTGGCCTCGCTGGCGGTGGTGACGGTGGCGCTGGGGCCTCTGTCGAGCCTGCAGGGCCCGCTGGCCATGAGCCCGGTGGATGCGGTCACGGGCCTGAGCATGGGCATGCTGGCGTTGTCGGCGGTGATCACCGTGGTGTTCCACCGTCGTCGCCTGGTGGCCCTGCTGATGCTTAGCGTGGTTGGCCTGCTGGTGGCCCTGGCCTTTGTGCGCTTCTCCGCGCCGGACCTGGCGCTGACCCAGCTGTCGGTGGAAATGGTCACCATGGTGCTGTTGATGCTGGCGCTGTTCTTTCTTCCGGCCACCACGCCGGGCGAATCGAGCAGCCTGCGTGGCCTGCGCGATTTCGTCCTGGCCGGCGGCTTCGGCACCCTGGTGGCGCTGCTGGTTTATGCGGTGCTGAGTCGGCCCTACGAGTCGATCGCCCACTTCTTTATCGACAACAGCGTCTCCGGGGGCGGCGGCACCAACGTGGTCAACGTGATCCTGGTGGACTTCCGCGGCTTCGACACCCTGGGCGAAATCAGCGTGCTGGCCATCGCCGGGGTGGGCATCTATGCCTTGCTTGGCGGTCTGCATCTGTTCCAGCCCAAGCAGGATGCCGAAGGCCATGCCTGGGCGCGGGACCGTCATCCGCTGATCCTAGCCACCCTGTCGCGTCTACTGTTGCCGCTGGC
Source organism: Pseudomonas sp. (assembly GCF_035512415.1). Taxonomy (GTDB): domain Bacteria; phylum Pseudomonadota; class Gammaproteobacteria; order Pseudomonadales; family Pseudomonadaceae; genus Aquipseudomonas. The sequence continues at coordinate 384,286 of NZ_DATKDZ010000038.1, read as the reverse complement.
GCTGCTGATCTCCGCGTTTATCTTCCTGCGTGGGCACAACCTGCCGGGCGGCGGCTTTATCGCTGGGCTGATCACCTCGGTGGCGCTGATCCTGCAGTACGTGGCCAATGGCGTGCAGTGGACGCGCTCGCGTCTGCCGCTCAATTACCACCAGATGGCCGGCGGCGGCGTGTTGCTGGCCGGGGCGACCGGACTGGCCAGCTGGCTGTTCGGCTTCCCGTTCCTGACCACCACCTTCGGTCATTTCAATATTCCGCTGGTGGGTGAGGTCGAACTGGCCAGCGCCATGCTCTTCGATTTGGGGGTCTACCTGACCGTGATAGGCGCAACCCTGCTGATTCTGGCCAACCTGGGCAAGCTGACCCAGGACGATGCAGCCAAGGAGGTGCATTGATGGAAGCTCTATTTGCCGTAACCCTGGGCATTCTCACCGCCAGCGGCGTTTACCTGCTGCTGCGCGCACGCACCTTCCCGGTGGTGATGGGCCTGATTTTGCTGTCCTATGCGGTCAACCTGTTCCTGTTCGCCATGGGCCGGCTGAAGACCGGCATGCCGGCGGTGATCGGCCGTAGCGCCGAATACGCCGACCCCTTGCCCCAGGCTCTGGTGCTTACGGCCATCGTCATCGGCTTCGCCATGACCGCATTTATTCTGGTGCTGTCGCTGCGCGGGCTGGGTGAGCTGAAAACCGATCATGTTGATGGCAAGGAGCCCAAAGCATGAATCATGCGTTGATCCTGCCCATACTGTTGCCGATGTTTGCCGGCAGCCTGCTGTTGTTCGCCGCACGTCTGCCACTGAGCCTGCAGCGCCTGCTGTCGGTGCTGTCGACCCTGTCATTGCTGCTGGTCAGCCTGTGGCTGCTGTGCCTGGCCGATGGCGGACAACTGCACAGCTATGCCCTGGGCAACTGGCAGGCACCGTTCGGCATTATCCTGCTGCTCGATCGCCTCAGCGCCCTGATGCTGACGGTCACCGCGGTGTTGGCGCTGTTTGCGGTGCTCTATGCGGTGCGTGGCGACGATACCCGCGGCAGCAACTTCCACGCCCTGTTCCAGTTTCAGTTGATGGGCATCAACGGGGCCTTTCTCACCGGTGACCTGTTCAACCTGTTCGTGTTCTTCGAGATCCTGCTGATCGCCTCCTATGCCTTGCTGCTGCATGGCGGCGGGGGCGAGCGGGTGCGCGCGGGGATTCACTATGTGGTGCTCAACCTGCTGGGCTCGTCGCTGTTCCTGATCGCCGTGGGCATGATGTATGGCATCACCGGCACCCTGAACATGGCCGATCTGGCGGTCAAGGTGGCAGCGGCTTCGGACGATGATGCGGCGCTGTTGGGCGCGGCCGGACTGTTGCTGCTGGTGGTGTTCGGCCTCAAGGCGGCGTTCCTGCCGATGTACTTCTGGTTGCCGCGGGCCTATGCCGCGGCCAGCGCGCCGGTGGCAGCACTGTTCGCGATCATGACCAAGATCGGCCTGTACTCGATCATGCGCGTGTATATCCTGATCTACGGCGAACAGGCCGGCAGCATTGCCAACCTGGCATCCGACTGGCTGTGGCCGCTGGCCCTGCTGACGATAGTCTGCGGGGTGCTCGGCGCGCTGGCGGCGGTTACCCTGCAGGGGCTGCTCGCTTATCTGGTGGTGGTATCGGTGGGCACTCTGCTGGCGGGTATTGCCCTGGGCACCCCCGAGGCCCTGAGCGCGGCGCTGTTCTACCTGGTGCACAGCACCTGGATTACCGGCGCGCTGTTTCTCATCGTCGACCTGATCAGCCGCCAGCGCGGCGAGAAGGCCGGCAGGCTGATACAGGGCCCGGCCTTGTTGCAACCGCTAAGGCTTAGCGCGCTGTTCTTTATTGGCGCTATTGCCATTGCCGGCCTGCCGCCGTTTTCCGGTTTTCTCGGCAAGCTGCTGCTGCTGCGCGCGGTAGAGCCGGGGCTGCAGGCGCTGCTGTTATGGCCGGTGCTGCTGCTCGGCGGCCTGCTGACCCTGGTGGCCCTGAGCCGCGCCGGCAGCACGGTGCTCTGGCGCACCGGGCGCGACGTACTGGGCAGTGCCGAAGGCGATAGCGGGCGCACTGCAGCTGCCGCCGGCTTGCTGCTGATGGTCGTGCTGCTGCTGCCCTTTGCCGCGCCGCTGCTGAGCTATATGGATGCCACGGCGGCGCAGCTGTTCGACCTTGGCCCCTATATGCAACTGGTACCCGCGGGAGAGCCATCATGATCACGGCGTTTACCAACCGCTGGCTGCCACAGCCGCTGCTCAGCCTGTTTCTACTGGCCATCTGGCTGCTGCTGATGAATGACCTTGGCCTCGGTCACTGGCTGCTCGGGGCCTTACTTGGCTGGGCGATTCCGCAGTTGACCCAGGTGTTCTGGGTGCGTCCGCCGCGGCTGTACAAGCCGGTCAAGCTGTGTCTGTTCTTCCTGCGCATTCTCGGCGATATCGTCTTCGCCAACCTGCAGGTGGCCAAACTGATCCTCGGTTCCAGCGCCAAGCTGCGTCCGGCCTTTGTCGAGGTGCCGGTGGAGCTGGAAGACGACCTGGCGCTGACCATGCTCGCCAGCATCGTCTCCCTGACCCCCGGCACCGTTTCCGCCGACCTTAGCGACGACCGCAAGACCCTGCTGGTGCATGGCCTGGATGTGGCCGACGAAGCCGAGCTGATCGCCCAGATCAAGCAACGCTACGAGGCTCCCCTGAAAGAGGTGTTCACATGCTCTACTACGTGATTCCCCTGTGTCTGGCGATCATGACCCTGGCGCTGGTGCTGACCCTGCTGCGCCTGATCAAGGGCCCCGATTTGCCGGACCGGATCCTCGCCTTGGACACCCTGTATATCAACGCCATCGCCCTGATCGTGCTGTTCGGCATCTGGCTGGGCTCGGACCTGTATTTCGAGGCGGCGCTGCTGATCGCCGTCATGGGCTTTGTCGGTACCGTGGCAGTGGCCAAGTATCTGCTACGCGGCGACATCATTGAGTGAGGTTGGCATGAATATTTGGCTTGAAGGCCTGGTAGCGATCAGTCTGCTGATCGGCAGCCTGTTCGCCCTGATCGGAGCCCTGGGGCTGTACCGGCTGCCGGACTTCTATATGCGCCTGCACGGTCCGACCAAGGCCACCACCCTGGGGGTGGGCGGCATGGTGGTGGCTTCGATGGTCTATTTCAGCAGCCAGGGCAATGGCATCAGCCTGCATGAACTGCTGATCACCCTGTTTCTGTTTATCACCGCCCCGGTCAGCGCCCATATGCTGGCCAAGGCCGCCTTGCAGCAGAAGCTGCGCCTGAGCGACAAGACCCGCGGCCGGCCCTGGGACCAGTAAAGCGTCGTAGCCGCGTTGCGTAGCCCGGATGCAATCCGGGTTGCTAGTTCTCAGCTGTCGCACAGTTCGCGCGCCTGACTGTATCTGTCTGCCTCGGGCAAGCCCCTCTACACTCCAGCTTTTAGGTGGAGGTGGCTATGGCCGGGCAGGGCAGGGGTGTGGCGATGATCTGCCTGGTGGTGGCCATGGCGCTGTGGGGCAGTTCCTTTATTGCCCTGAAAGTGGCCTTCACCGAGTTGCCGGCGATGTGGGTGATCTTCGGTCGTATGGCTCTCGGTAGCCTGGTGTTTCTGCTGGCCTGGCGCTGGCGTGGGCAGATGCAGTATCGCGCCGGTGACTGGAAATACCTGCTGGGCCTGGCGGCCTGCGAACCCTGTCTGTATTTCCTCTTCGAAGCCCTGGCCTTGCAGCATACCAGCGCCTCCCAGGCGGGCATGGTCACGGCCTTGCTGCCGCTGCTGGTGGCGGTCGGTGCATTTATCTTCCTGCGTGAACGGATCAGCCGTATCACCTTGGCGGGGTTTCTCCTGGCTCTGATCGGCGCTGTATGGCTGAGCCTGGCCGGTAGCGCCGACGAGCACGCCAGCAACCCTATTCTCGGCAACTTCTACGAGTTGCTCGCGATGCTTTGCGCCATGGGTTACACCCTGCTGCTCAAGCACCTGTCATCGCGCTATTCGCCCTTTCTGCTGACCGCCATGGTGGCTTTTGTCGGCACGATTTTCTTTCTGCCCTTGGCCTGGTTCAGCGCGCCGTTGCCAACCAGTGTCAGCCTGATGGGCCTGGGCGCAGTGGCGTACCTGGGCATTCTGGTCACGGTGGGCGCTTACGGGCTGTACAACTTCGGCGTCAGCCGCCTGCCGGCCAGCCAGGCGTCGGGCTTTACCAACCTGATCCCGGTATTCACCCTGCTGTTCGCCATACTGCTACTGGGCGAAAGCCTGAATGCCGTGCAGATGCTGGCGGCGGGATTGGTGTTCGCCGGCGTGCTGCTAAGCCAGTGGCGGGGCACCCGTGTGGTGCCGGTTGGTGTACTGGATTGAGGAGCAAGGCATGAGCGATACACGAACCTGGGCGCGCGAAGCGATCCGCATTATCGAGGCGGATTTCCAGCGTAGCGCCGACACCCACTTGATCCCTCTGCCGCTGCCCGGTCTGGCGGGCGTCGAGCTGTATTTCAAGGATGAGTCCAGTCACCCCACCGGCAGCCTCAAACATCGCCTGGCCCGTTCGCTGTTTCTCTATGCGCTATGCAACGGCTGGCTCAAGCCCGGCGCGCCGGTGATCGAGGCGTCCAGCGGTTCCACGGCGATTTCCGAAGCCTACTTCGCCCGCCTGCTGGGCCTGCCCTTTATTGCGGTGATGCCCGCCAGCACCTCGAAGGAGAAGATCGCGCAGATCGCTTTCTACGGTGGGCAGAGCCATCTGGTGCAGGACCCGACACAGATCTACGCCGAGTCCGAGCGCCTGGCGCGCGAGAGCGGCGGGCACTTTATGGACCAGTTCACCTACGCTGAGCGCGCCACTGACTGGCGCGCCAACAACAATATTGCCGAGTCGATCTTCCAACAGCTGCGCAGCGAGCGCTTTCCCGAGCCGAGCTGGCTGGTTTCCAGTCCTGGCACCGGCGGCACCCTGGCGACCCTGGGGCGTTATGTGCGCTATCGCCGCCACAGCACCCAGGTGCTGTGCGCCGATGCCGAACGCTCGGTGTTTTTCGATTACTACCGTACTGGCGATGCCAGCTTGTGCCTGAATCATGGCTCGCGTATCGAAGGCATCGGTCGGCCACGGGTCGAGGCGTCTTTTCTGCCGTCGGTGATCGACGCCATGTGCAAGGTGCCGGATGCCTTGTCCCTGGCGGCCATGCATTACCTGGCGCAGCGTCTGGGCCGACGCGTCGGTGGCTCTAGCGGCACCAATTTGATTGGCGCGCTGCTGGTCGCCCAGCAGATGGTCGCCGCCGGCGAATCCGGTTCGGTGGTGGCGATTCTCTGCGACGGCGGCGAGCGCTATGCCGGCAGCTATTACGACGACAGCTGGCTTAGCGCTCAGGGTTTCGACCTGGCCCCGTTGATCGCAGCCATCGCCGATTGCGCTGAACGCGGCGAGCCCCTGCCGGGCGACTTGCCAATGGCTGGCCTGTAGCCCGTAGCCCGGATGAAATCCGGGGGCGATGTCCGGCACAAAAACACTCCCGGATTGCATCCGGGCTACAAGAGCCGAGGGTTTCCTGAATCAGGGAGGATAAATGAGCGTTTTTGCAATACGCCAAGCACAGGCTCAGGACATCGCCGGGATGTGTGCGCTGATCTTCGAGCACGGCCCCAATCCCTGGAATTACTTGCCCGAGGTCGAAGTGCGCGAGCATCTGCAGGCTATCGCCCAGGGTTCGGTGCAGGCGCTATTGGTCGAGCGCGGGGGCGAGCAGCTAGGCTTTGTCAGCTACCAGCTATCCAGGTACTTCGCGCGCTATCAGCCTGAGGCGCGCCGCGGCCAATTGCACGGCTATATCTGCGAAGCCGTGATCCATCGTGATATGGCCGGGCAAGGGTTGGGCTCGTGGTTGTTGCAGCAAGCGGTGCTGCAGCTGGGCGAGCAGGGCGTGGCCGATATCTATATCGACCGCCATGAAGAGAACGCCGCTTCGGCTGGGATGATGCGCAAGGCTGGGTTTGTCGAGATTGAAACCTACGCCGATCCCGAACGCCGCCCCAATGGCTCGCGGCGCACCACGGTTTGTCACTTGCAGGTGCACCTGTAAGCGACAGGTTCCATGGCTTTTTGCGGGTGTGCACGGTGCCCCCTGCGGGATCAGGCCTCGGCGATACCCAGTATGTCGCGAATCAGCGCTTCGGCCACGCGAATGCCATCGACCCCGGCGGAGAGAATGCCGCCGGCGTAACCTGCGCCTTCGCCCGCCGGGTACAGGCCCTTGACGTTAAGGCTCTGCATATCCGCGCCGCGGGTAATGCGCAGCGGCGAGGAGGTGCGGGTTTCGATGCCGGTCAGCACCGCGTCATGCAGGTCGAAACCCTTGATCTGCTTGCCGAAGGCCGGCAGCGCTTCGCGGATGGCCTCGATGGCAAAATCCGGCAGCGCCAAAGCCAGGTCACCGAGCTTGATCCCCGGTTTATACGACGGCTCGACGCTGCCCAGTTCCGTAGACGGCTTGCCGGCAATAAAGTCGCCGACCAGTTGCCCTGGTGCTTCGTAGGTACTGCCGCCGAGCAGATAGGCTTGGGATTCCAGGCGCTCCTGCAACTCCACACCGGCCAGCGGGCCACCCGGATAATCCTGCTCCGGGGTGATGCCGACGACGATGCCGGCGTTGGCATTACGCTCGTTACGCGAGTACTGGCTCATGCCGTTGGTCACCACGCGGTTCGGCTCCGAGGTGGCGGCGACCACGGTGCCGCCTGGGCACATGCAGAAGCTGTAGACCGAGCGACCGTTCTTGGCGTGGTGCACCAGTTTGTAATCCGCAGCACCGAGCTTGGGGTGGCCGGCGTATTTGCCCAGGCGGGCGCGGTCGATCAGACCTTGCGGGTGCTCGATACGAAAGCCCACCGAGAACGGCTTGGCTTCCATAAATACCTCGCGCTTGTGCAGCATGCGGAAGGTGTCACGCGAACTGTGGCCGAGCGCGAGGATCACATGACGGCTAAGCAACTGCTCGCCGCTGTCCAGTACCACGCCCTGTAACTGACCGTTCTCGATCAATACGTCGCTGACCCGCTGCTGGAAGCGCACTTCACCGCCCAGGGCCTTGATCTCTTCGCGCATGGTGGCGACCACGCCGGTGAGGCGGAAGGTGCCGATATGCGGCTTGCTGACGTAGAGAATCTCGTCCGGCGCGCCGGCCTTGACGAACTCATGCAGCACCTTGCGGCCCAGGTGTTTGGGGTCCTTGATCTGGCTGTACAGCTTGCCGTCGGAGAAGGTGCCAGCGCCGCCTTCGCCGAACTGTACGTTGGACTCGGGGTTGAGCACATTCTTGCGCCACAGGCCCCAGGTGTCTTTGGTGCGCTGGCGCACTTCGGTGCCGCGTTCCAGCACGATGGGCCGCAAACCCGCCTGGGCGAGGATCAGCGCGGCGAAAATCCCGCATGGGCCAAAGCCGACTACCAGCGGACGCTCTGCGAGGTTCTCGGTGGTGTGACCGGCAGGTTTGTAGGCGGTATCCGGGGTGACGCTGATATGGCGGTCATCGCTGAATTTGGCCAGCAGCGCCGCTTCATCGCGCAGGTCGCAGTCGATGGTGTAGATAAAGTGCATTTCGCTGGATTTCTTGCGCGCATCGTAGCTGCGCTTGAACAGGCTGAAGTCGAGCAACTCGCTGTCTTCGATCCCCAGACGCTGGACAATGGCCGGGCGCAGGGCCTCGTCGGGATGGTCGAGGGGCAGCTTGAGTTCGGTGATGCGGAGCATGGGGCAATTCCAGAATCAGGGCCGGAGGCAACCCGGCAGCTTGTAAAGGCGGCGATTATAAACCGGTTCGGCCGCATCTGCTGTGCTGGACGGGGGCGTACGGTGCGCCTAGCGGGCGGGTTCTCAGGGATGGGTCCAGGCCAGCATCACATCGAGCATGCGATTGGCGAAGGCCCATTCGTTGTCGTACCAGGCCAGTACCTTGACCAGGTCACCCTGCACCCGGGTGTGGTTAAGGTCGACCACGCAGGACAGCGGATGGCCATTGAAGTCGCTGGATACCAGCGGCAGTTCGCTGCACTCCATCACCCCGGCCGGCAACTGTTGCGCGGCCTGTTGCAGGGCAGCATTGATCGCCTCGCGGCTGCTCGGGCGCTCGCAGGTGAAGGTCAGGTCGAGCAACGACACGTTGGGCGTTGGCACCCGTACCGAGAGGCCGTCCAGGCGTCCGGCCAGTTCCGGCAGGACCAGGCCGATGGTCTTGGCCGCACCGGTGCTGGTGGGGATCATCGACAGTGCGGCGGCGCGGGCGCGGTAGAGGTCGCTGTGGGCCTTGTCCAGCAGGTTCTGGTCGTTGGTGTAGGCGTGGATGGTATTGACCAGGCCCTGGCGAATGCCCACCGCCCGGTGCAGCGCCTGGGCCAGGGGAGCCAGGCAGTTGGTGGTGCAGGAGGCGTTGGAGACGATCTGCTGGCTGCCCAGCAGCTCATGGTTGACGCCATAAACCACGGTCAGGTCGGCGCTCTCCAGCGGGTGGGAAAGCAGTACCCGGGGGCTGCCGGCGGTCAGGTGCTGTTCTACCTGGGCGCGTTTTTTCAGCTTGCCGGTGCATTCCAGCACCAGGTCGATGCCGTGCTGCTGCCAGGGCAGGTTGATTACCTCGCGTTCGCACAGCAGCTGGATGGGGTGGCCATTGATTTGCAGCCGATCGCCCTGCAGGTCGATCTGCCCGGCAAAGCGGCCGAAGGTGGAGTCGAAGCGGGTCAGGTGGGCGAGGGTGGCCGGGTCGCCGAGGTCGTTGATCGCGCAGAGGTGGATCTTCTGCTGCAGGTCGCGCTCGAAGAGCGCGCGCACCAGGCAGCGGCCGATGCGTCCATATCCGTTGATGGCAATGCGCAACATGGCGGTATCCCTTGGGCTGAGTTTCTATCAGCTTAGGTCAGGGGCGCGCGGTGCAGGGCAAAAGCTCGGGGCAGGCGGCGCTGGTCGCGACGGCGTCTGCCCCGGCGCGGCTTGTCAGTCGTTGCGTGCGCCGCCGAAAGAGGCGCAGCCGCGCAGCACTTTACCGTTCAGGCGTAACTCGGCGCTCAGGTGCTGCACGGTGCCGCTCATGCTGTCGACGCAGCGTTGCGGGGCGACCCACAGCTCCAGACGCTCGCCATTGGCTTCGCTGCTCAGGTTGAAGCGGCCTTCCGGCAGTTGCTCCTCCAGATAGGGCAGGGCCAGCGGTTCCTGGTCGGGGCGGTCGAGGACCAGGCCGCGGGTGCTGACCAGCACGCTCCAGCCCGGCTCCTGGCCGTTGGCGCGCAGGCTGCTGCGCTTGAAATTGAGGTCTTTGCAGCCCGGGCCTTCGGCTTGCAGGCGGTAGACCTGGCTGGGCACAAACTTGCCGTCGAGGCCGGCTTCGGGCGTGGCGCTCAGCTGGCCGCGCAGGTCGACAAACAGGCTGCTCGCGCCGTCGCTCAGCAGCCCGGCGGCTTCGCGATCGATGTCAGTGTTGCCGTCATCGGCAATCACAAAGCGGCGTTGTTCCTGGCAGGGGCGCAACAGCAGCTGACCGTTCTGCAGGCTGAGTTCGCCCTGCAGACGGGTGGCCGCCACGCTTTTGGGGGCGGGCTGCGGGGTAAAAACCTGGCAGCTGGCGAGCAGGGGCACCAGGGCGGCGCAAAGGTAGGGGCTGAAACGCATGCGGACTCTCCTGAGTAAGGCCGCACACGTTACTCAGGCCACCGTGCGATCACAAGGGCGCAGCAGGGGTGGGGCAATTCGGCAGGGTAGCGGCGGGGCGAATATGGCCTTGTGCCATCGGACGAAATGACCGTCCTGATAACGGCTGCTGAACTAGGGTAAATAAGTGGCTCGCTTGCTGCGCCTGATCGACGACCCAGCCTGCGCCTGCCGCCTGAGTGGAGGGCTTTACCATGAACAACGCTGCACCTAGGCTGACGCTGGAGCTGTTGCTGCGCTTCAGTCCGTTCGATTTTCTCAGCCCGCAATACCAGCAGCAGGCGCTGGATAGCCTGCAATATGTGCAGCGCAAGGCCGGTACCCCGCTGTTCAAGCGGGGCGAGAAGTCTCTGGCGCTGTATTACCTGCTGCACGGTCAGGTCGGTGTGGGCGAAGAGGGGGCGCGTCAACCGCTGCTGGCCGGTAGCCTGGAGGCCTGCCATGCCCTCAACGAAGCTCAGCCGCAGTTGCAAACGGTGGTGGCGCAGAGCGACGTGACCCTCTTCGCCCTGGAGCGCGGCCTGCTTGAGCGCCTGTTGAACTGGAGTCAGAGCGCCGATTACGGGGTGATCAGCCTGGATGGGGCGACTGAGGAGGAGCCCGGCCAGGATGACTGGCTGGCCAAGCTGCTGTGCTCGCCGTTGTTCGGCCGGCTGCCACCTGCTCACCTGCATACCTTGCTGGGGCGCTTTGTATTTACCGAGGTCAAGGCCGGCCAGGCCGTGGTGCGTTATGGCGAGCCCGGTGAACACTTCTATGTGCTCAAGCGCGGCCGCGCTGCGGTAACCCTGCCATCGGCCTATGAAGAGGGGCCGCGGCAGATTCTGCAGACCGGGGATTTCTTCGGTGAGGAAGCGTTGGTCAGTGGCGCGGTGCGTTCGGCCACCGTGACCATGCTCGAGGACGGTGTGCTGGCGAGCCTGGAGCGCGAGCTGTTTGTCGAGCTGGTTCACCCCGCGCTGATCCCGCAGATCAGCCCCGAGCAGTTGCAGCAGATGACCCGACTCGGCCAGCGCGCCTGTCTGCTGCTGGATGTGCGCCTGCCCTTCGAATACCGCCAGGGTCACCAGATGGGCAGCATCAGCCTGCCGGTGGCCAACCTGCGCACCCATGCCAGCAGCCTGGAGCCGAACACCCTCTATGCGGTGACGCCGGAAGGTGGGATCCGCAGCGAACTGGCGGTGCACCTGCTCAATCAGCTGGGTTTCGAGGCCTATCTGCTCACCGAGCCACCCGGACAGCCCACGGTGGCGGCCTGAAAAGGCGACGGGCAGTAACGTGTGAGCGCCAGCCGCTTGCAGCAAGCAGCCAGCCTTGGTGCACGCAGCGCACTCTACCGGTGGCACGGTGGTTGACGGGGAGATAGCCATAAAAAAACGGGCCGAAGCCCGTTTTTGTCACGCGTGGTAAGGGCTCTTAGTTGAGCCAGCTAGCTACGCGCTCCGGGTTGGCGGCGATCCAGTCCTTGGCGGCCTGTTCGGGTTTGGCACCTTCGGTGATGGCCAGCATCACGGCACCGACTTCTTCGCCGCTCCAGGAGAATTTCTTCAGGAAGGCGGCAGCGTCGGCGGCTTTGGTTTCCAGGCTCGGGTGGGCGACGGTGTCGACATGCTCGGCCGCGCCGAAGACGTTTTGCGGGTCTTCGAGGAAGCGCAGTTTCCACTTGGCGAACATCCAGTGCGGAATCCAGCTGGTCACCACGATCGGCTTCTTGGCGCTTTCGGCGCGGGTCAGGGCGATGGCCATGGCCGGACCGGAGCTGGGCATCAGTTTGTAGTCGAGTTTGTAGGCAGTGATGGACTCTTCGGCGCGGCGCATCACCCCGGCCCCGGCGTCGATGCCAGTGATCTTGCCGTCGAAGGCCTGGGTGTGATCGTTGAGATCGGCGATGCTTTTGGCTTCGACATAGTCGGGTACCACCAGGCCGATTTTCGCGCCCTCGTAGTTGGTGCCGAGCACCGTGACCTTGTCCTTGAGCTTCTCAAAGTATTCGCCGTGGGTGGCGGGCAGCCAAGCGGAAAGGGTGACGTCGAGGTCGCCGCGAGCCACGCCTTGCCACATGATGGCCGGCTCCACCGGTTTCAGCTCGACCGTGTAGCCAAGCTTGCTGCGCAGGATCTCGCCGGCGACATGGGTGGCGGCGACGCTGTCGTCCCAGCCGTTGACGTAGCCGATCTTCAGGCTGGGTTTGTCCGCCGCCATGGCGGTGCTCATGCCCAGGGCCAGGGCGGCGACGCCGAGGCCTTGCAGACACAGGTTCTTCAAATTACGCATAGGTGTACTCCATCAGTGAGAGTGGCAGTGCGGTTGCGTTACTGGCGCGTTCTTCTTGCGGGCCTAGCGGGTAAACATGGTGGTGTCGCTTGTCGGTCGTCCTGTCCGGTTGTGTGCCGCGAGGTAAATCGCGGGTGCAGCAAACCAGGCGATGGCCGTGTGGCCTCGCTGGTTGAGTTGCTAATAAGCTGGCTTGGTTAACCGCGCAGCCCGCAGATCACTAGGGCGGCGCGGTGTTTGGCTTACAGGCCGACGTGCTTCTTCACCGCGGCGATGCCATCCTGGCCATCATAGGTGGTGACGCCGTCCAGCCACTGCTCGAGGATCGCCGGGTTGGCCTTGATCCACTCGGCGGCCACTGTGGTCGGGTTCTGTTTTTCCAGAACCTTTTCCATCAGCTGGCTTTCGATTTCCACGGTGAACTGCAGGTTGTTCAGCATCTTGCCGACGTTGGCGCAGCGCGCTTCGTAATCCGGTGGTACCACGGTGTAGACCTTGGCCGCGCCGTAGTCGGGGCCGAACACGTCATCGCCGCCTTCCAGGTAGGTGATGTCGAACTGGGTGTTCATCGGGTGCGGGGCCCAGCCGAGGAATACCGCCGGCTCGTTCTTGCGCACCGCGCGCTGCAGTTGCACCAGCATGCCGGCTTCGCTGGACTCGATCATCTTGAACTCGCCGAGGCCGAACTGGTTGCTTTTGATCATGCCGTCAATCAGCAGGTTGCCGTCATTGCCTGGCTCGATACCGAAGATCTTGCCGTCCAGCTGATCCTTGAACTTGGCGATATCGGCAAAGCTCTTCAGCCCGGCTTCGGCGGCGTAGGTCGGTACGGCCAGGGTGTACTTGGCCCCTTCGAGGTTGGCCTTGGGCAGCACCTTGACCCCGCCATCCTTGGTGAACGGCTCGATTACGGCGTCCATCGAGGGAGCCCAGTAGCCGAGGAATACGTCGATCTGGCCGCTTTTCACCCCGGTAAAGGCGATGGGCACCGAGGCCATGATCTTGCGGGTCTTGTAGCCCAGGCCTTCGCTGAGGGTCATGGCCACGCCGGTGGTGGCGGCGATATCGGCCCAGCCGATTTCGGCGAAACGCACCATCTGGCAGCTTTCCGGTTCCTGGGCCCAGGCGCTCTGCAGCAGCGCTGCCGATAGTAGGCTGACACCTGCGAGGGTTTTTATGCTTTTCATCTGCGATTCCCTGTGTTGAGCGAAGTGGAGGCTTATTGACGTTGCAGTTTGCCGCTGAACCAGGCAACCAGGCTGCTGGACTTTTTCTGCTGCGGTGTGCCGAAGCTTTCGGTGATGCGGTCGAGGATGATTGCCAGCAAGACCACGGCCATGCCGCTTTCGAAGCCTAGACCGATATCCAGGCGCTGGATGCTCGCCAGTACGTCATTGCCCAGGCCGCCGGCACCGACCATCGAGGCGATGATCACCATCGACAGGGCCATCATGATGGTCTGGTTGACCCCGGCCATGATCGACGGCATGGCGTTCGGCAGCTGCACCTTGAACAGCAGCTGGCGGGCGTTGCAGCCAAACGATTGGCCGGCTTCGACGATTTCCTTGTTGACCTGGCGAATACCCAGGTTGGTCAGGCGCACCGCCGGCGGCATGGCGAAGATCACCGTGGCGATGATCCCCGGCACCCGGCCGAGGCCAAACAGCATGGCCGCCGGGATCAGGTAGACGAACGCCGGCATGGTCTGCATAAAGTCGAGAATCGGCCGGATGGTGGTCGACACCCGCTCGCTGCGCGCCGCCCAGATGCCCAGGGGGATGCCGAGGAGCAGGCTGATCAGGGTGGCGGAGAAGGTCAACCCGAGGGTCACCACCGTCTGTTCCCAGAAGCCGGTGAGCACGATCAGGACGAAGGAGATGGCGGTGAAGATGGCGAACTTGTAACTGATGCGCCACAGGCTGAGGCCGACGAAGATGGCGATCAGCAACCAGGCTGGCGGCAGCATCAGCAGCCACTCGATGCCTTCGGAGAAACCGTTGACCACACCGCCGAGGTTATCGAACCCTTCGCTGTAATTGTCCAGCAGGTGCTGCACCACATCGTTGACCCAGCTGCCCAGGTCGAGCTGTTTCTCACTCATGGGATTCTCCCTGCAGGCGGGTCAGCAGGCGGCCCTTGCTGATGGCACCGCTGTAATGGCCGTCGCTGTCGATCACCGGAATCGGCCCTTCGTTATCCACCAGGCGTTCGATCACCTGATCCAGCGGCATGTCTTCGGAGACCGGGTTGATGTGCTTGAGCACCTTGGCGTCGAGCCCGCAGGTTTCGCCACCCTCGACCAGCAGGGCGATCTTCTCCAGGCTGATGGAGCCCTGAAAGTTGTTCTGCTCGTCGACGATAAAGGCGTAGTGCTTGTCCAGCGCCTGCAGCTCCTGACAGACCGTCTGCGCATCTGGCGCTTTGCCGTTATGCACGTAGATCGGCACGCTATTGGCCATCAGCTGGCCGGCGGTGAGGTAGCGGTTGGTGTCGACGGTATTGAAGAAGTTGCGCACGTAATCATTGGCGGGGTTGTCGATCAGCTCCTGGGGGGTGCCGACCTGGACCAGCTTGCCGCCTTCCATGATGCCGATACGGGTGCCGATGCGCATGGCCTCTTCGATATCGTGGGAGACGAAGATGATGGTGCGGCGGTCGGTCTTCTGCAGCTCCAGCAGCACGTCCTGCATCTCGCGGCGCTTGAGCGGGTCGAGGGCGGAAAAGGCCTCGTCCATGATGATCATCGACGGGTCGACGGCCAGGGCGCGGGCCAGGCCGACGCGCTGCTGCATACCACCGGACAGCTCATGCGGGTGCTTGTGAGCGAAGGTGTCCAGGCCCACCTGCTTGAGCACTTCCATGGCGCGCTTCTCGCGCTCCTTGCGGCCCTTGCCGGCGACTTCCAGGCCGAAGGCGGCGTTGTCCAGCACGGTGCGCGAGGGCATCAGGGCGAAGGACTGGAAGACCATGCTCATATCGCGGCGGCGCAGGTCGATGAGTTCCGACTTGGGCATCTTGGCGACGTTCTGCCCGTCGATGTAGACGTTGCCGCCGCTGGGTTCAACCAGGCGGTTGATCAGACGGATCAAGGTGGATTTGCCGGAGCCGGAGAGGCCCATCAGGACGAAGATCTCGCCTTCCTCGACGCTGAAGGACACGTCGCTGACGCCGATTACGGCACCTTTCTCCGCAAGAATCCGCTCCTTGCTCCAACCCTGCTTGAGCAGTTCAATAGCTTCTTGTGGCTCTGCGCCGAACACCTTGTAGAGGTTCTCGACGACGATTTTTCCAGACTGCATGGGATGATTCCCCTTCAGTAGACATCCAGATCAGTGTTGCGCAACCGAGCGCACGCCAACGGGCGTTCGTCCGGTGATGCCGACTGTTCTTGCCTGTGTGGGTTTACTGGGTTCGGGGGTATGAAGCGTGCCTTGCCGCGCAACACTTTCAGGGCGCTCAGGCACAACCGCTGCAACGCTCCAGTTGCCTTGTGGGCAATGGACGCTATGGGGGCGTACTGTCGAGTCAACCTTGCTGTGCCGTGCTGCAAACCGCGTTCCAAACCCTCTGGCAGTGTTACGAAGTCCCATCCTTGGGTTTTACACACCTCGACCCGAGGTGCGCGTACATCCGAAATTTCTTGTTGGGCTGGCACCCATCATGGGGTGAGCCAGCGCTTATATATTCTTCGGTCCGGGGCTATGGGCTCCCGGTCTCTCACACCCTGCGGCAGGCTGCTGAAACTACTGCGCTCGGTTATGCGGCGTTGGGCTCAGCCTCAAAATGCTCATGTACAACTCGTACACTCCGCTTTTTCGGCTGATCCCGCCTTGCCTAACCTTCGCTCGCTACGTTTCAACAGCCTGCCGGAATCTAAGAGCGACGAAATCGGCTGACTCAACGATATAGTCTTCGGCTTGTCGCAATTGTCGGTTTGCGACCCTGACGTGTTGCGCGGCGACATACCCTTTGACTAAAAAAACCATAACAGACTTTTCTACCCCTTGGCCAAGGCTGTAAGCCGCGCCGGCCGGGGTTTGCAGCTTTTGAAATGGCCACAGGCGCGATGAGCTGGGGGCTGCGCGCGGTTCGAAAAGAATGACAAATTAATTTTCGTTGGCCAGGTTTTCGGCGGTTTTTATTGATTGACCGTTCAGTCTGCTAACGCCTTGCAGCCAGGTTGCGACGGTCTCGGGGTTGGCCTTTAACCAGGCTTTTGCCTCGCGCCGCGGGTTGGTGTTTTTATTGAGGATCGCGCCCATCAGGTAGCTTTCCATCTCTAGGCTGAAGCGCAGGTTCTTCAGCAGCTGGGTGACGTTCGGGCATTGCTCGGCATAGCCGGCGCGCACATTGGTGTACACCGTGGCACCGCCATAATCGGGGCCGAAGTAGTCGTCGCCGCCGGCCAGGTAGTGCATCTGCAGCTGGTTATTCATCGGGTGCGGTGCCCAGCCGAGAAATACGGCCCACTGCTTGAGGTGGTCGGCGCGTTTGACATGGGCCAGCATGCCGCTCTCGCTGGATTCCACCAGGGTAAAGCCGCCCAGGCCGAAGGCGTTCTTGTCGATCATTTGCTGGATCAGCTTGTTGCCGTCGTTGCCAGGCTCGATACCGTACAACTTGCTCCCCAGTTCCTTGCTGAAGCGCGCAAGATCAGCGAAGTTCTGCACGCCGCCATCATAGGCGGCCTGGTTGACCGCGAGGGTGTACTTGGCACCGATGAGGTTGGCCCCCAGGGTTTCTACCGAACCGTTTTCCGTATAGGGCTTGATGTCGTTTTCCATGCTCGGCATCCAGTTGCCGAGGAATACATCGATCTTGTTGTCCTGCAGGGCCTTGTAGGTATCCGGTACTGACAGGCGCTTGACCTGGGTGCGGTAGCCCAGCTCGCTGAGCAGATGGCGAGTTACGGCGGTGGTCACGGTGATGTCGGTCCAGCCTACATCGGCAAAACGCACCAGACCGCACTCGGCCGGCTCTGCAGCCTGGGTCAGCAGGGGTGTGCTTAGGGCGGCGGCCAGCAGCCAAGATTTAACAGGCAGTTTAAAAACTACCTGCGTTGGCAATACTGCGTTAAAAACCGCCTCGGAATGCTCATTTACAGCTCGTAAACTCGCGTGCGAGCCCAGTCCGCTTCTCGGCTGTTTTGACCAGCCTGCGGCTGTTACTACGTAGCGCCTTGTCTTGCCTGCCTCGCCTACATTTTTAAACGGCCTGTTATCCAGTTTCATCAAGCCTCTCCCAGCTCCGGTGACAGGGTGCGCTTGTGCAAGCGCGCAGTCGGGCCACGGGCGGGCAGGGCGAACAGCGGCTGGCCGGTCCATGGGCGTTGCGATCATGCCGACAGATTTCCTCGGCTGCCTATGCGCGAGGTCGTAACTGGAATGCTGCTGTCGTATTTCAGGGGGGTAGCTTGGGGAACAGTGGCATTGCTTGAGGCAACAGCCGGCCCTGGTGTGCGCAGCGCACCCTACAAGAGCTGGCGCTTTGGGGCGTGCGATTAGTAGCGATAAGGCTGACGTTGTCGGCCTTATCGCTATTTTGTCGTCACGTTCGACGCAATAACTGCGCTGGGGGTGGTTTCTGAAACGCCGCTGAAGAGGCTGCTACCGCGCCGCCGGAGCCTGTTTGAATACCAGCACGACCCCCAGCAGAATGGCCGCCATACCGAGAATGCTCAGGCTGGGCAGTAGATTGCCGAGAAACAGGTAATCCATCGCTGCGGTCACTGCCGGCACCAGGTAGAACAGGCTGGTGACGTTGACCAGATTGCTGGAGCGGATCATTCGGTAAAGCAGCAGTTGGGCGACCACCGAAATGATCAGGCCCATCCACAGCGCCGGCGCAAAGAAACCGAGCGTCATCTCGAAGTCGAAGGGCTGAAAGGGCACAAAAGCCAGGCACAGCAGCAAGCTGACGCCGTATTGCAACGGCAGCACTTCGGCGGGCGACTGCTGTATATGCTTTTGCCAAATGGTGCCCGTCGTCATGCAGGCCAGCGCGGCAAAAGCAAACAGCATTGCGCTGACGGCAAAACGCGACAGCACCAGGCTCTGATACACCACCAGAATCAACCCGCCCAGGCCGATCAGCAGCCCGCTCAGCCGCAGCAGGTTAAACCGCCGTTCGACGAACAGCAGAGTCAGGATCGGCTGAGCGCCCATCACGGTGGCAATCAAACCCGGCGTAATGCCGTGGGCCATGGCCTGGAAATAGCAGATGGTATAGCTGCCAATCAGCAGCAGGCCGATGGTAGCGACGCGCCAGCGGGTGCCCTGTGCCGGCAAGAGGCTCTTGCGCCATAGCCCGAGGATCAGCAATACGCCGAAGGCCAGGGCGAAACGGAACACCAGCAGTGCAAAGGCGGAGCCGTGATCCAATCCCCAGCGGGTGAAAATGGCGGCACTGCCCCAGAGCAATACGAAAAGCATCATGACCCCGTAAGAGGCCAACGTAGATTTGAAATTCATGACTAATCACCTGTCAAAAGACAACAGGCTCCAGCGACATTGCGGGCGCATAGGCGCGTCGTCAGGTCATTGCAAGCTGGAGCTGCGAAGGTGGGCTGGAGTTAGCCCAGGACGGTTGCCGGCGGCGGATTAACGCCTGCCTGTGGACCGTCAGCGACAGGTGGGGTGTGTGGCGGATATGTTGCGCACGCGCGATCACTGGCTATGTTCGCCACTGCCGCGGGGTGAAGGGTGTGTGCAACATCGAGTGGTGTCATGGAGACCTTTTCTCTTACCCGTTTGGGCAATCTGCGCCGAAGCTAGCATGACTTGCCGACGTATGTCACTCGCCTGCGTGCCGAGTTCTGGGGCGGTGCCTTTGCGGGCCAGGCCATCCTCCTGGCGGCTTTGGGTATGGGCGTGTCGGTGTGAAGCTCGATTGCTTTGCTGAAAGCCCGATCATGGCCTGCATGTAGCAATGGTGCAGGAGAGAGTCGTGGCTATCAGCGTGTTTGACCTATTCAAGATCGGTATCGGTCCGTCCAGCTCGCACACCGTCGGGCCGATGCGCGCCGCTGCTCTGTTCTGCGGTGCCCTGGCCGAGCGTCGTTTGCTGGCGCGGGTAGGGCGAGTGCAGGTGCGCCTGTATGGCTCGCTGTCCGCCACAGGTGTGGGCCATGGCAGCGACCGCGCGGTGATCATGGGCTTGCTCGGCGAGTGGCCGGATCAGATCGACCCGGCCAGCATCGCCCCGCGTATCAATGCCTTGCTTGCCAGCGGTTCGCTGTTGCTGGCGGGCCAGCACGCGGTGGCCTTCGACTGGCAACGCGACATGCTGTTGTTGGATGAAAACCTGCCCTATCACCCCAACGCCATGACCCTCAGCACCTATGCCGGCGACGGCAGCTTGTTGCACGAAAACACCTATTACTCGGTGGGTGGCGGTTTTGTGGTGGACGCTGAGCAGGCCGCCAGCGGCCAGTTGGACCAGGACCACACCCGCCTACCCTACGATTTCAACAGCGCCGAAGAGCTGCTGCGCCTGTGCAAGGCGCACGGTCTGCGGGTGTCCGAATTGATGATGGCCAACGAGTTGGCCTGGCGCAGCGAAGCGGAGATCCGCAGCGGTCTGATGCGTCTGTGGCAGGCCATGCGTGATTGCGTCGAGCAGGGCCTCAAGCACGAGGGCATCCTGCCCGGCGGGCTGAATGTGAAGCGCCGCGCGGCCAAGCTGCACCGCAGCCTGCAGGAAATGAGCAAACCCAATGTAATCGGCTCGACCCTCAGCGGCATGGAGTGGGTCAACCTGTTCGCCCTGGCAGTCAATGAGGAAAACGCCGCTGGCGGGCGCATGGTCACCGCACCGACCAACGGTGCGGCGGGCATTATTCCGGCGGTGCTGCATTACTTTGTGCGCTTCAGCCCGGCGGTCAGCGAGGCCAATGTGGTCGACTACCTGCTGGCCGCCGCGGCCATCGGCATTCTGTGCAAGAAAAACGCCTCCATATCCGGGGCCGAAGTGGGCTGCCAGGGCGAGGTCGGATCGGCCTGCGCCATGGCTGCGGCGGGGCTGGCGGAAATCCTCGGTGCCACTCCGGAACAACTGGAGAACGCCGCCGAGATCGGCCTGGAACACAACCTCGGGCTGACCTGCGACCCGGTCGGCGGGCTGGTGCAGGTGCCGTGTATCGAGCGCAACGCCATCGCTGCGGTAAAGGCGATCAACGCCGCACAGATGGCCCTGCGTGGCGACGGCGAACACTTTATCTCGCTCGACCGGGTGATCCGCACCATGCGCGACACCGGGGCCGATATGCACGACAAGTACAAGGAAACCTCACGCGGCGGCCTGGCCGTCAGTGCCATCGAGTGCTGATATTGCGCTGCGCGGCAGGGCAGGGCGATGAACTGCTTTTGTTCATTTCAGGGCGGCGTGCCGACTTTTGGTGCGCGCAATTAGCGTGCTGTTGCGGCGGCGAATGACCCGTTGGTCACTTCGCAACCGTTGGTCCGTTACCCTCGGTTTATTCCCGCGCGTAGCAGGTGACAAACCCTCACCTGGGCCGTGCTACCGAAATGCTCAAACGCCCGGTCCGTGGGCGTTTGCGGTCGCAATCAGAATACTCCTGTCGCTCCTGCCAATGCCTAGTGGCACAAGCCCCGGTCATCTGGGCATGTTTTTAATTGAACGGTCAATCAATTTAGGCATGACTCTTGCTCTGTCATTGCTGCCTATCTGGGGTCGCCGTACGCCAGAAACAAAATTAAGGGCCTCTCCATAAGGGCCTACAACTGTGCTTTGCTTCGCGTGAGGGCTTCACTAATGTCACAGTTCAACCAAGGGGCGCAGCCCCAGAACCGTGTTCCCCAGTCCATCGGTTTTCTCCTCCTCGACAACTTCACCCTGATTTCCCTGGCCTCGGCGGTGGAACCCCTGCGCATGGCCAATCAGCTCTCCGGCAAGGAGCTGTATCGCTGGCACACCCTGACCCAGAGCGGCCTGCCGGTGTGCGCCAGCGACGGCCTGCAGATCACCCCGGACGCCAGCCTGGCCACAGCGCCGCGCCTGGATGTGGTGATCGTCTGCGGCGGGGTGGATATCCAGCACAGCGTTACCCGCGAGCACGTGCAGTGGCTGCAGAGCCAGGCGCGCCATGGTGCCCAGTTGGCCGCGGTATGTACCGGCAGCTGGGCCCTGGCCAAGGCCGGCCTGCTCGACGGCTACGACTGCAGCGTGCATTGGGAGTTTCTCGCCGCCATGCAGGAGGCCTTCCCGCGTGTGGCTGTCAGCACCCGGCTGTTCTCCATCGACCGCAATCGCCACACCAGCTCCGGCGGCACAGCGCCGATGGATATGATGCTGCACGTGATCGGCCGCGAGCATGGCCGCGAACTGGCGGCGGCGATCTCCGAGATGTTTATCTACGAGCGCATCCGCAACGAGCAGGACCACCAGCGTGTGCCGCTCAAGCACATGCTCGGCACCAATCAGCCGAAGCTGCAGGAAATCGTCGCGCTGATGGAAGCCAACCTGGAAGAGCCCATCGACCTCGATCAGCTGGCGCTGTATGTCGACGTCTCGCGCCGTCAGCTCGAGCGCTTGTTCCAGAAGTACCTGCACTGCTCGCCGTCGCGCTACTACCTCAAGCTGCGCCTGATTCGCGCGCGCCAGCTGCTTAAGCAGACCAGCATGTCGATCATCGAAGTCGCCTCGGTGTGCGGTTTCGTCTCCACCCCGCATTTTTCCAAGTGCTACCGCGAATACTTCGGCATCCCGCCGCGCGACGAACGCGCCGGCCAGACCAGCGCCAGCGTGGTGGCATTGGTGCCCATGCCGGAAGACCTGATGCGCCCCTCCACCTCATCGGCCATGGCCGCACTGACCCGCGCCCAGGGCGAGTCGACCTTTGCCAGTGTGCGGCTGTAGCGGCGGCTGAATACGCCACGGGGTGCCTAAGGCACCCCGTGTCATTTACCTGCGATTCGTAGGGTGCGCGCGCACCGCAAGGGCCGCTGTGTTAGCAGCTGCCCCGGGATATTGTTGGGTTATTGGTGCGCACGGCGCACCCTACATGAAAGGCGCGGCCAGCGGTCCGTAGGGTGCGCTGTGCGCACCAAGTCCGGCTGTAGATTCTAGATGCGCATGGCCCGCGCCCGATTGCGGCCTCTAGCAGTGCGCCATACGTAATTGCTACAGCACAAAAAAAGCCCCTGCTCGGGGTATCCGGCAGGGGCTAAAACTGACCCTTGAGGTGGGTCTCAGTGTTTCGAGGTGTCCTTCGGCGGGCGGGGCCTCCGACCAGCGGCGAGGCCGTAGAGCGTCAGTCCGATCAGCAGCATCAGGCCCCAGGACATAAGCCTTACTCCGCGCCGACCTGGCGCAAGTAAGGAGCCGGCGCAGCGCCGAGGTTGTTCAGCACGCGCTCGCTGTACCAGTCGATAAAGTTGACCACGCCGAACTCGTAGGTCTTCGAATACGGGCCGGGCTGGTAGGCGGTGGAGTTGATGCCGCGCTGGTTCTCTTCGGCCAGGCGACGGTCCTGGTCGTTGGTGGCATCCCATACCTGACGCAGGCGCGCCACGTCGTAGTCGACGCCTTCCACAGCATCCTTGTGCACCAGCCATTTGGTGGTGACCATGGTTTCCTGGGCGCTGATCGGCCACACGGTGAAGACGATCAGGTGATCGCCCATGCAGTGGTTCCACGAATGCGGCAGATGCAGGATGCGCATCGAGCCCAGGTCCGGGTCGGTGATGCGGCCCATTAGTTTCTTGCAGCCTGGCTTGCCGTCCATGGTCATCGACACCGTGCCCTTGAGCAGCGGCATGCGCACGATGCGGTTACGCAGGCCGAAGCTGGCGTGAGCGTAGGGAATCTTGTCGCGGTCCCAGCGGGTGGTGCATTCGCTGACCTGATCCTTGAACGCCTGGGTGGCGCGCGGGTCGGTGACGTCATCCCACTCCAGCAGGGTATTGAGCAGTTCCGGGTGCGAGCCGTTGCAGTGGTAGCACTCGCGGTTGTTCTCGATCACCAGCTTCCAGTTGGCTTTTTCCATCAAGGTGGTCTGCACCGCCACCTTGGTGTTTTCCATGTCGTAGGGCTCCATGTAGTGAGCCAGGGTGCTGAGGAAGTCGTCGATGGCCGGCGGGTTTTCCGCCAGGGAGATAAAGATGTAGCCACCCGCTACCTTGCAGTTGACCGGCTTGAGGCTGTAGTCCTTGAGGTCGAAATCCGCACCCATTTCGCTGCCGGCGAACAGCAGGCGACCGTCCAGCTCGTAGGTCCACTGGTGGTAGGGGCAGACCAACTTGGCCACCTTGCCCTTGTCGCTGGTGCACAGGCGCGAGCCGCGATGGCGGCAGACGTTGTGGAAAGCATGCACCACGCCATCGGCACCGCGGATCACCATGATCGGATTGTCGCCAATCTGCAGGGTGAGGTAGTTGCCCTTGGCCGGGATCTCGCAGGTCATGCCGGCGATCAGCCATTCCTTGTGAAAGATCTCCTGCATATCGATCTTGAACAGCCGCTCATCACTGTAGAACGGCTGCGGCAGCGAAAAGGTGCGCTCGCGCGTTTGCAGCATCTCAGCGGTGGCCTTGCGTGCGGGCTCCAGTGGGTCGCCCAGGCTCAGGGTGGAAGTGACGTCCATCGGTAACTCCTCAATGGCGACTCGCTCGGCGAGTTGCCGCAATAAATTGGCTAATCGGTATCACGCAAGGTGGCGTTATTGCCCCGTTCTGCGCCTGCCGATGGCGACTGAATAAACGGAGAATTCGCTCGTGACCTTTTTGCTTCGGCTGGCTGCGAGTGTGGCGCTGGGCGCGGGGTAAACCTTACCTATGGGCGACATGCTTACATCCGTTTCCGACGCGGCAAACCACGCCCACTGCGGCAGGTCGCGATAAGCATGTAAATGTCGCTGGCAGATAAATGAGCCCGCCTGTCAGTACGCACAATCGTTCCATACAAGGCCGATGTCCGGCCGCGCGGAGAGACGTCCATGACGACGAACGACTTCCTCAACCCGGTTACCACCCAGACCTGGAGCAACGGGCGGCATATGGTGCGTTGCGTCAAAGTTATCCAGGAAACCTGGGACGTACGCACCTTCTGCTTTATGGCCGATCAGCCGGTGCTGTACTTCTTCAAGCCGGGGCAGTTCGTCACCCTCGAACTGGAGATCGACGGCCAGCCAGTAATGCGCTCCTACACCATTTCCAGCTCGCCGTCGGTGCCCTACAGCTTCTCCATCACCATCAAGCGGGTGCCGGGCGGCAAGGTGTCTAATTGGTTGCATGACAACCTCAATGAAGGCGACGAGCTGCCGGTACACGGCCCGGTCGGGCTGTTCAACGCCATCGACTTTCCCGCCGACAAGGTGCTCTACCTCAGCGGGGGCGTGGGCATTACCCCGGTGATGTCGATGGCGCGCTGGTTCTACGACACCAACGGCAATGTCGACATGGTTTTCGTGCACAGCGCGCGCTCGCCGAAGGACATCATCTACCACCGCGAGCTGGAGCATATGGCTGCGCGGATCAACAACTTCAGCCTCCACGTGATCTGTGAAAAGCACGGCCTGGGCGAGGCCTGGGCCGGTTATCGCGGCTACCTCAACCAGAAGATGCTGGAGCTGATTGCCCCTGATTATCTGGAGCGGGAAATCTTCTGCTGCGGCCCGACGCCTTATATGAATGCGGTCAAACGCCTGCTGGAAATCAATGGCTTTGATATGCAGCGCTATCACGAGGAATCCTTTGGCGCGACGCCGGCCGATGTGCGCGAAGAAGCCAAGGAACTGGCCGCCGAAGCCGCCGATGCCGACCCAGTGCCCGCGGCCGACCAGCACCAAGTAGCGTTTACCAGCACCGGCAAGAGCATCCGCGTCGACCCGGGCGAAACCGTGCATGCCGCCGCCGCCAAGCTCGGCCTGCATATCCCCAAGGCCTGCGGCATGGGCATCTGCGGCACCTGCAAGGTGATGAAAACCGCTGGCGAAGTGACCATGGAACACAACGGCGGAATCACCGATGAAGACGTGGCCGAGGGCTATATCCTGTCGTGCTGCAGCGTGCCGCAGGGGGATGTGGCGATCGAGTATTGAGTGGGTAGTGGCGTATTGAGCAGTTTTGGCTGGTGCGCTGCCCCTCAATTACCTACTACTCATGAGGTGTGTTGAGGGGCGGAGGCACGGTCTACACGAGTAGCTGCAGTCGTTTTCCCGCTGCTGCTCGCTCTCCGCGGTGCTAAGCAACCGAGCGCACATCATCCTCAGCAGCGCTGACGGTGAGCCCAGCAAAGTAGTTCGTCACGGCGGCTTCACCAGCGTCAAGCAGCTGGTTCACTTCTCGACCACTAGATATCCGTTCCCAGGGCCCAGGGTTTGGGGCCGGCGCGCCTGTCTTCGCTGGCGCGGCGGTCGGCTTCGAAGCGGATCGAAGTGCGTCGGTCGCCATGGATGCGTCGCTCGATCTTGCCCCGGGTGTCGATCTTGAAATTGGCCGGTGCCTTGGCCTTGTCGGGTTCTGCGCTGGGTGGCTCCAGTGGTTCGAGGCTCAGGTCTTCCAGGCTGAGGTCTTGCAGACTCAATTCAAGGGGTTCTTTGCTGTCCATCGGCGGGCTCCCATTGCTCGATTGCGCCAAGGGGTACGGATACCCACAGCGTAGCCGCAGTCGTCCGGCCGGGGAGCGCGGTCGGACGAACTGCAAGGCGAGGCGGCTTAAGCTGCCTGCATGGCCGTACGGATATCCGCGGCCAGCTGGCGCACCCGCGCCTCGTCGGTGTCCCAGGAGCACATAAAGCGCGCGCCGCCGGCCCCGATAAAGGTGTAAAAGCGCCAGCCCTGGCCACGCAGGGTTTCCAGGGCTGCCTCGGACATCTGCAGGAACACCCCGTTGGCCTCTACCGGGAACATCAGGCTGACCCCGGGGATATCCTCGACCAGTTCGGCCAGCAGGCGTGCGCAATGATTGGCGTGGTTGGCGTAACGCAGCCAGGCGTCGTCCTGCAGGATGCCGACCCAGGGCGCGGACAGGTAGCGCATCTTCGAGGCCAGCTGACCGGCCTGCTTGCAGCGGTAGTCGAAGTCTTCGGCGAGCTTTTTATTGAAGAACAGGATGGCTTCGCCCACCGCCATGCCGTTCTTGGTGCCGCCGAAACACAGCACGTCGACGCCAGCCTTCCAGGTCAACTCGGCCGGGCTGCAGCCGAGAAAAGCGCAGGCGTTGGAGAAGCGTGCGCCGTCCATATGCAGGTTAAGGCCCAGCTCATGGCAGGTCGCGCTGATCGCGGCGATTTCCTCGGGACGATAGACGGTACCGACTTCGGTGGCCTGGGTCAGGGTCACCACGCGCGGTTTGGGGAAGTGGATATCCTGACGCTTGAGCGCCAGTTCGCGGATCGCCTCTGGGGTCAGCTTGCCGTTCTCGGTCTTGGCCAGCAGCAACTTCGAGCCGTTGGAGAAGAACTCCGGCGCGCCGCATTCGTCGGTTTCGACGTGGGCGGTCTCCGAGCAGATCACGCTGTGGTAGCTCTGGCACAGGGCGGCCAGAGCCAGGGAGTTGGCCGCCGTGCCGTTGAAGGCGAAAAACACTTCGCAGTCAGTTTCGAACAGGCGGCGGAAGTGGTCGGCGGCGCGCGCGGTCCACTGGTCGTCGCCATAGGCGCGGTCATGGCCCTGGTTGGCTTCGGCCATGGCGGCCCAGGCTTCCGGGCAGATGCCGGAGTAGTTGTCGCTGGCGAACTGTTGGGCGGTATCGGGCATTGCTAGTTCCTTCTATAGCGGCGCGGGAGAGGGCGCGTATGGTCTTACTCTAGCCGCGAGTGCAGGGGGCTTGCCGCCGACGCGGCGACATCTTGTTAAGCCCAGGCGCTATTTGCCAGGGCGGGGCGGGGCAGGAGGTTGGCAGACTAGACGGCGCAATCCGCCTCGCGGGCACAGTCCGCCGAGGGCTGGGGCAATTAAAAGGAACTCATAGCCTCTGCCGGCCTCACAGCTAGTGCTCGGCTCGTACGGGCCGATGTCCTATACCCCGAACAGGAGTTCCCCATGAATTATCGTTACCTCGTTGCAGTGTTTGCCCCCCTGGCCTTTGCCTTGCCGGCCACCGCTGCAGAGTGGCCCGCTGGTGCCAAGGCCGAGTTCGCCAGGGAATGTGTTGCCAGCGCCCAGTCGGACCACAGCAAGGCGCAGCTGCAAGCCTATTGCGAGTGCGCGGCCGACAAGGTCAGCAGCCAGTTCAGCGAGACCGAACTGCAGGCCATGGGCCGTCAGTCGTCGCCTGATCCGGCTATGCAGCAGCGTTTGCTGCAAGCCTCCAGCAGCTGCACCGCCAAACTGCAGGAGTGATGGATAACGGCATGACGGCTCCTTGAGTTAAGGTCGAGCTCCCTCGGAGCCAGAACTGCCGTCATGCCGAATGCCTTGCCTACCCCGGGCCGCCCGCCCCGCGATGCTGCGCTGGACCTGCTCAAGTGGCTGGCGCTGCTCAGTATGCTGATTGACCATCTGCGCCATGTCTGGCCGCAGCTGTACGCCGTCTATATCCCCGGGCGGCTGGCTTTTCCACTGTTCTGTCTGGCTATTGCGGCCAACCTGGCGCGCCCTGTGGCGGGTGAGCGTGGGCCCATACCGCTGCGCTATCTCGGCCTGCTGTTGGGTTTTGCGCTGCTTTCCGAGTGGCCCTATCGCCTGTTGGTGCAAACACCGCAATCGCTCAATGTGTTGCCGACCCTGGCCCTGGGCCTGGTGATCGCCAGTGCTGCGCAGCATCCCCACGGCCAGCGTCGTTGGCTGGGCCTGGGGGCGCTGGTGCTGGCGCTGTTCGCGCATCCCTGGCTGATGTTCGGTTTGCCCGGTGCGCTGCTGCCCGCGGCGTTTCTCTACGCTCTGCATCGCCCCAACCCCGGTTGGGTGTGGCCACTGGTGCTGTGTCTGCTGGGCAATTACTGGCCACCGTTCTATATCGATGCGGCCCGTGGCGACCCCTTCGCCTGGGCGGTGATCATCAGTTGCGCCCTGGCTCCGCTGTTCGGCCTCTGGCTGTTGCGTCAGCCGTTGACGCTGCCCGTGCCGCCAGTACGGCGCTGGGCCTACCTGTTTTATCCGGGGCATTTCCTGCTGCTCGTGGCCATTCGCGAGTGGCTGCGCTGACCGCCGTCTCGTAGTCTGGATAAGCCTTGGCGCAATCCGGGAGCGGTAGTGGCTGCGCTGCTTTTCCCCGGATCTCATCCGGGATCTACCGGTCGCCGAGGTAGGGCGGGTGCAACCCGCCGTGACTTGCATGCGGTCTGGCGGGTTGCACCCGCCCTACAGGCTTATGCATGTCGCCGTCTCGTAGCCTGGATAAGCCTTGGCGCAATCCGGGAGCGGTAGTGGCTGCACTGCTTTTCCCCGGATTTCATCCGGGCTACCGGTTTTCACCGATGTAGGGCGGGTGCAACCCACCGTGTCTTGCATGCAGCCTGGCGGGTTGCACCCGCCCTACGGGCTTATGCATGTCGCTGTCTCGTAGCCGGATAAGCCTTGGCGCAATCCGGGAGCGGTAGTGGCTGCGCTGCTTTTCCCCGGATTTCATCCGGGCTACCGGTCGCCGACGTAGGGTGGGTGCAACCCACCGTGCCTTGCGTGCGGTCTGGCGGGTTCGTGCATGTCGCCAACGCGCATGTCTCCGACACTCATGTCGCAAACGCAATCTCCCGTGGCGTGCATAGGCATCTGATCGATCAGGGCGAGTCATACCATCGGTTGCAACTGGGGCCCGCCCCCATGACCGACATACAGACACCGCACCCGGGTGCCGCAGGAGATTCGCGATGTTCAGCAAGCACGACCAGATCAAGGGCTACGACGACGAACTGCTCAGCGCCATCGACGCCGAGGAACGCCGCCAGGAACACCATATCGAGCTGATCGCCTCGGAAAACTACTGCAGCAAAAGGGTGATGCAAGCCCAGGGCAGCGGGCTGACCAACAAGTACGCCGAAGGTTATCCGGGCAAGCGCTATTACGGCGGCTGCGAGCATGTCGATGTGGTCGAGCAGCTGGCCATCGACCGCGCCAAGGCGCTGTTCGGTGCCGACTACGCCAACGTTCAGCCGCACTCCGGTTCTTCCGCCAACAGCGCGGTATACCTGGCGCTGATCAATGCCGGTGACACCATCCTGGGCATGAGCCTGGCCCACGGCGGTCACCTGACCCACGGGGCCAAGGTGTCGTCCTCGGGCAAGCTGTACAA
Organism: Pseudomonas sp.; assembly: GCF_035512415.1. Lineage (GTDB taxonomy): Bacteria > Pseudomonadota > Gammaproteobacteria > Pseudomonadales > Pseudomonadaceae > Aquipseudomonas. Next base: position 355,116 of record NZ_DATKDZ010000038.1, on the reverse strand, counting down.
CGCCGTGCAGTACGGTATCGACACCGCTACCGGCCTGATCGACTACGACGAAGTCGAGCGTCTTGCCGTTGAATGCCAACCGAAGATGATCGTCGCTGGTTTTTCCGCCTACTCGAAGACCCTGGATTTCCCGCGTTTCCGCGCCATCGCCGACAAGGTCGGGGCGCTGCTGTTTGTCGATATGGCCCACGTTGCCGGCCTGGTCGCCGCCGGTCTGTACCCCAACCCGATTCCTTTTGCCGATGTGGTTACCACCACCACTCACAAGACCCTGCGTGGTCCCCGTGGCGGCCTGATCCTGGCCAAGGCCAACCCCGAGATCGAGAAGAAGCTTAACGCCGCGGTATTCCCCGGTGCCCAGGGTGGCCCGCTGATGCATGTGATCGCGGGTAAGGCAGTGTGCTTCAAGGAGGCCATGGAGCCTGCCTTCAAGGCCTACCAGCAGCAGGTGATCAACAACGCCCAGGCCATGGCCAAGGTGTTTATCGAGCGTGGCTATGACGTGGTCTCCGGCGGCACCGACAACCACCTGTTTCTGGTCAGCTTGATCAAGCAGGGCATTACCGGCAAAGACGCCGATGCGGCGCTGGGACGCACCGGTATCACGGTGAACAAGAACGCCGTGCCGAATGACCCGCAGTCGCCGTTCGTGACTTCGGGCCTGCGTATCGGCACCCCGGCCATCACCACCCGCGGCTTGAAAGAAGCACAAAGCATCGAGCTGGCCGGCTGGATCTGCAATGTCCTCGACCACCTCGGCGATGCCGATGTCGAGGCGCAAGTGGCGACGCTGGCGGCGGGTTTGTGTGCCGATTACCCGGTTTATCGTTAAGCGCAATGACCGGTAGGAGCGGGGCGGACGCCAAGTCCCATATCTGCGATCCATGATGTTCGCGGGCATGGCCCGCTCCTACAAACAAGGTTCCAGCTTTCCGTTTCAGGAGCACCTTTATGCAACGTTATTCCGGCTTCGGCCTAATCAAGCACGCGTTCAGCCACCACGAAAACTGGCAACGGATGTGGCGCAACCCGACGCCCAAGCCGGTGTACGACGTGATCATCGTCGGCGGCGGCGGCCACGGTCTGGCCACGGCCTATTACCTGGCCAAGGAATTCGGCGTGAAGAACGTCGCGGTGGTGGAGAAGGGCTGGCTGGGCGGTGGTAACACCGCGCGCAACACCACTATCGTGCGCTCCAACTACCTGTGGGACGAGTCGGCGCGCATCTACGAGCACGCCATGAAGCTGTGGGAAGGCCTGTCCCAGGACCTCAACTACAACGTCATGTACTCGGCCCGCGGCGTGTTCAACCTCGGTCACACCCTGCAGGACATGCGCGATATCGAGCGTCGGGTCAGTGCCAACCGTCTTAACGGTATTGACGGCGAAGTGCTTAACGCCAAGCAGGTCGAGGAACTGATTCCCTATCTGGATTGCAGCAAGAACACCCGCTACTCGGTGCTCGGTGCCTCCCTGCAGCGCCGCGGCGGCGTGGCTCGTCACGATGCGGTGGCCTGGGGCTACGCCCGCGCCGCCGATGCCTTGGGTGTCGACCTGATCCAGCAGACCGAAGTGATCGGCTTCCGCAAGGAAAACGGCGCGGTCATCGGCGTGGAAACCAACCGCGGCTTTATCGGTGGCAAGCGCGTCGGCGTGGTCACCGCCGGTAACTCCGGGCATATGGCCAAGCTCGCCGGCTTTCGCCTGCCGTTGGAGTCCCACCCGTTGCAGGCGCTGGTGTCCGAGCCGATCAAGCCGATTATCGACAGCGTCATCATGTCCAACCAGGTGCATGGCTATATCAGCCAGTCGGACAAGGGCGACCTGGTCATCGGTGCCGGCATTGACGGCTACAACGGTTACGGCCAGCGCGGCTCCTACCCGACCATCGAACACACCCTGCAGGCCATCGTCGAGATGTTCCCGGTGCTCTCGCGGGTACGCATGAACCGCCAGTGGGGCGGCATCGTCGACACGAGCCCGGACGCCTGCCCGATCATCGCCAAGACCCCGGTGAAGAACCTGTTCTTCAACTGCGGTTGGGGTACCGGCGGCTTCAAGGCCACCCCAGGTTCGGGCCACGTATTCGCCGCCAGCCTGGCCAAGGGCGAGATGCACCCGCTGGCCCAGCCGTTCTCCATTGAGCGCTTCCATACCGGCGCGCTGATCGACGAGCACGGCGCGGCCGGGGTTGCGCACTAAAAGGTCGCGCGTAGCGCGACGGCTGATGCCCCTCTCCCTCCGGGAGAGGGTGCCCGCAGGGCGGGTGAGGGTTGTGCGGCTGACCGCGGACCCTCTCCTATAAATTGATCGTCTGGTGAGGCCAACCCCTCACCCCAGCCCTCTCCCGGCTCTCTAATAAAGAGGCAGGGAGAGGGGGCTTAGGAGGTACCGACCATGCTGCATATTTTCTGCCCTCACTGTGGCGAGTTGCGTTCCGAAGAGGAGTTCCACGCCAAGGGCCAGGCGCATATCCCGCGCCCCCTGGAGCCGAACGCCTGCACCGACGAGGAGTGGGGCGACTACCTGTTCTTCCGCGACAACCCGCGCGGCCTGCACCACGAGCTGTGGATCCATGCCAGCGGCTGCCGCAAATACTTCAACGCCACCCGTCACACGGTGACCTACGAAATTCTCGAAACCTACAAGATCGGCGAACGGCCCAGCATCACTGAAGCCAGCCTCGCCGCGAAGAAGGCCGTCGACCAAGGAGTAACGGCATGAGCCAGGTCAATCGTCTTGCCCAGGGTGGCCGCATCGACCGCAGCCAGCCACTCAGTTTCAGTTTCAACGGCCAGAGCTACCAGGGCTTTGTCGGCGACACCCTGGCCGCTGCCTTGCTGGCCAACGGCGTCGACATAGTCGGGCGCAGCTTTAAGTACTCGCGGCCCCGCGGCATAGTCGCCGCCGGCAGTGAGGAGCCCAATGCCGTGCTGCAGATCGGCAGCACCGAAGCCGCGCAGATCCCCAACGTGCGCGCCACCCAGCAGGCGCTGTACGCAGGTCTGGTGGCTAACAGCACCAACGGTTGGCCGAGTGTGAACAACGATGTGATGGGTATCCTCGGCAAGGTCGGCGGCAAGGCGATGCCGCCGGGCTTCTACTACAAAACCTTTATGTACCCGCAGAACCTCTGGCTGACCTACGAGAAGTACATTCGTAAGGCCGCAGGTCTCGGCCGTGCGCCGAAAGCCAATGACCCGGACAGCTACGACTATATGAACCAGCACTGCGACGTGCTGGTGGTCGGTGGCGGCGCCGCCGGTCTGGCCGCAGCCTTAGCCGCCGCGCGCAGCGGCGCACGAGTGATACTGGCCGATGAGCAGGAAGAGTTCGGCGGCAGCCTGCTCAGCACCCGCGAAACCCTCGACGGCAAACCCGCCGCCGACTGGACCGCCCAGGCGTTGGCCGAGCTGAGCAAAATGCCGGAAGTGATCCTGTTGCCGCGCGCCACGGTAAACGGCTACCACGACCACAACTTCCTCACCATTCACCAGCGCCTGACCGACCACCTCGGCGAGATCGCGCCTTTAGGTATGGTCCGTCAGCGTATGCACCGCGTACGCGCCAAGCGTGTGGTGCTGGCTACCGGTGCCCACGAGCGGCCGCTGGTGTACGCCAATAACGACGTGCCGGGCAATATGCTCGCCGATGCGGTGTCCACCTATGTGCGCCGCTACGGCGTGGCACCGGGCCAGCAGCTGGTGCTGTCGACCAACAACGATTACGCCTACCGCGTGGTGCTCGACTGGCTCGATGCCGGCTTGCAAGTGGTGGCCGTCGCCGATGCGCGCAGCAACCCCCGCGGCAGCTGGGTGGAAGAAGCGCGCAAGCGCGGCGTGCGCATTCTCACCGGCAGCGCCGTGGTCGAAGCCCGCGGCAGCAAGCGCGTAACGGGCGCGCGGATCTGCGCCATCGACCTGAAAGGCCACAAAGTCAGCAGCCCTGGCGAGCTGCTCGACTGCGACCTGATTGTCAGCTCCGGCGGCTACAGCCCGGTGGTGCACCTGGCTTCGCACCTGGGCGGTCGGCCGACCTGGCGTGAAGACATCCTCGCCTTCGTGCCTGGCGAAGGTTTCCAGAAGCGCCTGTGCGCCGGTGCGGTGAACGGCGTGTTTGCCCTTGGCGATGTGCTTGCCGATGGTTTCGAAGCCGGTGCCAGCGCCGCCGCCGAAGCTGGTTTCAAGGCTATCAGCGGCAGCCTGCCGCTGGTCGAAACGCGCTTCGAAGAACCGGCCGTGGCGCTGTTTCAGGTGCCCCACGACAAGTCCACGGCGCGCGCGCCCAAGCAGTTCGTTGACCTGCAGAACGATGTGACCGCCGCCGGTATCGAGCAGGCCACCCGTGAAGGCTTCGAGTCGGTGGAGCACGTCAAACGCTACACCGCCCTGGGCTTCGGCACCGATCAGGGCAAGCTGGGCAATATCAACGGCCTGGCCATCGCCGCCCGTTCCTTAGGCATCAGCATTCCGGAAATGGGCACCACCATGTTCCGCCCGAACTACACCCCGGTGACCTTCGGCGCTGTCGCCGGTCGGCATTGCGGCGCGCTGTTCGAGGCCAAACGCTACACCGCCATGCAGAGCTGGCACCTGCGCAACGGTGCCGAGTTCGAGGACGTCGGCCAGTGGAAGCGTCCCTGGTATTTCCCGAAAAACGGTGAAGACCTGCATGCCGCCGTGGCCCGCGAATGTCTGGCCGTGCGTAACGCCGTCGGCATCCTCGACGCCTCGACCCTGGGCAAGATCGATATCCAGGGCCCGGATGCGCGCGAGTTTCTCAACCGTGTGTACACCAACGCCTGGACCAAACTGGACGTGGGCAAGGCCCGCTACGGCCTGATGTGCAAGGAAGACGGCATGGTCTTCGACGACGGTGTAACCGCCTGTCTGGCTGACAACCACTTTCTGATGACCACCACCACCGGCGGTGCCGCCCGGGTGCTGGAATGGCTGGAGATCTATCACCAGACCGAATGGCCGGAGCTCAAGGTGTACTTCACCTCGGTCACCGACCACTGGGCCACCATGACCCTGTCCGGCCCCAACAGCCGCAAGCTGCTGGCGGAAGTCACCGATATCGATCTGGATAAAGACGCTTTCCCTTTTATGACCTGGCAGGAAGTCAAGGTCGGCGGCGTACCGGCGCGGGTGTTCCGCATCTCCTTTACCGGTGAGCTGAGCTACGAGGTCAACGTGCAGGCCGACTACGCCCTGGGCGTGTGGGAAAAAATCATCGAGGCGGGCAAGAAACATGGCCTGACCCCCTACGGCACCGAGACCATGCACGTGCTGCGCGCCGAGAAGGGTTTTATCATCGTCGGTCAGGACACCGACGGCTCGGTAACCCCGGACGACCTGGGCATGGGCTGGTGCGTCGGTCGCACCAAGCCATTCTCCTGGATCGGCTGGCGCGGCATGAATCGCGAGGATTGTGTGCGCGAAGAACGTAAGCAGCTGGTCGGGCTCAAACCGCTGGACCCGAGCAAGGTGCTGCCCGAAGGCGCGCAACTGGTATTCGATCCCAAGCAGGCCATCCCCATGGACATGGTCGGCCATGTCACCTCCAGCTACGCCAGCGCGACGCTGAACCATTCCATCGCCATGGCCCTGGTCAAGGGCGGCCTCAAGCGCATCGGCGAGCGTGTATTCGCGCCGCTGGTGGACGGCAGCCTGGTGGAAGCGGAAATCGTCAGCCCGGTGTTCTACGACCCTAAAGGGGACCGCCAGAATGTCTAACGTCAACGTCTACAAACAACGCCCGGACGCCGCCCATGGCGAGTCGCCGCTGTTCCACGCCGGCCTCGACGAGCTGGTACGCAAGGGGCCTCTACATAAGAGCAGCACGGCAGGTATCACCCTGCGCGAGAAGAAGCTGCTCGGCCATCTGGTGCTGCGCGGCGACGCGAAAGACTCGGCCTTTGCCGGCGGTGTGCACCAGGCCACTGGCCTCGAACTGCCGGTGGCCCTGACCCTGGTGGCCAACGAGCACAGTTCGCTGCAATGGCTGGCCCCCGATGAGTGGCTGCTGATCGTGCCAGGCGGCACTGAATACGAAGTCGAGCAGAAGCTGCGCGCCGCCCTGGACGGCCAGCATATTTCGATTGTCAACGTCAGCGGCGGGCAGACCCTAGTGGAACTGTCCGGGCCCAAGGTGCGCGAACTGCTGATGAAATCCAGCAGCTACGACGTGCACCCGAGCAACTTCCCGGTGGGCAAGGCGGTCGGCACCGTATTCGCCAAGTCGCAACTTGTGATCCGCCACACCGGCGAGGAAACCTGGGAACTGCTGGTACGGCGCAGCTTCGCCGACTACATCTGGCTGTGGCTGCAGGACGCCAGCGCTGAGTATGGCCTGGTTATCAAGGCCTGAGTTGTAGGGTGGACGACGCTTTTTTCGTCCACCGGAGGCCCGCAAAGGTGGATGGATGAAGCGCCAGCTACGCGCCCCGATCCACCCTACGCCCGGCCCTCTCCCGATGGAGAGGGAATCAACATCGGAGCACGCTTATGAGCCGCACCCCCGATACCTGGATTCTTACCGCCCACTGCCCGAGCGTGCTCGGCACTGTGGATGCGGTAACCCGCTTTCTCTTCGAGCAGCGCTGCTACGTCACCGAGCACCACAGCTTCGATGACCGCCTGTCCTCGCGCTTCTTTATCCGCGTGGAATTCCGCCAGCCGGACGACTTCGACGAGCAGGCCTTTCGCGCCGGTCTCGACCAGCGCCTGACCGCCTTCGGCATGCAAGTCGAACTGACCCCGCCGGGCTACCGGGCCAAGGTGGTATTGATGGTCAGCAAAGCCGACCACTGCCTCAACGACTTGCTCTATCGCCAGCGTATCGGCCACCTGGCCATGGACGTGGTGGCGGTGGTGTCCAACCACCCGGATCTGGAACCGTTGGCGCGCTGGCACGATATTCCCTATTACCACTTCCCCCTCGATCCCAACGATAAGCCGGCGCAGGAGCGCCAGGTGCTGCAGGTCATCGAGCAGAGCGGGGCGGAGCTGGTGGTGCTCGCCCGCTATATGCAGGTGCTGTCGCCTGAGCTGTGCCGCAAGCTCGATGGCTGGGCGATCAATATCCACCACTCGCTGCTGCCCGGTTTCAAGGGTGCCAAGCCCTATCACCAGGCCTATGAGAAGGGCGTCAAGCTGGTCGGAGCCACCGCCCACTACATCAACAACGACCTCGACGAGGGGCCGATCATCGCCCAGGGCGTGGAGTCGGTGGACCACGCCCACTACCCCGAAGACCTGATCGCCAAGGGCCGCGATATCGAATGCCAGACCCTGGCCAAGGCCATCGCCTACCACCTGGAACGGCGTGTATTCCTTAACGCCAGCCGCACCGTGGTGCTGCATGCATAAAGCCGTAGGGTGCACAGATTTCCCCGGATTGCATCCGGGCTACGGGTCGCCACGGTCGATTTGTAGGATGGGTTGAGCAAAGCGATACCCATCAGCTCGCCCGGCGGCAAATTCGGTGCGAACAGCGACCACTATCGGGCCGCAGCGTCATTCGCAGCAGGGGCCGGTCGTTAGGATAAGGCGGGCGCGAACTCATTCTTCGCTAGACGAATTTCCCGGATTGCAGCCGGGCTACGGCTGGATCACCGACTGCCAAACCCTCGGTCCCAGCCGGCAACAGACACAAGCTCCAGTGCAAAACCGCGCGGTCATTGGTCGCGCCATGGCTCTACAACAAGAGTCCCACAACAAGAAAGGAGAACACCTATGTCTGGTAATCGTGGCGTCGTCTATCTCGGCGCTGGCAAGGTCGAAGTGCAGAAAATCGACTATCCGAAAATGCAGGACCCGCGCGGCAAGAAGATCGAGCACGGGGTCATTCTCAAGGTGGTATCCACCAATATCTGCGGCTCCGACCAGCATATGGTGCGCGGCCGCACCACGGCGCAAACCGGCCTGGTACTGGGCCACGAGATCACCGGCGAGGTGATCGAGAAGGGCCGCGACGTGGAGAACCTGAAGATAGGCGATCTGGTTTCGGTGCCGTTCAACGTTGCCTGCGGCCGTTGCCGCAGCTGCAAAGAGCAACACACTGGCGTCTGCCTGTCGGTTAACCCGGCCCGCGCCGGCGGCGCTTACGGCTACGTCGATATGGGCGACTGGACCGGTGGCCAGGCTGAGTACGCCATGGTGCCCTACGCCGACTTCAACCTGTTGAAGCTGCCGGATCGCGACAAGGCCATGGAGAAGATCCGCGACTTGACCTGCCTGTCCGACATCCTGCCCACCGGCTATCACGGCGCGGTCACCGCCGGCGTCGGCCCTGGCAGCAGCGTGTATATCGCCGGTGCCGGCCCGGTCGGTCTGGCCGCTGCCGCCTCGGCGCGTCTGCTTGGCGCGGCGGTGGTGATTGTCGGCGACGTCAACCCGGTGCGTCTGGCCCATGCCAAGGCCCAGGGCTTCGAGATCGCTGACCTGTCTAAGGACACCCCATTGCACGAACAGATCGCTGCGCTACTGGGTGAGCCTGAAGTCGATTGCGCGGTGGATGCGGTGGGCTTTGAAGCTCGCGGCCATGGTCACTCTGGTGCCCAGCACGAGGCTCCGGCCACCGTGCTTAACTCGCTGATGGGCGTGGTGCGGGTAGCTGGCAAGATCGGCATTCCCGGCCTCTACGTCACCGAAGACCCGGGCGCGGTGGACGCGGCGGCGAAGATCGGTGCCCTAAGCATCCGCTTCGGCCTCGGTTGGGCCAAATCCCACAGCTTCCACACCGGCCAGACCCCTGTGATGAAGTACAACCGCGCGCTGATGCAGGCGATCATGTGGGACCGCATCAACATTGCCGAAGTGGTCGGCGTGCAGGTCATCAGCCTGGAAGACGCGCCGCGCGGTTATGGCGAGTTCGATGCCGGCGTGCCGAAGAAATTCGTTATCGACCCGCACAAGATGTTTAGCGCGGCATAAACCAGGTTTATCAATCATCCGTAGGGCGGACATGCCGAAGGTTTGTCCGCCATGATGCCTATGGTGGACAAGGCTGCGCCATGTCCACCCTACGCCTCAATCTCTGCCCGAATCTGCGCTATCCGCGCATCCTTGTCTTCCCACAGCTTCGTCACCCAGCCCTGCACAAACTCACGAAAGAGCGGGTCGTTCTCGTAGTCACCCTGCCACAGCGCTGGGTCGAGTTCGTGGGTCTGAATATCGACTATGACCTTGGGCACCTGGCCGCTGATCAACTCCCAGAAGCCGGGAATCCGCTCGCTCGGATACACCACAGTGACATCCAGCACCTTGTCCAGCTCCTCGCCCAAAGTGGCGAGGACAAAGGCCACACCGCCGGCCTTGGGCTTGAGCAGGTAGCGGTAGGGCGAGCCTTGGGCGGCGTGCTTGGCCGGGGTGAAGCGGGTGCCTTCCAGGTAGTTGACCACGGTCACCGGCAGGTCCTTGAACTTGGCGCAGGCGCGCTTGGTGATCTCCAGGTCCTGGCCCTTGAGCTCGGGATGCTTGGCCAGAAAGGCCTTGGAATAACGGCGCATAAAGGGGTAGTCCAGGGCCCAGAACGCCAGACCAAGCAGGGGCACCCAAAGCAGCTGCTGTTTGAGGAAGAACTTGAAGTAGGGCGTCTTGCGGTTGAACGCCTGGATCAGCGCGGGAATGTCCACCCAGCTCTGGTGGTTGCTGATCACCAGATAAGAGGTGCTCTGGCGCAGCTCGGCGTTGCCGCGGATATCCCAGCGGGTTGGCAGCAGTGTGGCGAAGATCAGCTTGTTCAGCTCGGCCCAGCTTTCCGCCACCCACATCACCCCTCGCGAGCTGGCGGTTTTCAACGCCTTGCCGGGCAGTACGAACTTGCCCAGGGCAATCAGCAGCAAGGGGCCGATCAGCAGCAGGGTGTTGAGCAGCAACAGCAGAGTCACGCTGGTGGCGGTCAGCAGGCGGCGCATGGCAATTCCTTGTGGGGCGCGAAGGCCTCGATCATAAGCAGTGCCAGCGATGCTTCCAAGCCATTGCCCTGTAAGCTTGCCGTCAGGCTCCTGCTTCAGACGGCCCCGCGCGATCTTTTAACTATGCTCAAGGCAACTGCCTGTTAGTTGACGTTTAACGCGGGCGCGTTTCTTGCTTAATCAGCTGCTTTAGCGCATCCACCTAGAAGGTGCGTTACACAGGGTGAGGTAGTTATGACTGGAGTACTCAAACCGGGGGTGCGGCTGCTGGAGCGGTTCAGCTTCGCGCGCAAGTTTCAGCTGATATTTGTTTTGTTTGCCCTGCCACTTGGGTTTTCGCTGTGGGTGATCAGCAGCAGTTATCTGGAGCGCTTGCGCGCCATCGACCACGAGCTGCAGGGCATGCAGGCCTTGCAGGCCATGGCCGACGTGCAGCAGGCGCTGATCGAGCAACGCACCTTGCTGGCGCGCTGGAAGGGCACCGATAGCCAGGCCCAGGCGCTGATGCAGCAGCGGGCCGGCAATCTCGATCAGGCGTTGCAGGCGCTGGCCGCGCCGCTGCAGGCCGAGCTGGTCAGCGAGCAGGCCAGGCAGCATTTTCAGGGGCTGGAGGCTGGGCGTAGCGCATTGAGTGTCGACGCTCTGGGCAAGTTGGCCCTACCCGATGCCCTGGAACGTTACCAAAAGACCCTGTTGGGCCTGCTGGCGTTGCGCGAGCAGGTGGCCACCGACAGCGGCCTGATTCTCGATCCGCAACTCGACACCTACCTGATGATGGAGCAACTGACCTATACCTTGCCGCGTCTGCTCGAACAGTTGGGCAGCTTTGCCAGCCAGGGCCATGGCGCGGTGGTGTCGCAGCATTTCACCCTGCAGAGCCGGGTACTGATTCGCGACCTGCGGCGCAATCTTGACGAGTCGCGCAGCCAGCTGCTCAAGGCCCAGACCACCCTGGGCCTGGAAGCCCCCGATGCCATGCGCCAATTGCAGGAACCCTATACCGAAGCCCTGCAAGGCTATGAAAGCTTTCTCGCCGGGATCGACCGCGACATGTTCGAGGCCAGCCCCATGGCCCTGACGCCGGAGCAGTTCGTGCAGCGCATCGAGTTGCTGCAGGGGCAACTTATCGCCCTGCAGCAGGCGCTTTATCAGCAGTTCGGGGTGAGCCTGGGGGATTACCGCAGCGCGGCGCTGGTCATGATGAGCGAGGTGATCGGTGTATTCAGCGTGCTGACCCTGCTGGCGCTCTATGTGCTGTTTTGTCTCAACGCTTCGATTCGCCGCAGCACCGCCGGCATCATCCAGGCCGCCGAAGGCCTGCGTGACGGCGACTTGCGGGTGCGCATGCAGGTCCACGGCGCGGATGACCTGGCCAGCATCGCCCAGGCCCTGAATGCTGCCGTCAGCCAGTTGCGCGACTCCATGCGCGGGGTCAACCAGCAGAGTCAGCAATTCGGCGGCACGGTCGACATGCTCAACGGCGAAGCGCAGAGCGCCCTGCAGTCGGTCGAGCAGCAGCAGGCGCAGATGAGCCAGATTGCCGCCGCCGCCACGCAAATGGCGGCCACCGCGCAAAGCGTCGCGCAAAGCTGCGAACAGGCCGCAGTGGAGGCCGGGCAAACTCGCGAAATCGCCAATCAGAGCAACCAGCGCAGCGCCCGCACCAGTGAAAGCATGCGTCAGCTCAGCCGTCGCCTGGGCGATAGCGCGACCACCCTGCAGCAACTGCGCGAGCAGACCGAGCAGATCACCCGGGTGGTGGATGTGATCAAGGGCATTGCCGAGCAGACCAACCTGCTGGCGCTCAACGCCGCCATTGAGGCCGCTCGTGCCGGCGAGCAGGGCCGTGGCTTTGCCGTGGTTGCCGACGAGGTACGTTCGCTGTCCCAGCGCACGCAGAACTCCACGGCGGAAATCGCCGAAACGGTGGCCAGCCTGCACCGGGTGGTCGGCCAGTCCGTGACCCTGATGGAGGAGGCGGTACACCAGGCCGAGGGCGATGTTGGCAGCGTGCTGGCCATGGGCGAAGACCTAGGGGCGATCGTCGAATCGGTGCAGCTGGTCAGCGACCGTCTGGCGCAGATCGCCACCGCCGCCGAGCAGCAGGCGGCCACCGCCGATGAAGTCAGCGGCAATATCCAACAGGTCGACCAGGCCGCCAGCGCCCTGCTCGAAGGGGCCCAGGCGGTCAGCGACGCTGCCGAGCAGTTGCGTCAGGGGAGCCAGGCGCTAGAGCAGAACACCGCGCGCTTCAAGCTCGACTGAGGCCCGTAGGAGCGGACTTGTCCGCGATGCGGTTGCCACTCGGCATCGCTCGCGGGCATGGGCTAGATCGTAGGATGGGTGATAACCCATCAATTGCACGATGGGTTATCACCCATCCTACGGCCTGCAGTTCCGTAGCCCGGAGGTAATCCGGGGCGATGCATCCGCCGCCATTCGCGGATTGCATCCGAGCTACAGCGGGGGTGGGGAGTGAGGCTTGACGCTGGCCGCGGCCTGCCGCAGGCTCCTCGCCGAGTTGCCCACGAGCAGGACGCCCATGCCGCATATTCTGATTGTCGAAGACGAAGCCGCCATTGCCGACACCCTGATCTTCGCCCTACATGGCGAGGGTTTTACCAGCACCTGGCTGACCCTTGGGCAGGAGGCCCTGGCCCTGCAGGCGCGCGCCCCGGCCGATCTGCTGATTCTCGATGTCGGCCTGCCGGATATCAGCGGCTTCGAGGTGTGCAAGCGGCTGCGGCGCGTTTCCGAGGTGCCGGTGATCTTTCTTACCGCCCGCAGCGAGGAAATCGACCGGGTGGTGGGCCTGGAAATCGGTGCCGACGATTACGTGGTCAAGCCCTTTAGCCCGCGTGAAGTGGCGGCGCGGGTCAAGGCCATCCTCAAGCGTATGGCCCCGCGTGAAGTGCCGGCTGCAAGCCCGGACAGCGGGCCATTTCAGCTGGATATCGAGCGTGTGCAGATCCACTACCACGGCCAATTGCTGAGCCTGACCCGCCATGAGTTTCGGTTGCTGCAACAGCTGCTGGCTCAGCCCGAGCGGGTGTTTTCCCGCGAGCAGTTGCTCGACGGCCTGGGGGTGGCCGCCGATGTTGGCTACGAGCGCACCATCGACAGCCATATCAAGAGCCTGCGGGCCAAGCTGCGCCTGGTGATGGCCACCACCGAGCCGATCCAGACGCACCGTGGCCTCGGTTACAGCTATTCGCCGAGGCACGCCTGATGCCCTTGGGGATTCGCATCTTTCTGGTGTATTTCCTGTTTGTCGGCCTGGCCGGCTGGTTTGTGCTGAGCACGGTGATGGACGAGATCCGCCCCGGGGTGCGCCAGAGCACCGAGGAAACCCTGGTCGACACCGCCAACTTGCTGGCGGAGATTCTCCGTGATGAGGTCAAGGCCGGTCGTCTGCAACAGAGCCGCCTGCCCGAACTGCTCAAGGCCTATGGTCAGCGTCAGCCGCGGGCACAGATCTGGGGCCTGGAGAAAAACCGGGTCAACCACCGTATCTATGTCACCGACGCCCAGGGCATCGTCCTCCTCGACTCCACGGGGGCGGCGGTGGGCCAGGACTACTCGCGCTGGAACGACGTGTACCTGACCCTGCGCGGCGAGTACGGCGCGCGCTCGACCAAGGAGGACCCGAACGACGAGGACTCTTCGGTGATGTATGTGGCCGCGCCGATCATGGATGACACGCGGATTATCGGCGTGGTCTCGGTGGCCAAGCCCAACCGCAGCCTGCAGCCCTATATCGAGCGTTCCGAGCAGCGCCTGGCCTGGCTCGGCGGCGGCCTGATCGTGCTCGGTCTGCTGATCGGCGCGCTGCTGTCCTGGTGGCTCAGCGCCGCGCTGCGCAAGCTGACTCGCTATGCCCAGGCGGTCAGTGCTGGGGAGCGCGCCGAACTGCCGAGCCTGCGCGGCGGCGAGCTGGCGCAATTGGCCGAAGCGGTCGAACGCATGCGCACCGAGCTGGAAGGCAAGGCCTATGTCGAGCGCTATGTGCACACCCTGACCCACGAACTGAAAAGCCCCCTGGCGGCGATTCGCGGAGCGGCGGAACTGCTCGACGGCGAAATGCCCGGCGAACAGCGCCAGCGTTTTGTGGCCAATATCGAGCAGGAAAGCGCGCGCATGCAGCAGCTGATCGAGCGCCTGCTGCACCTGGCCCAGGTCGAGCAGCGCCAGGGCCTGGAAGAGCAGGTGGCGGTGCCGCTGCAGGCGCTGGTCGACTCCCTGCTGCAGGCGCAGATGGCACGTATCGAAGCGGCGGGGCTGCAGATTGAAAACCATATTGGCGCTGATTTGAGCGCACGTGGTGAAGCCTTTCTGCTACGTCAGGCCCTGGCCAATCTGCTGGATAACGCCCTGGATTTCACCCCGCCAGGTGGGCTGATTCGCTTTGATGCTGAGATCCGTGCTGAGCAGATAGAGCTGCGCTTGTTTAACCAGGCCGAGCCGATTCCCGATTACGCCCTGGCGCGCCTGTGCGAGCGTTTCTACTCCCTGCCGCGCCCCGGCAGCGGGCGCAAAAGCACCGGCCTGGGCTTGAACTTTGTCGCGGAAGTGATGCAGCTGCACGGCGGCGTATTGCAGATCGACAATATTGCCGGTGGCGTACAGGTGCGCCTGCTGCTGCCTCGCGCCTAAAGCAGGGCAGGCGGTCTGGCAATAAATGCCTGCTTTTCGAATCGATCAAACCCGGCGTCCTGATAGAACTGCCAGGTGGCGGGGTCTTTGCTGCTGGTGCTTAGCATCACCTTGTAGCAGCCCTGGGACCAGGCGAATGCCAGGGTATGGGCCAGCAGGGCCTGGCCATAGCCGCGTTTGCGGTATTCGGCCTGGGTGACCACGTTTTCAATCAGGCCGTAGGGTCTGCAACCATGGGTAAGGTTTGCCACCAGGCTGATGCAGCAGCTGGCGCGCAGAGCCGCGTCCTGATACAGGCCGAAGTAGCGATAGCTCGGGTTAGCTGTAATCGATTGCCATACGGCTTCAACCTGGCTGCGTGGCGGCAGTGCTTCATCGGTTGGGTGCAGGTGCTGATAGAGGGCCAGCAATGCATCCAGCTCATCGGGCGCGATGCAGCGTATTTCCATGGGGGACGTCCTTGTATGGGGCGAGCTGACGCTGCGGCCTGCTAGGGGGCGGGCGGAATAAGCATTATGCTGCCGGCCCATGCAGCGTGGGCTGGCACCGTCGTATCCGGCCATGGGGCTTATTAGCCGGATAGAACAGCGGCGCATTCCCCTCGTCAGGACGACGAGGGGCGGCGGTTTAGATCAGATCGGCCCACAGGTCGTATTCGTCGGCATCGACGATGCGTACCCGCACCTTGTCGCCGGGCTTGACCGCGGTGCTGGCGATAAACACGCTGCCGTCGATTTCCGGGGCGTCGGCGTAGCAGCGGGCGACTGCGCCCTGATCGTCGACTTCGTCGATCAGTACGTCCATTTCCTTGCCGACTTTCAGCTGCAGGCGGGCGGTACTGATGGCTTGCTGATGGGCCATAAAGCGGTCCCAGCGGTCCTGCTTGACGTCGTCCGGCACCACGTCCAGATCCAGGTCATTGGCTGGCGCGCCTTCCACCGGGCTGTATTGGAAGCAGCCGACGCGGTCGAGCTGGGCTTCGGTCAGCCAGTTGAGCAGGTACTGGAAGTCTTCTTCGGTTTCGCCGGGGAAGCCGACGATAAAGGTCGAGCGGATGGTCAGTTCCGGGCAGATCTCGCGCCAGTTTTTGATCCGCGCCAGGGTCTTGTCTTCGAAGGCCGGGCGCTTCATGGCCTTGAGTACTTTCGGGCTGGCGTGCTGGAAGGGGATGTCGAGGTACGGCAGGATCTTGCCGGCGGCCATCAGCGGGATCAGCTCGTCGACGTGCGGGTAGGGGTAGACGTAGTGCAGACGCACCCAGACGCCCAAGGTCGAGAGCGCCTGGCAGAGTTCGGTCATGCGGGTTTTCACCGGCTGGCCGTTCCAGAAGTCGGTCTTGTACTTCATATCGACGCCGTAGGCGCTGGTGTCCTGGCTGATCACCAGCAGCTCCTTGACCCCGGCCTTGACCAGGCGCTCGGCTTCGCTGAGCACTTCGCCGACCGGGCGGCTGACCAGCTTGCCGCGCATCGAGGGGATGATGCAGAAGCTGCAGCTGTGGTTGCAGCCTTCGGAAATCTTCAAATAGGCGTAGTGGCGCGGAGTCAGCTTGATGCCCTGGGGTGGCACCAGATCGATCAGCGGGTTGTGCTCCTTGTTCGGCGGCACCACTTCATGCACGGCGTTGAGCACCTGCTCGTACTGCTGCGGGCCGGTTACCGACAGCACGCTGGGGTGCACCTTGCGGATCGCACCTTCTTCCACGCCCATGCAGCCGGTGACGATAACCTTGCCGTTCTCGGCCAGGGCTTCGCCGATCACTTCCAGGGACTCGGCCTTGGCACTGTCGATAAAGCCGCAGGTATTGACCACCACCACGTCGGCGTCCTGATAGGTCGACACCACTTCATAACCTTCCATGCGCAACTGGGTCAGGATACGTTCGGAATCGACTAGGGCCTTGGGGCAACCGAGGCTGACGAAGCCGACTTTCGGCGTGGCGGGGGTGGACATGGAGGTAACCTCGGGCGCGTACGGATGGATGCTGGGCGCTGGCTGCGCCTCTGATCAAAAAGTGCGCAATTCTAGCGGCGGATTGCCGGATTGGCCAGCACTTGCGGGGGGCTGTGAAAAGACGCTCGCCTGCTGCGAGCGCCTCCAGGCGTGCTATTACCACGCGCTATCCGTATCCGTAGGCTGTCACACGCCGCAGGCCGTGCAGCGGGGGACATCGGCGGGCACAAAGTCTGTCGACTGTCGTCACGCCCTGGTCCTGCGCCGAACGCCCGCGGCGGTTGACTGACCAACGGTCAGCCCCGGTGCGGCAGCATGCGCTGCAAGGTGTTGTCGCGGCTTATAAAGTGATGGAACAGGCCGGCGACTGCGTGCAGGCCGATCAGCCAGTAGCCAGCGACCCCGGTCCATTCGTGCCATTCCTTTATAGTCTCGGCAAGCTTGGGCGTCTTTTCGACCAGTGCCGGCAGTTCGAGGCCAAAGAAGGGGATGGGCTTGCCGGCCGCGCTGAGGAGCAACCATCCGGCCAGTGGCGCACCGATCATCAGGGCGTAGAGCGCCAGGTGCATGATCTGCGCGGGCAGGTTTTGCCAGGCGGGCAGGGCGGGCTTGATCTTCGGTGTCGGGGCAACGAAGCGCGCCAGTAGACGCAGCCAGACCAGCGCGAATACCGCCATGCCGAGCATAAAGTGCCACTGCTTAAGCAGCTCGCGGATGTCGCTGCCTTTGGGGAAGTTGCCTTTGAGTTCGATACAGGCATACACGCCTGCGATCAGCACCAGCATCAGCCAGTGCAGGGTGATCGATAGACTGCCATAACGCGTGTCGGTGTTTTTCCAGGACATGGTGATGCGGCTCCGCTGCTGTTTGGTTTAAACAGCGCAAGCATAGGCACCTGAAACTTAAGCTTTGCTGAGCGCAAATGATGTTCGCGCCTGGAAACCAGAAGGGCGGAAAACAAAAAGGCCACTCGATTGAGTGGCCTTTCTGAGTATCTGGTTGCGGGAGCCGGATTTGAACCGACGACCTTCGGGTTATGAGCCCGACGAGCTACCAGACTGCTCCATCCCGCGCCGGCCATTCTATATAGAATTCGATAGCTGTCAACAAAATAGTTGTTTTTAATCAATCGCTTAAGTTTTGCAGGAGGGCTAAAGCAAAAAAGGCCACTCGATTGAGTGGCCTTTTCTGAGTATCTGGTTGCGGGAGCCGGATTTGAACCGACGACCTTCGGGTTATGAGCCCGACGAGCTACCAGACTGCTCCATCCCGCGCCGGCCATTCTATACAGAAATGCTCTTCTGTCAATCGATTGTTGCTTTTTAATCAATAACTTAAATGATTAGGGCGCAGAAACAGAAAAGGCCACTCGATTGAGTGGCCTTTCTGGGTATCTGGTTGCGGGAGCCGGATTTGAACCGACGACCTTCGGGTTATGAGCCCGACGAGCTACCAGACTGCTCCATCCCGCGGTCGCCATTGTAGCGGCAAAAAACAGGCTGTCAACCTGACGGGCGAGCAAAGTGTTTTTTATTCAGATGCTTAGCTGCGAACCAGTGTAAAAATGCAGGCCAAGTGAGCGGTGCTTATCGCCTGGGACCGCTCGCCTGCGCGGGCTGGCGACTTTAAACTGCCTTGCAGCCCATATTCGGCATAGCCCCTGTGAGTGTTGTTGGGCTAGAGTCCCGAGCCATTTTTCTGGAGCAAGCCCATGAGTCGTGAATGCAAAGCCTGTGGCGCACAGGTAACCGATGAGGCAACAACCTGCCCGAGCTGCGGCGCTGCCCTGGCGGCGAAGATGAAACTGTTGCCGTTGGCGGCCTTTATGTTGATCGTCATTCTGATCATCCAGTCTTATATCACTAAGGACGAGGCCAGCTCCGTCACCGTAGAACCTGCCGCACCGGCCAGCTCGGCCGAGCAGTAGGGCACGCCTGCGGACCATGACAAGCCGGAAGATCATCCATGTCGATTGCGACTGCTTCTATGCCGCCATCGAGATGCGTGACGATCCCGCCCTGGCGGGCAAGCCGCTGGCGGTGGGCGGTTCGGCGGACAGGCGTGGGGTGATTGCCACCTGCAACTATGAGGCGCGCGCCTATGGTGTGCGTTCGGCCATGGCGTCCGGGCAGGCCCTGAAGCTGTGCCCGGATCTGTTGATCGTCAAGCCGCGGATGGATGCCTACAAGGCGGTATCGCGCGAGATTCAGGCGATCTTTCGCGAGTACACCGAGCTGATCGAGCCGTTGTCGCTGGATGAGGCCTACCTGGATGTAACGGGCAGCCCGCATTTTGCCGGCAGCGCCACGCGCATCGCCCAGGATATCCGCCGGCGGGTGTCCCAGGATCTGCATATCACCGTCTCGGCCGGGGTGGCCCCGAACAAGTTTCTGGCGAAGATCGCCAGCGACTGGAAAAAGCCCAACGGCCTGTTTGTGATCACCCCGGAGCAGATCGAGGATTTTGTCGCCGCCTTGCCCGTCAGCAAGCTGCATGGCGTTGGCAAGGTCACCGCGGACAAGCTCGCGCGCCTGGGGATTCGCACCTGCAGCGACCTGCGTGAGTGGAACAAGCTGGCCCTGGTCAGGGAGTTCGGCAGTTTTGGCGAGCGCTTGTGGGGTTTGGCGCGGGGCATCGACGAGCGTGCGGTGCAGACCGACAGTCGCCGGCAGACCGTCAGCGTGGAAAATACCTACGACAAGGATCTGGCGGATCTGCCCGCGTGCCTCGAGCAGTTGCCACAGCTACTCGCCGAACTGGACCGACGCATGGCGCGGCTGGATCAGAGTTATCGGCCGGACAAGCCCTTTGTCAAAATCAAGTTCCACGATTTCAGTCAGACCACCCTGGAACAGGCCGGGGCCCGGCGCGATCTGCACAGTTACCAGTTGCTGATAAGTGCGGCCTTTGCCCGGGGCAACAAGCCGGTGCGGCTGCTCGGGGTGGGGGTGCGCCTGCATGATTTGCGTGGCCGCCATGAGCAGCTGGAATTGTTTGCGCCGTAGGGTGGACATGCCGCAGGCTTGTCCACCTTGAGGCTGTGGCGCTTCTTCTCTACGTATTGACGGGGCTTAGTTGTCTTCCGGCCACAGCCGGATCGGCTTGCCTTCGGTCGGCCATAGCTGCAGCTGGCCGATATCGTTGAAGTCCCAGCGCTTGACCTTGCTCAGGCTGTCGAGAAAACGCGCTTCCTGCTCCATCAGCGCCTCTGCGCACATCTTGCGGGTGCTGCCGGCGGCGCTGAAGCTGAGCTTGTCACCATCGAGCTGGTAACCGGCGAACCAGTGGTTGCAGCCGGCGTTGCCATAGGCGCGGCCATCGTCGCCCAGGGTGATGGTCAGGTGGCTGCGATCAATCAGCGGGCGTTCGCCGATCCATTCCACCTTATAGCTGTGTTCGGTTTCCAGCTGCGGCGCTGTGGCGGCGCAGCCGAGCAGGCCGGCGGCCAACAGGCCGGTGGCGAGTACGCGTTTCATGCAACCTCCTTGTCGATGCATTGCGGGCACAGGTGCCGGTTGTTCTGTTTGCGCCAGCCGAGTTCAGTGATGCGCGCTTCGGCGGCCGGAGCCTGGGCCTTCTTGCCGAGGGCCGCATCCACGGCGAATTCGAAATCCAGTTGCGCCTGGCAGCTGTCGCATTTGACCTGCCAGTTGAAGATTGCCAACTCGCCGAAGACCGGGCCGGTGGCCACCGCCACCCACTGGCCGCGGGGGTTGATCAGGTGGCGGACCTTGTCGGCCTGCAAGCGCATGGACAGCTCGCGGCTGCCCTTGAGGGTCACCAGCAGAACGTCGCCGCTCTGGATCGAGCCGCCGTTGCCGGTGACCTGATAGCGACCGGGTGCCAGTGCGCGGCATTCGATCAGGGTGTGTTCAGGGTTGAGCAGGTTGTAGCGAAAGTCGTGTTCGGCCATGGGTCCTCCAAATGGGCGCAAATGCTATCACGCGACAGGACGCACCTGATTGATCGGCGTGCCCGCCAGCCAGGCGGCGATATTGTCGCGGGTGGTGGCGGCTATCGCGGCCAGGGCTTCGTGGGTCAGAAAGGCCTGGTGCGCGGTGATCAGTACATTGGGGAAACTCAGCAGCCGTGCCAGCACATCGTCCTGCAGCGGCTGGTCGGAACGGTCCTCGAAGAACAGCTCGGCTTCCTCTTCATAGACATCCAGGCCCAGGTAGCCCAACTGGCCGCTTTTCAGCGCGCCGATCAGCGCCGGGGTGTCGATCAGCGCGCCGCGCCCGGTGTTGATCAGCATCGCCCCGGGTTTCATCTGCTGCAGACGCTGGGCATTGATCAGGTGGTGAGTGGCGGCGTTGAGCGGGCAGTGCAGGCTGATGATGTCGCTGCGCTCGATCAGCTCGTCGAGTTCGACCTGGCGTGCGCCGAGGTCTGCCAGGTTGGCGACGGGGTAGGGGTCGTTGATCAGCAACTGGCAGCCGAAGCCGGCCATGATCCGCGCGAAGGTCAGGCCGATCTGCCCGGCACCGATGATGCCGACGTTCTTGCCGTGCAGGTCGAAGCCGGTCAGGCCGTGCAGCGAGAAGTCGCCCTCGCGGGTGCGGTTGAAGGCGCGGTGGGTGCGGCGGTTGAGGGTCAGAATCAGGGCTAGGGCATGTTCGGCCACGGCGTGGGGCGAGTAGGCCGGCACCCTGACGACGCTGAGGCCGAGCTGCTCGGCGACCGCCAGGTCGATATGGTTGTAGCCGGCCGAGCGCAGGGCGATCAGGCGTGTGCCGCCGGCGGCCAGACGCCTGAGCACCGGAGCGCTGAGGTCGTCATTGATAAAGGCGCAGACCACCTCGCAGCCCTTGGCCAGGTCGACACTGGCCAGGTTGAGGCGCGCTTCCTGGAAGCTCGTCTGCCAGGCGTCGGGCAAGTTGGCGGCCAGAAAGCTCTGCTGGTCGTAGCTTTTGCTGCTGAACACAATCATGCGCATGGCGGTTTCCGGGGCGATGGGTCAGGCGCTGACGCTGGCTTCACTGGCCAGGCGCTCAATGGCGGCGTCGAGTTCGTCGAGGGCCTGATTGGCTGCCGGATCATTCTGTTTCAGCAGGGTTTCGCTGCGCTGGCAGGCGGCGCGCAATTGCGGCACGCCACAGTAGCGGGTGGCCCCGTGCAGGCGATGCACGCGTTCGATCAGCGCACTGCGCTCGCCGGCCTGGCGCGCCTGGCGAATGGCCTGGCGGTCCGTCGGCAAGCCGGCCAGCAGCATGTTCAGCATATCGGCGGCCAGATCAGGTTTGCCGGCGGCCAGGCGCAGGCCCTCGGCGGCATCTAGGACGCTGAGGTCGTAGCGCGGGCCGCTTTCGCTAGGCTGTTCGACGGCCTGATTGCGCAGCGCCAGGCCGGTCCACTTGAGCACCACCTGGGCCAGCTGGCGTTCGCTGATGGGTTTGGTCAGGTAGTCGTCCAGGCCGCTTTGCAGCAGGGCGCGTTTCTCGTTGGCCAGGGCATGGGCGGTGAGGGCAACGATGGGCACGGGGTTCTGGCCGCGTTCGCTTTCCACCTGGCGAATCGCTTCGGTGGCCTGGCGACCGTCCATGCCGGGCATTTGCACATCCATAAAGATCAGGTCGAACACCTGCTGCTTGGCTTTCTCCAGAGCCTCGTAGCCGCTGCTGGCGGTGCTGACGGTTGCGCCCATGTCTTCCAGTAGGGTGTGCACCAACAGCAGGTTGGCCGGGTTGTCGTCGACGCAGAGGATCAGTGGCGGACGGCTGGAGGTGCTGTTCTGCGGTTCGCTGCGGGTATGCCGGGGGCTGACCAGCTCCGCCAGGGCGCGCTGCAGCTTGCGCGTGCAGGCCGGTTTGGCCTGCAGCTGGCTGTAGGCGTTGGGCAGCAGGCTGTGGTATAGCGCCTGTTCGGTGGTGGGGCAGAGCACCAGGGCCTTGCAGTCGACGCGGTCCAGGTCCCAGATGTACTGGCCGAGCCGTTCCGGCGGCAAGGCCTGGGTGCTGACGCCAAGTACCGCAAGTTCGATCGGTTGCCCGTCGTGGCGCGCGGCGATGACGGCGGCGCACAGGCTGTCGAGGCTGTCGAAGGCGCTGACCAACAGGCCGCAATCTTCCAGCTGGTGCTGCAGGGCCTGGCGGGCCAGTTCGTGGCTTTCCAGCAGCGCGGCGCGGCGACCCAGCAGCGGCGCGCGCGGCAGGTCTTCGGCATCGTCGCGGGCCTTGGGCAGGCTCAGGCTGATCCAGAATTCCGAGCCTTCGTCGGGGGTGCTGTCGACGCCGATCTCGCCGCCCATCTGTTCGATCAGGCGCTTGGAAATCACCAGGCCCAACCCGGTGCCGCCGGCCTGGCGCGATAGCGAGTTGTCGGCCTGGCTAAAGGCCTGGAACAGTTCGCCCAGATCCTCGTCGGACAGGCCGATGCCGGTGTCCTGCACGCTGATGCGCAGCTGCGCGCGGTCGGGGGTTTCGTCCTCGAGCATGGCGCGCAGGATGATGCTGCCTTCGCGGGTGAACTTGATGGCGTTGCTGACCAGGTTGGTCAGCACCTGCTTGAGGCGTAGCGGATCGCCAATCAGCGACAGCGGGGTGTCGCGGTAGACTAGGCTGAGCAGTTCCAGCTGCTTTTCGTGGGCAGCGGGGGCGAGGATGGTCAGGGTGTCCTGGAGCAGGTCGCGCAGGTTGAAGGGGATATTTTCCAGCACCAGTTTGCCGGCTTCGATCTTCGAGAAGTCGAGGATCTCGTTGATGATCGCCAGCAGGTTGTCGGCGGATTTCTCGATGGTGCCCAGGTAATCCTGCTGGCGCGGGGTCAGCTCGCTTTTCTGCAGCAGGTTGGTAAAGCCGAGGATGCCGTTGAGCGGGGTGCGAATCTCGTGGCTCATATTGGCCAGGAACTCGGACTTGATCCGGCTGGCCTCCAGGGCCTCCTTGCGCGCCAGATCCAGCTCGATGTTCTGGATTTCGATGGTTTCCAGGTTCTGCCGTACGTCCTCGGTGGCCTGGTCGACGCTCTGCTGCAACTCGTCCTGGGCGTTCTGCAGGGACTCGGCCATGCGGTTGATGCCCGAAGCGAGTTCGTCCAGCTCATGGCTGCCGAGCGGCGGCAGGCGGGTTTCCAGATGGCCGTCCTTGAGCTGGGCAACACTCTGTTTGATCTGCCGCAGAGGGTCGTTGATGGTGCGGCTCATGCGCACCGCCAGCAGGGCGGTAACCGCCAGGCCGGTGGCAATCAGCAGCAGGCTGGCCAGCAGGCTGCGGTAACCGCTGAGTAGGGTGCTGTGGTGCGACAGCTCAAGCTCGACCCAGCCCAGCAGGTTGTTGCCGTTTTCGCCGACGGCTTTGCCGGTCAGGCTCAAGTGCTGTTCGAATACCGGCAAGAGAAAGCGCGTGGCGTCCTGGCTGCTGTGCTGCGCGGCAAGCAGGCTTTCGCCGCTGGGCACGCTGTTGAGCATGCGTGGGCCGGCATGGGCCAAGGTCGTGCGTTCGCTGGCGAGAAAGCTCACGGCGCGCACGTCCGGTTGCTCCAGCGCCTGGGTGGCGATGCGCAGCAGCAGGATACTGTCGCCGGCTTGCAGGGCGGGGGCGGCCAGGGGCGCGAGCTGTTCGGTGATCATCTGCCCGCGCTGCAGCAACTGGGCCTGCAGGGCGGAGAGCTGCACCCAGGTGAAATAGCCGCCCAGCACCAGTGCCAGCAGGCTGGTGGGCAGCAGGGTGAGCATAAGCACACGGCCTTTGATGCCTAGATCCTTTAACACGCGCTGCCTCCTGTATTGATCTTGTGCAGTTTAGCGGCTGCACCTGTTCTTATGGCAAATGCTGTTGCCCATATCGGCTCTGTTATATGGCCGAGCGAGGTTTGCCGTTATCATGACGGCCTTCTTTGCTTCTGGATCATCTCGTTCGCCATGAGCCTGCATTACCCAACCATCGCCGATTGCATCGGCAACACCCCGCTGGTGCGTTTGCAGCGTCTGCCGGGTAACACCAGCAACACCTTGCTGCTGAAGCTGGAAGGCAATAACCCGGCGGGTTCGGTAAAGGACCGCCCGGCGTTGTCGATGATCACCCGCGCCGAGCAGCGCGGCGACATCCAGCCCGGTGATGTGTTGATCGAGGCCACCAGCGGCAACACCGGCATCGCCCTGGCCATGGCCGCGGCGATCAAGGGTTACCGCATGGTGCTGATCATGCCGGACAACTCCACCGCCGAACGCAAGGCGGCGATGACCGCCTACGGCGCGCAGCTGATTCTGGTCGGCGGCATGGAAGAGGCCCGCGACCTGGCCCTGCAGATGCAGGCTGACGGCAAAGGCAAGGTGCTCGATCAGTTTGCCAACGGCGACAACCCGATTGCCCACTACACCAGCACCGCTCCGGAAATCTGGCAGCAGACGGGCGGGCAGATCACTCATTTCATCAGCTCCATGGGCACCACCGGCACCATCATGGGCGTGTCGCGGTTCTTGAAAGAACAGAATCCCGAGGTGCAGATCGTCGGTCTGCAGCCGATGGAAGGCGCGGCGATTCCCGGTATTCGCCGTTGGCCGCAGGAGTACCTGCCGAAGATCTATCAGGCCGAGCGGGTCGATCGCATCATCGATATGGGCCAGCAGGAAGCCGAAGACGTGATGCGCCGCCTGGCCCGTGAAGAAGGCATCTTCTGCGGGGTGTCCTCCGGCGGTTCGGTGGCGGCGATGCTGCGCCTGTCGCAGGAAGTCGAGAACGCGGTGATGGTGGCGATCATCTGTGACCGTGGCGACCGTTACCTGTCCAGTGGCGTTTACGACGCACCGAGCACTGATGGCAAAAGCAACTGATGGCCAAGAAAGACGGCGGTCTGCGCTTTCAACCCAGCGGTGGTTCCCGTGCGCCGCAGGTGCCGGTGGGCAAGAAGCAGAAGCTCACTATCGAGCGCCTGGCCAACGATGGCCGTGGCATCGGTTTCAGCGAAGGGCGTACCTGGTTTGTCAGCGGCGCACTGGCCGGTGAGCAGATCGAAGCGCGGGTGCTGGGTGCCCATGGCAAGGTGGTCGAGGCACGGGTCGAGCGGATTTTGGCGGCCAGCGCCGAACGCCGCAGCGAGGCCTGCGTGCATGCCAAGGTTTGCGGTGGTTGCAGCCTGCAGCATATGCCCCATGCCGATCAGCTCGCCCTGAAACAGCGCATGCTTGCCGAGCAGCTCAGCCGCTTGGCCAACCTTGAGCCGCAGGAATGGGCCGCACCGCTGGTCGGTCCGGAACTGGGCTACCGCCGCCGCGCGCGCATTGCCGTGCGCTGGGACAACAAGGCCAAGCGCCTGGACGTTGGTTTTCGCGCGGCAGCCAGTCAGGACATCATCGCCATCAGCGATTGCCCGGTGCTGGTACAACCCTTGCAGCCGATCCTGCGCGCGTTACCGCTGGTGTTGCGTGAGTTGGATAAACCCCAAGCCATTGGTCATGTCGAGTTGTTCAGCGGCAGCTCCAGTGCTGTGCTGATAAGGCATACCGCTGCATTGAGTGAGGCGGACTTGGCCCGTTTGCAGGCGTTCTGCACTGAGCAGGATGCCCAGCTGTGGTTGCACGGCACTGCCGAGCCGCAGCCGGTTGATCCGGCGCAGCAGCTGAGTTATCGCCTGGATGCTTTTGATCTCGACCTGGCTTACCGGCCTGGCGATTTTGTCCAGGTCAACCAGCCGGTGAATGACGCCATGGTTGCCCAGGCCCTGGAATGGCTCGCGCCGCAGGCCGATGAACGGGTGCTGGATCTGTTCTGCGGCCTCGGTAATTTCGCTTTGCCGCTGGCCCAGCGGGTGCGGGAATTGGTGGCGGTGGAGGGCGTGCAGACCATGGTTGAACGCGCCGCCGAGAATGCCGCCAGCAACGGCCTAAGTAATGCGCACTTTTACCAGGCCGATCTGTCCAACCCGCTGGTCGAGGCTGGCTGGGCCCAGGGCGGTTTTGCCGCCGTGCTGCTGGACCCGCCGCGCGATGGCGCGTTGCAGGCGGTCAAGCAAATGACGCTGTTGGGCGTCAAACGGGTGCTGTATGTGTCGTGCAACCCGACGACCCTGGCTCGCGATAGCGCCGAGTTGCTGGCGCAGGGGTATCGGCTGGAACGCGCCGGTATCCTCGATATGTTTCCACAAACCGCGCACGTCGAAGCGATGGCGCTGTTTGTCCGGCAGTAGATTGAACGCGCCGGGATACGGCGGCAGGGTGCTTGGATTTATCCGCGCCCGCCCTTATCTAGGTGCAGCAGGGGCGCGAAGGAATTGCGCCTTAGGTGGTTAAACCGACAGGCCTGTAAAGGTCGTCGACAGTTCGGCTGCCCCGCGGAGCAGCCTATGGAAGGTAAGCAAGATGGTTCAGGTTAGAGCGCATCAGCCGATCAACGACGACGGCAGCATCAACCTTGAGGCCTGGCTCGGGCATGTACTGAGTGTCGATCCGGCACTGGATCGCGAGGCCCTGCGTGAGGCCTGCGAGTTTGCCCGCGAGGCCGAGCAGCAGGCCAATGCCGCACAGAATCTATGGACCGAGGGCGCGTCGAGCTTCCGCTCCGGCCTGGAAATCGCCGAAATCCTGGCGGACCTCAAGCTCGATCAGGACTCTCTGGTCGCAGCCGTGATCTACCGCTGCGTGCGTGAAGGCAAGGTGCCGTTGGCGCTGGTCCATCAGCGTTTCGGCCCGGTGGTGGCCAAGCTGGTGGAAGGCGTGCTGCGCATGGCCGCGATCAGCGCTTCGATGAACCCGCGTGATTCCCTGGTGCTCGGCTCCCAGGCGCAGGTGGAAAACCTGCGCAAGATGCTCGTGGCCATGGTCGATGACGTGCGCGTGGCGCTGATCAAGCTGGCCGAGCGCACCTGCGCGATCCGAGCGGTGAAGGAAGCCGACGACGAGAAGCGTCAGCGTGTGGCCCGTGAGGTGTTCGACATCTACGCACCGCTGGCGCACCGCCTGGGTATCGGCCATATCAAGTGGGAGCTGGAGGACCTGTCCTTCCGTTACCTGGAGCCGGATCAGTACAAACAGATCGCCAAGTTGCTGCACGAGCGGCGGATGGACCGCGAGCAGTACATCAACGAAGTGATGGGTCAGCTGCGCGTGGAACTGGAGGCCACCGGGGTCAAGGCCGACATCAGCGGCCGGGCCAAACATATCTATTCGATCTGGCGAAAGATGCAGCGCAAGGGCCTGCAGTTCAGCCAGATCTACGACGTGCGCGCGGTGCGGGTGCTGGTGCCGGAAGTGCGCGACTGCTACACCGCCCTCGGTATCGTGCACACCCTGTGGCGACATATTCCCAAGGAGTTCGACGACTACATCGCCAACCCCAAGGAAAACGGCTACCGCTCGCTGCACACCGCCGTACTTGGCCCGGAAGGCAAGGTGCTGGAAGTACAGATTCGCACCCAGGCCATGCATGAAGAGGCCGAGCTGGGCGTGTGCGCGCACTGGCGTTACAAGGGCACCGACGTCAAGGCCGGCTCCAACCATTACGAAGAGAAGATTTCCTGGCTGCGTCAAGTGCTCGAATGGCACGAGGAACTCGGTGATATCGGCGGCTTGGCCGAACAGCTGCGCGTGGATATCGAACCGGACCGGGTCTATGTGTTTACCCCCGACGGTCACGCCATCGACCTGCCCAAGGGCGCAACGCCGCTGGATTTTGCCTACCGGGTGCACACCGAGATCGGCCACAACTGCCGTGGGGCGAAGATCAACGGGCGTATCGTGCCGCTTAACTACAGCCTGCAGACCGGCGAGCAGGTGGAAATCATCACCAGCAAGCACGGCACGCCGAGCCGCGACTGGCTGAACTCCAACCTGGGTTACGTCACCACCAGCCGGGCGCGGGCGAAAATCGTCCACTGGTTCAAGCTGCAGGACCGCGACCAGAACGTTGCGGCGGGCAAGGTACAGCTGGAGCGCGAACTGGCGCGTCTGGCGCTGCCCCATGTGGACTTCGACAAGCTGGCCGAGAAGGCCAATATGAAGACCAGCGAGGACCTGTTCGCCTCCCTCGGCGCGGGCGATTTGCGCCTGGCGCAGCTGGTCAACCTGGCGCAACAACTGGTCGAGCCGGATCGGGTCAACGAGCAACTTGAGCTGATTCCGCGCAAGGCCCTGGGCTTCAAGCCGGGCAAGCGCGGTGATATCCAGATCCAGGGCGTGGGTAACCTGCTGACGCAGATGGCCGGCTGCTGCCAGCCGCTGCCGGGCGATCCGATTGTCGGCTATATCACCTTGGGGCGTGGCGTGAGCATCCATCGTCAGGACTGTGCCTCGGTGCTGCAACTGGCTGGTCGTGAGCCGGAGCGGATTATCCAGGTCAACTGGGGTCCGGTGCCGGTGCAGACCTACCCGGTGGAAATCATCATCAAGGCCTACGACCGTTCTGGCCTGCTGCGTGACGTGACCCAGGTGCTGCTTAACGAGAAGCTCAATGTGCTGGCGGTCAACACCCGCTCGAACAAGGACGACAACACCGCGTCCATGTCGATCACCGTGGAGATTCCCGGGCTGGATGCATTGGGCCGGCTGCTGGGGCGTATTTCGCAGCTGCCCAATATCATCGAAGCCCGTCGCCACCGAGTTTCGTAGGATGGGTGATAACCCATCGGCCAGTTGATGGGTTATCACCTGCGTGGCCCGACTCATCCTACGATTCGCAATGCGTATTAACCGGAATCTGTCATGTACCAACTCGACGACCTGCTGCACCTGATGGCCCGGCTGCGTGACCCGCAGCACGGCTGCCCGTGGGACCTCAAGCAGAGCTACACGACGATTGTGCCGCACACCATCGAGGAGGCGTACGAGGTGGCCGACGCCATCGAACGCGGTGACTTCGATCATCTGCCGGGCGAGCTGGGCGACCTGCTGTTTCAGGTGGTGTATTACAGCCAGCTGGCCCGCGAAGAAGGGCGTTTCGAGTTTGCTCAGGTGGTCGATGGCATCACGACCAAGTTGATTCGCCGCCATCCCCATGTATTCCCCGATGGCGATCTGTATGGCGCAGTGGACGTGGCCAAGCTGGAAGAGGCCGCGGTCAAACAGCGTTGGGAAGAGATCAAGGCCCAAGAGCGCGCCGAAAAAGCCGCAGCCCCCGAGCAACTGTCGCTGCTCGACGATGTGCCCACGGCTCTGCCGTCGCTAAGCCGGGCGATCAAGCTGCAGAAGCGCGCCGCCCAGGTTGGTTTCGACTGGCCCGAGGCGCTGCCGGTGGTCGACAAGGTGCGCGAAGAGCTGGATGAAGTGCTCGAAGCCATGAGCGAGAACGACCCCGAGGCGATTAGCGATGAAATAGGCGACCTGCTGTTTGTAGTCAGCAATCTGGCGCGGCATCTCAAGGTCGATCCGGAAACCGCCCTGCGTGCGGCCAATGGCAAGTTCGAGCGACGCTTTCGTTTTATCGAGCAGGCATTGCGCGAAGCAGGGCGCAACATGGAAGATTGCGCCCTGGATGAATTGGACGCGCTCTGGGGCGAAGCCAAGAAGATGGAAAAGCAGCAAGCGCCGGGTTGCTGAGCACCTGGGCGGGATACCGCATAACGATTCTGGTGGGTACGTCCACCCAATATTGATTGTTGGAAAGGTAGGTTATGGCTCTCTCACTACGCGATCAGTTGCTTAAAGCCGGGCTGGTCAACGAAAAGCAGGTCAAGCAGGCCGGCAAGGAAAAACAGAAGAAGCAGCGTCTGGAGCAGAAAGGCCATATCGAGAAGGACGAGTCGCAAAAGCTCGCCGCTCAGCAGGCCATGGCTGAAAAGGCTGCCCGCGATCAGGAACTCAACCGTCAGCAACAGGAAAAGATCGAACAGAAAGCCCGCGCCGCTCAGGTCAAGCAGCTGGTCGAAGTGTCGCGCCTGCCCAAGCTGACCACCGAGGATTACTACAACTTCGTCGACGACAAGAAGGTCAAGCGCCTGTCGGTAAACAAGCTGATGCGCGACAAACTCAGCAGCGGCTCGCTGGCCATCGTCCGCCACGGCGGCGGCTACGAAGTGATTCCGCGCGAGGCCGCGCTGAAAATCCAGGAGCGCGACCCGCAGCGGGTAATTCTGCTCAATACCCCGACCGAAGCGGCGGATGCCGACGATCCGTACGCGGCCTATCAGGTGCCGGATGATCTGATGTGGTGATGGCGAACGCCGCTTAAACAGCCATTGCTATCCACGTATCACCAACCATAAAAAAACCGAGCCAGTGGCTCGGTTTTTTTGTACCTGGTGTTTGCTCAGTCGCGGCGGCCTTCGACCGGCTTACCGTCGACCGTGCCTTCTTTAAGCATGATCTGGTATTCCTTGCCGTCGGTTTCCACCTGGTGCAGGCGCACCAGCAGGTAGTTCCAGTCCTTGGCGAACCAGAGCACGGTCTTGCGGGTGGTCTGGGTCGGATCGCGTACGCGTTCGACCTTGATTGCATCGACCATGCCGGCCTTGGTGCGCACCACTTCTTCACCCAGCACGCGGAAGTCGTAGGTTTCCACCTCGTCGCCGTCGACCACCTGGTAGCTCATGCTCTGCTTGCCGGCGGCCACGTCGTACTGCAGGGCCAGTTGGTAGGACGACTTGTCCAGCAGGCCGCGATTGAGCGGCAGGCGCACGGGCTTGCCGCGATCCGAGCCGACGACCTGTTTGCCCTTCCAGTCGAAGGTGTGCTCGATTTTCTTGCCCTTGCCCAGGCCGCTGCGCTCATACAGGTAGGACTGAGGCAGCAGGGCTGAGTTTTCGAAGCGCAGGGTGCTTTGTTCGGTAAGGCTGGCGACCAGCATCGAGGCTTCGAAGCTGAGCTTCCACTGGTCGTTGCCTATAGCCTCCAGGCTACGTGAGGCCGTGCCGCTGACGGGCAGTTGCTTCCAGTCGGCGGTGTAGCTGGCGGAGAAGGGCTTCAGCGCGCCGGCGGCGAGGGCCGGCAGGCTGAACAGTGCAAGTGCGAACAGTAAGGCGCGACGCATGTTCTCTCCTAGGTTCGAATTATCTGGCCGGTACTTGGCAGTGCGTGTCCGTCGAGCATTGCGCCTTGGGCTTCAAGGTGCAAGCGACCTTCGGCAAACCAGGTGACGGCCAGCGGATAGATCAGGTGTTCCTGGGCGTGAACCCGCTGCGCCAGACTTTCTGGCGAGTCGTCCGACTGTACCGGTATTACTGCCTGTACGACCAGTGGTCCACCATCGAGTTCCTCGGTGACGAAGTGCACGCTGCAGCCATGCTCGCTGTCACCGGCCTCCAGAGCCCGTTGATGGGTATGCAGGCCTTTGTACTTGGGCAGCAGGGAAGGGTGGATATTCAGCAGGCGGCCGGCGTAATGACGAACGAAGCCGGGGGTGAGGATGCGCATAAAGCCGGCCAGCACCACCAACTGCGGATCAAACGCATCAATGGCCTCGACCAGCGCGGTGTCGAAGGCCTCGCGGCCCTCAAACTGCTTGTGGTCGAGCACGGCGGTGGCGATGCCAGCCTGTTTTGCGCGTTCCAGGCCGTAGGCATCGGCGCGGTTGGAAATCACCGCGCTGATACGTGCCGGATTACCGTCATGGGCGATGCTATCAATCAGCGCCTGCAGGTTGCTGCCGGAGCCGGAGATCAGCACTACCACATTGCACTGTGCCGACATTAGTGCTGTTTCAGGTTGTTCAGTACGACCTGGGCGGCACCTTCGGCCGCTTCACCGATCTGGCCGATTACCCATGGTTGCTCGCCGGCGGCGGTCAGGGTTTGCAGGGTGATCTCGACCTGATCCTGAGCCACGCAGATAACCATGCCAACGCCGCAGTTGAGTACGCGATGCATCTCGTGCTCATCGACGTTGCCTTTTTCCTGCAGCCAGTCGAAGACCGCCGGGCGAGTCCAGCTGGCCACGTCGACCACGGCCTGTGCGCCTTTTGGCAGTACACGCGGGATATTGTCGAGCAGGCCGCCGCCGGTGATGTGGGCCATGGCCTTGACTGCGCCAGTGTCCTTGATCAGCTTGAGCAGCGGTTTGACGTAGATGCGAGTCGGGGCCATCAGCAGGTCGGTCAGCGGCTTGCCAGCAACCTGGGTGGTTTCGATTTCGGTACCCGACACTTCGATGATCTTGCGGATCAGCGAGTAGCCGTTGGAGTGCGGGCCGGAGGATGGCAGGGCGATCAGGGCATCACCAGTGGCGACTTTCGAGCCGTCGATGATTTCGGCCTTTTCCACTACGCCGACGCAGAAGCCGGCCAGGTCGTAGTCTTCGCCTTCGTACATACCCGGCATTTCAGCGGTTTCGCCGCCGACCAGGGAGCAGCCGGCCAGTTCGCAACCGGCACCGATACCGGTGACCACGGTGGCAGCCACGTCGACATTGAGCTTGCCGGTGGCGTAGTAATCGAGGAAGAACAGCGGCTCGGCACCACACACCACCAGGTCGTTGACGCACATGGCGACCAGGTCCTGGCCGATGCTGTCGTGCTTGTTCAGGTTCAGCGCCAGACGCAGCTTGGTGCCCACGCCGTCGGTGCCGGAGACCAGCACAGGCTGCTTGTAGCCGGCCGGGATCTCACACAGCGCGCCGAAGCCGCCCAGCCCACCCATGACTTCCGGACGGGCGGTGCGCTTGGCCACGCTTTTGATGCGCTCGACCAGGGCTTCGCCAGCGTCGATATCCACGCCTGCGTCCTTGTAGCTGATGGAGGGTTGCTTGCTCATAGATCCAGGCCTTTAAGGAGGGAATTCGGGGATGCAACGGCGCTGCTGTGCAGCCCGTCTACGAAGGCGCGCGATTTTATCAGGCTTGCCGGGCAGCGGCCACCCGGGCGGTGCGATGGTTGCGGGCGTTGGGGCGGCTGTTTAAGGTATAGGCCTTCGCGCGCGGCTTGCCAGACCGTCGTGTGCCACTTTCCGTCCGTCGAGAATCCCCCCATGCGCTTGTCTGCTCGCCTGCTCCTTGTGTGTTTGCCGCTGTTCAGCCTGCCGGGCCTGGCTGCGTCGGTGGCCGATCTGTATCAGGTCCGCGAGCCGGTCGCCAGCCAGCAGCCGGAAGAGCGCGACGCGGCGCTGGGGCGCGCCCTGGATATCTTGATCCAGCGTTTGACCGGCAAGGCCGATGCAGCGCAAAGCCCGGCGCTGGCGCAGCTGCGCAAGGAGCCGCAGCAGGTCGTGAGCAAATACGGCTATGAAGGCGACGCCTTGCTGGTCGAGTTCGATTCGACAAGCACCGAGCGCGAGCTGCGCCAGGCGGGTTTTGCCCTGTGGGGTGCCAATCGCCCGGCGATTCTGGCCTGGTGGTTGAATGATGCGACTGATGGCAGCAGCCTCGTCGGCGACGGCCAGAGCAGTGCCCAGGTATTGCGCCAGGCGGCGCAGTACCGCGGTTTACCGCTGCGCTTGCCCTTGGCCGATCTTGAAGAGCAGCTGCTGGCGACCCCGGAGAACCTTCTGGCGGGCAAGCCCGACGCCCTGCGTTCGGCCTCGGAGCGCTATGCCGCGGATGCGCAGCTGGCCGTGCTGGCTCGTGAGGCCGACGGCCAGTGGCAGGCCGAGTGGCGCTTATGGCTCGGCGATGAGCGCGAGCAGGGCAAGGCCCAGGGCGCTGATCAGGCGGCGCTGGCCGATGCGCTGCTGCTGGCCGTCAGCCAGCGCTTGGCACCGCGTTTTGTCGTCACCCCGGGTGCCGCCACCAGCCTGACCCTGGAAATACAAGGCGTTGACCTCAAACGTTACGCCGAACTGCAACGGCTTCTCGAACCCTTTGCCGCCCAGCTGAGCAAGGTCCAGGGCGAAACCCTGACCTTCCAGGTCAAGGCCAGTGCCGAACAGCTGCGCGCCCAGCTGGCCTTGGCGCAGCTGCATGAGGTCACCGAGCCAGCTCCGAGTGCTGAACCCGACGCGGCACCCACGGCCTCTGGCGAACCCGCGCCACGCATTCTGCCGCGCACTGATGTGCTGCGCTTTCGCTGGTAGACTGCGGGCCTAAGCCTGGCCGGCGGCAGAACTGCTCTGTCGTTGCGCCCTGGCTGCCCGTGTTCGGGCATCCCCCCGGTTGGACTGTTTGGCTAATGGAGAGCGCGGCATGATTGAATCTCAGCGGTGGTTATGGATAGCAGGGGTGTTGCTGCTGGGCTGGTTGCTGTATCTGCTGCATCCGATTCTTTCGCCCTTTCTGATCGGCGTGTTGCTGGCCTATATGGGCGACCCGCTGGTGGATCGTTTCGAGCGCTGGAAGCTTTCGCGCACTTGGGGCGTGGTGGCGGTATTCGCGCTGATCGGCCTGGTGATGGCCATCCTGCTGCTGGTGCTGGTACCCATGTTGGGCAAGCAGTTGATGCGGCTCTACGAAATGGCTCCCGAGATGCTCGACTGGCTGCAGAACAAAGCGCTGCCCTGGGTGCAGCTCAAGCTCGGCCTGGACGAAGGCTTCTGGCGTTTCGACAAACTCAAGGAAGCCTTTTCCGGGCAGGTGGATAAAACCACCGATATCCTCGGCATGCTGCTGTCCAAGGCCACCGCTTCGGGGCTGGCGCTGTTGGCCTGGCTGGCCAACCTGATGCTGATCCCGGTGGTGAGCTTCTACCTGATGCGCGACTGGGACCTGATGGTCGCCAAGCTGCGCAACCTGCTGCCGCGCGGCCGGGAAGGGCTGGTGGTGAAGTTGTTCAGCGAGTGTCATGAGGTGCTGGGTGCATTTCTGCGCGGCCAGTTGCTGGTGATGCTGGCGCTGGGCGTGATGTACGCCACCGGTCTGATGCTGATCGGCCTGGAGCTGGGCCTGCTGATCGGTGTGCTGGCCGGCCTGGCCAGTATCGTGCCCTATCTGGGGGTGGTGGTCGGCATAGGCGCGGCCCTGACGGCTGGGCTGTTCCAGTTCGGCGTGGATTTTTACCCGCTGCTGGGCATTACCGCGGTGTTTGTGGTCGGGCAGATGCTCGAAGGCATGCTGCTGACCCCGCTGCTGGTGGGTGATCGCATCGGCCTGCACCCGGTTGCGGTGATCTTCGCGATTATGGCGGGCGGGCAGTTGTTCGGCTTTACCGGCATCCTCCTGGCCCTGCCGGTGGCTGCGGTGATCATGGTGCTAGCGCGTCACCTGCACGACTTCTACAAACAGTCCGATACCTACGGCGCGCCAACAGCGGAAGACTGATTTGCACAGCAGAGGCTGACAGCGCGGTTAGGCGCGCCCGGGCGCATAGCGCGAGGGCGGCGTCTGGAAGCGCTTGTCAGTCGTCACTGCTTACTTATCAGCACGCCCTGTGCGTACTTCACCGCTGCGCGCGTAGCGGGCAAGCAGTACACCGCTAGGCGTGCCGACTGAGTGCACCAGGGTGAGGGCAGAGGGTTGTATATCGTCGCCGAATAAATGCTTACCGCGCCCGAGCATGACGGGGTAAATCATCAGTCGAAGCTCGTCCACCAAGCCGGCCGCAAGCAGTTGACGCACCATCTCGCCGCTACCCCAGGTCAATAGATCGGCTCCGTCCTGCTGTTTAAGCGCGCGTATCGCATCGGCAAATTCGCCCTCCAGCGCCCGACTGTTCTGCCAGTCCAGCGTATCGGGGCGGTGCGTGGCCACGTGCTTGGGCATGCGGTTAAATCGCTCCGCGATGGCGTGATTGGCTGAACCGGCCTGTATGTGTGGCCAATATCCCGCGAATATTTCGTAGGTACGACGCCCCAGCAGCAACTCGAACGGTTGCGAGAGCAGCTCCTGCAAGTCCTGGCTGAGGACTTCATCGGAGTAGGGCGCTATCCAGCCACCGAGGCGAAACTCGCCACTGGGGTCTTCTTCAGGCCCACCGGGGGATTGAATAACGCCATCCAGGCTGATGTGTTCGGCAACGATCAGCTTGCGCATAGGTTTCTCCAGGTTTGTCCTCGTAAAAATCCTCCTACGGGGAATGCCTCTGTAGTCACGACAGCCAATCAGCTGCATTTCCTAATGGATAGTCGAGCGCGGCTCTGCGAAATCGACAAGGCGATGTCTGGATGCTTGAAAGGTGGGTAGCCCGTTCGGGTGGCGACTGGTTAGACGGCAACATACACGGGCTCGCAACGCACTTCGGTTTTTACTGAGTTGGCGATAAAGCACTCTTGATGTGCTTCATGGTGCATTTTTTCGATTTGCTCTCGGGTCGGCACTTTTTCACCTGAGAAACTCACCTCGGGTTTAAGGGTGACGACTGTCATGGCCAGTTTTCCGTCTGGGTTTTTCTCCATTACGCCAATAGCTTTGTCGACGTAGCGATCTACGCAAAATCGCCGTTTGGCTGCGATGGAGAGAAACCAGAGCATGTGACAGCTTGAAAGTGAAGAAATGAATGCCTCCTCGGGATCAACCGCCGCTGCGACCGACATGGGAATGGGCACTACATGCGGCGATGAAGACCCCGGCACGTCTATACCGCCATCAAAGCGGAGGATATGTTCTCGGCTATAACGATTGCCGAGAAAGTCTTGCCCATTGCGTGTCCAAATAACTTCAGCAACATACTCAGCCATAAGGTTTCCTTCCCGTGTTTGAGTCTTTCGGTCTGCGCGGCGCTATAGCTCGGTCCGGTAAGCGCCACGAGCAGCTTAAACCGTATTGACCTCGATAAACCATTTGGGCTGCATAGTCTCGAAATCCTGACGGGTATTGGATGGCAGATAGCCGGCAGAGTCCAGTACAAAAGCTTGGCCATCCATGCGCTTGAATACAACCCAATGCCAGAAGTCTTTACCTTCTTCCTGATGGTGCTTGATGGACAATAACGCCAGATCGGGCAATGCCTGCCAGGACTCAAATGGAACTTCGTCCTGAGAGGTTTGAACGCCTGCACTGGACAACAGGCGTCTAACATACTGGGTATCGGACCAGAGTGATTTATCTGACGCATAAATACCCATGGCATTGGCTATGGTCTTCATCTCTGAGTACGTTTTGCCCAGGATGTTGGCAACCGATGCAATTCCGCATCCCGTGGTTTCTTCCTGCACTACCGTTTTGCGCATTGATAACCCCTTAATGTTTGAAACATTGGTTATGCGGCACCTGGAACATTCAAGAGTGCGATAACTGCAATATAGGTCAGTGCAAATAATGGGATATTTGACAAGGCAAAAAGCAAGAAACGTATTTCGATTTTGTTGATCAGCGACTGTACAAGGCTATGTCCAATGCGTAGAAAGACATACGCCCATGCAAGCAGTAGGCTTGTTTGAGATTGAACACCCAGCAACGCAAGCGAAATTGTAAGTGCATAGAATAGGGTTGGCTGTTCCAGCAAGTGATTGTAATTATCTGCTTTCCAGCGTACTCGCGGCGGCAGCAAAGACATTTGCTCGCCTCGCGGGGCGCTTGGGTCAGGTTTAATGTTCGCGGCGCGCATAGCAGGGAGTCGCGTGGCGTACATCCATAACCACATCACCATCGTCCATGCAATTAAAGCGAGTGTTGGGCCAATAAACTGAACTGATATTGCCATAAGAATTTCCCTATTTTTGAATTGTCTAGTGAAGTATGACCATAGGCTAAAGAGCGAGCTTTAGCCTATGTCTGTGAGTGAAAAGAGCAATTCCAATCACTTTTTAGGCATTGAACACGGGGCTAAAGAATGTTCGCTCATAGCTGACGATACATTTTGTTTCTTCGGCATACTTGAAGGCCGCGATGCATGCCGTGTCTTGAAGTGATTTTTCCCGGTACTGCTCATACTCAGCAAGGCTTGAGAAGGTGAACATGGCGAGCGCAATGTTATTGGCACCCTCTGATGGCAAGAAGTAGCCGTGATGTTTGCCGCCGAATTTTTCGACCAAGGGAATCCATAATTTGCCGTAGTACTCAAATTCTTTGAGTTTGTATGGGTCAATTACGTATCGGAGGTGGCAGGTAATCATGGTGTTTTCCTATATGCCTAAGGGTTAAGCTAAAAAATCCATTTTTCGGTTCCGGCGAGCTAGGTGGGCGCATTTCTAGAAGTGCTAGGCTTAAAATGCCATAAATAAATAGCCCAAGTAAACATCAGTATTTCAAGCGCGAACGACCAATGCAAAATAAAGTTTAGCCACCAGGGTTTATAAACAGCCTCGACGGTGAAGAGAGCATAGGGCTGATCTATGAGCGGGGCAAACCACCAGATGTCACCTACTATTGAATCTAGCAGCATATGAATAAAACCGCTGATTGAAAAGATGAGTGCGAGTGCGGCATATGATTTCTTTGAGGCGAGTTTGAACCAAACACTTGACGCCGCAAGCATGGTCAGCCACAGCGCCGGATAATGCGGCCAGTATGTATGGTGGTGATTTTGTCTATTGTCGAGCAAGTAGAAATAGAACATATCAAAGTCAGGGGCGATTGCACCCAGTACCGCTGCTAAGATAAAGAATCTTGTTGTAATGCCGGTGTTTGCAAATTTCTTGAGCAGTAATTTGGCGGTAATATACCCCGCTGGTAGATGGCCAATAAACATAAAGGTCCTGATGTTTAGTTAATGGGCTGCTTTAGTTCAATGTTTCCGGGTAAGCGAGGGTGAATAAAAATAATCCTTCCAATTCGTTTAGGCTATAAATTGACTTAGCCTGAGTAGATACCCGTCCGGGTCCATTATCATAAGTTGTCGAATATTTAAAAAACTGTTATTGGTTCGATATGATTTTTGCTCTAAGGGGAGCTTGATGGGATAGCCATACCTCAGTAAACGACTGTGAATGCCGTCAAGATCCGTAACGGTTATCTGGAAATTTATACCTCTGCCTAATGGGTATTCGAGCTTTGCTGTAACCCAAGGGTCATTGTTCGGGTCAAGGTTATCTATCTGCTCAAGCATTATAAAAGCGCCATCGAGTTCTATTGTTGCAAAATTATTCTCTGGGCGCTCGAAGCAAATAGAGAAACCAAGTAGCCCTATATAGAATTCTAGGGATTCTCCAAGATTACGGACATACAGCTCTGGTGTTAATGGTGGAAATATTCCGATATTGGCCATGATTTATACCGCATAGCGATAGGTCAAGGGGCGGGCTTTAGCCCGTCCCGGCGAGCGCGGCGAACGGGTTGAACCACTTGTTTGTTAGCCGATAAGCTTGCACATGATGTGCGAGTGATCTTTAAAACCTAGCTTCTCATAAAATTTTTGTGCTGATTGGTTAAAGGCCATAACCTCTAGTCTAATTTGCTCCGCGCCTTGCGAGGCAGCCCACTTGCTACATGCCGACATAAGTTTTGTGCCAACGCCGGAAGCACGATATTTTTCGTCAACGACTATCGTCCCTACACGACAAACCGGACAGCTAACTAGAAATGGTATTGTCTCGTTTTTAGTGATTATTGCCGTCATAAACCCGACAACTCTACTTTCTATTTCTGCTACCAAAAACAGCCTTGATTTATCACTCAGAGTATTTTGTAAAAACTCTTTGTCAGCGGCGGAAGGTTTTGTAAATGCTTCTGGTGCATTTACGAAATGAAAAGTACCTATTTGCTCATTCAGCACCAATAATGCTTCTAAGTCCGTTGCTTCCGCTTCTCTGGTTCTCATAAGTCCCTTTGATGCCACTGCTTTCGGCTAACTAATAATTAGGCGACATCGCTGTCGCACAACACACCTGTCGGTGCCTGATAATCACTCTGTCACGCGCTAAGATTTTGAATTGCCTGCAAACCCGAACGATAAACACGACACGGGAGGGAGCAAAGCGACATAGAACAATACCGGGTACCGACACGGCACCATTCCGCTAGAAACTACTGATCGCCCCTGCAGCTGTCTAGCAACGGTGTTGAAAAAGTGCCGCACATATCTCCCGGGTTGGCAGGCTGGGGCTGAAGCCGGGCGGGCAGGGGGCGCAGCGGCCAGTAAAGACTCGCTTTATCCATCAATGACTTAGCGCTAAGAAGGCTATAAACTTTGCGGACTTTATGGAGAGCCCCCTGCGGTTCCGACGGACCGCCCAGCCTGTATGACACCCATCCAACTGCCATTAGGTGTGCGTTTACGCGATGACGCCACCTTCGCCAACTACTACCCCGGAGCCAACGCTGCGGCGCTTGGTTATGTCGAGCGTCTGTGCGAAGCGGATGCGGGGTGGACGGAAAGTCTGATCTATCTCTGGGGCGGCGCGGGTGTGGGCTGCAGCCATCTGTTGCAGGCGGCCTGTCTGCGTTTCGAGCAGCGTGGCGAGCCGGCGGTGTATCTGCCGCTGGCCGAGGTGGTCGAGTACGGTCCGGCGCTGCTGGATAACCTGGAACAGTGCGAGCTGGTCTGTCTGGACAATCTGGATGCGGTGGCCGGGCGTGCCGACTGGGAGGAGGCGCTGTTTCATCTGTTCAACCGCCTGCGCGACAGTGGTCGGCGGTTGCTGCTGGCGGCCAACGCGTCGCCGCGGGAGCTGCCGGTGCAGCTGGCCGACTTGCAGTCGCGCCTGACCCTGGCGCTGGTGTTTCAGCTGCAGTCACTGTCCGATGAGGACAAACTGCGTGCCCTGCAGTTACGCGCCTCGCGCCGCGGCCTGCACCTGAGCGATGAAGTCGGGCGCTTTATCCTGACCCGCGGCGAGCGCAGCATGAGTGCGCTGTTCGAGTTGCTCGAACGCCTCGACCAGGCCTCGCTGCAGGCCCAGCGCAAACTGACCATTCCCTTTCTGAAAGAAACCCTGGGCTGGTAAAGGCCTGCCATAGGCAGCAAGCCAAAGCGATGAGCCGCCCGTAAAAGCCTGATGTTGTCAGCGCGCGGGCAGCACGCTGACCCCCCATGCAGCTTGCTGTTATTCACCGGCCAACTTGCGGTCGTACTGGAAGCGCCAGCGGGTGAACATCAGGGCGGCGCAGAACAGGCTGAAGCTGAGCAGCGTCAGCAGCCAGCCATACAGCGCCTTGGAGGGGTCAAAGGCGGCCAGTACGCCCTGGATAAAGTACAGGTTGACCACAAAGCAGGCCCAGGCGTGAGCGCGGGCGTTGCCCAGAAATATCCCGGGAGCCAGCAGCAGCAGGGGAGCCAGCTGGAAAGCCAGGATCACCCAGAGCAGCGTGCCGGGTATCTCGGCGAACTGCAGATTCCACACCACCAGTAGCAGGGTCAGGGCCAGGAAGCTGAGCAGGCTGGCGGTGCGGCTGATGGCCAGGCGCGGCTTGAGCCATTCCAGCGATGGCAGGGGCTTGGGGGTTTTAGCCACGGCGGCTCTCCAGTTTTTCTGCGGTTTGCGCCAGGCGCTGGCCCAGGGCGCGGCACAGGGCTATTTCGTGCTCGTCCAGCGGGCGTTTGCCATCGGCACCGGCATGGTGACTGGCACCGTAGGGCGTGCCGCCGCCACGGGTCTCCAGCAGCGCGGCTTCGCTATAGGGCAGGCCGGTAATCAGCATGCCGTGGTGCAGCAGCGGCAGCATCATCGACAGCAGGGTGGTTTCCTGGCCGCCATGCAGGCTGGCGGTGGAGGTGAACACGCCGGCCGGTTTGCCGACCAGGCCGCCGGTCAGCCAGAGGCTGCTGCTGCCGTCGAGAAAATACTTGAGTGGCGCGGCCATGTTGCCGAAGCGGGTCGGGCTGCCCAGAGCCAGGCCGGCGCAATTCTTCAGTTCGTCGAGGCTGGCGTAGGGCGCGCCTTCTGCCGGGATCTGCGGCGCGACTGCTTCGCACTCGCTGGAGACGGCCGGGACGGTACGCAGGCGCGCTTCCAGGCCGGCCATCTCCACACCGCGGGCAATCTGCCGGGCCATCTCGGCGGTGGCACCGTGGCGGCTGTAATACAGCACCAGAACATAGGGAGCGCTCACGGCAGTACCTCCAGGACTTTCTCCGGCGGCCGGCCGATCACGGCCTTGTCGCCGGCGACCAGAATCGGCCGTTCGATCAGTTTCGGGTGCTGGCTCATCGCTTCGATCAGCTGCGCGTCGGTCAGCGCAGGATTGGCCAGGCCGAGCTGCTGGTAGGCGTCTTCGCCACTACGCAAGAGTTGGCGTGGGGCGATCCCAAGCTGGCGTAACAGGGTCTGCAACTGGCCTACATCGGGTGGTGTTTCCAGGTAGCGCACGATGCTGGGCGTCAGGCCGCGCTCTTCGAGCAGCTGCAGGGCAGCCCGGGATTTTGAGCAGCGCGGATTATGGTAGAGCGTAAGGTCGGTCATATACGGGTCGCTTGTTGCCATGGATGGCGGCTATTCTAACCGCTTACGACAGCTGCGCCTGTGTCTGAAGCGGGTTGTCGCGGTGCAAGTGGCTAAGGAGAGGGCATGCGTCAGCGCGTTAACAATTGGTGGGAGTTCTGGCGTTTTCTGCTGCAGCGCTTTCTTGCCGACCGGGGTGCCAACAATGCCGCGGCCTTGACCTACACCACGCTGTTCGCCGTGGTGCCGATGATGACTGTGACCTTCTCCATGCTGTCGGCCATTCCGGCTTTTCAGGACACCGGCGAGCAGATCCAGAGTTTTATCTTCCGCAACTTCGTGCCTTCGGCGGGGGAGACCCTGCAGCAGTACCTGCGCGACTTCACTACTCAGGCCCGTCAGCTGACCTGGATCGGGGTGGTGATTCTGGCGGGCACGGCCTTCTGGATGCTGGTGACCATCGAGAGGGCCTTCAACACCATCTGGCGCGTGCGTCAGCCGCGGCGTGGCGTGTCGAGCTTTTTGCTGTATTGGGCGATCCTCAGCATGGGGCCGATCCTGCTCGGCGGTGGCTTCGCCATCAGCACCTATATCGCTTCGCTCTCGCTGATTTCCGGGCCCGATGCGCTGCTTGGGGTGCAAACCATGCTGAAGTTCATGCCCCTGCTGTTCAGCGTGGCGGCATTCACCTTGCTCTATGCCACGGTGCCCAATGCTCAGGTGCCGATTCGCCATGCCTTGCTGGGCGGCCTGTTCGCTGCGGTCCTGTTTGAAGTGGCGAAGATGCTGTTCGGTCTCTATGTGCGACTTTTCCCGGGTTATCAGCTGATCTACGGCGCGTTCGCCACCGTGCCGCTGTTTCTGCTGTGGATCTATGTGTCCTGGTTGATCGTGCTTTTCGGAGCCGAGGTGGTGTGCAACCTGGGGTCTTCGCACCAGTGGCGCAAACGCGCGGTACCCCGCCTGCTGGTCGTGCTGGGGGTTTTGCGGGTGTTCCATGAGCGTCAGCAGTCGGGCTTCAAGGTGCGCCTGCGCGATGTGCAGCGTCAGGGCTGGATGCTGGCTGAGCATGAGTGGGAAGAGGTGCTGGAGTTTCTCGAACAGCAGCAGCTGATTGCCTCGACCGGTTCGGGCACCTGGGTGCTGAGCCGTGATCTCGGTCAGTACACCCTGGCTCAGTTGCTCAGCCGCAGCCCCTGGCCGCTGCCGCGTTTGGCGCAGCTGCCTGAGCAGCTCGACGAGCCTTGGTATCCGGCATTGCGCAGCGGGCTGGAAAAACTGCATGAGGAACAACTGGCGCTGTTTGGCGAGAGCCTGGCGCACTGGCTGCACCCGGAAGCGGAGCCGGTTGAGTAGGTGACAAAAAACGTCATTTTGCGGCGCGCTATCGGGGTTGTGGGGGCGTGCAGTAAGAGGCGATGCACTAAACGCGGGTAAAGGAGGCTGGCACGCTTCTGGCAATCACTCCGTTGATTGCAATCAGATTGCCAGCATGGCAGGGATTGATGGAGTGCGAAGGGCGCTATGACAGCCAGCAAAGGCAATGTGATTCATCTGTACCTGCGCGACCCGCAAGAGGCGCTGGAGCGGCTTAACCGGATTACCGGTTTGCGTTTCTCGAGTTGGCCGCAGTCGCTGGTACCCCCGAGTGATCCCCCTGAGCAGGCGGCAGCCGAGGTTTGTACCCAGGAGCCGGACGCAACCCAGGTCAGTGGGGTATCGGGCTAAATGCAAAACCCCGCGTCGATGCGCGGGGTTTAGGGCAGAGCTGGGATCGCTTTAGGCCGTGGCCTGGCGAGTGTTGCTCTGCTGCAATTCCACGGCCTGCACGAAGAGCTCCTCAACCACCAGGCTTTGCGCGGTGACTGCCGAGCGCAGGCGTACCTGCATGTCTTCGATCTTCTGTTTCACCGGCAGGCGAGCGACGCCGGAGAGGAGAATCTTGTTGTGCTGGCTGACCTTGCCGTGATCGACCATCACCTCGCGGCGGGTGGTGCCATCGAGGTAGCTGATCAGCAGGGAGACCGGCAGGTTGGCCAAGCCGGGCAGCTGCAGCCAGGCGGCGACATTGAACTCGGCGATGCGGCCTTCGTAAGGCGTGACCTGCAAGCGGGCCAGGTTGACGATCTGGGAAGGTACCGGGCCAATCAGCTTGTCGTGGGCTTGGGTCATGGTTGCGTTTCCAGGCTAATAACAGGTCGTATCAAGCACGAGTCCGGAGAATTATAAGCGTGGCTCTGCCGGTCAAACTGTGCGCTCGGCCGAGGTGGAGCGTGATCG
This sequence comes from Pseudomonas sp., assembly GCF_035512415.1. Classification (GTDB taxonomy): domain Bacteria; phylum Pseudomonadota; class Gammaproteobacteria; order Pseudomonadales; family Pseudomonadaceae; genus Aquipseudomonas. Next base: position 310,328 of record NZ_DATKDZ010000038.1, on the reverse strand, counting down.
CTCTCGCAGTTTCTGTTGTTTATGCCAACTGCAGCGGATAACGGGCCACTGCGTTGCTGCTCAGGTTGATCGCGGGCAGCGGCAGTGCGCGTTGGTTATTGGCGTTGGCCAGTTGCAGCCAGACATTTTCCCCTTCGACAAATTGCCCGTTGGGCAACCAGAGGCCGTGATGCCAGCCATTGCCGGGGGCTGGGGTGCTCTGCAGGATGCCAGGGTGGGTCTGCGCGCTTGGCGCGCGACGTAGCCAGGCCGGGCGGGGGAGGCCCTTCAGATAACGCAGGCCTAGATGCAGGCCCTGGCTATTGAGGTGACGCCAGCGCACCAGCGCCAGGGTCGGGGTATCACTGGCGGTCAGCAGCAATACCAATTGGCCGACGGCGAGCTGCCCCGCCTGTTCTTTGTCGCAGAGCAGGCGTGCGCCGCCAGGGCTGGCATCGAGCATCTGCGCGGCCGCATGCAGCGGGCGTTGTTCCAGCAGTTGCGCGTGAATGCTGGCCAGGCCCACGACTAGCCGGCACTCGCTGGCATGCTCGGCGCGCGGATGACGCCGTTGCTGGCGGCCCAGCCAGTGCTGCTGTACGCGTTCGAGCACGGCTCGTTCGTGGGGGCTTTGCAGTGGGGCCGGTTCATACAGGGCCACCAGCAGCGCACCGAGCTCGAAGCGGCGCAGAGCGTCGTAGTTGCCATCGATCACTTGTTCCGGGCCCAGGCAGGGATAGGACTCGGTCAGGTCGATGGCGGGGCCTTCGGCACCGTCATCGTCGTCCCATGGCAGCAGGCGCGCCAACCCGGCCAGGGGCGAAAGGGCGGCAAACAGAACCAGACATTCGCCTTCGGCCAGGTGAAACGGGTTGCTCAGGGCCAGCAACAGCATCTGTTGGTAGAGGCCGCGCAGGGTGCTGGCCGGGGCTGGCTGAAAGGGTGCCGCTATGGGTTCATCCAGGCAGTTCTGGTGCTCGCCAATCCAGTACAGCAGGTGGCTGTCGCGCCATAGTCCCGGGGGCGGTTCCTGATACAGCTGGTAATGGCGTAGCTGGCATTGGCCGAGAAAGTGCTGCGCCATATACAGGCACCAGGCCAGATGCGCCTGCGAGGGTTGGCGGCCCTGGAGGATCTGCAGCAGCAAACGCTTGAAGCCCATGGCCAGCTCGCTGCACAGGTGCACAAACAGCGCCGGCGGCGCGGTGTCGGCCTGGCAGGCCTTGGCGTAGTGGCGGTATTCATCGCTGAAGCTTTGCAGTGCGCGCTGCCTTTCAAGTAAGGTCATGGCGCTGCGGTTGCAGCGCAGCAGCAGGCTGAGCACCTGTTGCAATGCGACGTCCTGCTTCTCCGTGCGGGCCTGGGCCAGCAGTTCGTTGAGCTCGGCGAGCGAGACCGGGCTTTCTTCGACGATGTCTGGCACTTCCAGACGCAAGGCATCTATTGTCATATCAACCTTGGGTAAGCGGGAGCGAATGCATGGATATGCGGTTCCAGACGGTCATTCGTACTGTTGCAGGCATAGGCATGGCGCTGATTCTGGCGGCTTGCGCTGAGGATGTTGGCGTCGATCAGCATGGACGAAAGGTAGCGGCTGAGCGCCTGGATGGCCAGTGGTTAGTGATTAATTACTGGGCCGAGTGGTGCGGGCCTTGCCGCACCGAGATTCCCGAGCTGAATGCCCTGGCGCGCGAGCACGAGGCGCAGGCGGTAACGGTGCTGGGGGTCAACTTCGATGGTCTGCAGGGCGAGGCGCTGAACCGTGCGGTGCAGGCGTTGGGGATCGAATTCACCGTGCTGGAGCAGGACCCGGCCGCGCGCTATGCACTGCCCCGCAACGAGGTGTTGCCGGTGACTTATATCGTCGATAACCAGGGCCGTATGCGTGAGCGTCTGCTCGGCGAGCAGAGCGCGGCGGGGTTAAACGCCCGCTTGCTGGCCCTCAAGGCCGAGGAGTAAGCAATGACGCAGCTGTGTATGCATGCCTATGTCAGTGGCCGGGTGCAGGGCGTGTATTTTCGCCAGGCGACTGCCGAGCAGGCCGAGCGTCTGGATCTCGCCGGCTGGGTGCGTAACTTGGACGACGGCCGCGTCGAGGTTCTGTTCGAGGGCGAGGAGGAGCCTGTGCGCGAGTTGGCGATCTGGCTGCAGCAGGGGCCGGAGCAGGCCGAGGTCGCCACCCTTGAGCTCTACGAGCAGTCGCTGCAGGGCATAGCCGGCTTTCTGCTGCGCCGCTGAAGTCAGGGTTTGACGTACCAGAAATCGTGCCAGAAACCGACCACTTTGGCGGAGTAGGTGTGCTTGCCCAGGCTGCCGTTATAGCGCGCCAGGGCACGGTTCAGGTCGCCGTTTTCCTTGCGTAGATAGAAGCTGAGGATGGTGCAGCCATAGCGCAGATTGGTGGCGTTGTCGGTGAGATTGTCCTGGGGGCGACCCAGCTCGGCTTTCCAGAAGGGCATCACCTGCATCATGCCCTGGGCTCCGACCGAGGAGATGGCGAAGCGATCGAAATGGCTTTCGGCATGGATCAGGGCAATCACCAGATCGGGACGCAAGCCGGCCTTGCTGGCTTCACGGTGCACGAGCCGCAGCAGGCTCAGGCGCTCTTCGGCATTCGGGATATAGCGGCGCATGCGCGTGGACATATCCAGCAGCCAGACCTCGGCTTCGAAACGGTCCTGAAAACTGTCGGCCTGGGCCACGGTGTGCTGCAGCAGCTCGCGCAGTTCGGGCTCCGCGGCCTGGCGCACCTGGGCGTGCGCGGCGACGCACAGCAGCAGGCTCAGCAGTGCGACCAGCAGGCGGGCGGCCATGGGCGCTTCAGTCGTTACCCGGGTCGGCCACCAGGCGTCCGGCATCCTGGGTCAGGGCCTTGAGGAAGAGCTGTTGCAACTCGGGGTCGTTGCGCGTCAGCTCGATCAGACTCTGCTCCAGCTCGCTGGCTTCCTCCTCCAGACCCAGCTCGGACAGGCGCTTGACCCGGTGTACCCACTGCGCGATGTCGTCGTCTTCCAGATCGTCGTAAATCAGCGTGTGGGCTTCCTGCAGCTTGCCGCGCAGGGTGCGGCTAACCATCAGCGAGGCGTCGGCGCGGGCGCTGCCCTGGTCGTCCTCCACGCTCAGCAGCAGGGTGCTGATGCGGGTGACATCCTGTTCGGCAAAGGGGCTGTCGAGCAGGTTGAGGCGCAGGATGCCGTTACGGTCGGTGAGCAGTTCGTGGTTCTGGTCGCCGGCTTTGACCCGTACCGGACGTTCGGCCCAGGGCAGGCTGGAGTATTCGGTGCGGGCATCCTGGCGGCGCTCCTCGAGGCTGGCGAGGTTCTGCTGGGAGCGGCCATTGGACTCGACGTTCATGGCCGGGTTGAGGCCGGCAAAGCCGTAGCTGATCCAGTCTTTGGTGGCGGAGTCCGGCAGGCTGCCGAGCAAGACCACATTGAGCACATTGGCCCCGATACCGCCGACTACCGCCAATGCGCCGAGTGGCACCTCATACAGCTCGCGCCAGGGCTGATAAGGGGTGTAGCGGTCATAGCGGCGGGTGACTTCGAAGGCGGTGACCTCAAAGGATTTCTGTTCATGCACGCGCACCCGGCGTTGTGGCAGCTCCAGTACGCGAGGTTCGCCGACTTCAATCTGTAGGCTGTGATCGAGCAGTTTGCGCTCGATGCGTTCCTCGTGTTCGCTGCGCTGTGGCAGCTGGTTGGCGCAACCGGTGAGCAGCAAGGCGGCGCATGATGCGCCGCCTATAAGGTTGAAGGTGCTTCGCTTGAACATGATGGCTCTTGCTGAAAGGGCTGAGAGGTTGTGAAAAAATCGCTTGCCTGCTGTGACCGTCGCCAGGCGGCTGCAACTGCGTTGTGCTACGCAAAAACTTCGGTCATTTGGCTCGCCAAACTCCCTCGTTTTCACGTAGCACGCCTTGTTTCGCTCGCCCGCCGGCGCTCTCGCGACGGCCTTCGGTTGTTTCACGACCTCTGAGATCAGTGGCTGATGCGGGTCTGGATATAGCTGAGGATGTCAGCCACGGGCACGGCCTGGGCCTCGGTGTCCTGGCGGCTCTTGTATTCCAGATTGCCTTCGGCCAGGCCGCGGTCGCTGACGACGATACGGTGCGGGATGCCGATCAGCTCCATGTCGGCGAACTTGATCCCCGGGCTGGTCTTCTTGTCACGGTCGTCGAGCAGCACTTCATAGCCGGCCGCGGTCAGCTCGGCATACAGCTTGTCGGTGGCTTCGCGCACGGCGTCGGTTTCATAACGCAGCGGTACCAGGGCGATCTGGAAGGGGGCCAGGGCATCGTTCCAGAGAATGCCGCGCTCGTCGTTGTTCTGCTCGATGGCGGCCGCCACCACGCGGGAAACGCCGATGCCGTAGCAGCCCATGGTCAGGATCACCGGCTTGCCGTTTTCGCCGAGTACCTGACAGTTCAGCGCTTCGCTGTACTTGGTGCCCAGCTGGAAGATATGCCCGACTTCGATGCCGCGCTTGATCTCCAGGGTGCCTTTGCCGTCCGGGCTGGGGTCGCCGGCCACGACATTGCGCAGGTCGGCCACCTCGGGCAGGGGCAGGTCGCGCTCCCAGTTGACGCCGAAGTAGTGTTTGTCCTCGATATTGGCACCGGAAGCGAAGTCGCTCATCAGGGCCACCGAGCGGTCGATGATGCAGGGAATCGGCAAGTTGACCGGGCCCAGGGAGCCGGGGCCTGCGCCTACGGCGGCGCGGATCTCGGCTTCGCTGGCCATCTGCAGCGGGCTGGCGACCTGCTCCAGGTTGGCGGCCTTGATCTCGTTGAGCTCATGGTCGCCACGTACGATCAGGGCAACCAGGGTGCCTTCTTTGGCACCGTGCACCAGCAGGGTCTTGATGGTCTTCTCGATGGCCAGGCCAAAACCGGTCACCAGGGCGTCGATGGTCTTGGTGTCCAGCGTATCGACCAGGCGCATGCTTTCAGTTGCCGCGCTACGGCTGCTTTCGCGCGGAACGGCTTCGGCCTTCTCGATATTGGCGGCGTAGTCGGAGCTGTCGCTGAAAGCGATATCGTCTTCGCCGGACTCGGCCAGCACGTGGAACTCATGGGAGCCGGTGCCGCCGATGGAGCCGGTATCGGCCTGCACGGGACGGAAGTTCAGGCCCAGGCGGGTGAACACGTTGCAGTAGGCCTGGTGCATGCGGTCGTAGGTTTGCTGCAAGGACGCCTGGTCGACGTGGAAGGAGTAGGCGTCCTTCATGATGAACTCGCGGCCACGCATCAGGCCAAAGCGCGGACGGATCTCGTCGCGGAACTTGGTCTGGATCTGATACAGGTTGATCGGCAGCTGCTTGTAGCTGTTCAGCTCGTTGCGCGCCAGATCGGTGATCACTTCCTCGTGGGTCGGGCCGGCGCAGAAGTCGCGACCGTGGCGATCCTTCATACGCAGCAGCTCGGGGCCGTACTGTTCCCAGCGCCCGGACTCCTGCCACAGTTCTGCCGGCTGGATGCCCGGCATCAGGACTTCGAGGGCACCAGCGGCGTTCATTTCCTCGCGCACCACCTTCTCCACCTTGCGCAGCACGCGCAGGCCCATGGGCAGCCAGGTATAGAGGCCGGAAGCCAGTTTGCGGATCATCCCGGCGCGCAGCATCAGCTGGTGGCTGATCACCACGGCATCGGAGGGGGTTTCTTTCAGGGTCGAGAGCAGGAACTGGCTGGTACGCATATTTGGCTGTTCTGTCGGTTGCAAGAGGATTTCAATGGCCGGCATTGTACGGTGCCTGTACAGATGCGTACAGGACGGGACAGCGGTACTGCAGGCAAGCGGATATGCAGCGATGGACGAGACATCTGTAGGAGCCAGCTTGCTGGCGATCAAGACTGAGAAAGAGCATCGCCAGCAAGAACTAGGCGTCCCCCTGGCTCCTACAAGGGTGGGGGCAAAATCGCTTGCCCATAAACATGAGATATATGGGGTGCGAATTAAGGAGGGGAATATGTCGACCTTGACGGCAGAGCAGGTCCAGGCGCTGATTCGGGCGGGTTTGCCCATGGCGGAAGATATCAGTCTGTGTATCGATCGGCTGGACGAGGCGGGCGTGCTGGCGCGAGTGCCTTTCCACAGTAAATTGATTCGCCCAGGTGGCACGCTGTCAGGGCCGACCATCATGGCCCTGGCCGATGCGGCCATGTATGCGGTGGTGCTGGGGCGGCTGGGCAGGGTGGAGATGGCTGTGACCTCGAACCTGAATATCAACTTTCTGGTCAAACCCAAGCCGGTGGACCTACTGGCCGAGGCGCGGATTCTGCGGTTAAGCCGGCGTCAGGCGGTGTGCGAGGTGTCGTTGTATTCGGCGGGCAATGAGGAAGAGCTGGTGGCCCATGTGACGGGGACCTACGCGTTGCCGCTGTGACTGCAAAAAATCATCGCCCACAAAAAAGCCCGACCGAAGTCGGGCTTTTCTATGCAGCTATACCGCTAACTGAATGACCTGAATTACAGGACGCTCAGCGGGTACTCAACGATCAGACGGAAATCGTTCAGATCGGCGCTATAACCATTCTGTGCGCTGTTAGCACGATAGATCGCGCTGCGGATACGGAAAGACAGGTCCTTGGCGGCACCTTCCTGAATCACGTATTTGGTTTCGAAGTCGAATTCGTTTTCTTCGCCTTCTTCGTTGTTGACCCCGTTGTCGATGTTGTCACCAGTGATATAACGGGCCATAAAGCTCAGGCCTGGTACGCCATAGGTCGCCATGTCCAGGTTATAGTTGGCTTGCCAGGATCTTTCATCCTTGCTGTCGAAGTCGGAGATTTGGACCGAGTTACCCAGCCAAATTGTGCCGCCGCCGTCGATACCGTAGTTGTAGCCGGTATCACCGGTAGAGCGCTGGTGAACAATGCCAAAGCTATGAGCGCCGATGGAGTAAACGGCACCGAGGCTCCAGATTTTATTGTCTACTTCACCAGCAAGTGCTTGGCCATCATCATCGGTTTTGTAGAAGTTGAAGTCGAAGCTCAGGGCCTGTTCTTCTGCCAGAGGCAGGTTGTAGTTCAGGTTTACGTACTTCTTTTTCCAGAAATCTTCAACGTCGGAGGCGTGGATGGCACCGCTGAAGTTGTCGGTGAAGCTGTAGCTTGCACCGACAATGTTTGCCGATTTCAGGGTGCTGCCCGATTTTGTTTTGCTATCAGTGCTGGTTGCGGTTTGGCTGTTAAGAGCGGTGAAGCGGCCTGCGGTGAGCTCCAGGCCTTCAATTTCATTGCTGGTCAGCAGGGTGCCGGTAGCGACTTCAGGCAGGATTCGAGCGTCGTCGGTGCTGAATACCGGGCTGCCAACCATCTGGTTGCCGTACTTCAATACGGAGTCGGAGATACGGAACTTGATGGCACCGCCGATTTCGCTCTGGGTGTCGTCGCCACGACCGCTATCGGTCTGAGCGAATTGACCGGTACCGTAGCGGCCACGGCCGCTGTCGATCTTGATGCTGCTCAGGGAGTGAGCGTCTACACCGACACCGACAGTACCTTGGGTGAAACCAGATTCGTAAAGCAGGCGGATGCCCAGGCCGGCCTCTTCGATATAACCATTTTCTTTGGCGTTATAGCCATCGGTGCTGCTATCGGCACCATTCTTGAAATCACGGTTCAGGTACAGGGCACGATTGAAGATATTGAAGCTGCTGTCTTCAATAAAGCCTTTGGATTCGGACTGGCTGGATGCCACTGCCATTTGGGAAGTGCCCGCGGCTACTGCCAGGGCGATTACGCTCCACTTCATCACTTGCATCGTGATTGCTCCTTTGGTTTAGAAAAGTTGCGCCAGCCATATCATTGTTGTATGGACAGCTCTTTCTTTTTGTGTCGGCGGTAACTTATAGCATGCCGCCCGAATTGGCGATAGTTGCAATCTATTCGTTACGAATTCTTCATGACCTTGTCGCAAATCATGAAGAGAAACGTCGCAAATCTGTAGATTCCAGCTCGGGCATCTGCTATTGGCCGTCAACTTGAACTCATTAGCCGTTTTGCGTCGGGCAGCTCTTGGTGGCTGTGGCCTTGTGGTGCAATGGCTGGGGATGCGAAAGCAAGAAGCGCGCCTAAAATCCCTTCAGGCGCTTCGCGCGCTGAGGTGGTGGCTGTTTTTGTGGCTGGATTTGGTCTCTGATCTGGTTTTTTTGTTATTTTTTAGGTTTTTTTACTGTTTTATAAGGGTTTTATCTATTTTTTGCCTTATCGCGAGCACTCTTGGCGAGTGATTTCTTTATCCGGATTTTCCTGTTGTGGTGGTCGCGGTAACGCCGCCGCTGGGGGCGCGATTACTGAAAGGAACAAAATGGTGCACTCCACTGGGGGTGGTGGGGCGGTTTGCCGGTTCGCGGTGCATTGCACTCGGCTGGCCCTGCGGGGTGAATGTGCTGAGGCATATGGGTATCCTGCCGGTCTGGCGCTTATAGGTCGGGCCGCGGCCTTGCTTGCTAGGCTTGGATAACGATGACGGCAGGAGATTTTGACATGTTCGTTCTGGATTCGAGGTTGCAGCAGGACACGCTGCTGGTGGGCGACTTCCCGCTGTGTCGGCTGCTGCTGATGAATGACCGGCAGTACCCGTGGTTTATCCTGGTGCCGCGGCGGGAAGATGTCAGTGAGTTGTTCCAGCTCGATGCCAGCGATCAGCTGGCGCTGTGGCAGGAGGCCACCGCTCTGGCTGAGCTGCTCAAGGATACCTTTGCTGCCGACAAGATGAATGTGGCGACCCTGGGCAATATGGTCAGCCAGCTGCATATGCATGTGATTGTGCGGCGGCGTGATGATGCCGCATGGCCTGCACCTGTATGGGGCAAGCACGCCGCGCAGCCTTACAGCGAGGAGCAGGTGGCGGCTGTAAAGGCGCGCTTACGTCTGGTGTTGACGGATGATTTCTGTTTTGCAGAGGGCTGAGCGCGTGGATCAGGAGGAGCGAATCAATGAGCTGGAGAGTCGTCTGGCCTTTCAGGACGACACTATTCAGGCCTTGAATGATGTGCTGGTTGCACAGCAGCGAGTGCTGGAGCGTTTGCAGTTGCAGATTGCGGCCCTGGCCAAGCGACAGGAGGAGAACAGCTCACAGTTTGGCTTGAGTGAGGATGAGTCGCCGCCACCGCATTATTAAGTGCCGGGAGTTGCTCGTAACAACTTGAGGTTTGCGCTGGATTAAACAAAACGCCGCTTATCCCTATAGGGGTAAGCGGCGTTTTGTTTTGCAAGTCAAGCCCGTCCGTCCGTGACTAACTAACTGTATTGCGCAATGGGCAGCTAGTGTTGTCGCGCAAGTTAGCGGCGTGCGGGCAATGCGGCAATTACATCTTCGGCTTGCAGGCCTTTGTCGCGTTGCATGACGGCGAACTCGACACGCTGGCCTTCGACCAATACGCGGTGGCCTTCGCCGCGAATGGCGCGAAAGTGCACAAAGATATCGTCTCCCGAGTCGCGGGAAATAAAGCCGAAGCCCTTGGAAGTGTTGAACCACTTGACGGTGCCGGTTTCGCGGTCGCCGATATCCTGGCTGGGGCTAGTGTTGTGGCTATAGCTGCGGGTCTGCATGCGCAGGTTGGTGGCCAGGTGTACGGCGACTGCCAGGGCGATGATCAGCAGGCTGAAGAGGCTGGCGGGCTGGTTGGCAATCAGCTCCAGAGGGGCCAGGAGAATCAGCGCTTGCAGCAGGGAGCCGAGGATCAGCAGGGCGGACACCAGGTTTTGCAGTTGGTGGCGTGCGCCGGCGTGCCAGATGGGCAGTTGGGGGGCCAGGATCAGGTTGAGTAGGCCGAAAAGGGCGAGGCACAGGGCGCTGGGTTGCTGTACGAGCGTCAGGGCGTTAGTGCCGAGGCTGGGAGTAAGCGACAGGAGGAGGGCGGCAAAGCCCGTAACCAGGTGGACAATTTTCAGCATGTTGAGTGAGCTCACTTATTGAACAAGGATCACGAAGGAAGAGCTGGCTGCGTATGCGCTGTGATTAATAAAGGAAGGATATTGCTGCGCACGCGAGGTCGGCCTATGCGCTGGCTCGTCAATTCGAGCCGGCGACACGGGGCGTATTTAACAGCAAAGAGAGGGGCTTCTCAATCAGGCGCTGAGGGCGGCTTGGGCGGGGTCCGGGTTTATCTGGTTACGGCCATTGCGCTTGGCCTGATAGAGCGCGTCATCGGCGCGGGTGAGCAGGCTTTCGAAGGTGTCACCGGGGACGGCCAAGGCAAAGCCGAAGGAGGCAGTAATGCTGTCGAGCACTTCATCGGTGCGCCGGACCTTGATGCGCAAGGCCTGAATCTTCAGGCGTAGCTTCTCGGCAATGGCGTGGGCTTTTTCGGGGTCGAAGCAGTCGCGCAGGATTACGCAGAATTCTTCACCGCCGTAGCGGGCGGCCGTGGCGCGAGGCGGCAGCAGGTCGCGCAGCAATTGGCCGACATGCTGGAGCACGCGGTCGCCCAGGGGATGGCCATATTGGTCGTTGAATTGTTTGAAGTGGTCGATATCCAGCATCACCAGGGCGACCCCCTGGTGGTCGTCGCGCAGGGCTTGTTCCAGCAGCTTGTTAAAGGCGCTACGGTTGAATACCTGGGTAAGGCTGTCGAGGGTTGCCGCGATATGGGCGCGTTCCAGCTGGTTGCGCAGGTTCTTGATCTCGTCCTGGGCGGCGCGCAGGCGGTAGAGGAATTTATCCTGCTGGTCCTGCATCAGTTGCGTGCTTTGTTGCAGTTCGTTGAGAACGCTGGGCAGGTCGTCGATTATCGGCTCCTGCAGCGCTGCCAGGCCATGTTCCAGGCTGGACTGGTAATTGCGGCTGCCGAGCAGGCTGCGCGATACGTTGCCCTCGATATCGTCGACCAGGTCGATCACCTGTTGCTGCCCGGCGCGGGCCATTTCCAGTTCGTCGTGGATGATGTAGTCGCGAAAGAGCTTGGTGGCTGTTTCGGGGGGGAAGTAGTCGAAGTCGCTGACGGTTTTATCCAGGCGGCGATTAAGTTCCGGCTCCAGGCCTTTGCAGTAGGTGTACCAGAGGGCGTAATGCACCGGGTTCGGCGGAATGTCGTGGCGCATCATCAGCGGTACCGCCTTTTTCAGGAGTGCCGCGGCTTCGCGGGTCTCCTCGGGGTACAGATCAAGAATACCGGGGGCTTGGTTGGGATTGTTCATGCACGTCACTGTGGCAAATTGCAATTGGCCAAAGGATAGAACAGGTGCGGCGCGCGCGCCTAGCAAAAGGCTTGATCTATCGGGCCTTTTGCATGATTTGCCTGGTGTGGAGTTGAGAAGCTATCTCTGTTGGCCTCTCTTATTGAAAAGACAGAAGGGTTTAAAGCAGGCTCTAGGCCTAGAAAAATGCCGCTTGCCTGTGAAGGGAAGCGGCATTTTTCTTAAGTGGACAGCGTTGCGATGTATCGGGCTTTTTGCATGATTGGCCTAGGCGTCGAGCAGGCTGCGCAGCATCCAGGCGGTTTTTTCGTGCACTTGCATACGCTGAGTGAGCAGGTCGGCGGTGGGTTCGTCGCTGACTTTTTCCAGCAGGGGGAAGATCCCGCGGGCGGTGCGCGTGACGGCTTCCTGACCCTGGACCAGTTGCTTGATCATGTCGGCGGCGCTCGGTACGCCTTCTTCTTCCTTGATCGAGGACAGGCGCGCATAGGCGGCGTAGGTGCCCGGTGCCGGGAAGCCCAAGGCGCGGATGCGCTCGGCAATCTGGTCGACGGCCAGTGCCAGCTCGGTGTACTGCCCTTCGAACATCAGGTGCAGGGTATTGAACATCGGGCCGGTGACGTTCCAGTGAAAGTTATGGGTCTTCAGGTACAGGGTGTAGGTGTCGGCCAGCAGGCGCGACAGGCCTTCAGCGATGGCGGCGCGGTCCTGTTCGGCAATTCCGATATTGATTTCCATACCATTTCTCCTCTCTGGTGGATCGGGGCTGTGCTGCCCGCAGTAATGCGCAGAGCCTAACATGGCTGCTCTGGGCGTTAGCCTGATTTACCTCAATGGGGCCGATGGTTGGAGGCTATCGCTGCAGCTGGGTTCATTTTTTCTGCAGCAGCTTGGCCAGTAGCTTGGGGTAGGCGGCCGGGAGCAGGCGCTGTATCCAGTCGAGCAGGCGCGCGTCATTGCCAATCAGGATGCGTGGGTGCTTGGCCTTGATGCCATCGACTATGACTCTGGCGGCCTGTTCCGGCGTGGTGCGGGCGAGCTTGTCGAAGTCGGCGGCGGCGCGGTCGGCATCGCACTGGCCGTTGATGCCCTGATAGAAGCGCGCCGCCCGGGCGATATTGGTCTTGATGCCGCCGGGGTGTACGCAGCAGGCCACGACCTTGCTGCTGCAGAGCTCCTGGCGCAGGGCTTCGGTAAAGCCGCGCACGGCAAACTTGCTGGCGTTATAGGCCCCCTGGCTGGGCAGGCTGATAATGCCGAAGATGCTCGAGACATTGACGATATGTCCGGCGTTGTTCTGCAGCAGGTGCGGCAGAAAAGCCTTGGTGCCGTGCACCACGCCCCAGAAGTTGATCCCCATGATCCACTCGAAATCGCTGTAACTCAGCTCGGCAATTCGTTGCGAGACGGCGACGCCGGCGTTGTTGATTATCAGGTAGGCGCTGCCGTGCTGGTGCAATACGTCGTCGGCAAAGGCGTACACGGCGGCGCGGTCGGCCACATCGAGGGCATGGCAGCTGATTCGGCGGCCGTGCCGGCTCAGCTCATCGGCGATGCTCTGCAGGTTTGCGCCGTTGATATCGGCCAGGGCCAGGTCGCACCCCTCCTCGGCGAGCAGTTGTGCCAGTGCCCGGCCTATGCCCGAGCCCGCGCCGGTGATCACGGCGACCTTGCCTGCCAGTGTTTGCATGGTAATTCCCTTTAATTGGTGCGGATTGGCGACGGGGCCGCTGCCTGGCGGGCCCGCAGTCAAGGAGGGTAGTGCGATGCGGGAGTGGGGGCAATGGGCTGGAGCCTGATAGTCCGCAGGCATGCGCTCTCAGCGATGGGCCAGCTCCGGCTGTTGTTGCAGGGTCTGGTTGAACAGCGTGACCCAGTGGCTGCTGAACTGGCGGCCGGCAAGGTTGTTGATTTCCAGAATGGCGCGCAGCAGCGGGCGCTTGTTCAGGGCTTGATGGGCGCGCTCGTGGGTGCGCGCGTCGAAGGTGTCGACGATGGTGAGGATCAGCGCGCCCGGGCAGGTTTCGCGTTCGTTCAGGCCTTTGGGGTAGCCGTAGCCGTCGGCGTGCTCCTGGTGTTGCAGGCAGATCTCTGCCGCGGCGCGCCATTTCGGCATGTGCTTGAGCAGCTCGTGGGCCAGGCGTGGGTGCGACTGCATCTGGCGGCGCTCTTCGCGGTTGAGGTGCGCCTCCTTATGCAGCAGTTCCAGGGGCAGAAAGGCCATGCCGATATCGTGCAGGCAGATCGCGGCGGCCAGCTGCGCCGGTTGTTCCGGGTTGCCGCCGAGTCGGTTGATCGCCAGGGCCAGGTCCAGCTGGCGTATGCCGCGGCCTTGCCAGTAGTGTGAGCGGCGTTCACTGGCCTGCATCAGCTCGATAAAGAACAGCAGGTCGGCGTCCGCCTCGATGGCGTGGCGCTGGAGCAGGTCGCTGGCGCTAGGCTGCGCCGTCTGTTGTGCCTCGGGTGGGCGCGAGCTGGGGTCCAGTTGCTGCAGCAGGGCGCTGCGAAAACTGGTCTGCTGGGTTGCCGGGGCGGTGGCCAATGCACTCAACGCCTGGCTGAGGGCCTGGCTCTGTTGTGGGGTCAGCTGGGCAGCGGGGCCGCCCAGGGTCTGCTGGATCAGCGCCTTGAGGTGATCCAGACTGAGCAGAAGGATATCGCCCAGCAGGCTGTCGAATTGCAGTTGCGATTCGCGCAGGCGGGCCAGTATGTCTTCCAGTGCCTGGGGTACCGGCATCAGTTGGGCGAGGCCTATATAGCCCAGATTGCCCTTGAGGGTGTGCACCAGACGAAACAGCTCACGCAGGCGTTCGGCGTCGTCGGGGGCGTGCTCGAGTTCGATCAGCAACTGTTCACAGCGCTGGAATTGTTCGGCGCTCTCCAGGCGGAAGTCCGCCAGCAGGTCGTCGGTTATTTCGCCAGGGTTAGGGGTGGACATGACCCTCTCCAATTCGGCCTTGGCCGGGCAGGTGCCTGTCTGAGTATAGGAAGGCTTGGCAAAAGCGCGTGGCCTGGCGGCTGCAAGTGGCGGCTTAACCATATATAATCCCGCGCTTTGCCGCGTTCTGCGGGGGTGGGGCGTCCGCTTCGGACCTTTTGCCTCGGCATAGACAGCGCAATTGCAGCACATGGCGCATGCGTCAGCCGCTGCGGTTAACGGCCTGTCAGTCCGGCCATGAGCGTCGCCAGCAGTGCGGCCCAACGAATTCAAGACTCAAGAGAAGCGACCACCATCATGATGCGCAGCCATTATTGCGGCCAACTGAACGAGAGCCTGGACGGCCAGGAAGTCACCCTTTGCGGTTGGGTACATCGCCGTCGTGACCATGGCGGGGTGATTTTCCTCGACATTCGTGACCGTGAAGGTCTGGCCCAGGTGGTATTTGACCCGGACCGTGCCGAGACTTTCGCCACTGCCGACAAAGTGCGCAGCGAATACGTAGTCAAGATCACCGGTAAGGTGCGCCTGCGTCCGGCCGGTGCCGGCAACGCCAATATGGCTTCCGGCGCTATCGAAGTGCTGGGCTATGAGCTGGAAGTGCTGAACGAAGCGGAAACCCCGCCGTTCCCGCTCAACGAATACACCGACGTGGGCGAAGAAACCCGCCTGCGCTACCGCTTTATCGACCTGCGTCGCCCGGAAATGGCGGCCAAACTGAAGCTGCGTTCGAGCATCACCAGCAGCATCCGTCGCTACCTGGATGACAACGGCTTCCTCGATGTGGAAACGCCGATCCTCACCCGCGCCACCCCCGAGGGTGCGCGTGACTATCTGGTGCCAAGCCGCACCCACGCCGGCAGCTTCTTCGCCCTGCCGCAGTCGCCGCAGCTGTTCAAGCAACTGCTGATGGTTGCTGGCTTCGACCGTTACTACCAGATCGCTAAGTGCTTCCGCGACGAAGACCTGCGTGCCGACCGCCAGCCGGAATTCACCCAGATCGACATCGAAACCAGCTTCATGGATGAGGCCGACATCATGGCCATCACCGAGAAGATGATTCGCCAGCTGTTCAAGGAAGTGCTGGGCGTCGAATTCGGCGAGCTGCCGCATATGACCCTGGCCGAAGCCATGCGTCGTTTCGGCTCGGATAAGCCGGACCTGCGTAACCCGCTGGAACTGGTGGATGTCGCCGATCAGCTCAAGGACGTCGACTTCAAGGTGTTCGCCGGCCCGGCCAACGATCCCAAGTGCCGCGTCACCGCGCTGCGTGTACCGGGCGGGGCGAGCATGCCGCGCAAGCAGATCGACGACTACACCAAGTTCGTCGGCATCTACGGTGCCAAGGGCCTGGCCTATATCAAGGTCAACGAGCGTGCCGCTGGCGTTGAAGGTCTGCAGTCGCCGATCGTCAAGAACATCCCTCTGGATAACATCAATGTGATCCTCGATCGCGTCGGTGCCGTGGATGGCGACATCGTGTTCTTCGGTGCCGACAAGGCCAAGATCGTCAGCGAGGCCCTGGGCGCGCTGCGTATCAAGCTGGGCCATGACCTTAGCCTGCTGACCTGCGAGTGGGCACCGCTGTGGGTCGTCGACTTCCCGATGTTCGAAGAGAACGACGACGGCAGCCTGACCGCCATGCACCACCCGTTCACCGCGCCGAAGTGCAGCCCGGCCGAGCTGGAAGCCAACCCGGCGGCAGCGCTGTCGCGCGCCTATGACATGGTGCTCAACGGCACCGAGCTGGGTGGCGGTTCGATCCGTATCCACGACAAGTCGATGCAGCAGACCGTGTTCCGTGTGCTGGGTATCAGCGAAGACGAGCAGCAGGAGAAGTTCGGCTTCCTCCTCGACGCCCTCAAGTTCGGCGCGCCGCCCCACGGTGGCCTGGCCTTCGGCTTGGATCGCCTGGTGATGCTGATGACTGGTGCGCAGTCGATTCGCGAAGTGATCGCCTTCCCGAAAACCCAGAGTGCCGCCTGCGTCATGACTCAGGCCCCGGGTGAGGTGGATAACAAGTCGCTACGCGAATTGCATATTCGCCTGCGCGAGCAGCCGAAAGCGGAATAAAGCGTCAAAAGAAGCCTGGTTTTCCAGGCTTCTTCTTTATGGCTGGACGGAGAGACTCGAACTCTCACGCCCCGATATCGAATTTGAAACAAACGGAGTGAGTTATGGCTGGTCATTCCAAGTGGGCCAACATCAAGCACCGCAAAGGGCGTCAGGACGCCAAGCGCGGCAAGATCTTCACCAAGCTGATTCGTGAGCTGACCGTTGCTGCCAAGCATGGCGGGCCGCTGCCGGCAGACAACCCGCGCCTGCGCCTGGCGGTGGACAAGGCGCTGACGGCCAATATGTCGCGTGATGTCATCGACCGCGCCATCGCACGGGGTGCCGGTAACGACGAAGCCGACAATATGATCGAGCTGACCTATGAAGGGTACGCGCCAAGTGGCGTGGCGATCTTCGTCGAAGCCATGACCGACAACCGCAACCGCACCGCTGCCGAAGTACGCCACGCCTTTACCAAGTGCGGCGGCAACCTGGGTACCGATGGTTCGGTGGCCTATATGTTCGAGCGCCAGGGGCAGCTCAGCTTCGCCGCGGGTGTCGATGAAGACGCCCTGATGGAGGCGGCGCTGGAGGCCGGTGCCGACGACGTGGAGATGGGCGAGGACGGTTCGGCACTGGTGGCCACCAGCTTTACCGATTTCCATGGGGTCAACGAGGCGCTCAGTGCTGCTGGTTTCAAGGCCGATGAAGCCGATATCGCCATGATCCCCTCGATCAGCGCGCCGGTTGCTGACCTGGAAACCGCACAGAAAGTGATCAAGTTGATCGATATGCTCGAAGACCTCGACGATGTGCAGAACGTCTACCACAACGCCGAAATCCCCGATGAGATCATGGATCAGCTTGGCTGAGTCCTGGCGCAATAGGCGAGCCGGAAGCGCAGGGGTGAGATGCCCAGGCGCTGCCGGTTTTTTTGTGTCCTGCCATCCCTTCCGGTGCCGTCGCGGTGTGACGTCAAAAATCGTTCCTGACGATTTTTTATAGCCGCTACCCGGGTGACGGGGCCGTGGGCGGGCCCTATACTCGGCAACTGGATAAATAGACAGTGTGGCGGCCGTCAGTGGGCCGGCACTCGGGGTGGAACAGAGGCATGACGCTGATACTCGGTATCGACCCGGGCTCGCGCATTACCGGTTACGGTGTGGTGCGCGACACCGGGCGCAGTTGCGAATATATCGCCTCCGGCTGTATCCGTACCGGCAGCGGCTCCATGCCTGAACGCTTGCAGATCGTGTTTCGTGGGGTGCGTGAGGTGATCGACACCTACGGCCCGGTGACCATGGGTATCGAACAGGTGTTTATGGCGCGCAATCCCGACTCGGCGCTGAAACTCGGCCAGGCCCGTGGTGTGGCCATAGTCGCGGGGATGGAAGCGGGGTTGGATATCGCCGAATACACCGCGACTCAGGTCAAGCAGGCGATTGCCGGCAGCGGCGGGGCGGATAAGGAGCAGGTGCAGATGATGGTTATGCACCTGCTCAAGTTGGTGCAGAAACCGCAGATCGACGCCTCGGACGCCCTGGCGATTGCCCTGTGTCATGCCCATCACAGGCAGAGTCTGATTCCCCATGGTCTGGTCGGTGCCAAGCGGCGCGCCGGGCGCCTTCGTTTGTAACGTAATTTTTAAGGAAAGCAGCGGTGATCGGACGTTTGCGCGGCACCCTGGCGGAAAAGCATCCGCCCCACGTGATTCTTGACATAAATGGTTTGGGTTATGAGCTGGAAGTGCCCATGACCACCCTGTACCGTTTGCCCTCGCTGGGCGAACCCTTGACCTTGCACACCCATCTGGTGGTGCGTGAGGATGCACACCTGCTCTATGGCTTTTTCGAGAAGCGCGAGCGCGAGCTGTTTCGCGAGCTGATCCGCCTCAATGGTGTGGGGCCGAAACTGGCGCTGGCGCTGATGTCCGGGCTTGAGGTTGATGAGCTGGTACGCTGCGTGCAGGCGCAGGACACCTCGGTGCTGGTGAAGATCCCCGGGGTCGGCAAGAAAACCGCGGAGCGCCTGCTGGTGGAGTTGAAAGATCGCTTCAAGGCCTGGGAAACCGTGCCTGGGATGACCGCCCTGGTGGTGGAACCTCGGGGCGCGGGTGCAGTCTCAAGCGCGGAGAATGATGCGGTCAGTGCACTTATTTCGCTCGGCTACAAACCCCAGGAAGCCAGTCGCGCTGTCTCAGCTATTAAGGAAGACGGTTTGAGCAGTGAAGATATGATTCGTCGTGCCCTTAAGGGAATGCTGTAGTGCTAGAAGCTGATCGCCTGATTACCTCCACCCCGCGCGACCGCGACGAGCAGGTCGACCGCGCCATTCGCCCGTTGAAACTGGCCGATTATATCGGTCAGCCCAGCGTGCGCGAGCAGATGGAGCTGTTTATCCAGGCCGCCCGTGGGCGTAGCGAGGCGCTCGATCACACCCTGATCTTTGGCCCGCCCGGGCTGGGCAAGACCACCCTGGCCAATATCATCGCCCAGGAAATGAACGTCTCGATCAAGAGCACCTCGGGTCCCGTGCTGGAACGACCGGGCGATCTGGCGGCGCTGCTGACCAATCTCGAGCCAGGCGATGTGCTGTTTATCGACGAGATCCACCGCCTTTCGCCGATTGTCGAAGAGGTGTTGTATCCGGCCATGGAGGACTTCCAGCTGGATATCATGATCGGCGAAGGGCCGGCAGCGCGCTCGATCAAGCTCGATTTGCCGCCCTTCACCCT
The DNA here is from genome assembly GCF_035512415.1 of Pseudomonas sp. Taxonomy (GTDB): domain Bacteria; phylum Pseudomonadota; class Gammaproteobacteria; order Pseudomonadales; family Pseudomonadaceae; genus Aquipseudomonas. Next base: position 291,479 of record NZ_DATKDZ010000038.1, on the reverse strand, counting down.
GGTCGGTGCCACCACCCGTGCCGGCATGCTGACCAACCCGCTGCGCGACCGTTTCGGCATCGTTCAGCGCCTGGAGTTCTACAATGTCGACGACCTGACCACCATCGTCATGCGCTCGGCCGGAATTCTTGGTTTGCCCATCGAAGTGCAGGGTGCCTACGAGATTGCCCGGCGCGCCCGTGGCACGCCGCGTATCGCCAACCGTCTGCTGCGCCGGGTGCGCGACTTCGCCGAAGTGCGCGGGCAGGGCGATATTACTCGGCAGATTGCCGATCTGGCGCTGAACCTGCTGGATGTCGATGAGCGTGGCTTCGATCATCAGGATCGGCGTCTGCTGCTGACCATGATCGAGAAGTTCGATGGCGGGCCCGTGGGGGTCGACAGCCTGGCGGCGGCCATCAGCGAAGAGCGGCATACCATCGAAGATGTGCTGGAACCCTACCTGATTCAGCAGGGCTATATCATGCGCACCCCCCGTGGGCGCGTGGTCACTCGTCACGCCTATCTGCATTTCGGCCTGAATGTGCCCAAGCGCATGGGTGAGCTGCCCACAGCCGATCTGTTTGGCGGCGACGATGAGTAGGAAAAAATACTTGATCAAGACGATTGGCAAGAGCAGGAGCTAGCACTAGAGTATGCGCGCAGAAAACGGAGTTCAGTCTTTCGCCCATCGTTGTCGGGTTTACTACGAAGACACCGATGCCGGCGGCATCGTCTACTACGTCAATTACCTCAAGTTTATGGAACGGGCTCGCACCGAACGCCTGCGCGATCTGGGTTTTCTCCAGTCGGCTCTGGCAGGTGAGGGCCTGTTATTTGTCGTGCATTCGGCCGAGGCGCGTTATCACGCCCCGGCACGTCTGGACGATGAGCTGCTGGTAAGTGCCGAAGTGGTGGAGTTGAACCGCGCCAGCCTGCGTTTTCGTCAACAGGTCAGGCGAGTGCAAGACGATGTGCTGCTCTGTGAAGGGCAGTTTTTGGTGGCCTGTGTGAGCGCCGACAATTTGAAACCCCGGGCCATTCCCCCAGCTCTGCGTGCGGCCTTTGCCGAGCAGAGCGGCGCGGGTACATCTAAAGCAGGAGAGTAAGCGTGGAAGCCAACGCCGTTGACCACATGTCGATGTGGAGTCTGATCAGCAACGCCAGCCTGGTAGTACAACTGGTAATGCTGACGCTGGTGGCCGCATCGGTCACGTCCTGGATCATGATTTTCCAGCGTACCGCGCTGCTGCGCGCGGCCAAGCGTGCTCTGGATAACTTCGAAGAGCGTTTCTGGTCGGGTATCGACCTGTCCAAGCTTTACCGCCAGGCCGGTAGCAACCCGGACCCGGATTCCGGTCTGGAGCAGATCTTCCGCGCCGGCTTCAAGGAATTCTCGCGTCTGCGTCAGCAGGCGGGGGTTGACCCGGATGCGGTGATGGATGCCGTGGCGCGCGCCATGCGTGTAGCCATCTCGCGCGAAGAAGAGAAGCTCGAGCAGAGCCTGCCGTTCCTCGCCACCGTTGGTTCCACCAGCCCCTATATCGGCCTGTTCGGTACCGTGTGGGGGATCATGAACTCCTTCCGCGGCCTGGCTCAGGTGCAGCAAGCGACCCTGGCCACCGTGGCTCCGGGTATCGCCGAAGCGCTGATCGCCACCGCCATCGGCCTGTTCGCCGCCATTCCTGCGGTTATCGCCTACAACCGTTTTGCCTCCCGCGGCGAGATGCTGATTGGCCGTTACTACACCTTCGCCGACGAGTTCCAGGCGATCCTGCACCGCAAAGTGCACACCAGCGACGACTAAGCCTTAGGCATTCTCAATACAGGTTTCTCAAGCCATGGCCAGAATTCGCAACAGACGCAAGCCCGTCGCCGAGATGAACGTGGTGCCCTACATCGACGTGATGTTGGTGCTGCTGGTGATCTTTATGGTGACCGCGCCCATGCTCAACCAAGGGGTCAAGGTCGATCTGCCGCAAGTCAGCAGTGAAGCCTTGCCGCAGGACAATAACGCCCAGGTGCTGACCATCTCGATCAAGGCCGACAAGACCTATTTCTGGAATATGGGCACCGAGGTCGATGTCGATACGGTGCAGGACCAGGCCATGACCCTGGATGAAATGACCCGCGCCGTCACCGCGATCATCAACCAGAGCCGTGCCACGGGTAAGCAGGTGCAGGTGTTCGTGCGCGGCGACAAGTCGGTCGATTACGGCACGGTGATGGCGGCCATGGGTGGTCTGCAGCAGGCCGACGTGGGTAACGTCGGGCTGATTACCGAGGCCCCCTGATGCAATACCAGCGCGAGCCGTCGCCTTCGGAAAATCTGTTCTGGCCCGTCGTCTGGGCTGTGGGCCTGCACGTCATCATGTTTGCCATGCTGTTCGTCAGCTTCGCCTTTGCCCCGGATTTGCCGCCCGCTCGGCCAGTGGTGCAGGCAACCCTGTACAAGCTGCAATCGCAAAGCCAGGCGACCACCCAGACCAATCAGAAAATTGCCGGCGAAACCAAGAAAACCACTGCGCCGCTCTACGAAACCGAGCAGCTCGAGCAGAAGAAGGCTGAGCAGGAAAAGCAGCAGGTAGCGGCCAAGGCTGCGGAACAAAAGAAGGCCGAAGAGGCTCGAAAGGCCGAAGCGGCGAAGAAAACGGATGAGGCGGCCAAGGCTGCCGAGCAAAAGAAGCTGGCCGCCGTCGCCAAGAAAAAGGCGGCGGATGAGGCAGCAAAGAAAAAAGCCGCTGAGGATGCCAAGAAAAAGGCCGCCGAAGAGGCCAAGAAGAAAGCGGCTGCAGAGGCTGCGAAGAAAAAAGCCGCCGATGACGCCAAGAAAAAGACTTCCGAGGCCGCCCAGCGTAAAGCCACAGAAGACAAGAAGGCTGCGGCCCTGGCCGAATTGCTGTCTGATGATGTGGGCCGCCAGCAGGCGCTGGCCGAAACCCATGGCGACCAGGTGGCAGGCAGCCTGGATGATCTGATCGTAAAACTGGTCAGCGAGCAGTGGCGACGTCCGCCATCTGCGCGTAATGGCATGAGCGTAGAAGTGCTGATAGAGATGCTGCCCGATGGCACCATTATCAATGCCAGCGTGACCCGCTCCAGCGGCGATGGCCCATTCGATAGTTCAGCGGTACAGGCGGTGCGCAATGTTGGGCGCATCGCGGAAATGCAACAGCTGGATCGTGCCACTTTTGATCGGCTCTACCGGCAGCGTCGCGCTGTCTTCAAACCGGAGGATTTAGGTCTGTGAATACCCTGATGCGTATCGTTCTGCTAGGCCTGACCCTGATGGTCGGCACTGTGCAGGCGGCTGATCCTTTGGTGATCAGCAGTGGTACCGATCGTGCGACACCCATCGCCGTAGTGCCGTTTGGCTGGCAGGGTGGCAATATACTGCCCGAGGACATGGCCGACATCATCGGCAAGGACCTGCGCAATTCCGGCGTGTTCGAGCCCATCCCGCGGCAGAACATGATCAGCCTGCCGTCCCAGGCCAGCGAAGTTATCTACCGCGACTGGCAGGCCCTGGGGGCCCAGTATGTGATGGTGGGTAATATCGTGCCGAACGCCGGTCGTCTGCAGATCCAGTTTGCTCTGTTCAACGTGACCACCCAGCAGCAGGTGCTGGCCGGTAGCGTGGGCGGTGCCGTCGATCAACTGCGCGACATGGCCCACCATATCGCCGACCAGTCGTTCGAGAAGTTGACCGGGGTCAAGGGCGCGTTCTCCACCCGTCTGCTGTACGTGACGGCCGAGCGCTTTTCGGTCAATAACACGCGCTACACCCTGCAGCGCTCCGACTACGACGGTGCTCGTGCGGTGACCCTGCTGCAGTCGCGCGAGCCGATTCTGTCGCCATCCTTTGCTCCCGATGGTCGGCGTATTGCCTATGTATCGTTCGAGCAGAAGCGTCCGCGCGTCTTCGTTCAGCATATCGATACCGGTCGCCGCGAGCAGGTCACCAATTTTGAAGGCCTGAACGGCGCACCGGCCTGGTCGCCGGACGGCAATCGCCTGGCGTTTGTGCTGTCCAAGGACGGCAATCCGGAAATTTATGTGATGGATATGGGCAGCCGTCAGCTGCGCCGGGTAACCAATCAGGGCTCGATCGATACCGAGCCGTTCTGGGGCAAGGATGGGCAAACCATCTACTTCACCTCGGATCGTTCCGGCAAACCACAGATATACAAAACCAATATCAACAGCGGTGCCGCTGAGCGGGTGACTTTTGTAGGCAACTACAACGCCAACCCCAAGCTGTCCGCCGATGAAAAGACCCTGGTCATGATTCACCGCCAGGATGGTTACACCGTGTTCAAGGTCGCTGCGATGGATCTGCAGCGCGGCAATTTGCGCATTCTTTCCGACACCAGTCTGGATGAGTCGCCTACTGTTGCGCCCAATGGCGGCATGCTAATCTACGCGACCCGCCAGCAGGGTCGGGGAGTCTTGATGTTGGCGTCCACTAATGGTCGCGTAAGGCTCCCTCTGCCTACCGCTCAAGGCGAAGTTCGAGAGCCTTCTTGGTCCCCTTACCTGAACTGATGCGGCGCTACACCGTTTTATTGCTACAAACTGCTTAACACACTGGGGTTCATTAGGAGTTACATGATGGAAATGCTGAAATTTGGTAAGTTTGCTGCACTGAGCTTGGCTCTCGCTGTGGCTGTAGGTTGTTCCTCCAAAGGCGGCGACGCTGCTGGCGAAGGCGCTACCGATCCTAACGCTGGTTACGGTGCCAACACTGGCGCTGTTGATGGCAGCCTGAGCGAAGAAGCTGCTCTGCGCGCTATCACCACCTTCTACTTCGAATACGACAGCTCTGACCTGAAGCCAGAAGCCATGCGCGCTCTGGACGTTCACGCCAAAGACCTGCAAGGCAATGGCGCTCGCGTCGTTCTGGAAGGCCACGCTGACGAGCGCGGTACCCGTGAGTACAACATGGCTCTGGGCGAGCGTCGCTCCAAGGCCGTACAGCGCTACCTGGTGCTGCAGGGTGTTTCCCCGGCTCAGCTGGAACTGGTTTCCTACGGTGAAGAGCGTGCAATCGCTACTGGCAACGACGAGTCCTCCTGGGCTCAGAATCGCCGCGTCGAACTGCGTAAGTAATTCGATATGCGTATTTGCCGCCGTGTCATGACCGTTATAGCGCTCAGCCTGCCGTTCGCGGCCTTGGCTGAGATTCCCGTGGTGGATAACAATGCCGGTTACGGCAGCAGTAGTTATCCCCCTGCTGGTTATGGTACGTCCGGCACCTACGCCGATGCAGGGGCTGCGGCCCCTGTTTCGGCGCAGGGCATGCTGTTCAACCAGTTGCAGCAGATGCAACAGGAGATCGCGCAGCTGCGCGGCCTGCTTGAAGAGCAGCAGAATGAAATCCAGCGCCTGAAACAGGAAAGTCTGGAGCGTTACCAGGACCTTGATGGACGTATGCGTGGCGGTGCAACAGGTGCCGCGACCAATCAGAATTCTTCAGCTGCTGGCGCTATCGATGCCAGCGGTACGCCGACCCCGCCAGCGGGTCAGCAGGCCTCGGCCGGCAGTGAGCCGGCCGATCCGGCCAAGGAAAAACTGTTCTATGAGGCCGCCTTCGACCTGATCAAGGCCAAGGACTTCGACAAGGCCAATCAGGCCTTCAGCGCCTTCTTGCGCAAGTACCCAGATAGCCAGTACGCGGGCAATGCCCAGTACTGGTTGGGCGAGGTGAATCTGGCCCAGGGCAATTTGCAGGGTGCCGGACAGGCCTTTGCCCAAGTCAGCCAGACCTACCCGAGCCACGCCAAGGTGCCGGACTCGCTGTTCAAGCTTGCCGATGTCGAGCAGCGCCTGGGTAACACCGGCAAGGCCAAGGGGATTCTGCAGCAGGTGATTGCGCAGTACCCGGGCAGCTCGGCGGCGCAGTTGGCCCAGCGCGACTTGCAGCGTCTGCCGTAAAGGCCGGATGCCGGATCAAAGAACCCGCGCCTTGCGCGGGTTTTTTATGCCCGCCATCCCTGGCGGCCACCCTGCGGGCCGTTGCTGCGCAACGTTAAAAACTGCTCCAGGCCGTTTTTATGGCTATGTCCCCATAACCTGTTGCGTGAAATGGGCGCTTTTGTAGGAGCGGGCTTGCCCGCGAGCTTTTATCACGTGAAGTCCATGCTCGCGGCTAATGCCGTCCAGCCGCTCTTGTAGGCAAGGCTGGGTGACGCTTTTTCATCCACCCAGACCCTCAGAGTGTGCGGTGGATGGATAAGGCGTCATCCACCCTACAAAAGCCGTATGCAGCGCATAACGGGTACGTCGTCATTTTTAGAACCTGCTACCCGCGATAAGCGACCTCTAAGGCCGTTGCTGTGCGGCGTTAGAAACTGCTCCAGGCAGTTTTTTATGGCCCGCCATCCCTGGCGGCCACCCTGCGGGCCGTTGCTGCGCAACGTTAAAAACTGCTCCAGGCAGTTTTTTATGGCCTGCCATCCCTGGCGGCCACCCTTCGGGCCGTCGCTGCGCGACGTTAAAAATTTCTCCCGGAATTTTTTTCGTATACAATTCGCGGCCCTTTTCCCGCAACGGAGGCGGATGGCCTGTCTAGCCGTCACGCCCGTGGCTGATATGCAAGTAACCCTGCGCATTACCGAAATTTTCTATTCGCTGCAGGGCGAAACGCGCACCGCCGGCTTGCCGACTGTGTTCGTTCGCCTGACCGGCTGCCCCCTGCGTTGCCAGTATTGCGACACCGCCTATGCCTTCAGTGGCGGCGAGATCCAGTCGCTGGACGCCATCGTCAAGCAGATTGCCGGTTACAAGCCGCGCTATATCTGCGTGACCGGTGGCGAGCCCCTGGCTCAGCCCAACTGCATTCCCTTGCTCAAGCGCCTGTGCGATGCCGGTTACGAGGTGTCCCTGGAGACCAGCGGTGCCCTGGATGTGTCGGCGGTCGATCCGCGGGTCAGTAAGGTGCTGGATCTGAAGACCCCCGGCTCGGCCGAAGTGGCGCGCAACCGTTATGAAAATATCGAGTTGCTGACGCCCAACGACCAGGTCAAGTTCGTCATCTGTTCCCGGGAAGACTACGACTGGGCGGTGACCAAACTGATCCAGTATCAGTTGGACAAACGTGCCGGCGAGGTGCTGATGTCGCCCAGCCACCATGAGCTGGATGCACGTTCCCTGGCGGACTGGATAGTGGCGGACAACCTGCCCGTACGCCTGCAGATGCAGCTGCACAAGATTCTCTGGAATGACGAGCCGGGACACTGATATGAGCGACAAGAAAGCACTGATTCTTCTCTCCGGCGGCCTCGATTCGGCCACCGTGGTAGCCCTGGCCAAGGCCGAGGGTTATAGCTGTTACAGCATGAGCTTCGACTACGGCCAGCGTCATCGCGCCGAGCTGCAGGCCGCCGAGCAGGTGGCCCGGCATCTGGGCGTGGTCGAGCACAAGGTGATCGGCCTCAACCTCAATGGTATCGGCGGCTCGGCGTTGACCGATAGCAGCATCGCGGTGCCGGAGACGCCGGGTGAGGGCATTCCGGTGACCTATGTGCCGGCACGCAATACCGTGTTTCTCTCCCTGGCCCTGGGCTGGGCCGAGGTGCTGGGCGCGCGGGATATCTTTATCGGGGTCAATGCCGTGGATTACTCCGGCTACCCGGATTGCCGCCCCGAGTTTATCGAGGCCTTCGAGCGCATGGCCAATCTGGCCACCAAGGCCGGCGTAGAAGGGCAGGGCTTTCGCATCCAGGCTCCACTGCAGAATATGAGCAAGGCCGAAATCGTTCAGGCCGGTATGCGTCATGGCGTCGATTACGCGCTGACGGTGTCCTGCTACCAGGCCGATGACCAGGGTCGCGCGTGCGGCAAGTGCGACAGCTGCCGCCTGCGTGCGGCAGGTTTTGCTGCGGCCGGGTTGGATGACCCGACCCGTTATTTCTAAAAAAACTTTCGCAAAGTGTTGAATTACTGAATTAAATCAGTATCATGCGCCTCGCGTCGGGTCGTTAGCTCAGTTGGTAGAGCAGTTGGCTTTTAACCAATTGGTCGTAGGTTCGAATCCCACACGACCCACCATATTCCCTTCTACGGAAGGTCGAGAAAGCCTGAAAGTTCTGATTGAAAGAATTTTCAGGCTTTTTTTTATCTGTAGTTTTTATCCCGATCCCTTGCCTGGCACCCCATATTCCCGCCGGCTCTGCGCGTACGCCCGGCTGGCGGGTATACTCGAGTTCCGCGCTGATAGACCTTCACAGGGCCTGATGACATGACGCAGATTTCCGAACGCCTTCTGGTTCAAGCCCACCTCGACGCCAAGCAGCCCAAGCCGCTGACGCCTGAGCAGGAAACTTTTTACCGGGCCGAGATTGCCGCCGAACTGAAAAAGCAGAATGCCGTGCTGGTGGCGCACTATTACTGCGACCCGGTGCTGCAGGCCCTGGCCGAAGAAACCGGCGGTTGCGTCTCCGACTCCCTGGAGATGGCCCGTTTCGGCAATGCCCATCCGGCGCAGACCGTGCTGGTGGCGGGCGTCAAATTTATGGGCGAGACGGCGAAGATCCTCAACCCGGAAAAGCGCGTGCTGATGCCGACGCTGGAAGCTACCTGCTCGCTGGATCTTGGTTGTCCGGTGGAAGAGTTCGCCGCGTTCTGCGACCAGCACCCGCAGCGCACCGTGGTGGTTTACGCCAACACCTCGGCAGCGGTAAAGGCGCGGGCCGACTGGGTGGTGACCTCCAGCTGCGCGGTGGAAATCGTCGAGCACCTGATGGACAACGGCGAAAGCATTATCTGGGCACCGGATCAGCATTTGGGCCGCTATATCCAGAACAAGACCGGGGCCGACATGCTGCTGTGGGACGGTGCCTGCATCGTTCACGAGGAGTTCAAGGCTAGGCAGCTGGAGGATATGAAGGCGCTGTACCCGGATGCTGCGGTGCTGGTGCACCCGGAGTCGCCAACGGCCGTGATCGATCTGGCCGATGCTGTGGGCTCCACCAGCCAGCTGATTGCCGCTGCGCAGCGTCTGCCGAACAAGACCTTTATCGTCGCCACCGACGCGGGCATCTTCTACAAGATGCAGCAGCTGTGCCCCGACAAGGAATTTGTCGCCGCTCCCACCGCCGGTAACGGCGCGGCCTGCCGCAGTTGCGCCCATTGCCCGTGGATGGCCATGAATACCCTGCAGCGCACCCTGGAGTGCCTGCGCGAGGGCAGCAACGAGGTCTTCGTCGACCCGGCGCTGATCCCCAAGGCGATCAAACCGCTCAAACGCATGCTCGACTTTACCCAGGCGGCGCGGCTCAAGCTCAGCGGCAACGCATAAGCGTGCGACACAAAAAAGCCAGGCATTTGCCTGGCTTTTGCGTTTCTAGTGCGTAGCCCATCCTACGGCCTACGTCCTTCCCGGATTGCGCCAAGGTTTATCCGGGCTACTTTCGGTGAGCGGTGTTCCAGGGGTTTCCGGTCTAGCGCAGCATCTGTTCGATAATCCGCTTGTCATCCATCAGCTCGCGCTGGCGGGCGTCGATCCGTGAGGCCAGCTGGAAGTTGTTGACGGCGCGGCGTTTGGCGAAATCCAGCTGTTCGATGGCCTGGTTGTAGTCGCCAACCAGGGCGAAGAACTCGGCGCGGGCCTGGTGCAGGCCGATGGTGTTGCCACTGAGGCCGCGTACTTCGGCGACTTGATACCACACGTCCGGGTCCTTGCTCCGGTCCTTCAGCAGCAGGTCCAGGTCGCGTTCGGCGTCCTGGGTGCGGCCCTGCTTCATCAGCAGGTCGATACGCGCCTGTTTCAGCGGGTAGTTGCTCGGGTACAGGGTCTGCAGGCGCTCGATGCGGCTCTGCGCCTCGCCCAGGTGGTTGGAGGCCATGTCCAGTTCGATCTGGGCCAGGTTGTAGACCACATCGCTCGGGGCCTTGGCCAGCAGTTGTTGCAGGGTTTCGCGGGCCTGCTTGTACTGGCCGCCCTTGATCTGGGCGATGGCCAGGCCGTAGCGCGCGGCCTCCAGTTCGGGGTTTTCATCGAGCATATTGCGAAAGCGCTTGGCGGCCAGGCCGGTGGTGTCTTCATAGATCAGTTGCACGCGGGCACGCATCAACTGGTAGCGCACGCTATCGGTGGTGCCCTGGCCGGTGTACTGCTCGGCACGGTTGCGGGTGTCGGCGATACGCGATTCAGAGACCGGGTGGGTGAGAAGGAACTCCGGCGGCTTGCGGTCGTAGCGATACTGGCGCATCAGGCGTTCGAACATGCTTGGCATGGCGCGCGGGTCGAAACCGGCTTTCTCCAGGTTGACCAGGCCGATGCGGTCGGCTTCCTGTTCATTCTGCCGGGAGAAGCGCCGTTGCTCCTGCATGGCGGCCGCCTGGGTCGAGGCGATGGCGGCAATGCCCAGATCGCCTGCGCCTGCTGCGGCCGCGACTATGCCGGCGAGCATGCCGGCCATGACCGGGATCTGCATGCGCTGCTGGGCTTCCAGGCCGCGGGCAAAGTGGCGTTGCGACAGGTGAGCCAGTTCGTGGGCCATGACCGAGGCGTATTCGGCTTCGGTCTGGGCATACAGAAACAGCCCGCCATTAACCCCGATAATGCCGCCCGGGGCGGCGAAGGCGTTGATCTGCGGGCTGTTAAGCAGCACGAATTCGAGGCGGCGGTCCTGCAGCTGGCTGGTTTCGCTGAGGCGATACACGCTGGTCTCGACGAAGTCCTTGAGTTGCGGGTCGGACAGCTGGCTGACCTGGCCACGCACCAGGCTTAGCCAGGCGCGGCCGAGTTGGTGCTCCTGCTGGGGGGAAACCATGGAGGAACTGGCGTCGCCCAGCGATGGCAGGTCGCTGGCCATGCCAGGCGTCGTCAGCAGGCAGGTGAGCATCAGCAGGGTAGGGCGCAGAAGATTCATGCACAAAGCTCGTGTCGAACAAAGCCGCTACTGTAGCCGCCCGGTTGCTCCGCTGGCCAGGCCTGTGCGGCCTTGGGTATCCTTATCCTCTTCCAGGAGTAGAACATGACCGATATTGAATGGCCGGCCGAGGACTGCGATGCGCAGTTGGACGCCTGCGGCCTGAGCTGCCCACTGCCGCTGCTCAAGGCCAAGCTGGAGTTGAACCGCCTGGCCAGTGGAGCGGTGCTTAAAGTGGAAGCCACGGATGCGGGTTCGCAGCGTGATTTCCGTGCCTTCGCCACCCTGGCAGGGCATAGTCTGCTGCGCGAAGAAGTCGACAATGGCATTTATCGCTACTGGCTGCGTAAGGCCTGACTGCCTGCGGATGCTCCGCTTGCTGCGTATTTAAGGAATGCTGATGGTTAAGGTGCTACGCGATTGGATGCATCGCTACTTCTCGGACGAGCAGGCGGTGGTGCTGGCGGTGCTGCTGATTCTTGGCTTTGCCGCGGTATTGACCCTTGGCGGCATGCTGGCCCCGGTGCTCACCGGGCTGATTCTGGCATTTCTCATGCAGGGGCTGGTCAATGCCTTCGAGCGCTTGCGCCTGCCCCAGGTGGCCGCGGTGTGGCTGGTGTTCACCTTGTTTATGAGCATGCTCGGGCTGTTTCTGCTGGTGTTGATGCCGTTGCTCTGGCAGCAGCTGAGCACCCTGTTCAACGAGCTGCCGCGCATGCTCGGCGAATGGCAGTCGCTGTTTCTGCTGCTGCCTGAGCGTTATCCGACCCTGATTACCGATGCCCAGGTGCTGCAGCTGATCGAGTCGGTGCGCGGCGAGGTGGGCAAGTTCGGCCAGTGGGCGGTGTCCTTCTCGCTGTCCAGTCTGCCGATGCTGGTCAGCATCATGATCTACCTGGTGCTGGTGCCGATTCTGGTGTTCTTCTTCCTCAAGGACCGGCAACTGATCGGTGAGTGGTTCCGCAGTTATCTGCCCCGCGAGCGCACCCTGATCAGTCAGGTGGCGCAGGAAATGAACAAGCAGATCGCCAACTATATCCGCGGCAAGGTGATCGAAATCATCATCTGTGGCGTGGTCACCTATATTGCCTTCGCCTATCTGGAGCTCAACTACGCCGCGTTGCTGGCCCTGCTGGTCGGTCTGTCGGTGGTGGTGCCTTATATCGGCGCGGTGGTGGTGACCGTGCCGGTGGCGCTGATCGGCTTGTTCCAGTGGGGCTTTAGCGACCAGTTCGTCTACCTGATGGTGGTCTACGGCATTATCCAGGCGCTGGACGGCAACGTGCTGGTACCGCTGCTGTTCTCCGAGGCGGTCAACCTGCACCCGGTGGCCATTATCTGCGCAGTGCTGCTGTTCGGCGGCCTGTGGGGCTTCTGGGGGGTGTTCTTCGCGATTCCCCTGGCCACCCTGTTCAAGGCAGTGATCGACGCCTGGCCGCGCCGCGAGCAGGTGGTGGCGGAGTAGGTAATAGCAGGCACAAAAAAGCCGGTCAGTTGACCTGGTGCTGTTCACAGTAAGAAGGATGCCGCTTCTCCCTTGCCAGGGAAGCGGCATTTTTTGCGCTCAGAGCCGTAGGATGGGTGATAACCCATCAGTCAATTGATGGGTTATCACCCATCCTACGGTTCAAGAAGCGGGGGGCAAACCGCCAGTTGTGCAGGTCTGGGTGGCGCAGCTCCTCTCCCTAACCCTCGCCTAGCCGGCCGCCCCCTGAGGGGCGAGGGGGCTAATCGGCGTAAACCGGACAATCGTGCAGCCGTTAACGGGTACATAGCGCAATAAAAAGCCGGTCAGTTGACCGGCTTTTATTGCGTGAAGCTTCAGGCCTTGTTCAGCGCCTGGGCGGCGGCCAGTACGGCATCGACATGGCCCGGTACTTTGACGCCACGCCATTCCTGGCGCAGTACGCCGGCTTTATCGATCAGGAAGGTGCTGCGGTCCACCCCCAGGTATTCCTTGCCGTAGAGCTTCTTCAGCTTGATCACATCGAACAGCTGGCACAGGGTCTCGTCCTTGTCCGAGATCAGCTCAAACGGAAACGCCTGTTTGCACTTGAAGTTCTCGTGGGACTTGAGGCTGTCGCGCGATACGCCGAATACCAGGGTGTTGGCCGCCTGGAAGGCCGGGTACTGGTCGCGAAAGCCCTGGCCTTCGGTGGTGCAGCCCGGTGTGCTGTCCTTGGGGTAGAAGTAGATCACCACCTGTTGGCCCTGCAGCGCAGACAATTGCACCTGCTGGCCGCTGGTGGCCAGGGCCTGGAAATCGGCAACCGGGGTGTCGAGTGCTACGGCCATAAGGCAATCCTCAAGGAGTCTGTGGGCGCCAGGGTTCGATCAGGGCGTCCAGGTTCAAGGCATCGGCAAAATCCAGGAACTGATCGCGCAGCCAGCTGATCTGGGTGCCGGCCGGCAGGGTCACCGTCAGGGTGGCGTTGAGCATGGTGCCGCCGGTCTGGGGAGCCTGGTAGGTGTCGCAGGTCAGGTTTTCCAGTTCGACATGGTGGTCGATAAAGAACTGGCACAGTTCGTTGAGAATGTCCGGGCGGTAGGCCGAGCTGACGTAGGCCACATAAGGCAGGGCCTGCGGGCGGATCTCGGAGGCCGCGCTGCGGATCACGTTGACTGAGAAGCTGTGCTTCTTGGCCAGGGCGGGCAAGCTTGCCTCCAGGCGCGCCAGGGCATCCCAGCTGCCGGAGATCTGCAGCACCAGGGCGCTGAACTCGCCATGGCGGCTCAAGCGGGTGCTGACCACGGCGCAGCGATTTTCATGACTGGTACGGCAGAGTACGTTGGTCAGCTCCATGGCGTTGGGGCCGAGGGCGCTGATAAGGAGGAATTGTTCGCGAACTGGGGGGGTGGACATGCAGCCTTCCTAAAACGATGGGCGGTCGGCTTTTACAAGCAGCGCCGAATAAAGGCTGAAGGGTAGCGAAAAGCGCTGCTCAGGGGAATGCTCGCGGGCACCGCAGACGATGCTTTGCCAATAAAGATTGCTTGCGCCGGGCCGCAGTACTTCGCTTGTACAAGGCAGGTGGCACCAGTACCATTACGGCTCTCTTTTTCCGGCAGGAGCGGTTGCATGATTGCGGGCAGTATGGTGGCACTGGTTACGCCCATGGATGCGCAAGGTGGTCTTGATTGGGACAGCCTGAGCAAACTGGTGGATTTCCACCTGCAAGAGGGCACCAACGCCATCGTCGCGGTCGGTACCACGGGTGAATCCCCGACGCTGGATTTCGCCACGGAGCATCTGGAAGTCATCCGTCGCGTCGTCGATCAGGTCAACGGCCGTATCCCGGTGATTGCCGGCACGGGTGCCAATTGCACCCGCGAAGCCGTCGAGTGGACCCAGGCCGCCAAGGAGGTTGGTGCCGACGCCTGCCTGCTGGTCACCCCGTATTACAACAAGCCGACCCAGGAAGGCCTGTACCTGCACTTCCGCCATATCGCCGAGTCGGTGGCCATCCCGCAGATTCTCTACAACGTGCCGGGTCGTACCGTGTGCGACATGCTGCCCGAGACCGTCGAGCGTCTGTCGAAGATCGACAACATTATCGGTATCAAGGAAGCCACCGGCGACCTGCAGCGCGGCCAGGAGGTACTGGACCGCGTAAGCAAGGACTTCTTCGTCTACTCCGGCGATGACGCAACCGCCGTCGAGCTGATGCTGATGGGCGGCAAGGGCAATATCTCGGTAACCGCCAACGTCGCCCCGCGCGCCATGAGCGACCTGTGCGCCGCGGCCATGCGTGGCGAAGCGGCGATTGCCCGCGCCATCAACGACCGCCTGATGCCCCTGCACAAGGCACTGTTTATTGAATCCAACCCGATTCCGGTGAAATGGGCTCTGCACGAAATGGGTTTGATGCCGGACGGTATCCGTCTGCCACTGACCTGGCTCAGCCCACGTTGTCATGAACCGCTGCGTCAGGCCCTGCGCCAGTCCGGCGTATTGGTTTAATTGAGGAATTACTACGCATGAAGCGACTCACCGGACTTTCAGCACTGGCCCTGATCATTGGCAGTGCCAGCGGTTGTGGCTGGATCTATGGCGAAAACGGCTACTTCCGCGATCGCGGTAGCGACTACCTAGACGCCCGTCAGACGGCACCGATGCAACTGCCAGCCAATGTCGAAACCAAGCGCCTCGACCCCCTGCTGCCCGTACCGCAACAGGTTGCTAGCAGCACCGTGGTTGGCGAATTTGAAGTACCGCGGCCCCAGCCCCTGGCTGTGCTGGCCGATGCCAGCGAGTTCAGCCTGCAGAAAAGCGGCGAGTCGCGCTGGGTTGTTGCCCAGCGCGTACCGGCCGAAGTCTGGCCGGTGGCGCGTCAGTTCTTTGCCGACAACGGCTTCCAGATCAGCGAAGATCGCCCGCAGACCGGCGAGTTCAGCACCGCCTGGCAGCGTTTCGATGCCCTGTCCGCGTCCATGGCGCGTCGCCTGAGCAGCCGTGTTTCCGGCGTTGCTCCGGATGCCGAAACCCGCGTGCGGGTGCGCATCGAGCCAGGCGTGCAGCGCAATACCAGCGAAATCTTCGTGGTCAGCGCCGAGCGTCCAGCCGGTAGCACGGCCGATGTCGCCTTTACCAACCGCAGCAGCAACCCCAGCCTGGATGCCGCGCTGCTCGACGAAATGCTGGTCGCCCTGGCGCGTAGCGCCGAGCAGGGCGGTTCGGTGTCTCTGCTGGCCGCCCGCGATTTCGATGCGCCGAGCCGTGTCAGCCTGAGCGAAGACGGCAACGGCAACCCGCTGCTGAGCCTGGGTGCCGACTTCGACCGCGCCTGGTCGGGCGTGGGCCGCTCCCTGGAAATGGCCGATATCCGCATCGACGATATCAACCGCAGCCTGGGTGTGTATTACGTCAACCTGGCCGAAGGTGCTCAGAAGAAGGACCAGGAGCCGGGCTTCTTCGGCAAGGTGTTCGGCAGCGCGCCGAGCAAGGAAGAGGTCGACGCCCGCGCCGAGCGCTATCAGGTACGCCTGACCGCCGTTGGCGAGAGCGTGCAGGTGACCGTGGACAAGGACATCGATACCGTGGCCCCGGCTGATGTCGCGCGCCGCGTGCTGACCCTGATCCAGGACAACCTCGGCTAACGCCAGGTTCGCGCCGTACCTGCAATACCGATAGGCGAAACCCAGTGGGTTTCGCCTGTTTCGTTTACCAACGGGCCCGCCAGCAATGGCAGCCAGACCCATGCAAGCCGTCGCGGTGCGTCCGCTGCCCTTACCCGGCGCAACGTGCCACCTTCTCCCCGGGGGAAGGGCACAAGGATGGCGTCGCTACGCGACTTTCACGCTATAGGCGGAAACCTCGATATGACCACAGCCTCGACCCTCAGCCTGAAGAAGATCTACTCGGGCAAAGTTCGCGACCTCTACGAAATCGATGACAAGCGTATGCTGATGGTCGCCACCGACCGTCTTTCGGCCTTCGACGTGATCCTCAACGAGCCTATTCCGGAAAAGGGCAAGATCCTCACCGCCATCTCCAATTTCTGGTTCGACAAGCTGGCCGGCCTGGTGCCCAACCACTTTACCGGGGATAAGGTCGAAGACGTGGTGCCGGCCGCCGAACTGCCCCTGGTCGAGGGCCGTGCAGTCGTCGCCAAACGCCTCAAGCCGGTGGCCGTGGAAGCCATCGTGCGCGGCTATATCGTCGGTTCCGGCTGGAAGGAATATCAGAAGAGCGGCACCGTCTGCGGCATCGCCCTGCCGGCCGGCCTGAAAGAAGCCTCCAAGCTGGCCCAGCCGATCTTCACCCCCTCGACCAAGGCCGCCGTCGGCGACCACGACGAGAACATCTCCTTCGCCCAGTGCGAAGCCATCATCGGTGCCGAGCTGGCGGCCAAGGTGCGTGATACCGCCATCGCCCTGTACAGCGCCGCGGTCGAATACGCCGCCACCCGCGGCATCATCATCGCCGACACCAAGTTCGAATTCGGCCTGGATGAAAACGGCACCCTGACCCTGATGGACGAAGTGCTGACCCCCGACTCCAGCCGCTTCTGGCCCGCCGACAGCTACGTCGAAGGGCAGAACCCGCCGAGCTTCGACAAGCAGTTCGTACGCGACTGGCTGGAATCCACCGGCTGGGACAAACAGTCCCCGGCCCCGACAGTGCCCGCCGACGTCGCGCAGAAAACCGCCGACAAATACCGCGAAGCCCTGACCCGCCTGACCGTCTAACCCGCTTTAAACCGCTGTCACAGCGACACAGAGGGGCACTGCGGTGCCCCTTTTTGTGGGCGCTGGCTCAGGTCCCTGTCACCCAGGCTTAACCCCTGATTACGGCTTTTGAGCGCAAGCATCTGAAAGCATGTGAAAAATTTAAAAACGGGGGTTCGCCAAAAGCCATTCAGCTGCTATCATGCGCGCCGCCACGGGAAGATGCCGGAGTGGCCGAACGGGACGGATTCGAAATCCGTTGTGTTAGCGATAGCACCTAGGGTTCAAATCCCTATCTTCCCGCCATATCGAAGTACCGAAGCCCCCGAAACTTATAGAGTTTCGGGGGCTTTTTCGTTTCAGGCTGGGCAAGTGTCGAAGAAGTGTCGAAAGCGGGGGTAGGGTTAGCTTTGGAGCGGAGGCCACATTCTGGCGACGTGCACCAGGGCAAGAATCCAGACCGCGTCACTCTCGGTCTGATAGATCAGGCGGTAGTTCTCGTGAGGTATCAGCTCGCGGGTGCCGGCAACCGTTCCCAGTCGCCCTCTTTGCGGAAAGTCAGCAAGGGTGGACGCAGCCGCGCTGAATAGTTCATCCATATGCACGGCAGCGACAGGGTTATCGGCGGCGATGTATTCCCAGATATCCAGACGATCCTGCAAAGCCTCGGGTGTCCAAATAACCTTCATTCGTTGCCTTGAGCCTTAGCACGGCGAGTGGCGAATTCTGCTTCTACATCATCATTCGATCGACCACGGCCAGTCTCGAGCGATGCCCTGGCTACAGCAACCTTGCGTTGCACGAACTCATCATGCTCTTTGGCCTGTTGCTGCTGGCGGATGAAATCGCGCATAAGGTCACGCATCACTTGAGAGGCCGGCAGGTGTGCGGCTTTTGCGGCTGCCATAAATCCTTCGCGTAGCTCGGGCTCCAACTTCAAATTGAAAACGGCTTCTTTGGCCATGGTGCGACACCTCTAAGTAAATTCGTATCTACAACGTATATACGTTGTATGCATGCTAAACAATGCACGCCGCATAGGAAAGCACAGGTCATCGGTTATGGCTGAGGTGTGATGATGCTGAGAAAGCGCTGATGATCGCTAGCTGGGCCTAGCTTGACGGCATCTTGCAGGTGATCGGATGCAAGGTGTGGATAGCGCATGGTCATGGCCAAGGTGGTATGCGGTGTTTGCCGAGCTTTACGGTAGGCACTACGCCTTTTATGGCCCAGGCGCGTGCAGTGCCGTAGGTAAGGCCGTTGCGATCCGCCCAGGATTCGACGGTTCCAGCTCTTCCAGTTCCATGCTCGTTCCGTCACTATTCGTGTGGATTTACACAGCGCGCGATTAGTTTTTTGGAATGATTCGAAGAGAGGCTCAGAAATCTTGTAAGGCACCTCGGTGCGACAAGGTTCGCTGAAACCACAACGATCAAGGAGCGCCAGCGGTGGCAGACTGTGGCAACCAATCGGAAGGTGAAGACTCGGATTGAGGGTTTGGAAGAGCTGCGGAGAGCCTTCCCTCAATACGAGCTATGGCTTTGGAAAGGGATGTAGACCCCGCCAAAGGCCATGTATCGTCAAAATACGAAGAAGCTGATTCAGAGTTGCCCAATTAACACGCGTGATAGCGATCACGAAAGAAGTGGTTAGATGCTGGTATACCCGTTAAGTTTTCGCAAGAAAAGTCTAATTGCTAATAAGATTTTGAAGTGTTGAGCAAATAAGAGGGAGTGTATGGCTAAGCAAAGCGAAATGTTCGCACTTATAGGTGATGATCAAAAGCTGGCCGCTGAAAAACAAATAATTGAGCGGCAGAAAGAAACAGATTTTGATATACGAGAATACCCGATTGAGGTAATTGTATCTAAGTATTTGGACAAGCTGGAAGAGACGGATAAGGCAGAGCTTTTTATTCCGGATTACCAGAGGGAGCTTGTTTGGAGTGAAGAGCAGCAGGGGCGATTTATTGAATCAATCCTTTTGAATCTTCCTATCCCCTATTTGTATGTGGCGGATGTGCATACAGGGGAGAATGAAGGTCGTTTAGAGATTGTTGACGGTTCTCAGCGTATAAGGACCTTGGTTAGGTTTTTAAGTAATGAGTTCAAGCTAGATGACTTGAAGATGCTGCCTATGTTGAATGGCTTTCACTTTAAAGACTTTCCTGTCTCCCGTCAGCTTAGATTTAGACGAAAGACCATGCGGATGATTGAATTGATGGAGGTCGATGAGGAGGCGCGTCGTCAGCTATTCGATCGACTCAATACAGGTGGTACAAAGCTAAAAGATATGGAGCAGCGGTTTGGCTCTCAAGATGGTCAGTTCACGGATTTCATTCGTGAAGTAGCTGCTGATTTGCGTTTTAGGCAGCTTTGCCCTATCAGCGACGTGCGGATAAACCACCGTGATTATGAAGAAATGGTGTTGAGGTTCTATGCCTATTTTCATCGTTATAAAGAATTTAATAAGCGTGTCGACGAATTCTTAGACGAATATCTTGATCGCATGAATAAGAAGGGTTTCGATAAGGAAGGTTTGCGCGCGGTCTTCGAAAATATGCTCAACTTTGTTCAGCGTTTCTTTACTAATGGGTTCAAGAAAGCGCCGAATAACTCATCTGTACCTCGTATTCGCTTCGAATCAATTTCTGTAGGGGTGGCATTAGCTCAGCAAGAGATTCCTGGGCTCGTACCTGCTTCGATGGGCTGGCTCGCAAGCGAAGAGTTCAAAGTGCTCACGCGTTCAGATGCAAGTAACTCCAGGCCGAAGGTGCTCAATCGCATTCACTTCGTAAGGGATAACCTGCTTGGCCGAGAGGTTGAGTATGACCAACAGTGAAGTGCTCGTTGTTGAGTTATATGATCTTTTTCGGCAGCGTTGTGCAGAGGTTAGCAGGTATACCGAGTTTGTAGAGATGATCGCTAATAATCGATCAGTTACGTTGGCTGGAGAAGTTGACGGTGTGATGCAGTCAATTGAGGGTGGGGAGCTTTCCAGGGAGTTGACTAAGACGCTAAGGGCCAATACCTATCTTCTACTATATAACTTGGTCGAGGCTACGATGACCAACGCTATAGATGCAATACATAAAGCAGTGGATAGTGATAATCTAGGGTTTGATCAGTTAAGTGTAAGCCTTCAGAATGTCGCTCTTAGTCACTTCAAGCGAGCTATTAAAGATAATCATGGCGTAGCTATAGATGGACGAATACATCCCATTGAAGTTGCTATGGCTCGATTGGGGTACGATAGAGAGAAGATTTTTTCCGGAAATGTAGATTGTGGTGAAATAAAGTCTACAGCTAAGAGGTATGGCTTCCAAACTGCAGATCCTAATCTAAGTGGAAGGCCGATACTGCGTCAATTAAAGGACTTGAGGGATAAGAGGAATGCCCTGGCGCATGGTAGGCTTTCTTTTGAGCAGTGCGGACAGGATACTTCTCCGGAATATTTGTCTAAGGTTAAATATCAGACAACAGTATATTTAAGATCAGTGTTGTGGTCTGTTTCTTTCTACCTTAGACAAAGGAAGTATGCAGCTGTCTAATTAAGGAGCTATTCAGGAGTCAGTATTTTGCTCCAGCTCCTTAAGATGGCTTTGAATGCTGAGACCGATAATTTCACCTAGGCGGACAGGTACTGCATTACCAATCATGCGGCCGACTGCTTTGAAGGTGATTTTATCTGGAGGCATGAACTTGTAATTCTTTGGAAACGATTGCAGCGTTGCTGCTTCGCGTAACGAGATTGCTCGAGCTTGGGTCGTGTCGTAATGACCAAAACGGCCGTTACCAAAACCATAGCAAAGAGTTGTCATGGTGGGGCCTGGCTCGTCATGGCGCATGCGGCCGTAAACACTTGGGTAGGTTTTACCGCTGGCTTTGCGATGGCAGTCAGCGCGCAAGTGCTCTGGCCAATCTTTCCATGTGCCACCTGGCTCCGACAGCATGATGCGCTGTAGGTTGATCGGCGTTAGGGTTGCTGCTCGATGCAGCGGGTCTTTAGGGTCGCATTCTCCGGCCGCTAACTTCGGAAGGTTGCCAATTGCCTCTTTGACGGTCACAGGTTTGCTGTGAGTCTTGGGAATCATGGTAATTGGGCCAAGCTTGGAGGCGAGCAGCACGTGACGGCGGCGATGCTGAGGAAGGCCGTAGTCAATGCAGCGAATTGTATCTGCCCAGATGTGGTAGCCCTCGTCCTCAAGCCCTTTAACAAAATCATTGTAGACCTGGTGCTTAGTCACATCCGGAACGTTCTCCATGGTGACAAGCTCAGGCTTGATGCTTTTGATCAGTTTTTCAAAGGAGTAGAGCAGGGGCCACTTAACATCTGTGGTGGTGTCACGGCCTTGGTTGTAGCTTGAAAACGGCTGGCATGGGGCGCAGCCTGCCAGTAGCTTGAGGCGATTTGGGCGATACCAGGCCGCAACGTCATCGGCCTTAACAAGGGCGACGCTTTCAGCGATGAATTCCGCGCCGTTGTTCGTCTTGTAGGCATATTCGCAATTGAGATCAATGTCGTAGCCGGCACGTACGCTAATACCGGTCTTAAGCAGGCCTGCGGTCAGCCCGCCAGCACCACAGAAAAGGTCAACGGCGTCAATGTCTTGCATGGTAATGGTCTCCTGGCGGAGCTCATTCTAACGGTTTGGTCGTGAAAGATCGAGCACGAATACTGAAAATTTATACATGCTTTTGACCATTCTCAAGTGTCTTTTTGAGATCTTCAAGGCTCAGCCAATGGCGTGTAGCGTGGACGACTCGGTGGCAGTTCGCACACAGCAGGCCAGGTCATCCAGGTGGGTTTTTTGATCTAGCTGCAGGGTGTGAAGCTGGCGAACGTGGTGAACATCAATCAGGCCGGCCCCGGCGTTACCGTAACGCGTTTGAAAGTCGAAGCCGCATGCTTCGCAGGCGAGCTTTCCAAATTTTGCTAGAGAGGATAAAGGGGACAGATTTATTTGCTGACCATTGGCTAGCAGCAAGGAAAAGCTCATGAAATCAGACATCTGCCAACACCAGTCCCGAAAGAAAGACGAACACCGTAAGGCGAGAGCGCACCTCAAAGTGGATCAAAGGCTGGAATGGCGGCACGAACTACCTGGCTGAGTGGGTAGCCGTTAATAACTACATCGACAGCAGCAGCGTCTGCGCCAACCACCGCAAAGGTTCAATCGACTATCGCGAATGCCGTAAAGCCGCCAAACAGCACTACCACGAAGAATGCAGAACATGGCGAGCGCGCTACGACAATGATCGCAAGGATCATAGTGACCGTATGAAGCAGCGCTATTGCTCGGCGGCGAGCAGTTTTAGCCCGATGGGGTAGGCCTTGCGGCGGGCTTGGCCTGCTGTACCCGGCGGCGAAGGCTTGCAAAATATTGACGATCAACCGGCACCGTGGGGCTGGATGCAGCCCCCGAGAGAAGCTGGTCGCGCAGTTGCGTACGTACGTCATTTTCCATGTAAAACCGCCTTGAAGAAATTAACCTAAAAGGTTATTTTGTGCCGCATGGAAAAACGCAAACCCCATTTCAAGCTGGAGCTGGTGAAGCAGGCCGTAGCCGAGCAGCGTTATCGCTTCACTCGCGTGGCCCTTGAAGGGGGCGCTGAGATGGGCATGGAGGTGGCCGATATGCTGGCCGTGATCGATGCCTTGAGCAGCCGCGATTTTCTCAAGAGTATGACAACCTATGCAGATCATACGAACTGGCAGGACGTTTACCGGCCCGAAACCGAATTTGGGCAGGTGTACCTAAAGTTCACGCTGGTGGCCGATTTGCTGATCGTTTCCTTTAAGGAGAAGTGACCATGAAATGTCCAGTATGCGGCGGGGCGGAACTGGTTCACGAGACCCGCGATATGCCCTTCACCTACAAGGGGCAAACCACCCAGATTACTGCCGTAACGGCTGACTGGTGCGATGCGTGCGGCGAGTCCCTGACTGGGCCTGCTGAAAGCGAGCGTGTTATGCGCGCCATGAATGAGTTCCGCCAACAGGTTAACGCCCAGGGCGGCAATCAGGAGTTGATTCGCAGTGTGCGCAAGCAATTGCACTTGAGCCAACGCGAGGCTGCCGAGTTGTTCGGCGGCGGACCTAATGCGTTTTCTCGTTACGAGCGTGGCAGCACGGAAGCCCCTCAACCTTTGGTACAGTTGTTCAAGATCCTGGGGCGCCATCCAGAGTTGATCAACGAACTGCGTGCAGGCTGAGTGTCGAAATCACTGTGCCGAATTGAGCAGAAACGAGCATGTGAGGAGGGCGGAAGCCCAGAATTGAGCGGGTTTGGCACGCACTGAAAGGCTCACAGGCGGGTTCAAATCCCGATCTTTCTGCCATATAGCAAGCCTAGCCCCTGAAGCTCCTAGAGTTTCGGGGGCTTTTTTGTTTCGGGCTGGTTAAGTGTCTAAAACGCACTGGAATCGATGTCCGGTCAGCGATACGTTGTAAACGCTGTAGCCGCAATGGCGCAGTGCTGGGCCAGTCAGAGTGAGTCTGCTGGTACCGTTTTGTACCACGCGATGTGGGCGGCGGAATCCTTCTTAGTATCTGGAGGGCCGCCTGTCATGGCATCTATTTCAAAAAAGTCCGCAAATCCGCCTTTACCCAGCTGAACGGTCAGTGCTGTTACAGCGGCCTCCACATGCGGCTAAGCCTTACCGCATTCAGCCGGCGCTTAGTTATCAAGCGGGTAGGGTATAGCTGGCCTCCATCAGTTCGCAGCCACATCTGAGCCAGAGCCAGGCGCTAACAGCGTTTGCGATTATCGCGCACCAGTTCGATAATCGCCTGGCGCTGTCCCCTTGCCCTGGAGGCCCCATGAGCGAAAATCGTCCGCCGCTGTCCACCCTGGCACCGCCGCCCTATGTGTCGCCGGCCAAGCGTATCGAGGAGTTCACGGGCGATCCCAACTTTATGTCCTCCCTGGCCCGGGGCCTGGCGGTGATCAATGCCTTTCAGGAGCGCAAGCGCCACCTGACCATTGCGCAGATCAGCCACCGCACCGAGATCCCCCGCGCCGCCGTGCGCCGTTGCCTGTATACCCTGATGCAGCTGGGCTACGCGACCACCGACGGGCGCACCTATTCGCTGTTGCCCAAGGTGCTGACCCTCGGCCATGCCTATCTGTCTTCAACGCCTTTGGCGGTTTCGGCGCAGCCCTATCTGGACCGCATCAGCGAGCAGCTGCACGAGGCCTGCAACCTGGCCACCCTGGAAGGTGAGCAGGTGCTGTATATCGCCCGCTCGGCGATTCCGCAGCGGCTGATCTCGGTGGACTTGAGTGTCGGCAGTCGCCTGCCGGCCTACTGCACCTCCATGGGGCGGGTTCTGCTCGCCGCGCTGGACGACGACAGCCTGCACGACTACCTCAATCACGCCGACCTGCAGGCCAAGACCAGCCGCACCCTGCATACCCCGGATGCGCTCTGGGAGTGCCTGCAGCAGGTGCGTCAGCAGGGCTGGTGTCTGGTCGATCAGGAGCTTGAGCAAGGCCTGCGCTCGCTGGCCGTGCCGGTATACGACTCAGCGGGCCATGTGCTGGCCGCGATGAACGTCAGCACTCACGCCGGGCGCGTGCCCGCCAGCGAGCTGGTGCAGCGCTTTCTGCCGATCATGCTCAATGCCAGCCGCGAGCTGAGCAGCCAGCTGTTCAAACCGCTCTAAATCGCTGCCTGCGGTTGGTTGCAGTGGCCGCGAGGCGTGGAGGGGAATGCTATTAATGGTTCGATAATCGAACGGTAAGACGATTATCGGATTGTTTGCCGCTGTCCCTCGGCCTACTGTTGACTCACTCGCCACCTGCAAGCGGTGGCACTGTCCAACCAGTGAGAGCAGCACCGATGGCCGAAATCATTTCCCTCGCCGAAGCCATACAGCGCTTCGTCAACGACGGCGACAGCATCGCCCTCGAAGGCTTTACCCACCTGATCCCGACGGCGGCGTCCCACGAGCTTATCCGCCAGAACAAGCGCGAGCTGACCCTGATCCGCATGACCCCCGACCTGGTCTATGACCTGCTGATCGGTGCCGGCTGCGCGAAGAGGCTGGTGTTTTCCTGGGGCGGCAACCCGGGTGTCGGTTCCCTCCATCGCCTGCGCGATGCGGTGGAGAAGGGCTGGCCGCAGCCGCTGGAAATTGAGGAACACAGCCACGCAGCCATGGCCAACGCCTACGTCGCCGGTGCCTCGGGCCTGCCATTCGCCGTGCTGCGCGGCTATCAGGGTTCGGACCTGGTCAAGGTCAACCCACGAATCAAGTTCATCGATTGTCCGTTCACCGGCGAGAAGCTGGCGGCGGTGCCGAGCGTCCGTCCGGATGTCACCGTGATTCACGCGCAGAAGGCCGACCGCAAGGGCAACGTGCTGCTCTGGGGCATCCTCGGCGTGCAGAAGGAGGCGGCCCTGGCGGCCAAGCGCTGCATCGTTACCGTGGAAGAAATTGTCGACGACCTCAATGCATCGATGAACGCCTGCGTATTGCCGAGCTGGGCGCTGACCGCGGTCTGCCATGTGCCCGGCGGTGCCCATCCGTCCTACGCCCTCGGCTACTCCGAGCGCGACAACCGCTTCTATCAGGCCTGGGATCCGATTGCCCGCGACCGCGAAACCTTCAGCGCCTGGATCGACGAATATATCCGCGGCACCGCTGATTTCGCCGCTTTTCAAGAAAAACTGCGCCAGGCCAAACTGGTTGCTCAGCAGGAGGCCAATTGATGAGCGCCTACAGCACCAATGAAATGATGACCGTGGCCGCCGCCCGCCGCCTGCAGAACGGTGCGGTGTGCTTCGTCGGCATCGGCCTGCCATCCAAGGCCGCCAACCTGGCGCGTCTGACCTCCTCGCCGGACGTGGTTCTGATCTACGAATCCGGCCCGATCGGGGCCAAGCCGAGCGTGCTGCCGTTGTCCATCGGCGATGGCGAGCTGGCCGAAACCGCCGACACCGTGGTGCCGACCGGCGAGATTTTCCGCTACTGGCTGCAGGGCGGGCGTATCGACGTCGGCTTCCTCGGCGCGGCCCAGGTCGACAAGTACGGCAATATCAACACCACGGTGATTGGCGATTACCACCAACCGAAAGTGCGCCTGCCCGGTGCCGGCGGCGCGCCGGAGATTGCCGGCAGCGCCAAGCAGGTGCTGATCATCCTCAAGCAGTCGCACCGCACCTTTGTCGACAAGCTGGCCTTTATCACCTCGGTCGGCCATGGCGAGGGCGGCGATCACCGCAAGCAGCTGGGCCTGCCTGGCGCGGGACCGGTGGGCATCATCACCGACCTGTGCATCATGGAGCCGGAAGCCGGCACCAATGAATTTATCGTCACCACCCTGCATCCGGGCGTGACCCGCGAGCAGGTGATCGAGGCCACCGGCTGGCAGATCCGCTTTGCCGATAGTCTTAGCGTCACCGCCGCGCCGACCGAGATCGAACTCGCTGCCCTGCGCGCCCTGGAAGCCCGCACCGCAGCCGCCCACGGCCAGGCCGGGGGTGAGGAATGAGCCGCGAAGTCTTTATCTGCGACGCCGTGCGCACGGCCATCGGCCGCTTCGGCGGCGGCTTGGCCCCAGTGCGCGCCGACGACCTGGCCGCGGTACCGCTGAAGGCGTTGATCGAGCGTAATCCGGGCCTGGATCTGACGGCGGTCGATGAAGTCTTTATGGGCTGCGCCAACCAGGCCGGTGAAGACAACCGCAACGTCGCGCGCATGGCCCTGCTGCTGGCCGGCCTGCCGGACAGCGTGCCGGGGGTGACCCTCAATCGCCTCTGCGCTTCGGGCATGGACGCAATCGGCACGGCCTTTCGCGCCATCGCCAGCGGCGAGGTGGAGCTGGCGATTGCCGGCGGCGTCGAGTCGATGTCGCGCGCGCCCTATGTGATGGGCAAGGCCGACAGCGCCTACGGACGCAGCCAGAAGATTGAAGACACCACCATCGGCTGGCGCTTTATCAACCCGCTGATGAAGGCCGAATACGGCGTGGATGCCATGCCGCAGACTGCCGACAACGTCGCCGATCAGTTCGGGATCAGCCGTGCCGATCAGGACGCCTTCGCCCTGCGCAGCCAGCAGCGTGCGGCTGCTGCCCAGGCCGCCGGCTTCTTCGCCGAAGAAATCGTCCCGGTGACGATCAAGGGCAAGAAGGGCGACAGCGTGATCGATCAGGACGAACACCTGCGTCCGGACACCACCCTGGAAGCCCTGAGCAAACTCAAACCGGTAAACGGAGGGGACAAAACCGTCACCGCCGGCAACGCCTCGGGGGTCAACGATGGTGCTGCGGCGCTGATCCTGGCCTCTGCCGCGGCGGTGAAAAAACACGGTCTGACGCCGCGGGCGCGGGTGCTCGGCATGGCCAGCGCCGGGGTAGAGCCGCGGATCATGGGCTATGGCCCGGTGCCGGCGGTGCGCAAGCTGTGCGAGCGGCTAGATCTTCAGGTCAGTGATTTCGACGTGATCGAACTCAACGAGGCCTTTGCTGCGCAAGGCCTGGCGGTGACTCGCGACCTCGGCCTGGCCGACGACGCGGCCCAGGTCAACCCCAATGGTGGTGCCATCGCCCTCGGTCACCCGCTGGGCATGAGCGGCGCGCGCCTGGTGCTGACCGCCCTGCATCAGCTGGAAAAGTCCGGCGGCAAGCGCGGCCTGGCGACCATGTGCGTGGGTGTCGGCCAGGGGCTGGCGCTGGCCATCGAACGGGTCTGAGTTCTGCGGGTGACGCGGGGCCACCTAGACCGTGCGCACCGCAGGCTAACTTCGTTGTATCGAGCCGAGCCGGCCTGCACCAGTGCTTCATGTAGGAGATCCTGCCCCGTCTTCGACACCGCGCTGTCGCGCAGCAAACTGGTGCTCAAGGATCAAGACCGTAGGATGGGTGATAACCCATCAATCGCGGCGATGGGTTATCACCCATCCTACGGTTATCGGTGCCTACAAGACTTCGTGTTGATCTAATTTTTACATGTAAAACAATAAATTATTTGTTGTTTGATAAGAGCCCGTGACAATGGTCTTGATCGCCAACGGCAATGCCGCTGGGGCGCACGCGCCCTGGCCGAACATCGAACCCTATGTATTGGAAGGAGTTTCCCGTGCCTGTTGTCCACCTCGCCGATGGCGACCTGAATTACCAACTCGAAGGCCCGGCTGGCGCGCCGGTGCTGCTGCTAAGCAATTCCCTGGGCACCGACCTGGGCATGTGGGACACGCAGATGCCGGCCTTTACCGAGCATTTCCGGGTGCTACGCTACGACACCCGCGGGCATGGCCAGTCGCAGGTCAGTGACGGTTTCTACAGCATCGCGCAACTGGGCCGCGACGTGCTGGCCCTGCTCGATCACCTGGATATCGCCCAGGTGCATTTCTGTGGCCTGTCCATGGGCGGCCTGATCGGCCAGTGGCTGGGCATCCATGCCGGCGCGCGCCTGGACAAGCTGGTGCTGTGCAACACCGCGGCCAAGATTGCCAACGATGAAGTGTGGAACAGCCGCATCGACATGGTGCTGCAAGGCGGCCAGCAGGCCATGAGCGACCTGCGCGATGCATCCATCGCGCGCTGGTTCACTCCCGAATTCGCCGCGGCCGAGCCGGCCCAGGCCAACCGTATTACCGCGATGCTGGCAGCCACCTCGGCCCAGGGGTACGCCGGCAACTGCGCGGCGGTGCGCGATGCCGATTTTCGCCAGCAACTCGGCGCGATCAAACAGCCGACCCTGATCGTCTGCGGCACGGCGGATGCGGTGACCACCCCCGAACACGGGCGCTTTATGCAGCAGCAGATCGCCGGCGCGCAGCTGGTCGAGTTGCATGCCGCGCACCTGTCCAATGTCGAGGCCGGCGAGGTCTTTACCGCTGCGTTGTTGGCCTTTCTGAAAGCCTGATTGCCATTGCCTGTTGGGCGTCGCTGCGCTCAACGGAACGCCGCCCGACCCAACCTACGACTTATAGCCTTACAACCCGCAACGGGTAGATCACTTCTCTACCCGTCAGAGCCACCAGGAAAACGTTCGTTTATCGCGCCCATGCGCGCGCGCGGGAGCAGTTCGGCCGGCTTTTGCTGCCAATTGTCCGGCCATTTCCCAGGGTTGCCGGCTTGTTTGACCTGAATCAACGGGTGCGGCCATTTGCCATTATAAAAAGCACTCCTTTTCCAAGGGAGTTGGCTCGCATGAATGATTCCGGGCAGCAGGCGCGAATTCTCTGTAACGATCAGCAACTGGCCAGCACCCTGCGCGAGTTGCTGGGTGGCCAGGCGGCGCAGCAGGTGCTGTGCGAGGCTGGCGACTGCCGCGATGCCCCGCTGTGCCGTTGGCTGGGTGAGGCGCAGTTGGGCCAGATGGGGCGAGTACAGGCGGCGCTGGTCGAAGTGGTGGATATCCTGCAAAGCACCCGGCATGCCTTCAAGTCCCGGGAAGTGGGGCGCGCGCGCCGACGCCTGAGTGAGCTGATGGCAGAATTGTCAGGCCCGCAATGATGCTGTAAACATGCCCCCAGTAGGTTCCGCCTCAGGCGGGAACCGGCTTTGCCGGGCAGGACACAGGGCCTGCAAGACGAAGCGCCGCAATGATCGTTCCTTTATCGAACGGGTCATCGCGGCGTTTTTTTTTGCTTTCGCATTGACCCAGGATGGCGGTGATGACGATGAAGATAAAAGAAAATTTTGCCGAGCTGCTCAGGCGTTTGCGCCTGGATCAAGAGGAAATCGACGAGCGCTTGCGCTTTCTCGACTGGAGCCGTGAGGACGCTCGGCGGCTGCAGGCCCACGGGGCGCAGATGGCCGAGGCGCAATATGCCTTTGTCGAACAGCTGTACGGCCATCTGGAACACTTCGCCACGCCCTCGGCCCTGCTGCATTCGCCGGCGACCGTTGCCCGCCTCAAGCACAGCCAGGGGGCTTACTACCGGGACCTGTGGGAGGGGCGCTTCGATGCCGATTATGTCGACGGGCGCTTGCGTATCGGCATGATTCATCAGCAGGTCGGTTTGGAGCTGAAGTGGTACCTGGGGGCCTATCGCCTGTACCTGGACCGCATGCTTACCAGCCTGTTCGCCGAGCACCCGCATTGCGAGCTGTATACCAGCTTGCTGAAGGCGGTGTTCTTCGATATTTCCCTGGCCATCGACACCTACAGCGCGGCCCAGCACAGCGCCCTGGAAGACAGCGAGGCGCGCTTTACCCGGGCCCTGCGCGGGGCCAATGACGGCCTCTGGGACTGGCATGTGGGGGAAGACCGACTGTATGTCTCAGAGCGCTGGGCGAGCATGCTCGGGGTCAGCCGCGACGCTATCGGTGATGCCAGCCAGGGCTGGTTTGCCCGGGTTCATCCGGACGATCTGCCAGGCTTGCGTCAGGCCATTGATGCTCACCTGAGCGGTGCCACGGCGCTATTGCATCACGAGTACCGCATGCGCAAGCGCGATGGCGACTATGCCTGGGTGCTGGTGCGCGGGGTGGCCGAGGAGAGCGAGCCGGGCCAGCAGCGCATGGCTGGCTCGCAAACCGATATCAGCGCGCGCAAGCTGGCCGAGCAGCACCTCAGGCATGCGGCCCGGCATGACCCGCTGACCGGGCTGGCTAATCGCACCGGGCTGGATGAGCAATTGCAGCAGGCCGTGCAACGTCAGCACCAGCTGGGCGCGCGGGAGGCGGCCCTGCTGTTCGTCGACCTGGATCGCTTCAAGCTGATCAACGACAGCCTCGGTCATGCGGTCGGCGACCGCGTACTGGTAGAGGTGGCGAGGCGCTTGAGCGGCTGCCTGCGTCCGGGCGATCAGCTGTTTCGTTTTGGCGGCGACGAGTTTGTCGTGCTGCTCGACAACCTCAATTGCAGCGGCGATGCCGAGCGGGTGGCCCAGCGCATTCTCGATGGTCTGCACCAACCGCTGCAGCTGGATGAGCGCACCCTGGTGGTCAACGCCAGCATCGGCATTGCGCCGCTGCAGGACCAAGGCAAGCTGCTTGACGCCCTGCAGGCTGCGGACCTGGCCCTGTACCGGGCCAAGGCCGCGGGCAAGGCGCAGTTCGCCCGTTACAGTGAGGAGTTGCAGGTGGCGGCGCAGCACAACCTGGCGCTGGAA
Organism: Pseudomonas sp.; assembly: GCF_035512415.1. Classification (GTDB taxonomy): domain Bacteria; phylum Pseudomonadota; class Gammaproteobacteria; order Pseudomonadales; family Pseudomonadaceae; genus Aquipseudomonas. The sequence continues at coordinate 260,385 of NZ_DATKDZ010000038.1, read as the reverse complement.
TCGGCCATGGGCCAGGCCCTGGATAACGGCGAGCTGGAACTGCACTACCAGCCGATCTGCCGTCTCGATGCGGAGCAGCCTTACCTCGCCGGGGTCGAGGCCTTGCTGCGCTGGCGCTGTGGCGAGCGGCTGATCCCGCCGATGGAATTTATCCCGGCGCTGGAGGAGTCCGGGGAAATCATCCGCGTCGGCGACTGGGTGCTGCAACAGGCCTGCGCGCAGACCCGCGCCTGGCAACTGGCCGGTCAGCTGCAGCTGCGCTGCTCGGTGAATATTTCCAGCCGGCAACTGCAGCAGGCGAGTTTTATCCCGCGCCTGATCGACATTCTGCAGACCAGCGGCCTGCCGCCCGCCAGCCTGATTCTGGAAATTACCGAAAGCCTGCTGATGGAGGACAGCGAACACACCCTGGCCAGCCTGCGTGAACTGGCCCGCCTGGGGGTGGTGCTGGCCCTGGACGACTTCGGCACCGGTTACAGCTCGCTGAGCTACCTCAAGCGCTTCCCGCTGCAGATTCTCAAGGTGGACAAGAGTTTTATCGATGGCACCAGCGGCGACGGTGAGCTGAGGGTGATCAGCCGGGCGATTATCAGGCTCGGTCACAGCCTGGGCATGGAGGTGGTGGCCGAAGGGGTGGAAAGCCCCGAGCAGCTCGATTTCGTGCTCGGCGAGGGCTGTCGCTATGCCCAGGGTTACTGGTTCGGCCGGCCCAAGCCTGCCGCCGAGCTGCAACGTCTGTTCAGCCAGCCGGATTGCTGCGCGGGCGTCGTCTGCCTGCTGCCGGAAGCCGCCGCACAACCCGCACGGAGCCAGGCCCAAGCATGAAAATCAACCTTCCGCTCAGTGGCCGTCAGGTCGGCTTCCAGGCCAGTGCCAATATCCTTTCCACCACCGATCCCAAGGGCAGCATCACCTACGTCAACCGCGACTTTATTGATATCTGCGGCTTCAGCGAGGCCGAACTGCTGGGCAGTAACCACAATATTGTCCGTCACCCGGATATGCCGCCCCAGGCGTTCGCCCATATGTGGCAGACCCTCAAGGCTGGCCGTTCGTGGATGGGCCTGGTGAAGAACCGCTGCAAGAATGGTGATCACTACTGGGTCAGCGCCTATGCCACGCCGGTGCTGCGCGATGGTGAGGTAGTGGAATATCAATCGGTGCGCACTCTGCCGAGCCCGGCCCAGGAGGCGGCTGCCGAGCAGCTCTATGGCCAGCTGCGGGCCGGCCGTACGCCGCGGCTGTTGCGCCGGCCGCGGTTGGCCGTGGCGCTGCGCTGCAGCTTGGGCAATGTCGCCTTGAGCCTGGTTGCGGCGGCTGTGCTGGCAGCCTCTGGTCTGCTCGGCTGGGCCCAGGCGGGGATGCTGGTGGCGCTGCTCGGCCTGCTGCAGGGCGGCTGGCTGCTGTACAGCCTGAGCCCTCTCGACAAACTGGCGCGCAAGGCTTGTGCGATTGCCGATAACCCCCTGAGCCAGGCGCTCTATACCGGGCGCAACGATGCCTTTGGCCAGATCGATTTCGCCCTGTGCATGCTCGAAGCGGAAACCCGGGCGGTGGTCGGCCGCATGGCCGACTCGGCGCGCGAGTTGAATCTCGAAGCCGCCGAGCTGGTGGCTGCGGTGGGCAGCAGTAACCAGGCCTGTGTGCAACAACAGGGGGAAACCGCCCAGGTGGTCAGTGCCATCGGCCAGCTCGCCAGCAGCGTGCAAGAGGTGGCGCGGCATGCCCAGCTCACCGCCAGCGCGGCCAGCCTGGTCAATCAGGAAACCGACCGCGGCCTGCAGATGGTCGAGCAGACCCGTCAGCAGATTGACAGCCTGGCCGGCGAGGTGCAGCAGAGCAGTGCGGTGATCCATCAACTGGAACGCCATGGCCTGGAAATCAACCGGGTGCTGGAGGTGATCCAGGGCATTGCCGAACAGACCAATCTGCTTGCCCTGAATGCCGCCATCGAGGCGGCGCGGGCCGGGGAGGCCGGGCGCGGCTTTGCCGTGGTCGCCGACGAGGTGCGTGGCCTGGCCTCGCGCACCCAGCATTCCACCGCGCAAATCCAGCAGACCATCGACACCCTGCGACAATCCACCACCAATGCGGTGGCGGCCATGCAGCGCAGCCATGCCAAGGCCGCCGCCAGTGTCGAGCAGGCTGCACTGGCCGCCGTGGCGCTGGACGGGATCAATCAGCGGGTCAACGAAATCAGCGATATGAGCGTGCAGATCGCCGCGGCGGTGGAGCAACAGAGCGCAGTGGGCGACACCATCCAGGGCAACCTCGAAGGGATTCGCCTGGCCACCGACGGCAATGTCACGGCCGGCGACCAGAGCCGCCAGGCCGCCCACCACGTCGCCGGCCTGGCTACACGCCTGCAGCTGCTGGCCGAGCAGTTCTGGGGCGACCGGGGCAGGTCAGGGCGTAGCTAGGGGGGGTGAGCAAGGACATCACCAAGAAAAAGGCCCCGCCGGCAGATGCCGACGGGGCCTGTGGTTACTGCTGCGGCTACTTGCGCAGCCACTGGCCCTTGACCTGGATATATTGCCCGGGCGGGGTCTTGTCCAGGGCCTTCTGCCCGGCTATGGCTTCCACATCGCTGAGCTGGATGCCGTTCTGCGCCGCCAGCTTCTGGTATTCGCCACGCCGCGCCTGGTTGATCAGGCGGGCGATTTCCGCGGCCTGGCCGTCGCTCTTGACCACACCGAGGTAGCCGTTGGGCATTTCCCCGAGCTGGCCGCTGGCCTTGGCGTCGCTCAGGGCGGACATGGCTTCATTAAGGTTCAGGGCTGCGGCCGGCAGGCTCAGGCTGAGCAGCAGCAACAGGCCGGCAAAACGTTTGAACAGGGTCATGGTCTGGCTCCTCAGAAAAGTCCGCTGGATTCGCTGAACATACTGTCCAGGGCTTTATCCACCTTGATATAGATTTCGTGCTCGATCTTCACATTGAGGTTGATATTGATCGGCTCATTAGGCATGGCCAGCTGTACCGTGGGGGTGCAGGCGGTGCTGAGCAACCCCAGTAGCAGGGCGGCGAAATAACTGCGTAAGCGCATGGCGCTTCTCCTTGGTGAGGGCCTGCGGCCTTTGCGTGGCGCAGGGTGCAAGCCCTATGGCTCTTGTGGGGCCTTCTGGCGCTCCAGCATACGCTGCTGGACGCGCTGTTTGATGATCTCGTTCACCTTGTCGGTCAGTTGCAGGCTGGCCAGCAGGGTGGGGATGTCTTCTTCCAGGCTGATGTTGAAGTGGATCGGCCGACCTTTCTCGATGGCCGGGTTCTGCCCCTCCAGGCGGATATCCAGTTGCAACTTGCCGTGCTGATCATAGTTGACCTGGCTGCTCAGGGTCGCATAACGGAAATCCTCCAGCGATTGGGTCACCAGTTGCATGGCCGGGTTGCTGCGACCCAGGGCGCGAATCCGCTCTGAGTGGAACTGCAACTGGCCGCCGGGCTGGCGGGCGGCCAGCTGCCCTTGTTCGATGGTCGCCCCGGCGCTGCCGAGGCGCAGGGGTAACAGGCCATCAAGGGTGCCACTACCGGCCAAGCCCTCTGTCGGGTAGAGAATAAAAAGCTGCTCAAGTTCCAGGCCCTGGACCCTCAGGGGCAACAATAAATCGCCCTCGGCCAGGTTCCACTGGCCGGGGTCGAGCTGCACGCTGCCGCCCACCAGTTCACCGCGGGCCTGGCGTACCTGCAAGCGGCCCTTGTCGAGCGTGGCCAGGGGGGCCTGGTAACTGGCGCTGAACTGCAGCGGGCCGAGGGGAATGCCGGGATTGGCCTGCTGCAGCTGCAGTTCTTGAAGCTCGATCTTTACTTGGCGCGGGTCCAGTTGCAGCTGCAGGCGAGTGTCCAGGCCGCTCAGTTCGGTGCGGTCATAGATGCCGCCCAGGCCTTTGCCGGTGAGTTCCAGCGTGCCGCTGGGGGCGCTGGCATTGGTGGCCAGACTCAGGCTGGCCTTGGCGTTGAGGCGGCCATCGCTCAGGTTGAGCAGCGCCGGCCAGGCGCTGAAGCTCTGCTGCAGTGGGTTGCCGCTGCGCAGAAACAGCTCGGCCAGTTTTGCCTGTAGGGTCAGGCCGGCGGCGCTGCTGTGCTGCAGCTGCAGGTTGAGCTGTAGATCCGCGTCGTTGCCGAGTTTGCCGTCCAGTTTGATCTGCGCCTCGCTCGCCGCCAATTGGCCCTGCCATTGCCAGCCCTGGGGCTTGAGCTGGGCCTGGTGCAACTGCTGTAGGCTGAGGCTGGTCGGCCCCTGCAGTTGCCAGCTCTGCAGCACGCCGACCTGATGTTGGGCGCTCAGGTGCAGGGCGTTGCTGCTGGCCTTGAGCTGCTGCATGCGCATCTCGGCACCCTGCAGCTGCCCCAGGCTGAGCTGCGAGCCCTGGCCCAGGGCGAGGGTGAGCTGCTGTTCGTCCAGATAGCCGCTTAGCGCCAGTTTGCTGCGCAGATCGCTGATTACCCAGTCGCCAAAGGTCAGGCCGGGACTGTTCAAGGTCAGGCTGGCGTCCGCCAGTTGCAGCGCCCAGGGCGCGGCGTTGGCCAGGGCCAGGCGGCCCTGCAGGTCGAAGCGGCTGCTGCCCTGGCTGCTCAGGCTGAAACTCAGGGGCAGGGCGCGTTCGAGCAGGTTGGCGGCGAGGGCGTCGAAACGGTCAGCGGCCTTTATCTGCAGGTGCAGGGACTCGGGGCGCAGGTTGGCCGGCAGGGCCTGCAGCGCCGCGCTGCTGATCTGGGCGAGCTGCAGATCGGCCCCCAGGCTGTCGGCGAACCACTGCCCGTCGAGGGCACGGGCGGCCAGGTTGAGCTGACCCTGCAGCAGGCCGATGCCGGGCACCGGCCAGGGCTCGGGCAGGTCGGCGCTGGCGCTGATCTGGCCGCTGGCCTGCAGCAGCTGACTCAGGCTCAGCGGCCCAGGGCCGAGCTGCAGCTGCCAGTCGGCCAGCAGCTTGGCCGCCGTCGGCGCTTGCATGCCGTCCCCCTGGGCAACGGGTAGCCATTGCTGCAGCCAGCTTTGCAGCACAGCGGCCTGGCTCATTGACGCGCTGGCAAACTGGCCATGCCATGCCTGGCCCTCGGCAGTGGTCCACAGGTGGCTTTCAAGGCTCAGTTGTGGCACCTGGTCGACCGCCAGGGTCAGTTGCAGCGCCACGGCGTCGTTATTGCCTTGCCACTGGGCCGTCCAGTTCAGCTGGTGTTGTTGATGGTGCAGGTTGAGCTGCAAGGCCAGGCTCTGTTCGCCAATCGCGGCGTTGTTCGGCCTGCTCAGCTGCAGGTCGCCCAGCAGGCTGCAGCGCTGCGTGGCGCAGGGCAGGTCAATGACAAAGCGCTGGATATCCAGGTTACCTGGCAGCAGGGCAAGCGCCGCACCCAGCTGTTCCAGCTGCATGCTGGGCTCGGGGCCGCTGGCTGCCGTGGTGGTTGTCGGTTGCGGCAGGCTCATCGTGAGGCTGGCGATCTGCACCTGTTGCCAGAAGGGCGGGCTCAGGCGCAGTTGCGTCCAGCGCAGCCGCAGTTGCTCGACCTGCAGCTGCAGGCTGCCCCCGGCCTGGCGCTGGCGCACGTCGAGGCGGGCCAGGGCGATGCCGTCCAGGTCGAGGGACAGGCCTTGCCAGTCCAGCTGCTCGATCTGTTGGCGTTCGAGCAGGCGGGTCCAGCTGAGATAGGTATAACTGCCGAGCGCGAGGGCCAGCAGGCTGAGCAAGCTGATAAGTCGCAGCCAGGTACGCCGGCTGATCATGGGCACGGATCCAGGGTGGGGAGGGCTATTTCTGCAGCAGACCTTAACCCATGGACCTGGGGCTGCCAATCCGGGTGTTTTTTATGCTGTGTATTTGCAGCATTAAGTGCTATTTTTGATGCAAACGAACATTGGAGGCGGTGATGAGCGCATTGATTCGACCGGTGGCCGACGCCGACGCTGTACTGGCCAAGGCGTTGCTCAATACCCGCGAGCAGTTGGGCCTGACCCAGCAGGAGCTCGCCGATATCGTTGGCGTGCATCGCACGGCGATTTCGCGCTGGACCGACAGCGGCCTGCGCGTGCAGAGCAAGACCGGTGAGCTGGCGCTGCTGCTGATTCGCGCCTATCGCGCCCTGTTCGCCCTGTTTGGCGGCAACCTGGCGGATATGCAGCACTTCCTGCGTACCGATAACCATCATCTACAAGGCGTGCCGCTGCTGCTGATGATGCAGGTACAAGGCCTGGTGCGGGTGGTCGAATACCTCGATGCCATTCGCGGCAAGGGCTGAGCCCGCACTGCAAACCGACCGCGCCCCGGCCTGGGGCTGAATAACAATAAGCATAAGGAACCCGGTCGCCATGGATATCTGGCAAGCCTGTAACGGCCCCGAGCAGATCAAAGCGTTGCGTGGGCGTCTGGTACGCCTGGTGGAAAGCCAGGCCCAGGTCGCCACCATGCAACTGGTGGACACCCTGGCTGAGCAGGCGCTACTGGAGGAGTTGCTGGAAGGCAGCAAGCCGCCATTGCCGCAGCAGGCCGAACCCCTGCATTACTTGCTGAAAACCCCGTTTCGCTATCCCCCCCTGCGCTGGGGCTCGCGCTTCGGCACGTTGCACGAACCCAGCCTGTTCTATGGTGCGCTGCGTATCGACACGGCGATGGCCGAGGCGGCCTATTACCGCTTTCTGCTGTGGCAGGGCATGGCCACACCGCCGCCCAGCGGGCGCATCCTTTCCGAGCACTGCACCTTTGAGGCGCGTTATCAGGTCGAGCGCGGCATCCAGTTGCAGCACCCACCCTTCGCCGCGTACCAGGCCGAGCTGTGCCATGTTGCGGCCTACCAGAGCACCCAGGTGCTGGGGGCGGCCATGCGCGAGGCTGGGGTCGAGGCTTTCGAGTACCGTTCCGCGCGCTGCCCGCTGGGTGGCAACAATGTGGCCCTGTTCGTGCCCCAAGCGCTGGCGGAGAAGCGGCCGCGCAACCTGCTGAGCTGGTTGTGCGAAACCACGGCCGACTATGTCGCCTTCAAAAGCGCCCAGGTGCCGGACAAGCCGAGGGTGTTTCGTCAGGCCATTTTTCTGCGTGATGGCCAATTGCCCTTGCCCGCCTAGGGCGGGGCTTTTACGGCTGTTATTGCCCTGAAAAAGGGCGCGCTCACGCACGGCGGCGCAGACTTGTGCACATTTGCGATGCGTCTTGTCAATGTACATTTCGTGATTGACGTAAACCCTTGATTCTTCATGCGGCTTTTTTAAGTCAATGAAAAATATGAACTTTTTTAACTGGTGAAAAAATCGCCAGTTTGACTTCGGCCCCCGTGGCATAGGCGATCAGGGCGCTTGCTCCCATGTTATCCACGAAGTTATCCACAGCTTTTGTGGATTAACTCGCGCATGCGGCCAGGGGGCGGTCGCCAGGCCACAAGACAGCGAAAAGCCCGTCAGGCGGCTCTTTTGCAGCGCTGCGCTGGCGGCTGGAAAGTGGCGTCAAGACACCCCGGCCAGACCCTTTGGGGCCTGGCCGCCAGGGCGGCTAAAACAGCCTGTGGCAAGGCTTTACCTTGGCGAAAAAAGGAGTAGAGTTGCGCGCCTTTCCCGCTACCGCTGCTTCCTATGCCTCGCGTATTGCCTCGTATACCCGCAGAACATCCTTCTACTGCTGCTCGCCTGCCGATGCGCGTCGCCCTGTGGCTGCTCGACAGCCCGCGCCTGGGCCACGCGTCGAGCGTCAAGCGTTTTGCCGGCGGCTTGCTCAAGCAGCCCGCCATGCAGGGTGTGGTGCAGGCCCAGAGCCGTCTGGGGCAATTGCTCTGCCGCGACTGCGGCAACCCGCGTGATCGCCGTATCGGTCTGGAGTTGCTGCGCCAGGCGGCGCGTGCCGGCGACATGCGTGCCCAACTCGAACTGGGCGAACTGCTCAGCCTGCCGCGCAGCAGCGAGCCGCAACAGGCCCGCCACTGGCTGGAACTGGCTGCCGGCCAGGGTTCGGCCGAGGCCAGGAAGCTGCTTAAACAGCTCTGACACAAGGCAGCGAGGCCCAGACATACTGGTTATACTGCCAGTACTTTTCTGCGGAGCTGCTTATGCCAATCGATCTGTCCACCGCGCTGGCACCGGCGCTGCTCGGTTTTGCCGCGGCGGCTGTTCCTCTTCTTTATATGGCCTGGTCGCTGCAGCGTCGTCTGGCCAGCCAGCAGCTGGAGTTCGGCCTGCTGCAGGAACGCCTGAGCAATGCGCAACTGGCCCAGGCCGGGCTGGCCGCGCAACTGGATGATTGCCGCGAAGAGGTCGCCGAGATCAGCGAGATCAAGGCCGATCAGCAGGCCGAACTGGCCGCGCTGCACCGCGAAACCGAATTGCTGCAGCACGAGCGGCAGATCGCCCGCGAAGCCGCCCAGGCCTGGCACAGCCAGCGCGAACAGCAGGAAGGCGAGATCCGCCGCCTGGATGCCCAGCGCGCCGCCCTGGCCGCCGAACTCAAGGAACAACAGGACAGCCACCAGCAGCGCCTGAGCGATCTGCAGGGTTCGCGCGATGAGCTGCGGGCCCAGTTCGCTGAGCTGGCCGGGAAGATCTTCGATGAGCGCGAACAGCGTTTTAGCGAAACCAGCCAGCAGCAGCTCGGCCAGTTGCTCGACCCGCTCAAGGAGCGCATCCAGTCCTTCGAGAAACGTGTCGAGGAAAGCTACCAGCAGGAAGCCCGCGAACGTTTCTCCCTGGGTAAGGAGCTGGAGCGCCTGCAGCAGCTCAACCAGCGTCTGGGCGACGAGGCGACCAACCTGACCCGTGCCCTCAAGGGCCAGAAGACCCAGGGCAACTGGGGCGAACTGGTGCTCGAACGGGTGCTGGAACACGCCGGCCTAGAGAAGGGTCGCGAGTACCAGACCCAGGTCAGCCTGAAGAGCGCCGACGGCGAGCGCTTCCAGCCGGACGTGCTGATCCAGCTGCCGGGCGACAAGCAGGTGGTGATCGATGCCAAGGTCAGCCTGACCGCCTACCAGCAGTTTATTGCCGCCGATGACGACGCCAGCCGGCAACTGGCGCTGAAGCAGCATGTGCTGTCGCTGCGCAGCCATCTGAAGGGCTTGTCGCTAAAGGATTATCAGCGTCTTGAAGGCCTGCACAGCCTGGATTTCGTCTTGCTGTTTGTGCCGATCGAGGCTGCCTTCGCCGCGGCGCTGCAGGCCGATCCGGGTTTGTTCCAGGAGGCCTTTGATCAACATATCGTGATCGTCAGCCCGACCACTTTGCTGGCCACCCTGCGGGTGATTGACAGCCTGTGGCGGCAGGAGCGGCAGAGCCAGAACGCCCGCGAAATTGCCGAACGCGCCGGGGCGCTGTACGACAAGTTCGTCGCCTTTATCCAGGACCTGGATGAAATGGGCGCGCGCCTGCAGCAACTGGACAAGGCCTACGCCGGCGCGCGCAACAAGCTCTGCGACGGCCGCGGCAATATTGTCAGCCGGGTGGAAAACCTCAAGCTGCTCGGCGCTCGCGCCAGCAAGAGCCTGCCCGCCGACCTGCTCGAACAGGCGGCCGGGGTGGCGTTGCTGGACGAGGCCACCGAGTAGAGCGTGCATCGCGTCAGGAATGTGTAGGAGCGGCGGGGGTGCCTAAGCCCGCGCTGTGCCGACGGGCCATTTCGCGGCCATGGGCCGCTCTCATAAAACAAAAAATAACTCTTTGTTTTATATATAGAAATTAAATCTGCACAAAGACCTGTAGGAGCGAGCCATGCCCGCGAAACGCATCGCGGGCATGGCCCGCTCCTACAGGTACCTACAAGCTGAAAGACGCAATTGCCCCCCAGTTTGCTGCGCGAGTACGCCCTACGGGGTTAGGCGCTGACCGGCCCCTTTTCCGCGGCCGCCCGCTGCGCCGCCGGCGAGCTGGCCAGGTAGTTGAGGGCCACGCCGATATCACCTTCGCTACGCGGGTGATAACCGGGGTTGAAATAGCGCAGCACCGAGCGGCCGACATGACCCATGCGCGGCATCAGGTCACGTTTGCCCAGGTGGTACCACAGGCGCAGAAAACCGGGGCGGTAACGGGTGACCGGGTCCTGGCGCATCATGGTTTTCATCGCCGTACTAAACAGGAAGATCAGTGCCGGCGTGGCAATCAGCATAAATAACCAGCGCATCAGCAGGCTGCCGCCGATATGCACGTGCAGGTCGTGGGCGACGCTGCGGTGTTCGACTTCCTCGGCCCCGTGCCAGCGCAACAGGTCGAGCATCACCGGGTCGGCGTTATCCAGGCCGCGGGTGGTGATGATCCAGTCGCCGAGCACGCAGGTGAAGTGCTCCACGGCGGCGATCAAGCCGACCCGCTGGCGCAGCCACCAGGGTTGCAGGGCGCGGCTGATGGCGTTGTCGCCCAGGGGGAAGTCGCACAGCGCCTGGTCGAACAGCCAATGGACGCGTCGGGTAAAGGGCGTGGGATCGATGCCGTGGCGCAGCAGGTAGGGCGTCAGTGCGCTGTCGTGGGCGCGGGCATGCTGGGCTTCCTGCTTGACGAAACCCTGGACGTCCTCGCGCAACTGCGGGTCTGTGACCAGCGGCAGGGCTTTGTTGTAGACCCGGCAGAACCAGAATTCGCCGGCCGGCAGGATCAGGTGCAGGCTGTTCATGATATGCGAGGCTTCCGGCTCGTTCGGCACCCAGTGCAGCGGGGTGTCGGTGAAGTCGAAACGGACTTTGCGCTGTTGCAGGCGATGCTCTTGGTTCATCTTTATCTTCCTTATCAACCGGCCAGATTCAGGCGTGCCAGCAGGCGCGACAGCCAGGGGGCGAACCGCCATTGGGCGATGCTCAGGTGCGCCTCGGCCCCGACGGCGACCACCGCCTGGTTACGCTGCACGCCGCGGATCAGTTTTTTCGCAACAGTTTCGGCGCTGAGGTTGCGCCGGCTATAGAGGCGTTGGGTCTTGGCCTGCTGCTTGGCTTCTGCTTCGGTTGTTAGGCCGTTAAAGCGGGTAGCCTGGATGATCCCGGTGTTGACCAGGCCCGGGCACAGCGCGGTGACGCCGATGCCGTGGCTGGCCATTTCCGCGCGCAGGCATTCGCTGAGCATCAGCACCGCGGCCTTGCTGGTGGCATAGGCCGGGTAATTGCGCGACGGCACGTAGGCCGCCGCCGACGCGGTGTTGACGATATGCCCCGGCTTGCCGGCCGCGATCATCTGCTGGGCGAACAGGCGGCTGCCGTCGATCACGCTCCACAGATTGATACGCAGCAGGCGCTCCCAGTCGGCGTTGCTGGTGTCGAGCATGCTGCCGGCCATGCCGATGCCGGCGTTGTTGATAACGATATCCGGGCTGCCGAATTCGGCAGCCACCCAATCGGCAAAGGCGGCCATGGCCGCGCTGTCGCCCACGTCCAGTTGATAGACGAAGGCTTCGCTGCCCAGGGCTCGGGCCAGTTCGGCGCTGCGTTCGGCGGCGGCCAGGTTGATATCGGCGGCCAGCACCGTGGCCCCTTGTTCGGCGAACTCGAGCAGGGTGGCGCGGCCGATGCCGGAGCCCGCGCCGGTGACAATCACCAGCTTGCCGGCGAAGGGCGCGGCACCGGCCCTGACCTTGGCCTGCTGCAGGGCACGGCTGGCCTGGGCACCGTCCAGGTGGGCGGTGAACTCGCGCAGCCAGGCGGCCAGCTGCTGCGGTTCGGCCAGCAGTTGCCAGTGCCCGGCATTGACCTCGCGCCGCCACAGTTTTGGGGCCCACAGCGCCAGTTGCTCGAACAGCTGCGGGCGCACGAAGCGGTCGCGGGTCGGCACGATCAGCTGCACCGGCACCTGGGTGTGGCGCAGGCGTGGTTTGAACAGGCTGCGGATAAAGTTGGCGCGGTACAGCTTGACCCCGTGCACGCCATCGGCGCGCTGGCTGTTGCTGATCGCCACGTTGCGCAGGCCTTCGAGCCTGCGCAGCAGCAGCGGCCAGGCCTTGCCCAGACCCAGGTGCCAGCTCAGCTCCGGCAGCAGTGGGAGGTGGAACAGGGCGATATACCAGGAGCTGAGCAGCTGCCCTGCGACCTGGGCCCAGGCGCGCGGACGCTTCTGCTCGAGACGGTCGCGCATCCAGTGACCGACATGGTCCAGGCAGGGCCCGGAGAGGCTGGTGTAGGAGGCCAGCAGCGGCTGGATACGCGGTTCGGTGACCGCTTCCCAGGCCTGGATCGAGCCCCAGTCATGGGCCACGAGATGCACCGGCTGGTCGGGGCTGGTGGCCTCGATCACCGCCTCCAGGTCGTTTGCCAGTTTTTCCAGGTGATAGTCCAGGCGCTTGCGCGGAATCTGCGAGGCACCGAAGCCGCGCACATCGTAGGCGATGATCTGGTAGTCGGCGGCCAGTTCGCGCACCAGCGGCAGCCAGATCTCGTGGTTGTCCGGGTAACCGTGAACCAGCAGCAGGGTCGGCCCCGTGGCCTGGCCCCAGCGGTACACCGCCAGCTCGACGCCGTCGCCCTGCACCCGCAGGTGCTGCGCCTGCAGGCCGCTCTCCAGCAGCAAGGGCGCGTTCATGCCGCCACCTGCGCGCTGCCGAGGCCGCGGTGCTGCCAGCGCCGTACATGGGGCAGGTCGTCGTCCAGCCAGTAGGCGTCATCCTCGCTGACCACCAGCAGCTCCTCGAACTTGGCCCCTACGCCACGCCAGCCCAGGTGCGGTTCCACCGCCCACAGGCCGGGCGTGGGGGCATGGGCGGAGCGGCTATTGCTCGACCACAGCGGCGACCAGCCGGCGCGCCGGCCGGTGAGCAGGGCGTTGCGGGTCAGGGTGTAGATATTGCGCACGCCGAAGCGGGCGATGGACAGGCCGCTGTCGCGCGCGTCGAGTTTCTCCACGCGATGGGCCAGCACCTCGAAGGGGTAGGCCTTGTGCCGCGGCAAGGTGCCTTGCTCGGCACAGAGGCGGTCTACCGCCTGGCTGACTTCGGCCAGGGGCCGGCGCTGCTTGACCAGCTCGACGATCAGCTGGCGGTGCGCCATCAGGTCGTCCATCAGGCGCTCGAGCAGCAGGTTCTGCCCCAGGGCCCCGGAGTAGCCGATATCGGCGGTGTAGGCCCCCAGGGTCGGCGCACAGTCGAGGATATAGGGCATGCCTTCCTCCAGCACGGTCTTGCCCGGGTAGAAGGCCAGGTTGAAGCCGCCCAGGTGGCGCAGGCCGTCGAAGCCCTTGAACGCGGTACGCGGGCCGAACCAGGCGAAGGGTTGATGGAACCAGTCGCGCACACCGTGATCCTGCAGCCAGGTCTTCATCAGGGCGGCGGTCTGCTTCTCACTGATGCCGGGCTTGAGTTCGCTGGCGATGCATTGCGCGCACTGGTAGGCCAGGCGCTGGACGCTGCGAAACTGTTCGAGATCGTGCTCGCTGAGCGGGGTGGGGCTGGCAGGCATCTTGTTTCTCCAGGCTGTCACGGCTGACTGTTACATTGTTTGATGTAACAATCATTGTTGTGCCTACCTGGCACTTCTGGCTAGCCATCCGAGCTCGATGTTGTGGGGCTTGTTACGCTGTTACCGGGCCGGCGTGCAGGGCTCTGGCACGGCCTTCTGCGCCATTCTGACGGGGGTTGGCCGAGGCCTTTGCAGGCAAAGTCCAGCCCTTGGTTGGGGCAGTTGTTGCCATTGCCGGGAGGCGGCTATGATCGCGACCATGAATACAGCCTCCGCTTTTCTCCAGCGCCTGTTGGGCAGCGCCGCGCCCCTGGCCAGTGCCGTTGCCGCCGAATACCGGGTCGATGAACTGGCCCGCGCGGCGCAGACCACCGTGCGTAATGTGCGCGCCTACCAGGATCAGGGCCTGCTGCCGCCCCCCGAGCGCCGCGGGCGTTTGGGCATCTACAGCGGCGAGCACCTGGCGCGCTTGCAGCTGGTCGGCCAGTTGCTTGAGCGCGGCTACAGCATCGCCAGCATCCGCGAGCTGTTCGACGCCTGGGCCCAGGGCCGCGACCTGGCCCACGTGCTGGGCCTGGAGCAGGCCATTCGCGGTGCCGATGAGCCAGAGCAGGCCGGCACCTTGCAGTTCGGCGAATTGCAGGCGCTGTTTGGTGATGAGCTGAATGATCGGGTGATCGAGCAGGCCCAGGCTCTGGGCCTGCTGGAATTTGCCGGCGATCATCTGCGGGTGCCAAGCCCCAGGCTGTTTGCCGCCGGGGTCGAGTTATACCGCGCAGGTATTCCCCTGCAGGCCCTGCTCGATGAACTGACGGCGATCCGTGGCCATGTGCAGCAGGTGGCGACCGGCATCGTGCAGATGATTGCCAAACAACTGGTCAACCCGCTGCTGCAGCGCGAGCTACCCCATGCCGAGGAGCTGGAACGCCTGAACCTGCAGTTGCTGCAACTGCGGCCGCTGGTGGAGCAGGTGGTCAATGCCGAACTGGCCCGGGGCTTGCCCGAGGCGGCCAATCGCGAGTTGAGCGAACGGGTGCACCAGTTGCTGCAGGGCTTTCTGCAGCCTTCCTCAGGTCAGCAGTAGTAACAGGGCCCCTGCCAGCAACCCGGCGGCCATTACCGGCAGGGTCAGCAGGGCCAGTTGGCGGCCACCGATCAGGACCACCAGAAAGGCTTTGACCAGGCTATTGCTCAGGGCTGCGAGCAGGATCCCCCGTACGGCCACCTGATTGTCCAGTTCGGTGTGCGAACTGCGCGCCAGGGACAGGGTGATGGCATCCACATCGGCCAGCCCGGAGACCAGCGCCACCAGGTATACGCCAGCATCTCCCAGCCAGCGCTGCGCCGCTTCGATCAGCAGCAGGATCAACGCCAGCAACGCGGCGAAGCGCAGCGCTGGGCCGAGTTCGAAGGGGTTTTTCAGCGGCGCTTCAGGGCTTTCTTCGCTCTCGTTGCCGGCCCGGCGGTAATACAGCAGGGCACCGCCGGTGTAGATCAGGGCGGTCACGCTCAGTGGCCAGAACAGTGCCGGTAGCAGTGCGCGATTGACCAGGCCGGCCTCCAGCAAGACCCGGGGAAACATCAGGGCCGAGGTGGCCAGCAGGCCGCAGGCGAGGATGGCCTGTAGGTTGCGGCCCTGGCCCAGGCGGGCCAGGGTTACGGTCATGGCGGTGGAGGAGACAATGCCGCCGAGCAGGGCGGTGATCAGCAGGCCATGGCGGGTGCCGACCAGACGAATCGCTACATAGGCGGCAAAACCGATGGCGGCGATCAGCACCACCATCCACCAGATGATGTAGGGGTTGAAGGCCTGCCAGGGGCCGTAACCCTGGTTGGGCAGGGCCGGCAGCAGCACCAGGGAGATAAACAGCAGCTTGAGCGTGCCGGACAGCTCGTCTTCGCTCAGCCGCAGCAGGGCACTGTGCAGCACCCGCTTGAGGCTCAGCAGCAGGGCCACCGCCACGGCCCCGGCGGCGGCCACCGGGGCATGGCCGGCCATGGCCAGGCTGCCGAGCAGGAAGGTGAGCAGCATCGCCACCTCGCTGGTCAGGCCCATATCCCCGGTGCGCTGCAACTCGCCGAAGTAGGAAGCCACCACCAGGGCGGCAAAGCCGATAAAGATCACCGCCCAGGCTGTTACTCCGAATTTTTCGCTGAGCAGCATGGCAAAGGCCCCGAGCAAGCTGCTCAGGGCAAAGGTACGCACACCGGCGACCAGGCTGTTGTCCTCGATATTGCGCCCCTGCCAGCCGCGCTCGATGCCGATCAGCAGGCCGGCGGCCAGGGCGCTGGCAAAGTTCAGCAGGGTGTCGAGGGCTTCGGGCATGGCACATCCTTGGGGGGCGGGTTGTTGGCAGTCTAGCCAGTTGGCAAGCGCGGCGCATTGCAACAGGTCAGGGGCGAGCGCCGCGGCTACCGGCAGTCGCGGCTAAAGCCCCTCCCTCGCTTGTCGGGTTGTCGCCCGTAGGGTGCGCCGCGCGCACCAGGCATCCAGCCGCCAGGCCGCCCTACAGGAGCATGCGACCTAGCGCAATGTCAGATGCCGGCTCAGCAGGGCGCGCAGGGCGGCCGGTTTGACTGGCTTGGCCAGGAAGTCGAGGCCGGCGGCGTGCACCTGGGCGATCAGCTCGGGGCGGCCATCGGCGCTGATCACCACGCCGGGTATGGGGTCGCCCAGGCGGGTGCGCAGCCAGGCCATCAGCTCGGTGCCGGTTTCGCCTTCGTCCAGGTGGTAATCCACCAGAGCAAGCTGCGGGCGCACATCCTCGCTGAGCAGGTGCTCGCACTCCAGACGGTTGCGCGCCGTCCACACCTGGCAGCCCCAGCGCGACAACAGGCTGTGCATGCCGGTAAGGATGCTGTCCTCGTTGTCGATGCACAGCACCTGGGCCCCGCTCAGGGCCTGGCCGTTGATCTCCTGCGCCGGCAGCGCTGTCTTGGGTGCAGGGCTCAGGGCCAGGGGCACGGTAACGCTGAACACGCTGCCCTTGCCCGGCCAGGAGTGCACTTCGAGCTTGTGTTCGAGTACCTGGCAGAGGCCGTCGGCAATCGCCAGGCCCAGGCCCAGGCCCTTTTCGGCGCGGGTCTGGTGGCTGTCCAGGCGTTTGAACTCCTCGAATATCACCTTGCGCTTGTCCTCCGGGATGCCCGGCCCGCGGTCCCAGACTTCCAGGCGCAGCTGGCCATTCCTGCGGCGCACGCCCAGCAGCACCCGGCCCTTGGCGTAACGGAAGGCATTGGTGAGGAAGTTTTGCAGCACCCGGCGCAACAGCTTGATGTCGCTGTCGACCCGCAGGCGGCTGCCGCGCAGGCGGAAATCCACGCCCTGTTCGACCGCCAGTACCTTGAATTCGGCTCCCAGGATATCGAACAGGTTATTCAGCACGAAGGCGTTGCGATTCGGGGTGATGCGGCCGTTTTCCAGGCGCGAGATATCCAGCAGGTCGCTGATCAGGTCTTCCGCCGAGCGCAGCGAGCTGTCCAGATGGCGTACCAGTTCCCGGGCCTCACGCGGCAGAGCTTCGTCCTGGTGGGAGAGGGCGGCGGAGAACAGCCGGGCGGCGTTCAGGGGCTGCATCAGGTCGTGGCTGACGGCGGCGAGAAAGCGGGTTTTCGACTGGTTGGCGGCCTCGGCCACGCCCTTGGCCTCGGTCAGTGCCTGATTCAGTTGCGACAGCTCATGGGTGCGCGCGGCGACCCGTTGTTCCAGGCCTTCGTTGGCTTCCTTGAGGGCGCGCTCGGCCTCGCGGAACTCGGTAATGTCGGTAAAACTCATGACGAACCCACCGCCGGGCATGGGGTTGCCGATCAGCTCGATCACCCGGCCGTTGGGGAACAGCCGCTCGGAGGTGTGCGCGGTGCCCTGGCGCATCCAGTACAGGCGCTTGTTGACGTGTTCCTCGGTGTTGCCGGGGCCGAGCAGGCCGCGTTCGGCGTTGAAGCGGATCAGCTCGGCCACCGGCCGGCCGACGTAGACCTGGCCTTCTGGGTAGTTGAACAGCTCGATATAGCGGTGGTTCCAGGCCACCAGACGCAGCGACTGATCGACCACGCTGATGCCCTGGGTGATGTTCTCGATCGCCCCTTGCAGCAGGGCGCGGTTGAACTGCAGTACCTCGCTGGCTTCATCGACTATGCGCACCACATCTTCGACCTGCATCTCGCGGCCTTCGATGGCGGCCTTGACCACCGCGCGGGTGCTGGAGGCACCCAGCACCCCGGCCAGCAGGCGCTCGGTGTGGGCGATCCAGTCGCTGTTGGCGGTCTGGTTGGGGTCGAAGGCCTTGCCCTGGCGGAAGGCGAAACGCATAAAACTCTGACGCGCGCGGTCTTCGCCGACAAAACGGTTGGCCAGCAACAGCAGATCGCCGACCTGAACCGCCAGCATGCTGCGGTTGCTCGGTTTGGTGCCCAGGTCGTGGCCGATAAAGCGCCCGGCCTGCCAGTGTTCGGCGACCCGAGTGCGGGAAAAATACGAAACCCAGGCAAACAGCAGGAAGTTGCCTGCTAGCGACAGCACCACGCCACGGGTCAGGGCGTCGACCTGAAAGCCCAGGGGCGCGTACAGCAGGCCCTGCAAACCGGGGAAGTTCTCCAGTGGCCAGCCCAGGCTGCGGGCTACCAGCGGCAGCACCAGGGTGTAGAACCAGATCAGCGCGCCGAAGATCAGCCCGGCAAATACGCCCTGGCGGTTGGCCTGCTTCCACACCAGCGCGCCAAACATCGCCGGGGCCAGCTGGCCGATGGCGGCAAAGGACACCTGGCCAATGGTGGCCAGGCTGGCGTTGGAACCGAGCAGGCGGTAGCACACATAGGCCAGCAGCAGGATCGCCACAATGCTGATCCGCCGGGCGCTGAGCATCCAGTGGCGGAAGGCTTCGTAGGGCCGCTCGGTGTTTTTCCGGCGCAGCAGCCAGGGCATCAGCATGTCGTTGGAGATCATGGTCGACAGGGCCACCGAGGCGACGATGACCATGCCGGTGGCCGCCGACGCGCCGCCGATAAAGGCCAGCATGGCCAGGGCCGGATGGGCTTCGGCAAGCGGCAGGCTGATAACGAAGGAGTCCGGGGTAACGCCCGCCGGCAACAGCATCTGCCCGGCCAGGGCGATGGGCACCACGAACAGCGCGGCGAGTACCAGGTAGGCGGGGAATACCCAGCGCGCCAGGCGCAGATCCTTGGGTTCGATGTTTTCCACCACGGTGACGTGAAACTGCCGCGGCAGGCAGATGATGGCGATCATCGCCAGGCCGGTCTGGGTCATCATTGCCGGCCAGTTCACCGTTTCTGCCCAGAAGTCGTCCAGTGCCGGGCTACGCTGGGCCTGGCTGAACAAATCGGCGAAGCCGTTGTACAGGCCGAAGGTGACGAACGCGCCAACGGCGAGGAAGGCCAGCAGCTTGACCAGGGACTCGAAGGCAATCGCCAGGACCATGCCGCGGTGGTGCTCGGTGACATCCAGATTGCGCGTGCCGAACAATATTGTGAACAGTGCCAGCACCAGGGACACGATCAGGGCGGTGTCCTGGGCACTGGTACCGGTGGCCCCAGCGCCTGCGCCGGTCAGCAGGTTGACCCCGAGCACGATGCCCTTGAGCTGCAGGGCGATATAGGGCAGCACGCCGACCAGGCAGATCAATGCCACCACTATCGCCAGGGACTGGGACTTGCCGTAGCGGGCGGCGATAAAGTCGGCAATCGAGGTGATGTTTTCCTGTTTGCTAATCATCACCATCTTCTGCAGCAC
This sequence comes from Pseudomonas sp., assembly GCF_035512415.1. Classification (GTDB taxonomy): domain Bacteria; phylum Pseudomonadota; class Gammaproteobacteria; order Pseudomonadales; family Pseudomonadaceae; genus Aquipseudomonas. The sequence continues at coordinate 241,309 of NZ_DATKDZ010000038.1, read as the reverse complement.
CCAGGGTGCGAACACCAGGATGATGATCGGCCCGAGGTAGATCGGCAGAAACGACCAGAGCTGCTCGGCGGCCTGGCCGACCGCGCCGAAGAAGGTCCAGCTGGTGCAGTAAACCGCCAGGGACAGCGAGTAGACCCAGGCGCGCACCTTGGGCGGCATGGGCGTGGCGCGGCGGTCGCCATAGAAGGCGATGGCGAAGAGGATGGCCATGTAAATCAGCGCAACCGCGGCGATGAGCCCGCTGGACAGGGTCATGCTTACTCCACTGGCAAACTAAATGGGGCGTTCCGTGTCTTAGCAGGGCGACCCACTGCTAAGCAGGCAATTTTGCCTGTGAATGTTCCCAGTGTCGCAGCAAACCGCCATGCCGTCAGGCGCGACCAAGGTCGCAAATGCTTGGGGTATGAACTTTGGGTAAAACTGTTGTGGATTGTGCACGCGGGCCAGCCCTGTTAGCGTGGCTAGCCTGCGACTCTGTCCGAGGAGGGACCCTATGTTCAAGCCGCAATTGATCACCCTGCAACGTGGCGCGTTGCGCATCGAACCTATGGTCGATGCCGATATTCCCGCCCTGATCAGCCTGGCCGAAGCCAATCGCCAGGAGCTGATCCATATGAGCGGCACCCAGCGCCTTGACTGGTATCGTCAGGGCCTGCTTGAGCAGCGCGAAGGCAAGGCCTTGCCCTTTGTCATTCGCCTGGGCGAACAGCTGGTGGGTACCACCCGTTTCGGCGACTTTATGAGCACGCTGCCCGCCGCCGAGATCGGCTGGACCTGGCTCGACCGCGGCCAGCACGGCACCGGCCTGAATACCACGGTGAAATACCTGATGCTCAAGCATGCCTTCGAGCACTGGGGGCTGGTGCGCGTGCAACTGAAAACCGCGGCCAGCAACCTGCGCGCGCAGCGCGCCATCGAAAAGCTCGGGGCCGTACGCGAAGGGCAGCTGCGCAATCACCGTCGCCTGGCGGACGGGCGTCTGGACGACAGCGTGCTGTACAGCATCACCGACCATGACTGGCCGGCGCTCAAGCTGCAGCTGGAGGCGCGCTTCAGCGGTTGACCTATGCAGCCGTTGACGGGAGGGGAGCGCGCACGCTTCAGCGCTAGCGAGGATTTGCACGGACTGGAGTTGTTGTCCGCGCGTTTTATCGAACACCGTTTCGCCCCGCATGTGCATGACGGTCATGTGATCGCCGTGCTTGAAGCCGGTGCCGAACGTTATCGCTATCGCGGCGTCGAGCACCTGGCGGGTGCTGGCAGCATCGCCCTGCTCAATCCGGATGAAGTGCACACCGGCTCCAAGGGCGTCGAGCAGGGCTGGCAGTACCGGGTGTTCTACCCGCCGCCCGGCACGCTCGAGACGCTGCTGGGCGAACTCGATTTGCCCCAAGCCGCGTCGCCGATGTTCCACGACACCGTGCACCAGGACCCGGCTCTGGCGGCGCGGCTGAGTACGCTGCACCGACTGCTGGAGGACCCGCAGGCCTGCGCCCTGCAGCGCCAGACCCTGTGGCGTGAAGTGATGCTCGAGTTGCTGCAGCGCTATGCGCGCCTGCCGTCAGCGGGTGGCGTCGGTCAGGAACCGCGCGCCGTGGCGCTGGGCAAGGAACTCTTGGCCAGCCAGTTGTGCGAACCGCCATCGCTGGAGCAGCTGGCGGCCGCAGTCAATCTGTCGCCTTTTCATTTCGCCCGGGTATTTCGCCGCGCCACCGGCCTGCCGCCCCACGCCTGGCTGATGCAGCGCCGCCTGGAGCAGGCGCGCGGTCTGCTGAAAAAAGGCTGCACGCCGCTGGACGTGGCCCTGCAACTGGGCTTCGCCGATCAGAGCCACCTGAGCCGGCAATTCAAGCAGACCTATGGCGTTGGCCCTGGCGCATACCGCAAGGCCTGCAGCGTGACGGTATAGGGCTCGACGCGCGAACTGCGGGGCATTGCGCAAGATTGTTCAAGACGGCGCGCGGGGCATCGGGCAGGCTTGGCGGCCTGGAGGATTTGCCATGAGCCGTTCACGTAACTTTTTCTATGGCTGCCGGGACTCCGTCCCGATGATAGTCGGCATCCTGCCTTTCGGCCTGATCTACGGCGCGCTGGCCAGCCTGGCGGGTTTGAGTCTGTGGCAGGCGCTGGGCATGTCGCTGCTGGTGTATGCCGGCTCGGCGCAGTTTATTGCCATCAGCCTGTTGAGCCTGGGTAGCGGTGCAGTGGTGATCCTGCTCACCACCCTGGTCGTCAACCTGCGTCATGTGCTCTACAGCGCGGCCCTGCAGCCCTACGTCGGGCAGCTGGCGCAAACCTGGCGGGTGCCCCTGGCCTTCGGCCTGACCGATGAAACCTTTGCCGTGGTGCAGCGCCGCTACCTGTCCCAAGGCGTGACTGAGCATGGCCAGTGGTACCACGCCGGGGTGACTCTGGCGCTGTACCTGTCCTGGATCTCCAGTTCGCTGGTGGGGGCGCTGTTCGGCCACAGCGTCCCCAACCTGGCGGGCTGGGGCCTGGATTTCGCCATGCTGGCGACCTTTATCGGCATCGTCGTGCCGGCGCTGCGCAACCAGCCGCAGATCGCCGCCGCCCTGGTGGCCGCGGCGGTGGCGCTGCTCTGCCATGCCTGGCCGTACAAACTGGGGCTGATGGCCGCGGCCTTGAGCGGCATCGCCATCGGTGTAGCGCTGGAGCGGCGCGAGTCGCCGGCGACGGTCGAGGAGGGCGCGCGATGAGCATCTGGCTGCTGATTCTCGGCATGGCGCTGATCACCTTTGTGATCCGCTACAGCCTGTTCGCCTTTCCCGATCTGCGTTTTCCGCCCCTGGTGCGCCAGGGCCTGCACTACGTGCCCACCGCGGTGCTGACGGCCATTGTGGTGCCAGGCATGTTGCTGCCCGATGGCCAGCAGTGGGCCCTGGCCCTGGATAATGCCTACCTGTTGGCGGGGCTGGCATGTATTGCCATCGCCGCGGTCACCCGCCACCTGCTGGCCACCATCGGCGGCGGCTTGCTGGTGTTCTTTCTGTTGCGTTGGGCATTGGGACAATTGCCGGTCTGATTCCACCGTTGTCTGCAACGGCTACAAAAAAACGCACCCTGTAGCCCGGATGAAATCCGGGGAGCGGTATTGACCGCAGCATATTTCCCCCGGATTGCATCCGGGCTACCAACGCGCCCGTATGGCTTGCCACCGGTAGGTTGGCGCTGAGGCATGAAGCCCAACGAACAGCACACTCCGCGAAATAGCGGCAAAAATCGTTGATACCTGTGGCTTTGCTGCGGCATCTTGCAGTCCAATGCTCAACGCCCTCAGTCAGCCTTACGGACAGGTACACGGACGATGACCGAACAATCCCAATTCGCGTTGCTGGGTAAGAAGCGCTTTCTGCCTTTTTTCCTCACCCAGCTACTTGGTGCCTTCAACGACAACATCTTCAAGCAATCGCTGATTCTGGCGATTCTCTTCAAGATCAGCGCCGATGCCGACAAGAGTCTGTTGGTCAATCTTTGCGCGCTGCTGTTTATCCTGCCGTTTTTCCTGTTTTCTGCCCTGGGCGGGCAGTTCGGCGAGAAGTTTCCCAAGGACGCGCTGATCCGCAAGATCAAGCTGGCCGAGATCGTCATCATGCTGCTGGGTGCGACAGGGGTGCTGCTAGGCAGCCTGCCGCTGATGCTCGCGGTGCTGTTTGCCATGGGCACCCAGTCGGCGTTGTTCGGCCCGGTGAAGTACTCGATCTTGCCCCAGCATCTGCGCGAGGAGGAATTGGTCGGCGGTAATGCTCTGGTGGAAATGGGCACCTTTCTGGCCATTCTCGCCGGCACCATAGGCGCGGGCATCATCATGGCCAGTACGGGCTACGCCAGCATCGTCGCGGCGTCGGTGGTGATCGTGGCAGTGCTGGGCTATCTGGCCAGTCGCGCCATTCCCAGCGCCCATGCGGCGATGCCCGAACTTAAGCTTGACTGGAATATCCTGCGGCAGTCCTGGCTGATCATGAAACTCGGCCTGGGTCAGCGCCCGGCGGTGTCGCGCTCGCTGATCGGCAATTCCTGGTTCTGGTTTCTCGGCGCGGTGTACCTGACGCAGATTCCGGCCTATGCCAAGGAGTGGCTGTACGGCGACGAGAGTGTGGTCACCCTGATTCTTACCGTGTTCTCACTGGGCATCGGCCTGGGTTCGATGCTCTGCGAGCGTATGAGCGGGCACAAGGTGGAAATCGGCCTGGTGCCGTTCGGCTCCATCGGCCTGACCATTTTCGGCATGCTGCTGTGGTGGCATTCCGGCGGCTTCCCCCAGGCCGAACTGGCCCATGACTGGCAGGCGGTGCTGAGTTATGGCCAGGCCTGGTGGATTCTCGGCTCGATCCTGGGCATCGGCCTGTTCGGCGGCTTCTATATCGTGCCGCTCTATGCGCTGATCCAGTCGCGCACCGTGGAGCACGAGCGGGCGCGGGTGATCGCCGCCAACAACATCCTCAATGCCCTGTTTATGGTGATTTCGGCGATTGCCTCGATCCTGTTTCTGACGGTGGCCGAGCTGTCGATCCCGCAGCTGTTTCTGGTCATCTCGTTGATGAACATCGCGGTCAACAGCTACATCTTCAAGATCGTCCCCGAATTCAGCATGCGCTTTCTGATCTGGCTGCTCAGCCACTCGATGTACCGGGTCGAGCACAAGGGGTTGGAGATCATTCCCGACGAGGGCGCGGCGGTGCTGGTGTGCAACCACGTGTCCTTTGTCGATGCACTGCTGATCGGCGGCGCGGTGCGCCGGCCGGTGCGCTTTGTCATGTATTACAAGATCTACAACCTGCCGGTGCTCAACTTTATCTTCCGCACTGCTGGCACGGTGCCGATTGCCGGGCGCAACGAAGACCTGCTGATCTACGACGCGGCGTTCAAGAAAATCGCCGAGTACCTGCGTAATGGCGAGGTGGTGTGCATCTTCCCGGAGGGCAAGCTGACCGGCGATGGCGAGCTCAACGAGTTCAAGAACGGCATCGAACGGATCATCGAGGAAAACCCGGTGCCGGTGATCCCCATGGCCCTGCAGGGCTTGTGGGGCAGCTTCTTTAGTCGCGCGCCAGGCAAGGGTTTGTTCAAACGCATTTGGTCGCGCATCACTCTGGTAGCTGGCACGCCGGTAGCGCCCGAGCTGGCCAAGCGCGAGCTATTACAGGCTCAGGTGGAGGCGCTGCGCGGGGATTGGCGCTGATGCGGGTTTGTCGCGGCTAAAGCCCCTCCCACGACCGTAGGATGGGTGATAACCCATCAGCCAATTGATGGGTTATCACCTAGTCGGCCCCCCGGCCCTGAGCGAAAAAATGCCGCTTCCCTGGCAAGGAGAAGCGGCATTTTTCTTAGGTGAACAGCATGACTTCCTTGAGCCTAGTGGCTGAGCTTAAGCCCCACTAGCCCGCAGAGGATCAGCGCCACGCTGGCGATGCGCAGCAGGCTCAGGGCTTCGCCAAACAGGATGATGCCAGCTATCACCGTGCCGATGGCACCGACACCGGTCCAGATCGCATAGGCGGTGCCCAGCGGTAGTTCCTTCATGGCCAGGCCAAGCAGTGCCAGGCTGACGATGATCGCCGCAACGGTGAGCAGGGTAGGCAGGGGGCGGGTAAAGCCGTCGGTGTATTTCAGGCCGACAGCCCAGCCGACTTCAAACAGGCCGGCCAGCAGCAAAATGATCCAGGACATAAACACCTCCAATTACAGATAGAGGGGCCGTCCCGTATTGATCACTTGCGCAGTGGTGAGGTCGTCCTCACGCTGTGCAGTATTTTGCACATTGAGTCGATGCTGGCAAGCGCCCCGGGACCGACGGTCCAGGGGCATGCATGGCCTTAGATCCCCTGGGGAATCTCTTCACCGCCCAGGGCTTCGAACAGCGCCGGGAGGAAGTCCACCAGGGTCAGCATCATCAGGGTGAAGCTGGCGTCCTGCTGGCCGAGGTCGTCGTCGCCACCGTCCTGTTCGGCCTGATCCTGCAGCAGGTCTTCGAAGCGCAGGCGCTTGACCACCAGTTTGTCGTCCAGCACGAAGGACAGTTTGTCCTGCCAGGCCAGGGACAGCTGGGTGACCTGCTTGCCGGAGGTCATGTGCAGCTGGATTTCATCGCTGGTCAGGTCCTGACGCTTGCAGCGCACCACGCCGCCATCTTCGTGGGTGTCGCGCAGTTCGCACTCATCCAGCACGTGGAAGTCCGGAGCGGCCTGTTGCACCTTGACCCAGTCGGTGAGGGTGGCGCTTGGCGCGATCTTCACGGTCAGCGGACGTACCGGCAGCGAGCCGATGGCTTCACGCAGGGTCGACAGCAGGTCTTCGGCGCGCTTGGCGCTGGCCGAGTCGACCAGGATCAGGCCCTGTTTCGGCGCGATGGCGGCAAAGGTGGCGGATTTACGAATAAAGGCGCGTGGCAGAAAGGTCTGCACGATATCGTCCTTGAGCTGGTCGCGCTCCTTCTTGTAGACCTTGCGCATCTGCTCGGCTTCGATCTCGTCGACCTTGTCCTTCAGCGCATCGCGCACCACGCTGCCCGGCAGGATGCGTTCTTCCTTGCGCGCGGCAATCAGCAGGAAATCACCGCTGACATGCACCAGCGGGGCGTCGCCGCCTTTGCCGAAGGGGGCGATAAAGCCGTAGGTGCTGAGTTCCTGGCTGGCGCACGAGCGGGCCGGTTTGGCGGCTAGTGCCGTTTCCAGGGCTTCGGCGTCGAAGGGGATATTCTGGGTGAGGCGATAAACCAGCAGATTGCGAAACCACATAAGGGGGTGACTCTCCATTAACAGGCCTGCCGGCAGGGGCAGGCAGCATAAGCCGTCAGTGCCTGGTTCCAGTCCAGACCCAGGGGTGCAGATCGTTGCGACTCACTGCTCGGCTTGCAAGTTGCATTCGGGGACGCATTATTCTCCCCTTGGCGGTTTAGGCCAACCCTGCGCTAAGCCTTTGCTATGTCGATAAAAAATATTTAAATCAGAGCTTGCCAAGGTGCGGATGGCTGTCTAGAATGCGCCCCACTTCGAGAGTGAAGGGTGATTAGCTCAGCTGGGAGAGCATCTGCCTTACAAGCAGAGGGTCGGCGGTTCGATCCCGTCATCACCCACCAAACTCGCTTTTTGAAGTTACGCGCAGCGGTAGTTCAGTCGGTTAGAATACCGGCCTGTCACGCCGGGGGTCGCGGGTTCGAGTCCCGTCCGCTGCGCCATTTTTTACTCGCCTCATCTCCCCAGTGACACTTCGCAACGCCCTCTCAAGCATTCGCTTAATTCCGCTAAACATCTGAACTTATACGCATTTTCTGTCTCCTAACACGGTAGCCAGTGATCGCGGCAGCCTGCTAAGCTCGCGCTTTCACACCATTTAGCCCTAGGGCGCACCGGACAAGGAACAAGCATGAAACAGCATCGTTTAGCGGCGGCGGTCGCCCTGGTAGGTTTGGTTCTCGCAGGTTGCGATTCGCAAACCAGCGAAATCACCCTGGAAACCCCAGCACAGAAAGCCTCCTACGGTATTGGCCTGAACATGGGCAAGAGCCTGGCTCAGGAAGGCATGGATGACCTGGATTCCGACGCCGTTGCCCAAGGCATCGAAGACGCCATTGGCAAGAAAGAACAGCGCCTGAAAGACGAAGAGCTGATCGAAGCCTTTGCTTTCCTGCAAAAGCGTGCCGAAGAGCGCATGGTCGCTCTGAACGAAGAGTCGGCCAAGGCCGGCAAGAAATTCCTCGACGACAACGGCAAGCGTGAAGGCGTGGTCACCACTGAATCCGGCCTGCAGTACGAAGTGGTCAAGAAGGCCGAAGGTGCCCAGCCGAAAGCCACCGACGTGGTGACTGTTCACTACGAAGGCAAGCTGACCGACGGCAGCGTATTCGACAGCTCCATCGAGCGTGGTAGCCCCATCGACCTGCCGGTGGGTGGCGTGATCCCGGGTTGGGTTGAAGGCCTGCAACTGATGCACGTTGGCGAGAAGTACAAGCTGTATATCCCGAGCGAGCTGGCCTATGGCGAGCAGAGCCCGACGCCGGCTATTCCAGCCAACTCGGTACTGGTGTTCGATCTGGAACTGATCGCCATCAAGGACGCTAACGCCGAAGCCGAAGCCGAAGCTGCCAGCGAGGAGTAACAGGCCTCTGCTGTGTACAACGCCCCGTCTCGACGGGGCGTTGTTGTTTCTGCCCTCGGTAAAGTGTTTTCAAGCGTGACTGAAGGGTCTTGAAGGGGTGTTATCGAGGTATGGCTGTTACGGTTATGCACATTTTCCATAATCTTTGTCAGGGCCTGCGACAAGATGCCTATAGAAACCATTTGTTATTTTTAACTTATTGATTTATATGGTTTTTAAGGCGCTGGATAAAAAATACCCGATCTGTGGCGAGGCCGCACGGGCTGGGCGTTTGCCGGGGTTATGGATAATCTGTTCACAAGGTTATCCACAGCTTTAGTGGATAACCCAGGCCAGCCCAGTAAGCACGCGGGATTGAAGGGATAAGGCGATGAAAGCACCGAAAAGATTCGAGCGTTACCTGCTTTTGGCACAACGTTTTCTCGGCGCAGGACGCTTGCCCGGGTTGCTCCTGTCGGTGGCGCGCAAGCGAGAAAAGGCCGGAGTCTCTCTGGCGGCATTGCGCGGCGATCTGGAGCTTTTGCAAGGGTTGTGTATGGCCTGGTGGCGGGGCGAGTACCGAGCTGTCAGCCGGCAAGCGTTACTGGCGGTTGTGGCGGCCTTGCTGTACTTCGTTACCCCCATGGATGCGCTACCGGACTGGTTGCCGGCGATCGGCTTTGTCGACGACCTGGCGGTGCTGGCCTGGGTGCTGCGTACCTGGCGCGATGAGCTTGCGGCATTCCAGGCGTGGCGAATGGCCCAGTCTCCGGAAACATTACTCAAGATAGAGCGTTTGCCGGTGGCGGATGAGCCGCAGCAGGGGCTGGGGAGCTAGCAGGCTCAGGTATCGCCCAGCAGCCGGCTGATCACCCCTTGATCGCGTAGCGTCTGCAGCACCTGGTCCAGTTGCTCGGGGCTTACCGGTAGCGTGGGGCTGTAGGTGCAGTGCATCTGATAACGCTCGATGACCCAGGGGCTGATCTGCAGTGGTGCGTCCGGCAGCTTGGCCAGCTGGAAGCTGGCGGGGCGGCGCATCTCGATAATGGCGTCCAAGCGCTGTTTGCGCAGCAGGTTCAGGCCGCTGCCGATGTCGCGCAGATCCTGGCGGGTGATCTGCTGGTTGGCGAATGCGCTCATCAGGGGAACGCTGTAGACATAACCGAGCTGGGTGCCGAGCACTTTGCCAAGCAGGTCGTCGAGGCTGACGATGGGGGGGCGCTGGCGATGTTGCAGCAACACATCTTCTTCTTCATAGAGCGGTGGCGACCAGTGATAGCGCTGCGGCTCGGCCATCCATTGTGGGTTGCTGTTGCAGATCACGTGGATGTGGCCGCGCTGCATAAATTCTTCGATGCGCTTGTTGGGCGTCTCCACGAAGCGTGGCTGGTAACCGAGCTGCTGGCTGGCCTGCTGGCCGAGGCGATAGATAAAGCCGTCGCGCAGTTGCTGTCCGACCACCTCGACATAGGGCATGCCATCGGCGGTGGCGAACCCCCAGCGTAGCTCCTCGGCGCTGCTCCACGCGTTGCAACTGGTCAATACTAGGAATAGCAATCTACGCAAGGCACGGCCCTCGGTGTGTACGGGGTGTCGCAGGGGCAGTATAGAACACGCGTTTTGCCGCGATGGGCTGTTAAGATGCGGACCTGAACTGGAGTAGCTAAGAGCGTGGCCGGGGCGTTGTGTTGGAGTTGTAGCGGGTAATTGGCGTCCCAGCGCTTTGCATGGAGATGGATAGATGAATGTGCAGGTGATCGAGCGCGACGGTGAGCCGGAATATGCGGTGTTGCCCTGGGCGCAGTATCAGGCGTTATTACAGGCGGCCGGGCGCACAGCCCCAGCTGCTGCCGAACAGGCTGCTCCTGAGGGACGGCCGGCCTTGAGCCAGCTGGCGGCCCTGCGTGAGGCCAAAGGCCTGAGCGCCGAGCAGCTGGCGCGCAACGTGGGGATCAGCCCGCATTATCTGGGCATGATCGAAAGCGGTGAGCGTCAGCCGGATGCCGCTATCCAGCGCGCCCTGGCCTGGCATCTGGGTGTGGATGGTTGGGAGTTACAGTCTTGAGCGTGAGCATCAGTCGACAACACTGGCAAGCCTTGCTCGCCGAGCTGGAGGATGCCCAGCGACAACGGCATTTGCTGACCTACAGGGCGCTGATCGAACGGCTGGCGCTGCCCAGCCCGGCGATGCAGACCCTGGCGGCGGCGCTGGAGCATCTGGCGGCCATGGACGCGCGGGCCGAGCGCCCGCTGCGCAGTGCCCTGGTGATCAGCCAGGGTGCCAGCCGTCTACCGCGTACCGGCTTCTTCGAATGTGTCAGCCGATTGGGGCGCTTTAGCGGTGCTTCCGATGGCATTGCCGCAGCCTCCTGGCATGCCGCCGAAGTGGCTCGGGTGTTCGAGTTCAGCTACCCGGAAGACGCCTGATGTTCGGCGCGCTGCGGGCGCGTATCGGCTATCTGCTGGCGCGCCGCCTGTTCCACTGGGCGTGGCTGGTCAAGCAACCGCGGGCCTGGGGCTGGATGGAAGGGCAGTTCGCCCGTATGGCCAAGCGCGGTGATCGCCAGGCGCAAAGCTTCTACGGGCATATCCTGCTGTTTCGCGGCCAGGGCTTGGGCGCACGCAATGAAGGTCGGCGTTTGCTCGGTCTGGCGGCCAGGGCCGGCGATGCCAAGGCCGCTTACCAGCTCGGCGTTCTGAGTCTGTCCGGCGACACCCAACATGCGGCGGATGCGCAGCAGGCCATTGAATGGTGGACCCTGGCCGCACAGGCCGGGCATCCGGCGGCGGCTTATCGCCTGGCTGAGTTGTACCGCTGCGGCGTTGCCGCCGATGTGGCGCAGGCCGAGCATTTAGCCGCGCTGTCGAATCGCTTGAGCGGCCTTTGAGTCAGCGATCAGGCCGCCGTATCGGCCTGGGTGTCGATGATATGCAGGCTGTAACCCGGCACGGCCTTGGCGTGGCGTTTGGCCTCTGAGGCCAGGGCTGCCAGCTGGCTGGCATCCAGTTGCGCGCACTGCTCGGGGTGCACATGCACCACACCCAGTGAGAGTGAGAGCAGGGCGTACTCCTGGCGTTTGCCGTTGCGGTCATGGGCGACAAAGCAACCGGCGTTCAGGTCTTCTTCACGGTAGAAACGTCGGCACTGGCTCTGGAAGTCCTCCAGCAGACGATTGAGCCGCGCGCGCCAGTCCTGCGAGCCGAGCACCAGCAGAAAGTCATCGCCGCCAATATGGCCAACAAAGTCCCGCGTCGGGTCGACCCTATCATTCAGGCACTGCGCCAGGCTGAGCAGCACTTCATCGCCCTTGGCGTAGCCGTAGATATCGTTGAACGGCTTGAAGTTGTCGATATCCACGTAACACACCACGGCTTCGCGGCTCTGCTGCAGCAAGCGGGTCAGGCATTGCTGGATCGGCACATTGCCCGGCAGCAGGGTCAGCGGGTTGGCGTAGCGGGCCTGTTGGATCTTCAGTTCGGTGATCAGCTTGAGCACATCGATCACCCGCCCCAGCCCGACATAACAGCCATCTTCAATGATGATGAAGTCTTCTTCGATACGTTGGCGGGCGCGGCTGGTAAGCAGGCGGCTGACCTGCTGCAGTGACTGACTGGATTCCACCGCCAGGTAGTCATCACTCATCAGTCGGCTGATCGGTTTGCGGGCGAACAGCTCGTTGGCGAAGGGCTTGAGCAGGGCTTCGGCCAGCGAATGGCGATGGACGATGCCGCTGGGCTGCTGAGCTTCGTTAAGCACCGCCAGCGAGTTCAGGTTGGCCTGGGCGCGGAACATCTCCAGCACTTCGCTGGTGGGGGTACTCAGGGCCACTGCACGTTGCGGGTTGAGCAGGCCGCGCAGGTCGCTGACGTCCTCGCTCAGTGTGCTGCTGGTGGTGGTGCGGGGCAGCAAATTGGTGGCTTCCCGCGGCGGCTGCTCCTGCGGGCGGCAGAGCAGGTAACCCTGAATCAGGTCGACGCCCATTTCCGCGAGCACGGCGAGTTCCTCGGGCAGTTCGATGCCCTCGGCGATTACCTGGGCGCGGGAGGCTTTGGCCATTTTCAGGATGGAACCGACGAACTCGCGCTTGACCGCGTCCTGATGGATGCCGTCGATAAAGTGACGGTCGATCTTCACATAATCCGGGCGCAACTCAGACCACAGACGCAGGCTCGAGTAGCCCGCGCCGAGGTCATCCAGGGCGATGGAAAAGCCCATGGCGCGGTAGTGATGCAGGGCGGTGTCGAGCAGGGCGAAATCATCGGTGGGCGATTGTTCGGTCAGCTCGATCACCACCTGACTCGGTGGAATGCCCAGGGTTTGCAGCAGTTGCAGGGTGCGCCCCGGCTGGTGCTTGGGTTCCATCAGCGAGTCGGGCGAGACGTTGAGAAACAGCTTGCCTTCAAGCTTGAGCTGGCTGAAACGCTGGCAGGCATTCTTGCGGCACAGCAGCTCCAGCTCACTCAAACGGCCCGCGCTGCGCGCCACGGCAAACAGATTGATCGGCGAGTGCAGGGCGCTATTGGACGGGCCACGGCTGAGGGCTTCATAGCCAAGAATACGTCGTTCGGAGAGCGAGAAAATCGGTTGAAACAGACTGTGCAGGTCGCCATTGGCGAGGATAGTGTCCAACGCGCTGAACTGCTCGGTGACGATCATGGCGGCTCTCTGTGCATAAAAAACGGGGACTGGCATTGCTACCAGTCCCCGCATTTCACGACAGTTTGATGACCCTTTGATGACGCTCGCTATTTAGTGTTTGGCCAGGCGAGTGTTCAACCCCAGGTAATCGAGCAGGATGCGCCCGGTTTCGGTGAGGTAGGCATCATCTTCCGGTTTGGTTTTCTTGTCTTCAACCGGCAATGCGTCCTCCTCCTCTACCTTGAGCTTGCTCAGCAAGGTTTCGCCTTTGGCCTTGCGCAGGCTGTTCTCGATGGCCAGTTGCTGACCCTCGATATCGCTGTGCTGGGCGCGCCGCTTGCTTTCGTTGAGGCTGACGGTGGTTTCTTCCATCAGCTTCTGCGACAGCTGCAGGCGCTGGCGAGCGAAGGTGAAGTCCGCGTTCTTGGCCGTACGGTTGTCGTAGCGGGATTGCAGTTCGGCGAGGAACGGCTTGATCGGGTCCAGCTCCGGTTTGATCGCCGGCTTGATGCTGTCCCATGGCAAGGCCTCGGGCAGGGCGCTTTCGCCAATTTCCTTGGTGTCCATGATGTCCGGGTACTGGATGTCCGGAATCACCCCCTGGTGCTGGGTGCTTTGCCCGGAAACCCGGTAGAACTTGGCCAGGGTCAGCTTGAGCTCGCCATGGTTAAGCGGCTGGATGGTCTGCACGGTGCCTTTGCCGAAGGTCTGGCCGCCGAGAATCAGCGCGCGGTGATAGTCCTGCATGGCACCGGCGAAGATCTCCGAAGCCGAGGCGGACAGGCGATTGACCAGCACGGCCAGCGGGCCTTTGTAGTAGATGCCGGTGTTTTCATCGGCCAGTACATCGACGCGGCCGTCGCTGTTGCGCACCAGCACGGTGGGGCCCTGATCGATAAACAGGCCGGTCAGCTCGGTGGCTTCCTGCAGCGAACCGCCGCCGTTGTTGCGCAGATCGATGACTACGCCGTCGACTTTTTCCTTCTCCAGCTCGGTGAGCAGGCGTTTGACGTCGCGGGTGGTGCTCTTGTAGTTCGGATCGCCAGCGCGGAAGGCCTTGAAGTCCAGGTAGAAGGCCGGGATCTCGATAACGCCGAGTTTGTAGTCACGGCCTTCGTGGTTGAGTTTGAGCACCGACTTCTTCGCCGCCTGCTCTTCCAGCTTGACCGCCTCGCGGGTGATGGCGACCACCTTGCTGGTCGGGTCATTCGGCGCGTTGCTGGCGGGGATGACTTCCAGGCGGACCTTGGAGCCTTTCGGCCCGCGGATCAGCTTGACCACTTCGTCCAGGCGCCAGCCGATCACGTCGACCATTTCCTTGTCGCCTTGGGCCACACCAATGATCTTGTCGGCGGGAGAGATCTGCTTGCTCTTCTCGGCCGGGCCGGCCGGAACCAGGCGCACCACCTTGACGTGTTCGTTATCGCTCTGCAGCACGGCACCAATACCTTCCAGCGACAGGCTCATATTGATGTCGAAGTTCTCCGCGTTATCCGGGGAGAGGTAGGTGGTGTGCGGGTCGTAGGACATAGCGAAAGCGTTGATGTAGGACTGGAACACATCTTCGCCACGGGTTTGCTGCAGGCGCGCCAACTGGTTCTTGTAGCGTTTGACCAGCAGCTCCTGGATGGCCTTGGGCTCCTTGCCGGCGATTTTCAGGCGCAACACTTCGTCCTTGACGCGTTTGCGCCAGAGGTCGTCGAGGGCGGCGAGATCTTTGGCCCAGGGGGCGTTTTCGCGGTCGATCAGCAGGGTTTCATCGACCCCGAAGTCGATCTTGTCGACACCTTGCTCAAGCATGTTCAAGGCAAACTGCAGGCGACTCTGCAAACGCTGCAGGTGGCGTTTGTAGATGATAAAGCCGGGCTCAAGATTGCCGCTTTTGAGCAGGTCGTCGAAGCTGGTGCTCCAGCGATCGAACTCGGCAATGTCGTCAGCGGTGAAGTAGCTGCGTGAGGGGTCGAGCATCTTCAGGTAGCCCTGATAGATCTTTACCGAGCGCTCGTCATTCAGCGGTGGCTTGTTGTAGTGGTGGCGCTTGAGCAGCTCGACCACGTTGAGGCTGGCAATCACCTGCTCGCGGTCCGGCTGCAGGTATTCCCAGGGGTCGGCGCTGGTGGTTTTCGCCGCCAACGGCAAGGCGCTCAGGGCAACTGAGAAGGCAAGGGTGACGCTAAGCAGGGATCGCTTCATGCTGATTCGACGTGTGGGCAGTTGATAACGCATATTAGGCCGTCAATAAGGGCGCCCAGTTCCATCGGCGCAATGCAAAAGCCCGGCGCTCAGCGCCAGGCCAGGGTTTAAATGCACTATGGAGGCAGCGTGAAGGCATTGCAAGGCGTTGAAGGCCGTGTGGTATGGGCGCAACAGCCCGCTCCGGTCTGTGATGTGGGTGAAATTCGCATTCGCGTAGGGGCTGCCGGACTCAATCGTGCCGATTTATTGCAGCGTGCCGGGCTCTATCCGCCGCCCCCAGGCGTCAGCCCGGTGCTGGGGTTGGAGTGTGCCGGTATCGTCAGCGAAGTGGGGGCCGGTTGCGACTGGCAGATCGGTGATCGGGTCTGCGCGCTGCTGGCCGGCGGCGGTATGGCCGAGGAGGTGGTGGTCGATGCCCGTCATGCCTTGCCGGTGCCTGAGGGCATGACCCTGCAGGAAGCCGCGGCGCTGCCCGAGGTGTTCGCCACCGCCTGGCTCAATCTATTCCAGCTGGCCGGCCTCAGGCCCGGCGAGAAGGTGCTGCTGCATGCCGGTGCCAGTGGCGTCGGTTCGGCGGCTATCCAGCTGTGCCGGGCCTTTGGCAGCCCGTGCTGGGTCAGTGTCGGCTCCCCGCAGCGGCTGGCCTATTGCCAATCTCTGGGGGCTCAAGGTGGCGCGCTACGCGGTGATGAGCAGCTGCAGGCCTTGGGCGACTTCGGCCCTTTCGATGTGATTCTCGATCCGGTCGGCGGTAATTACGCGGCGCTCAATCTGGAGCTGCTGGCTCAGGATGGGCGTTGGCTCAATATCGGCCTGATGGGCGGGCGCAAGGCCGAACTGGACTTTGCCTTGCTGCTGGGTAAGCGCATCCAGCTGATCGGCTCGACCTTGCGCAGCCGCGACGAGCAGTTCAAGGCCGCGTTGCTGCACGACTTGCAGCAGTTCGTCTGGCCACTGTTCGCCGAAGGACGGCTCAAGCCGAACCTGCAAGGCAGTTTTCCGGTCGAAGAGGCTGAGGCGGCCTTTGCCGAGCTGGCGAGCAATCAAGTCAATGGCAAGCTGGTACTGGTAATAGACTCGACCCTGGTATGAACCGGGGTCGATTGGCTTAATCAATCGTAACCATGGCACCAATCAATAAGCTTTCTTCGCCGAAGTGGCTAAGATGCGCCCTGTAGCTTTTTCAACCCTCACAAGGAATCCACAATGTCCCTTATCAACACCCAGGTTCAACCGTTCAAGGCCAATGCGTTCCACAACGGTAAGTTTATCGAAGTGACTGAGGAGTCCCTGAAGGGCAAGTGGTCGGTACTGATCTTTATGCCGGCTGCCTTCACCTTCAACTGCCCGACTGAAATCGAAGACGCGGCCAACAACTACCCTGCGTTCCGCGATGCCGGCACTGAAGTTTACATCGTCACCACCGACACCCATTTCTCCCACAAGGTCTGGCACGAAACCTCGCCTGCCGTAGGCAAGGCTCAGTTCCCGCTGATCGGTGATCCGACCCACGCCCTGACCCGCGCTTTCGGTGTGCACATCGAAGAAGAAGGTCTGGCCCTGCGCGGCACCTTCCTGATCAACCCGGAAGGCGTGATCAAGACCGTTGAAATCCACTCCAACGAAATCGCGCGTGACGTATCGGAAACCCTGCGCAAGCTGAAAGCTGCTCAGTACACCGCTGCTCACCCAGGCGAAGTCTGCCCAGCCAAGTGGAAAGAAGGCGAGAAGACTCTGGCTCCTTCCCTGGACCTAGTTGGCAAGATCTAAATCTGCCGACACCTTCCCAGGGCCTAGGCGCGGGGAGGGAAGTACTTAGCGCTGTCAGGGTCGAGACCCGACCCTAGTGGTGCCCGATGCCTGGGCGCGATCCGCCCGGGCATTTTATTGCCCAGAATTTTTGTCATTGAGGACTATCCGCCATGTTGGACGCTAACCTGCAAACCCAGTTGAAGGCCTACCTGGAAAAGGTCACCCTGCCGTTCGAGATCGTCGCGTCCCTCGATGACAGTGCGAAATCCCAGGAGCTGCTTGAACTGCTCCAGAGCATCGTCGGCCTGACCGACAAGATCACCCTGAAGACCGATGGCAGCGACGCTCGCCGTCCGTCGTTCTCGCTTAACCGCCCGGGTGCAGACATCGGCCTGACCTTCGCCGGCATCCCCATGGGCCACGAGTTCACCTCGTTGGTACTGGCGCTGCTGCAGGTGGGCGGTCATCCCTCCAAACTGGATGCCGAAACCATCGCGCAGATTCAGGCCGTTGAAGGCACGTTCGAGTTCGAGACCTACTTCTCGCTGTCCTGCCAGAACTGCCCGGACGTGGTCCAGGCGCTGAACCTGATGGCTGTGCTCAACCCGAATATCCGCAACGTCTCCATCGACGGCGCGCTGTTCCAGGAAGAGGTCGAGCGCCGCCAGATCATGGCCGTGCCGAGCATCTACCTGAACGGCGAGGTATTCGCCTCCGGCCGTATGGACGTGAAGGAAATCCTCGCCAAGATCGACACCGGCGCGGCCAACCGCGACGCCGATAAGATGAGCGCCAAGCAGGCCTTCGACGTGCTGGTAGTCGGCGGTGGCCCAGCTGGCGCTGCAGCTGCCATCTACGCTGCGCGCAAGGGGATCCGTACCGCGATTGCCGCCGAGCGTTTCGGCGGTCAGGTGCTCGACACCATGGCCATCGAGAACTTTGTCTCGGTAAAGGAAACCGAAGGGCCGAAGCTGGTACGCGCCCTGGAAGAGCACGTGCGCGAGTACGAAGTCGACATCATGAACCTGCAGCGCGCCAGCGCACTGGTTCCGGCGAGCAGCGCAGGCGGCCTGCATGAGGTGAAGTTCGAGAACGGTTCCAGCCTCAAGGCCAAGACCGTAATCCTCTCCACCGGTGCGCGCTGGCGCGAGATGGGTGTGCCGGGCGAGCAGGAATACAAGGCCAAAGGTGTGTGCTTCTGTCCGCACTGCGATGGTCCGCTGTTCAAGGGCAAGCGCGTGGCGGTGATCGGCGGCGGTAACTCCGGCGTCGAGGCGGCGATTGATCTGGCCGGTATCGTCGCCCACGTGACTCTGCTGGAATACGACAGCCAACTGCGTGCCGATGCCGTGCTGCAGAAAAAGCTCTACAGCTTGCCCAACGTCGATGTGATCACCAGCGCCCTGACCAGCGAAGTAACAGGTGATGGTCAGAAGGTTAACGGCTTGGTCTACAAAGACCGTAACTCCAGCGAGTTCAACACCATCGCGCTGGAAGGCATCTTCGTGCAGATCGGCTTGCTGCCCAACAGTGATTGGCTCAAGGGGACGGTGGAGCTGAGCCCGCGTGGCGAGATCATCGTCGATGCCCGTGGCGAGACCTCGCTGCCGGGAATCTTCGCCGCCGGTGACGTCACCACAGTGCCGTACAAGCAGATCGTTATCGCCGTGGGCGAGGGTGCCAAGGCATCCCTGAGCGCCTTCGATCATCTGATCCGCAGCTAAATAAGCTAGAAGCTCTACGTCGCATAAGAGCGGACAACCTTTACGGGTTGTCCGCTTTTTTGTGCTCTGTCATCAGGTGCTTAGCTGCCATTTCCTGCGGTTTTTACGCCTGGAGCGTTTGTGGAATCGCTGCTGATAGTTTTTATTATGAGCGACATATAATATTTATATTATGCGCGTAATGTGATTCGGCGCACTATACCTCCAGATAGCCTAACGACCCCGTACACCCCCAGGAGACGCAGCATGAGCACGCATAACGAGAAAGGCACTGCATTGATCACCGGCGCTTCATCCGGCATTGGTGCCACCTACGCCGAGCGCCTGGCGCAGCGCGGTTATGACCTGCTGTTGGTGGCCCGCGATTTGCCGCGCTTGCAGGCGCTGTCTGCGCGTTTGACTGAGCAGTACGGGGTAAAGGTCGAAGCGCTGAAGGCCGACCTCACCGACAAGGCTGATCTGCACGCCGTTACCCAGCGTCTGCGCGCTGACAAGGCCATCAGCCTGCTGATCAACAACGCCGGTATGGCCATGCACGGTCAGCTGGCCGAGGCCGATCTCGACACCGTAGACCGGATGATCCTGCTCAACGTGGTTTCGCTGACTCACTTGTCCACTGCAGCCGCCGCCAATTTCACCGCCTCCGGGCGCGGGGCAATTATCAATATCGCCTCGGTGGTGGCCCTGGCTCCGGAAATGTTCAATGCCGTGTACAGCGCCACCAAGGCCTATGTACTGAGCCTGACCCAGACCCTTAACGGTGAGGTGAAGGCGCAGGGTCTGCAGGTTCAGGCCGTACTGCCCGGCATTACTCGCACCGAGATCTGGGAGCGCAGCGGCATGGATGATTCGGCACTGCCGGCGAGCATGATCATGGAAGTCGGCGAGATGGTCGATGCGGCGCTGGCCGGCTTTGACCAGGGCGAGCTGATCACCATTCCATCGCTGCCTGACGCCGCTGACTGGCAGGCCTTTACCGATGCCCGCGGCAAGCTTGCGCCGAACCTTTCCCGCAGCAGCGCGGCAGCTCGTTACAAATAAGCCGCTGGCCGTAACAACAAAAGCCCTGGCTGCAAACAGTCAGGGCTTTCGCTGTGTGGCACTAGTTTTCTGCAATCAGGCGCTTTTTCCTGCGTCGCCGGTGTTCTGTTCGATCAGCAGGCGGCGGGTGGTTTTCAGCAATCGGTCAGACAGTTCCGGGTCGCTTACGCTGCGTGACAGCAGCAGAGCACCGACCATGGCGCTAAGAATCAGCACGCTCTGTTCATCGGCATGCTCAACGCTAAGGCCGGCTTCGATTGCTTTCAAACGGTCGCGGACCAGTTCGTCGGTAGTCGGGCTGGGCGCACCGCGCTGGCCCAGCTCGGCGGACATGGTCGGCAATGGGCAGCCATCGCCCGGATCGGCGCGGTGGGCGGACGACAGATAGCCGCTGATCAGGCGGGTCAGCGGCTTGTCGCTATTGGCCATCTCGGCGGTGACGGCTGTCAGTTTTTCAGCGCTGTGACGCAGGGCGATTTCCACCAGTTCATCTTTCGATTTGAAGTGGGCATAGAAGCCGCCATGGGTCAGGCCCAGGGTCTTCATCAGCGGCTGCAGGCCGGTGGCGCCGACGCCATCGCGGCGAAACAGGCGCGCGGCCTCTTCGATGATGCGCTGATGGGTCTGGGCTTTGTGGTCTTCGGAATAACGCATGGAGTACCTGGCCGCTGGGTTCAGATGTTGCCTGCCATCTTACTCGCTTCGACCCGGTGTTTCAGTGCCGGGTGTAGGCGCTGTCCCAGGCATGCTGAGAATCAGGCAGGTGGTTGAGCCGACGGCGTACAGGCGGTCGTCGACATCGTAGATGCGCCCTTCGGCCAGCGCCGTGGTGCGGCCGATATGCACGATGCGGCCTTCGGCGCGGATCGGCCCGACCTTGGTGCTGAGGGCGCGGATGTAGCTGATGCGCAGATCGGTGGTGGTGTAACCCTGGCCACGCTGCAATTGGGTGTGGATGGCGCAGCCCATGCAGGAGTCGAGCAGGGTGGCCGCATAGCCGCCGTGCACGCTGCCCAGCGGGTTGTAGTGGCGCGCATCGGGCGTGCCCTGGAAGACGAAGCGCCCGGATGACCATTCCAGCGGGACAAAATCCAGCAGATGGCCGATGGGCGGAGAGGGCAGTTCACCACGGCCGATGCCGTCAAAGAACTCCTGCGGCAACAGTTCGCTGACCTGCGCCAGGCTCATGCTGCCGGGTGCACCGAGGCTGGCGCGCATGGCTTGTTCGGCGGCGAGCCATTCGGCCAGTTTTTCTTCGCGTGATGGGATGCTCATGAATCAGGCCTCGTCGGCTGGTGGCTTTAAAATTAAAAGCGTAATTTAATTATTTATATTATGGTTGAAATATTAGTGTTTGGCGAGCCACGCCAGCCCGTGATAACAGGACCCACGCCCATGCATCGCTATCCCTTGCCCTCGCGCAGCCTGCTGTTGATTCTGGTGGCCCTGACCGCCCTTGGAGAGATTTCCACCCAGCTGATCATCCCCAGCCTGGGCGTTATCGAGCTGATCATGGCGGCCCGCCCCGGCAGCAGCCTGCTGGCTTTATCGGCGTTCGTCGCCGCCTTTGGTCTGGGTCAGTTGTTGCTCGGCCCGCTGTCGGATCGCATCGGCCGGCGTCCGGTGCTGATCGCCGGGCTGTTGGTCTATCTGCTCGCCACCTGGTGGATGCTGCTGGCCAGCAGCATGGGCGAGTTTATTGCCGCCCGCGTGTTGCAGGGGCTTGGGGCCTGCGCGGCATTGGTTCTGGCGCGGGCCATCGTCCGCGATGTGTGGCAGGCGCAGGCTGGGCCTGCATTGGCGCTGACGGTGATCGGCATGCTCTGCGCCATCGTCCTGTCGCCGATGCTGGGCGGCGTGCTGACGCTGTATGGCGGCTGGCGCGCGCCGATTGCCCTGGCGCTACTGATCGGCGTTGCCATCGTTTGTGCGGTGTTGGGCTTGTACCGGGAAAGCAATCGGCAGCTCGACCCGCAGGCCGGGCAGCTCAGCCGCTTGGCTGGCAACTATGCCGATCTGCTGCGCGCCGCCTCGTTTCGCGCGCTGGCCCTGACGCTGGCCTGCACCTATGGCGCGATGTTTGCGGTAGTTGCCGGCTCTTCGGCTGTGTATGTGGGCCTGCTGGGGCTGAGCCCGGCGCAATACGGCATCACCTTTGCGGCAATTGTTTCGGCGCTGATCGCCGGCGCGATGTTTACCCAGCGGCGCATTCTGCAGCTGGGCCCCGAGAAGATAGTCGGCATAGGCGCGGCACTGGTGGTAAGCGGCGCCCTGGCCACTTTGGCGATTTATCTGCTGTTTGGTTTGTCATTGCTCGGCCTGTCGTTGCCCCAGGTGTTGGTCACCCTGGGCGGTGGCATGTTGCTGCCGGCATCGGTGGCTGGCGCAGTGATCCCCAATGCCCACCGCGCAGGCCTTGCTGCAGGCTTTATGGGCTTTGCGCAAATGGCCGGCGCCACCTGCAGTGGCGTCTTGCTCAGCCTGCTGGCGGATGGCTCGGCTTGGCCTATGGTGTTGCTGAACAGTTTATTCGCCGTCGCGGCGTTCTGCGCCTTCCATCTGCTGCGCCCACGGCCGGCAGCGAACGCGGCGCTGGTTCGCTAAACCTCTGCAGCCTAGGAGTAACTCAATGAGCAACTATGACGTGCTGATCATTGGTGGCGGCCCTGGCGGCTACAACGCCGCCATCCGTGCCGGGCAACTGGGCCTGAAAGTCGCCTGTATCGAGGGGCGCGAAACCCTGGGCGGCACCTGCCTGAATGTCGGCTGCATGCCGTCGAAGGCGCTGCTGCATGCCTCGGAGTTGTACGAAGCGGCGACCAGCGGCGAGCTCAACAACCTCGGTATCGAGGTCACGCCAACGCTCAATCTGGCGCAGATGATGAAGCAGAAGGATGAGAGCGTAACGGCGTTGACCAAGGGTATCGAGTTTCTGTTTCGCAAGAACAAAGTCGAATGGATCAAGGGCTGGGGTCGTTTGAACGGGCCGGGCAAGGTCACGGTGACCCTCGCCGATGGCAGCGTGCGCGAGTTGCAGGCCAAGGACATCGTACTTGCCACCGGCTCGGAACCGACGCCGTTGCCCGGGGTGACGATTGATAATCAGCGCATCCTCGACTCCACCGGCGCGCTGGCTTTGCCTAAGGTGCCCCAGCATTTGGTGGTGATTGGTGCCGGGGTAATCGGTCTGGAGCTGGGTTCGGTTTGGCGGCGTTTGGGCAGCCAGGTGACGGTGGTGGAGTACCTCGACCGCATCTGCCCAGGCCTGGATGACGAAACCGCGAAAACCCTGCAGCGCACCCTGAGCAAGCAGGGCATGAATTTCAAACTGGCAACCAAGGTCAGTGCCGCCAAGGCCACGGCCAAAGGCGTCACCCTTGACTTGCAGCCCGCTGCTGGCGGCGCTGTCGAGCAATTACAGGCTGACTATGTGCTGGTCGCCATTGGTCGCCGCCCCTACACCGCCGGCCTGGGGCTGGAAACCGTCGGCCTGGCCACCGACAAGCGCGGCATGCTGGAAAACCAGCAGCACCGCAGCAGCGTGCCGGGTATCTGGATTATCGGCGACGTGACCTCTGGGCCGATGCTCGCGCACAAGGCCGAAGATGAGGCCATCGCCTGTATCGAGCGCATCGCCGGGCATGCCGCCGAGGTCAATTACGAGGCGATTCCCGGGGTAATCTACACCAAGCCGGAAGTCGCCACCGTGGGCAAGACCGAGGAGCAGCTGAAGGCCGAAGGGCGCGCCTACAAGGTTGGCAAGTTTCCCTTTACCGCCAATAGCCGGGCGAAGATCAATCACGAGGCCGAAGGCTTCGTCAAAGTGTTGGCCGATGAGCGCACCGACCAGATTCTCGGCGTGCATATCATCGGCCCCAGCGCCGGCGAACTGATCGGCGAGTACTGCGTCGCGTTGGAATTCAGCGCTTCGGCCGAAGATATTGCGCTGATCTGCCATCCACACCCAACCCGCTCGGAAGCGCTACGCCAGGCGGCGATGAATGTGCACGGCTGGGCCATGCAGGCTTAAGCGCCAAAGCGCTGCAACTGCATCTCCTGCAAACGGCTGAGGGTGCGGCGAAAGGCGAAGCTCAGGTAGCCCTCGGTATAGAGTTCGGCGAGCGGCACCTTAGCTTCGAGGTACAGCGGCACCTTGCGGTCGTAGCACTCATCCACCAGGGTGATAAAGCGCCGCACGCTGTCATCCTTGACCGACAGGGCGGGCAGCTGCCGATCGCCTGCCTGCACCCGCTCCGCGCCATCTTCGGTGCCACGGGCAATCTTCGCCGCGCGTTGCGGGCTGCTCAGGTTTGGCACTTCGCTGAGCAGAATGGCCTGGAAGCGGTCGCACAGGGCGATAAAGTCTGGCGCGGCCAAAGGCTGTTCGCACAGGTCGGCAAAGCGGCACCAGAGCACGCCGTCGCAGTGGCAGAGCACGCCGTCGCAGTGGCGCAGGGTCTGCACGCTGCGGTTGCCGAGCGTGAGTGGTTGATCGCTGCTGGGCCTGCCTGCGGCCAACTGACTGAAGGTCCGGCTAAGCACGCTAGGCAGCCCAGGCGTGGCGACCCAGTAGCGGGTGTGGGCGGTGCCTGGGTGCAGGCGATGGTCTTCCTCACCGTTGATGCTTACCACCTGCATATGCCGCTGCAGGGCGGCCACTGCAGGCAGAAAACGCTCGCGGTTAAAGCCTTCGGCATACAGCTGCTCGGGCGGCTGGTTGGACGTGGCCACCAGCACCACGCCCTGTTCGAACATCACCTGAAACAGGCGACCGAGAATAATCGCATCGCCGATATCGCTGACAAACAGCTCGTCGAAGCACAACACCCGGACTTCCTCGCTCAGTTCCACGGCCAGGGCCTGCAGCGGATCAGGCGTACCGGTGAGCTGAAACAGGCGCATATGCACCCAGCGCATAAAGTGGTGAAAGTGCTGACGCCGTGCCGGGACCTTTAGTCCTTTGTAAAAGCAGTCCATCAGCCAGGTCTTGCCACGGCCAACCGGCCCCCACAGATACACCCCGTTGATGGGTTGCGCAGGTGCGGCCTGGTGCAGGGCCTGATGACAGTCATGCAACGCCTGGGCGGCCTGCCATTGCGCCGGGTCGGATTTAAAGCCGTCGCGGTCGATGGCCTGTTGGTAGGCAGTGAGCGGGGAGCTACAGTCCATCAGCGTGCCTCGATACGCTTGTGCATACAGACTGCACTGGCGGGGCAGAGACTGGAGAATTCGGCGGTTTGGCGAATTGTTTCAGGCACGTTGGTTCGCTCGACGCTGCTGTAACCACGGCGGCTGAAGAAGGCTTCTGCGCTGTTGGTGAGCAGGTACAGCTCACGTACGCCAAGTTGCTGTGCATAGGCCTCGATCTCGGCGACCAGCGCGCCGCCATAACCCTTGCCGCGGGCCCCTGGGCTGACCGCCAGTGAGCGCAGCAGCGCCACATCGCCATACAGCTCCAGACCGACCACTGCATCGGGCGAATCCTCTGGCCCGCAGGCGATAAAGTGCGCGAAGTGCTCGGCTGCAAGGTCGGCCGTGGGCAGCCCTTCAGCTGCCAGTAACGTCTTGGCGGCCGCAGCTGGCGGGTGATGGTAAAAGTTCATGGGCGTCCATCTGGGCGAGACAATCGGATCAGCACAGCGCTGGCACTTTACCCGAGCGCATAGCAAAAGGCCCACAGGTGTGGGTCTTTTGCATTCAGCGGCTGGCCAATCAACGCCAGCTAAGGATCGGCCAGCCGGCCTGCTGGGCGTGCTGCAACAGCGTCGGGTCGGGGTTGACCACATGGGGCTTGTCGACCACTTGCAGCAGCGGCAGGTCGTTGCGCGAGTCGGAGTAGAAGTAGGCTCCGTCGAGGGTTTCGTCGTGTTCTTGCAGCCAGGCGTGCAGGCGCGTGACCTTGCCTTCGCGGTAGGTCATTACGCCCTGGGTGCGGCCGCTGTAGTGGCCGTGCTGTTGCTCCAGGTCGATGGCCAGCACTTCTTCGACATTCAGGCGTGCGGCGATGGCGCTGACCAGAAAGTGTGCCGAGGCGGAAATCACCAGCAGGCGGTCGCCGGCAGCGCGGTGGTTGGCCAGGCAGCGGGTGGCGTCGCTGTAGAAGATCGGCTCGATCACGTCCTCGACAAAGGGCTCGACCACATGGGCGACTTCCTCGGCGGTGCGCCCGACCAGGGGCGAGAGGGTAAAGGCCATATAGTCTTCCATGGCCAGGCTGCCGGCGGCGTACTGGCGCATCAGCTCCTGTTCATGGGCGATAAAGCTGTCGCCATCGGCCCAGCCGAGCTTGACCATTTCCTGGCTCCACAGGCTGGCGCAGTCGCCGCCGATCAGGGTTTCGTCCAGGTCGAATATTGCCAGGGCCATCAGGCCACCTCACAAATTGCGTTGTCTTCGATGTTCAGGTTGATGTGCTGGCCGCTGGCGTGCATATCGCTGGCCGAACGATTCAGCACATCGACCAGCAGTTCGACGCCACGAGCCTCGACGCGGTAACGAATCACGTTGCCGAGTAGGCTGTGGCTGCGGATTTGCGCCTGGATGCTGCCTTGCGCGCCTATCTGAATGGCTTCCGGGCGGATCGCCACACGGCTGCCGATTGGTCGGCCGAGCAGATGGCTGGCGGTCGCCGCATCGAGCAGGTTGTAGTTGCCGATAAAACCGGCGGCAAAGGCATCGGCCGGGGCGGTGTAGAGGGTCTCGGCATCGCCGCTCTGGACGATTTTGCCGGCGTTCATCAGGAAGATACGGTCGCTCAAGACCAGGGCTTCTTCCTGGTCATGGGTGACGAAGATGGTGGTCAGGCCCAGTTCCTGCTGGATGTTGCGGATCTGTTCGCGCAGGTGTTTGCGAATCCGCGCATCCAGGGCCGACAGCGGCTCGTCGAGCAACAGCAGGCGCGGGCGGGTGACCAGCGAGCGGGCCAGGGCCACGCGCTGGCACTGGCCGCCGGACAGTTGCTGCGGGTAGCGGCCGGCAAAGTCGTTGAGCTCGACCATTTCCAGAGCCTGTTTGACCCGCTGCTCGGCTTCGCTGCCTTTGACCTTGAGCATACGCAGGCCGAAGGCGACGTTCTGCTGCACGGTCATATTGGGGAACAGCGCATAGCTCTGAAACACCATGCCGATGCCGCGCTTTTGCGGGGCGACGGGCACTAGATCCTCGCCGTCGAGCAGAATTTGCCCGCCATTGACCCCGGTTAAGCCGGCGATGCAGCGCAGCAGGGTGGATTTGCCGCAGCCGGACGGGCCGAGCAGGGTGATAAATTCGCCCTTGGCGATCTCGCAGTTGATATCGCTAAAGATCGCGGTTGAACCGTAATTCTTGTGCAGGCCTTGGATACTCAGATAACTCATGACTTGTCCTTATTCAGGCGGTTGGCCGCCCAGGTCATCAGCAGCACGAACATGAAATAGGAAATCACCAGGGCGCTGGTGAAGTGACCGCTGTCGTTGCGCATGTTGTAGAGGTACACCTGCAGGGTTTCGTAGCGGCTGCCCACCAGCAGGTTGGCGAAGACGAACTCACCGAACAGGAAGCTGAAGGAGAGGAACACCGAAACCATCAGGCCCTTGCGCAGGTTCGGCAGCACCACCATAAAGGCCGCGCGCCAGGTGCTGGCACCCAGCAGGTGGGCGGCGTCCATCAGGTCGCGCAGATTGATCGCCTGCAGGTTGTTGCTGATCGCCCGGTACATAAAGGGCAGGGCGATGGTGAAGTAGGTGCCGATAAGGATCCAGGGGGTGCCGAGGATCGGCAACGGGCCGCCGGCGAACAGCTGCATCAGGCCCACCGAGGACACCACCGGGGGAATGGCGAACGGCAGCAGGATCAGCACATTCATCAGGCTGTCGAGCTTGGGGAAGTGGTAGTTGACCACGAACAACAGCGGCAGGATCAACACCAGCGCCAGCACCAGGGCGGCAAAGCACACCAGCAGCGAACGGCCGAAGGCGGTGAGAAAGCGAGCATCGCTCCACAGCGCCAGGTACCACTTGAAGGTCAGGCCACTGGGCAGAATGCTCGCCGACCAGCTGGTCGACAGCGAGTAGAGCAGGGTGCCCAGCAGCGGCAGCAGCAGGATCATAAACAGCGCATAGACCACCAACTGGTGGAACAGTGGCGAGCGTTTTTCAGCGGGCGACATGGTAGCTCCTGCGCAGCAGCCATTGATGGACGATGGTGATCAGGGTCATCAGGCCAACCAGAATCATCGCCAGGGCGCTGGCCATATTCGGGTCGAGGAAGATGTCGCCGGAGACCATGGCGGCGATACGGATCGGCAGGATATTGAAGTTGCCGGTGGTCAGCGCATACACCGTGGCATAGGCACCCAGGGCGTTGGCCAGCAGAATCACGAAGGTGCCGAGCAGTGCCGGGGTCAGCACCGGCAGGCCGATATGCCGCCAGAACTGCCAGTTGCTCGCGCCTAGTAATTCAGCGGATTCGCGCCAGTCTTCGCGCAGGGCATCGAAGGCGGGGTAGAGCAGCAGTACACCGAGGGGAATCTGGAAGTAGCTGTAGAGCACGATCAGGCCGGTTTTCGAGTAGAGGTTGAAATCCTCGATGATCCCCGCCTGCTTGAGCAGGATGGTCAGCGCGCCGTTGAAACCCAGCAGAATGATAAAGGCGAAGGCCAGCGGCACCCCGGAGAAGTTGCTGGTCATATTGGAAAACGCCATCACGAAGTCGCGCAGCCGGCTGTCGACCTGACGCAGCGAGTAGCTGCCGAGAATGGCGATGCTGATGCCGATCAGGCTTGACCAGAAACTCACCTCCAGGCTGTGGCGGATCGCCTGGCGGTAGAACGGAGAGGCGAAGGCTTCCCTGAAGTTGCCCAGCCCCCAGCCATCGCTGGTGTTCAGGCTATTACTGGCGACCCAGAGCAGCGGCGCGACCTGAAAGGCAATAAAGAACAGGGCAAACGGCAGCAGGCACAAGATGGCCAGCCACTTGCCACGAAGGGCTTTGATCACTGCAAAAGCTCCCGGCAGAAGGGTTTGTCGTGGGTGATACCGAGCAATTGGCAGACCGTGCCGCACAACTCCAGCTGCTTGGGTTGGGCGTTGGGGTCGAGGCTAAAGGCGCTGCCGAGTACCAGCAGCGGCACTTCGCGCTCTTCCGGCAGTAGGCCGTTGTGGCTGCGGTCATTGTTCATGCCGTGGTCGGCGGTGACCAGAATCTGGTAGCCGGCATCCAGCCAGGGCTGGATATAGTCGGCCAGCAGCACATCGGCCCGGCGCGCGCTGTTGCGGTACTGCGCGCTGTCGAGGCCATGCTTGTGGCCGGCGTCGTCGATATTCATCGGGTGTACCAGGAGGAAATTCGGCTGGTGGCGCAGGCGCAGGCTTTCCGCGTCGGCGAACAGGTGTGAATCCGGGTAATGGTCGGCGTAGTAGAAATGGCCATGCTGGATCGGCAGGGCCGCATCGCTGGTATGGCGATCGCGGGCCGCGACGAAGGGCGCGCGGTTATACAGCTCGCTGACCCAGTGATAGGCCGCCGCGGCGGTCGTCAGACCAGCGTCGCGGGCGTAATGGAAGATACTGCGCTGATTCGACAGGCGCACCACCTCGTTGTGCACGATGCCGCTGTCGATAGGCGCAACACCGGTGAGAATCGCCTCGTACAGCGGCCGGGACAATGCCGGCAGTTCGCAGTCGAGTTTGTACAGCGCGGCGCGTCCGGCGTGGCAGTAAGCCTGCAGATGCCCCAGTGCGTGCTCGGCCACCTGGTAATTCAGACCATCGAGTACCACCAGGATGACGTTGTGATTCATTTACTTCTCTCTTGTCAGCCGTAGCCCGGATGCAATCCGGGGGCGCATTTGGTGAGTGCCCCGGATTGCATCCGGGCTACGGTTCTGTGGTTTAGTTCATATTGATAATGACGTGTTCCTGCCACAGGCGTGGCAGGGCCTTGGAGGTGTTCTCCCAGGCGGCGGCATCTTTGATTGGCTGGACCTTGGCGTATTGCTCCTGCGGCAGCAGCTTGGATTGCACTTCGGCTGGCAGCTCGATGTGCTCGGCGCGGATCGGCCGGGCGTTGCCCTTGGCCAGGTTGATCTGGCCGGCGTCGCTGAGGATGTACTCACGCGCCAGTTTGGCGGCGTTGGGGTTCTTCGCCCACTTGTTGATGATGGTGCTGTAGCCGGAGATCACCGAACCATCGGAAGGGATCAGCACCTCGAAACGCTCGGGGTCGATCTGGTCGCGGTAGCTCAGGCCGTTGAAGTCCCACACCACGCCAACTTCCACTTCACCTTTTTCCAGGGTCTGGATGGTCGGGTTGGCCAGCGACAGACGGCCTTGCTTGGCCAGCTCGCCGTAGAATTCCAGAGCCGGTTTGACGTTGCTTTCATCGCCACCCATGGCGATGGCGGCAGCCAGTACGCCGTTTACTGCTTGGGCGGCGGTGCTGACATCGCCGGCAGAGACTTTATAGGTGCCCTTTTTCAGATCAGCCCAGGAGCGCGGAATATCCTTGACCAGCTGCTTGTTGACGATAAAGGCGATGGAACCGGTGTAGGCGAGCATCCAGTGGCCGTCGGTGTCCTTGGCCCAGGCTGGAATCTGCTCCCAGGTGCTTGGCTTGTACGGTTGGGTTACGCCTTGCTGTACGGCGATGGGGCCGAAGGCCGCGCCGACGTCGCCGATATCGGCGGTGGCGTTGTCTTTTTCAGCGGCGAACTTGGCGATCTCCTGGGCCGAGCTCATGTCGGTGTCCATATGCTTCAAGCCATACAGCTTGTTCAGGTCAACCCAAGTGTCTTTCCAGTTGGCCCAGCTGTCCGGCATGCCCACACTGTTCACCGCGCCTTCGGCGCGCGCGGCTTGTTCCAGTGCTTGCAAGTCCGTTTCAGCAGCCATGGCCGAGGTGGCCAGAGCAATGGCCGAGCCCATCAGGGAGGCCAGCAGCAGTTGTTTCATTGGAAACTCCTTTGCGATCAAAGTGCGTGCGGTGAAAAGTTCTGGTCTAGATCAGCAAGACCCAGGCCAATTTAGGCCAGTTAAATGACAGTTTTATGTAAGTTGGCTATTTGCCGATCTGCAAACCCTTCGCCAGACTGGCGAATGACAAGCGTAGACCATGAATAAGCAGGTGATTACCCGCCTGCAGACGAGGGATTGCTGGGTTTGTGCTGGCCTTGCCGGAAAACTGTCACGGCGCGGTCATCTAGATTGCTTAAACTTGCAACAGAGTTGTCTCGGCTGCGTAAGCCGTTTTATGCCCTGGAATGGGGCTGGACTAGTCCAATCTTGGAGGTCTTGATGCGCGATGAAGCGCCGCGGGCAGTCACTGCCATATGCCGGGCACTGGAGGAGCAGATCGAACATGGTCTGCTGCCTTCCGGCAGCCAGTTGCCGGCCGAGCGTAAGCTCAGTGAAGTATTCGATACCACCCGCATTACCCTGCGCGAGGCCTTGGGCCAGCTCGAGGCCCAGGGTCTGATCTACCGCGAGGAGCGTCGCGGCTGGTTTGTCTCGCCGCCGCGGGTGGCCTACAACCCGCTGGTGCGCAGCCATTTCCATGCCATGGTCGGCGAGCAGGGCCGGGTGCCGGCCACCGAAGTGCTGAGCGCGCGGCTGATTCCGGCCAGCGCCGAGATCTGCCAGATCCTGGCCTTGCCGGCGCTGTCCAGCGTCTACCAGATTCGCCGCGCGCGGCGCATCGATGGGCGGCTGGTGCTTTATGTCGAGCACTACCTCAACCCCAACTACTTCGCCGGCATTCTCGATTTCGACCTGACCCGTTCGCTGACCGAGCTATACGCCAGCGAATACGCCATTCATTACGGCCGGGTGCGTTTCGATATGGTGCCCACGGCCCTGCACAGCGAAGCCGCGGCGGCGTTGAAAGTGGCAGTGGGCAGCCCGGCGCTGCGTATCGTGCGGATCAACCGCGATCAGCATGGCCGCCTGATCGATTGCGACCTGGAGTTCTGGCGCCACGACGCTCTGCATGTAAGCGTCGAGGTGCCGGAGTGATTTAGCGGCCTGGTGGCCACTCGTCATGGCTAGGCAGCGCTTCGGTTGCCAGCCAAGGTCGGTCGTGGCTGGTCCAGATATGCTGGGTAGGACGTTCGCCGGGGTCCTGATCCAGCGTGGCCACGCGGATGATCACATGGGGCTGGGCAGGTCGTTCAGCAACCAGCTGAGAGCCGCAGACCGAACAGAAGTGGCGCAGCTTTCCCGGCGAAGACTCATAGCTGGAGAGCTTGTCTTCACCACGCAGCCAGCGAAAATCCTCACGCAGCACGCCAGCCGTAGTGGCGAACGGGGCTGCATGAGCTTTCTGGCACGTCAGGCAGTGACAGTGACCAATGGGCTTGTCCAGGCGCGCGACGCTGTAGGCCAGCGCACCGCACAAACAGCTCCCCGTCAGCATCAAGGCAGCTCGGCGCTGGCGTAAAACGCCGTCAGCACTTTGACCAGATGCGCCAGGTCATGGCTGCCGGCCAGTTCGCGGATCGAGTGCATGGCGAAGGTCGGCAGGCCGATATCCACGGTGCGCACGCCCAGCTGGCTGGCGGTGATCGGGCCGATGGTCGAGCCGCACCCCATGTCGCTGCGGGTGACGAAGCTCTGCACCGGCACTTCATTTTCCAGGCATAGATGACGGAAGAAACCGGCGGTTTCGCTGTTGGTGGCGTAGCGCTGGTTGCTGTTGATCTTGATCACCGGGCCTGCGTTGAGCTTGGGGCCGTGGTTTTCGTCGTGTTTGTCCGGGTAGTTGGGGTGTACGCCATGGGCGTTGTCGGCGGAAACCAGCAGCGAGCGCTGGATGCTGCGTACAAAGTCGTCGCCGTCGGGCAGTACCCGGCGCAGCACCTGTTCGAGCATCGGGCCGTCGGCACCGCAGGCCGAGCAGGAGCCCACTTCCTCGTGGTCGCTGCACACCAGCACACAGCTTTCCTCGTCCGGGGCGGCGAGCAGGGCCTGCAGGCCGGCGTAGCAGGACAGCAGGTTGTCCAGGCGCGCGCCGGCGATAAAGTCGCGATTGATGCCGATGACCGCGGCACTCTGGGTGTCGTAGAAGCTCAGTTCATAGTCGAGCACGGCATCGGCGCTGAAGTCGTGCTCGCGGGCCAGTTGCTCTGTGAGCAGGGCGCGAAAATCCGCCGCCTCGGGATCGGCCAGCTGCGCCAGGATCGGCGGCAGCTCGGTCTGCGGATTGATCGCCCAGCCCTGGTTGGCTTCACGGTTGAGGTGAATGGCCAGGTTGGGAATGGTGGCGATGGGGTCCTGGAAGTCGATCAGCTGGCTTTCCACCTTGCCGTCGCGGCGGTAGGTCACGCGGCCGGCCAGGGACAGGTCGCGGTCGAACCAGGGCGCGAGCAGGGCACCGCCATAGACCTCCACCGCCAACTGGAAGAAGCCCAGGCGCTGCAGCTCCGGCTGCGGCTTGACCCGCAGGCAGGGGCTGTCGGTGTGCGCGCCGACCAGGCGGATACCGCCTTCCACGGGCGAACGCTTGCCCAGCTTGAAGGCAATGATCGAGGAGTCGTTACGGGTTACGTAATAGCGGCCACCGGCTTCGGTATGCCAGCTGGCGCGTTCGTCCAGCTGCTGAAAACCTGCGGCCTCGAGGCGCTGGGCCAGGCTGCGGGTGGCGTGGAAGGGGGAGGGCGAGGCCTTGAGGAATTCGATCAGGCCTTGGTTCAGTGAGTCACGCATGTGGTACTCCAGGCGGCAATGGCCGGAGTTTAGCGGATTTGCTAAAGGCGCTGTTGTGCCGCAACGCTGCTTGTCAGGGCAATCGCATAAGCGTGAGGCGCTTGTCGCGGCTGAAGCCCCTCCCACGGTTTTGCCTCAGGCGGCAGTTTCATGTTGTGGGAGGCGCTTTAGCGGCGAGCTTTCGGGGCCGTGATCGCCTGCCAGCATTGTTTGTATGCAATCGCTTAGCGCGGGATGCTGACCAGGCTGAGCAGATAACCATCGAACTCGGCGAACTGGCCCTGTACTTCGCTGCCGGCGGGCCAGTCGGCATGCAGATCGATCAGCAGGCGCAGGCGCGCCTTTTGTTCGCTATCGCAGCTCAGCAGTTCGGCATCCTGGAAATAGAAGTGGCGCAGCACCTGCGGGTAGAGCGCCTTGAACAGACTTTCCTTGAGCGAGAAGGTCAGGCTGATACGCTGCGCTCGCTGTGCGGCGGGCAGGCTGTCGAGGCGCAGCAGTTCGGCCAGGGTGAGAATTTCCGCGGCCAGGCGTTCGGCGCGGGCGGCGGGCAGCAGTTTTTCCACGTCCAGCCCCAGCCCTCGCCAGGTGTGGCGGTGACCAACTATGGCCCCGGCCCAGCCGCCGCCATGGCTGATCGAGCCGGCAATACCGCTTGGCCACTGCGGCGCGCGGTCGGCTCCGCTGGCCGGCACACTGGCCGTACCGGTCAGCCGCTGCAGGGCTTCACGGGCGCACAGCCGTCCGGCCAGGTATTCCGCCTGGCGCTTGGCCACGCCGGGTACCGGGGCAATGCTGCAATGGTTGAAGTCGGCTGCATCCAGTTGGGTTGGATCGAAGCGGGTGCTGATCAGTTGCACCCCAGGCAAGGGGTGCGGCAGTGGCCAGGCAGCGTCCAGGGGGGCGCAGCAGGCGGGCAGGTAGGCTCTGTTCATCGCGTCATTCTGCCGTGCCGCGGCGGCGGCGGCCAGTCGGCTTGCGCTTTACATTTCTTTGCAATGGCACAACAAAGCGACACGAAGCGCCCAGGAGTTTTTTGCCACACTGCTGGCTGCATTGCTTCGGCAGTGCAGGTGAGGTTGTAGCAGGCGCGGACTCAGGTTTGTGCCGGCATTTCTCTGAGAATGAGTACGGGAGCCCGTTTGGGCTCCCGTTTTTTTTTGCAGCTATGGCCCCGTTAGGCATGGTAATGCCAGACGTGGTTTGCGACCTCTTGCCCCTCTCCCTAACCCTTTCCCCTGAGGGGCGAGGGGACTGATCAGCGTAAGCCGCGCAATCTTGCAGCAGGTGACTGGCATCGTGCTTTTTTGCAGCGGGGCTTTACCAGGGCTAGATACCCGTCAGATGTCGCATGCAATGGGTAGGGTGCGCCGTGCGCACCGACTTAGGCCGCGGGCTTTTGCTGCCCACTGCCTAGGCGGCGTTGAGTGCCCTACGCTCACCGGTTCCTGAACACGATATGCACTGGCCATGTAGGAGCGGACTTGTCCGCGATTGCGTTTCGCGGGCATGGACTAGGCGTCCCCGCTGCCTCTACAGACAGGATGGGTGAGATTTTCGTCCTGCAAGACGTCCGCATAAGTGGTGGATGGATAAAGCGTCATCCACCCTACACAAGCCCTATGCAGCCTGTAACGGCTTTCCGTGGGCCTTTACCACCCTGTACGCCGCTCATATCCGGCAGTTTGTGGGCGATGCCTTTGTGGCAGTCGATGCTAGCGGTACTGGCCGCGCTGTTTGTCGCCGCCGGAATCAGCGTACGCAAATTGTAAGGCGGCAAACCGCGGTGGCTGCGGCTGAGTGATTGAGGCATAACGTCGGCCTTACGCGGCCCGCCCATCCTGGGTACTTAGCTCGCTAGCAGCAGATAAACCACCACCATCAGCACGATCAGGCCCAGCCAGATCAGGGCGTTGGTCCTGCTCAGCGCGACGATACCGGCACCGCGCAGGCGAACCGGCGGGTTCTCTTCGAGATAGAGATTCATCTGCTCTTGGGCGGCTTCCTGGCTAATGCCCTGATTCAGGCTGAGCATGCGAATGGCCTGGTCGTGCTCGCCGCGTTGCATGGCCTGCAAGACGGGCTCGGGTAGTTGGCTCATAAGATATTTCCTCCACTAGAGATAGTTTTAGAGGGCGTCACCCCGTCAGGGTTCGACACTTTTCTTCTGAAGGCATGACGCCAGCCCTGTAGAGGGGGCTTTAGCCGCGAGCTTTTGATGCTGTTGCTGCGATTTGGCTTTGAGCTGCGTTTATTCGCCTATCCCAGCAGCTGTTCTGGTAAAAGGTTCGGCAGGTAGAAAAGGAGAAACCTCAATGAACGAGCCGTTCATGCTGGAAGTGGATACGTACCTCAAACGCCTGGGTTACTCGTCGGCACCGCCGCCGGCCCTGGCAACCCTGAGCGAGCTGCAGTTGCGCCACACCGCTGAATTCCCCTTTGAAACCCTGTCGTCGATGCTCTATGCCCCGGTGCACGTCGACCTGCCTAGCGTGCAGGACAAGCTGCTGTGCCAGGGGCGCGGCGGTTATTGCTTTGAGCTTAATCAGCTGTTTCTGCTGTTGTTGCAGGCGCTGGGCTTCGAGGCGCGCGGCCTGACCGGGCGAGTGGTCATGGACGGGCCGGAAGACGCGCAGACTGCCCGCACGCATATGCTGGTGCTGGTGACTATCGAGGGCGTGCGCTATATCGTCGATGTGGGCTTCGGCGGCATGGTGCCGACCGGCCCCCTGCTGCTGGACAGCGAAGCGCAGCAAAGCACCCCGCATGAGCCTTTCCGACTTACCCTGGTCGACGGCGCCTACACCTTGCGCGCCCTGGTAGCCGACAGCTGGCGGGCCATGTACCTGTTCGACCTGCAAGCGGTGGCGGAGATCGATTACACGGTTGGCAGCTGGTACGTGTCCACTCATCCGGACTCGCCATTTCTCGGCCGACTTATGGTGGCCCGCACCGGGCATCGCCTGCGCAAGACCCTGAACAACGGCAGCTTCGCCATCCATCGCCTGGGCGAACCCAGCCAGCGTGTGCAGCTGCAGGATGCCGATGCGGTGCTTAAAGTGCTGCGCGATGAATTCGCCATTCAGGTGCCGGAGCATCCGGAACTGCGCGCGACCATTGAGCGGTTGCTTGCCAGTGAGTGAGAGGGGGGCTTTGCCTGCTCGTAGATAACGATTGTCGGTGGTGTGCACGGCGCACCCTACAAAAGCCCAAACACTTCTATCCTCGCGTCGCCTGCACGAAACGCCTGGGTTAACCAAACATAACGGCCGTTTGCGGCGGCGTAGGGTGGAAAACCGCGAAGCGTTTTCCACCACAGCAATTTGATGGGTATCGCGTTGCTCAACCCATCCTACGAGCTGAAGGCGATTAGAACTTCGTCTGCGCGATAGCTGTTAAAGAGAAAGATGAGAAGTCGAAACAGCAGTTCTAAATTTATTGGTGGTCAACCAGTAGTTCATCAAGAGAGAATATCCCGGACTTGCCCTCAGTGATGCTGCTGATATAGACCGTTGCAACGTCCGTCGCTCCCAGAGTTCGAACGAGATCCCTAATATGGAAAATGGCTCCCATGCCGAGCATAGAACACACCACTCCGGCTGGTGTTACTATGGCTAGATGATGGGTATATGGATTGCCGTTTGTGAGATGCTTAATAAAATCATCAAGATTTGGTGGAACCTGCGGGGCAATATTTAGATGCTTAGCCATGTCAATTAGCTCCCATGGCTCTGGTTCATCGCAGCACTGAGCTGTAAGAAAAGCTCGAAGTCGCTCTCCTGACAAACTATCGATGAAGGCTGAGCCGAACTCTAAGTAGCAAATTTCATAGATGACTTTTACATATTCGGTAAATAAGGCCTTGAGTTCGATTGTCCAACTGCCATGCAGGGGGGATTGAATCTGCTCGGATCTTGGTTCAATTTTATGAGCCCCGTCTATTGATCTTTGAATTGCACTTTCCTTTTTATCATCGGACCATTCGAGACGTATGCCCGCCTCTGATTTGAAGAATCGTGAGAGTACCGTTCTGATAATTTTCGGAATGTCTTTCCTGTCCGTGATATCTAAGGATAGGCTGAGGCCAATCTCTCCATCCTCTGTAACCCATATCTTCGGTGCTTGACGCACCACTCGTGGTGCAAAGTTTTTATCCAGCTTGACCTTCAGTTGGCTGTCGAAGCCATCTATAGAGTAAGTGTCTGAAAACGGCTGCGGAATGTTCCCCCTCTTTCCCGGAATTTTGTATGTAACACGGGCGAGTTGAATGTGCTTTTGGTCCACATAAGGTGCATCTACCCAGTGCCCTAATTTATCGTTGCAAGGTTTACAGAGAATGTACTTTGCAATGTTTCCGCCGGCGGCTTCGGGAAAGATATGCTCTTCGGTCAGCGGTTCAGCAGGCTTTAGACAGAGGATGCAGGGGCCGCGCATTTCGTGAGTTCTCTAGGAGGATAGGTTCTAACTATAAGTGGGCGATACAAGCGGTGGAAAACATGGAAAAGAGGACAGATTTTTTATGGTAAAGGAATAGAGATCAAATTATCAGATGGCTGCTGGCCATCCAGATGCCCCGACCTTAATGCATTGCGCGTCGCAAACATCAAGCCCGCCCAACCCTCACCCCTCCTGCGCCCGATAAGCCCCCGGCGTTAGCCCCGTCCATTTTTTAAACGCACGATGAAACGCCGACGGCTCGGAGAAGCCCAGCTGTTCGGCAATGTCCTGAATCGCCAATTCATCGCGCCCCAGGTGGTAAATCGCCAGGTCGCGGCGCAGGTGGTCTTTGAGTTCCTGAAAACTCGACCCTTCCTCACGCAAATGCCGGCGCAGGGTTTGTGGGCTCATATGCAGTTGCTGGGCGACGGCATCCAGGTCCGGCCAGTTGCTGCAGTCGCGGCCGAGCAGGCGGCGGATCTGGCTGGTCAGGCTGTCGCCGCCATCCGGGCGGGCCAGCAGGTCGGCAGGGGAGTGCTGGAGGAATTGCTTGAGGGTGCGTTCGTCCTGCAGCAGCGGCATGGTCAGGTAGCGGGCCTGGAACAGCAGGCTGGTGCGCTCGACCGAGAAGCGCCGGGTGCAGGGGAACAGCAGTTCGTATTCGCCGGCATGGGCGGGCTGGGTATAGCTGAAGGTGGCCTCTTCCAGGCGGATGCGCTGGCCGATCAGCCAGCTGCCGAGGCGATGCCAGATCACCAGCAGGCTTTCCACTAGAAAGTGGTCGGGGTCCCACAGCGTTGAGTCGTCCACGGTCAGTCGCGCCCAGTCGCCTTCGCGCTGGATGCTAATGGTCGGGGCTTCGGGGAACAGGCTGTAGAACAGCGCGCCACGGCCCAGGGCCTTTTCCAGCGAGCGGCAGTGGATGATGGCGTAACACATCATGGCGAAGGTGCCGCGCTTGCTGCGCAGGCGGCCAAAGCCCAGGTATTCGTCGTCCAGGCTTTCCCACAGCAGTTGCACCAGGCGGGCGAACTGTTCTGGGGCGACCCGTGCGCGGGGCTCGTCGAGCAGGGCGGGTTGGATGCCCAGTTGGCGCAGCAGCGGTGTGCAGTCGTGGCCCTGGCGCTCGGCCCCACGCAGGGCGGCGCGGACAAAATGGCTGGCGATGGTGCGTTCGCGCATGACGGTTCCTAGTGGGTTAGCAGGCCGTTGAAAAATGTTGGCGAGGCAGGCAAGACAAGGCAAAAACGGCCGAAAAAGCGGAGTTTACGTGCTGTAAATGAGCATTTTGAGGCCGTTTTTAACGCAGTATTGCCAACGCAGGTAGTTTTTCAACGGCCTGTTCGCCGATGGTAGGCAGCTGATTGCGCCGCCGACAAGCCGGTCGAGCGATTGAGTCAATCCAGGCTGAGCGCATGGGTCATTGAGGCGGCGGGGGCGTGGGGCCTAACCTGCTGTACGACTTCAGCTCAGGGAGCACACCCGCATGCAGCGCCTTATTTTCGACATCGAACACAATATGTTCCGCGACGCGTTCGCTGCCTTTCTGAAAAAGGAAGTGGTGCCGCATCAGGACGAATGGGAAGCGGCCGGCGTGGTCAGTCGTGAGGTGTGGAAGAAGGCCGGTGACATGGGCTTTCTGCTGCCCTGGGCGGATGAGGAGTACGGCGGTGCTGGGCTCAAGGACTTCCGTTACGAGCAGATCATGTGCGAGGAACTGGCGAAGATTAACGAGCCGGGCTTTATGCTGCCACTGCACTCGGCGCTGTGCGGCCCCTATATCGCCGAGTACGGCAATGCCGAGCAGAAGGCGCGCTTTATGCCGGGCATCATCAGTGGTGAGCTGATTCTGGCGGTGGCGATGACCGAACCGAGCGCCGGTTCCGACCTGGCCGGTATGCGCACCAGCGCGGTGGATCAGGGCGATCACTACGTGCTCAACGGCTCCAAGGTGTTTATCTCCAACGGCCTGCTGGCCGATGTGGTGATCGTGGCGGCCAAGACCGATCCGGCCAACAAACACGCCATGGGCCTGTTTCTGGTTGAGCGCGGGATGGAAGGTTTCGAGCGCGGCAAGAACCTGGAAAAGCTCGGCATGAAGAGCCAGGACACCGCCGAGCTGTTCTTCAATAACGTCAAGGTGCCCAAGGCCAACCTGCTGGGCGACGCCAAGGGCGGCTTCTTCTACCTGATGAACATGCTCGCCCAGGAACGCCTGACCAACGCTTGCGGCGCGGTGGCGGCGGCCGAGGCGGCGTTGCAGGTGACCATCAATTACGTGCGCGAGCGCAAGGCCTTCGACCGGCCGATCTCGCACTTCCAGAACACCCGTTTCAAGCTGGCGGAAATGCGCACGCAGATCGACGTGGCGCAGGTGTTTGTCGACCGCTGCGTAACCGATCACAACGAGAAGAAACTCACCCCGGAAGTGGCTGCCGAGGCCAAGCTGTTTACCACCGAGCTGCTGTGCAAGGTGGTCGATGAGGGGGTGCAGCTGCACGGCGGCTGGGGTTATATGTGGGAGTATCCGATCTGCAAGATGTACGCGAACGC
Source organism: Pseudomonas sp. (assembly GCF_035512415.1). Lineage (GTDB taxonomy): Bacteria > Pseudomonadota > Gammaproteobacteria > Pseudomonadales > Pseudomonadaceae > Aquipseudomonas. The sequence goes on along the minus strand of NZ_DATKDZ010000038.1, from coordinate 201,197 downwards.
GCGCATCCAGCGCATCTTCGCCGGCACCTCGGAGATCATGAAAGAGATCATCAGTCGTGGGATGAAGCTCTGATCGAGGGCTAGTGGCTGAGCAGAGGCGAGACAGACAATAACAACAAGAGGTCTGCACATGGATGATCAACTGCCCCTGGAGCGCCTGGCGCTCTGGGTTGAGAAACGCCCCGATGCGGTCTGGCTTAGCCAGCCGGTAAACGGCCAGTGGCATGACTTCACCTGGGCCCAGGTGGATGATCAGGCGCGGCGTATGGCCACGGCCTTGCTGGCGCTGGATTGCGCGCCGGGTGATCGGGTCGCGCTGCTGGCGAAGAACTGCGCCGAGTGGATCATCGCCGATCTGGCGATCATGCTCGCAGGGCTGGTCAGCGTGCCGTTATATCCGTTGCAGTCGGCCGAAAGCATTGATTACGTGCTGCGCCATTCGCAGTGCAAGGCGATCTTTCTCGGCAAGCTGGATGAGCCGGCCAAGCTCGCGCCGGGCATTCCGGCTGAAGTCATACGCATCGCCATGCCTTATCCGACTATCGAGGCGCAGCACAATTGGCAGGTGCTGCTGGCGGCGCATCAGCCGTTACGCGACGGTCATTCGCAGTTGCCGGATGAGTTGCTGAGCATCCTCTATACCTCCGGCACCACCGGTCAGCCCAAGGGCGTGATGCTTTCGGCCAAGGCGTTTGCCATTGCCGGCGGGCGTTCGGTGAATGAGCTGCAGATTACCGAGCAGGATCAGTATTTCTCCTACCTGCCGCTGTCGCATGCCGCCGAGCGCTTTCTGGTGGAGATGAATGCGCTGTATAGCGGTGGGCGGGTGGCTTTTGTCGAGTCGCTGGAGACTTTTGCCAACGATCTGCGCCATGTGCGGCCGACCGTGTTCTTCTCCGTACCGCGCCTGTGGACGCGCTTTCAGCAGGGCGTGCTGGAGAAATTGCCGCAGCCCAAGCTGGCGCGGTTGCTGGGTATTCCGCTGATTGGCGGCCTGGTGGCGCGCAAAATTCGCAAGGGCCTGGGGCTGGATCGCGCGCGTATTCTGGTCAGCGGCGCGGCGGCGATTCCGCGCGCGTTACTCGATTGGTATCAGAGCATCGGCATCACCATCTGCGAGGGCTACGGCATGACCGAGCACCTGGCCTATGGCTGTTTCAACCGGCCGGGGCAGGTGCGTTTCGGCACCGTGGGCCGGCCGATGCCGGGCAATGAATTGCGCATCGCCGAGAATGGCGAAATCCTCCTGTGCTGCCCGAGCCTGATGCTGGGCTACTACCAGGACCCGGAGAAAACCGCAGAAACCATCAGCGACGGCTGGCTGCATACCGGTGACAAGGGCGAGGTGGATGCGGCCGGTTACCTGAAAATTACCGGGCGGGTGAAGGATATCTTCAAGACCAGCAAGGGCAAGTACATCGCCCCTGCACCGATTGAAGGCGAGATCGCCAAGAACCTCTGGGTTGAGCAGGTGTGCCTGATGGGCAGCAACCTGGATCAGCCGCTAGCGCTGATCGAACTGTCGCCGGCGGCTCGCGAGCACGCCCGCGAGCGGGTGACGGCCGATCTGCTGCAGACCCTGGCGCAGCTTAATGCCCAGCTTGAGGCCCACGAGCGGCTTAGCCATTTTGTGCTGGTGCGCGAGGCCTGGACCGTGGACAACGGCTGTATGACCCCGACCATGAAGATCCGCCGCAACGTACTGGAAGCACGCTTTGCCGATCAGCTAAGCGAACTGGATGCCAAGCAGCCGCTGCATTGGCAGTGAGGCGTGTGCTTTTGTAGGAGCCAGCTTGCTGTGGCTCGGCACTCCGACGATGCTGTTATATGGTCATTGATCGCCAGCAAGCTGGCTCCTACAGGTGTCGATGCGGCTTTCCAAATACCGATTTAGATCCAAAGGAGCTGTTATGTCAGGCCCGCTGTCGTCACTGAAAGTCCTGGATTTCTCCACCCTGTTGCCGGGGCCGTTTGCCTCTTTGCTGCTGGCCGATATGGGCGCGCAAGTGCTGCGGGTTGAGTCGCCTTCGCGCATGGATCTGGTGCGCGTGCTGCCGCCGCATGACGGCGGCGTGTCGGCCAGCCATGCCTATCTCAATCGCAACAAACGCTGCATCGCCCTGGACCTGAAACAGTCCGAGGCGGTGGCGATGGTCAAGCAGCTGGTGGCCGAGTACGACATCGTGCTGGAGCAGTTTCGCCCGGGGGTAATGGACAAGCTTGGCGTCGGCTATGAAGCGCTGAAGGCGATCAACCCGAAGCTGATCTATGTGTCGATCACCGGCTACGGCCAGAGTGGCCCGTACAAAGACCGCGCCGGCCACGACATCAACTACCTGGCCCTGGCCGGTATCGCCAGCTATACCGGGCGGCGTGAAACCGGGCCGTTGCCGCTGGGCATCCAGGCGGCAGATATTGCCGGCGGCTCGCTGCATGGGGTGATCGGCCTTCTCGCTGCGGTAATCCAGCGTCAGGCCACGGGGCAGGGCCAGCAGGTCGATATCAGCATGACCGACTGCGCCTTCAGCCTGCACGGCATGGCCGGCGCGGGATATCTGGCGGCGGGTGTGGAGCCTGCGATGGAAAACCAGGCGCTCAATGGCGGCAGCTTTTACGACTACTACCGCACCCGCGATGGCCGCTGGTTCTCGGTCGGCAGCCTGGAGCCGCAGTTTATGCAGCAGTTCTGCGCCGCCATCGGCCGCCCGGAACTGGCCGCGCGTGGCCTGTCGCAGAAGCCCGAAGATCAGCAGGCGCTTAAACGCGAGATCGAAATCGAGTTCGAGAAACGCGATTTTGCCGAGTGGGGCCAGGTGTTCGCCGGCCTGGATGCCTGCGTGGAACCGATGCTCAACCTCAGCGAAGCGGTTGAGCACCCGCAGATCAAGGCTCGCGGCCTGGTCACCGAAGTGCCGCGGGCTGGCAGTGAGCCGCAGCGGCAGATCGCCTGCCCGATCAAGTTCTCCTCGGGGTTGCCAGCGCCCCGCCATATCGGCGCGGCATTGGGCGCGCATACCGAGCAGGTGCTGGCCGAGCTGGGCTACTCGGCTGAACGGATTGCCGAGCTAAAGGCCAACAAGGTCGTGGCGTAAGCGGGGGGCACCACAGCTGCCGGCTTTAGTGCTCGGTCAGCGTCAGCAGAATATCGGCATACCAGGTGCAGTTAAGGCCCAGGGCCTCATCCAGCTTGAGGTCGCGGGTGCCGACGTCCAGCCGCGCCGAATGCACGCCCAGTAGCAGCCAGGGCAGATCGCCGAGGCGTTCCGCGCGGTTGGCCTCTGCCCGGGTGACCACAGGGGCACCGCTGGTGCCGCGGTGGGTGCGGGCATCGCTGAGGAAATAACCCTCGCCCTGAAAGCGCAGGCCGAAGGAGGAGGCGATCACCGCCTGGCGTACCACGGGCATATGGTGCAGCTGGTCGTGAAAGCCCAGGGGGAAGCCAACCACCAGCAGGGAGCAGCCCACTTCGACCTGATCGCTGGCCTGCAACAGGTGCTCTGGGGTGAAGGCGCGGTAGACCATGGTGTCCGGCAGTGCCGCACGTTCCAGTTCGATCACTGCCACGTCGATCTCGCCGGTGGCGTCATTACCTTGCCGCCAGAGGCTCTGGCCATCGCGGTACAGGGGCACTGAGAAGCCGATGGACTGCGCCATGTTGTTAGCGTCGGTATGCAGTTCGATCTCGATCCGGTCGGGAAAATGCTCGCTGTCGGCATCCAGCATCACGTGGCGGCTGGTGACCAGAAACAGTCGTTCATCGCGCTCGAAGAAGAAGCTGCTGGCGTTGGTGCGCAGGCACTGCTGGTTGAAGGTGGAAATCCGGGCGGTGCTGAGTAGTATGGGTTCGATCATCGACGGGTCCTTGCGATTTTGGGCAACCAGGGGCAGATACTCGATGGGGCAAGGCATCCAGGGTTATGACAGTCGCCAGGCCGGTACTGTTGCATGCTTTGCTGACAATCCATGGTTTTTCTCTACCCGAGGCGCTGCGGCGTGGCGTTTTGGGTTCGCAAAACGCTGCGTTTTCAGTCATAAGCCTGCAGCATCCGCGCCGCTATGGCCGTTTGGGGAACGGAAACTATGTATCAGGGTGAAAGATTCAATGCCTGGACTCATCTGATCGGAGCCGTTCTGGCCTGTGTCGGGGCTGTCTGGTTGCTGGTGTTGGCGAGCCTGGACGGTGAGCCGCGCAAGATCGTCAGCGTGGCCATCTACGGTATGACCCTGGTGCTGCTTTACAGCATCTCGACCCTGTACCACAGCCTGCAGGGCCGGGCAAAGGTGGTGATGCGCAAGCTCGATCATCTGTCGATCTACCTGCTGATCGCCGGCAGCTATACGCCGTTCTGCCTGGTTACCCTCTACGGCCCCTGGGGCTGGTCGCTATTCGGCGTGGTCTGGGGGCTGGCGCTGGTGGGAGTGCTGCAGGAGATCAAGCCGCGCTCCGAGGCGCGGGTGTTGTCGATCGTGATCTATGCGCTGATGGGCTGGATTGTGCTAGTGGCGGTCAAGCCTCTGCTCGCGGCGCTGGGTACCGCGGGTTTTACCTGGTTGGCGGGCGGTGGCGTGCTCTATACGGTGGGCATCATCTTTTTTGTCTACGACAGCCGCTTCCGTCACTGGCATGGCATCTGGCACCTGTTTGTGATGGCCGGCAGCCTGATGCACTTTGTTGCGGTGCTGTTTTACGTTCTGTAGTGCGGTCTGATGGGCCGCGATGGGCGCGCGGAGTGCACCAAAAAACAGCAGCGACGTTGGTGCGCGCGGCGCACCCTAGGGTCAGGGCTCTGCGCATTTAAACGCCGACGCCTGGGCATGGCCTTATTCGACGCGCTGTTCGCCGGTATAGCTCAGGGTCACCTTGCAGCGCCGGCAGTAATAGCGGCGTCCCTTGGACACCATGGCATGACGCTGCGCCGAGAAAGGGAATTCGCCCTGGGGGCAGCTGCAACTGTAGATATAACGGCTGACCGCACGCCGCTGCACGGCATAGCTGTGGCAACGGTTGGGCGGTAGCTCGTAGACGCCGCGCATGATCAGCTGCCATTCCTCGCCATGGGGCTGGATTTTCAGGCCGAACAGCTGATGGGCGATCAGATGAGCGACCTCGTGGGGCACCGTCTGCTTGAGGAAGTCTTCGCGGTTTTCCCGGTACAGCTGCGGGTTGAAGCGCAACTTGTTCTCCGTTAGGTGGGCGACGCCGGCCTTTTGCCCACGCAGCTTGAAACTCACTTCGGCGCGGGCAAAGGGTCGCTTGAAAAAGGCTTCGGCCTGCTGGTAGCAGCGTTCGACGTGGCTGAGCAGATGTTCGGGCATGGACGGCGGGTCGTCAGGAGCGGGTAGGCGATTATGCCCAAGGCGCAGGCCGAGCACAGCCCTGAAACGACGAAACCACCTGGCGGTGGTTTCGTCTGTTTGTATCAGGCCTTGCTAGCTGGTGTAGACCGGGCCAACCCCGAAGCCCCAGAGAATCACCGAGGTGGCAATCATCGCCACCAGTACCACCAGGCCTACCGCCAGTACCGAGCTGGAGAACATAAAGCCCTCGTCCTCGGGTATGCCCATAAAGGTCGGTATGCCGACATACAGCAGATACACCGTGTAGCAGATGGCTGCCGTGCCCATCACCATGGCCAGCCACATATGTGGATAGAGCGCTGCCAGACCTCCGATAAACAGCGGGGTGGCGGTGTAGGCGGCGAACACCACGCACTGAGTCAGATTGGGGCTGGCGTCGTAGGTGCGCGCCATCCAGTGGATAAAGGCCCCCATCACTGCGATACCGGCGAGCATCGCCAGGTAGGTCATGATGGTCATCTGTAGTGCGCTTGCTTCGGTCAGCATCACCGGTGCTCGGTCACCAATTGACCAGCCAACCTGGGTAGTGCCGATATAGGCCGAAATCGCGGGAATTGCCGCGAGAATCAATACATGGGTGAGATACATGTGGCTGATGGTTTCTTCTTCGCCACGAATTTCTTGCCATTCCTGATCGGGATGGGTGAAGAGCCCCCAAACGTGATGGATCATGCCAAACACCTCCTCTTATTATGCGGTCGCCCCCCAGCGCGGTGCCCGGCGCGCATGTGCAGCGCCACCGGGTACGCGGCCGAACCTGTGCGACCGTATGTCGCAGTATAGGCAGCGATGTGCGCAGGAGGAGGGTGCTGCTTAGAGCAAATCGGACTCTCAAAGCCTTCCGTAATAGCGTTCTAGGATTTCCATGGCCTTGTTGATCGATTGCAGGCGGGCAGTACTACCGCCGCGGTCGGGGTGGTGCTGGCTGACCAGTTGGCGATAGCGGTGCTTGATAATGGCGAGGCTGAGTTCTTGCGGCGCGTTGTCCAGTTCGAACAGTTCCAGCGCCGCGCGTTTTTCCTCGCCGCCCTGCATGCGGGTCCAGAAGCTGGCCAGAAGTTTTTCCACGTCGCGCTCGTCGGTTGCGCGCAGCTGGTCGAGGTCCAGGTAGTAGTCGCGCAAGGGATCATGTTCAGCGAGTTCGATGCGCCCGGGCTGATAGGGCAGCAACTGGATATGCAGGGGGTCGATCCGTACAAAGCCGGCACCCTCGGCCCAGAGCCGCTCGCGTAGGCGGTAGAGCGCGTTGAACAGCAGAAAATGCGTGCGAAACAGCACCAGCTTGTCGGTCAGTGGCAAGTGGGGGATATGGCTGCAGTGGCGGTCTTTGAGCTGCTGGATCAGCTGGTACTCGCCCATGCCGGCCGGGGCGGCCAGCAGCAGTTGGTGGATGTGCTCGGAGAGGTCGAGACTGGGGTCTAGATCGTCGTTCATCGGTCGAGCCTAGCATTTCAGCAACTGCGGGGTAGGGCGTGCCACGCTTTCTGCGTAAAATGCCGCATCCTCAACGACTTCCGGATTCCAGCGCACCATGGGCACCCTCTCGGTCAATCAGAACAAACTGCAAAAACGCCTGCGTCGCCAGGCCGGCGAAGCCGTTGCCGACTTCAATATGATCGAGGATGGCGACAAGGTCATGGTCTGCCTGTCCGGCGGCAAGGACAGCTACACCATGCTGGATGTGCTGCTGCACCTGCAGAAGGTCGCGCCAATCAAGTTCGAGATCGTTGCGGTAAACATGGACCAGAAGCAGCCAGGTTTCCCTGAGCATGTGCTGCCGGCCTACCTGGAGTCCATCGGTGTGCCGTATCACATCGTCGAGAAGGACACCTATTCGGTGGTCAAGGAGAAGATCCCGGAAGGCAAGACTACCTGCTCGCTGTGCTCGCGCCTGCGCCGCGGCACGCTGTACACCTTTGCCGATGAGATCGGCGCGACCAAGATGGCCCTGGGGCATCACCGCGACGATATCCTGGAAACCTTCTTCCTCAATATGTTTTACGGCGGCACGCTCAAGGCCATGCCGCCCAAGCTGCGCGCCGATGACGGCCGCAACGTGGTAATCCGCCCGTTGGCCTACTGCAGCGAGAGCGATATCGAAGCCTACAGCCAGCTCAAGGAGTTCCCGATCATTCCGTGCAACCTTTGCGGCTCCCAGGAAAACCTGCAGCGTCAGGTGGTCAAGGAGATGCTCCAGGATTGGGAGCGCAAGTCGCCGGGGCGCACCGAGATCATGTTCCGCGCCCTGCAGAATGTGGTGCCGTCGCAGCTGGCCGATCGCAATCTGTTCGACTTCAAGAGCCTGAAGATCGACGACAGCGCCACCCCGCGCTTTGTCGATGTGATGAATCTCTGATTCAGCGGTTTCCCGGCTCAAGGACTGTCCGATGCGCGACTATAAATGGCTTAACGAATACTGCCTGAACCGCTTCGGCTCGGCCGCCGAGCTGGAGGCGCGTCTGCCGCAGCCGCGCAGCGCCGAGGAGTTGCGTGCGATCAGCGACGACCGCTATCTGTCGGTGCTCAGCCTACGAATCTTCCGCGCCGGCCTCAAGCACAGCCTGGTGGACGCCAAGTGGCCGGCGTTCGAGCAGGTGTTCTTCGGCTTCGATCCGGAAAAGGTCGTGCTGATGGGCGGCGAGCGTCTGGAAAACCTGATGCAGGATGCGCGCATCATTCGCCACTTGGGCAAGCTCAAGAGCGTGCCGCGCAATGCACAGTTTATTCTCGATGTGCGCCAGGAAAAGGGCAGCTTTGGCACCCTGATCGCCGACTGGCCGGTGAGCGATATCGTCGGCTTGTGGAAGTACCTGGCCACGCATGGCAGCCAGCTCGGCGGCCTCTCCGCGCCGCGTTTTCTGCGCATGGTCGGCAAGGATACGTTCGTTCCTACCGATGACATGGTCGCCGCGCTCAAGGCGCAGCAGATAATCGACAAGCCGCCCACCAGCCTGCGAGACCGCGCCGCGGTACAGGCCGCGTTCAATCAATGGCAGGCACAGAGCGGCCGGCCGCTGTGCCAGCTGTCAATGATGCTGGCGTATACGGTCAATCATTGAACAGCTACGCGGGAGATTGAGATGGACGAGGCCATTGCCCGTGTTGCCCAGGCCATCGTAGCGGCCGAGCGCATTCTGGTTATCACTGGTGCCGGGCTTTCCGCCGATTCCGGCTTGCCCACCTACCGCGGCCTGGGCGGCTTGTATAACGGCCATACCGCCGAGGGCTTGCCCATCGAGGCGGCGCTGTCCGGGCCCATGCTGCAACGTGACCCGGCATTGTGCTGGAAGTACCTCGCCGAGCTGGGCAAGGCCTGCCTGGGTGCCCAGGCCAACGCCGGGCACTATGCCATCGCCGAACTGCAGCGCAGAAAGCCCGGCTGCTGGTTGCTGACCCAGAATATTGATGGCTATCACCGCGCCGCCGGCAGCCCGATGGAGCGGGTGATTGAGATCCATGGCGAGCTGGCCCCGCTGTATTGCCAGTCTTGCGGGGCGGTCGATGCCGAGCTGGCCGAGCACCTGAGCCGGCCGCTACCGCCCAGGTGCCGGCAATGTGGCGGGATTCTGCGTCCGCCGGTGGTGTTGTTCGAGGAGTCTTTGCCGGAGCAGGCCATCGGTCGTCTTTATGATGAGGTGCGCCGGGGCTTCGAGGTGGTACTCAGTGTTGGCACCAGCGCCAGCTTCCCCTATATCGTCGAGCCCGTGCTACGCACCCGTCAGGCCGGTGGCCTGAGCGTGGAGATCAACCCGAGTCGCACCGATTTGAGCGCCCTGGTGGAGGTCCATTTGGCAGGGCGGGCGTTAGATGTTTTGCCGAAACTGCTGAGTCACATTTAGTGCTATAGAATTTGCAAATCGATGTCATAGAAGGCATAGTCGCGCCCTTAAAGAACTTATCGACACGGTCGTGCCCATGCTCAAATGCCTCGCACCCCTCGTGCCTCTCGCACTTTCCCTGGCTCTGGCCGCCTGCGCCAGCCATACGCCACAGCCGTCTGTAGCAACTCCGGTTGTTGCTGAACAGCAGGGCCACGCCGCCAAGCGGTTGCCCGTTTTTGTCGATGAGCCGGAAGAGCTCGCGGACTTCTCCGACGACAAACCCTACGAATTGCCTCAACTGGCCGACAGCATCCTGACCCATGGCCTGTCCCTGGTAGGCACCCGCTATCGTTACGGCGGCAGTTCGGTGAAGTCGGGCTTCGATTGCAGCGGCTTTATCGGCTACCTGTTCAAGGAAGAACTGGGCATGCAATTGCCGCGTTCGTCCCGCGACATGATCAATATCGATGCCCCGCTGGTTGAGCGCGAAGAGTTGGAGCCGGGTGACCTGCTGTTCTTCAGCACCAACGGCGGTCGCCGGGTCAGCCATGCCGGTATCTATATGGGGGATAACCAGTTTATCCACTCCAGCAGCAGCCGCAGCGGCGGTGTACGGATCGACAGCCTGGACGACCGCTACTGGTCGCGCACCTTTCTCGAGGCCAAACGGGCCCTGGCTTTGGCCCCGAGCGAGCCCGTCGCGCGCCACCCTTGAACCTGCTTCTGGGCTGCCGAAAGTGCTCGGCGGCCTACGACAGGGTTCATGTCGATAGTTTTCAACAACCTGCCGCATAAAGCTAAAGCTTGCACTAGGATGTGCAAGCCGGCAGAGTAGAGCGCATCCCGGCTCAGGATGGCTCGTCCATGACCGTTATCACCCGTTTCGCCCTGATTGGCCTCATCGCCCTGCTGACTGCTTGTGCGGGACGTGCGCCAGCTCCGGCCCCGGCCGTGAAACCCCAAGTCCATGCTCCTATCGGCTACCAGTACGGCGGTGCCGAGGATGTGCTGTTTCGTGCCCTGGGCCTGGTCGGCACCCCTTACCGCTATGGCGGCAATACCCCGGCCGGCGGGTTCGATTGCAGTGGCCTGATCGGCTACGTCTACCGTGATGCTGCCGGCATCAGCCTGCCGCGCTCGACCCGTGAACTGATCCGCATGCGCGCCCCGGTTGTCAGTCGCGACCGTCTGCAAAGCGGCGATCTGCTGTTCTTCGCCACCAGTGGCGGCAGTCAGGTTAGCCACGCCGGCATCTATGTCGGTGATGGTCGCTTCGTCCACGCCCCCTCCAGCGGCGGTACCGTGCGCCTGGACAGCCTGAGCAACAGTTACTGGCAGCGCACCTATCTGAATGCCAAGCGCGTATTCACCCCGGAGCTGGCGAGCAATCCCTGACCGGCGCTGGTTGCAGCGGGAGTAGGCATGACTAACCGAACGCTTAATCTCGATTCCGCCCTCTATCAATACCTGCTGGATGTGTCCCTGCGCGAAACGCCGCTGCTCAAGCGTCTGCGCGAGGAAACCGCGCAGCTGGTAAACGCCCAGTGGCAGATCGCCCCGGAGCAGGGCCAGTTTATGGCGCTGCTGGTGCAGTTGAGCGGGGCCCGGCTGATTGTCGAGGTCGGCACCTTTACCGGTTACAGCGCCATCTGCATGGCCCAGGCCATGGCTGAGGAGGGTCGGCTGATCTGCTGCGATATCCCCGGCGACTACAATGCCACCGCCGAGCGTTACTGGCGCGAAGCGGGGCTGAGTGCGCGTATCGAGCAGCGTCTGGCTCCGGCTCTGGAGACCTTGGCGGCGTTGGAAGGCGAGGGCCTGGCAGGGCAGGTCGACCTGGTCTTTATCGATGCCGACAAGGCCAACTATCCAGCCTATTTCGAGCTGGCCCTGAGCCTGGTGCGACCGGGTGGCCTGATTCTGTTCGATAACACCCTGTGGAGCGGGCGTGTGCTTGAGGCAAACCCCGAGAGCGCCGACACCCGGGCGATTCAGGCACTCAACCTGGCGCTGCGTGATGATCCACGTATCGATCTGTCTCTGCTGCCGTTGGGCGATGGCCTGAGTCTGTGCCGCAAGCGCTGAAGTATGTAGCCGCTATGCCATCACCATTTGTTTGCCGTTTCAGCTGAGCCCTGGGCTGCCGCCGCGCTGTGACGCGTGAGCGACCCGCAGCGCTGCTAGGCAAGGTTGCATTTATATGACTAATCCATGATCCTTCTGCGCAGTTAGTAGTTTGCGGCGGGGTCGGTGCGCTGTTTTACGCGCCGCTGCAGTGTGTTTATGGCTCCTTCCTCCCGACTCCTTGAGCACCTAATGGTGCCGGTTGTTCTACGCGGCAGCCGTTTTTCCGGTTTATCAAGGGTCATGCAATGCGTGCTTTTCGATCCGCCCATCTCTCCATGGGCCTGGGCCTTGTAGCCCTTTCGGCGGTGTTTATCTCGGCCTGGTGGTTAAGCCCGGCCTATAAGGTTTCCTCCTTTGCCGTGCCCAAGGCTGCGCCGCTGGTCGCCGAGGCGGAGTGGCAGCCGTTCTATACCAGCCGCTTCGCCTCCAGCGACCTCAATGAGTTCGTGCATTCCTCGTCCATCACCGGGTTGCCCGACGGCGGTCTGATGTCTGTGTGGTTTGCTGGCTCGCGCGAAGGCGCGGCGGATGTACAGGTGCGCGGCGCGCGTTTTGATGCGGCGACCGGTGAATGGGGCGACGAGCTGGTCCTGGCCACACGCGAGTCGACCCAGGGTGCGGTGCACAAATATATTCGCAAGCTGGGCAACCCGGTGATCGCCCTGGCCCCGGACCAGCGCCTGTGGTTGCTGTATGTCTCGGTTTCCGTTGGCGGCTGGGCGGGCAGTGCGATCAATGCCATGCATTCCGATGACCTGGGCAAGACCTGGTCCACTCCCAGGCAGCTGGTGACCACCCCCTTTTTCAATATCAGCACCCTGGTCCGCAGCGCGCCGGTGTTCCATGCCGACGGGTCCATGGGCCTGCCGGTGTATCACGAGTTTCTCGGCAAGTTTGCCGAGTACCTGTACCTGAGCCCCACAGGCGAGGTGTTGGACAAGATGCGCATTAGCAGTGGCAAACATTCCCTGCAGCCCACGATCGTGGCTCTGGATGAATGGAACGCCATCGCCCTGTTGCGCTATGCCGGCAGCACCCATCACCAGATTCTGGCCAGTCGCACTCAGGACGCGGGGCAGACCTGGAGCGAGCCTTATCCCGAAGACCCATCCAACCCGAATTCCTCCCTGGCCGCGGTGGTTACCCCAGGGCAGGGCATGCTGGTGGCGATGAACGATCTGGAAGACGGGCGCTTTCGCCTGAGCCTGATGGAAACCAACGATGAGATGGATTTCTGGACGCCGGTAATCGAGCTCGATGAGTCGCCGGACTTCGAGGGCAATCCGTTCGAGCCGGAGGTCTACCGGGAAATCATCGGCGACAAGTTCCGTCTCTCCAGCGGCCCGCGCCGGCAGGGCCTGCTTGATGAGTTTCTGGGCAACCTCGATCAGCGGGTGTGCAAGAAGAATGGCTGCGACTTCGAGTACGAGTACCCCTATTTCATCAAGAGTGCCGACGGCAACTACCACCTGGTGTATTCCTGGAACAACAGCTTTATCAAACACATCAGTTTCAACGATGCCTGGCTCAAGGAGCGCATGTAATGCTTGAACTCTGGCAAGCCCACCTGACCTTCGCCCTGCTGCTGTTTTTGCTGATTCCCGGTTTCGGCCTGTCATCCGGGCCCCGTTGCCTGGTCCTGCTGGGCTGCCTGCTGATCGGCTTTGTCCCCCTTGCCGGCCTGTCGCTGGCCGCCTACGCACGCAGCTTTACCGACGACCTGGCCATCACCACCTTGCTGGCGCTGCTATTCGCCAGCCTGGTGCGCATTGGCCTGCTGGCCCGGCTGGAGGCCCCGCAGGGGATGCAGCTGCTGCTGTTGTTTGGCCTGCTGGCGCTGTTCCTCTATCCGGCCACTCTGGGGCTGACCGCCTCCGACCCCTATCGCCTGGGTTACAGCCCGCGGCCCTTGCTGGTGGTGCTGGCCCTGGTGGCGCTGGCTTTGCTGCTGGCGCGCAACTGGCTCGGGGTCTGGATGCTCGGGCTGGCCACGCTGGCCTTCAGCCTGGGCCTCAAACCCTCGGACAATTACTGGGATTACCTGCTCGACCCGCTGCTTGCGCTCTACTGCTGGGGCGCGCTGATCTGGCATGCGGTCGTTCGACTCGGCTTGAGGCAGCGTAAGACCCAGTTACCCATGCGCCTCTAAGCTGCGCGTGCCCCTGACATTACAGACGATTTGCTGATTGAGGTTCGCACCATGGGTTGGTTGCAATCGCGCCGCTTGCATTACTGGCTGGGCGCTATAGCGGTACTTTTTTCATTGCTGGCGGCCCTGCGCGGGCTGTTTTTCGTCGGATTTTCCGGCTTCGACGGCAGTGCCCTGAGCGAGGTCGCGGCGGTGCCGCAAACCCTCGGCATCGGTCTGCGCTTCGACCTGCGCTTGGCCATCCTGCTGATGCTGCCGGTGGCGCTGCTGGCCTGGTTGCCAGTCTACAACCTGACTCGCAGCCGGCCATTGCGCTGGCTGGCCCGGCTCTACCTGGCCCTGGCCGTGGGCGCGGTGGTGCTGGTGTATATCTTCGACTTCGGTCATTACGCCTACCTGGGCGTGCGCATCAACGCCACGGTGCTGCGTTTTCTCGGCGATGCACAGATCTCCACCGATATGGTCTGGCAGACCTACCCGGTGATCTGGATCACCTTGGGCTGGCTCGCCACCAGCGCGCTGACCTGGTGGCTGCTGCTGCGCCTGGAGCGCATCACCCTGGATCGTCCGGCCAAACCCATCAGCCGCTGGTCGCTGACCTGGGGCAGCGCACTGATGGTGGTGCTGGTATTTCTCGGCATCCTCGGGCGCGTCGACAATATCAATCTGGAAAACCCGGTACCGCTGCGCTGGAGCGACGCCTTCTTCTCCGGTGACAACCAGGTGGCGGCCCTCGGCCTGAATCCGGTGATCTTTCTCTACGACACCCTCAGGGTGCCGCAGCAACCCTATGACCTTGAACAGGTGGCCGCACACTACGGGGTGGTCAGCCAGTACCTGGGCGTCGAGCAGGCCGATGTCGAGCAGCTGAACTTTATCCGCGAGCAGGGCCCGCAGCCTTACGCCCTGACCGGCAAGCAGCCGCCGAATGTGGTCTTCGTCATGCTCGAATCCCTCGGCACCACGGCTGTGGGGGCCTATGGCAACCCGCTCAACCCCACGCCGAATATCGACCGCCTGGCCAAGCAGAGCTGGTTCTTCGAGAATTTCTATGTGCCGGTGACCGGTACGGCCAAAACCGTATGGGCGAGCATTTCCGGGGTGCCCGATGTTTCGCGGCATGAAACCTCGACGCGCAACCCGCTGATCACCCGCCAGCACAGCCTGGTCAATGCGCTGCAGGGCTACGAAAAGCTCTACATGATCGGCGGCAACTCCGGTTGGGCCAATATGAATGCGCTGATCCGTCAGAGCATCGATGGCATTCGGCTCTACGACGAGCGCCACTGGAACTCGCCGCTGGCCGATGTCTGGGGCATCTCCGACCTCGATCTGTTCAAGGAAAGCGACCGCCTGCTGCGCGACCTGCCCAAGGACAAGCCCTTCTTCGCCTATATCCAGACCGCCGGTAACCATCGTCCCTTCACCATCCCCAAGGACAACGATGGCTTCGAGGTGCACGAGATATCCCTGGAGCAGGCCCAGAGCGCCGGTTCGCGCAGCGTGGCGCAGTACAACGCGGTACGCCTGCTGGACTTCAATATCGGTCGGCTGATGGAAATCGCCCAGGCTGGCGGCTGGTACGACAACACCATCTTCGTCATGTTTGGTGACCACAACACCCGTATCAGCCAGGTGCCGCATATGCCGCCGGCGCTGGTCAAGCTGGGCCTGGACGGCAATCAGGTACCCCTGCTGATCCATGCCCCCAAGCTGCTCGAGCCGCGCCGGGTCGAGGAAGCCGTGGGCCTGGTCGACCTGTTGCCCACGGTACTGGGCATGACCGGCATGAGCTTTCGCAACGGTGCCATGGGCCGCGATATTCAGCAGCCGGCCGCGGAAGGTGAGCGGATGGTGCCGCTGGTACTGCGCGAAGGCAGCTTCCCGCTGATCGGCGGGGTTACCCGCAATTTCCTTCTGCAGATGCAGCATGACGGCAGCAAGCCATCGCTGCACGATCTGGCGTCCCTGACGCCGCTGGACAACGTCGCCGCGCAACATCCCGCCGAATATCAGCGCCTGCTTGAGCTGACCCGTGGCCTGCACGAAACCTCGCGCCTGATGCTCTATCAGAACGTGCGCAAATAAGGCACCGCCCACCCTAGTACCGCGCTGCGTTTGATTGGCTGCGCGGTTTGACCTGGCTGCGCCAAGCCTCTAATCTGCGCGGCTTGCAATAGGTGCCCCCAACGTTTCGGCGTGCGAGGGGTGAAACAGGGAAGTCGGTGCGCTGTGCTTCACGCCAGCAATTCCGACGCTGCCCCCGCAACGGTAGACGAGTTAAACCAGCGCTTTTCAACCACTGTGCTCCGCATGGGAAGGTGCGTCTGGTCGCGATCTGAGCCCTCAGTTCGCCGCTCGTAAGCCCGGAGACCGGCCTGCTGCAGTCCATGGCATCGCGGAGGGCGTTGTCTGGCGTATGGGCTGTCGCCTTTGCGGCACTTGTGCGTCTTCGTTCTCCGTATGCCTTTCCCAGCCTTGGTCGCCCGGGTGAGTGCGACGGAGCATACGACGCGATGAGTAAGTCCCTGTTGAAGCCGATGGCGCTGCTGTGCGCTATGGGTTGTTATCCCCTGGCGCATGCCGCCAGCCCCACCGAGTTGCAAGATCAACTGGTAACCGCCACCCGTACTGCGCAAACCGTGCAGGAGAGTCTGGCGGCGGTCACGGTATTCGACCGCGCGCAGATCGAGCAGAGCCAGGCGGCGTCCCTGCCCGAGCTGCTGAAGAAGGTGCCGGGGGTGTCCCTCAGCAACAACGGCGGCCCGGGCAAGAACACCGCCCTGTATATGCGCGGCAGCAACGCCAACCATGTGCTGGTGATGATCGACGGTCTGCGGGTCGGTTCGGTGTCCTCTGGCGGCGCGGCCCTACAGGACCTGCCGCTGGAGCTGATCGAGCGGGTCGAGGTGGTGCGCGGGCCGCGTTCCAGCCTGTATGGCTCGGAAGCCATCGGCGGGGTGATCCAGATCTTCACCCGCAAGGCCCGGGGCGAGGGGGCCAAGCCGTTCTTCTCCGCAGGTTTTGGTACCCATGACAGTTACAGCGGCAGCGCCGGAGTGACCGGTGGCGGTCAGCAGGGCTGGTACAGCCTCGGCCTCAGCGGCCTGGATACTGACGGCATCAACGTCAAGCAGGTCGGTGCCAGCGGTTATGAAAACGATGCCGACGGCTTTCGCAGCCTATCCGGGACGCTGAGCGGCGGCTATCGCTTCGACAATGGCCTGGAGCTGGATGGCAACCTGCTGCGCAGCAAGTCCCACAGCGACTACGACCAGGTCAACAGCAAGCGCACCAGTGGCTTTTCCGCCAACTCCGACGGTGTGCAGAGTGTCGTCGGCGGGCGTGCGCGTTTTGCCCCGCTGGAGCCCTGGCAGGTGACCCTGCAGGCCGGGCGCAGTGAAGACAAGGCCGATCATTATCAGGACGGTGATTTCAACTCGCGTTTCGACAGCCGTCGCGACAGCCTGAGCTGGCAGAACGATCTGAACCTGACCGACGGCCACAGCCTGACCCTGGGGGCCGATTATCAGCGTGACGAGGTCAACGGCACTGTCGCCTATGCCCTGGAAAGTCGCGACAACCAGGGAGCCTTCGTCCAGTACCTCGGTCAGCACGGGGCGCAGGACTGGCAGCTGTCCCTGCGCCACGACGACAACGAACAGTTCGGTCGCCACGACACCGGCAATATCGCCTGGGGCTATGCCCTGAGCGACGCGCTGCGGCTGACCGCCAGTTACGGTACGGCGTTCAAGGCCCCGACCTTCAACCAGCTGTATTTCCCCGGCTTCGGCAACCCGGAGCTGCAGGCCGAGCAGTCGCGCAGCCTCGAGCTGGGTCTGGCCGGCCGTCACGGCTGGGGCCATTGGGCGGTCAATGCTTACCGCACGCAAATCGACAACCTGATCGCCAACGTGCGGGTCGACGGCAACCTCCAGGCCGAGGGGGTGGACGAGGCCCGCATCCGCGGCCTGGAGCTGCTGCTGGGCAGCGAGTTGTTCGGCTGGCAATGGAGCGCCAACTACAGTCTGATGGATGCCGAGAACCGCTCTCGCCGCAGCA
The DNA here is from genome assembly GCF_035512415.1 of Pseudomonas sp. Classification (GTDB taxonomy): domain Bacteria; phylum Pseudomonadota; class Gammaproteobacteria; order Pseudomonadales; family Pseudomonadaceae; genus Aquipseudomonas. The sequence continues at coordinate 183,680 of NZ_DATKDZ010000038.1, read as the reverse complement.
GCAGCGCCGGCATCGCCTATTACGGCAAGGAGCTCAACCGCCGGCCGAGCCAACTGTTCAACCTGGACATCGACCGCGCCTTTGGCGACTTCAGCGTCGGTACCAGCCTGCATGCGCAGAACTCGACCTACGACGACCTGGAGAACCAGCGTGAGCTGGCCGGCTTCGCCACCCTGGACCTGCGTGGCGAGTACCGGCTGAACCGCGAGTGGCGTCTGCAAACGCGGCTGGCCAACCTGCTGGATGCCGATTATCAGACTGCCGAAGGCTTCAACCAGCCTGGCCAGGCGGTCTATCTGACGGTGCGTTATCAGGCGCTCTAACAGGCTGCACCCTAGTTGTTTAGCCGGAGATAAATGAATGAACCTGACACCCCGTACCCAGCTGCTGATTGGCCTGGCCCTGGCGGCGCTGCTGGCCATGACCCGCGGTCAGCATTTCGCCACCCTGAACCTGCCCAGTGCCTCCTGGGCGGTGTTCTTCCTTGCCGGGGTGCTGCTCAAGCCGCGCTGGGTGTTTGCCGGATTGTTTGTCGAGGCCTCGCTGCTGGATTTCGCCTCCATCCAGTGGGCGGACGTCAGCGCCTGGTGCATGTCGCCGGCCTACTGGATGCTGCTGCCGGCCTACGCCTCGCTGTGGCTGGGTGGTCGCCTGTATGCAGGTTGGCAACGTGACCGGGTAAGCAGCCTGGCGGTGCTGGCGGCAACGGTCGCAGCCAGTGCCCTGGTCTGTTACCTGTTCTCCGGCGGCGGCTTTCTGTACTTCTCCGGGCGTTACCCCGAGCCGACCCTGGCCCTGTTGGCCGAGCGTATCGGCTTTTACTACCCACGTTACCTGGGCAGCCTGGCCCTGTATGTCGGGCTGGCCGCGCTGTTCTATAGCGCTGCGCGGGCCTGCTCGTTCGCCCCGCGGCGGGTCGCGGGTCAATGAGCGGGGGTGGCTCTGCGCCCGAGGTGCCGCAAGTAGCCCGGCACTGCCCGGCGCTGCTGATCGCCGCGCCGGCCTCGGGCCAGGGCAAAACCACGGTGACCGCCGCCCTGGCGCGCTTGCATACGCGCCAGGGCAAGCGCGTGCGGGTGTTCAAGTGTGGGCCGGATTTTCTCGACCCCATGGTGCTGGCCCAGGCCAGCGGCGCGCCGGTGTATCAGCTGGATCTGTGGATGGTCGGCGAGGTGGAGAGCCGGCGCTTGCTTTGGCAGGCAGCGGGGGAGGCCGACCTGATTCTGATCGAGGGGGTGATGGGTCTGTTCGATGGCACGCCGTCGGCGGCCGATCTGGCCCGGCACTTCGGTGTGCAGGTGCTGGCGGTGATCGATGGTTCGGCCATGGCCCAGACCTTTGGTGCTATGGCCCATGGTCTGGCGACCTTTCAGCCGGACCTGCCGTTCGCCGGGGTGCTCGGCAACCGGGTCGGCAGCACGCGCCATGGTGAGATATTGCGCGATGCCTTGCCGGCCTCGATCCGCTGGTACGGCGCGTTACCGCGCAGCGCCGAGGTGCAATTGCCGAGCCGCCATCTGGGTTTGATCCAGGCTGGCGAACTCGCCGACCTGGATGCTCGCTTGGACGCTGCCGCCGATGCCCTGGCGATCAGTGCCGATGTCGCGTTGCCGCCGCCAGTCAGCTTTGCCGCCCCCGAGCCGGCAAGCCCCGCGCGGTTGTTGGACGGCGTGCGTATCGGCGTGGCCCGCGACAGCGCCTTCGCCTTTCTCTACCAGGCCAACCTGGATCTGCTGGAGGAATTGGGGGCCAAATTGCAGTTTTTCTCGCCCTTGAGCGATAGCCAGCTACCCGTGGTGGATAGCCTCTATCTGCCTGGCGGCTACCCCGAATTGCACCTGGAGCAACTGAGCGCCAACCAGGCCATGGCGCAGGCGATTCGTGCGCACCATGCGGCCGGTAAGCCGATCCATGCCGAGTGCGGCGGCATGCTTTACCTGCTCGAGCAGCTGACCGACCAACAGGGGGCCAGCGCCGCCATGCTCGGTCTGCTTCCGGGCCAGGCGAGTCTGCAACCGCGCTTGGTGGCGCTGGCCCTGCAGCAAGTCGAATTGCCGGAAGGCAGCCTGCGCGGCCATACTTTCCACCACTCGGCCCTGAGCAGCGCCCTGGAGCCCATCGCTCGGGGCGAGTGCCCCAACTACAGACGCACGGCCGAAGCGGTTTATCGTATTGGCCGGTTGACCGCGTCCTATATCCACTTCTATCTGCCGTCCGCGCCGCGCGCGGCGGCCGCGCTGTTTCTACCCGGTGAGCCTTGATGAACGAGCAGGCCTTTAGTCCCGAGGAGCGTGCCGCGGTCTACCGCGCCATTGCCGAACGCCGCGATATGCGCCATTTCAGCGGCGGCGAGGTGGCTCCCGAGGTACTGGCGCGCCTGCTGGAAGCCGCGCACCAGGCCCCCAGCGTCGGCCTGATGCAGCCCTGGCGGTTTATCCGCATCAGCCGCCCGGCCTTGCGCGAGGCGATTTACGGCCTGGTGGACGAGGAGCGTGTGCGCACCGCCGAGGCCTTGGGTGAGCGCAGCGACGAATTTATGCAGCTGAAGGTTGAGGGCATTCGCGACTGCGCCGAGCTGCTGGTGGTGGCGCTGATGGACGGCCGCGAGGCCCATGTGTTCGGTCGGCGTACCTTGCCGGAAATGGACCTGGCATCCCTGGCCTGCGCGATCCAGAACCTCTGGCTGGCCGCCCGCGTTGAAGGGCTGGGTATGGGCTGGGTATCGCTGTTCGAGCCCCAGGCTCTGGCGGATCTGCTCGGCATGCCGACTGGCAGCAAACCCCTGGCGGTGCTGTGCCTGGGGCCGGTGACGGAGTTTTATGACGCACCGATGCTGGTGCAGCAAGGCTGGGCCACGCCACGGCCGCTCAGTGCTTTGCTGTTCGAGAATCAGTGGGGCGCAGCATGAGCCTGGTTCTCAGCACCTGCGCCGGGGTCGCCCTGGATGCGCTGTTTGGCGAGTCCAAGGGCTGGCATCCGCTGGTGGCGTTCGGGCGTATGGCTGAGCGTATCGAGCAGCGTTTCAATCCGGCCGGGCGCGGTTGGCGCAGCCATGGCGTTAGCGCCTGGTGCCTGGCGGTATTGCCGCTGACCCTGCTGGCCTGGCTGCTGAGCCAGATCAGCGGGTTGGGTTGGGCGGTGGAGATTGCCGCGCTCTATGCGGCGCTCGGGCTGCGCAGCCTGGGCGAGCATGCCCTGCCAGTGGCCCAGGCCCTGCGTCTGGGCGATCTGCGTCTGGCGCGCGAGCGGGTCGGTTATATGGTCAGCCGTAATACCGCGCAGCTGGATGCCACCGGGGTGGCGCGGGCGGGCAGCGAGTCGGTGCTGGAAAACGGCTCTGATGCGGTATTTGCCGCACTGTTCTGGTTTGTGATTGCCGGTGCGCCGGGCGTAGTGCTGTATCGCCTGAGCAATACCCTGGACGCCATGTGGGGCTATCGCAATGAGCGTTTCGAGCGCTTCGGCTGGGCCGCGGCGAAGATCGACGATGGGCTCAATTACATTCCCGCGCGTTTAGTGGCACTGACCTATGCGCTGCTCGGCAAGACGGTCCTGGCGCTGCGCTGCTGGCGTACCCAGGCACCCTTGTGGGACAGCCCCAATGCTGGCCCGGTGATGGCGGCTGGGGCAGGTGCGCTGGGCGTTAGCCTGGGCGGCGCGGCGGAATATCATGGCGAGTTGCATCAGCGGCCCGAGCTGGGTGCAGGGCCACAACCCAGGGCGCGGGATATCGAACGGGCGCTTAATCTGGTGTACGCCGGTGTGCTGCTGTGGCTGGCGCTGCTGTTGTTGTGGGGCGCTTTCTATGTTTGAGCAGGGCGGGCTTGAGCACGGCGGCCGCCTGCGCGCCGCGGCGCAGCGTTATGGCGTTGCTCTGGCCGACTGGCTGGACCTGTCCACCGGTATCGCGCCTTATGGCTGGCCCTTGCCGGCGATTCCCGCTAGCGCCTGGACGCGTCTGCCCGAGCAGCACGATGGCCTGGAAGTCGCCGCTCGCGATTACTACGGAGTGAGCAATCTGCTGCCGGTGGCCGGCTCCCAGGCGGCGATCCAGGCATTGCCGCGCCTGGTGCGTGATGCTCGGGTCGGTATCCTCTCGCCGGCCTATGCCGAGCATGCGGCGGCCTGGCAGCGCGAAGGTCACCGCCTGCTGGAACTTAGCGAAGCGGGGGTTAATCGCGCCCTGGAACGTCTCGATGTACTGCTGCTGATCAACCCGAACAACCCCACGGGCCGGCGTTTTGCCCCCGAGCAACTGCTGAGCTGGCACGCACGCCTGGCCGAGCGCGGCGGCTGGCTGGTGGTGGATGAAGCCTTTATCGACTGCACCCCCGAGCACAGCCTGGCGGCCTTTAGCGAACGGTCGGGGCTGATCGTGCTGCGCTCGTTTGGCAAATTCTTCGGCCTGGCCGGCATTCGTCTGGGCTTTGTTTTGGCTCAGCCGACCGTGCTGGAACAACTGGCCGAATTGCTCGGGCCCTGGGCGATCAGTGGGCCGAGCCGGGTGGTGGCCACCGCGCTGCTGCAGGATCACGCTGGCCAGCGTTTGCAGCGCGAGCGGTTGTTGGCCGATGGCGAGCGCCTGGCCACGTTGCTCAGTGCGCAAGGTTTTGCGCCCACCGGGGGCTGTGCGCTATTTCAGTTCTGCTGCACGCCGAGTGCTGCCGAGCTGCATGAATTTCTCGCCGCGCAAGGCATCCTCACTCGGCTGTTTGCCAGCCCGCTCAGCCTGCGTTTTGGTCTGCCGGCCGACGAGCAAGGCTGGCAGCGTTTACAGCAAGCCCTTGCAAGCTTTGCCAAGGAATCGCAATGACTACATTGATGGTGCAGGGCACCACGTCGGATGCCGGCAAAAGCACCTTGGTAACCGCCCTATGCCGCTGGCTTAAGCGCCAGGGCGTTAGCGTGGTGCCGTTTAAACCGCAGAATATGGCGCTCAACTCGGCAGTCACCGCCGACGGTGGTGAAATCGGTCGGGCTCAGGCGGTACAGGCCCAGGCCGCTGGATTGGCACCGCACACCGATATGAATCCGGTGCTGCTCAAGCCCAATAGCGACACAGGTGCCCAAGTGATCATCCATGGCCGCGCCCTTAGCTGCATGGATGCCGTGGCTTATCACGATTACAAAAAGGTGGCGATGCAGGCGGTTCTGCAATCGCACCAGCGTCTGAGCGCGGCCTATCCGGTGGTGATAGTGGAGGGCGCGGGATCGCCGGCGGAGATCAATCTTCGCGCTGGCGATATCGCCAATATGGGCTTTGCCGAGGCGGTGGATTGTCCGGTGATTCTGATTGCCGATATCGACAAGGGTGGGGTGTTTGCCCATCTGGTCGGCACCCTGGCGTTGCTCTCCGAGAGCGAGCAGGCGCGGGTACAGGGCTTTGTGATCAACCGCTTTCGCGGCGATATCGCTCTGTTGCAACCGGGGCTGGATTGGCTGGAGCAGCGCACCGGCAAACCGGTACTCGGCGTATTGCCTTACCTGATGGATTTCCATCTGGAAGCCGAGGACGCCATCGATATTCGCCAGAGCGCCAAGGCGGCCGAAGTGATCAAGGTGGTGGTGCCGGTATTGCCACGCATCAGCAACCACACCGATTTCGACCCGCTGCGTCTGCATCCGCAGGTCGAACTGACCTTTGTCGGCCCCGGCCAGGCGATTCCCGCAGCCGACCTGCTTATCCTGCCCGGCTCGAAAAGCGTACGCAGCGATCTGGCCTTCCTGCGTCAGCAAGGCTGGCCGGCGGCTATCGCCAAGCACCTGCGTTATGGCGGAAAACTGCTGGGCATTTGCGGCGGGCTGCAGATGCTCGGTACGCAGATCGACGACCTCCATGGCCTGGAAGGCGCTGCGGGCTCAAGCCCGGGACTGGGGCTGCTGGATTTCAGCACCGTGCTGGAGCCTGAGAAGCAGCTGCGTAATGTGCGCGGCCAGCTGTGCCTGGAAAATGCCCCGATCAGTGGCTATGAGATTCATGCTGGAGTTAGCTCGGGCGCAGGTTTGAACGCGGCTGTGCGCCTCGACGATGGCCGCGCCGATGGTGGCCTGAGCGCGGATGGCCAGGTGCTCGGCACCTATCTGCATGGCCTGTTTGAAAGCCCTGAGGCCTGTAGCGCCTTGCTACGCTGGGCCGGATTGCGCGAGGTGCAGCAGGTGGATTACCACGCCTTGCGTGAACGCGATATCGAACGCCTTGCCGATCTGGTCGAGGCGCATCTGGATACGACAAAACTGCGAACGTTATGTGGCCTGTAGGGTGGATCACGCTTTATCGATCCACCATTTGCGGCGCGATGGTGGATGTAAAAAACGACATCCACCCTACAGGGAGACAAGGTGAACCATGCATGAACTGATACTCGGCGGTGCCCGTTCCGGCAAAAGCCGTCTGGCCGAGCGGCTGGCGGCCGAGTCCGGCCTGGCGGTGACCTATATCGCCACCAGCCAGGCGCTGGATGGCGAGATGGATGCGCGTATCCAGCATCACCGCGAACGTCGTCCGGCGCACTGGGGTCTGGTGGAAGAACCTTTGGCCCTGGCCCGGGTATTGTGCGAGCAGGCCGCCGCGGATAAGTGTTTGCTGATCGATTGTCTGACCCTGTGGCTGACCAATCTGTTAATGCTGGATGACTTATCGCGCTTAAGTGCCGAGCGCGATGCCGTGCTCGAATGCCTGGTCGATCTGCCGGGGCGGGTTATTCTGGTCAGCAATGAAACCGGTTTGGGTGTGGTGCCGCTGGGCGAGCTGACCCGGCGTTATGTCGACGAGGCGGGCTGGCTGCATCAGGCCCTGGCCGAGCGCTGTGAGCGTGTGGTGTTTACCGTGGCGGGTTTGCCGATGGTTCTCAAGGGGAGTGCGCTATGAGTGAGCAATGGTGGCAACAGGGCTGTCAGGCGCTGGATATGCCCGCGCGCAACAAGGCGCAGGCGCGCCAGCAGCAGCTGAGCAAACCGGCCGGCTCGCTCGGCCAGCTGGAGCAGTTGGCGATTGACCTGGCGGCGATGCAAGGCAGCCAGCGGCCGCAAGTCGAGCAACTGTGGATCAGCATATTTGCCGGCGACCATGGCGTGGTCGCCGAAGGTGTATCTGCGTTCCCCCAGGCGGTTACCGGGCAGATGTTGCGCAACTTTGTCAGCGGTGGTGCGGCTATCAGCGTTTTGGCCAAACAGCTGGGCGCGACGCTTGAAGTGATCGACCTGGGCACCGCGCTGCCGCTGGAGCCGCTGCGTGGTGTGCGTCATCTACATATTGGCGAGGGTACGCAGAATTTCGTCCAGGGCCCGGCGATGACTGCCGCGCAGTTACTGCTGGCCCTGGATGCCGGCCAGGCCAGCGTGCAGCGCGCCCGTGAAGCCGGCAGCCAGCTGTTTATCGGCGGCGAGATGGGCATCGGCAACACCACCGCGGCCACGGCCATGGCTTGCCTGCTGCTGGAGTGTCCGGCGCGGGAGCTGGTCGGCCCTGGTACTGGCCTGGACAGCGCGGGCGTGGCGCATAAAGCCGAGGTGATCGAGGTCGCGCTGGAGCTGCATCGCCCGGCGATCAGCGAGCCCATCGACATCTTGCAACGCCTCGGCGGCTTCGAGATTGCCGCGCTGAGCGGTGCCTATCTGGCCTGCGCGCAGCAGGGCATTACCGCCCTGGTGGATGGTTATATCTGCAGCGTTGCCGCCTTGCTGGCGGTACAGCTGAATCCGGCTTGCCGTGAATGGCTGCTATTTGCCCACACTGGCGCGGAGCCCGGCCATCAGCGGGTGCTCAAGGTGTTGCAGGCCGAACCGCTGCTCGATCTGGGCCTGCGCCTGGGCGAGGGCAGTGGTGCCGCCTTGGCCGTGCCGCTGCTGCAACTGGCCTGCAGCCTGCACAACGATATGGCCACCTTTGCCGAGGCGGAGGTGGCCGAGCGCCCTGCATGACGGTCTATCTGGAACTGCTACGCCACGGTGAAACCGAGCTGGGCGGTGGCCTGCGCGGTAGCCTCGACGATGCCCTGACCGAAACCGGTTGGGCGCAGCTGCGCGCGGCGGTGGCTGACGGCAGCCGCTGGGATCGGCTGATCAGTTCGCCCTTGCAGCGCTGCGCACGCTTTGCCGAGGAGCTGGCGACGCAGCACGGCGTGCCGCTTAGCCTGGAGCCCGATCTGCAGGAACTGCATTTCGGTGCGTGGGAAGGGCGCAGTACCGCCGAACTGATGCAGACCAGTGCCACCGAACTCGGCCGTTTCTGGAGCGATCCCTACGGCTTTACCCCGCCCGAAGGCGAGACGCTGCTGGCCTTCGAGGCGCGGATATTGGGCGCATTGCAACGTTTGCAGGCACGCCATGCCGGCGAGCGCTTGCTGCTGGTGACCCATGGCGGGGTAATTCGCCTGCTGTTGGCCCGCGCCCGTGGCTTGCCGCGCAATGATCTGCTGCAGGTGGCGGTGGGCCATGCCGAGCGTTATCAGCTATGCCTGGATAAACAGGGCGAACTCCGGGAGTTGAGATGACGCCCTGGTGGATCGCCCTGCAGTTTCTTACCCGCCTGCCGGTGACCCTGGCCGGCATGCCGACGCCTGAGCAGATCGGCCGCTCGCTGCTGTTCTATCCGCTGGTGGGGCTGTTGATCGGCCTGTTGCTGCTCGCCGCGCAGCAACTGCTGGGCGATAGCGCCGTGCTGCTGCAGGCGGCGTTATTGCTGACCTTGTGGGTGGGCATCAGCGGTGGCCTGCATCTGGATGGCCTGGCTGATAGCGCAGATGCCTGGGTCGGCGGCTTTGGCGATACACAGCGCACCCTGGCCATTATGAAAGACCCGCGTAGCGGGCCGATTGCGGTGGTGGTGCTGGTACTGCTGCTATTGCTCAAGTTTGCCGCGCTGGTGGCCTTGCTGGAAAGCGGCTCAGGGTTGTTGCTGTTATTGGTGCCCTGGCTGGCGCGTTGCCTGTTACCGCTGCTGTTTCTTACCACCCCCTATGTGCGGGCCGGTGGCCTGGGTCAGGCCCTGGCCGAGCATCTGCCGCGTCGGCAGCTGCCCTGGGTGCTGGTCGCTAACGTTGCGCTTATGGTGCTGCTGGGCTGGCCGGCGTTGCTCGCCTTGCTGGTGGCTGGTGGGATTTTCCTCTGGCTGCGCAGCATGATGCTCAAGCGCCTGGGCGGCACCACCGGCGATACCGCCGGGGCGCTGCTGGAAATAGCCGAATGCGCCGTGCTGCTGGCCCTGGCCCTGGCAGGCCGTTGACAAGCGAGCTGGGTTGCCCGGCTTCTTGAAAAGATAAGGGCGCTTAAAACAGGCTCGGCTGCCTCGCCCAGATTCTTCAACGGCCTGTTGGTAAACGACTCAGGTGGCCATGCTGATGGCCTCGCATTCCTCCACGCAACGCTGGCAGACCTGGGCGCACTGCTGGCAGTGCTCGTGGCGATGCTTGGCGCATTCTTCCGCGCAGGCTTGGCAGACAATGGCGCAGAGTCGGCAAAATTCGTCGACCAGGGCGCTCTCGCGAGCCATCAGGGTTTCGGCCAGGCGGCAGATGTCTGCACAGTCGCGATCGAGTTTGATGCAGTTGGCCATCATCGCTACATCCTCTTCCTGCAGGCAGGCCGACGCACAGACCTCGCAGGCGATAACGCAGGCGCTGCAGGCTTGGATGCAGGAAGCATATTTGGGCGGGGTCATGGCGAACTCCTTTAAATCAGCTGGGGATATCGGTTGACCGGCCCTGGCAATCCTATGTTCAGTTTTTTGCCGATGTTCCGGCACCCTTTCGCCAGTCGGTTTTACCCGGCGATATCCACCCGCGCTTGTAGCAGACGGTGCGCGAAGGTCGCATGCAGGCCCTGGGCGGCAGCCTGGCTGGGGAGAATCTGCTGCTGGTCAGCCACCGCCGCCTCGACTATGTCTTCGCTCACCACTGGCCGCAATTGCTGACGTTCTTGCGCCAGCGGGCCAGCGCCACAGCATCGATCTTCGACTAGAGTCGCCTTGCCCCGGGCGCTGCTGCGGGGCAATCTGTGCGGCTCGGTAAATGGCCCGGAGGCCGCTCCATGAAAACATTGGCACGCAGCAGCCTATGGCTGCTGTTAGGCGGCTCGCTGATCCTGGCGCTGTCGCTGGGCATTCGTCACGGCTTTGGCCTGTTTCTGCCGCCGATGAGCGCCGAGTTTGGCTGGGGGCGTGAGGTGTTTGCCTTCGCCATTGCCTTGCAGAACCTGATCTGGGGCCTGACTCAGCCCTTTACCGGGGCGCTGGCCGACCGCTTCGGAGCCCGCCGCACGGTAATTGTCGGCGGCGTGTTGTATGCCATCGGTCTGGGTTGCATGGGCCTGGCCGACTCGCCGCTGAGCCTGTCCCTGAGCGCCGGGCTGTTGATCGGTATCGGCCTGTCCGGCACCTCGTTTTCGGTGATTCTCGGTGCGGTTGGCCGCGCCGTGCCGATGGAAAAACGCAGCATGGCCATGGGCATCGCTGCTGCGGCCGGCTCCTTCGGCCAGTTCGCCATGTTGCCCGGGACCCTGGGGCTGATCGGCTGGCTCGGCTGGTCAGCGGCGCTGCTCGCCCTGGGCCTGCTGGTGGCGCTGATCGTGCCGCTGGCGGCGATGCTCAAGGACAATCCGCTGCCGCTGCTGGGTCACGAACAGACCCTGGGCGAGGCCCTGCGTGAAGCCTGCAGCCATTCGGGTTTTTGGCTGCTGGCCCTGGGCTTTTTCGTCTGCGGCTTCCAGGTGGTGTTTATCGGCGTGCACCTACCGGCGTTTCTGGTCGATCAGCACCTGCCGGCGCTGGTCGGTACCACGGTGCTGGCGCTGGTTGGCCTGTTCAATATCTTCGGCACCTATATCGCCGGCTGGCTTGGCGGGCGCATGTCCAAGCCGCGTCTGCTCAGTGCCCTGTACCTGACTCGGGCGCTGGTGATCAGCGCCTTTGTCATGGCTCCGCTGACGGTGTGGAGTGCCTATGCCTTCGGTATCGCCATGGGCCTGTTGTGGCTGTCTACGGTGCCTTTGACCAATGGCACGGTGGCAACGATGTTCGGCGTGCGCAATCTGTCGATGCTCGGTGGCATCGTCTTCCTCTTCCATCAGCTGGGGGCCTTTCTCGGCGGCTGGTTGGGCGGTTATCTGTTCGACCGCACCGGCAGCTATGACCTGGTCTGGCAGATCGCCATTGTCCTCAGCCTGCTGGCGGCGGCGCTGAACTGGCCGGTGCGCGAGCAGCCGGTGGCGCGCCTGCGTAACCAGGGGGTAGCGGCATGATGCGCAAGCATTACCTGAGCGCCCTGGCGGCACTGGCGGCTTTACTCTGCCTGGGGCTGTTGTGGTGGGCCTGGCGGCAGAGTGGGTTAGCTTTTTTGCAGCTGGGCATAGGCGTGTGCTGAGCCGGCTGCTGTGTCGTCAGTCCATAGCGTTTTGTTACCAGGCGAAAATTGCCGCCTGCCTGTCCGGCGAGTAGCCTGAATTTCTTCCACTCTCGAGGTGTCTGCCATGCTGCGCTCCCTTGTTCTGAGCACCATGCTCCTGGCCTTGTCCGCGCCGGCCCTGGCGGCTGATTGTCCAGCGTTGCTGCAGGGCGAGCTGCCGAAGCTGCGCAGCCAGGAGCGGATCGACCTCTGCGGCCAGTTTGCCGGCAAGCCGTTGCTGGTGGTCAATACCGCCAGCTTCTGTGGCTTTACTCCGCAGTTCAAAGGGCTGGAGGCGCTGTACCAGCGCTACAAGGGGCAGGGTCTGGAGGTGCTGGGCGTGCCCTCGGATGATTTCCGCCAGGAAGCCGACAGCAGCGAGGAGACCGCCAAGGTCTGCTACGTCAATTACGGCGTGACCTTCAGCATGAGTGAAACCCAGCCGGTGAGCGGCGAGCAGGCCATCCCGTTGTTCAAGGAGCTGGCCGCGCAGAGCCAGGCCCCGCGCTGGAATTTCAGCAAGTACGTGGTGGATGCCCAGGGCAGGGTGATCGCCAGTTTCTCCAGTAGCACCCTGCCGGATGATCCCAAGTTGATTGCCGCGGTCGAGCAGGCCATCGCTTCGCAACCCTGACTCACCCATCTGGGCGATGGTTGGGCCCCGCACGCCTCCTTAAAGTGTTGTCACGCCGGACGCAGTTACCCGGCGTGCCCACAATAAAAACAAGGAGGCACCCATGCGTCGCGTTATTTCAACTGCTCTCGCTGCCTGCGCCCTGCTCGGCGCAGTCGAAGCCCAGGCAAACTACACCCAGACTAAATACCCCATCGTGTTGGTGCACGGGGTGACTGGCTTCAACACCATCGGCGGTCTGATCAACTACTTCCATACCATTCCCTGGAACCTCGAGCGTGATGGGGCCAAGGTCTATGTCGCCAGCGTTTCGGCGCTCAACGACAGCGAGCAGCGCGGTGCTGCGCTGGCCCAGCAGATCGTGCCCTGGGCCGGTGCCAACGGCGGCAAGGTCAACCTGATCGGCCACAGCCAGGGTTCGCCAACCTCGCGCGTCGCGGCCTCGCTGCGGCCGGATCTGGTCGCCTCGGTGACCTCAATCAACGGCGTCAACAAGGGCTCCAAGGTGGCCGACGTATTGCGCGGTGCGATTCCGCCCAACAGCGTCATCGAAGGCGGTGCCAATGCCCTGGCCAACGCCTTGGGCGCGATGATCAATCTGCTGTCCGGCAGCAGCAACCCGCAGAGTGGCATCGACGCCCTGAAAACCCTGACCACCGCCGGCACCGCCGCGCTCAACAGTCGCCACCCCTGGGGCGTGAACAACAGCAGCTACTGCGCCAAGTCCACCGAAGTGCATAACGTGCGCGGGCACAGCATTCGCTACTTCTCCTGGACCGGTAACACCTCCTACACCAACGTTTTCGATGCGGTCGATCCGTTCCTGGCCATCACCGGCCTGGCTTTCGGCAGCGAGAAAAACGATGGCCTGGTCGGCGTCTGCTCCACCTACCTGGGCCAGGTGCTGGGCGACAACTACAACATGAACCATGTGGATGCGATCAACCACCTGTTCGGCATCCGTGGCTGGACCGAGCCAGTCTCGCTGTATCGTCAGCATGCCAACCGCTTGAAGAACAAAGGCGTCTGACCGGTTGTTGCGGGCCGCAGCATGCGGCCCGCCTTGGAGCCTGCCGGGCTTTCCCGCAGTAGGACAGCGTTAAGTCCGACAGGCTCCTAGGAGGTGCCATGCCCTTTCCCTCGCGTCATATTCTTCTGTTGTTGGTCGCCGTGCTGTGCGTCGGCGGCTTGACCCTCTACTGGCAATGGTCGGAGCCTGCCCCCGTGGCTCGGCTTGCCGAACCCCAGCCCACCCCCGCAGCCAGTGCCGACAGCCTGCCTAGCCCCTTGCTGGCATCCGCCGCGCCGGCCACTGTGGTTTCGCCTGCTGCCGCGCAACTGCCCGGGTTGCAGGGTACCGAAGTGGACGGCGAGCTAGGCAGCGACAGTGCCGGCAATCTGCGCCTGAACCTTGGGGTGCGCGACTATTTCGATTACTTCCTTAGCGCCGCCGACAGCGCCGGGCTGGATGCGGCCGTCGAAGCTATGCTGGCCGATGCCAGCCAGCGTTTGGCGGAGCCGGCCCTGGGGCAGTTTATCGGCCTGCTGGGCGACTATATGGATTACAAGCGCGCCAGCCTGGCGCTGCTCGAACAACCGCTGAGTGCTGCCGAGCAGGCACAGCCGCAGTCACAGCTGGCCGCCCTGCAGCAGGCATTCGACAAACTGGCCGAGCTGCGCCGTGGGCATTTTTCCACGGCCGCGGTGGAGGCCCTGTTCGGCGCCGAAGAAGCCTATGCCCGCTACACCCTGGATAACCTGGCTCTGCTCACCCGCGAAGATCTTAGCGATGAGGGCAAGGCCCAGGCCCAGTTACGCCTGCGCGAGCAGCTGCCGGCGGCCATGCGCGCCAGTGAGGAGCGCCACAGCCAGGCGCAGGCGCAACAGGCGCGCAGCGAGCAGCTGTGGCAAGAGGGCGCGAGCGAGGAGCAGGTGCGCCAGTTCCTCGCCTTGACCTATGATCCACCCACGGTCGAGCGCTTGCTCGACGAGCAGCGCAACGAGCGGGCCTGGCAACAACGCTATGGCCAGTACCAAGAGGAACTGGCCAGCCTGCAAGGCAATGGCCTGAGCCCTGCGGATCGGCAGCGCGAGCAGCAGCGTTTGCGCCAGCGATTATTCAGCGCCGAAGACCAGCATCGGGTGGAAACCTATGACGCCATTGCCGTCAAACAGCAGGACAGCGAAACCTCGGGGTTGTAAGCCCAGGGCGAACCCCGGAGCCCCATGGGCATGACCCCGGAGCAGGAAGAGCGCCTGCTGCTGGCGCAGCAGCGCCGCGGCTACAGCCGTCTGTGCTTTGTGCCGGAGCTGGAAGAAGGCTTCGTTAGCCATCGAGTGCAGCGTATTCGCCGCCGCCTGCTGTTGATCGTCAGCACCGCGCTGATCTTCCAGCTGCTCTACTGCGTCCTCGATCTGCTGTTTCTGCCCCTGGCGGTGGGCCTGGCCAGCGTGCCGGTGCGGCTGTTTGCGATGCTCGGCGTGGTGCTGGGCTTTCTCTATTGTCGGCGTGCGCAAAGCGACCCGCGCCTCAGCCTACTGGCCTATGCCGCCGCCTACGGGCTCAACGGGGCCAGCGTGGTGGTGGTCATCTATGTCTGCTGGGGCATGGGCGTGCCCATACCCTACGACGGCCTGTTTCTGGTGCTGATGTTCGGCTATGTGCTGCTGGGGGTGTCGTTTCGGGCCGTCAGCGCCGCGGCCTGGGGTATCTGCGCGCTGTTTCTCGGCCTCGGCCTGCTGCTGACCGAGGCCGGTTCGGAGCTGGCCTACCAGGGCCTGTTTCTGATCTGCGCCAACCTGATCGGCAGTATCGGTGCCTATTTGCAGGAGCATGGCCAGCGCGGGGCCTGGCTCAACCTGCGTCTGCTCGACCTGGCCCGTCAGCGGGCCGAGGCCGATGACGCGCGCAAGCTGCGCCTGCTCGCCGCCGCTAGCCACGACCTGCGTCAGCCGCTGAATGCCATGGGCCTGTATGCCCAGCACCTGCTGGAGCAGAGCCAGGAGGCCGGCACGCAGCGCATCAGCAGTCGCCTGGCGACCTCGGTGGAGCAACTCAGTCGCCTGCTGCAGTCGTTGTTCGATTACAGCCGCATGACCCTGCCCGGTGGGGTGCAGGTCAAGCTCGAGGTGGTCGCCCTGGCACCGCTGCTGGCACGCCTGAGCGAGGAAAGCCGGGCCGAGGCCCAAGCCCAGGGCGTCACCCTGCAGCTGCAGTGCGAGGAACTCTGGGTGCACAGCGATCCGCTGCTGCTGGAACGGGTGCTGCGCAACCTGCTGGCCAACGCTTTGCGCCACGCCCAGGCACGTCAGGTCTGGTTGCGCGCACGGGCAGAGGGGGGCGAGGTGCTGCTTGAAGTGGGCGACGATGGTCGCGGCCTGAGCGTGGAACAGCAGGACCGGGTGTTCGAGGAATTTCAGCAGCTGGATAACCCCGGGCGCAATGCCGAGCGCGGCCTGGGCCTGGGGCTGGCCATCGTCAAACAGCTGGCCGAGCTGCTTGAGCATCCGCTGCGGCTGCATTCCAGCCCCGGTCAGGGCGCGCGCTTTGTGCTGCAGCTGCCGCGCGCCGAGGCGGGCGAGCGGCAGGCAACGCAGGTGGCGGTGGCGGCCCCGAGTGGGCGGATATTGCTGCTGGAAGACGACGGGGCCGGGCGCGAAGCGCTGGCCGGGCTATTGCGACGCTGGGGTTGCGAGGTCTGGGCCTGCGCCGACCTTGAGGCTGCGCTGTTGTGCCTGGACGAGGCGCAGCCGCAGTTATTGATCAGCGATTTCCGCCTGGCGGCGAAGGAGGATGGCCTGTCCGCCATCGAGCGCCTGCGCGAAGAGGCGGGGCTGATGTTGCCGGCGCTGCTGATCACCGCCGATATCAGCAGCCAATTGCAGGAGCGCTGCCTGCCGGCGCATATCACCCTGCTCGGCAAACCCTTGTTGCCGGCGCGCCTGCGCCAGGCCCTGGCGGTGCTGCTGCCGGCGCGTCAGGCGGCTCGCGGCGAAACCGCAACGGACCCTATAGCCAGCCGCGCTGACGCGCCGCACTGACGCAGGCGGTGCGGGTGTGCACGTCGAGTTCCTGGAACAGGGTCTTGAGGTGGGTCTTGACCGTGTCCTCGGCCACCCCCAGTTGCCGGCCGATCGACTTGTTCGGCAGGCCATCGGCGAGTAACCGCAGAATTTCCATCTGCCGTGGCGTCAGCTGAGCCTTTTCGGCCCCGGCGGGAGCGGGCAGGGTTTCCCCCAGCAGTACGCGGGTCACGGCCTGACGCAGTTCGTTACTGTTGGCGCTTTTCGGGATAAAGCCCAGGGCTCCGGCGGCCAGTGCGGCCTGGGCGTCCAGGTTGGAGTCGCTGGCACTGAGAATCGCCACCGGGGTCATGCGGCCCTGTTGTTGCCAGCGTTGCAGCAACTCCAGGCCGGGCATATCGGGCAGGCGCAGGTCCAGCAGGATCAGATCGAAATCGGCGTGCTGCAGGCAGGTTTCTGCGGCGGCGGCGGTTTCTGCGGTATGAATCTGCAGGTCGGCGCAAAGCGGGGCGAGGGCCAGGCTGAGGCCATCGAGAAAGATCCTGTGGTCATCCACCAGCAGCAGGCAGAGCCGCTCTGGCAGGGCAGTACAGAGTGCAGTCATGGTTGTCTCACGCGGCATTTTTATAATTGTCATCGCTGCGCGAGTGTACCCCAAAGGCCGTGCCGAATTAGAAGCGGTACGTCACTTGTGTGCCCAGACCATGGGCGGTGTTTTTGTAGGTTGCGCGGTAGTCGCCCCTTTCGATATCGGTGTCGTCTTCCATCAGGTAGGAATAGGCCAGATCGATGGTCATATCATCGTTCGGGCTCCAGGCCGTGCCCAGGCTGAGGATGGTGCGGTCGCCGGTGGGGATGCGTGGCGAACGGTCGACATTGTTGGTCGGTGACTGGTCCACGGCAAGGCCGGCGCGCAGGGTCCATTGTGGGTTCAGCTTGTAGGCGGCACCCACGGCGTGGGCCCAGGTGTCGTGCCAGTTCTGCGGCTCGCTGATGCTGCTGAGGTTGCCTGCCAGCAAGCCACCTACACCGTTGTTATCGGCGCGGATTTCTTCCAGGCGGCTCCAGCGGGTCCAGGTGCTGCCGGCGTACAGGGTCCAGTCGGCATTCAGCTCATGGGTTACCGAGAAATCCACCGATTCCGGGGTGGTCAGCTCCAGTGACGCATCGTAGCTGCCGGCGGAAGAACCAATCACGAAGCCCGGGCCGGACACTGTGGTGTCACCCTTCAGGCGGTAATCCACCTTGGAGTGGTAGGTCAGGCCGAAACGGGTTTGCGGGGTGATTTCAAACAGCACGCCGACGTTGTAGCCCAGCGCGGTGTCATCGCCCTTGATTTCGACCTTGCCGTCACCCGCGCCGGGAATCGGGTTGTTGATGGCCGAGGTCAGCTCGCCGTCGATGCGGTTGATGGTCGGGCCGAAACCGATCGACAGTTGCTCGTTGAAGCGATAGCTCAGGGTCGGCTGCAGGGTCACCACCCGCACTTCGCTGCGGTCGCCGTGGTAGCGGCCCTGGAAGTTGCGCTCGTAATCGGTCACCAAGCCAAACGGCACGTACAGGCCCAGGCCGAAGCTCCAGTTGTCGTCCAGCGGTTTGACGTAATAGCCCATGGGCGCGCCGATAAACGGCACCATATCGCCGTCATTGCTGCCGCGGGTGGAGCCACTGGCGTTGTCGATATCGGTTTTTGCGTGGATCAGGGCAATGCCGCCGCTGACTTGTTCGCGCTTGATGCGCGCCATGCCGGCCGGGTTGCCGAATACGGTGCTGGCGTCATCGGCCGAGGAGGAGCGGCCGGCGAAGGCGGTGCCCATGTTGCTGACGCTTTGTTCGTTGATGGCAAAACCACTGGCAAAGCCATGGCTGGTGGCAGAAGCAAGGGCAAGGGACAGGCAGGTCTTGACGACTTTTCTGGTCACGGACGTAGTCACGGAGGACTCCTAGGTTTTAGCGGGGGCGGAAACTAACAACTTTTCCTGACCCTTGCCAAGCCTTTGAAGTTCCCGAGATAGAGCGGTTATGCCTTTAACATGCGGCTATTTTCTGCTAACTGCAGTTAAGTTGTCGGACAATCACGGTCGCTGTCCAGGCTTCAGGCCACCTGGCTGACGCGGCCGATATAGCGTTGCCAGGCGGCGATAAAGTCCCGCGGCCGGCCCTGAGGTCTGAAGACCCGCTGCCATATCTGGGCCATGCCAAGCAGATCGTCGGCGGCGGGCAACTCGCTGCTGTCCGTCTCGATCAGCATCCAGGCAATGGCTGTGGCATAGCGCAGGTTGACGGTCAGCTCCAGGTGCGGGGCGGCAAGAAAGGCATGCTGGCTGGCCAGCCCCCTGATCCGGCTGGCCAGGTCCGGGTCGCGGGCCAGGTGCAGGTCCCAGAGCTGCTGGTGGCGCAGGGCGGCAATGCGGTAGAGGCCGTGGCCGTGCTTATCATCGAGTCCCGCGCCCAGCCCGGATTGGCTGGCGGCGGCACCCAGGAGCAGGGCTTCGGCGGCGCTGGAATGGCGGCCCAGGTAGATCAAGGTGGGCCGAATAACGTACTGACTGAACTCGCAGGCGGCAATTCCCATATAGCCCTCGCGACAGGTAGCCGATGGGGCCGGGGCGCTGGCAGCGTCTTAGTTGTTGTGAAAAGGCCCCACCGGAAGCGGGTTTAGCCGCTTGTGTTGAAGTCTAGTGCGACCTTTGCACTGTAAAGGGCTGTTTTTAAATTGTTTTCAGCTTTCGGTTATTGCCTATATTCCAGTTGGTGCTTAGGCCCCAGCCGGGCTCAGTCGCCAGTGGCCACCGGGCGGACTGGGTCGGTGATCCATTCGCTCCAGGAGCCGGCATACAACGGTGCCAGGGGGTAGCCCGCCAGGCACAGGGCGAACAGGTTATGGCAGGCGGTCACGCCCGAACCGCAGTAGGCCACCAGACCACTGGCCGGGCGTTCGCCCAATTGCGCGGCAAAGCGCTGATGCAGTTTTGTGCTGCTGAGGAAATGACCGTCGCTGTCGAGGTTGTCGGTAAACACCGCGCACTGGGCACCGGGTATATGCCCGGCGACTGGGTCGAGCGGTTCCACCTCACCCCTGAAGCGCGGCAGGGCGCGAGCATCGAGCAGGCACAATTGGCTATCGTGCAAACGCTGCTGCAGGTGCTCGGCATTGATCAGCAGGCTGGCATCGGGTTGGCCGCTAAAGCTTCCACTGTTGGGCGCGGGCAGGGCGTGGGTCAGCTCGCCACCGGCTTCGCGCCAGGCCTTCAAGCCACCGTCGAGCAGGTACACGCCCTCGCGTTTGCCCAGCCAGGCCAGCAACCACCAGGCGCGGGCGGCGAAGGCACCGGGGCCGTCGTCGTACAGCACCACCTCGCTGTCGTCGTTCAGGCCCCAGTCGCGCAGGCACTGCAGCAGTTGCGCGGGGTCCGGCAAGGGGTGGCGGCCGGTGATGCCTTTGTGGATCGGACCGGAGAGGTCGCGCTCCAGATCGGCGAACTGTGCGCCGGGGATATGGCCTTCGGCGTAGCTGCGCTGACCGTAGGCGCTGTTATCCAGGGCGAAGCGGCAATCGAGAATCAGCAGATCGGGTTGCGCCAGGCGCTGCTGCAGTTGCGAGGCGCTAAGCAATTGGGCGAGGGGCATGCCGGAGATCCTGTGGGCAAAGGGGCAGGTGGCATCATAAACCCAGCGCCTAGGCTATCGAGAAGCCTCAGTGGTAAGAATTTTTGCCGATGGGGCGCTGCAACTTGATCCATTTATGTGCATGCTGCCTGCCGTTTTTATCGACTCAGGCAGCAGCCCCCATGAAGCGTTTTGTATTGCTCGATACCGCCCCGATTCCCGATGGCTCCGGTGCATTGTGCCTGTTCGAGTACGGCGAGGATTTTGTGATCAAGATTGCCGGCGGCGATGGCGGTCAGTTGATGAACACCCGCATGCACGGCTCGGAAGATGCGCTGGCGGCGATTCCCTGCAAGAAGGTCGCCGGACGACCGGATTCGCGGGTGCTGATCGGCGGCCTGGGTATGGGCTTTACCCTGGCGGCGGCATTGCAGAACCTGGGTAAGACCGCCGAGGTGGAAGTGGCCGAACTGGTGCCAGGGGTGGTCGAGTGGAACCGCGGCCCGCTGGGTGCCAAAGCCGGTTATCCGATCCTTGATCCGCGCACCCGGGTGATTCAGGACGATGTCGCCAACTGCCTGAAAAACGCCGATCAGCGTTACGACGCGATCATGCTGGATGTCGACAACGGCCCCGAAGGCCTGACCCAGAAACGCAATGGCTGGCTGTATTCGGCCCAGGGCCTGCAGCGTTGCCACCAGGCGCTACGGGCCAAGGGTGTGCTGGCAGTCTGGTCGGCCAGCGCCGACCGGCAGTTTTCCGAGAAGGTGCGCAAGGCTGGTTTCAAGGTCGAGGAAGTGCAGGTCTACGCCCACGGCAACAAGGGCACCCGGCACACCATCTGGATCGCTGAGAAGCTTAAGTAAGCGGCCATGCACGATTTGCTGCAGAGGTTTTTCGCTTGTTGCGAGGCGGTGCTGCGCGGCGATGCGCAGATGCTCGACCAGCTGCGCGCCTACGGTTTTACCTGCGAGCCGGGCCACTGGACGTTCAGCCTGCCCGAGCTGCATCGCTATCTGACTGCGGGGCAGGAGGTGGATTACCGGCTCTGGCGCAAGCAGCTATTCGCCAGCGATCTCAACACGCGTCTGCGGGTGCTGGGTGCCGAGATCGCCATACTCGACAACTGCGGCAAGGTCGACGCCAGCCTGTATGGCCTGCGGTGCTTGCGTGCGTAGGAATGTCGCTGAGTAGGTTGGGTTAGCGGCGCTTATCGCGGCTTGAGCAGCGACATCGCCGTCGGACGCCGCGTAACCCAACAAGGTCGCTATGCGATGTTGTTGGTGAAAGGCGACAACGGTGGACAAGGCTTCGCCATGTCCACCCTACAAGAGCACGCCCGTAGCCCGGATAAGCCTTGGCGCAATCCGGGGGCGATTTGTGCGGCGATAGGCGTTCCCGGATTGCATCCGGGCTACAAAAGCGACTCAGCTCACCCGCTGTCCGCGGCCAAACAACCAGGCGCTGATCAGGCCAAGGGCGGCCCAGAACAGCGCGTTGACCAGCAACGAGGTGACGATAAAGTGCTGGCTCAGGGCTGTCGGAACCAGGCTTTCATGCACCTCTGGCTGCGGCGCGCCGACCATGTGCGGCAGGGGCAGCAAGAGCAGGCCGAGGAGTCGCAGCCACCACTGCCCGCCAAAGGCCAGCAAGGCCAGGCCGGCGGCGGTGGTAGCGGCTGTGCCGACCCACCAGTACTGGCGCAGCAACAGCTCGGCCGCAGCAGTGCCCGGCAATTCAGGCGGCAGGCCGATGGCCGGTGCCAGGCTGAAGGTGGCAAAACCTGCCAGCCCCCACAGCAACCCCTGCCAGATTCGGCCCGGCGCGCGCAGGCTGTAGAGGCCCGCGAGCATCAGGGCAAAGCCGACCGCCACCACCAGATTGCTTAGCCCGGTAAACAGGATGCGCTGGGCTCCGTCTTCGGGTGCCCAGGCGTCAGCGTCATGATGGTGCTCATGGGCAACCGCGCCGGGGGCATGGCTATGTTCGGCTACCGGCTCGGCGCTTTCATAGGTCTCCGCCTCAAGGATCAGCGGGGTGACCCACAGGCTCTGCAGCAGCGTCAGCAACAGGGCGGCCAGCAGCCCCGCAAAACCTGCGGTCTGGGCGATTCGTTTAAGCATGTCGAAAGCCTCAGTGGCAGGGGAAAGCGGCGCTGTGGCGGGCGTCGTGGGCGGCGTTATGCAGCACGTCCATCGGCGCGAAGCCGGCGCAGAAAATCAGTGCGCCGCCCAGCAGGCAGCTGCCGAGGGCAAGGATCAGACGTTGGGAGAGGGGCAGGGCGAGCGCGGGGCTGGCGGACAGCGTGCGGGTTGACATGTAAGAACCTTCCAGGGAGTCGAAAAACGGCGACGCGAGGAAGGGAAGCAGCACAAAAGCGGGGCGAGCGCGGACAGCGGAACAAACCCGATTTCGGCGCGCCCCGCCCACCGCAGGTTGCCAAACAGGTTTCAGGCCGGTCTCCGGGCTTGCGACTACTGTCGATTTGACAGTGGTTGGGGCAGCCTTCCCATGTCTGAGACACAGTGGCGATAACGACCCAAGTACGCTTACCGTTGCGGGGGCAGCGCCGGACTCGTTCAACCTTGCGGATCGAACCCACCGGCTTCCCGTTTCACCTCGCACACGCTGGTGCGAGACACCTGAAACAGGCCGCTAGCTGACCATGATGTGTTGGTTCCGTCAACCGCTGCGAATTGCTGGAAGGTGCCGACTGGGTTACCCTGCCGGCCAACGAACAGGTGCCCCGTGCGCAATCGCGCTACGGGCTGAAACGGGAAGTCCGGTGACCTCTGAGGTAATTCCTCGAGCATTCCGGCGCAGCCCCCGCTGCTGTAGAACCTGACGAAGCCGCAACACGCCACTGGGCCAACCGCCTGGGAAGGCGCGGACTTCGGATGAAGGTGAGCCAGAAGACCGGCCTGATCGAAACAAGGTGCGTACCCCGGGGTGTGGGTGGTTGCCGGTGCTGTTGCATGCCCGCGTTTCGGGCAGTTTTCCCTCAGTAGTCGTCATCAAGGTTCGATGCCTGTGCATCGCGCCAGCTCCCCGTGGTTGCACTATGCCGTCGCGCTTGCGCGAGGAATTTGCCATGGCCGATGTTCGGCCGGGGCTGGAGTGTGACTCATGATTGATGATGAGAAAAAACAGCGCCATGCCGAGCGCATGCAGCGCAAGAAAGCCGTGGTCGATGCCGGTATCGAAAAGGCCCAGGAAGAGCGCGGCATAGTCGTGCTGATCACCGGCAACGGCAAAGGCAAAACCACCTCGGCCTTCGGCACCCTGTACCGCGCCCTGGGCTATGGCCATCAAGTCGGCGTGGTGCAATTTATCAAGGGCACCCAGGCCTCTGGCGAAGTCACCTACCTGCGGCAGAACGCCGTGCAAGTCGCCTACCACGCGATGGCCACCGGCTTCACCTGGGACACACAGAACTGGGACGCCGACAAGGCCGCCGCGGATGAGGCCTGGGTGCATGCCGCACGCATGCTCGCGGACCCCAGCCTGAATCTGGTGCTGCTCGACGAGCTGACCTACATGCTCAAGTACAACTACCTGGATGCTGAGATGGTGATCGAGGCGATTCGCGCCCGCCCGGCCAGTCAGAGCGTGATAGTCACCGGCCGCGCGGCCAAGCCCGAGCTGATCGAACTGGCCGATACGGTCAGCGAAATCCGCGACGTCAAACACGCCTATAACGCTGGCGTAAAAGCCCAGGCCGGTATCGACTTCTGATGCTCCGCGCCTGCGCTCTGCTGCTGATGCTGTGTGCCCCGCTAGCCGGGGCCGCAGCGTTGCCGACTGTGGTTTCGACCAATCTCTGCGCCGATATGCTGGCGTTGAGCCTGGCCGCGCCCGCGCAGCTGCTCTCGGTGTCGCGCAAGAGCCAGGACCCACGCCAGTCTTCGATGGCCGAGCTGGCCCAGGAATTCCCGGCGAACGATGCCACGGCGGAAGAAATCATTGCTCTGCACCCGGATATCGTTCTCGCCTCGCGGCGCTGGCAGGCGCACAACCAGGCCGAGCTGCTGAGCCGCCACGGTATCAAGACGCTGGTGGTGCCTTACCCGACCACCTGGCAGCAGATATTCGACAGCACCAGCTGGGTTGCCGGGCAGATCGGCCGCGAGACTGCGGGCAGCGCACTGGTCGCCGATGTGCAGGCGCGCCTGGCGCGTTTGCAGCAGCGCCCGCGACCGCTCAGCGCGCTCTACCTGCGCGCCAACGGCGGCAGCGCCGGGGCCAATACCTACGTCGACACGGTGTTCCAGGCGGTGGGGTTGCGCAATCACCTGGCCAGCCTCGGCCGTTCCGGCTGGAGCCGTTATGCCCTGGAAGACCTGGTCGACAGCCCGCCGGACGTGTTTGTCAGCGCCGATATGTTGATCGACAACGGTTACGCCAAATCCGCCTATTCGCGCCATCAGCGTCTGCAACAACTGATGGCCACGCGCCCGGTGTTGCGCATCAGCGGCAACCGCTGGGGCTGCAGCGACTGGCAGTTGATCCATGCCGCCGAACAACTGGCCGCGCAGTTGGATGCGCTGAGCCTGGCTAGCAGGCCGTTGAAAAACGTAGGCGAGGCAGCCGAGGCGATACCGATGGCGGCCCCACAAAAACAGGCGAGGAAGGGGCTGGGGTTGCACTCGACTTTACGGGTTGTAAATGAGCATTACTCGCTCCGCTCGCCCTACGGGCCGCTGCTTCCGCGCGTTAGCCGCAAGCGGCTTGCCGAGCCTGTTTTTAACGACGCATCGGCAACGCAGGTAGTTTTTCAACAGCCTGCCAGTGGGGCGCAACCATGAGCCGGATTGCCCCGAGCCTGCTCAACTTGCTGCTGATGCTGGCCTTGCTGACACTGTTGCTGCTGTCGCTAAGCATCGGCTCGGTGCCGCTGGCCCTCGGCGATATCGGCCGCGCGCTGCTGTCCTCGGCGGCGGCCGGCGCGGATCTGGCCGATGTGCGGGTGCAGCAGCAGGTCATCGTCAACGAAATCCGTTTGCCACGGGTGCTGTTGGCGATCCTCGTCGGCATGTCGCTCGGCGCGGCCGGCGCTGCGCTGCAAGGCTTGTTGCGCAACCCGCTGGCCGAACCGGGGCTGCTCGGGGTCAGCTCCAGCGCCAGCCTGGGCGCGGTGCTCTGCCTGTATTACGGCTTGAGCAGCCTCAGCGCTTGGCTGGTGCCGCTGTCGGCGATGGGCTGCGCTGCGCTGACCACTCTGGTGCTGTACGCCATCGCTCGGCGCAGCGCGAGCAACCTGACCCTGATTCTTTCCGGCGTAGCGCTGTCGTCGCTGACCGCGGCGCTGACCTCGCTGGCGATCAACCTCGCACCCAATCCCACCGACGTGCAGGACATAGTGTTGTGGCTGATGGGCTCGCTGAGCGACCGCAGCTTCGCCGATATTCGCCTGTGCCTGCCGTTTATAGCCGCCGGCCTGTTGCTGCTGTTCGCCTGCGGCCCGCAACTCGATGCGCTGACTCTCGGCGAAGACGAAGCCAGCAGCCTGGGCGTCAACCTGCCGCGGCTGCGCGTGCAGATCATCGTCGGCACCGCGCTGTGCGTCGGTGCCAGCGTGGCGGTGACGGGTGCCATCGGCTTTATCGGCCTGGTGGTGCCGCACCTGCTGCGCAAGTGGGTCGCTTACCATCCCTCGCGCCTGCTGCTAAGCAGCGCCCTCGGTGGCGCGGTGTTGCTGCTGGCGGCGGATATTCTGCTGCGCCTGGTCAGCGGCGAGCAGGAACTGATGCTCGGGGTGGTTACGGCGATGATAGGCGCGCCGTTCTTTTTGCTGCTGGTGCTGCGTCAGCGGTTGGGGGCGGCATGCTGAGCCTGGAGCAGGTCTGCGTCGAGATCGACGGCCGGCGTCTGGTAGACCGGGTGTCGCTGGATCTGCGCCGCGGCGAACTGCTTGGTCTGATCGGGCCCAACGGTGCCGGCAAGAGCAGCCTGCTCAAAGCCCTGGCCCATCTGCTGCCGTACAAGGGCGAGATCCGCCTGGATGGCGAGCTGTTGAGCAGCCTGTCGCCGCGCCAGCGCGCCTTGCGCCTTGCCTACCTGGGCCAGGGCGATCAGAGCAGTTGGCCGCTGCGCCTGCGCGACTATGTCGCCCTCGGCCGCCTGCCGCACCGGGGTAACTGGGGCATATTGCAGCGCCTGGATGGAAGCGACCAGGTGGCCATCGATCAGGCGTTGGCGCAGATGCACCTGGGCGAACTGGCGCAGCGGCGTTTCGATCAGCTGTCCGGCGGCGAACGCGCCCGTGCGCGCCTGGCCCGCGCCCTGGCGGTCGGCAGCCCATTGTTGCTGGCGGACGAACCGGTGGCGGCGCTCGATCCCTTCCACCAGTTGAATGTAATGGAGCTGCTGCGCCAGCAATGCGCCCAGGGCAAGGCCGCGCTGGTGGTGCTGCACGACCTGACCCTGGCCAGCCGCTTCTGCGACCGCATTCTGCTGCTCGACCAGGGCCGGATGGTCGACTGCGGCACCACCCGCCAGGTGCTGACGCCGAAGAATCTACAGCAGGTCTATCAGGTTCAGGCGATGCTCGGCGAGCACCAGCAGCAGCGCTTCGTGCTGCCCTGGGCCTGCCGTCCGCAAACCCCGCAAACCCCGAAGTCTCAGGAACAGTTATGACCACCACGCTGCTGCTCTGCGAAACCTGCGGCACCGATGCTGCCGCGCCCAGCGCCGTGCGCAAAGGCGAGCTATTCGCCGCGGAGGTCGAGGGGCTGTTGCAGGAGCAACTTGCCACCGGCGCGCCGCCCTTATCGATTAAGCGCACGCGCTGCCTGATGGCCTGCCAACGGCATTGCACCGCGTTGCTGCAGGCCCCCGGCAAGATCGCCTATGTGCTCGGCGACTTTCAGCCCGAACGCGAAGCAGCCGAGGCGCTGCTCGACTACAGCCGCAAATACCAGCAGTCGGACAGCGGCCAGGTGCCGTTTCGTACTTGGCCGGCCGGTATCAAAGGCAAATTTATTGCCCGCATCCCGCCGCTCGAATAAGCGCGCAGACCCATAACCATCGGAGTATTTCCATGTCGGCCAAAATCCCCGTCACCATAGTCACCGGCTTTCTCGGCAGCGGTAAGACCACGCTGCTGCGGCATATTCTCGAGAACGCCAACGGCCGGCGTATCGCGGTGATCGTCAACGAATTTGGCGAGCTGGGCATCGACGGCGAGATTCTGCGTGGTTGCGGCATCGGCTGCGACGAGGACGGTCAGGAAGCGGCTGGCCAGCTCTACGAGCTGTCCAACGGTTGCCTGTGCTGCACCGTGCAGGAGGAGTTCTACCCGGTGATGCGCGAGCTGATCGAACGCCGTGGCGAGCTCGACCATATTCTTATCGAAACCTCAGGTCTGGCGCTGCCCAAGCCGCTGGTGCAGGCGTTCAACTGGCCGGAAATCAAGAATGCCTGCACCGTCGATGCGGTGGTGACCCTGGTCGACGTGCCGGCCACCGCCGCCGGCCTGTTCGCCGCCAACCCGCAGGCGGTCGACGAGCAACGCCGCGCCGATCCCAACCTGGATCACGAATCGCCGCTGCACGAGCTGTTCGAGGACCAACTGCTGGCCGCCGACCTAGTGGTGCTGAGCAAGACCGATCTGGTCGATGCCGCCGCTGTCGAGCGGGTTATCGCCCTGGTGCGCGAGGAACTGCCGGCCCAGGTCAAGGTGCTGGCCAGCGACCGTGGCCGCCTCGACCTCGACCTGATCCTCGGCCTGTCCCATGCTTCGGAAGAGAGCATCCACCTGCGCGAAAGCCATCACGATCACGGCGACGACGAGGAACACGAGCACGACCATGACCAGTTCGATTCGGTGGTGGTCAAGCTGCCGTTGGTGGATCGCGAGCGCCTGCTGGCCTGCCTGCAAGCGCTGGTCGAGCAGCACAGAATCTTCCGCATCAAGGGCTTCGTCGCCCTGGCGGACAAACCCATGCGCCTGGTGGTGCACGGCGTCGGCCAGCGTTTCGACAGCTATTTCGACCGCCGCTGGCAGCCCGGTGAAACGCCGAGCACCCATCTGGTGTTGATCGGCCAGGAGCTGGATGCACCGCTATTGACCCGCGCCCTGCAAGCCGCCCTGATCGAGGCCTAAGCGATGCACATGTTGTCGGCGCTGCCCGGTGGTTATATCGACGAAAGCGGGGCGACCATCACCGTGGTCGAACAGGACCCGGCGGATATCATCATCCTCAGCGCCGCCGACACCACCCTGGCGTTGCTGGCCGCCGCCCATCCGCAGGCCCAGCCCGGCGGCGCGGCGCTGGCCTATCCGTCGGTACGCCTGACCAATCTGCTGCATCTGCGGCAGAACGCTTCCATCGACCTGTATCTGGATCAGGTGCTGCAATACGCCAGGCTCATAGTCATCGATCACCTGGGCGGCGAAAGCTACTGGCCCTACGGCACCGAGCAGGTGGTCGCGCTGTGCCGGCGCAAGGGCATCGCCCTGGCGATGTTCTCCGGCGATATGCAGGAGGACCCCAACCTGACCCGCCAGAGCACGGTGGACGCCGATTGTTGCCACAGCCTCTGGCGCTACCTGCGCGAAGGCGGCGCAGCCAATGCCTGCGAGCTCTACCGTTTTATAGGCGCGCGCTTCTTCGATTTGCCCATGCAGGCAAGGCCACCGAGGCCCTTGCCGCCGGTGGCGGTGTTCCATCCGCAGCAGGCCGATGCCTCGGTCGATAGCTGGCGCGAGCAATGGACTGCAGGCGCGCCCTGCGTGCTGGTGCTGTTCTATCGGGCGCATCTGCAGGCCGGCAACACCCGGGTGTTCGCCGAGCTGTGTACGGGTTTGCTGGCCGAGGGGCTCAATCCGCTGCCGCTTGCGCTGCTGTCGCTAAAGGACGGGCTGTGCCTGCAGACCTTGCGCGAGCTGTGCGTCGAGCATCAGGTGGCGCTGATCCTTAACACCACGGCGTTTTCCCAGTCGGCCATGGACGACCCCGGCGATCACGCCCTGGCCGGCGATATTCCGGTGCTGCAGCTGATCCTCTCCGGCGGCAATGAGCAGAGCTGGCGCGCCGATCCCCAGGGCCTGCAACCGCGGGATATGGCCATGCACGTGGCGCTGCCGGAAGTGGACGGGCGCATTATCAGCCGCGCCATCAGCTTCAAGGGCCTCGGCCAGCGCTGCGAACTGACCCAGAGCGATGTGGTGCAGTACCAGGCGCTGAGCGACCGTATTGCCTTTGTCAGTCAGCTGGCGCGGCGCTGGTGCCGGTTGCGCAGCCTGGCCAACCCGGACAAGCGCTTGGCCCTGGTGCTGGCCAACTACCCGACCCGCGAAGGCCGTCTGGGCAACGGCGTCGGTCTGGATACCCCGGCCTCGGTGATCGAAATCCTTCGCCGCCTGCAACAGCAGGGTTATGGCGTCGACGAGATACCTGCGGACGGCGACGCTCTGATGCGCCTACTCAAGCAGGGCGTGACCAACGACCCCGAGCAATGGGCACTGCGTCCGGCGAGGCAAAGCCTGGCGTTGGACGATTATCTGGCGTTTTTTGCCACGCTGCCTCAGGCCAACCGCGAGGCCATCACCGAGCGCTGGGGCGCGCCGGAGCAGGACCCGATGCTGCGCCAGGGCCGTTTTATGATCGCCGGCGTGCGTCTCGGCCAGGTGTTCGTCGGCATCCAACCGGCGCGCGGCTACCAGCTCGACCAGAAGGCCAACTACCATGACCCGGACCTGGTGCCGCCGCATTTCTACCTGGCGTTCTACCTGTGGTTGCGGCAGAGCTGGGCCAGCGACGCCATTGTGCATGTCGGCAAGCACGGCAATCTGGAGTGGCTGCCGGGCAAGAGCGTGGCGCTTAGCGAGCAGTGCTGGCCGGAGCTGATCTTTGGCCCCATGCCGCACCTCTATCCCTTTATCGTCAACGATCCGGGCGAGGGCACCCAGGCCAAGCGCCGCGCCCAGGCGGTGATCATCGACCACCTGATGCCGCCGCTGACCCGCGCCGAAAGCTACGGGCCGACCCGCGACCTGGAGCGCCTGGTCGATGAATTCTATGAAGCGCTGAGCCTCGACCCGCGCCGCGCCACCTTGCTGCGCAAGCAGATTCTCGCGCTGATCGTGCAGCACAACCTGCACGCCGATCTGGGCCTCGAAGCGCCAGCCGACGAAGAACAGGAGCAATTGCTGCTTAACCGCACGGATAGTTATCTGTGTGAACTTAAGGAAAGCCAGATCCGCGATGGCCTGCATATTTTCGGCCTGTCGCCGCAGGGTCGCCTGCAACGCGACACCTTGCTGGCCCTGGCCCGTCATGGGGTTGGCGATGGCCTGGGCAGCAATGCCAGCCTGGTGCGCGCGCTGGCCGAGGACCTGTTGGCGGATGCCGGTTTCGACCCGTTGGACGCCGATTGGGCGCTGCCCTGGCAGGGCGCGCGGCCCGCGGCGCTGGCGGCGCTTAGCGAAAGGCCCTGGCGCACACTCGGCGATTGCCGCGAGCGTATCGAACTGCTGGCGTTGCAACTGCTGGAACAGGGCCTGTCCGATGCGAACTGGCCCTGTACACGTCAGGTGATGCAGCGGGTCGAGGACGACCTGCGCCCACGTCTGCTGGCCTGCGGTGAGCAGGAACTGTATCAACTCTGCCGCGGCCTGGCCGGGCGTTTTGTGCCGCCGGGGCCGAGTGGCGCGCCGTCGCGTGGGCGGCCGGACGTGCTGCCGACCGGGCGTAACTTCTTCTCGGTGGACACGCGGATGATCCCCACGCCGACCGCCTGGGCCCTGGGGCAGAAATCCGCGGCGCTGCTGGTCGAGCGTTTCGTTCAGGATCACGGCGACTACCCGCGCAGCATCGGCCTGTCGGTATGGGGCACCGCGACCATGCGCACCGGTGGCGACGATATCGCCCAGGCCTTCGCCCTGCTCGGGGTGCGGCCGAAGTGGGCCGACGGCAGCCACAGGGTCAGCGATTTCGAGGTGTTGCCGGCCAAGCGCCTGGACCGCCCACGGGTCGACGTGACTCTGCGTGTCTCGGGTTTTTTCCGCGATGCCTTCGCCAATGTGATGCAGATGTTCGACGCCGCGGTGCAGCGGGTCGCTGAGCTGGACGAACCCGAAGAGGTCAACCCGATCCGCGCGCGCATCCTCCGTGAGAGCGCCGAACTGCAAGCCCAGGGCCTGGACGCGCAGAGCGCGCGCCAGCAGGCCGGTTTCCGCGTCTTTGGTGCCAAGCCCGGTGCTTATGGTGCCGGCTTGCAGGGTTTGATCGACTCGCGCGACTGGCAGGACGACAGCGACCTGGCCCGCGCCTACCTCAACTGGGGCGGCTACGCCTATGGGCAGAAGGTTTACGGCGAGGATCGCCGCGATACCTTCGCCCAGCGCCTGACGCAGATCCAGGCGGTGGTGCAGAACCAGGACAACCGCGAACACGACCTGCTCGACTCCGACGACTACTACCAATTTCAGGGCGGCATGGCCGCCGCAGTGCGCCATTACAGCGGCCAGCAGCCGAGCCTGCTGTTCGGCGACCACAGCAACCCGCAGGCACCGCGCATCCGTTCCCTGGCCGAGGAAATCAGCCGGGTAATGCGCGCGCGGGTGAGCAATCCCAAGTGGATCGACGGGGTCAAGCGCCACGGCTACAAGGGTGCCTTCGAGATGGCGGCGACCGTGGATTATCTGTTTGCCTTCGACGCCACTACCGGCGTGGTGCGCGACGATCAGTACGCCAGTGTGACCGACGCCTACCTGAACGACCCGGCGACCCGCGAGTTCCTCCAGCAACACAACCCCGACGCCCTGCTGGAAATCAGCGAGCGTCTGCTCGAGGCGATCCAGCGCGGTCTGTGGCAAACGCCGGGCGACTACCTCGAGCAGATCGAACAGCACCTTTTGGCCGCCGAACAGCAATTGGAATAAGCCGATGAACCCAGGCAATCGCCCGCATTTTCCGTTTTCCGCCGTGCATGGCCAGCCGCAATTGCAACTGGCGCTGCTGCTCGCCGCCATCGACCCGCAGATCGGCGGTGTACTGATCGAGGGCCCGCGCGGCACCGCTAAATCCACCAGTGCCCGTGCCCTGGCCGATCTGTTGCCGAGCGGGCATTTCATCAATCTGCCGCTGGGCAGCAGCGAGGAACAACTGGTCGGCTCGCTGGATATCCAGGCGGCGTTGCAGGACGGTCGCGTCGCCTTCAAGCCCGGCCTGCTGGCCCGCGCCGATGGCGGCGTGCTCTATGTCGACGAGGTCAATCTGCTTGCCGATGCGTTGGTCGACCTGCTGCTGGATGTCTGCGCCAGCGGGGTCAACCGTATCGAGCGCGACGGCATTTCCCATCAGCACCAGGCACGGATCACCCTGGTCGGCACCATGAACCCGGAGGAGGGTGAGTTGCGCCCGCAGCTGCTCGACCGCTTCGGCCTGTTCGTGCGTCTTGGCCAGCAGATAGACGCCGCCACCCGCGAACGCATCGTCCGCAGCCGCCTGCAGTTCGACCGTGATCCGCAAGGCTTTGTCGAGGCGCAACGCGATGCACAGCAGCGCCTCAGCGAACGTCTGGAACAGGCGCGGGCGACGGTGGCACGTCTGGAGTTCAGCGACGCGCTGCACTGTCAGGTCAGCGCGCTCTGCTACGCCGCCGGGGTGGAAGGGGTGCGCGCCGATCTGGTGCTGCTGCGCGCCGCCTGCGCCCATGCCGCCTGGCAGCAGCAGGATGAGATAGGCGCGGCGGATGTCGAGGCGGTAGCCGAGCTGGTACTGGCGCATAGACGCAAAAATTCGCCAGATGCGCCGCAATCGCCTGCCCAGAACAATCCGGGTAACGGTGCCGCCAATGATCAACCGCCAGCCAATGGCGGCAGCGATTGGGGCGAGATGCCGCCGCAGCCCGTACCGACCCAGAGCCTCGCCGGGGCGAGGCCGCTGCCGCTAAAAAAGCCCTGAGCCAACGGCCCGCAACCGGGCCGCTGGCGGGGAGGGGTGAGCAGGCTGGGCGGGTGAGGGCGACGGGTACGGCAGCGAGCCCACGCATCCATTGGCCGCACACCCTGTTGAACAAGGCCACCGCACCGCTGCTGGCGGAGCATCTGCAGTTCCATCGTCAAGCAGCCGAGGACGGCCTGCTGCATTGCCTATTGCTGGATTGTTCCGGCTCGATGCTTAAACGCAGCAACCTGGCCCTGGCCAAGGGCCTGTTGTTGCGCTGGACGGAACAGATCTACCGGCAACGCGGCGAACTGGCGGTGATCGGCTTTGCCGGCAACCAGGCGCGCCTGCTGCAACCCCCGCAAAAAGCCGTGCCCTACAACGACGCCTGGATAGCCGCGATAGGCGGTGGCGGCGGCTCGCCAGCGGTCAACGCTGTGCAGCTGGCCGAGCAAACCCTGGCCAAGGTGCGCAAGGCCGCGCCCGGCAAGAAGATCGGCCTGTGGTTGCTTAGCGACGGGCGCTTCAGCCAGTTGCCTGCGCGCCCGCGACATGCGGACTTCTGTGTGGTGGTAGATTTCGAAAACCAACAGCTACCGCTCGGCCGCGCCGCACAGATCGCCCGGCTATGGGACGCCGAGCATCTGCGTGCGGTGGACCTGATTGGCGATCAATAAGCGTCGCTTTTGTAGCCCGGATGCAATCCGGGGATCGGTCTTATGGCCACCACCGATGCCCCGGATTGCATCCGGGCTACGTGACCGCTGTTAGCGAATCTTCAGCTTGCCGATACGGTCATTGTCCAGGCTGCCGAAGTACAGGTAATCGCCCACCGGCTTGACCGAGGTGATCATGCGCAGGTGTTTACCGCTGGTATCGTGCAGGCTCTGGGTGATTTCGCCTTGCTCGTTAAGGGCGAGGGCGAAGCCGTAGCGCTCCGCCTTGGGCCAGAACGCCCGTGGCAGCTTGGCCATTTGCGCTTTCGCCCAGGGCGAGCGGTGCAGCATATCGGCGTCGGCTTTGCGCGGCGTCGGCAACGCGACCCAGAAGGTGCCGTTGCGGTCGCCTTGCAGGTTGTCCGGCAGGCCGGGCAGGTTGTCGATAAAGATGTCGTGCGTGCCGGCCTTTTCGCCGCTCAGCCAGTAGCGGGTGATGCGGTAGCGGTAGGTTTCGTTGACCAGTACGAAATCCTCGGCCGCCGACAGCGCCACGCCATTGGCGAAGTACAGGTCCTTGAGCAGTACCCTGGTTTCCTTGGTCGCCGGGTTGTAGCTGAGCAGGCGGCCATGGGGACGGGCTTCGAGCAGGTCGAGCAGATAATCCGGCTGTTCGAAGCGCGATGAGGCGTCGCTGAAATAGATGGTGCCGTCGCTGGCGATATCCAGGTCATCGGTGAACTTGAACGGCACGCCCTCGGCCTCGGTGGCCAGCACCTCGATCTTGCCCTGAGGGTCGATACGCAGCAGGCCCTTGTAGGCATCGGCGACGATCAGCGCGCCGTCGGCCGCGAAAGCCATGCCCAGGGGCCGGCCGCCGGTGTCAACGAAGGATTCGACGCTGCCGTCGGTCTCGATGCGTACGATGCTGCCGTTATGCAGGCCGGCATAGACCCGGCCCTGACTGTCCACGGCGGTGTCTTCCGGGCCATGCACCTGGCCCCGGCCGAGCAGTTCGGCCTTCATCAGGGTGTCGTTGGGTTCCAGCACGCCGGTCATCAGCGGCGCTTGCGGCGCGTCCCAGGCCAGCGGGTCGATGGGGCTGGGCGTGACGGCGAGGTAGATGGCCACGGCGGCAATCAGGGCCACAAGTAGGCCAAGTAGTTTCTTCATTGTTGTTATTCCCTGTCTGAAGTTGAGCATGTGCAGCGCGCGCCAGATTACAGGGTTCATGCGCATCTGTGAGCCCATGGCGGCAAATGCCCGGCAATAGGCCGGGGCGATATATACTGCGCGGCATTCTTGAGGGGAGCGCCGCGTGACGATTGATATTCAGTGGATTGGTGATGACGCCAGCCTGGCACAGCATTGCGCCAGCTGGCGCAGCCTGCCCTTTGTGGCGGTCGATACCGAATTTATGCGGGTCGACACCTTTTACCCGATTGCCGGCCTGTTACAGGTCAGCGAGGGCAAACGCGCCTATCTGATCGACCCGCTGTTGATCGGCGACTGGACGCCCTTTGCCGAGCTGTTGCAGGACCCGGCCGTGGTCAAGGTGCTACATGCCTGCAGCGAGGATCTGGAAGTCTTTCTGCGCCTGACTGGCAGCCTACCGTCGCCGTTGTTCGACACCCAGCTGGCCGCCGGTTACCTCAATCTTGGCTTCTCCATGGGCTATTCGCGCCTGGTGCAGGCGGTGCTGAATATCGAACTACCCAAGGGCGAAACCCGCTCCGACTGGTTGCAGCGGCCGTTGTCCGCCACCCAGGTCAGTTACGCGGCGGAAGATGTGCTGCACCTGGCCGAGGTCTACCTGCTGTTGCAGGAGCAGCTGAGCGCGGATAAATACCGCTGGGTCCTGGAAGACGGTGCCGAGCTGGTGGCCAACCTGGGCCGTGAGCTTGACCCCGAGCTGGCCTACCGCGAGGCCAAGCTGGCGTGGAAGCTGTCGCCGCAACAGCTGGCGGTGCTCAAGATGCTGTGCGCCTGGCGCGAACGCGAAGCCCGTGCGCGCAACCAGCCGCGTAACCGGATTATCCGCGAACACTCTCTGTGGCCCCTGGCGCGCACCCAGCCAGACAACCTGGTGGCCCTGGCGCGGATCGAGGATATGCACCCGAAAACCGTGCGCCAGGACGGCGAGCTGATTCTGCAGATGATCAGGCAGGCGGCGGCCAGCCCGGCGGCGGATTGGCCAGCGGCCCTGCCCGAGCCTCTGCCGCTTGAGGCGTCGTCGCTACTGAAGAAACTGCGCGCCATCGGTCAGCGCGAAGGCGAGCGTCTGAACATCGCCCCCGAGCTGATGCTGCGCAAGAAGACCCTCGAAGCCCTGTTGAAGACCGGGTACCCCAAGGGCCCTTACCAGCTACCGGACTCCCTGCGTGGCTGGCGGCGTGAATTGATGGGCCAGGCGCTGCTTGATTGCCTGGCCGCAAGCGGAGAGTCGGCGTGAAACGTATCTGTTCGATCTACAAAAGCCCGCGTAAAAGCGGCATGTACCTCTATGTGCTGCGCAGCGAAGCCCTCAAGCGCGTGCCGGAAAACCTTCTGCTCGCCTTTGGTCCGCCGGCCCTGGCGTTTGAAATGGTGCTGACGCCGCAACGTACCCTGGCCCAGGAAGACATCCACAAGGTCTTGGCCAATCTCGACGAGCAGGGCTACCACCTGCAGATGCCGCCACCGGAAGACGAATATATCGAGCATCTGCCGGACGAGTTGCTGCGTCGCAACGACCCCATGTAGGCGACCTGCACCGTTCCGTGGAGGGCCCATGCGCCTGCTGATTGCCGAAAATGATCACGCCCGCTATGCCGAGTTGCTGCGCCAGCAGGCTCCCGAACTCGAGCTGGTAGCCAGTGCCCGGCCGGACGAGTTGCTTGAGTACGCCGCCAGTTGCCCGCTATGGCTGGGCCAACCCGATCTGCTCGCCGTCTTGCTGCGCCAGGGCCACAAGCCGCGCTGGCTGCAGTCGACCTGGGCCGGTATCACGCCGCTGCTGGCCGCCGATCTGCCCAGGGACTATTCACTGTCCCGCGCGGTGGGCATTTTCGGTCAGGTAATGGCCGAGTATGTGCTGTGCCATCTGCTGGCCCATGAACGGCAACTGTTCGCCCGCCTGGCCGCCCAGGTCGAGCAGCGCTGGGACAATCGTATGCCGCATAGCCTGGCCGGGCGCAAGGCGCTGATTGTCGGCACGGGCGATATCGGCCTGAGTCTGGCGCAGTTTCTCGCGCCCTTCGGCATCGAGCTGCTGGGCGTGGCCAGCAGCCCGCGTTCACAGCCGCCGTTTCGCCAAGTGGCCGGGCTCGATGCCTTGCCGCGTCTGGCCGGGGAGGCGGATTACCTGATCAACCTGCTGCCGGATACCCCGGCCACCCGCGATATCTATAACGCCGCGCTGTTTGCCTGCTGCAAGCCCAGCGCGCTGTTTATCAATGCCGGGCGCGGCGTCGCGGTGGTTGATGCCGACCTGATTGCGGCGCTGGAGCAGGAGCGGTTGGCCGCTGCGGTGATCGATGTCTGCCGCGAAGAGCCGTTGCCCGCCAACCATGGCTTCTGGAACGCACCGCGCCTGCTGCTGACCGGACATAGCTCGGCCCCCACCGACCCGCGGCTGCTGGTGCAGCTGTTTGTCGATAACCTGGCGCGCTGGCGTGCGGGAGATGAGTTGCGCGGCCTGGTGGATTTTGCCCGGGGTTATTGATCGGCGGTCTTACCCTGTTGCGCTCAGTCGCCGGCGTTGAGGCGCGCTCGCACTTG
Organism: Pseudomonas sp.; assembly: GCF_035512415.1. Classification (GTDB taxonomy): domain Bacteria; phylum Pseudomonadota; class Gammaproteobacteria; order Pseudomonadales; family Pseudomonadaceae; genus Aquipseudomonas. Next base: position 146,728 of record NZ_DATKDZ010000038.1, on the reverse strand, counting down.
TAGGGTGCGCTGTGCGCACCGAGAGCTTATTGGCTGCGCTGGTGCGCACGGCGCACCCTACCTACTTCCATCCGCTTGGCTTGAGTATTGCTCAATAATTGACCATTCGGCTCGCCGCCCTTGGCCGCAGTTGGCCTAGCCGCTAGACTGCCGGCCTTTTCGCCCCTCACCGTACCCTCGCCATGGCCGCCAAAGTCGAACCCTTCTGGAAACGCAAGACCCTCGCCCAGCTCGATCAGGACGAGTGGGAGTCGCTGTGCGATGGCTGCGGCCTGTGCTGCCTGCAAAAGCTCGAGGATGAGGACGACGGCAGCGTCTATTACACCCGGGTCGCCTGCAAACTGCTGGATATGGACACCTGCCGCTGCAGCGATTACGCCAATCGCCGGCAGTCCGTCCCTGACTGTATTCAGCTCACCCCGGCCCAGGCCGACCAGTTCCAGTGGCTGCCGCCGACCTGCGCCTATCGCCTGGTCAGCGAGGGCAAGGACCTGCTGCTCTGGCATCATCTGGTCTGCGGTGACCCACAACAGGTACATACTCAGCGCATTTCTCAGGCTGGGCGCATGCTCAGCGAGAACAGCGTGGCCGAGGATGACTGGGAAGAACACCTGATTTTTCGTGCCGGCTAAGGCCTATTGTCGTTTTATTCGCAGTTAGGATGGAACGACAGAGGCCCCCGGGGTCTATGGATTGGTCCGTCTCATACTGGAGCTTTGCGCATGTCGATTTACCGTGCCCTGTTACCCGCAGTCTTGCTCTGTCTGAGTGCCCAGTTGTGGGCTGCGCAGAAAGTCGATCTGGATTATCGCGTCAAGTTCTTGCCGGACAGTGACCAGGCTGAAGTCAGCCTGAGCCTGGAGCAGGGTGAGCGGGTGCTGAGCCTGGGCTTCAACCTGGGCGACGAGAACCTTTACACGGACTTCGCCGGCGACGGCGAGTGGACCCAGGAAAGCCCGCAGCGCGGGGTTTGGCAGCCGGCCAAGGGCAAGGCCAAGCTGACTTACCGGGTGCGCATCAACCATGAACGCAGTGCCGGTCGCTTTGACGCGCGCATGACCGAGGATTGGGCGCTGCTGCGCGGCGACGATCTGGTGCCCGCCGTGCAGTTGCGCCAGAAGAACGATACCGAGCTGGTGGCGCGTCTGAAGTTCGACCTGCCCAAGGGCTGGAAAAGCGTGGAAACCGGCTGGCCACGCATCGGCACACATGAATTTCGCATCGACAACCCGCAGCGCAAGTTCGACCGCCCGACCGGCTGGATCATCGCCGGCAAGATAGGCACTCGTCGGGCCAAGCTGGGGGATACCGATGTGACCATCGCCGCGCCGGTCGGCGAGGGCATGCGCCGGATGGACATCCTCACCCTGCTGACCTTCGTCTGGCCCGAGGCCCAGGCGGTGTTTCCCCGCGATCCGGGCAAGCTGCTGATCGTCGGTGCCGGTGACCCCATGTGGCGCGGTGGGCTGTCGGCCGCCAACTCCTACTATATGCACAGCGACCGGCCGCTGGTCAGCGAAAACGGCACCAGCTCCCTGGTGCATGAGCTGGTCCACGTGTTCAGCCGTATCCAGTCGCGCGATCGCAGCGATTGGATCACCGAAGGCCTGGCCGAGTACTACGCGATCGAGTTGATGCGCCGTGCTGGCGGCCTGAGCGAGGACCGTTATCAGAAGGTGCGTGAGCACCTAGTGGAGTGGAGCAAACCGGTCAAGAGCCTGCGCACTGCCCATGCCAGCGGTCCGGTTACCGCCCAGGCGGTATTGCTGCTGCAGGAACTGGATCGCGAGCTGCGCCAGAAGACCAAGGGCAGCACCCAGCCGCGTTCACTGGATGACGTGACCCGCGGCCTGATGCGCCTGGAAAAGGCCAGCACCAAGGACTTTATCGAAATCAGCGAGAACGTTATGGGCGGTCCGTCCAAGGTGCTGGACAGCAAGCTGTTGAAGTAGTCGGCTATTTGAACTTGGGCCCGGACTTGGTGTTAATGCCCTTGGCCATGCGGTCGTAGAGCACCACGTTGACCGTGGCCGCCAGGTTCATGCAGCCCTGGGTGGGGATATAGATCACGTCCTCGCACCAGCCGAGGACTTCCTTGCTCAGTGAGCCGTCTTCCGGGCCGAAGATATAGAGGGCGCGATCCGGGTGGGTGTATTCCGCCAGTGATCGCGCGCCCTCGACCAGCTCTACGGCGACCGGGGTGCAGCCCAGGGGGATGATCTTCTGCAGGTCTTCGACGGCGATCAGCGGAATATCCATATAGATGCGCTGGGTGTCGGTGACGAAGTCGCGGGCGCGCTCATAGCGCTTGCCGCTATAGAACACCGAAGCCGCCCCGTAGCAACCCGCCGCGCGCATCACCGCGCCGACGTTTTCCGGAGATTTGGGGTTGAACAGGCCGATGCAGGCGTATCTCTTGTTAGCCACGAGCTTGGGGCCTTCAGATAAAGGGGGCCGCAGTATAAGGCTTGGCAGCGTTGCGGTCAGGGCTATCGGCTAAAGAGATTTACCCCCCCCCCGGTGTGCGCGCCATCGGCTGCCTGTGCGGCTATTGGTGAATGGGCTTTTGCCTGCAAGCACTGATGTACAGTCACCGCCTTTCAGCTTCCTCTCCTCTCAGGGCGCGGCCGGCTAGGAGAGGGCTGGGTGAGGGGATAAAGCCGACAGCCGATAAAGGACCGCCCCGGCTGCTCGGCGCTGGGGCCGGGAACCGCGGCCAGGGCGATGGGTGGCATGCCGGTGTCGCGGGTGAAGCGTTCGCCGACTTGGCGCAGGCCGTCGTGGCCCTTGTCCGGGTTAATCCAGATGGCCAGCGTGCCTTTCTCGAAGCCATGGACGCTGGGGGGCAGGGATGGCAGGCGAAAAAAAGGCGGCCAGAGGCCGCCCGAAAATATCCCTGGAGGGATTGGCTTCACTTGATCTGGATACGCTCGAGCAGGTAGGCCTTGGCGCTGTCGTCGCCGACCCGGGCGGCTTCATCGGCCAGGCGTAGGGCGCGCTCCAGATCCTGACCGGCCAGGGCGGCGTCGATGCCCTGGCGGTAGTAGGCCTGGGTTTCCGGCAGCACGGCCGGTACTGGGGTGGTGGGCAGGCGGTTGCCCATTTCCATGCCGATGCTGCGCGGCGGCACATAGCTATTGGCCTGCTGGCTGGCGCTGCCGTCCTCGATCAGCACCATCTTGAGCACCCCCACCGGGGCATGCCGGGCGACGGGGTCGGGAATATTTGGCGGCTCGTTGCCGTGGGCCTTGGCATGGGCCTTGGCCGGGTGTTGCAGGACGGTCTGGCCGGCCAGCTGGCGCTCGCTGGTGAACAGGATCAGGTACTGCTCGTTGCCGGGGTTGTCATGATAGAGGCGGTCGATACGCAGGCGCGCATCCAGGCTGTCGCCCTTGAGACCGGCGGCCGGTTCGTAGACGAAATCCTCGCTGCCGAGCAGGCGGGTCAGACGGAACTGGCTGTCGAGCAGCATGGCGCTGGGGGCCAGCACGGTCTTGCCGGCCTGGCTGTACAGGCGGATTTCGAACGAGCGGCTGTTGCTCGGCAGGGCGAAGGCGCGCAGAAAGCTCTTGCCGCTCTGGAATTCGAAAGCCGGGGCGCTGGGGTCGATGACCACATCGCCGGAGAAATTGGCCGGGATCGGCACATAGGGCAGTTGTTGCAGGCTGCTGCAGCAAGGTTTGGCGGCGGCCAGTGCGCGTTGGCCGTCCTGCTGGGAGGTCTGCAGCGGTGCAGGCGTCTGGGTCAGTACGTCGATGCGGCGCAGCGGTTCGCCAGCGCAGCCGGTCAGCAGCAGGCCGAGCAGGGCAAGGCCGGTGAGTCGATGATGCGGCATGTGTTATTCCTCTTATTGTTCACGCCTGTAAAAGGGCCCCGGCCTGTTGCAGGTCCGGGGCAAATAACCACAGGAGCAGCGTTACAACTTCGTTCAGGGCCCGGATGCAACGGGCCCCGATTCGGTTACCACCAGGCTTCGGCCTGTACGCCAAAGGTCAGGCCGTTGTCGTCGCCTGGCTCGATGGATTCGCTGGCGGCGTTGTAGCGGCCGCCGTCCCACATGGCGTAGGTGGCGAAGGCGCGGATTTGCGGACGGGCCCAGAAGCTGCGGCCGGCGGACCATTGCTGGGCCAGGGTGACCTTCTTCAGATCGCGGGATTTTTCGTCATCGGCCTGCGGGTCGATGTAGTCGTAGCCGAATTCCAGAGCGGTGCTCATGGTGTCGTTCCACTTGTACACCGGGCGCACGCCGAAGGAGGTCCAGGCTTGCCCGGAGTCGTTGTCGAAGTCTTTGTCTTCGTGGATCTGCACGTACATCATTTCGATGTTGTCGCTCAGGCTGACCACGCCCTGGTTGACCAGACGGACCATGCTGCCGTTGCTGTTACCGGTGGTGTTGCGCCCGGTGCTGCCGATAATGCCGTCGGTGCCGTACTGCAGGGCCAGCTTGTTGTAGCCGCCGAACCAGTTGCCCTGGACATGCTCGACGGTGACCAGATGACCTTTCTGGTCGCTATAGCCCGGATCTTTTTCCTGGATATCGGAGAGGTTGGCCTTGCCGTAGTTGTAACCGAACTCCAGCTTGCCGTCGGTATTGAACTCGATGTCGTTGAGACGAAAATCCAGGGTGTCGTTGGCCACGTTGGTGCCGGTGCCCGCGCCGTTATAGGTCCAGTCGCCATCGGTGTTGCGCATCCAGGCCACGTGGGCCTTGGCGAAGCCCAGGTCGATGTCCTCGATGCCGGCACCCGGCCCGGAAACGTCCCAGTAGTAGTAGTCGTTGATATGCACGTCATGGCGCTTGTAGTAACGCTTGCCGGCCCACAGGGTGGCACCGGGCAGGGTGTCGGGGAGGAAGTTTTTGGCCTGCACGTTGAACTGGCGAATCGAGCTGGTGCCGTTGGCGTAGGGGTTGCTGTCGCTGTCGGTGGCTTCCCAGTCGTTGGCCTGGTCGGACTTGTAGGCAATCATGCTATCGACGTAGAAGCTCTGCTCGCCTTCCTTCCACACTTCCTTGCCCAGGCCGATCTCGGCGTAGGTTTCGCATTCGTTACCCAGGCGGTACTTGGCCGACGCGCCAGCTGCCTGGAAGCAGGCCTGGTCGCCGCCGCCGGCAGTCGCGCCGATACCGGAACGCATGTAGCCATGAAAGTCCACGGCCAGGGCCGGGCTGGCCAGCAGCATGGCGGCGAGCAGGGCACTGGGACGAAACAGCTGTGCAGGTTGGATCTTGTTCATCGTGGGACCTTTTCTTGTTTTTGGATTCAGGGCTGCCGGAGCCTTGCGCACAGCCTGTTCGGGCATTTACCGGCGGGGAGGGCGTCCTCGTTGGCGTGCCGACACTCGCCCCGCAGGCTCGACCGCACCAGGAGTGACCGAGGGCGGCGGCTGGACCAAGCGTCATGGATCGGCCACCTGCGCCACATCCTCCCCGGCCATTTTTTTCAAGGCTGAGTGCCCGGGGCGTAGCGCCGCGCAGGCGGGTAGGGGGTGGGGTGAGGTGGCGGCTACGCCTGCCAGCTACGCCGCAAGAAAGTCCCCAGGGGAGGTATGGCACCAGCGCGCGCAGCGCCAAGCTGGCGCGGCTGAGTGGACCCAGGCGTCCGCCCGAGCACCACATCCCCTGTAGTCGGATGCTCTCTACAACAACAAAATGGAGCTCTACGATGAAACGATACCTGCGACTTGCCGGGCTGGTCCTGGCACTGACGCCCCTGGCGTACCCCTACGGCAGCCTGCTCGAGGCGGCTGAAACCGCGGGCAAATCGCCCAATGGCGTGCGCTACCACGGCGGCGACGAAATCATCCTGCAAGGCTTTCACTGGAACGTCGTGCGCACCGCCCCCAACAACTGGTACAGCACCCTCGCGAGCATGGCTCCGAGCATCGCCGCGGACGGCTTCAGCGCCATCTGGATGCCGGTGCCGTGGCGCGACTTCTCCAGCTGGAGCGATGCCAGCAACGGCACCTCGGGCGGCGGCGAGGGCTACTTCTGGCACGACTTCAACAAGAACGGCCGTTACGGCAGCGAAAACCAGCTCAAGCAGGCCGCCAGCGCGCTGAACGGGGCCGGGGTCAAGCCGATCTACGATGTGGTGCCTAACCATATGAACCGCGGTTATCCGAACAAGGAAATCAACCTGCCGGCGGGCCAGGGCCTGTGGCGCAACGATTGCGCCGATCCAGGCAACTACGCCAACGACTGCGACGACGGCGACCGCTTTGTCGGCGGTGATGCCGACCTCAACACCGGCCACCCGCAGAACCTGGCGATGTTCCAGCAGGAGTTCGCCAACCTGCGCAACAACTACGGCGGCGCGGGGCTGCGCTTCGATTTCGTTCGCGGCTACGCCGGCGAGCGGGTCGACAGCTGGATGGGCCAGGCCCAGGACGACGGTTTCTGCGTCGGCGAGCTGTGGAAGGCCCCGGGCGAGTACCCGAGCTGGGACTGGCGCAACGGCGCGAGCTGGCAGCAGATCCTCAAGGACTGGTCGGACCGGGCCAAGTGCACCATCTTCGACTTCGCCCTCAAGGAACGCATGCAGAACGGCAGCGTCAGCGACTGGCGTTATGGCCTGAACGGCAACCCCGATCCGCGCTGGCGCGAGGTGGCGGTGACCTTTGTCGACAACCATGACACCGGCTATTCGCCCGGCCAGAACGGCGGTCAGCACCACTGGCCGTTGCCCGATCACCTGCTTAAGCGGGCCTATGCCTATATCCTCGCCAGCCCCGGCACACCGGTGGTCTATTGGTCGCACATGTATGACTGGGGCTACGGCGACTTTATTCGCCAGCTGATCCAGATCCGCCGTACGGCGGGGATCAAGGCCGACTCGGCGATCCAGTTCCACACGGGTTTCAGCGGCTTGGTGGCGACTGTCAGCGGCAGCGATCAGCAGTTGCTGATAGCCCTGGATTCGAACCTGTCCTCGCCCGGCCAGGTAGCCAGTGGCAATTTCACCGAGGCGCTGAACAGCGACAACGGTCAGGTGCGCATCTGGCGCACGGGTACCGGCAGTGGTGGCGACGGCGATCTGGTCAGCGTGAACTTTCGCTGCGACAACGGCGTGACCCAGCCGGGTGACAGCGTCTATGCGGTGGGCAATAACAGCCAGCTGGGCAACTGGAGCCCGGCCGCTGCCGTGCGCCTGACCGACACCAGCGCCTACCCGACCTGGAAGGGCAGTATCAGCCTGCCGGCCCAGCAACAGGTGGAGTGGAAGTGCATCATCCGCAATGAAAGCAACCCGACCCAGGTCAAGACCTGGCAGTCGGGTACCAACAACAGCCTGACCGTCAGCGCAGGAGTCAGCACCTCGGGCAGCTTCTGACCAGCCGCGTGCGGCACACCTTGTTGGAGTGCCGCGCGCATTCGCTCTATTGCCGACCTGGGTTGAGCCGTTGTCGCTGGATGGCGTGGCGGGTGACAAGAGCGCGTTGGGCAAATAACCGCTGCGGCCGCGGTGCGCACGGCGCACCCTACGAAGGCGGCATCGTGCCGGGGCCAGTTGTCCCGCAGGGTGCGTTGCGCGCACCAGCGGCTATCCTGAACGGGCGACACGCTTTCAGGAGACAGGGAATGTCCGACTATCGCCGCGCCCGGGAGCAGGGTGCCTGCTATTTCTTTACGCTGACGACCGAGCAACGCCAGCCCGTGCTAACCCAGCCGAGGCTGCGCGAAGCCCTGCGCCTGGCCATCGTCCAGGTGCGTCAGCGTTATCCCTTCACTATTGCGGGTTGGGTGTTATTGCCCGATCACCTGCATTGCCTATGGCAGTTGCCTGCGGGCGATGCCGATTTCGGCCTGCGTTGGTCGCTGATCAAACGCCTTACCAGCCAAGCGCTGCCCCAAGCGCCAGGGGCGATCAGCCTGAGCCGCAGCCTGCGCCGTGAGTCCGGGCTATGGCAGCGGCGCTTCTGGGAACACCGCATCCGCGATGAAGAGGATTACCGCCGGCACCTGGATTATCTCCACTGGAACCCGGTACGCCATGGGCTGGTCGAGCAGGTAGCCGACTGGCCCTGGTCGAGCTATCACCGCCTGGTGCGCGAAGGCATATACCCGGCGGATTGGGGCGGAACCGGGGAAGCAGAGGGCACGTTCGGCGAGTGACCGCGCAAGTTGCGGGCGCGACGCTTTTGTAGGGTGCGCCGTGCGCACCGGGGTTAAACGCCAATCTGCCGGGCCAACGACCGGTCAGGCGGTTGTCGTTGGAGGGAGATGTATTTGGCGAATAACCGCGCAAGCCGCGGTGCGCACGGCGCACCCTACGAGTGCGGCATCGTGCCGGGGTTTAAAGAGTCCCGTAGGGTGCGCCGCGCGCACCGGGGTTAAACGCTGATCTGTCAGGCGAGTGGCCGGTCAGGCGGTTGTCGTAGGCGGGAGATGCATGTGGCGAAGAACCGCGTAAGCCGCGGTGCGCACGGCGCACCCTACGAGTGCAGCATCGTGCGGGGCCGCCTAGGTTGTGCGCACCAGGGTTAAATGCCGATCTGCCAGGCCATGGCCTGTTCCCGGGCCTGTTCGAGTTGTTGCCGCCAGGCAGTCACGGGTCTGTCTTGCAGCAGGTCCAGGCGTTGCAAGTCCGTAGCTTGTGCGTCCAGGCATTCCGTCAGCCAATCCAGGCGTTGCAGGGTCAGGGGTGTGCAGGTCTGGCCCTGCAGGTCGTCGTCCAGGTCGCTCCAGTGCGAGCGCCAGGCTTCGCGCAGGTAGAGGCGGGCGAGGTCGTGGCGCAGGGCCTGTTGCCAGTCGCCGATAATGCCATCCAGCCAGGCCAATACGTTGTGGCTCGCGCCGCGCTGAGCCAGGGTCTGGCGCAGGTGCTGGTAGCACTCCAGGGCGATGCGTTTTTCCAGTTCCAGGGCGCTGAGGGCGGCGGCGCTGCCCTGGCGCTGTTCCAGGCCGAGCAGGTAGGCGTAGTAGCTGCGGGTTTCGAAGCGTTCGGCGGCGTGGTACTGCGGAGTGAGCAGGCCGTTGCTGTTGCAGGCATGCAAGGGATCGAAGCGGTACATATAACCGAAGTCGAACAGGCGGATCTGGCCGTCGTCGAGCAGGTTGCCGGGGCACAGGTCCCAGTCGAAGAAGCCCAGTTGCAGCAGCGCCGAAAGGCTGGCGAACAGCTGCAGTAGGCGGCGTTCGTCCCACTCCTGTACGGCTTCGCCGGCGATCCAGGGCGACAGCAGCAGGCCCTGGCGGTAGCTGGCGTACTGGGTGGCGACTATCCCGCTTAGCGCCGCATTCCAGGCCGGCTGCTGTTTCAAGGCCTGCAGTTCGGCGCGGCGCTGCACTTCGTTGAGAAATGAGGTCTGGCCATTGAGGTTCTGCACCTTGCAGTGCGCCCGCGCGCGCTTGAGCGTCCAGAGCCTGCCGTCGGCCTCGATCTGGTAGACCTCGGCGGTCAGGCCGCTGGCGAAGTGGCGACGTACCCAGGGGCTGGTAGCCTCGGTGGCCAGCAGTTGTTCGATGGGCAGCGGACAGTCGGTGGTTTGGCCGACCTGGATATCGGCGTGGCTCGCGGCGAAGGCAAGTTGGGCCTGTTGGCGTTGTTGTTCCGGGGTCATATCGGCACCTCTGGGGGAGCTGGTGCGCACAGCGCACCCTACGGGTTGCTGTGTGCCTCACGGCCCTTGAACAATCACCACCTTGTCGTCGCCGAGGCGGCGGGCGAAGGCATAGGGCTGGCTGGATAGCCGTTGATGGCTGCCGGCCCCGATGGCCGGGTGGCGCGCGCGGAACTGGCCGAGGATGCGCCAGTGCTCGAGCAGGGCAGCGATGGGCGGTTGCTGGTGCGCCGCCCAGTTCATCGACGAGCGGGTGCCCTGATACGGGTCGGAGCCGCTGGGGCCGAGAGGGCGGGCGCTTTCGTCGCCGTAGTAGATCTGCACCGCGCCGGGGCTGAGCAGCAGGGCCGCGGCCAGGCCCTGTTGGCGCGCCAGATCGTTGTTCTGCTCGGCGAAGAACAACGAGGTGTCGTGGGACGAGGCGTAGCTCATAAAGTTGTGCCCGGGGTTGTTCTGCAGCAGCCCGGCGTATTCGCCGTAACCGCTATCAGCCTTGCTCAGGCAGTCGCTGGCCTTGGCCGCCAGCTCGCCCTGGAAGGCGAAGTTGATCAGGGCGTCGAAGCCGTTGTCCTGGTAGACGTTGGCCTGGGGGCCGTGGCCGAACACTTCGCCGACCATCCAGAACGGGCTGCCGCTCATGGGATCAAGGGGGTTGGCGGCAGACCACTCGGCGCGGGCCTGATCGGCCGCCCGGCGCAGCGCCGCCCAGCTCTCCAGTTCGACATGCCTGACAGTGTCGGCGCGAAAACCGTCGACGCCGAACTCGCGCACCCAGAACGTCAGCCACTCCACCAGATAGTCGCGCACCCGGTAGCCCTCGCGCGGCACTGCGCGGGTGTCGGCCTTGCGCAGCAGAAAGGGCGGTAGCGCCACCGGCTGCGGGCTCTCGGTCTTGAAGTCGGGAAGAAACGCCAGCAAGCCCTTGAGCGGATCGACCAGCACGCTCGGCGGGCTGTCGTAGTCGGCGATGCCGGCGCGCAGCCAATCCTTGCCCCACCATTGCTTCCAGTCCGGGTGCTGGTAGTCGAGCAGGTTGTGGTAGGCGTGCAGGTTCTCGTAGTTCTCTGGCTGCCAGTCGCTCCAGCGTTGCGGCAGGTACTGGCTCATGCCACCCCGCAGGCCGCCGAAGCCGAGTTCCTGCATATCGGCCAGGGTCGAGTAGCCGGGGTGGTTGAGCACCACATCGAACAGCACGCGGATGCCGCGGGCGTGTGCCTGGGCGATCAGTTCACGCAGGTCATCCTCGCTGCCCATATTGGCGTCCAGACGAGTGAAATCCAGGGCGTAGTAGCCGTGGTAGGCATAGTGACGAAAGTCGCCCTGATCGCCGCCGCCGACCCAGCCGTGGATCTGTTCAATGGGCGCGCTGATCCACAGCGCACTGATCCCAAGCTGCTGTAGGTAGTCGAGCTGGCCGGTCAGGCCGCGCAGGTCGCCGCCGTGGAAGGTGCCGATCTCCTGCTCGCCGTCGGGCTGGCGACCGTAGCTGTGGTCGTTGCTCGGGTCGCCGTTGGCAAAGCGGTCGGTAAGGGCGAAATACACCGTGGCGTTGCGCCAGTCGTGGTCCGGCTTGGCCTGCGCCGCAGCGGCTTCGAGCAACAGCAGGCCCCCGCTCTGGGGAGCCGGGGTCATCCGCACCTGGCCGTCTTCGACCGTTGCCAGTTGTCCGCTATAGGCATCGCGCAGCTGCTGGCCGTCGGCGAATACCCGACTGACGTCGACGCTCAGGGCCTGGCCCTGCCAGGCTGTGCAGGCGACCTGACTGGCGGCCGCCGCCTTTATCGGCAGCAGGCGCAGGTGCGCATCGTCGCCGTCCTGGAACAGCAGGCGATAGCGTCCGGCTGTCGGCACCTGCAGGCTCAGGTGGCTGTCGGTATTCCAGGTCTGCCGCTGATAGAGCGCCAGGGCCTGCGCCGGCTCGGCACTGGCGGAGCCGCGCAGGGCCAGCAGACCGGGCTGCAGTTCCAGTTCGCTGCTGTAACGCTGCCCGGCTTCGCTTTGCCAGCGTAACTGCAGCGGCTGTTGCTCGAGCCAGGCCTGCAACTGCGGGGCCGCCCGGGCGAGAGGGCTGAGCAGGGCGATAAGCAGGCTGGCGAGCAGCGGTGACGAGCGGCGCATAAACTTCTCCCGGTACGGTTGAGCCGCCATTGGAGTCGCTTTTTGCCGCCTGTGGCAGGCGGGGACAGGGCCGGTGCGCATACTTTTTTTCGCTGGCGGCTGGCAGACTACGCCCCCGTCTCTACGCCCTCGCAAGCTGCGCCGGGGGAGGATGTGGCGCTTGTGTTTCTGCCCGAGGATGCAAGGGCTGCGCGACTATCCACCGGCCTGCAGCGGTTGTGGATCAACAATAAGAAGCCACGAGGACTCTCACCCATGAAGAAAAAATTGCTTACTGCTGCCATCGGCCTGGCCGTCACTCTGGGTCTGCCGCTAGCGGCCCAGGCGGCCATCGAGGAAGGCAAGCTGGTTATCTGGATCAATGGCGACAAGGGCTACAAGGGCCTGACTCAGGTCGGCGAGAAGTTCACCGCCGACACCGGGATCAAGGTCGAGGTGGCGCACCCCGACAGCGCCACCGACAAGTTCCAGCAGGCCGCCGCCACTGGCAACGGTCCGGACATCTTTATCTGGGCCCACGACCGCCTCGGCGAGTGGGCGCAGAGCGGGCTGATCGCGCCGATCAACCCGAGTGCCAAGAACAAGGCCGAGATCGAAGACTTCGCCTGGGATGCGGTCACCTACCAGGGCAAATTGTGGGGCTACCCCATGGCGGTTGAAGCCACCGGCCTGATCTACAACAAGGCGCTGGTGTCGACCCCACCGAAAAACTTTGCCGAGGTGCTGGCGCTCAATGTCGAGCTGGCCAAAGACGGCAAGCGCGCGATTCTCTGGGACTACAACAACACCTACTTCACCTGGCCGCTGCTGGCAGCCAACGGCGGCTATGCCTTCGCCGAAGTGGACGGCGGTTACGACGTCAGCAAAACCGGGGTCAACAGCGCCGGAGCCAAGCAGGGCGCGGCGGTGCTCAAGGAATTGATCGATGCCGGGGTGATGCCCAAAGGCGCGGATTACAGTGCAGCCGAGGCCGCCTTCAACAAGGGTGAGTCGGCGATGTTTATCAGCGGTCCCTGGGCCTGGTCGAATATCCAGAAGAGCGGCATCGACTTCGGCGTCGCGCCGATCCCCGCCGTGGGCGAGGCCGCCAGCCGGCCGTTTACCGGGGTGATGGCTGCGACCCTGAACGCCGCCAGCCCCAACCAGGCTCTGGCCGTGGAATTCCTCGAGAGCTACCTGCTGCAGGTCGAAGGGCTGAAGACGGTCAATGCCGATGTGCCCCTGGGCGCGGTGCCGAACAAGGCCTATATGGCCGAGCTGGCCAACGATCCGTTGATCAAGGCCACCTTCGACAACGCCGCCATGGGCCGGCCGATGCCCAATGTCCCGGAAATGGGCAGCTTCTGGTCGGCCATGGCCCCGGCGCTGACCAATATCACCTCCGGTCGTCAGACCGTGGACGCTGCGCTGGATGACGCTGCCAAGCGTATCGCCAAGTGACAACCGGCGGTTGCCGACGGCGAACGTCGGCAACCGCCTTGCTTGAGGCTATAACAAGATGTCAGCCCTGGAATTTTCAATTGCTCCGGTCAGCCCTGCCATGACCCGACCATCCGCTTTTGCCTACCTGCGTCAGCCCCTGCGCTGGTCTGTCTGGGGCCTGTTCAACGCCCTGGCGCTGTACCTGGTGGTGGCGCTTTACGCCCAGCAGCAGGTCGCCTTCGCCTTGCTCGGGTTGGTGGTGACGGGTATCGCCAGTTACGTGTTTATCAGCAAGAAGGCCTATGCCCACCGTTATATCTACCCGGCGGTGGCGGGCATGCTGGTGTTTGTGATCTTTCCGCTGCTGTACACGGTGGGCATCGGCTTTACCAACTACAGCGCGACCAATTTGCTGAGTTTCGAGCAGGTGCAGCGTTATCACCTGAAGCAGACTTACCTGGCCGGCGAGCGCTTTGCCTTCAGCCTACACCCTGATCAGGACGGCGCACTGCGTCTGCGCGTGGACCAGGGCGAGCAGGGCGTGTTTGTTTCGCCGCCGCTGCAGGGCGATCCGCTGCTCAGCGAACCACTGGAGCTGCTGCCGGACAGCGCCGTGAGCCTGGCCGAAGCCCTGCCGCTGCGCGAGGTGATCCAGCGCCGCGCCGAACTGGAACAGTGGGTGCTGCGCGGCACCCAGGGCGAGCTGCTGCGCCTCTATGGTCTGCGCGAGGTGGCGGCGGTCAAGCCGCTGTACCGTTTGCTGGAAAACGGCGACCTGCTCAATACCCGCAGCAATGAGCGCCTGGAGGCCGATCAGGGCAGCGGCTTCTATATCGACAGCCACGGCAACAAGGTGGCTCCCGGTTTCACCGTGTATGCCGGCTGGAGCAACTTCGCCCGGGTGCTGAGCGAGCCGAGCATCCGCGACCCTTTCCTCGAAATCTTCGTCTGGACCGTGGCCTTCGCCGGCCTCACCGTGCTCTTTACCCTGGCGCTGGGTCTGGTGCTGGCCAGCCTGCTGCAGTGGGACCTGGTGCGCGGCAAGGCGTTCTACCGGGTCATGCTGATCCTGCCCTATGCGGTGCCGGCCTTTATCTCGATCCTGGTATTTCGCGGCCTGTTCAACCAGAACTTCGGCGAGATCAACCTGCTGCTCGACAGCCTGTTCGGCGTGCGTCCGGACTGGTTCAGTGACCCGACCCTGGCGCGCAGCATGATCCTGATCGTCAACACCTGGCTCGGTTATCCCTACATGCTGCTGCTGAGCATGGGCCTGTTGCAGGCGATTCCGCGCGACCTCTACGAAGCCTCGGCGATGGATGGCGCGACGCCCCTGGACAACCTGCTGAAGATCACCCTGCCGCTGCTGATCAAGCCGCTGGCACCGCTGCTGATCGCCAGCTTCGCCTTCAACTTCAACAACTTCGTGCTGATTACCCTGCTGACCCGCGGCGGTCCGGACATCATCGGCGCGACCACCCCAGCCGGCACCACCGACCTGCTGGTGAGCTACACCTACCGCATCGCGTTCCAGGACTCCGGGCAGAACTTCGCCCTGGCGGCGGCCATCGCCACCCTGATCTTCCTGGTGGTCGGCGGTATGGCCTGGCTCAACCTGAAACTCTCGAAAGTCAAAGTCTGAGGAGGCCCGCCATGGCCATGGTGCAACCGCAATCCGTGAAATACCGCCTCTGGCTGACCCACGCCGGGCTGCTCGGGTTTATCGCCCTGATCGTGTTTCCGCTGCTGATGGTGGTGTCGATCAGCTTCCGCGAGGGCAACTTCGCCACCGGCAGCCTGCTGCCGGACCAGCCAACCCTGGAACACTGGTCGCTGGCCCTGGGCATTCCCTACACCCTGGACAACGGCACGGTGCTCAACCCGCCGTTCCCGGTGCTGACCTGGCTGTGGAACTCGCTGAAGATCGCCCTGATCAGCTCGCTGCTGATCCTGATGTTGTCGACCACCAGCGCCTACGCCTTCGCGCGCATGCGCTTCGCCGGCAAGGGGCCGATCCTCAAGGGCATGCTGATCTTCCAGATGTTCCCGCCGGTGCTGTCGCTGGTGGCCATCTATGCCCTGTTCGACCAGCTCGGCAAGCATGCCGGCTGGCTCGGGGTGAACAGCCATGGCGCGGTGATAGTCGCCTCGCTGGGCGGCATGGCCCTGCATATCTGGACCATCAAGGGCTACTTCGAGAGCATCGACGCCTCATTGGAGGAGGCCGCCATCGTCGACGGCGCGACCACCTGGCAAGCCTTCGTGCATATCCTCCTGCCGATGAGCGTGCCGATCCTCGCCGTGGTGTTTATCCTCGCCTTTATCACCAGCATCACCGAATACCCGATTGCCTCGGTATTGCTGATGGACGTGGACAAACTGACCCTGTCGGTGGGTGCCCAGCAGTACCTCTACGAGCAGAACTACCTGTGGGGCGACTTCGCCGCCGCCGCCGTGCTCTCCGGCCTGCCGATCACCGCGGTGTTCCTCTATTGCCAGAAGTGGATAGTCGGTGGCCTGACTGCGGGCGGAGTGAAGGGGTAGGATGGGTGAAAATCCATCACCGCGATTGATGGGTTTTCACCCATCCTACGTTCGCTGATCTCTATGTAGGGGCGGGGGCGACGCCCAGTCCCATGCCCGCGAAGCCGTCGAGCTTTCGCGGGCATGGCCCGCTCCTACAGTTCATACCGCGGCGCATCCCGAGCGGCGCTGCCGCTGCGCTCGACCTCAGGTAAGATTTCGCACTACCCGATACAACGACAATTAACGGGAGTGATTGTATGAATGCTGCATTAGCTCAACCACTGCCGCTGATTCCGGCCAAGCTCTGTGCGCCGGCCCTGCATCCCGGGCTGCTCACCCGGCCGCGTTTCGACGAGTGGCTGCAACGCCTGCCCCAGGTTCGCCTGGCCGTGCTGCAGGCCCCCAGCGGTTTCGGCAAGACGGTGCTGGCCAGCCAGTGGGCAGCGGCCTTTGCCGGTGTGGTGGCCTGGGTCAACCTGGATGACAAGGACAACAATCCGCGGCAGTTCGGCCGCTACCTGCTCAACGCCCTGCATGCCCGCCTCGACGGCGGTTGTGCGCAAAGCCTGGCCCGTGCCGAGCGGGGCGAGGAGGACCTCGACGGCCTGCTTACCTGCCTGCTCGCCGAGTTGCCGGCCGAGCACTCGCCGCTGCTGCTGGTGCTTGACGAGTTCGAGGTGCTGCACAACCCCGAGCTGATCGCCGCGCTGCGCTTCTTCCTGCGCAACAGCCCGGCGTGGCTGACCCTGCTGGTGTGCAGCCGCGGTCTGCCGGAGCTCGGCGTCGCCGAACTGCGGGTCAAGCGTCAGCTGCTGGCGCTGGATGCCGGCCTGCTGGCTTTCGAGCACGACGAGGTGCAGCAACTGCTGGCGCTGGGCCTGCCGATTGCGATCAACCGCGAGCAGGTCGAGCGCCTCAACCGGCGTATCGGCGGCTGGCCCTGCGCCCTGCAACTGGCCCAGCAGGAGGTGCAGACCGGGCGCGGCATGGACCTGTTTCTCGAAAGCCTGCAGCTTGGTCATCCCTATATCCGCGATTACCTGCGCGAACAGGTGCTCGACGGGCTGGACGCGCCGACCCAGGAATTCCTCCAGGCCACCTGCCTGCTCGAGCGCTTTAGCGCGGCCCTGGCCGACCGTCTGACCGAGAGCTGTAACGGCCGCGAGATGCTTGAGGCACTGGAACGTGCCGGCCTGTTTATCCAGCCTGTCGACAGCCTGCGCCAGTGGTTCGCCTACCATCCGCTATTCGCCTGCTTTCTGCAGAACGAGCTGAGCACCCACCAGCCGCAGCGGGTCGCCGAACTGCACCTGCGCGCCGCCGAGGCGCTGCTGGAAGAGAAGATGCCGGAGGAGGCGGCGCGCCATGCGGTACTCGCCCATGATCCGCAGCGCATCACCCAGGTGCTGCAGAGCCACGGTCGCCAGTTCTATCGCCAGGGCCGCCTGGCCCTGCTGCAACGCTGCCTGGCGGTGTTGCCGGAAAGCGCCATCGCCGAGTCGCCGCTGTTCACCCTGTTGCAGGCCTGGGCCTCGCAGAACCAGTACCAGAGCGACCAGGTCGAGCGTTGGCTGCAGGCCGGCGAAGCGGCGCAGAAGGGCCTGCACACCCCGGGGCAGTGGCAGCGCATCGAAGCCGATTTCAAGGCCGTGCGTGCCCAGGTGGCGATCAATCAGGGCGACCTGCAGCAGGCCGTGGCCTTCGCCCGTGACTCCCTGGCCTTCGAGCCGCTGACCATGCGCACCTCGCGGGTGGCGGCGATGTCGGTACTGGCCGAGGTGCATTTCGTCCAGGGTGAATTGCAGCAGGCTCAGCAGCAACACGAGGAAACCGTACGCCGCGCGCAGCAGATCGATGCCACTCACCCGGTGCTGTGGTGTCTTGGCCAGTTGTCGGAAATCGCCATCGCCCAGGGCCATCTGCAGAAGGCCTACAACCTGCAGGAACGGGCGCTGCAGTACATCGAGCAGGAACAGCTGCCGGTGACCCCGATCATGGAATTTATCCACCGCGTACGTGGCCAGGTGTTGCTCGAATGGCACCATCTGGATGCGGTGGAGCAGTGCGCCCTGCAGGGCCTGGAGATTCTCGATGCGGTGGGCGATCACTGGTTTCTGCAGTGCTATGTGCTGCTCGCTCGGGTCGCCCACGCCCGTGGCCAGCAGAGCGTGTGCGCCGACTATATCGGCAAGATCCAGAGTCTGCTGGCCGGCGACAACTACCATATCGACTGGCTGGCCAATGCCCATGCGGTGATGCTCACCTACTGGGACTCGACCCAGGACAAGGACAGCATCCAGCAGTGGCTGAGCACCGCGCCGCCGCTCAAACCTGGGGCCAACCACTTCGCCCAGGGCAATGCGCGCAACCATGTGCGCGCCTACCTGGCGTTGAACCAGGGCGAGCGTGCGCTGCCGATCCTGCGCCAGTTGCAGGTGGATGCCGAACGCCATCAGCTGGTGATGGACCAGAACCGCAACCATATCCTCCAGGCCCAGCTGTTCTGGCAGCGCGAAGAGCGCCAGGCGGCCCTCGACCATCTGCACCAGGCTCTGCGCCTGGCCAGCAGCACCGGGGTGATAGGCAGCTTCCTGCGCATCGGCAAACCGCTGATCGCGATGCTCAAGGGCCTGCAGCACGAACGCCAGCTCGACGAGCTGGAAAGCCAGCGCGCCGACCGCTTGATCCAGCTGGCCCAGCAGCAGCGCGACTTCAGCCGGGCGATCCGCATCACCCTCGACGAGGCGGTGATCCAGGACATCATCAACCGCCCCGACGTGCCGGAGCTGATCCGCCATTCACCGCTGACCCGGCGCGAATGGCAGGTGCTCAGCCTGATCCACGCCGGGCTGTCCAACGAGCAGATCTCCGAGCACCTCAACGTCGCCCCAACCACCATCAAGACCCATATCCGCAGCCTCTACCAGAAGCTTGCCATCACCCAGCGCAGCGAGGCGGTGCAGCTGGCGCGCAGTTTGTTGAGCAAGATTCAGGGCGAGTAATAGAGGCACCCCTCTCCCTCCGGGAGAGGGGTTGGGGCGGGCCGCGTTCGGATGAGGGTTCTGGACCCACCGCAATTTTCCCATCGGGGCGCGCACCCTACGGGGCAAAAACTCCTCCCCCTCGGCGTCCGCAAGCTACGCCCGTGAAAAGCCCGGCGGGGAGGATGTGACGGAAGTCCTGCTTGCCTAGAGTGAAGCCGTCATTACGAACATATAAGGCTTTGATGTATGGCTGTTATCCGCAAGGACTGGTGGCGCGGTGGCGTCATCTATCAGGTTTACCCGCGCAGTTTCTACGACAGCAACGACGACGGTGTCGGCGATCTGCCCGGTGTGTTGCTCAAGCTCGATTACATCGCCAGCCTGAATGTCGATGCCATCTGGCTGTCGCCGTTCTTCACCTCGCCGATGAAGGATTTTGGCTACGACGTCAGCGACTACCGCGGGGTCGATCCGCTGTTCGGCACTCTGCAGGACTTCCAGACGCTGGTCGCCGCCGCCCACGAGCGCGGCCTGCGCATCATCATCGATCAGGTGCTCAACCACTGCTCGGATCAGCATGAGTGGTTCAAGGAGAGCCGTAGCAGCCGCAACAACGCCAAGGCCGACTGGTTTGTCTGGGCCGAGCCCAACCCGGACGGCACGCCGCCGAACAACTGGCTGTCGGTGTTCGGCGGTTCCGCCTGGAGCTGGGACGGCCGGCGCAAGCAGTACTACCTGCACAACTTCCTGGCCAGCCAGCCGGACCTGAACTTTCATTGCGAGGCGGTGCAGCAGCAGTTGCTCGACGATATGCGCTTCTGGCTCGAACTGGGGGTCGATGGCTTTCGCCTGGATGCAGCCAACTTCTACTTCCATGACCAGCAGCTGCGCAGCAATCCGCCGAACCCGGATATCCGCGAAGGCGGCATCGGTGTGCGCGCCGACAACCCCTACGCCTACCAGCGCCATCTGTACGACAAGACCCAGCCGGAAAACCTCTCCTTTCTGCGCCGCCTGCGTGCGCTGATGGAGGCATATCCGGGCACGGCCACGGTGGCGGAGATCGGCTGCGACAATTCCCTGCGCACCATGGCCGCCTACACCGGCGGCGGCAACACCCTGCATATGGCTTATTCCTTTGACCTGCTGACCGCCCAGTGCAGCCCGGCGTTTATCCGCCACACGGTGGAGAATATCGAGCGCGAGCTGGGCGACGGCTGGCCTTGCTGGTCGGTGGGCAACCACGACGTGGTGCGGGTAATCAGCCGCTGGGCGCTGGCCGGCGAGGAAAGCCAGGCGCGCGCGCGCATGCTGATGGCCTTGCTGCTGTCGCTACGCGGCAGCGTCTGCCTGTACCAGGGCGAGGAGCTGGGCCTGGGCGAAGCCGAGCTGGCCTATGAGGACCTGGTCGACCCCTATGGCATCCGCTTCTGGCCGGACTTCAAGGGCCGCGATGGCTGCCGCACGCCGATGCCCTGGACCCGTGAGGGCGACTATGCCGGCTTCTCCGCGCAGCAGCCCTGGTTGCCGCTGGCCGAGAGTCATCGAGCGCTGGCGGTGGATGTGCAGGAGCAGGATGCGCAGTCGATGCTCAACAGCTACCGGCAGTTTCTCGCCTGGCGTCAGCAGCAGCCGCTGTTGACCGAAGGCTCGATCACCATGCGCTATCACGATGACGGCCTGCTGGTGTTCGAGCGCCGGCTGGGTGAGCAAGCCTGGCTGTGTCTGTTCAATATGAGTGCCGCGCCGCGCCGTTACGACCTGCCGTTGATGGTCGAACCCCTGGAAGGGGTGCCGGCCAGCGCTGCCGAGTTTCTCGGCAGCTGGGTAAACTTGCCGGCTCACGGTTTCGGTTTCGCCCGCCTGCTGGGGTGATGGCGGCTATGTATGTAGGAGCCAGGGGGACGCCTAGTCCTGGCTGGCGATCAGAACGACAGATCGCCAGCAAGCTGGCTCCAGCACGTTTATAAAGGGTTCCGGTCTGGCCGAAGCGATTCGGCCGGGCCCTGTTCGAGAGAAATCATATGGCTAGTCTCACCCTGCGCAATATCTGCAAGAGCTACGACGGCACCGCGATTACCCGCGATATCAATCTGGACATCGAGGACGGCGAGTTCGTGGTCTTTGTCGGTCCTTCCGGTTGCGGCAAGTCGACCCTGCTGCGGCTGATCGCGGGCCTGGAGGACATCAGTTCCGGCGACCTGCTGATCGACGGCCAACGGGTCAACGAGCTGCCGCCGATGGACCGGTCGGTGGGCATGGTGTTCCAGTCCTATGCCCTCTACCCGCATATGACGGTCGCCGAAAACATGGCCTTCGGCCTCAAGCTGGCCAAGGTCGACAAGGGCGTGATTCAGCGCAAGGTCGACGAGGTGTCGCGCATCCTGCAGCTCGACCAGTTGCTCGAACGCCGGCCCAAGGACCTCTCCGGTGGCCAGCGTCAGCGAGTGGCCATCGGCCGCACCCTGGTGCGCGAGCCCAAGGTGTTCCTGTTCGACGAGCCGCTGTCGAACCTCGATGCCTCCCTGCGGGTGCAGATGCGCATCGAGATCTCGCGCCTGCACCAGCGCCTCAAGGCCACCATGGTCTACGTCACCCACGATCAGGTCGAAGCCATGACCATGGCCGACAAGATCGTCGTGCTCAACGCCGGAGAGATCGTCCAGATCGGCCAGCCGCTGCAGCTCTACCATTATCCGCAGAGCCAGTTCGTCGCCGGCTTCCTCGGCTCGCCGCAGATGAACTTCCTCAAGGTCAGGGCTCTCAGTGCCAGCAGCGAGGCGGTGGAGATCGAGATGCCCGGCGGCTACCGCATGCCGGTACTGGTCGACGGCAGCGCCGTGGAAGTCGGCGAGGAGATGACCCTGGGCGTGCGCCCGGAGCACTTCGTCGCCCCCGAACAGGCCGATTTTGCCTTCCACGGCGAGGTCGCCGTGGCCGAGCGCCTGGGCGACCACAACCTGATCTACCTGACCCTGGAAGGGGTCGATGAGATGGTCACGGTCCGCGGCGACGGCAACCTGCGGGTCGCGGTCGGGCAGACCTTCGCCGCCGGCCTGATGGCCAGCAAATGCCACCTGTTCCGCGCCAACGGCCAGGCCTGCCCAAGGCACTACCGCGAGCCGGCGATCTACGGCTGAGACCAGGGGCGTGGAGACCGCGTGTGCCAGGGCCAGGAGCAGTGGTGCGCGCGGCGTGCCCTACGGGGTAAGCTGCGGCGCTACCCTCTTGTGCGCAAGGAGCCACCATGCAATTGATCGGAATGCTCGACTCACCCTACGTCCGCCGTGTGGCGATCTCCCTGCAGTTGCTTGAACTGCGCTTCGAGCATCGGGCGCTCTCGGTGTTCAGCACCTTCGCCGAGTTCCAGCGGATCAACCCGCTGGTCAAGGCACCGACGCTGATCTGCGACGACGGCACCGTGCTGATGGACTCCGGGTTGATTCTCGACTACGCCGAAACCCTGGCCGCTCCCCGAAGCCTGATGCCAAGTGGGCTGGCGGACAGAGTGCGAACGCTGCGCATCATCGGCCTGGCGCTGGCCGCCTGTGAGAAAAGCGTGCAGGTGGTTTACGAGCACAATCTGCGACCGCAGGAAAAATTGCACCAGCCCTGGCTGGATCGGGTGGTCGGCCAGCTGCGGGCGGCTTGCCAGGCGCTGCAGGATGAGTGGGCGGGGCGGGTGCCTGAGTTGAACGAGGCGACTATCGACCAGGCAGTATTGACCACCGCGGTGGCTTGGCAGTTCGCAGTGCAGATGCTGCCCGAGCTGATCGAACCGGTGCAGTATCCGGCGTTGGCCGAGCTCTCGGCACGCGCCGAACGCCTGCCGTCCTTTCGCGCCGCGCCCCACGGTATCGGCACCTGCAGCGCCTCGGCCTGATCGGCGCGATGGATGAGGTGCTGCTTGCTGTTGGGGGTGGCAGCTACCGGGAACCAATCTGGTTGGGCGCTGAAGATTGCGCTGAGCTCGCCAGGCAGAAAGCGGCCGATTCTGTTGAAAAAGTCCCGTCGCGACTTTTGCCCATGAAAGAGCGTTAGCGACGTTGAAATCTGGTTCGCGCAGAAGACGGAGCTGTCTTGGTTTTCACGTAGCAACGCCGAAACCGAGCGTTTTTGAGCCCCCGAAAAGTAGTTCTCTCTGAAACCGACTTTTTCAACAGAATCGGCCAAAAGCGGTCTGTCACACATATCTAAAAAACTAAGGCCGACTCAAACATTAATTACGGCGTCTGTGCTTACTACCGTACCCCCCCCAAAAAACCACTTAATGAATGGCCACAGCCTTTAGAGCTGAATTCTAGTAGGGCAGTCATTTGAAATGTACGTGCGCTCTATTTATGACTACCATCCGCGATCAGCTGAGCAGGGAGCGCTTGATAGGTGCTCCCCGGATTTTCCAAGGAGAGAGCCATGACTGACCAACTGGATTTCAATGTCAACGATTTCGCCATGAACGCGGAGCCCCGCGTTCCCTGCCTTCTGTTGCTCGATGTCTCGGGGTCCATGAATGGACAGCCCATTAATGAACTAAATGCTGGCCTGCAGCAGTTCCAGGATGAGCTGGCTGTCGACAGTTTGGCCATGAAGCGCGTTGAGGTCGGCATCGTG
The DNA here is from genome assembly GCF_035512415.1 of Pseudomonas sp. Classification (GTDB taxonomy): domain Bacteria; phylum Pseudomonadota; class Gammaproteobacteria; order Pseudomonadales; family Pseudomonadaceae; genus Aquipseudomonas. The sequence continues at coordinate 123,506 of NZ_DATKDZ010000038.1, read as the reverse complement.
ACTTTCGGCCCGGTACAGATGGTGACCCCCTTTACCGCCGCCGGCGCTTTCAACGCACCGTCCCTGCATGCTCAGGGCCAGACCCCAATGGGCGAGGCCATCCGAGTGGGCCTAGACATGATCGAGCAGCGTAAGTCTGAGTACCGTGCCAACGGTGTTCCGTTTTATCGCCCATGGGTGTTCCTGATCACTGACGGCGGCCCCACCGATGAGTGGCATTCCGCGGCCCAGCGTGTGCGCGATGGTGAGGAAAACAAAAAGTTCGCTTTCTTCGCTGTAGGCGTACAGGGTGCGAACATTGAGATTCTAAGCCAAATCAGCGTTCGCGAACCTCTCCAGTTGCAGGGCCTAAAGTTTCGCGACTTGTTCAAGTGGCTGTCCGCCTCCATGAAGTCCGTTTCTCAGTCCACTCCTGGCACTGAGGTGCCTCTGACCTCACCGGCCGGGTGGGCCTCCGTTTGAGCTGGGAACATGTCAGCGCCTCTGTAGCAGGCACGTCCCACATCGAGGCAGATATGCCTTGTCAGGATCGATGTGTTGCCTCCATAAATTACCAGGACTCCCGCCCCTGGTTGGCAATATTCGTGGCCGATGGGGCTGGCAGTGCAGAGTGCGCCGAGCAAGGTGCGGAGATGGCTATCGAAGCGGCGCAGGCCTATTTCGACACTCTGATGCATGAGCCAGAGTTCGGTCTGTCCGACCTTCTAGCCGTGGAGTTCATTAAGACCATTCGCGAGCGAATCTACTCGGCTGCGGCAGCTGAAGGAAAGACTGCCCGCGACTTTGCTTGCACCTTTCTCGGCCTGATCAGTTCTGACTTGGGCACACTGACCTTCCAGATCGGTGACGGCGGCATCGTCCTGGATATCGGCAACGGACTGGAGTTGGCAATCTCCCCTATGGGCGGTGAGTATGCAAACATGACCTACTTCGTGACTGATGAAGATGCCATTGATCATCTCGAAACTAAGCCATTTGTAGGCCATGTTGAGCGTGCAGCCGTTTTCTCAGATGGGGTTCAGCGACTGGCCATCAACCTAGTTGATCAGAAGCCTCATGAACCCTTCTTTGCACCTTTTTTCGGGGTGTTGACCACGATGGATGAGGCCAAACGATCCCAGCTTGAACCAGCGCTAGTCCGGTTCCTCAGCAGCGAGCAAGTCAACATGAGGACAGACGACGACAAGTCGATGGTTGTTGCTGTCTGGCGGGGATGAGATGGTTCCAGTAGTTGTAGACTCTCAAGGAAACTCGCTACGCCTTGGCACCAAGCTAGGGGAAGGTGGTGAAGGATCGGTATTCGAGGTAACCAGCCGTAATGATGTGGTAGCTAAGATCTACCACCAAGCGCCGGATACTTCGAAGCAAAACAAGATCCGGGAGATGGTGAAATGCGGTAATGCCAAACTTCTGAACTTTGCTACTTGGCCGATGCAGGTCTTGACCGAGCAGAAGAGCGGTAAGGTCGCGGGTTTTCTCATGCCCAAGGTGGCGGGTATGACACCGCTACACGAGGTCTATAGTCCGGCCCACAGGCGTCAGGACCACCCCGAGTGGGGCTGGAACTTCCTAGTCTACGTTGCACGAAACCTCGCTGCAGCCTTCCACTCTGTTCACGAACACGGTCATGTCCTAGGTGACGTAAACCAAGGGAACGCGTTCGTCAGTGCGAAGAGCAAGGTGGTGCTGATCGACTGTGACTCCTATCAAATCGATTTCCTAGGTCACAAGCACTTATGTGAAGTCGGGGTCGCGCACTTCACTCCGCCGGAGTTACAGGGCATCTCATCGTTCAAGGGCGTGGTCCGTTCGCCGAACCATGACTGCTTCGGCCTGGCTCTGCTGATCTTCCATATTTTATTCGGCGGCCGTCACCCGTTCGCTGGCGTTCCGCAGAAGAACGGTGTGGGGGACTCACTTGAGGACAGCATCAAGCAACTGCGCTTTGCTTACTCCCCCAGCGCCAACAATCGCCACCTGCTACCGCCACCGCGATCGATCCCGCTGTCCATCGTCCCGCCTGGCATCGCTAAGATGTTCGATATTGCCTTCACAGAGGAAGGCCGAAATGCTCGTCGTCCCACCGCCAAAGAGTGGGTCGATGCCATGGACCATCTCAAAGATAACCTAAAGGTCTGTTCTAGCCATAAGCAACATCACTACTACAAGGATCTACATACCTGCCCCTGGTGTTCCCTTGATACTCAGGGCGTCATCTACTTCACCGTCGCTGTAACCGCAGGAGGTCCGATACCGATCTTCACCGGCGATATGAACAAGCTCTGGGCTGCTATCCAGGCGGTACAGCTTCCAGCGTCAATCTTCTCGCCGCCGGCTCATGCGCGAACGCTTACACCCGCAGCTTCGCCCCCGGGTGCTATCGAGAAGCCGCTGAAGTGGATCGGCTATGCTGGGGTGGTTTTTGCGTTCTTTGCCATTGCGGATGAGGCACCGAAGCTCATTATGCTATGGCTGATAATTGGCGGGTTCCTGCTTTACCAGATCGCAAACTTTGGGGAGGAAGCCGTAAATGCCGAACGCCGGCGACGCCGCCAGGAGCTTTCCGCTGCTGAAGCCGAACTGAAAAACATCATCGAGCAAATGGAGCGTGAGGCAGGCATTACAGAGGCGCGTCACATAATCGCAGAGGTGGGCAAACTCAAGAATCGCTTCGATGGTGTAGCCGCCGAAGAGCAAAGAGCATTGGTTGACTTGCCGAAGCAGGCGCACCAGCGCCAGCTAAATGAGTTTCTCGATAAGTATTACATCGACAAGGCCAAGCTTAATGGCATAGGGCAGACGAAACTGACGACCCTGCGCAGCTTCGGCATCGAGACGGCTGCCGACATTGAGTGGAACCGGATAATTAAGATTCGCGGCTTCGGCGAAGTGCTCACCCGTACCCTGGTCGACTGGCGCAAGGAGAAAGAGCGGGTCTTCAAGTTCAATCCAGCTCACGGCGTGACCGATGTGGACCGGCGCAAGATCCAGCAGAAGTACGTTTCGATCCGACAGGACATCGAGCGCAAGATGCGAGACGGGCTGCACAAGCTCCAGAGCGTCAAGTCGCGGGTCGACAACACACAGCGTCGCCACAATGAGCGCCTACAAGTTGCCTTTAACAGAAAGGCGCAGGCCGAAATGGATCTAAGAGCCCTTTAATCACAACGCGGAAACAAGTAAGGGCTTTTTTGGAATTCCTGAGAAAGAATCTGGTAGCCATGGACAGTGGCTAGTTTTAACAACGTTGGTCATACCCGATTGGCCGGAAACCACCAGATACGACTGGCTGCTTTTGGCCCCTTTCTACCCGTCACGAAGGGCCAAAACGGCTCGCCAGTCACCGACCTGCAAGCACCCGGAACGGGCCCGGGTCAGCCTTTCGACGTACCCGCACATATGGCTCCAAGCATCGGCGTTCAGGGCTTTAGCGCCGCCTCGATCTTTGCAATGTCGATCTTGGTCATGTCCATCATGGCCTCGAACGCACGCTTGGCTGCCGCTCGATCTGGGCTGGTTATGGCGGCGGTCAGGATACGTGGGGTGATCTGCCACGAGATTCCCCACTTGTCCTTGCACCAGCCACATGCGCTTGCCTGGCCGCCATTGTCGATGATTGCGCCCCACAAGCGGTCCGTTTCGGCCTGATCATCGGTCGCGACCTGGAACGAGAACGCCTCGTTGTGTTGGAACGCAGGGCCTCCGTTCAGGCCGAGGCAGGGGATGCCCATTAGCCTGAATTCGACCGTCAGTACATCGCCCTGCTTGCCGGCGGGGTAGTCGCCAGGGGCGTGGTGGACGGCCACCACTGTGCTGTCCGGGAAGGTCTCTGCATAGAAGGTCGCCGCCTCCAGTGCGCTGCTGTCATACCAGAGGCAGATCGTGTTTTTGCTGGTCATCCTGAGTCTCCACGAGTGGGGCTGACTTCGGAGTTTAGCCCTGGGTAGAGTGGAGCGGAGGCTGATCTCCGCGGCCGCCGCTCAGCAGTATTAATGGGGGTTAACTGCTGAGCGTCTCGCCTGCCGCGTGGCATATTCTGGGTGCGCGTTCTGTGTCCTGCTGGCAGGCTGCGGATGTAAGCTCGCTATTTCGTCTGCTGGCCCTGAAAGGATTCTCTAATGTCTAGCCCCGTCGTCTTTATCCACGGTCTGATCGGCACGCTACAGCTACCCGATATAACCGCCGCCTTCGCCCCGGGGCGGGCGCTGGCCCCCGATCTGCTCGGTTATGGTACGCAGCGCGAGGTGCCGCCTGAGGCTATCGATCTGCCGGCGCAGGTGGAGCATCTGCAGCGGCTGATCGAGCGGCATTTCCCCGGCGAGGCGGTGCATCTGGTTGGCCATTCGGTGGGTGGGGTGGTTGCGATGCTGTTCGCCCAGGCCCATGGCCAGCAGGTGCGCAGCCTGGTCAGCGTGGAGGGTAACTTCAGTCTCGACGATGCCTTCTGGTCGGCTGCGGTGGCGCGTATGCCGGCGGCCGAAGCCTGCGTCATGCTCGAGGGTTATCGCGCCGAGCCGGCCGCCTGGCTGGAGCGCGCTGGGGTCAACGCCGATGCTCGCAGCCTGGCGATTGCCGAGCATTGGCTGGCCCAGCAGCCGGCCAGCACGCTGCAGGCCATGGCGCGCTCGGTGGTCGAGCTGACCGCACCGGCGAGCTATCAGGCTGCCCTGCGCCGGGTCTTCGTCAGTCATCCCGTGCACTTGCTGGCCGGGGTGCGTTCGCGCGCCGGCTGGCATGTACCGCAATGGGCTGAGCAGGCCGCCGTCAGCCATACGCTGATCGCCGACGCTGGCCATCTGATGATGCTGGAGCAACCTGGGTCTTTTCTCTCTGCGCTAAAAGCCGCACTGCAACTCGCCTGAAAGATTTTTCCGACGACTGTCGATTCCTCCGTCGCTCGCTCGACTATGGTTTAGAACCCTGCCACGGGTTCGCTGTCTGCAGTAGGGCGCATAGCGCACCCTGCTTGCGGTTTTTCGAGCCGAACAAGGAGAAAGGCGATGCGTTTTATGGTGATAGTCAAGGCCACTGCGGATTCAGAAGCCGGGGTGATGCCCAGCGAAGAGTTGCTGGCGGCCATGGGCCGTTACAACGAGGAACTGGTGGAGGTCGGCGTGATGCTCGCCGGCGAAGGGCTGCAGCCCAGCGCCAAGGGCGCGCGGGTGAAGTTCTCCGGCAACCAGCGCACGGTGGTCGATGGCCCTTTTATTGAGACCAAGGAGCTGATCGCCGGCTTCTGGATCTTTCAGGTAGCGTCGCTTGAGGCCTGCATCGAGTGGGTCAGGCGCTGCCCCAATCCCATGCCCGGCGACTCGGAAATCGAGATCCGGCAGATCTTCGAGGCCGAGGACTTCGGTACCGAATTCACCCCCGAATTGCGCGAGCAGGAAGAACGTATTCGTGCGCGCATTAGCAGCGAAAACTAAGGAGAGTTGCGATGAAGATTCATGCCTATCTGATGTTCGACGGCCAATGTGAGGCCGCTTTCAATTACTACGCCGAGTGCCTGGGCGGCACCCTGGAAATGATGCGCTACGCCGACAGCCCGGAGGATATGGAAGCTCCAGCCGAATACCAGCAGCGCATCATGCATGCCTGCCTGAAGGTGGACGACCAGTTGCTGATGGCCTCCGACAGCTTGCCGATGCACCCCCATGAAGGGATCAAGGGCTGCTCGATTTCCCTGCAGGTGGGCAACGTCCCCGAGGCTGAGCGGTTGTATGCCGCGCTATCGGCTGGCGGCTCGGTGCAGATGGAGCTGCAGCAGACCTTCTGGGCCACGCTTTTCGCCATGTTCACTGATCGTTTCGGGGTGTCCTGGATGATCAACTGCGAGGTGGACAGCCAGATGGGCTAAGTGCCCCTAGGCTGCGCCGATAGAGGTGCCCGCTGCTTTTCTGGGCGGGCATGCCGCGTCGAAACAGAAAATACGCAAAGCTGCGCCGCTCCTATGGTGCAGGCGGCTACTAGTCAAAAACTGCGGGTACTTGGTGCGCACGGCGCACCCTACAACGGCGGGCCGTCACGCCTTCCTGAAGGCTATGTCCCAATTACTTGTTGCAAGCAGCCTTCGTAGGGTGGGTTAGCCGCATGTGGGGATTGCCAAGCATCACATCACCCGGCACGCGGCGTAACCCACCATCGGCGCAACGCGTTGCATTGGCTGGTGGGTTACGCGCCGCGCCACTTTCGCGGGTGGATTTTCGGACGGTGTTGGGGCGTCGCTAACCTGCGCGGCCCGACCCACCCTACGAGTCAGCGCACTCTAGACATCATCTTGCGGTTCACAGGCTTCAACACGTAACGGGTATATAGCCTTCCTGAAACCCTACATATTGGCCAGGCCCAGGGCCTGTTCCAGCCGGTCCTCGCCCAGTTCGTTGACCCCGGCGAGGAACTCGTCGCCCCAGCGGCGGATATCGTTGTAACTGACGATATCGAACAGCTCGCGCAGGCGCGCCTGGGCCTCGTCCCTGGGCATGTTCAGGGCCAGGTAGCAGGTCTGGGCCATGTCCATGGGGTCGTGGGGGTTGGTCAGCAGGGCACCCTTGAGTTCGGCGGCGGCCCCGGCGAATTCCGATAGCACCAGCACGCCGCTGCCTCCGAGCAGGCCTTGGGCGGCAACGAATTCCTTGGCCACCAGGTTGAGGCCGTCGCGCAGCGGGGTGATCCACATTACGTCGGCCATGGCGTACCAGGCGCTGACTTCCTCGAACGGCAGGCTGCGGAAGAAGAACTGCAGCGGCGTCCAGCCGATGCGCGCGAAGCGGCCGTTAATACGGCCCACGGCTTGTTCGATCTGCCCTTGCAGTTCGTCATAGATGGTCATTTCCTTGGCTGCCGGCACGCAGACGGTGACCAGGGTGACCTTGCCCAGCAGCTCGGGGTTTTCTTCCAGCAGGCGTTCGTAGGCGTTGAGTTTTTCCAGGATGCCCTTGGTGTAGTCGAGGCGTTCCACCGAGAGAATCAACCTGACGCCGCTCAGTTCGGCGCGCAGGCGCTCCATCATTTCCTTGATCTTCGGCGCAGCCAGGGCGTTGCGCACCCGCTCGATATCCAGGCCCACCGGATGGGCACCGAGCTTGACCACGCGGCTGCCGGTGTCCACGGCGGTGGTCATGCGCTCCAGGCCCACGGCGCAGCCATAGGTGATAAAGCGCGGTGCGCAGTTCTGCCGGCTGATGGTCTGCAACGGCATCACGCCGCGGGCGGCATCGACGAAGTTTTCCACCTGGCGCGGGATATGGAAACCGATGTAGTCGCATTGCAGCAGGCTGCCGATGATCTGCCGGCGCCAGGGCAGCACGTTGAACACATCCGCCGAGGGGAAGTAGGTGTGGTGGAAGAAGGCGATGCGCAGGTCCGGGCGCAGTTCGCGCAGGTAACCGGGCACCATCCACAGGTTGTAGTCGTGCAGCCAGACGATGGCCCCTTCGGCGGCTTCCAGGGCGGTGCGCTCGGCAAAGGCGCGGTTGACCTTGAGGAATACCTGCCAGTCGTCCTCGCGAAACTGCGCGCGCTCCCAGAAGGTGTGCAGGGTCGGCCAGAAGGCTTCCTTGGAGAAGCGCTTGTAGAAGATGTCGACTTCTTCCTTGCTCAGCGCCACCCGCGCGGCGGTCAGTTTGGGGTAGCGTTCGGCATCCACCGTGGTGTGGGTGTCGAAGGCTTCGCCGCTGTTTTCGTCATGCTCGGCCCAGGCGATCCAGGACCCGGAACGGCCATCGCCGAAAAAGCTCAGCAGGGTCGGGATAATGCCGTTGGGCGAGGTCGGGCGGCGGCGCTGCAGCTTGCCGTCGGCACCGCGGAATTCCTCATAGGGCAGGCGGTGGTAAACCATCACCAGGTCGGCCTTGCCCGGCTCGGCGACTTGCTTGCCTTCGGCGGCGATACCCTGCTTGCCGAGAAAGCCGAAGTGCACAAAGGCTTCGAGAATGCCGCCGCAACCAGCGCGCTCGGCATGGAATACCCGCGAGTGCTGGCGGGTGGCCTGCAGCAGGCCCTCTTCAGAGGAGCCCACGCAAACGCCCTTGAACTGGCCACTGAGCATGGAGAGGTCGTTGAGGGTATCGCCGGCGGTCAGCACCTGGTCGTTGTCCAGTTCCAGCCAGTCGACCAGCGCTTGCAGGCTGCTGCCCTTGTTCACGCCCCTGGGCAGCAAATCCAGGTAGCGTTCGGCCGAGTAGAGCAGGTCGCAACCCAGGGCGTCCGCCGCTTCCAGCAGGGCTGGGTTGGCCGCCTCTTCCGGGCTGCAGAAGTAGGAGCAGCGGCGTACCTGCGGTACGTCCTGGCGCTCCAGGGCAAAACGCTCGATGGCGCTGGCGACCTGGCTTTCGCCGGGCCAGAGGGCGTCCACCGCATTTTGCAGCGGCTGAATCGATTGCAGGCTGTCGCCATGCACCAGGCTGGCACCGACGTCGGAGATGATGTAATCCGGTTGCGGCAGGGTTGGGTCTGCCAGCAGTGGCAGCACCGACTCCAGGCTGCGGCCGGTGACATAAGCCAGGCGGATTTCCGGGTGGGCGGCGATGGTCTGATAGAGGCTCAGGCGATCCTTGGGATCGCCGCCGAGAAAGGTTCCATCGAGATCGGTGGCAAGTAACATGCGCTGTCTTCCTGTCCAGTTAAGTGGGTGCAGTGACGCGCCGACATGGGCCGACGTGCTGGTAAAGGGCAGGCATGTGCTGTGCTCACAGGCGGGGCGTGAGTACAGCGCATGGCTACGGGGTTTTTGCCTCTGGTTCCTCTTCAGTTGGAGGCATGGATTGCTGTTCGGGGTCGCTGGGCGGCGTGTCGGGCATCAGCTCCAGCACCGTATGGCTGGTGCGCAGCATGGGCATAAAGTGCCCGGCAGGCGCGCTGACCAGGTCGCTGACATGGCGCAGGCGGTACAGCGTGTACGCCGCGAGCAGGCCTAGGGTGACGGCGAAATACAGTGGTAGCGCCTGGGCTCCAAGGTGCTGCATCAGCAGGCCGGCGAGCAGTGGGCCGCATACCGAACCGATACCATTAACCATCAGTAGACTGCTGGAGCCGGCGAGAATTTCATCGCTGTGTAGCTGGTCGATCAACTGCGCCACGGCGATGGGGTAGATGGCAAAGGCCAAGCCTCCCCAGATAAACATCAGCCCCAGCAGCAGGCGGCCGGCAGGCAGCAGGCTCATCAGCACGGCGACCACTACTGACAGCGCGACTACCCAGAACAGCACCTGGCGGCGGTCGTGTTTATCCGAGTAGATGCCAATCGGCCATTGCAACAACGCGCCGCCAAGAATCGCGCTACTCATCAGCAAACCCACGCCGGTGGCGTCGAAGCCGTTCAGGCTGGCGTACACCGGGGCCATGCCCCAGAACGCGCCGAGAGCCAGACCGGATAAACCTGCTGCGGCCAGCGCCAACGGCGCGATACCGGCGATCTGGCGCAGGTTGGTGTGCAGGGTGTCCGGCACGCTGGGCTGCACCTGGCGGGTCAGGGTGATGGGCATCAAGGCCGCGCTGATCAGCATGGCGGCCAGCACGAACAACACGAAGTCGCTCGGGGAGGCCAGATTGAGCAGCTGCTGCGCGGCGGCCAGCGCGCCGAGGTTGACCGCCATATACACGGCAAACACCTGACCGCGTTTGTCATTGGGCACCTGGGCGTTAAGCCAGCTCTCGATCACCATATACAGGCTGACCAGCGCCAGGCCGTAGAGCACGCGCAGGCCCAGCCAGACCCAGGGGTCGACGATCAGTACATGGAGCAGGGCGGTGATGGCGGCGAGGGCGGCGCAAAAGGCAAACGCACGGATATGCCCAACGCGGCGGACCAGCGGAATCGCTAGCCAGGTGCCAAGGAGAAAGCCGACAAAGTACCCGGACATAATCAGTCCGAGCATCCCGGTGGAGTAGCCTTCGGCGACGCCACGCAGGGTCAGTAGGGTGTTGAGCAGACCATTGCCGAGGAGGAGTAAAGCAACCCCACCGAGCAACGAGCTGATAGGGGCAATCAGGGACCACATGGCGACCTACCCTAGGGGACAATGCCGTTGAGTGCAAGCATGAAGGGTGCCAATGCTTAGCCAGGTAACTAATTAAGTTATTGTTATTAAAGGATTATTTTTATAGATAAACGGTCTTTGAATATTTTAAGTCGTTGGCTTTGCGCGTGCCGAGGGCGTTGCAAAGCCGTGCTGCACCAATACCGTTCGCGGCCTCGGCCGCTACAAGGTTGTCTTCGAAGGGCTCGAAGGTTGTTCGGCGCTCGTAGTGCCGGGGATGGCAAGCAGCGCAATAGGCTCCAGGGCTGCACTGCTCTGGTTGATGCGTTCGAGCAGCTGGTTGATGGCTTCACGATCGCGGCTGTTGCTCAGGTGCTGATCGGCGGCTTCCTGCACGCTGCGCACATGCCGTAGCAGATCGGTTTTCTGCGTAGTGCGCAGCGGCTGGTAGAGCAGATTCTTGAAGGCCTGCAGCAAACCAATCAGCACACTCACATCGGCGCAACCATAGTGGCGAATGGGGCCGAATACCCGTTGCAGCAACTCATCCAGCGAGAGTTCGTAATGCCAGAGGCGAGGTGGGCCGTCGTCCGCCAGGGTGACATCCAGGTCCGGCAGGGGCAGGCGCTTGCTGAACAGCACGCTGAGTAGGTCGATGGCGGTAATCGCCGTGCCGGGGTCGTTGATGCCCGGGCTGAGCGCCTTGACGGCGATTTCCGACATCTGCGTGCAGCCAAACAGGTAGTGGGTGTGGGCGTATTCCTCGAGAAAGAAATCGAAGCAGTCGAGCAACGCATCGCTAATCGCCGGATCGACCTCGCGGTCGAGCTTGAACAGCGGCCGGCCACTCATCACGAAGAACCCGCGGTGGATCATCACGGTCATGCGCAGATCGTGCTCACACAAGAGGCTGTTGATCGTGTCGACGTTGAGCTCTTTGAAATAACCGCTGCGTTGCGCGCAGATTTCCTGCCAGTTTTGATCCTCTGGCCAGCTGGGCAGGTCGTCGATAGCGGCCAGCTTGGCTTCGCGCGCGGCGAGTTTCGCCAGGGTGGTGTGGTACAGGTTGTTGAGGATGTACTCCACCTGAATCGAGCGGGAAATCGAGTGGATAAAGTGCACAAACAGGCCGAGGCAGGCGAGGCCCATCGCCAATGCCATCAATACACCGAGGCTGGGCACCTGGGTTGAGTTGTCCAGTTCAATCGTGGTGATCAGCAGCAGCGAGAAGAGGATGGTGCCGAGGTAGAAACCCAGGGTTTTCTGGTGGCTTTTATCGCTGATCAGGCCGGGTACTACGCGCGGTGACAGCGCGGCGGCGGCATTGTTGAGCACCACCATGACCATGGAGAAGCTGAACACCATCAGCGACAGGATGCCGCCGACCAGTGTGCCGAGAATCAAGCGGGCATTGTCGGCATTGCGCACCAGGCCGACATCAAACTCGCCTTTGAGCGACATCATCCAGGGCTGGTATTCGATGCTCATGCTCAGCAGACACAAAACGAAGAAGCCCAATGCGATCAGCGTTGGATAGAGGGCCAGGCTGTGCAAGATGCGCTGGTACAGGCGGAAGGCGAAGTTCAACAAGCGGGGCACGGGCGTCTCGGTGCGATGGGCGTGCGGCGACTATAGCAAGCTTGTCGGCACATGCTGCTACCTGAGCCCCGTCGCTGTGGGACTCAGGTACGCGTCAATTGCTGCAGACGCGCGAAATGGCGCTGGCCAGCTGATCCAGGTGCTCGGCGTCGAGTCCGGCCATATTCGCCCGGCCTGAGCCGACCATGTAGACGCTGAACTCATGACGCAGGCGTTGCACCTGGGTTGGGCTCAGGCCGGTGTAGGAGAACATGCCGCGCTGCAGCGCGATATGCGCAAAGCGCTCATTCAGGCCGTAAGGCTGCAGGGCTTCGACCAGACCGGCGCGCAGGCTGGCGACGCGCTGGCGCATGGCTTCCAGTTCGCTGACCCAGAGGCTGTGCAGTTCACTGTCAGCCAGAATGCTGGCGACCACTGCCGCGCCGTGTGCCGGCGGGGTGGACCACAGGTTACGGGCGATAAACGCCAGCTGGCTGCGCACATCCTGCAGTTTGTCCGCAGTCTCAGCGCAGACGATCAGCGCGCCGGTGCGCTCGCGGTACAGGCCGAAATTCTTCGAGCAGGAACTGGTGATCAGCAGTTCGGGCAACTCGGCGGCGAACAGGCGCACGGCGAAGGCGTCCTGCTCCAGGCCATCGCCAAAACCCTGGTAGGCGAAGTCGATCAGCGGCAGCAGCTCGCGGGCTTTTACCACCTCCAGCACGCGCTTCCAGTCACGCGGGGTGAGGTCGAAGCCGGTAGGGTTGTGACAGCAGGCGTGCAGCAACACCACATCGCCTTTGGGCACGTGGGCGAGGGCGGCAATCATCGCCTCGACATTCAGCTGGTTGTCCGCGCCGACATAGGGGTAATGCCCAACGCGTAGGCCTGCGGCAGCAAAGATGCTCTCGTGGATCGGCCAGGTCGGGTCGCTTAGCCAGATGCCACGGCCCGGCAGGCAGTGGCCGATAAAGTCCGCACACAGGCGCAACGCACCGGTGCCGCCGGGGGTCTGGGTGGTGCCTGCACGTTCGGCCAGCAGCGGGTTGCCTGCGCCCAGCACAAGCTGGCTCAGCAGGCTGCCAAACAGCGGGTCGCCATGGCCGCCGATATAGCTCTTGGTCGTTTCGCTTTCCACCAGCCGTTGTTCGGCCAGCTTTACCGCGCGGGGAATCGGCGTCAGGCCCTGGGCGTCCTTGTACACGCCCACGCCGAGGTCGAGCTTGGCCGGGTTGCGATCAAGCCGATAGGCGTCCATCAGGCCGAGAATCGGGTCGCCCGGCACTCGATTGATGCTGTGGAAATGGCTCACTTGCGGCCCTCGGCGCTGGCGGCCAGTACATCGGTGCGCGCGGCCATGATGAAGTCGTTACGGTGCAGGCCGCGCATTTCATGGCTCCACCAGGTCACGGTGACCTTGCCCCATTCGGTGAGCAGCGCCGGGTGATGGCCGACTTCCTCGGCGATGGCGCCGACCGCGTTGGTAAAGGCTAGGGCATGGCGGAAATTCTTGAACAGGTAGATCCGCTCCAGCTCCATGTGGTCGCCACGCACTTCGATATTCCAGTCCGGGATCTCGCGGATCAGTTCGGCCAGTTCTTCGTCACTGACTTTCGGCGCATCGGCGCGGCAGGCTTCGCATTGGGCTTGGGCAAGGGACATTGGGTTCTCCAGGGATCTAAAGGTGAGCCGTAGGATGGGTTGAGTGCAGCGATACCCATCAAACTGGGAAATGATGGGTATCGCGATGCTCAACCCATCCTACAAGGTAGCTACGCGGCTTTCGGCGGAAACTTCGGCGCGTGCAGGCCCAGGCGCATGGCTTGCTGGACCATGGCCATGATGTCTTCGTGGGCCAGTTCGAACAGGCGCTTGAGTTCAGGCAGGACAAAATAAAGCGGCTGCAGGATGTCGATACGGTAGGGCGTGCGCATCGCCTCGATTGGGTCAAAGGCCAGGTGCTGCGGCTCATTGGACAGGCAGTAGACCGTTTCCTTCGGCGAGGACAGAATGCCGCCGCCGTAGATGCGCTGGCCCTGGCTGGTATCAACCAGGCCGAACTCGATGGTCAGCCAGTACAGGCGCGCCAGGTATACACGCTCTTCCTTGGTGGCGGCTAAACCGAGCTTGCCGTAGGTGTGGGTGAATTCGGCGAACCAGGGGTTGGTCAGCAGCGGGCAGTGGCCAAAAATCTCGTGGAAGGTATCCGGCTCCTGCAGGTAGTCCAGCTCCTCCGGCGTGCGGATAAAGGTCGCCACCGGGAATTGCTTGCTGGCCAGCAGCTCGAAGAAGGTCTGAAACGGAATCAGCGCCGGCACCCGCGCCACGCGCCAGCCGGTGGTGGCTTGCAGCACCTGGTTGATCTCGCCGAGCTGCGGAATGCGCTCATGGGGCAGACCGAGCTGCTCGATCCCGTCCAGGTATTCCTGGCAGGCACGGCCTTCGATCACCTTGAGCTGACGGGTGATCAGGGTATTCCACACCTGATGCTCGGCCTCCGGGTAATGGATAAAGCCACTGTCATCCGGTTCGCGAGCCACGTACTGGGTCATGCTGCTGCCTCCTGCTGGGGCTTTTGTTGTTGTGTTTGAGCCAGAAATACTCCTGTGAGTGCGCTTGTGCAGCCCTAGGCAGGGCTGGAAGCAGGTGAGAGGAGCGGCTAATTCGTAAAGAATTGGTTACGTGTGCGGCGATGTGGCGAAGTATCGTCTTGCTGCTGCGCTAATCTGTCACATATTCTTGACGAATAATCCGCCGCCTCCGTCGATTTCTCAGCGCTGGCGGCCTATAACAAGACCAACAAGAGCCCTGCCATGCGTATCAAAGTCCACTGCCAGAACCGAATCGGCATCCTGCGCGACATCCTCAATCTGCTGGTCGAATACGGCATCAACGTCGCACGCGGCGAAGTGGGTGGCGAGCAGGGCAATGCCATCTACCTGCACTGCCCGAACCTGATCAACCTGCAGTTTCAGTCACTACGGCCCAAGTTCGAGGCGATTTCCGGGGTGTTCGGCGTCAAACGCGTGGGCCTGATGCCCAGCGAGCGTCGCCATCTGGAGCTGAATGCCTTGCTTGGTGCGTTGGATTTCCCGGTGTTGTCCATCGATATGGGTGGCTCAATCGTCGCGGCCAACCGCAGCGCGGCGCAGCTGCTCGGGGTGCGAGTGGATGAGGTGCCGGGTATTCCGCTGTCGCGTTATGCCGAGGATTTCGACCTGCCGGAACTGGTGCGCGCCAACAAGTCGCGGATCAATGGCCTGCGGGTGAAAGTGAAGGGCGATGTGTTTCTCGCCGATATCGCACCGCTGCAAACCGAGCACGACGAAAGCGATGCCATGGCCGGCGCGGTATTGACCCTGCACCGCGCGGATCGCGTTGGTGAGCGCATCTACAACGTGCGCAAGCAGGAACTGCGCGGCTTCGATTCGATTTTCCAGAGTTCCAAGGTGATGGCCGCGGTGGTGCGCGAAGCCCGGCGTATGGCCCCGCTGGATGCGCCGCTGCTGATCGAGGGCGAAACCGGCACCGGCAAGGAGTTGCTGGCGCGCGCCTGCCACTTGGCCAGCCCGCGTGGGCAGTCGCCGTTTATGGCACTCAACTGCGCCGGCTTGCCGGAGTCCATGGCTGAGACCGAGCTGTTCGGTTACGGCCCCGGTGCCTTCGAAGGTGCACGACCGGAAGGCAAACTCGGCCTGCTGGAGCTGACTGCCGGCGGCACGCTGTTTCTCGATGGTGTGGGCGAAATGAGCCCGCGCCTGCAAGCCAAGCTGCTGCGTTTTCTCCAGGACGGCTGCTTCCGCCGGGTCGGCAGTGATGAAGAGGTCTATCTGGATGTGCGGGTGATCTGCGCCACCCAGGTCGACTTGTCCGAGCTGTGCGCCAAGGGTGAGTTCCGCCAGGATCTTTATCACCGCCTCAACGTGCTGAGCCTGCATATCCCGCCGCTGCGCGAATGTCTGGATGGCCTGCCGCCGCTGGTGGAGCACTTTCTCGACCAGGCCAGTCGCCAGATCGGCTGCCCGCTGCCCAAGCTGGCCCCGAACGTGCTGGATAAACTCGGCCACTACCACTGGCCGGGCAACGTGCGTCAGCTGGAGAACGTGCTGTTCCAGGCCGTTTCCTTGTGCGATGGCGGTACGGTAAAGCTCGAACATATCCGCCTGCCGGACTACGGCGCGCCGCAGCCCTTGGGCGAGTTCTCGGTGGAAGGCGGGCTGGACGATATCCTCGGCCGCTTCGAAAAGGCCGTGCTGGAGCGCCTGTACCACGACCACCCGAGCAGCCGTCAGCTGGGCAAACGTCTTGGCGTGTCACACACCACGATTGCCAACAAGTTGCGTCAGCATGGGTTGGGTAAGGAGTAGTCGTCGCGACTGCATGTCTGCGCTTGACGATACCAGCCCCTCCAACGAAGGGGCTTGGTAGGTTGCTGCTTTAGCGAGGGGTAGTCGGCCGCGCTCTTGGCCCAGGCAGAATGCCATTCACCGGGTTGCTCGAGAGCAGACGGTTACTGGCGATACCGGCGATTTCATGGCCGCGCTCACTTAGGGTATTCACCACCTGGTTGACCAGTGCGGTGATTAGAATGCCGGCCAGTCCGCTGCCGCTGTTCTGCTGCTGCTCGGCGGTGCTGGCTCGGGCGACGCCTTTCCACAGTTCCTTGCCGCTGCGCAGATCAACCAGTGTTGCTGTGACCGCGACCGCAACCTCGCTGCTGATGATCATGTAGCTGCTGCCGTATTCGGTGATGTCGATATACAGCACCGTGTCGGCGGCAAAAATCTCGTGAAGTTTCTTCGGCGAAACCTCGCGGATTTCATCCGCATTCATCAGGCCGTTCTGCTTGAAGGTTTCATCGACCACGGCAACGGGCAACACATAGTAGCCAGCCTCACTCAGAGGCAGGGTGATATGCGAGTAAACGCTGTAGGACGCTTTGACATCAGGCGACTTGTTAACGGGCGGCAGAACCAGGATAGAGGCCGGGCTGCTCTCTTTGAATGCGCTGTAATCGTAGGGTTGTTGCGTGACACAACCCGCCAATAGCGTGGCAGAAGCCAGCGCGGCGAGCGCTTTAAGTGGGTTTAGAAAGGGCATGCTGATCACTTGGCAAATTTGCGCATGAGGAAGTCCATGTACTGGGTGGACTCAGGGAACAGGGTTTTCTCGGTCTCGAATTGCTGGCGCACCTGATCGGCTTTGCCAATTTCCGCATACAGCATGCCGAGATGTGCGTGGAAGCCAGGCGGCAGTGCACGATCAGTAGCTCGGGCCTTTTGCAGGCTTTCCTCAAGGGCAGCAATCTGCGCCTCAGCGCTGCTGGTGCTTTCGAAACGCTGGTAAACCTGTTGCTGGTAGCCATCCCAGTAATAGAGCGGCTGCGGTTGAGTCACGCAGCCACCTAGAGTGGCTGCGGCAATCAAGGCAGCAAGAACAAGTGCGGGGCGAGTGAAGTTCATGGGCGATTTCTCCGTGCTCACTTGGCTGGGCGCCAAGCGCCACTGTCGACACCGCTAACCAGGTTGTTCACGGCTTCACGAATCGCCAGATCCAGTACCTTGCCGTTGAGCGTCGAGTCATAGCTGGCAGTGCCACCGAAACCTACGATCTCGCGGTTGGACAGGCTGTACTCGCCCGCGCCCTGGGCGGAATAAACCACTTCGGAGGTCCGCACATCGACGATATTCAGGTTGACCTTGGCATAGGCGATCTGTTGTTTGCCGCGCCCCAGGATGCCAAACAGCTGATGGTCGCCGACTTCTTTACGACCGAATTCGGTTACATCGCCAGTGACGACAAAGTTGGCCCCACGAACTTGCTGAGCCTGTTTGGAAAAGCCCGATTCTTGTTGCAGTTCGGCCAGGTTGTCGCGGTCGAGCACATTGAAGCGGTTCGACTGCTGCAAATGGGTGATCAGAATAGTTTTGGCCTGCCCGCCGAGGCGATCGACATTGTCACTAAAAATGCCACGCATATAGCTGGAGCGGTTATCAAACTTGCCTATGGCAATCGGGCTGCGTGGGCCGTTGTAATGGCTGCTGGCGGTGGTGACTTTTGCAACTTCCAGGGTGCGCGATTGTTCCGTGGCGCAGCCGCTAAGCAGTACAAGCAAGCCTGCGAGGCTGGCGGTGATGATCTTGTTCATACGAGTCTCGTTAATAATTAGGCATGGGAAAGCCAATGGCGGGCGGGAAGCTGTCGAGGGATTGCGTAAGATGCTAACGCTGGAGGCGATTGCCGTCGCATGTGCTGAGCGAGAGTGACGGCATAAGTCTATCCATGACAGTAGGTCCAGGAGGTGGGGAAGGGGCGTCCTGCGGCGGCGATTCTAATCGGCATCAGAGTGCTTTGCCAGAATTGCTGGCTATTTGATGCCATGCGCGCTGCGGCGGTGGTTCTGGGCAGCGTTATTCACTTTGATTAGAGCTGCGCAGCTGGGTGTGCTGCGTAGTTTTTGTCGCTAGAGTGTGCCGATCAGCCTACGACCTGATGGACCCGCAGCAAGGATTGTCATGCCCAACATAAACCGCAGTGATGCCCAGCAACGTGCCGATGACATCGGTGTTTTCAACCGTGAATTGGCGCGCCTTGAGGCGGAGCAGGTGTTCAACCTGAGTGATAGCCAGCGCGCCAGCCTGCACGGCTACCAGCAGCAGTTGCTTAACAGCTACCTGGCAGCTTTCGATATCGACCACGATATCCAGGCCCGTCAGCTCTCGCTGGGCATGCGCATCGCCTCGTTTCTCGGCGCGTTGGCGTTGGCGGCCAGTGTGTTTTTTCTGTTCTACCAATTCTGGGGCTTGTTCGGCACCTTCAGCCAGGTGGCGATTCTGTTGACTGCGAGCATCGCCTCGTTTGGTTTGACGCTGTGGGTGCAGCGCCGCGACAGCTCGGGCTATTTCAGCAAACTGGCGGCGTTGGTGGCCTTTACCTGTTTTGTTCTGAACATCGTCATGCTCGGGCAGATCTTCAATATCACCCCTTCGAACAACGCCTTGCTGCCCTGGGCGCTCTATGCGCTGCTGCTGGCCTATGCCTGCGGTACGCGCCTGTTGCTGGCGGCCGGGCTCAGCTGTCTGCTGGCTTTTGTCGCGGCGCGGCTTGGTAGCTGGGATGGCATCTACTGGCTGGGGTTTGCCCAGCGCCCGGAGAATTTCATCCTACCGGCGCTACTGATCTTCGCGGTGCCGCTGCTGATTGATCAGCGCCGTTTCGATGGCTTTGCCGTGATCTATCGGGTATTTGGCCTGCTCGGGGTGTTTGTGCCGGTACTGGTGTTGTCACACTGGGGCGCGGGTAGCTACTTCGATTATTCGTCCGAGTACATCGAGAATGCCTACCAGATTGGCGGTTTTATCCTCGCGGCCCTAGTGATCTGGCTGGGTGTGCGCCGCGAGTGGGCGGATGTGGTGAATACCGGACTGAGCTTCTTTGTGATCTTCCTCTACAGCAAGCTGTTCGACTGGTGGTGGGAGAGCATGCCCAAGTACCTGTTCTTCCTGGTGCTGGGCTTGAGTGCGGTGCTGATTTTGCTGGTGCTGCGGCGCTTGCGCAGTCGCCACGGGCTGCTGGGAGGTGCGCAATGAACGGCGGGGGCGCGCGTTATCTGATTGCCGGCCTAGCGCTGATCGGCCTAGTCAACGCCATTGTCCTGGCGGGTGTGGCCTGGAATCGCCAGCCGCCTGAGGAAAGCCGCCTGCAGCTGTCCGAGCGCGAGCTGGGCAATACCTACACCTATTGGCGCAAGGACAACAGCAGCCTGGCGCTGCGCCTGGACTACCGTTGGCCCAGCCGGGCGGATGATGACCACTACTACCTATCGATCAGTGCCGAGAAGATGGCCGAACTGGGCTTTAAGGTGCCCAGTGAGCTGAACGAGCAGACGGTGCGGCGCTACCGCCGTCAGCTGGACCGCGATGCGTTGCTGGTGTTGGAGCTCGATGGCCCGGCCTATCTGCGCGAGGTGGCCTTGTTGCGCGCCGCCCATGCCGAGGCCCTGCGGTTGCAGCAGGCCGTGCCGGACAGCAAGGAGCTGCGTGAGGCGGCTCAGTACGCTGGCAATGCGCTGGATTACGAGCAACACCGCGCCAGTCGTCTGCTGGTGGTCGATGTCGGGCTGGATCAGCAGGCGCTGCGCGCGCGTTACCCGGACCGCACGCGTTACGCCATTGTGCGCAGCATTATCGCGGTGCAGGCCAGTAATGTGGCGGCTGACTGGACGGGCGAGGGCGATGACCCGCGCCCGGATAACCAGCGCTGGACCTGGCAGCTCGGTGGCTCGGCCGACACCCCAGGGGTGCAGAGCCTGAACCTGCCGCAGCGCTGGCATGCGACGTTCGACAACCTGCCACAGCAGGCTGAGGAGCCGGGCGGGGACTACCCGGGTTATCAGAAGCTGTTTAGCGCCGAAGTCGCTTTTGGTCGGCGGTTGGAGCCCTGGTTTGTTGCGTTGAACGCCCGGCCGGCGAGCGCGCCGCAGCCTACGACCAAGGTGCAATAGCCCCGTGCGGCGTACTGGGCGAAAGTGGCGGCGTTCCAATCCTGCGTGGTTTGGATGCAAGCGTTTCTCCATTCCCCCCCGGAATGATTTGGGTAGGCGGTCAGATGACCGCCTTTTTTTTATGGCGGGCCATCCCTGGCCGCCACCCTGCGGGCCGTCGCGATGCGACGTTAAAAATTGCTCCCGGCAATTTTTTATCCGGAAAAAGTGTCCGCAACCATGGTCGTAGACCGTTAAGACCATGGTCGAATGGCTCAAAGGTGGGGTCGTGGATACAAAATGCACCATAGAACAACAACTACCCACCGAGGTATTTCCAATGAGTGCTGCGTCCCTGTATCCCGTGCGGCCCGAGGTGGCGGCTCAGTCGTTGACCGATGAGGCCACCTATAAAGCCATGTACCAGCAGTCGGTGATCAACCCCGATGGTTTCTGGCGTGAGCAGGCCAAGCGCCTGGACTGGATCAAACCGTTCACCAAGGTCAAACAAACCTCCTTCGACGATCACCATGTCGATATCAAGTGGTTTGCCGATGGCACCCTCAACGTTTCCTACAACTGCCTGGACCGTCACCTGGAAGAGCGTGGCGATCAGGTGGCGATCATCTGGGAAGGCGATGACCCGTCCGAGCACGAGGAAATCACCTACCGCCAGCTGCATGAGCAGGTGTGCAAGTTCGCCAACGCCTTGCGTGGCCAGGACGTGCACCGTGGCGATGTCGTAACCATTTATATGCCGATGATTCCGCAGGCCGTGGTGGCCATGTTGGCCTGTACCCGTATCGGCGCGATCCACTCGGTGGTGTTCGGCGGCTTCTCCCCCGAAGCCCTGGCGGGACGGATTATCGATTGCCAGTCCAAGGTGGTGATCACCGCCGATGAAGGCCTGCGCGGTGGCAAGAAAACCCCGCTGAAAGCCAACGTCGATGACGCCCTGACCAACCCGGAAACCGCCAGCGTGCAGAAGGTTATCGTGTGCAAGCGCACCGGTAGCCCGATCAAGTGGAACCAGCACCGCGACATCTGGTACGAAGACCTGATGGCGGTAGCCGGCAGCGTCTGCGCGCCGAAGGAAATGGGTGCGGAGGAAGCGCTGTTTATCCTTTACACCTCCGGCTCCACCGGCAAGCCCAAGGGCGTGCAGCACACCACCGCGGGCTACCTGCTGTATGCGGCGCTGACCCACGAGCGGGTGTTCGACTACAAGCCGGGCGATATCTACTGGTGCACCGCCGACGTGGGCTGGGTCACCGGGCACAGCTATATCGTTTACGGCCCGCTGGCCAATGGCGCGACCACGCTGCTGTTCGAAGGCGTACCGAACTACCCGGATATCACCCGGGTGTCGAAGATCGTCGACAAGCACAAGGTCAATATCCTCTACACCGCACCGACCGCGATCCGCGCCATGATGGCTCAGGGTGAAGCCGCCGTTGCTGGGGCCGATGGTTCCAGCCTGCGCCTGCTCGGTTCGGTTGGCGAGCCGATCAACCCGGAAGCCTGGAACTGGTACTACAAGACTGTCGGCCAGGAACGCTGCCCGATCGTCGATACCTGGTGGCAGACCGAAACCGGCGGCATCCTGATCAGCCCGCTGCCGGGTGCCACGGCGCTCAAGCCGGGTTCGGCGACCCGTCCGTTCTTCGGCGTGCAGCCGGCCCTGGTGGATAACCTGGGTAACCTGATCGAGGGTGCTGCCGAAGGCAACCTGGTGATCATCGATTCCTGGCCGGGTCAGGCGCGTACCCTGTACGGCGACCACGACCGTTTCGTCGACACCTATTTCAAGACCTTCAAGGGCATGTATTTCACCGGTGACGGCGCGCGCCGCGACGAAGACGGTTACTACTGGATTACCGGTCGGGTCGATGACGTGTTGAACGTTTCCGGCCACCGTATGGGCACCGCCGAAATCGAAAGCGCCATGGTTGCCCACCCGAAAGTCGCCGAGGCCGCCGTGGTCGGCGTGCCGCACGACATCAAAGGGCAGGGCATCTATGTCTACGTCACCTTGAATGGCGGTGAAGAGCCTTCCGAACAATTGCGCCAGGAGTTGAAGAACTGGGTGCGCAAGGAAATCGGTCCGATTGCCTCGCCGGACGTGATTCAGTGGGCCCCAGGCCTACCGAAAACCCGCTCGGGCAAGATCATGCGCCGCATCCTGCGCAAGATCGCCACCGCCGAATACGATGCACTCGGCGATATCTCCACGTTGGCCGATCCTGGCGTGGTGCAGCACCTTATCGACACCCATCGCGGTATGCAGGCCGCCTGACTCCGGTCCGGCCCCTGCAGGCAACGCCCCAGTTCGGCCACAAGCCGGCTGGGGCGTTGTGCGTTATGCGCCTCTTGTTCATTGGCAGTCGGACTGAAATCCGACTTTTCGACTGTCACTCGTCGGTAACGTGGCCGCACCGCGGTGGGGTGCATGGAAACGTTCTGCCCTGTTTAGGAGCCGTTTCGACGCTGCCCGGAAAACCAGAAACCTTGCGCAAGGCCTTTAGACTGGGGCTTTTCGATAGTAGGCGCGTTAATTGCTTTATCTATGGGTTAATCGTCTTTTCTGTCTGCTCATATTTATGGGTGGCTGTCAATATCCTCGCGTTGCCCGTCCGGGCCTTTTGTAATTACTTGTCGCATTGAAGAAATATCGACTTTCGAGCTGTCGCTAGAATGCCGCTCACCCGGCTGGAGCCGCTTGTGGTCTGCAGGTAACGCAGCTTTGCGGCGACTCACTACAATTTATGCATGGCTGGATGCTTGCTCTTCACTCACTGCCAACCGATGCCATTCCCATTCGAAGGAGTCACAAAATGAAGAAGATTGCACTTCTCGGCGCACTGGCGCTGTCCATGCTGTCGCCACTGGCCATGGCTGAAGAGGCCAAGCCTCTGCGTATCGGTATCGAAGCGGCTTACCCACCGTTCGCGTTCAAGACTCCGGAAGGCAACATCAGCGGCTTCGACTACGACATCGGCGTCGCCCTGTGCGAAGAGATGAAAGTGGAATGCAAATGGATCGAGCAGGAATTCGACGGCCTGATCCCAGCCCTGAAAGTACGCAAGTTCGACGCCGTGCTGTCGTCCATGAGCATCACCGAAGACCGTTTGAAGTCGGTCGACTTCTCCAAGAAGTACTACCACACCCCTGGCAAGCTGGCGATGAAGGCCGGCACTGTGATCAACGATCCGCTGGTTGACCTCAAGGGCAAGAAAGTCGGTGTGCAGCGTTCGTCGATCTACGACCGTCATGCCAGCGATGAGTTTGAGCCGGCTGGCGTTGAAGTCGTGCGTTACAGCTCGCAGAACGAAGCCTTCCTCGATCTGGCCTCCGGCCGTCTGGACGCAACCCTGGCCGACGTAGTCAATATCGACGAAGGCTTCCTCAAGACCGACGCCGGCAAAGACTTCGTCCTGGTAGGCCCGGACTTCACCCAAGAGAAGTACTACGGCCATGGTGCCGGTATCGCCGTGCGTAAGGGCGACAAGGAACTGGCTGACAAGATCAGCGCTGCCATCGACGCCATTCGCGCCAACGGCAAGTATCAGGAGCTGCAGGACAAGTATTTCGACTTCAACGTCTACGGCGACTGATCGCCTTCACTGAGGGTGGCGCAGGCCTGCAGCCTGTAGGTCTGCGCCACCTTTTGTGACCACCCTCCGTGGTGGTCACCCTTCAGGCCGTCGCGGGGCGACGTCAAAAATTGCTCCCGGTAATTTTTTGTTGTGCTTCCTGGCGCCGCCTGGCGCTTGTATGAGGTAACCAGAGCATGCTGAACGGCTACGGCTCGACCATTCTCGACGGTGCATGGCTCACCCTGACCCTAGCCCTGACTTCCATGGCGGTGGCGATTTTTCTCGGCCTGCTGGGCGCGGCCTTTCGTTTGTCGCCGATCAAGTGGCTGGCGCTGCTGGGGGAAACCTACGCCACGGTGATCCGTGGGGTGCCCGATCTGGTGCTGATCCTGCTGATCTTCTACGGCGGCCAGGACATCGTGAACCGTGTCGCGCCGCTGCTCGGTTATGACGACTATATCGATATCAACCCCTTTATTGCCGGCGTGTTCACCATGGGCTTTATCTTTGGTGCCTACCTGTCGGAGACCTTCCGCGGGGCCTTTATGGCCATCCCCAAAGGTCAGGCCGAGGCCGGTGCGGCTTACGGCATGAGTGGCATGCAGGTGTTCTTCCGCATCCTGGTGCCGCAGATGATCCGCTTCGCCATTCCCGGTTTCACCAACAACTGGTTGGTGCTGACCAAGGCCACCGCGCTGATTTCGGTGGTGGGGCTGCAGGACATGATGTTCAAGGCGAAAAGCGCGGCCGATGCCACTCGCGAGCCTTTTACCTTCTACCTGGCGGTCGCGGCGCTGTATCTGGTGCTGACCAGCGTGTCGTTGCTGGCGCTGCGTTTCCTGGAAAAACGTTACTCGGTCGGCATCAAAGCCGCCGATCTCTGACAGGGGAATGCCACGATGATTTTTGATTTCTCGGTGATCTGGGACAACCTGCCGCTGTACTTCGGTGGCGTGATGGTGACCCTGCAGATCCTCCTGATTGCTCTGGCCGGCGGTCTGGCGCTGGCCATTCCCCTGGGCCT
The DNA here is from genome assembly GCF_035512415.1 of Pseudomonas sp. Lineage (GTDB taxonomy): Bacteria > Pseudomonadota > Gammaproteobacteria > Pseudomonadales > Pseudomonadaceae > Aquipseudomonas. Next base: position 98,849 of record NZ_DATKDZ010000038.1, on the reverse strand, counting down.
GATGCGCGTCTCCAAGTCGCCCTGGGTGAACTTCCCAGCCTGGCTCTACACCTATGTGATCCGCGGCACGCCGATGCTGGTGCAGCTGTTTCTGATCTATTACGGCCTGGCCCAGTTCGAAGCGGTGCGCGAAAGCTTTATGTGGCCCTACCTGTCCAGCGCCACCTTCTGCGCCTGCCTGGCCTTCGCCATCAACACCAGTGCCTACTCGGCGGAGATCCTCGCCGGCAGCCTCAAAGCCACGCCCCACGGCGAGATCGAGGCGGCCAAGGCCATGGGCATGTCGCGCTTCAAACTGTACCGGCGCATCCTCCTGCCTTCGGCGCTGCGCCGGGCGCTGCCGCAGTACAGCAACGAAGTGATCATGATGCTGCACACTACGTCGCTGGCCTCCATCGTTACCCTGATCGACATCACCGGTGCGGCGCGCACGGTCAGTTCGCGCTTCTATATGCCCTTCGAAGCCTTTATCACCGCCGGCCTGTTCTACCTCTTCCTGACCTTTATCCTGGTGCGCCTGTTCAAGTTGGCCGAGCGTCGCTGGCTGGCCTACCTGGCCCCACGCAAGGCCTGAGGAGACTCCCATGCAACGGATCGATCACCTACTGCCCTGGAGCTGCCCGGGCACAGAACGCCACTTGAGCGTATTCCGTTTCGGCAGCGGCCCGTGCAAAGCCTATATCCAGGCCTCCCTGCACGCCGATGAGCTGCCGGGCATGCGTGTGGCGGTGGAGCTCAAGCGTCGTTTGCGCGAGCTGGAAGCCCAGGGTCGCCTGACCGGGGTGATCGAGCTGGTACCGCTGGCCAACCCTATTGGCCTCGGGCAGATGCTCCAGGCCAGCCACCAGGGGCGTTTCGAACTGGCCAGCGGGAAGAATTTCAACCGCGACTTCTTCGCCCTGGCCGAGGCCATTGCGCCGGCCCTCGAAGGTTGCCTGGGGCCGGACGGGCCGACCAATGTACGGCTGATTCGCACCGCCATGTTGGCCGCCCTGGATGCCTTGCCGCCGGCCGCATCGGAGTTGCAGGGCCTGCAGCATCTGCTGCTCAGGCATGCCTGCGACGCCGATCTGGTACTCGACCTGCACTGTGATTTCGATGCCGTGGTGCACCTCTATCTGTTGCCGCAGCAGTGGCCACAACTGCGCTCCCTGGCTGCGCGCCTGCAGGCCGAGGCGGTGCTGACCATGGAGGATTCCGGCGGCGGTTCATTCGACGAGAACTGCGCACTGCCCTGGTTGCACCTGAGCCGCCGCTTTCCCGAAGCCGCCATTCCCCTGGCCTGCCTGGCGGTGACGGTGGAGCTGGGCGGCATGGCCGACACCGAACGGCCGCGGGCCGAGGCCAGTGCCGAGCAGATCCTCGCCTGTCTTGCCGAGCAGGGCCTGATTGCCGGCGACTGGCCGAGCGCCCCCGAGCCCTGCTGCGAGGCCACCCCGTTCGCGGGCACGCAGTACGCCTACGCCCCCCACGCCGGGGTGGTGAGTTTTCTGCAACCAGTGGGGGCGCGGGTCAAGCTCGGCGATCCGCTGTTCGAAGTAATCGATCCGCTGGATGATCGCCACAGCATCGTCTGTGCCGCCACCGACGGTGTGCTCTATGCCCGTGAACGGATGCGCTTTGCCCAGCCCGGTCTGTGGCTGGCCAAGGTCGCCGGCCGTACCCCTATTCGCCAGGGTCGCTTGCTCAGCGACTGATTCAAGAGAGTGGAAACCATGTACAAACTCGAAGTTCAGGATCTGCACAAGCGTTACGGCACCCACGAAGTTCTCAAGGGCGTGTCCCTGGCGGCCAAGGCCGGCGATGTGATCAGCATCATCGGCTCCAGCGGCTCGGGCAAGAGCACCTTTCTACGCTGCATCAACATGCTCGAGCAGCCCTATGGCGGCAAGATCCTGCTCAACGGCGAGGAGCTGAAACTGGTGGCCAACAAGGACGGCGCGCTCAAGGCCGCCGACCCCAAGCAGCTGCAGCGCATGCGCTCGCGCCTGGCCATGGTGTTTCAGCACTTCAACCTGTGGTCGCATATGAGCGCCCTGGAAAACGTCATGGAAGCGCCGGTGCACGTGCTCGGCATGAGCAAGAAGGAAGCCCTGGAAAAGGCCGAGCACTACCTGAATAAGGTCGGCGTGGCCCACCGCAAGGACGCCTATCCCGCGCATATGAGTGGCGGCGAGCAGCAGCGCGTGGCGATTGCCCGCGCCCTGGCCATGGAACCTGAGGTGATGCTGTTCGACGAACCCACCTCGGCGCTCGACCCGGAGCTGGTCGGCGAGGTGCTGAAAGTCATGCAGGACCTGGCCCAGGAAGGTCGCACCATGGTCGTGGTGACCCACGAAATGGGTTTTGCCCGCGAGGTGTCCAACCAGCTGGTATTCCTCCACAAGGGCGTGGTGGAAGAGCGAGGCTGCCCACGCGAAGTGCTGGCCAATCCGCAATCCGAGCGTTTGCAGCAGTTTCTCTCTGGCAGCCTGAAGTAACCGACGGCAACATCTGTACGCATCCGAGCTATGCCCATAATCGCCAACAGAGCCTAAACTGCCCCCCATGAATGCCCACCGAATTGGCTTCCTGCTTTGGCCCTCGACCAAGCCCCTGACCCTGGCCTTGGCCGAAGAAGCGCTGCGCGTCGCCCAGCGCGTCCACCCCGAGGTGGTCTACGAACTGGTGTTCCTCCAGGCCGAAGCGCCGGGCGAGGGTGCCTGGCGACTGCCGGGCGAACTCTGGGCGGGCAAGCTTGAGGGTTGCCAGAAGCTCTTTCTGCTCGCCGACGAGCCGCCCACTGCCATGGCTCCGGCGCTGTCCGGCGCGCTCAAGCAGCTGGTACGCGCTGGCTGCGTGATTGGCGGCATCTCCGCCGGGGTCTACCCGCTGGCGCAACTGGGTCTGCTCGATGGCTATCGCGCTTCGGTGCACTGGCGCTGGCAGGACGATTTTGCCGAGCGCTTCCCCAAGGTGATCGCCACCAGCCATCTGTTCGACTGGGACCGCGACCGCTTGACTGCCTGTGGCGGCATGGCCGTGCTCGACCTGCTGCTGGCCTTGCTGGCTCGCGACCATGGGGCCGAACTGGCCGGCGCGGTCAGCGAGGAACTGGTGGTTGAACGCATCCGCGAAGGCGGCGAACGCCAGCGCATTCCGTTGCAGAACCGTCTGGGCTCCAGCCACCCCAAGCTGACCCAGGCCGTGCTGCTGATGGAAGCCAATATCGAGGAACCGCTGACCACCGACGAAATCGCCCAGCATGTGTGCGTATCGCGGCGTCAGCTGGAGCGCATCTTCAAGCAGTACCTCAACCGCGTACCCAGCCAGTACTACCTGGAACTGCGGCTGAACAAGGCGCGCCAGCTGCTGATGCAAACCAGCAAGTCGATCATCCAGATCGGCCTGTCCTGCGGCTTCTCCTCCGGCCCGCACTTCTCCAGCGCCTACCGCAACTTCTTCGGTGCCACCCCGCGGGAAGACCGCAACCAGCGGCGCAGCAATAGCCCCTTCGAACTGACCTCGACGCCGCCGACCGAACGCGCCTGAGCCGCAGGCGGCAGAGGCCGCCCGCGCCACCTTGAATCGGCCCGATTCTGGCGCTATGTTGCAGTGCTCTCGGCTGGCCCGCGCTCGCGGTGCCCAATGGCGTCAACTTTGGAAGATAGGCTGTATGGATACTGACTCGACGGGAACCCTGGCGCGCCTTCTGCTGGCCCTTGTTCTGGGCCTGGCTGCACCTGTGCTGCGGGCCGAAACGCTGATCGCCATCGACAATGCCAACCCACCCTTTATGTACCAGCAGGACGGCCAGGCCAAAGGCCTGTATCCCCTGGTGCTACAGGCCGTGTTCGCTCGCGCCAAGCAGCCGGTAGCTATCCAGGCGATGCCGTGGAAGCGCGCGCTGAGGCGCAGCGAGAACGCCGAAGTGGGCGTGGGCGGCATCTACAAGACCAGCCGGCGTATGGCGCTGTATGACTATTCGCAGCCCATCTTCGAAGAAAAACTTATCGTCTATGTGCATCGGGACAAGGCATTCCGCTTCACCCAGGTCAGCGACCTGCACGGCAAACGAATCGGCGTGATCCGCGGCTGGAGTTACACCGAAGCCCTCGACGAAGCGATCAGGAATGGCCGCATCAAGGTGACTGAAAGCAGCTCGGATAAGGCAAATTTCAAGATGCTCGCCTCCGGCAGGCTGGATGCGGTAATTGCCATCGAACTGGCCGGCCAGGGGATTATCCAGCAGCTGCAGATCCGCCAGATACTGGCCCTGGCACCGCCCCTGAGCATCAACCCGACCTATCTGGTATTCGCCAAACAGGCCCGGCAGCAGGCGCTGTTGCAGCGCTTCGACCAGATCCTGCTGGAGATGCGTGCGGACGGCTCGCTGGACAAGCTGGTGCAGCAGGCCGTAGGCAGCGAATAGCCGTCTTAAACCGAGTTGCTCGGTGCCTGCGCGCCTTGCTGGAGCCGCCAGCTACGCGCCAGCCAGCGCCAGGTAATCCAGCCGGCAGCGGCCAGATAGACCAGTCCCCCAGGCACCCACATCAATAGTCCCGCCAGTTGCTGATCGGCAAGGTCGCGTTCGGCTCCATAGAAGGAGCTGTTGCCGAATGTCAGCAGGGCACCGAGCAGGCCGGTATGCATCAGTGTCAGCAGTATCGCCAGCAGCGCCTGTGGTACCTGCCGGGGCGGTGCGCGCAGGCAGGCCCACCAGAACAGCCAGGCGCTGAACAGGAAGCTGGCGTGTTCGAGCATATGCCACCAGAGATTCTCCAGGGCCAGGATATACAGGCTGGGCGTGTGCCAGATCCAGATCAGCGCGCCGTGCAGCATGGCCAGCGGCACGGGGTAACGACCGGCCCGCAATACGCCGCGCCATAGCGGTTGCAGCAGCGGCCCGCACACTGCGCGCCATTGCGGCAAGGGTCTGGCCAGTGCCCAGAGCGGGGCGATTACCAGCATAAACAGCATGTGCTGAAGCATATGCCAGCTGGTGCTGGTCTCGGCCCAGTCGTCCAGGGGGCCGAACACGGCGAACACGGCGATCAACATGGCCAGGTGCAGCCACAGCGCTTCCAGGCCGTGGGGCCGTACCCGTCGTGCACCGAAGCCATAAAGCACCCAGGCCGCGCCCAGAAGCAGAGCGCTCAGGAGCAGCGGTAGGCGCTGGCTGAGCGGGTTCTCCACCAGGCTGTGGGCTGTTGCCGTTTGCGCCGACAGCAACAGGCCGATGGTCGCTATTACACGCATGGCGGCAGGCTTAGAATCGGCAGCGCGATAAACAGGGTGGCCAGCGCGGCCACCGCGTAGGTGCTGGCGGCGACCAGGGCGACGAAGCGCTCATGGCCTGGCTGGCGCATCGGTTTGCCGGCGCGCCAGCACCAGAGGGCCAGGGCGGCGAGCGCTGCAGCAGTGAGCAGGGCGCTGACGCCAAGCAGGGCATTGAGCCAGTTCCATGGCCCATGCTGAGGTTCGGGCGGGGCGAGCGAACAGGCCACGGACAGGCCGCCGTAGAGGGCGACGAACCATAGACTCCAGAACACCAGGCCGAGTGGGATATGGCCGGGGTGATAGGGCGAGCGCAGGCCTTTCATTAGCTGCCTCCCCAGGTGCTTGGGAACAGAGCCAGGGCGAAGTAACTGCTCCAGAGCACGCCGAGGTTGTAGTACCAGAGCTGACCGACCACCAGAGGTTCATAAGGCGCGTGGGCACCGACATAGCCGTAGTGCACGCGCAGGGCCTGCAGGGCGCTGAGAACGGCCGCCAGGGCGCAGTGCAGCAGGTTGTAGACCAGCATCACCACGATCACCGCGTCGTGGGCGGTGGCGCGCGGGGCCAGCTCGCCGCCGAGCAGGGTCCACAGCAGCAGGCCGGTCTGGCCCAGGCCCAGGCCGGCCACCAGGGCCAGATGGCCACGCAAGTTGCGTGCATCGCCGCGGCGTAAACGCTTGATCGCGCGCGCCTGCCACCAGGTCGCCAGGCTTAGCAACAGGGCGCTGGCCAGCAGCAACCAGTGGTTGAACGGCATGTGCTCCGGCACCTGCCAGTTCGGCGCTACCGTCCATAGATAGAACCAGCCGAATAGCAGCGCCAGGTAGAGCGCGCCGTTGGCCAGCAGGGTCACGCCCATGCCCCATAAGCCGGGGCCATCCAGGGTGCGCGAGTGCAGCGGCGGCTCGCCGGGTTGCACGCGGGCATCCGGGGCGGCGGCGGGGTGGGTGCCGTTCTCCCAGCTCCAGCGCAGCAGCACCATGACGGCGGCGACACAGCCCACGGCGGCTAGCCAGTAGACCTTGAGCAGCAGGCTGATGCACAGCACGGCGATAAACAGCGCGGCGATCAGCGGCAACCAGCTATTGCCGGGCAGGTGGATGATCTCGCGCACCTTGCCGGTCAGCGGGTCGGTGCCCCAGGTTTCGCGTCGGCCATGGTCGATCACCCCTAGGGCGTGTTCGCCACGGGCGATGCTGTGCGGCAGCTCGGGGTTATCCCAGAGTGGATGACGGCTGTGAATCTCTGGCAGGCTGACAAAGTTGTAGGCGCTGGGCGGCAGGCTGGTGGCCCACTCCAGGGTGTCGGCGTGCCATGGATTGGCCTTGGCCGGTTGGCCGAAGCGAAAGTGCAGGATGATATCCAGCAGCAGGGTGGCGATGCCGATGGCCATGATAAAGCTGCCCACCGAGGAGATCAGGTTGGGTATGTCCCAGCCCAGGCCGCTCTGGTAGGTGTAGATGCGCCGCGGCATGCCCATCAGGCCGGTCCAGTGCATGATCAGAAAGGTGATGTTGAAGCCGATAAATACCAGCCAGAAGCCCCACTTGCCCAGGCGCACCGAGGGCATGCGCCCGGAGAAGTGCGGCAGCCAGTAATAGATGCCGGCCATCATCGGAAAGAACATGCCGCCGACCAGCACATAGTGCATATGGGCGACCACAAAATGGGTGTCGTGCACCTGCCAGTCGAACGGCACCAGCGCCAGCATCACCCCGGTCAGCCCGCCGCAGACGAACACAATGAGAAAACCCACCAGCCACAGCATCGGCACGTGGTACACCGGTTTGCCCTGCCACAGGGTCGCCAGCCAGGCGAATACCTGCACCCCAGTGGGGATCGCCACCAGCATGCTGGCCGCGGAAAAGAACAGCTGAGCCAGCTGCGGGATGCCCACGGTGAACATGTGGTGCACCCACAGGCCAAAGCTGATAAAGCCGGTGGTCAGCACGCCCAGCACCACCCAGCGGTAACCCACCAGCGGGCGCTGGCAGAACACCGGCAACAGGGTCGAGACGATGCCCGCCGCGGGCAGGAAGATGATGTACACCTCGGGGTGGCCGAACAGCCAGAACAGGTGCTGCCAGAGGATCGGATCACCGCCGCGGGCGACCTCGAAGAACGGCATACCGGCGGCGCGTTCCAGCTCGAGCAGAATCGAGCCGAGGATCAGCGGCGGAAAGCCGACCACGATCATCATCGCCATCACCAGGATGTACCAGGCGTAGATCGGCATCTTGTGCAGGGCCATGCCGACGGCGCGGGTGCGCAGAATCGACACCACCAGCTCGACCCCGGCGCTGACCGCGGAGATCTCCACAAAGGTGATGCCGATCAGCCAGAAGTCCGAGTTGGGCCCCGGCGTATGGGCGGCGCTGGACAGCGGCGTGTACATAAACCAGCCGGCCTTGGGCGCGAGGTCGAGAAACAGGCTGGAGATCAGGATAAGGCCGCCGAACAGGTAGCAGTAATAACCGAACGCGGACAGCCGCGGGAACACCAGGTCGCGGGCACCGATCATCTTCGGGATCAGGTAGACCGCCATGCCCTCCATCATCGGCACGGCAAACAGGAACATCATCACCGTGCCGTGCATGGTGAACACCTGGTTGTAGACGTCCGGGGCCATAAGCTCATGGTTCGGCAGCGCCAACTGGGTGCGGATCAGCATCGCCAGCAGGCCGCCGAAGAGAAAGAAAACCGCCCCGGTGACCATAAAGCGCAGGCCGATGGTGGTGTGGTTGACGATGGTCAGGGCGCGCCAACCCCGGGGGTTGCCCCATACCGCATTGAACTGGTCGTGCTGCTGACTGGGTTCGGTGGCGGGCATATCGTTGTGGCTGCTCATGGTTCGAGACCTTCCAGCCAGGTGGCGATGGTTTGCAGGTGGGTGGGGTCGATATCGTCATGCAGCGGCATGGCATTGCCGGGTTTCAAGCGCTGGTGCTCGCGCAGCCAGGTGAGGATCGCACCGGGCTCATTGGTCAGCACGCCGCTGCCCAGGGTCGGCCGCGACCCCAGGTCAGACAGATCTGGCGCGCGCTGGCCGTCGCTGACCCCGGCGACGCGGTGGCAGGTGCCGCAGCGGGCGACAAAGGTTTCCCCTGCGTCAGCAGGTGGCGCGGTGATTTGCTGTGATTGGCGGGCGCTAAGCCAGGCGGCGAAGTCGTCTTCGCTATGGGACTGCACATGCAAAATCATATGGCTGTGCTGGGTGCCGCAGAACTCCGAGCACTGCCCGCGATAGATACCGGGCTGGTCGGCTTGCAGACGGATCTGGTTGTCCCGGCCGGGGATCATGTCGATCTTGCCGCCCAGGCGCGGCACCCAGAACGAATGGATCACATCGGCGCTGCTGACCTGTAAGTCCACCGGGCGGCCGGCTGGAATATGCAACTGGTTGGCGGTAACCACGCCGCTCTCCGGGTAGCGCACTTCCCACCACCACTGATGGCCGGTGATCTCGATGCGCAGGGGCTGCTCGCCCAGCAGCGGCAACGGCAGCATGCGCTGGCCGATGGGCACACCGAAGACCAGCAGGACGATAATGCTCAGCCCGGGCAGCAGGATGCCGCCGCCGATTATCCAGCGCAGCGTGATTCGCTTGGCCTGCTCGGGTGTGGTTTGTCGCGGCGTGCGGCGCATGGCGTAAATCCACAGCGCGCTGACCACCAGCAGCACCAGGCCGGCAAAACCGCACATCAGCCACCACAGCAGCGCCACCTCGCGGGCCATGGGCCCGGCCGGGTCGAGCGCCGATTGCGGCCCGCTGCAGGCAGAAAGAATGGGAACTGCCAGGGTCAGCACGGTCAACTGCATAGAGGCGCTGCGCCGCGAGCACAGCGCCGCCGCTTTTTTGATCCACTTGAGGAGTTTTTGATGGCCGCCGAACACCAGCCCATTGTCAGCCGTGCCGCCATTGCCGGGCACCCGCTGCACCCGATGATGATCCACTTTCCGGTGGCGGCGCTGCTTGGCCTGGTCGCCAGCGACCTGGCCTACCTGTGGAGCGGCGACTTGTTCTGGCTGCGCGCTAGCATCTGGCTGGCGGGTATCGGTTCCCTGGGTGGTTGGCTGGCGAGCCTGGCCGGCCTGGTCGACTTGCTCACGGTCGAGCGTATCCGCCTGAAAATCACCGCCTGGTGTCACGCCATCATCGCCGTGATGATGCTCTCGCTGGCCACCCTCAACTGGTTGCTGCGCTACCAGGGGGTCGAAGGCATGCAGCTGTGGTGCCTGTACCTGTCGCTGCTGACCGCAGGCTTGATCGCCCTGGCTGCTTATCTGGGCGGGCGACTGGTCTATGAGCAAGCGGTGGGCGTGGAGGTGAAGCTCTGAATTTGCTGATTCGGCGCTGGGGCAGGGGGTATCCATAGGGTGTTTCGCTTCCTTGTTCAGAATGCCGGCTTGGCCAGGACCAGCCAGAGCGTGGCGGCGATCAGCGCGACTGTCAGCGCCGCTATGCCCAGGCACTGGCGGCCGATGGCCAGCTCCGGGGTGCGCTCGATACGCAGAACCAGCACGCCGCACAACGCATGGCACAACACCATGCCGGCCACGGCGCTGAGCTTGAGAATCAGCCAGGGATCGAACACCGACTCGCGCACAAACAACAGCGTGCCCGTGCCTATCGCCAGCAATGCCGCCGGCGTGGCGATCAGGGTGAAAACCATGCGCGTCAGATGGGCGTGATCGCGATAGAACAACGCCTCACTGCTGCGCGTGCCGGCGGCAATCAGCGCAGGCAGGTAGAGCAAGGCACCGCACCAACAGATCAAGGCAGTGAAATGCAGCAGTTTGAGTAGTGGCATAGCTGCCCTCCATTGCCGGCCGCGGATGCGGACCTTCAGGTCTGGATAACCTGTCCTTTGACTGTGACTGCCAAAGGGACGCAGGGGTTCGAGTGGATTTCTGCCGGGGCTGGAGAAGGCGCGGATCGGGCGCGAAGTGCGGCGGGCAGAAGCCCGGATGAAATCCGGGGACGGTGTCCAAGGCAAGACCGCTCCCGGATTTTATCCGGGCTACAAAAAGCGCTATGGCCCGTCAGCAGGGCGATGCGCTTGGGCAGGGGCCGGCGCTGCATGGCCGGGCCAGGGTAAAACCGCCGAGAGGGTTGGTTTGCTTCAGTCTGTGTCCGTTGACGGTTTTTGGGGTGGCGATGCGAGCGGGTAAAGGGCGTGGCCGCAGCGGCTGCAGAAGGCTGAAGCCTGTTCGTGGTGGGATTTTTTGCAGCTCGGGCAGGTGTGCTCGAGCTCGCCTTCGGCACGCATGGCTGCGGCCAGTTCGGCGGTGAAGATGCCGGTGGGTACGGCGATGATCGAGTAACCGGTGATCATCACCAGGGTCGACAGCGCCTGGCCCAGTGGAGTTTTCGGCACGATGTCGCCGAAACCGACGGTGGTCAGGGTGACCACCGCCCAGTAGATGCCCTTGGGGATGCTGGTAAAGCCGTGCGCCGGGCCTTCAATCACGTACATCAGGGTGCCGAATACCGTAACCATGGTGGCGATGCAGGCGAAGAACACGATGATCTTCTGCTTGCTGCCGCGCAGCGCGGTGAGCAGAAAGTTGGCCTGGCGCAGGTAGGGGCTGAGTTTGAGCACACGGAACACCCGCAGCATGCGGATCACCCGGATGATCAGCAGGTACTGCGCATCGGCGTAGAGCAGGGCGAGGATGCCCGGCAGGATCGCCAGCAGGTCAATCAGGCCGAAGAAGCTAAAGGCATAGCGCAGCGGTTTCGGCGAGCAGTACAGGCGCACCACGTATTCGATGGCAAACAGCGCGGTAAAGCCCCATTCAATCCCCGCCAGCAGCGGTGCGTACTGGCTGTGCACGCTGTCGATGCTGTCGAGCATTACCACCACCAGACTGGCCATGATGGCCAGCAGCAGGTAACGGTCGAAGCGCTGCCCGGCAGGCGTGTCGGTGTGGAAGATGATGCTGTACAGGTTTTGCCGCGTGTTCATGGTGTTCTGGTTGCTCCGTATGCGCTGTTCGCTGATCGTGCGAACAGGCGGGCAGCCTAGCAGGTTGTTGAAAGCGTAGGCGAGGCAGGCAAGACAAGGCAAAAACAGGCGAGGAAGTGGAGTTTACAAGCTGTAAATGAGCATTCCGAGCCTGTTTTTAACGCAGTATTGTCAACGTAGGTAGTTTTCAACCACCTGCTAGGGAGTTTTATCGTGGTTATGCAAGCCTTTGCCTTTATTAGGCGGCAGTGGTGTGCAGTCGGCCGCGGCTTTGCGCAGTAGCCGCTGGGTGGCACTGACCAGCCAGCAGGTGAGGATAAACGGCATGGTCAGTGCCGGCAGACCCAGTGCGCTAAAGCCTGGTTGCAGCACCAGCGCCAGGGCGATACCGAGGGCCGGTAACCAGGGGCGGCGATGCACCTGGCTGAGGGCGATGGCCGCGAGGGCGGCGTTGTAGCCATACAGGCCGGTCAGCGCACTGTGTTGCGGCAAGCCCTGATACAGCGCCAGAGCCAACCCGCCGGTGGAACCCAGCAGCGCCCAGCAAGCGGCGCGACGATCGGCCAGCAACAGGCCGAGCAGCAGGCAAACGCCGGCCAACGGCTGATCGAGAAAGATCACCTGACCCAACCCACGTGCCATGGCGATCAGGCTGGCCCACCAGTCGAGCGGCTGCGCCTGGCTGGGGATGGCCAGCGCTAATTCAAGCTGCAGAGCCGGTGCCAGCCACAACAGCAGCCAGCTCAAGCCGACAAAGGGGAAGGTAAAGGCGGGCAACCATTGGCGCTCGCGCATGCGCTGCATCCAGGCGGCCAGCAGCAGGCTGGAAGCCCCGGAGCTGACGATGATCAGCAGCGGCAGCAACGCCGACCAGGCGAAGTGCAGGCTGATCAGCATGCCCAGCAGAACCCCGTTGTAGCCATATAGGCCGAGCTCGATATCGGCTTTGGCATAGCCGCGGTGTTGCGCCGTCAGCGTGCTGCCAAGACAACCGAGCAGAGCGCCGCCGAGCAGCTGCGGCGCGCCGATGGCAATCGCCAAAAGCACCAGCAAACCGCAGCCAGGATGGGCTTGTAGAAATATCTGGCTAAAGCCGTTAAGCAGGGCGCGAGAGCCTTGCAAGGCCTGAGGGGCGAGCGGGAGTGGCGACATACAAACGAACCTGAGTAGACGATTACCAGGGCCATAAAAAGAGGCACCCACCGCGGGAACAGTGGGTGCCTACAAAACTGGCAAAGCCAGCGTGGGATAGTGCTGTAGGGTGGATGACGCTTTTTTCATCCACCATCGCGGTTGGTGGATGGGTGAAGCGTCATCCACCCTACGAGTTTGCACTCAGCTTCAGTGCAGAATTTCGATACGCAGGCTGTTGGTGCTGCCCGGTTGGCCGAACGGCTCGCCGGCGGTAATCACCACGGTGTCGCCGGTTTTCGCCAGCCCGGCGGAGCGGGCGGTTTCCAGGGCGGTGCGGGTGACTTCCTCAACCTTGTGCAGGCGCTCGTTGACTACCGAGTACACGCCCCAGGCCACGCTTAGACGTCGCGCGGTATCCAGGCTCGGCGTCAGACTGAGGATCGGCGCTTTCGGCCGCTCGCGTGAGGCGCGCAGGCTGGAGTTGCCCGACTCTGTGTAGTTGACCAGCACGGCCACCGGCAGGATGGTGCTGATGCGACGGATCGCGCAGCTGATTGCATCCGATGCAGTGGCTTCGGCCTGTGGGCGGCTGACGTCGAGCTGAGCCTGGAAGTCCGGGCCGTTTTCCACCTGGCGAATGATCTTGCTCATCATCTGCACAGCTTCCAGCGGGTAGTCGCCGGAAGCGGTTTCCGCCGAGAGCATCACCGCATCGGCGCCTTCGGCCACGGCGTTGGCCACGTCGGTGACCTCGGCGCGAGTCGGCGCAGGGGAGAAACGCATGGATTCGAGCATCTGCGTGGCCACCACCACCGGCTTACCGAGCTGGCGGCAGGTGCGAATGATGTCCTTCTGGATGCGCGGCACGTTCTCGGCTGGCACTTCCACGCCCAGGTCGCCGCGGGCAACCATGATTGCGTCGCACAGTTTGGTGATCTCTTCCAGGTGAATCACCGCAGACGGCTTCTCGATCTTGGCCATCAGGAAGGCGCGATCACCGATCAGCTGACGGGCTTCGATAATGTCTTCTGGGCGCTGCACGAACGACAGCGCGACCCAGTCCACACCCAACTCCAGACCGAAGCTCAGGTCGCGGCGGTCTTTCTCGGTCAGTGGGCTCAGTTGCAGCACGGCTTCCGGCACGTTGACGCCCTTGCGGTCGGACAACTCGCCACCTGCGATCACTTCGGTGATTACCGCATCGCTGTGCTTGGCGGTGACCTGCAGGCGCAGGCGGCCATCGTCGAGCAGCAGGCTCATGCCTGGTTGCAGCGCTTCAATGATTTCCGGGTGCGGCAGGTTGACCCGGTTGACGTCGCCAGGGGTGCTGTCGAGGTCCAGGCGCAGGGTCTGGCCGCGTTGCAGGTTGACCTTGCCTTCGGCGAAACGGCCGACGCGCAGCTTCGGCCCTTGCAGGTCCATGAGGATGCCAATCGGGGTGTTCAGCTGCCGCTCGACTTCACGCACCCAGTCGAAGCGCTGAGCGTGATCGGCGTGTTCGCCGTGGCTGAAGTTAAGGCGGAACAGGTTGACCCCGGCTTCCACCAGCTGGCGTATGTCGTCGATGGTTTTGATCGCTGGGCCAAGGGTGGCGAGGATTTTTACTTTCTTGTCGGCGTTCATTTTTCAGGGTTCTCAAGAATGAGGATGGCGCGAAAATCGTTAACGTTGGTACGTGTCGGCCCGGTGACGATCAGTTGATCGAGGGCGGCGAAGTAGCCGTAGCCGTTGTTGTTATCCAGCTCATCGCTGCTGCTCAGGCCCAGGGCGTGGGCACGGGCATAGCTGTCGGGGGTCATGATGGCCCCGGCGTTGTCTTCCGAGCCGTCGATGCCGTCGGTGTCACCGGCCAGGGCGTAGACCCCAGGCAGGCCCTTGAGGCTGTCGGTGAGGCTGAGGAGGAATTCGGCGTTGCGCCCGCCACGGCCATTGCCGCGTACGGTCACGGTGGTTTCACCGCCGGAGAGAATCACGCAAGGCGCTTTGACCGGCTGGCCATGCAGGCGCACCTGTTTGGCGATACCGGCGTGCACCTTGGCGACTTCTCGCGATTCGCCTTCCAGATCACCGAGGATCAGCGTCGGCAAGCCGGCGGCGCGCGCCTTGGCGGCAGCGGCGTCGAGGGATTGCTGCGGACGGGCGATCAGCTGGAAGTGGCTGCGGGCTAGGCACGGGTCGCCCGGTTTGACGGTTTCCGAGGCCGGGTTCTGCAGCCAGGCGCGTACGTTGGCCGGGATCTCGATGTTGTAGCGGGCGAGGATCGCCAGGGCTTCGGCGGACGTGGTCGGGTCGGCCACGGTTGGGCCGGAGGCGATCACTGTGGCTTCATCGCCCGGCACATCGGAAATCGCATAGGTGTAGACGCTGGCCGGCCAGCTGGCCTTGGCCAGGCGGCCGCCCTTGATTGCGGAAAGGTGCTTGCGCACGCAGTTCATTTCGCCAATCGAGGCACCGGACTTGAGCAGGGCTTTGTTGATCGCTTGTTTGTCTTTCAGGCTGATGCCCTCGGCGGGCAGGGCGAGCAGGGAAGAGCCGCCGCCGGACAGCAGAAAGATCACCCGGTCGGATTCGGTCAGGTTGCTGACCAGTTCCAGCACGCGGCGCGCCACGCGCTCACCGGCGTCATCCGGCACCGGATGGGCGGCTTCGACTACTTCGATTTTTTTGCAGTTGGCACCGTGTTCGTAACGGGTGACCACCAGGCCGGAGACTTCGCCTTGCCATTCCTGCTCGATCACTTCGGCCATGGCTGCGGCGGCCTTGCCGGCACCGATCACGATGACGCGGCCGCTGCGATCTTCCGGCAGGTAGTCAGCCAGAACCTGGCGCGGGTGGGCGGCGTCGATGGCGCTGGCGAACAGCTCGCGCAGCAGGGATGTTGGATTGAAAGACGGATCGATGGACATGGCGATCTCTCTTGTTATGGCTTGATCAACTTCGATTCTAGTGCGCAACGTCCTTCGCAAAGACGCTGCGCGCTAGAATCGACCCACCCGGCAGGCAGGCCGTGACACCGCCTGCCGGGCAGATCGAAAGGGTTGTGTAGGATGGGTTGAGCCTGCGATACCCATCAGGGATCGATATCTCACGCGATGGGTATCCCTACGCTCCACCTACGCGGCCCGACCCATCCTACGGTGCTACTTACTCACCACGGATATTGAAGTTGGCCATATGTTCCAGGCCTTTGATCAACGCTGAGTGGTCCCAGTTGCTGCCACCGATGGCCGCACAGGTGCTGAACACTTGCTGGGCGTTGGCGGTGTTGGGCAGGTTAAGGCCCAGTTCGCGTGCGCCGGCCAGTGCCAGGTTGAGGTCCTTCTGGTGCAGGCTGATGCGGAAGCCCGGATCGAAGGTGCCCTTGATCATGCGCTCGCCGTGCACTTCGAGGATTTTCGAGCCGGCGAAGCCGCCCATCAGCGCTTCACGCACCTTGGCTGGATCGGCACCGTTCTTCGCGGCGAACAGCAGGGCTTCAGCCACTGCCTGGATGTTCAGAGCAACGATGATCTGGTTGGCGACCTTGGCAGTCTGACCGTCACCGTTACCGCCAACGCGGGTGATGTTCTTGCCCATAGCCTGGAACAGCGGCAGGGCGCGTTCGAAGGCATTCGGGCAGCCGCCGATCATGATCGACAGGGTGGCAGCCTTGGCGCCCACTTCACCGCCGGATACCGGCGCGTCGAGGTAGGCAGCGCCAGTGGCTTTGATCTTCTCGGCGAAGACCTTGGTAGCGGTAGGGGAGATCGAGCTCATGTCGATGACCACTTTGCCGGCGCCAACGCCTTCGGCGATGCCGTCCTTGCGGAACAGAACGTCTTCAACCTGCGGCGTATCCGGCACCATGATGATGATGAACTCAGCTTCCTGCGCCACTTCGCGCGGGTTGGCCAGGCCGATGCCGTTGTCACCCAGCAGGTCGGCCGGAGCCTTGTCGAAGTGCTCGGAGAAGAACAGGGTGTGCCCGGCTTTCTGCAGGTTCTGCGCCATAGGCTTGCCCATGATGCCGGTGCCGATAAATCCGATTTTTGCCATGAGAATATGCCTCTCTATATTTGTCAGTCTTAATGCTCGGGGCGACGCAGACCTTGTGGGAGCGGGCTTGCCCGCGAATGCAGTGGTGCTTTCACTGCCGCTTTCGCGGGCAAGCCCGCTCCTACAGGTTCGGTGTCAGGTCCAGAGTCAGTGATCAGATTGCGTTATGCGCTTTCATCCAGCCGAGGCCGGCAGCGGTGGTGGTTGCCGGCTTGTATTCACAGCCGATCCAGCCCTGGTAGCCGATGCGATCCAGGTGCTCGAAGAGGAAGCGGTAGTTGATCTCGCCAGTGCCCGGCTCGTTGCGGCCCGGGTTGTCGGCGAGCTGCACGTGGTTGATCACGGCCAGGTTGCTTTCCACGGTGCGGGCCAGATCGCCTTCCATGATTTGCATGTGATAGATGTCGTATTGCAGGTACAGGTTGCTGCTGGCGACCTTGTCGCGAATGGCCAGCGCCTGCTTGGTGGTGTTCAGATAGAAGCCCGGGATGTCTCGGGTGTTGATCATTTCCATGACCAGCTTGATGCCGGCGGCTTCAAGCTTGCCGGCGGCAAACTTGAGGTTGTCGACAAAGGTCTGCTCGACGGTGGCGCAATCCAGACCTTGCGGACGGATACCGGCCAGGCAGTTGATCTGCTTGTTGCCCAATACCTTGGCGTAGGCGATGGCCTGGTCGACACCGGCGCGGAACTCTTCAACGCGGTCGGGGTGGCAAGCGATACCGCGCTCGCCCTTGGCCCAATCGCCGGCTGGCAGGTTGAACAGCACCTGCTCAAGACGGTTGGCATCCAGGCGCGCCTTGATCACTTCGGCAGCGAAGTCATAAGGGAACAGGTATTCGACACCGCTGAAGCCTGCGGTGGCGGCGGCGTCGAAACGGTCCAGAAAGTCCACTTCGGTGAACAGCATGGACAGGTTGGCGGCAAAACGGGGCATAAAGCATTCCTCGGTTGCGTAGGGTGGAAAACCGCGCAGCGTTTTCCACCGTGGAGTTGGTGGATGTGCTTCGCGACATCCACCCTACAGTTGCATCAGTCCAGCAGTGAGATCGCAGTCGGGGCGTCGGCACCGCGTTCGGCGAGTTCTTCGAACTCGTTGACCGCGTTGATTTCCACACCCATGGAGATGTTGGTGACACGCTCCAGGATGATTTCGACCATGACCGGTACGCGGAACTCTTCCATCAGCGCCTTGGCCTTGGCCAATGCCGCCTGGATGTCGTTCGGCTCGAATACCCGCACGGCTTTACAGCCCAGGCCTTCCACCACGGCAACGTGGTCGACGCCATAACCGTTGATCTCAGGTGCGTTGATGTTCTCGAAGGCCAACTGCACGCAGTAGTCCATCTCGAAACCGCGCTGCGACTGACGAATCAGACCCAGGTAGGAGTTGTTCACCACCACGTGGATATACGGCAGGTTGAACTGCGCGCCCACGGCCAGTTCTTCGATCATGAACTGGAAGTCATAGTCGCCCGACAGCGCCACGACGTTGCGGGTCGGATCAGCCTTGACCACACCCAGCGCTGCTGGAATGGTCCAGCCGAGCGGGCCGGCCTGGCCACAGTTGATCCAGTGACGCGGCTTGTAAACGTGGAGGAACTGCGCGCCGGCAATCTGCGACAGACCGATGGTGCTGACGTAGCAGGTGTCCTTGCCGAAGAACTCGTTCATCTCTTCGTAGACGCGCTGCGGCTTGACCGGCACGTTGTCGAAGTGGGTCTTGCGCTGCAGGGTGCGCTTACGCTCGCGGCAGGATTCAACCCAGGCGCTGCGGTCTTTCAGCTTGCCAGCGGTTTTCCACTCGCGGGCCACTTCGATAAAGGCGTCCAGGGCTGCCCCGGCGTCGGAAACGATGCCCAGGTCCGGGTTGAACACGCGGCCAATCTGCGTCGGTTCGATGTCGACGTGAATGAACTTGCGGCCTTCGGTGTACACATCGATGCTGCCGGTGTGGCGGTTGGCCCAACGGTTACCGATACCGAATACCAGATCGGATTCCAGCAGGGTGGCGTTGCCGTAGCGGTGCGACGTTTGCAGGCCGACCATGCCAACCATCAGCTTGTGGTCATCCGGAATCGCGCCCCAGCCCATCAGGGTTGGCACAACCGGTACGCCGGTCAGTTCAGCGAACTCGACCAGCTTGTCGGCTGCATCGGCGTTGAAGATACCGCCGCCGGCAACCAGCAACGGACGCTCGGCGTCATTCAGCATGGCCAGGGCTTTTTCAGCCTGCACGCGGTTTGCCGCCGGCTTGGCCAGTGGCAGAGGCTCGTAGGCGTCGATATCGAATTCGATCTCGGCCATCTGCACGTCGAACGGCAGGTCGATCAGCACCGGGCCTGGACGGCCGCTGCGCATTTCATAGAAGGCTTTCTGGAAGGCGCGTGGCACTTGGCCCGGCTCCATTACCGTGGTCGCCCACTTGGTCACCGGCTTGACGATGCTGGTGATGTCGACGGCCTGGAAGTCTTCCTTGTGCATACGGGCACGCGGCGCTTGGCCGGTGATGCACAGAATCGGGATGGAGTCGGCGGATGCCGAGTACAGGCCGGTCACCATGTCGGTGCCAGCCGGGCCGGAGGTGCCGATGCACACGCCGATATTGCCGGCGTTGGTGCGGGTGTAACCCTCAGCCATGTGCGAGGCACCTTCGACGTGGCGAGCCAGGACGTGGTCGATACCGCCAACTTTCTTCAGTGCAGCGTACAGGGGGTTGATGGCGGCGCCGGGGATGCCGAACGCAGTGTCAACGCCTTCGCGGCGCATCACCAGTACGGCGGCCTCGATTGCTCTCATTTTGGCCATTGTCTTGTGCCTCGTTTGTTATCAGATTGTATACAAAACAGCTGGCTTGGATTCTATTCATGGGCTGACCTGTTGGTCAACCGCTTTTCTTGCCTGGCTTGCCCGTGGGTAAAATCTTTTAAAACGCCCGTTTTAGCTGGGGTGCCTGAGTTGCTGCGGAATGCAGATAGCAATACTGTATACAAACTATGTTTGTATTGTATTCGTCTATTGAGTTTTTTGTTTCTGGTGGGATAGTGGTGTTGAGCTTTGGATTGCCCGTCAGCTGTCAATCGCCCTGTAGGCGCTGTGGTTCCGGGTGTTTCGTAGGATTTATCAGCATCGAGGAAGACCCAACATGAGTACGTTGAATCTGCAAATCGCTACCACCATTAGTAACCGCGCCCTGGCTGTCGGCCGGGAAATCTCTGCAGCACCACTGACCGTGGCCGTGCTGGATGCCGGCGGGCACCTGATCAGCCTGCAGCGTGAAGACGGTGCCAGCCTGCTGCGTCCGCAAATCGCCATCGGCAAGGCCTGGGGCGCATTGGCACTGGGCAAGGGCTCGCGCCTGATCGCCGCCGACGCACAACAGCGCCCGGCGTTTATTGGCGCGGTAAACAACCTGGCAGACGGTCAGCTGGTGCCGGCACCGGGTGGTGTGCTGATTCGTGATGAGCGCGGCGAGGTGATAGGCGCTGTGGGCATCACTGGCGATACCTCGGATATCGATGAGCAGTGCGCGGTGAGCGCTGTGGAGTCGGTGGGGCTGAAGCCGGACGCAGGTATCGCTGCCTGATAGTGCGCGGCTTGTGGGAGGGGCTTTCGGCTCTGGCATCCTGCTTCGCCCTACCTCCTGCATCCATGCAGTCGTAGCCGCGATAACTGCGATTAAAAGCTCGCCGCTAAAGTGCCTCCCACAGCTCTGCTGTATGTGAAATCGCAATAAAAAACGGTGAATGCTTTGCGGCATTCACCGTTTTTTATTGATTGCCGCTTTAAGCCAAGGGCCAGGACGGATAACCAGGCTTACGCGCGGGTGACCTGCTCGGAGGCGGCGGGCTGGGTTTCGTCGATCTCGCAGCCCTTGATCACCAGGCGGATGATGGTTTGCGCGGCGGCTTCGTAATCGGCCTCGTCCAGGCTGGCCTTGCCGGTGACGGTGGAGATCTGCCAGTCGAAGTCGGCGTAGGTCTGGGTCGCGGCCCAGATGCTGAACAGCAGGTGGTGCGCATCAATCCTGGCCATCAGGCCCTGATCGACCCAGCGCTGGATGCAGGAAATATTGTGTTTGGCCTGGGCGTTGAGCTGTTCGGTCTGCTCGGCGGAGAGGTGCGGCGCGCCATGCATAATTTCGCTGGCAAATACCTTGGAGGCGAAGGGCAGTTCGCGGGAGATGCGGATCTTCGAGCGGATATAGGCCTTGAGCACTTCGGCTGGCTGGCCGGGCTGGTTGAACGGCGCGGAGGCTTCCAGCAGCGGTTCGATAATGCTTTCCAGCACCTCACGGTAGAGGTTCTCTTTCGACTTGAAGTAGTAATAGACGTTGGGCTTGGGGACGCCGGCCTTGGCGGCGATGTCGCTGGTCTTGCTGGCGGCAAAACCCTTGTCGGCGAACTCTTCACTGGCTGCGCGCAAAATCAGCTCTTTGTTGCGCTCGCGAATACTGGTCATAAGCCCCTGTGCTTCCGTATACCACCCGGCGCTGGGCGGCGGTCGGGCATGGTAGCACCGGCTTTGCGCGGGGCTCAAGCCGACGGGCGGCGGCCTGCAGCGATTGCCTGACCCGTAGGTCAGGTATTTGTATACAAGGTTTGGGTTTTCTGTTTTTATTTGAACCCATGCTTTCATAACAAAAAGTCTCGGCTCACTGAGCCCAGGAGACATGCTGTGCACGACACTCAGCTAGTTGACCCTTTCGGGCGGCGCATCACCTACCTACGGCTGTCGGTTACCGACCGCTGCGATTTCCGCTGCACCTACTGCATGAGTGAGGACATGGTGTTCGCCCCGCGCGAGCAGATCCTTACCCTTGAAGAGCTTTATGCGGTGGCCGATGCCTTTATCGGCCTGGGGGTCAGACGCATCCGCATCACCGGTGGCGAACCGCTGGTACGCAAGAACCTGCTGAGTTTGCTAACCCGCCTGGGCCAGCGACCGGAGCTGGACGACCTAGCCATCACCAGCAACGGCTCGCAGCTTCACGAGATGGCCGGCGCACTGTGTGCCGCTGGGGTCAAACGCCTGAATATCAGCCTGGATTCGCTCAAGCGCGAACGCTTTGCCGCCTTTACCCGGCGCGACAAGCTCGACCAAGTGCTGGCCGGCATCGAGGTGGCGCGAGCCGCGGGCTTCGCCAGAATCAAGCTCAACACCGTGGTGCAGAAAGGCCGCAACGACGATGAAGTGCTCGACCTGGTCGAGTTCGCCATGGCCCGCGGCCTGGACATCAGCTTTATCGAAGAAATGCCGTTGGGCAGTATTTCCAGCCATCAGCGCGAGCAGACCTTCTGCTCCAGCGACGAGGTACGCGAGCGCATCGAACAGCGCTATGCCCTGGTGCGCAGCAGCAAGCAGACCGGTGGCCCGTCGCGCTACTGGCAAGTGGTCGGCAGCGATACCCAGGTTGGTTTTATTTCGCCCCACAGCCACAACTTCTGCGGTGACTGTAACCGCGTGCGGGTCACCGCCGAGGGCAAGCTGGTGCTCTGCCTGGGCCATGAAAATGCCCTGGATCTGAAAGGTCTGATGCGTGCCCACCCCGGCGATAGCCAGTGCCTGCGTGAAGCCTTGATGCAAGCCTTGCAACTGAAACCCGAACGTCACCACTTCGAGGCCGATGCACAGGTTCAGGTGGTGCGCTTTATGAGCATGACCGGCGGCTAGCGCCGAACTGCTTTCCACCGCCTTGGCGGTTCCATTTATTTCAACACCACGATTAAACAGGAGGTTTTCTGTGAAGCCCTCGCACGTCTGCAGTTTGTTCGCCCTTGTCTGTTCCAGCGCGGTTAGCGCGCAAAGTTATGTGATCGGTGTAGAGAAACTGGCCTTTACGCCGCACTACAGCATCGATGCGCAAGGCCAGTACCAGGGCTTTGCCCGTGAGCTGTTCGACCTGTTCGCACAGACCAGCGGGGTGGAGCTGAGCTACAAGGTGCTGCCTGTTGAGCAGCTGTTGCCCGCGTTGCTTAGCGGCCAGGTGGATTTCAAATACCCCGATAGCGAAAGCTGGGCGCAGGAGCAGAAGGCCGGCAAGACCCTGAGCTACAGCCAGGGCGTGGTCGATTACGTGGATGGCATGCTGGTCGCGCCGCAGCGCCAGGGCCAGCCCATGGAGCAGCTCAAGCGGCTGGCCATGGTCAACGGCTGGACGCCCCGGGGTTATCAGGAGCGCATCGACGCCGGGCAGATCGAGTTGACCTACAGCGATGATCTACGCCAGATGATTCGCCAGGCCCTGCGCAAGGACACCGACGGGGCCTACTTTAATGTGGTGGTGGCCACCCATTATCTGGACAACATCCGTGCGCGGCCGGGGGCTCTGGTATTCGATCCTGAGTTGCCGCACAACCGTGGCAGCTTCCATCTCTCGACCTTGAAACACCCTGGTTTGCTGGAGCGCTTCGATCGCTTTCTGGTCGAGCAGCACGCCAAGGTGGCCGAGCTGAAGGCGCGCTACCAGGTCGAAGCCAATCTGGATTCCGAGCACATCGGCCTGGAGCAATGGAAGGTGGATTTTCTCAAGCGTCAGCAAAGCAAGGACGCCAACGGCGGTTAGGCGAAAGCCCCGCCCTGATACCGCCGCTGCCGGCTATTCAGTGGCGGCATCAGCTTCTGTGTGCCCGCCCTGCGGGGCCGTAGGCGTGGGGCCGATATTCAAGATCCACAAGGCTTATCGAGCGGCGTCAAATTTGTCCATTGGGCAGTTTCCTTGAACTTTCGCGCAAACAGGGCACTCCACTTTTCCGAGTGGTCGGGTATGTGCCTGGCCGGTTAGATGGATCAAAACGAGGAAATCGAAATGGATAACAAAGACGTAACTTCAGTACTCAATGATTTGATCGAAACCAGCAAAGACGGCGAAAAAGGTTTTCAGGAGTGCGCCGAAAATATCAAAACCGTTCAGCTCAAGACTCTGTTCAATCAACGTGCGCAAGAATGCGCGATGGCTGCCAGCGATCTTCAACAACTGGTACGCGGCCTGGGTGGCGAGCCGGAAACCACGTCCAGTTTTGCGGGTGATTTGCATCGCCGCTGGGTGGATTTGAAAGCCATGGTCACCGGTAAAGACGACGAAGCCATTCTCAACGAGTGTGAGCGTGGTGAGGATGTGGCGCTGAAGGAGTACCGCGAGGCGTTGGAAAAGCCTCTGCCGGCCTCCATCCGTATGGTGGTTGAAAAGCAGTTGCAGGGTGTGCAGCGCAACCACGATCAGATTAAATCCCTGCGCAACCTGGCTCGTGCCAGCTAAGTCTGATGCAGGGTGACCCGGTGTTTGGCCGGGTCCATGACAAAGGGGATAACGCAGTGCGTTATCCCCTTTTTCTTTCCAGCGCGAAGCCCAGCAAGGATGCCCGGCGTTAGGCGTTAGAAGTGGTACTTCACCAGTGCTTGCACGGCCGTCTGGTCGAAGCCACTGGTCGAGCCGTCGATGGGTTTGATGCCGTACTTGTTGTGCCACATGTTTACTTCGGTACCGACATAGAGCTTGCCTTCGTCGCCAAACAGCGACTTGCCGGCGTCCCACTTGACCTGGATCGAGGAGCCGACCGAGGTCTGGGTGCCGGCGTCTTTGGATGGCGCGCGCCAGTCGATAAAACCGTCGACGACAAAGCTCTGCTCGCCGATGGCGAAGGGGTAGGCCGCACTCACCGTCAGCTGGTAGGTGTGGCCGTTGCCTTTGCCCGACGCCTTGAAGTCATGGTCGAAGAAGATGTGGTTGTTGACCTTGACCGCGTACAGGTTGGCGTTGAGGTATTTGAAGCCCGGCGCGTTCCAGGCCGTGCCGATGCCGTACAGGTAGTTTTCGGTACCCGGGCCGCCGTTGCCGTGTTCGAAGGTAAAGGCGGCGTATACATCTTTCAGCGGGCCGGCTGAGAGGTCCTGGCCGGTCAGCCAGCTGAGGCTGACGCGCGGCGAGAATTCCATATAGTAGAAGCTGTCCTTTTCCCGAACCTTGAGGTTGGCGAAGTTGCTGCCGCGGGCTTGCTGGTTGTCGGCCTTTATATAGTCGGCGAAGTAGAACAGGTCGCCCCATTTCCAGCCGCTGGCATGCTCGAAGGTGAAGGTGGTTTGCGAGCGCTGTTCGCCTTCATTGAAGTTGAGGCGCTGGAAGTTGCTGCCGTACAGGTAGGACAGGCTGTTGTCCTGCCAGTAGAGCATGTCGCCAGCGACGGCACCTTGGGCAACGAGCAGGCCGGCCGAAAGGGCGAGGCCGTGGGGCAGATGATTAAGCTTCATCGGGTCTTCCTTATTTTTAGGACTTACAAGGTTGATCGACCCTGTGGCGAACCACAGGGTTGGACAGGGAAATGTGTTGGGCGGGACGGCTGGCTTAGCTCAACCGGGTGTCCGCTTTGAACTCGTTGCCGAGCTGCTTGAGGTTCGGGTCAAAGGCATCGTCGTCCTGGCGGTTCTGCAGCACGGTATGCAGGTGCGCTTCCGGGTCGAAGTCGTCTTCTTCCTGTTCCACGTACTCTTCCGGCAGGAACAGATTGAGCAGGATGGCGCTGAAGGCACCGATGGTGATGGGCGAGCCGAAGATGTTTTTCAGCGCGTCGGGCATCTGCGACAGCACTTCCGGAACCGCGCCCACGCCCAGACCCAAGCCCAGGGAGATGGCCACGATCAGCACGTTGCGACGGTGCAGGCCGGCCTCGGTGAGGATCTTGATCCCCGCCACGGCCACGGTGCCGAACATGATCAGGGTGGCTCCGCCGAGTACCGGTTTAGGCATCAGCTGCAACACCGCGCCGACCGCCGGGAACAGGCCGAGCAGCACCAGAATGCCGGCGATATAGAAGGCCACGTGGCGGCTGGCCACGCCGGTGAGCTGGATCACCCCGTTGTTCTGGCTGAAGGTGGTCATCGGCAGGCTGTTGAACATCGCCGCCATGGCCGAGTTGCAGCCATCGGCGAGTACCCCGGACTTGATCCGGCGCATATACAGCGGGCCTTTGACCGGCTGCTTGGAGATGATCGAGTTGGCGGTCAGATCACCGGCGGTTTCCAGCGGGGTGATCAGGAAGATCACCGCAATCGGTACAAAGGCCACCCAGTCGAAGTTGAAGCCGTATTTGAACGGCACCGGCACGCTGATCAGCGGCACCTGGGCCATATTGGCAAAATCCACCTTGCCGGTGAACCAGGCCACGGTAAAGCCCAGGGCTAGGCCAATAATCACCGCCGACAGGCGTACCACCTGGGATTTGAAGCGGTTGAGCAGCACGATGGTGCCCAGCACCAGACCGCCGAGGGCCAGATGGTGCAGGGCACCCAGGTCTGGCGCGCCGTAGCCGCCGGCGATATCGGTCATGCCGACCTTGATCAGCGACAGGCCCATCAGGCAGATGATGGTGCCGGTGACCACGGGGGTGATCACCCGGCGCAGCTTGTTGATGAACTGGCTGAAGGCGATCTCGACAAAGGCGGCGCAGAAACACACGCCGAAGATGGTCGAGAGAATTTCTTCCTCGCTGCCACCACGGCCCTTGACGATAAAGCCGGCGCTGAGAATCACGCTGAGAAAGCCGAAGCTGGTGCCTTGCAGGCACAGCAAACCGGAGCCGATCGGGCCGATACGCTTGGCCTGGATAAAGGTGCCCAGGCCAGAGACGAACAGCGCCATGCTGACCAGGTAGGGCACATAGGCACCCAGGCCGAGTACGTTACCGATGATCAGGGTGGGAGTGATGATGCCGACGAAGCTGGCCAGTACATGCTGCAGCGCGGCGAAGATCGCCGGTGCGAAAGCCGGACAGTCATCCAGTTGGTAGATCAGGTCGTTGTTGGCCACAGGCGCAGCTGTGGCGGGAGTGGTGCGAGTCGTGGTCATCTCATAGCCTGCCAGTTGTTTTTATATGGTCATGGGCTTGCACGAGGCTTCACGGCGCCTCTTTCTGATTAGGAGAGAATCTGTCTAACCGGTCAGAATGATCCGACTATAGCAACTTGTTTACAGTCTTAAAAACAATTTATTTGTGAATTGTGCACAATAAATTGACCGTTAGTCTGATGGCTGACAGCGAGGCTTTAGGTTGGCGGGAGAGGGGCTTAAGTCACGCGGAGGGGCGAGGCAGGGAGAACGGAGTGGCCCAACAGGCGCAAATCCTGAACCGCAGGCCCTCACTCGAACGCGGCGCGCCCCAGCCCCTCTTCCGGAGGGAGAAGGGCGTTTCTTGGGCGTGCCTCGATCAGTCCCCTCGCCCCCCTGGGGAGAGGGTTAGGGAGAGGGGCTGGCCTGTACGGTGGGTGCAAATTGACGGGATGACAAATCTATTTCGTAGTTTGAAATGGATACATTCGGGCGTATCAGTTGAGCTGTGCGCCCCGGTCGATCCAGGCTCCGATCAGGTCACGTTCGTCCTGGGTCATCTGGGTGATATTGCCCAGCGGCATGATCTGCGAGACGACGCTTTGCGCGTGGATCTTCGCCGCCTGGGCCTTGATCTGTTCCGGCGTGTCGAGGATAAAACCGGCAGGCGGCGCGCTGAACATCGGACTGCTTGGCGTGGCCGAGTGGCAAACACTGCAGCGTTCCTGAATCACACTGTTGACCTGGGCAAAGTCGCCAGCGCCAGTTGCAGCTTCAGCAGGGGCGCTGGGCTCAACGGGTTCCGCTGCTGCCGGCTCGGCGGCCTTGGTCGCCTGCGGGTTGCCACTGACGCCAGTGGCCGGTACCGGCGCATATTTGATTACGGCGGCCTGGGGTGCGTCGGTCGCTTTCGCCTTCATTTGCGGGCCGGTGACAAAGGCCAGGCAGATCATGCCCAGGGCTGCGGCGGGCAGGGTCCAGACGTATTTGCTGCTGTCATGGCGGGTGTTGAAGTAATGCCGTACCAGTACCGCCAACATCGCGATGCCCGCCAGGATCAGCCAGTTGTATTGGCTGCCATAGGTGCTCGGGAAGTGGTTGCTGATCATGATGAACAGCACCGGCAGGGTGAAGTAGTTGTTGTGACGCGAACGCAGCAGGCCTTTGGCGGGCAGGGTTGGGTCCGGCGTGGTGTTGTCTTCGATGGCCTTAACCAGCGCGCGCTGGGCCGGCATGATGGTGAAGAACACGTTGCCGACCATGATGGTGCCGATAATGGCGCCGACATGGATATAAGCGGCGCGGCCGCTGAAGATCAGGTTGAAGCCATAGGCTGCGGCGATCAGCAGAACGAACAGCACAGCGCCAAGCAGGGCCGGGCGCTTGCCCAGGGGTGAGTCGCAGAGGAAGTGATACGCCACGTAGCCCGCAATCATCGAGCCGAAGCCGATGGCGATAGCCAGCTCTGGTGCCAGATCAACGCCCGGCTTGACCAGGTACAGGCTCGGATTGAGGTAGTAGACCACCAGCATCAGGGCCACGCCCGACAGCCAGGTGAAATAGGCTTCCCATTTGAACCAGTGCAGGTTCTCCGGCATTTTCGGCGGAGCCAGCTTGTATTTTTCCAGGTGGTAGATACCGCCACCGTGGATCGCCCAGAGGTCACCGGACAGCCCTTCGCGCGGGTTGGAACGGTTGAGGTTGTTTTCCAGCCAGACGAAATAGAACGACGCGCCGATCCAGGCGATGCCGGTGATCATATGGATCCAGCGGATACCCAGGTTCAGCCACTCAGTAAAATGCGCTTCCATTATCAGTACCTCTTCCCAGTGCCGGCACGCCGGTCTCCTGGGCTTCTCTTATTGGTGGGGGGCGAGGAGCAGTTGTTCCTCGTCACTAAAGAAATGCTCATCGCAGTTGTTGCCAGAACCACTGCGATCAACCACCAGGAAGTCATCCCGCTTTTCGATCGTCAGCACCGGGTGGTGCCAGACGCCGCGATGGTAATTAATGCCCTGCCTGCCGTTGCTGCGGAAGGCGCGGACCAACTCCGATTCAGGTGCATCGCCAACTGGCGCGACCACAATCAGAAAGGGGTTGCCGAGCAGCGGAATAAACGCCTGGCTGCCCAGCGGGTGGCGCTCCAACATGCGAATGGTCAGCGGCATTTCCAGCGCTTCGGCACTGAAGATGCTGATGATCGCCGTATCCTCCGGCTGGGCGGTCTCGACCGTGGCCAGTTTGTGATAGCGGCGAGTGGAGCCGTTATTGATCATAAAGAACTCGCTGCCCTCGGTTTCGATAACGTCACCAAAGGGGGCGAAGGCTTCTTTGCTCAGCGGCTCGATGATCAATTTACGCATGTTGGTCTTCTGTTTTTGATTGTCTCCCCTCTCCCTTGGGAGAGGGGCCGGGGGTGAGGGGCTTTTTGTAGGAGCGGCAGGGCGGCATTCCGCTCTGGCCGCGATGCTGTGAGTTTTCAAAGGTATCGCGGGCAAGCCCGCTCCTACAGTCGTGCATTTACTTGGCGACTTTGCCGAACAAACGCAGGCGGCTGATGCCACCGTCCGGGAACACGTTCACCCGTACGTGGGTGATCGGGCCCAGTGCCTTGATCTGCTCGCTGAACTCGTGCTCGGCGTGCATCGAGAGCTTCTGGCTTGGCAGCAGTTCGCGCCAGAACAGGCTCTGGGTCTCGATCTGGTTGTCGGTGCCGCCTTTGACGAAGGCCGCCTGGACCCCGCAGCTGTCCGGGTAGTTGCCTTTGAAGTGCAGGGTGTCGACGACGATGCGTTCGATCTCGCCCGGATGGCCAAGGGCGACAATCACCCAGTCGTTACCGGGCGTACGGCGACGTGCGGTTTCCCAACCGTCGCCCATATTGATGCCACGGCCCGGGTTGAGAATATTGCTCATGCGGCCGAAGTGTTCGTCCGAACAGGCCAGGGCGCGACCGCCATTCAGCGCGGCAGCCAGATCGATCTGCTCGTTGTCGCCAACATTGCTCCAGTCGCGGAACGGCACGCCGTATACGCGCAGACGGGCGACGCCGCCGTCCGGATAGATATTGAAGCGCAGGTGGGTGAAGGCCTGGGCATTGGCGATTTCATGGTAGTGGTGGCTGTTGCCCTGCAGTTCGACTGCGCCCAGCACTTCGGTCCACTCGGTGGCGTCGGTCGGGTCGCCTGCGGCGACAAAACAGCCTTCCAGGGACGCCGACGGCGGGAAGTTGCCGGTAAAGAAACTGGTGTCGATGTCCACACCCTTGATCGAGCCTGCCACGCCCAGGCGGATCACCGCGCTGTCATAACCTTCGAAGCGCTTGCGACGCGACTCCCAGCCATCCATCCACTTGCCGTTGTCATCGAACACGCCCTCCTTCCATACGGCCGGGGTCGGCTGGAACAGACGGTTAACGTCGGCGAACCAGTCGTCGGTGACCGAGATGGCCTGGGTGCCCAGGCGCGCGTCGGCCAGGTTGACGTATTTCTCGAAGGGTACGGCGTAAGCTTTCATATCGTGTCTGCCTTAGGTGATGGCGTTAGGAGAGGGCGGAGGGCTTACAGCTGCTGCAAGCGCAGCAGCGCGATCTTGTTGATCTCGGCCAGGGCGCAGGCGAATTCCTGCTCCGGGGAGTTATGAATGCGCTCCTCGAAGGCCGCCAGGATCTGGTGCCGATTGCTGCCTTTCACCGCCATGATGAAGGGGAAGCCGAACTTGGCCTTGTAGGCATCGTTCAGTTCGGTAAAGCGGGCGAACTCTTCTGCGGTACAGGCGTGAATGCCCGCACCGGCCTGCTCCGATGTGGAGGAGGCGGTCAACTCACCGCGTACGGCTGCCTTGCCGGCCAGGTCCGGGTGAGCATTGATCAGCGCCAGCTGTGTCGCATGGCTGGCGCTGAGCAACAGGTCGGCCATGCGCTGATGCAGGCCGTCGATCTGGTTGAGGCTCTCGTCCTGGCCCAGGTCGAAGGCCTTCTCGGCAACCCAGGGCGAGTGCTCATAGATGTCGGCGAAGACAGTGACGAAATCCTCGCGGCTCAGGCTCGAAGGCGTCAGGGTCTGAAAGCGGCTCATTTGCTGTTCTCGTGCTGTTGATTCAAGAAGAAGGGATGGGTGGCGTGCCAGTGGCGGGCGATATCGACGCGGCGGGCGCACCAGACTTTTTCGTGGCCTTTGACGTATTCGATAAAACGCGCCAGGGCGGCGATGCGCGCCGGGCGGCCGAGCAGGCGGCAGTGCATGCCGATCGAGAGCATCTTCGGCGCGCCGGCCACGCCCTCGGCATAGAGCACGTCGAAGGCGTCCTTGAGGTACTGGTAGAAGTCGTCGCCGGTGTTGAAGCCCTGCACCTGGGTAAAGCGCATATCGTTGGTGTCCAGGGTGTAGGGGATCACCAGGTGCGGCTTGGCCGCGGTGCTGGCCGGGTCCCAATAGGGCAGGTCGTCGTCGTAGGTGTCCGAGTCGTAGAGGAAGCCGCCTTCCTCCATGACGATCCGCCGGGTATTCGGCCCGGTGCGGCCGGTGTACCAGCCCAGCGGGCGTTCGCCGGTGATGTCGGTGAGGATGCGGATGGCTTCGAGCATATGCTCGCGCTCTTCGGCTTCGCTCATGTATTGGTAGTCGATCCAGCGGTAGCCGTGGCTGCAGATCTCGTGACCAGCGGCGGCCATGGCCTTGATCGCGTCGGGGTGGCGTTGGGCGGCCATGGCCACAGCGAAGATGGTCAGCGGGATATCGTGTTGCTGGAACAGCTTGAGCAGACGCCAGATGCCGGCGCGGCTGCCGTATTCATAGAGCGACTCCATGCTCATATTGCGCGCGCCCTGCAGCGGCTGGGCGGAGACCATCTCGGAAAGAAACGCCTCGGACTCCTTGTCGCCGTGCAGCACATTGCGCTCGCCGCCTTCCTCGTAATTGAGCACAAACGACAGGGCGATACGCGCATCATTCGGCCAGTGCGGATGGGGCGGGTTGTTGGCGTAACCGATCAGGTCGCGTGGGTAGTCAGCGCTCACTGCAGTCTTCCTTCTTGGTGTTGTTGCGGTCACTGGGTTGGCCCAGGGTAGGGTGGGTAACCGCGATGGCTCAATTGTATACAAAGTGCATTGCATTTTGTAAATCGAAAATTTACCTATTTTGTAAAAAAACGCCATTTCCACAAAACCGCCCACGCTTTAACCCCGCTCGCCGATGCAGCGCTGGTTGGCTTTAGGTCGTGGCAAGCAGGTGGCGGCTGTGCGGGAATTTGGCTGTTGGCATTGTGTACAATTATTTTAAAAAGTGTCTTATATTTTGTTTTTGACATGCTATGCTGCCAGCAGGTCAAGGCCGCCAAAGCCTGAGTAATCTGTCGAATTCACTACAAGTAGAGGAGGTGTGGTGCCTGCCTGGGTATTTGCTCAGCGTAGACACCCCTAACCGATGGGACGATTGACTACACATGTTCTAGATGCCGCGCACGGCTGCCCTGGCAGCGCCCTGAAAATCGAGCTGTACCGCGTTGAAGGGGCTCGGCTGGAGCTGCTTAACAGCGTACAGACCAATAGCGATGGCCGCTGCGACGCGCCGGTATTGCAGGGCGATGACTACCGCACCGGCGTTTACCAGCTGCATTTCCATGCCGGCGATTACTACCGCGCCCGTGGCGTTGCCCTGCCTGAGCCGGCCTTTCTCGATGTGGTGGTGCTGCGTTTCGGTATCGATGCCGACCAGGAGCACTACCACGTGCCGCTGCTGATTTCCCCATACAGCTACTCCACCTATCGCGGTAGTTGAGAGCGAATGCTTGTCACCCTCTGACTCATTCAAGAGTCCCTGGCCCGCCCACACTGCGGGCCTTTTTTTGTCTGCGATTTATCGGGCGGTAATGATGCCGGTGCGCACGGCGCACCCTACGGGGTGATGCGCCTGCCTCCTTTCATTGCACTGCTTTAGCGACTTAGCAACGAAGCCGCGCCCGCGCCGCCGAACAATCCCGCGCTGATGCGGTTGAACCACACCTGGCCCTTGCCGGAGCGCAGGTAGCGTGCCGCGCCCTGGGCGCTGAGGCCGTAGAACAGCTTGCAGGCCAGATCCAGTACCGCCCAGGTGGCGATCATCAGCAGCAGCTGGCCGAGCATCGGCCGTTCGGCGCTGATAAATTGCGGCAGAAAAGCGGCGAAGAACAGGATGTCCTTGGGGTTGCTCGCACCCAGGCCGAAGGCCTTCCAGAACATGCTGCGAAAGCCTGGGTTGACTGGCTGCTCTTCGGCCGTCACCGGCTTGGCGGCCTGGCGTGAGGCCTGCCAGCTTTGCCAGGCGAGATAGAACAGGTACAGCGCGCCGACAATCTTCAGCAGGCTGAACAGCTGCTCCGAGGCCAGCAGCAGCGCGCCAAGGCCCAGGGCTGAAGCACTGAGCAGGCAGATCGAGGCTGACACCCCGCCGATAAAGGCCGGCAGCGAGCGGCGCAGGCCGTAGTTCAGGCTGTTGCTGACCATCAATAGCGACAGCGGCCCGGGGATCAGAATCACCACCAGTGCAGCGCTTGCGAACAACAGCCAGGTTTCCAGACTCATTCCTATTCTCCAGATGTGGAAAAGCCCCAACGCGCGCGCCGGGGCTGGTTACTGCCAGGCTTTCCTTAGAGGAAGGCGAACTTGGCGATAAAAATAATGCATAGAACGTACAGGCTAAGCGATACCTTGTCGCGTTGACCGGTCAGCAGTTTCAGCGTGGCGTAAGTCAGGAAGCCCAAGGCAATACCGTTGGCGATGGAGAAGGTCAGCGGCATCATGACCACGGTGACAATCGCCGGGATGGTGTCGGTGTGGTCTTTCCAGTCGATATGCGCCATGCCGCTCATCATCAGCATTGCTACATAGATCAGCGCGCCAGCGGTGGCGTAGGCGGGGATCATGCCGGCCAGTGGGGCGAAAAACATCGCGGCGAGAAACAGCAGGCCGACGGTGACCGCGGTCAACCCGGTACGGCCACCAGCGGCCACGCCCGAGGCACTTTCCACATAGCTGGTTACCGGCGGGCAGCCGACCATGGCACCAATCACGCTGGAGGTACTGTCGGCCTTGAGGGCCTTGGACAGGTTCTGGATCTTGCCGTCTTCATCCACCAGGTTGGCGCGATGGGCCACACCCATCAGGGTGCCGGCGGTGTCGAACATATTGACGAAGAGGAAGGCCAGAATCACGCTGATCATCGCCACGTTGAAGGCCCCGGCGATATCCATGGCCAGGAAGGTCGGGGCCAGGCTTGGCGGCATCGAGACCAGGCCGTTGTACTCGACCAGACCCAGGGCCCAGCCGCCAGCGGTAACAGCCAGCATGCTGAAGAGGATGGCCCCGAATACATTGCGATGGCTAAGCACGGCGATCATCAGAAAACACACGGCCGCGAGCAGCGCGTTGGGTTCGCCGAACGAGCCCATGGTCAGCAGGGTGGCCGGGCTGTCGACGACGATACCGGCAGTCTTCAGGCCGATCAGCCCGAGGAACAAACCGACCCCCGCACCCATGGCGAAACGCAGGCTCATGGGGATGCTGTTGAGCAGCCATTCGCGGATGCGTGACAGGCTCATGATCATAAACAGGATGCCGGAGATAAACACCGCGCCCAGGGCGATCTGCCAGCTGTAGCCCATCTCGCCGACCACCGTGTAGGTGAAGAAGGCATTGAGGCCCATACCTGGTGCCAGGCCCACCGGCCAGTTGGCATACAGCCCCATCAGGAAGCAGCCGATGGCCGCGCCGATGCAGGTGGCGACAAACGCCGCGCCATGATCGATGCCGGCACCGGCCATGATATTGGGGTTGACGAAGATGATGTAGGCCATGGTGACAAAGGTCGTCAGGCCAGCCAGGAGTTCGGTTTTGATGGTGGTGCGGTGTTCAGTCAACTTGAAGAAACGGTCCAGTAGACCCGGCTTTATCAGCCCTTGGGCGTGAGTCGCATGTTGTTCTTGTTTAGCGCTTTCCACAGTGGGTACTCCTTATCTCTCTTGTTGTGTACCACCCAGAGTCTGTGCTGCGCACGGTTTCAACTCTCTGAGGCAGATGGTGCGTTGCGGTGTGCTTGTCGGCCTGCTTGTTGACCGAGCGGTCAGGAAGGCACACTGTCGCGATTATGCGTTTGTATACAAAAAAAGCAAATAATGTTTTTAGAGTGGTTCTGTATCTGAAGCTGGATTGTGATGCACGGTCGATACATAAAATGCACGCTTAATTTAAGTCGTGTTTCTTGATAAAGATTAATAAAAACAAAAGCTTGTGTGATTTTTTCGCGATTATCCAGGTAGCGCTGCCATTCGCGCGGAGACGTCTCGCGGTGTTTTGGCTCGGGTGTTAAGGCGATTAATCGATACAGATTGGGATTGCTTAGAAGAAATAAATTTACCGATTCCGCTCAGCGGTAAGGCGGGAAGGGGCCAGCGAGGCTGGAGCCGGCCCGGTGGGCCCTGGGCTGTTGCGCTGACGGTGTACGAACTGGTCACATTGTGTACAATGCTGGGGCATTTTATCTGTAACTTTTCCGCTATCCGTTGCTTGGCCCAACCAGCAAGTGCACGGCAGAAGGGTTGCCCGAGTAGAAACCGCCGGACTTTTTCACGCGAGCCAGAATGAACGAACAATTGCAGCCCCTAAAGAAGCAGTCGCGCGAAGGCAAAAGCACTCGCAGCGGGACTCAGGATGATGTCGTTTACGCGCATATTTTCGATGCCATTCTGGAGCAGCGTCTGGCTCCTGGCACCAAGCTCAGCGAAGAAGCCCTGGGCGAGATCTTCGGTGTCAGCCGCACCATTATCCGCCGCGCCCTGTCGCGCCTGGCCCATGAAGGTGTGGTGCTGCTGCGGCCTAACCGCGGCGCGGTAGTCGCCAGCCCCGGGGCGGAAGAGGCCAAGCAGATTTTCTATGTGCGGCGCATGATCGAGCGCGCCATTACCGAACTGGCTTGCAAAAACGCTACGCCCGAGCAGATCGCCGGCTTGCGTCAGATGGTGATCGACGAGCGCGAATGCTTTGCCCGCGGTGATCGTGGCATGGGGATTCGCCTGTCCGGCGAGTTCCACCTCAAACTGGCTGAGGCCGCGGGTAACCAGACCCTGTTTGGTTTTCTACGCAGCCTGATCTCGCAGACCTCGCTGATCATTGCCCTGTACGAGAGCAACAGTCGCACCCACTGCTCGGATGCCGAGCACGACCAGGTGATCGATGCCATCGAGGCTGGCAATGTTGAAGTGGCCGTCGACCTGATGATGCGCCATATGGACAGCGTCGATGCCAAGCTCAATCTGGATGGCGAAACCGCCTCCGATGATCTGCATGCGGTGTTCTCCCATCTGTTGCCCAGCAACAAGAAAAAGCCGGGGCGTAGTCCGGCTAGTCGCTGATTAGCTATCGAAATCGACCCGTAGGGTGGGTTAGGTGCATGTTGCCAATAGCGATGAACCAGCGAAATCCGCTGCACCGTAACCCACCATAGGTGCAACCCGGCCCAGTTTCGAGGCGGAGTGCCTGGTGGGTTACGCGTCGCGCCATTATCGAGGTGTCTGATCATTCGGAGTTTGGCGTCGCTAACCCACCCTACGGGATGGGCTTTCGCCGCGACAGTCGCCGCTGAAGCGCCTCCCACGGTTTGTCTCAATCCCTGCGATGCACCGACACGCCGGCGGCAAAGGTTTCCTTGATCGCGCGGTCATCGCCGAGCATGGTCAGGGCGAAGAGTCTTTCGTCCAGGGTCTTGGCCTGCTGCATGCGGTAGCTGATCAGCGGTGTGGCGTTGTAGTCGAGCACTACGAAGTCGGCGTCTTTGCCGCTCTCGAAGTTGCCGAGCTTGTCGTCCAGGTACAACGCGTTGGCACCGCCGAGGGTGGCCAGGTACAGCGACTTGAACGGATCGAGCTTCTTGCCCTGCAGCTGCATCACCTTGTAGGCCTCGTTCAGCGATTGCAGCTGACTAAAGCTGGTGCCAGCGCCGACATCGGTGCCCAGGCCGACGCGCACGCCATGCTGTTCCAGCTTGTTCAGGTCGAATAGGCCGCTGCCGAGGAACAGGTTGGAGGTCGGGCAGAAGGCCACCGCCGAACCGGTTTCGGCCAGGCGTTTGCATTCGTCGTCGCACAGGTGCACGCCGTGGGCGAACACCGAGCGCGCGCCGATCAGCTTGTAGTGGTCGTACACATCCAGGTAGCCCTTGCGCTCGGGGAATAGCGCTTTCACCCATTCGATTTCCTTGCGGTTCTCGGACAGGTGGGTGTGCATATACAGGTCCGGGTACTCGCCCAGTAGCTTGCCGGCCAGGGTCAGTTGTTCCGGGGTGCTGGTCGGGGCGAAGCGCGGGGTGACGGCGTAATGCAGGCGGCCCTTGCCGTGCCAGCGTTCGATCAGCTCTTTGCTGTCGGCGTAGCCGGATTCCGGGGTATCGGTCAGGTAGTCCGGGGCATTGCGATCCATCAGCACCTTGCCGGCGATCATGCGCAGGTTCAGCGCTTCTGCAGCCTCGAAGAAGGCGTCCACCGATTGCTTGTGCACGGTGCCAAACACCAGCGCGGTGGTGGTGCCGTTGCGCAGCAACTCTTTCAGGAAGATACCGGCCACGTCGGCGGCGTGGGCCTTGTCGGCGAACTGCTGCTCGGTGGGGAAGGTGTAGGTGTTCAGCCAATCGAGCAGTTGCTCGCCGTAGGAGGCGATCATCCCGGTTTGCGGGTAGTGGATATGCGTGTCGATAAAACCGGGGGTGATCAGCGCATCGCGGTATTCGGTGATGTCCACGCCCTTGAGGGTAGGCAGCAGGTCGGCGGCGTAGCCGACTTTGGCCACCTGGCCGTTGTCGATGACCAGCAGGCCGTCTTCGAAATACTCATAGGATTGCTCAACGCCCACCACGGCAGGGTCGGCAATGCTGTGCAGGATGGCGGCGCGGTAGGCTTTCACTGGGCTAGTCATGTAACGCTTATCTCAATCTATGGATTTGGTCGCCCAGGCGCGCGTGCGCCTGGGCAGATAGTCAGGCCTGGGTGCGGCGAGAGGCGGGCAGCAGCTTGGCAACGCTGGGCTGGCCCTTTTTGCTTTCTTGGCCAAAGGCGGCGTTGTAGGTGGCGATTACTTCACCGGCGATGGACACAGCGATCTCCACCGGCAATTTGCCTTTGACCTCAGCCAGGCCCATCGGGCAGCGCATGCGCGCTACTACCGCTGGGTCGAAGCCGCGATCACGCAGGCGGTGTTCGAACTTGGCGCGTTTGGTCTGCGAGCCGATCAGCCCGTAGTAGGCAAAATCATTGCGCTTGAGGATTTCTGCAGTCAGCTCCAGGTCGAGCTGATGGTTGTGTGTCATGACGACAAAGTAGCTGCCAGCGGGCATGCGTTCGATCTCGTCGATCACCTCTTCATTCACCACCTTTTCCACCCCGGCGGGAATCTGCTCGGGGAATTCGTTTTCCCGCGAGTCGATCCAACGCACCTTGCACGGCAAACTGGCGAGCAGCGGCACCAGGGCGCGGCCAACATGGCCTGCCCCGAATACGGCGATCTGCGCCTGGGGTTGGCCCATGGGCTCAAACAGCAGCACGGTGGCGCCGCCACAGCACTGGCCGAGACTGGCGCCTAGGCTGAAACGCTCCAGGCGGGTGTCCTGGCTGCGGCTGCTGAGCATTTCGCGGGCCAGCTCCATCGCCTTGAATTCCAGATGACCGCCACCGATGGTCTCGAAGATGCGGTCAGCGGTGACCACCATTTTCGAGCCCGCATTGCGCGGGGTTGAGCCGCGTTCTTCGATGATGGTCACCAGCACGCAAGGCTGACCTTGCTGCTGCAGTTCGGCGAGGGCGCTGATCCAGCTCATTTGCTCAGCCTCCAGGTTGGCGGCAGTTGTCCGGGGCGCGGTAAGCGCCAGTTGCTCGGCGACGGGTCCAGTATCGGTACCGGAATTGGTCGCGGTGTTTTGCTATTCGGTTCGGTGTGTTTTGTCATTGTTGTACACCTGCTTTGTTCTTCTTTCGCGACCCTGGTGTAAAACGCTTCGCGGTTTTTCACCCTACCTGGCGTAGGGTGGATGTCGCGCAGCACATCCACCAGATCGGCGGTTCGCATTAGGCCGGTTCGACCTCGGTCGCGTTTTCGGCTTTGGCCAGTTGCTGTAATTTCTTCATCTGCTCCACCCCCCAGAGCACGCGCTCAGGAGTTGCCGGGGCGTCGATGTTTGGTTGTACGCGGTAGTCCGCCAGGCTCGCCACGGCGTCCTTGATCGCACACCACACGGCGATGCCGAGCATAAAGGGCGGCTCACCCACGGCCTTGGAGTGGAACACGGTGTCTTCCGGGTTCTTGCGGTTTTCCACCAGATTCACGCGCAGGTCCAGCGGCATATCGGCGATGGCGGGGATCTTGTAGCTGGCAGGGCCGTTGGTCATCAGCTTGCCTTTGCCATTCCACACCAGCTCTTCCATGGTCAGCCAGCCCATGCCCTGGACGAATGCGCCTTCGACCTGGCCGATGTCGATGGCCGGATTCAGCGAGGCGCCGACGTCATGCAGGATGTCGGTGCGCAGCATCTTGTATTCGCCAGTCAGGGTGTCGACTATCACTTCCGAGCAGGCTGCGCCGTAGGCGAAGTAGTAGAAGGGGCGTCCGGCGGCTTTGTCACGGTCATAGAAGATCTTCGGCGTGCGGTAGAAGCCGGTGCTGGAGAGCGATACCTGGCCGAAGTAGGCCTTCTGGATCACTTCCTCGAAGCTCAGGAACAGATCGCGCACGCGCACCTGGCTGTTGCGGAACTCGACGTCTTCCGGGGTAACCTTGTATTCGCGCACCAGAAAATCAACCAGACGCTGCTTGAGGGTTTCAGCGGCGTTCTGTGCGGCTTTGCCGTTGAGGTCGGCACCGCTGGATGCAGCAGTCGGCGAGGTGTTTGGCACCTTGTCGGTGTTAGTCGCGGTGATCTGGATACGCGAGATATCCACCTGCAGCACTTCGGCGACGATTTGCGCGACCTTGGTGTTCAAGCCCTGGCCCATCTCGGTGCCACCGTGGTTCAGGTGGATCGAACCGTCGGTGTAGATATGGATCAGCGCGCCGGCCTGGTTCAGGAAAGTGGCAGTAAAGCTGATACCGAATTTCACCGGGGTCAGCGCCAGGCCTTTCTTCAGTACCGGGCTTTTGGCGTTGAATGCGCGGATTTCTTCGCGGCGCTTGGCGTAGTCACTGCTGGCTTCCAGCTCTGCGGTCATCTCGTGGATAACGTTGTGCTCGACCGTCTGGTGATAGTGGGTGACGTTGCGCTCGGTCTTGCCGTAGTAGTTGGTCTTGCGCACTTCCAGCGGGTCTTTGCCCAGGCTGCGCGCCACCGCATCCATGATCTCCTCGATAGCGACCATACCTTGCGGGCCGCCGAAGCCGCGGTAGGCGGTATTCGACGCGGTGTTGGTCTTGCAGCGATGACCATTGATGGTGGCGTTGCCGAGGAAGTAGGCGTTGTCGGAGTGGAACATCGCGCGGTCGACGATCGAGCCGGACAGATCCGGCGAGTAGCCGCAGTTGCCGGCGAGTTCAATCTCGATGCCATGCAGCAGGCCGTTGTCATCGAAGCCCACGTCGTATTCGACGTAGAACGGATGGCGCTTGCCGGTCATCTGCATGTCTTCAACACGCGGCAGGCGCATCTTGGTCGGCCGGCCGGTGAGGTGCGCGATTACGGCGCACAGGCACGCCGGGCCTGCGGCCTGGGTTTCTTTGCCGCCGAAACCGCCGCCCATGCGGCGCATGTCGATGACGATCTTGTGCATTGGCACGCCGAGCACTTCGGCCACCAGCTTCTGCACCTCGGTGGCGTTCTGCGTCGAGGTGTAGACGATCATGCCGCCGTCTTCGCTCGGCATTACCGAGGAAATCTGGGTTTCCAGGTAGAAGTGTTCCTGGCCGCCGATATGCAGGCTGCCTTGCAGGCGGCGCGGCGCGGTGGCCAGTTCGGCTGCGGAGTTGCCGATCTTGTGCTGATGGCTGTCGAGGACGAAATGCTTCTTGCGCAGCGCATCGACCACGTCCAATACCGGCTCAAGGTCTTCGTATTCGATGATTGCGGCCATGGCCGCCTTACGCGCGGTTTCCAGGCTGTCGGCGCCGACAGCGATCACCACCTGGCCGACGTATTCGACCTTGCCGTCCGCCAGCAGCGGGTCACCGGCGACTACCGGGCCGATATCCAGTTGGCCGGGTACGTCCTTGCTGGTGATGGCGATGGCCACGCCGGGAATCGCATAGCAGGGCGCGGTGTCGATGCTGACGATGCGCGCGTGGGCGCGGTCGCTCATGCGGGCATAGACGTGCAGCTGATTAGGGAATTCCAGGCGGTCGTCGACGTAGATGGCTTCGCCGGAGACGTGCTTGTCCGCGCTCTCGTGCTTGACGCTGCGGCCGACGCCGGTGGTGATATCGGCGCGGAACAGTTCGGCCAGTTCGGCCTGGGTTTTGTGCTGGATGTGGTTAGACATAGGCGGTCACCCGGGTTTCGACTTCGGGAGCTTGCAGCTCGAGGAAGAATTTACGCAGCAGGTTCTGCGCGGTGAGCAGGCGGTATTCCTTGCTGGCGCGGAAGTCGCTGAGCGGGGTGAAATCCTCGGCCAGTGCAGCGCAGGCGCGTTCGATCACGCCCGGATACCAGGCCGAACCTTGCAGCGCGGCTTCGCAGGCAGCGGCGCGTTTCGGGATGGCGGCCATGCCGCCAAAGGCGATACGCGCGCTTTGCACCACGCCATCTTCGACCACCAGGTTGAAGGCGGCGCAGACGGCGGAGATGTCATCGTCGAGGCGCTTGGACACCTTGTAGGCGCGGAACGCCTGGCTGGCCTGATGGCGCGGCACGATGATTTTCTCGATAAATTCGGCTTCCTGGCGCGCAGTCACCTTGTAGTCGAGGAAGTAGTCTTCGATCGGCAGGGTGCGGCTGTTGTTGCCTTTGCGCAGGACGATCTGTGCGCCGAGGGCGATCAGCAGCGGCGGGGCATCGCCAATCGGCGAGGCGTTGCCGATATTGCCGCCCAGGGTGCCCTGGTTGCGGATCTGCAGGGAGGCAAAGCGGTGCAGCAACTCGCCGAAGTCCGGGTAGTCCTGGGCCAGCGCTTCGTAGCAGTCGGACAGCGCGGTAGCGGCGCCAATCTCGATATGCTCGGCGGTGACTTCCACGCGCTTCATCGATTCGATATGGCCGACGTAGATCATTACCGGCAGTTCGCGGTGGAATTGGGTGACTTCCAGGGCCAGATCGGTGCCGCCAGCGAGCAGGCGCGCTTCCGGGTTAGCCGCGTAGATATCGGCTAGGTCGGCGACGGTCAGTGGCAGCAGGCAGCGTTTGTCGCCGCTGTTGAGCTCAGCGGTGTCTTGCGGGGCGATGGCTTTCAGTTGGGCGACGGTTTGCGCTTCGGCGGCGTCGAACTGGTCCGGCTGCTTCTGGCAGCAGGCTTGCTCGGCCGCATCGATGATCGGGCGGTAGCCAGTGCAACGGCAGAGGTTGCCGGCCAGGGCTTCCATGGTGTCGGCCTTGTCGAAGCCATCGGAATTTTTCTGCAGGGCGAACAGCGACATAACGAAGCCTGGGGTGCAGAAGCCGCACTGCGAACCGTGGCAGTCGACCATGGCTTGCTGCACGCTGTGCAGTTGGCCCTGGTGCTTGAGGTCTTCAACCGTGATCAGCTGTTTTCCGTGCAAGGAGGAGACAAAGGTCAGGCAGGAGTTGAGGGTGCGATAGCGCACGCGCTCCCCAATCAGCTCACCGACTACCACGGTGCAGGCCCCGCAGTCGCCCGAGGCGCAGCCTTCTTTGGTGCCAGATTTGCCGAGATGCTCACGCAGGTAATTGAGCACGGTAACGTTTGGGTCCAGGGCATGCTCAGTACGCAGCTCCCGGTTGAGTAAAAACTGGATCAAGGACGACCTCCAGGCACTTTATTGTTCTCGTATCAGGCTCTGCTGAAACGACTGAGCGCAACGGCGCAGCGTTTCGACAAGGCTTGGCATGAGGCGAATCTAGAGTTTTCTGACTTTGGGGTCAATAAATATTTGACTCTGTGGTCAGGCTATTGTCATGCGATTCGGTTATGAGGCTGCCGTGACGCAAGAGGATGGCTGAAGGCTAGCCGGTTTTATGCCAACAAAGCCTCTGGGGCAGGCGGTTAAGGTGCTGATAGAAGGCTGGCACGCGTGGTCACCGTTCGAGCGCACAACAAAAAGCCCCAAGGGCGAATGCCGTTGGGGCTTTTGAAAGGCGAGGCTTAGTGACTGGCGAGTTGCGAGTCGGTCAGCTGATGTTCTTCGCCGGCATAGTAGGCGCGCACTCGCGGGTCCATCACCGCCCGCCACAGTGGCGGAAACAGCGCCAGAACGATCATTCCGGCATAGCCATTGGGCAGTTGCGGGCTGTCGTCGAAGTGGCGCAGCACCTGATAGCGGCGTTTGGCGTAAGCGTGATGGTCGGAGTGGCGCTGCAGGTGGAAGAGAAACAGATTGGTCAGCAGGAAGTTGCTGTTCCATGAGTGGGTCGGATTGGTGCGCTCATAGCGGCCGCTGTCCAGTTTGCGGCGGTGCAGGCCGTAATGCTCCACGTAGTTGACGATCTCCAGCAGAGTAAAGGCGACGATCGACTGGCCAATAAAGAACAGTGCGCCGAGCCAGCCGAAGGCCAGGCTGAAGCCGAGCAGGAACAGGGCGCTGATGGCGTACCAGGCGAGCAGCTCGTTGCGCCAGTGCAGGGCGGGTAGGTTCTTGCGCTTGAGACGCTCGGCTTCGAGTGCGAAGGCATTGAGGAAATTGTGCTTGTAGGCGTGGGGCAGGAAGGCATACAGGCTCTGACCGTAGCGTGAGGAACTGGCGTCTTCCGGGGTCGATACATGCACATGGTGGCCGCGCACATGTTCGATCTTGAAGCCGCCGTAGCACACCGCTGCCAGCAGCAGGCCGCCGGCGTTCTGCTCGAGTTTCGGGTCCTTGTGGATCAATTCGTGGGCCACGGTAATGCCGATGGCACCCGTGACCGTGCCCACCGAGAGCATCCAGCCCAGCTGGCCGAGCCAGTTCCAGGCCTGATAGTTGACGAAGACCCAGCCGGCCCAGCCGAGCATGCCCAGCAGGAAGGGCACAGTGGCCAGGCTGAGCAGGCGGTAGTAGGTCTGCTGCTCCATCTGCGGCACCTGCACCGCTTCGTCCGGGTTGGCCGGGTCACGGCCGACGATAAAGTCCAGCAGCGGGATCACGCCGAACACCACCAGTATCACCATCCAGGCCCAGGCGTTGGCATAGTCGCTGCCTTGCGACCAGTAATAACTGAGGGGGATGCCCAGTACCGGGATCAACCAGAACCAGTAGCCGATGCTCTTGATGGCAAGCATCCAGTTGGAGGGAAGGCGTTCGAACATAGGGGGCTCCATTTTTTTATTCTTGGGCGATAGCGCTGGTAGGATTGTAGGACAATGTGTTTTCACCAACAGCCACAAGAGGCCTATCTTTTGGCCTGAAAGTGCCCCGCCTGTGCCCTTGGCCCGGTAACACCCTGTGTTACACTCGCGCCCTGCGCATACCTGCCCACGCCAAGCCTGGCGGGGGTTTCAGTATCTCTATCGCTTGCCCCCAATAGGTCAG
This sequence comes from Pseudomonas sp., assembly GCF_035512415.1. Taxonomy (GTDB): domain Bacteria; phylum Pseudomonadota; class Gammaproteobacteria; order Pseudomonadales; family Pseudomonadaceae; genus Aquipseudomonas. The sequence goes on along the minus strand of NZ_DATKDZ010000038.1, from coordinate 55,012 downwards.
TAGAGCCTAAGGATCATCATGACGTTCAAGGCACCGGACAGCCTCGCCGAGCAGATCGCCCACCATCTGGCTGAACGCATCATTCGTGGTGAGTTGCAGGCCCGTGAGCGGATTCAGGAACAGAAAGTCACCCAGGCGTTGAATGTCAGCCGGGGTTCGGTGCGTGAAGCGCTGCTGATTCTCGAACGCCGTCACCTAGTGGTGATTCCGCCGCGCCGCGGTGCCCAGGTGGCCGAGTTGACCCCGCACAAGGTCAAGAGCCTGTATGCCCTGGTGATAGAGCTGTACATCCTGCTGGGCAAGGCGGTGGCCGAGGGCTGGCAGATCCAGAGCGACCTGGCCCCTTTCCTGGCTATCCAGCAGCGCTTGCAGGAAAGTTTGCAGCGTGAGGACATCAACGCCTTTGTGGAAACCAGCTTCGACATCATGCGCGCGGCGTTTCCCTTTGCCGACAACCCCTACCTGCAGGAAACCGTAGAGAACCTGCTGCCGGCGATCAGCCGCACCTATCACCTGGCGCTGGAACGGCGCAAAAGCGAAATGGGCCAGTTTCTCAATACCTTTGCCGAGTTGCTGCAGGTGATCATCGCCCGTGATCAGCCGCGCATTCGCGAGGTGTTGATCGGCTATGGCGAGCACAACTGTCAGCTAGTGCTGGCTGCCTTGGCCGAATCCTGAGGAAGACTGCGCATGCGGCTCAAGTGCATCAAGCTGGCGGGTTTCAAATCATTCGTCGACCCCACCACGGTGACCTTCCCCAGTAATATGGCGGCGGTGGTCGGGCCCAATGGTTGCGGCAAGTCGAACATTATCGACGCCGTACGCTGGGTGATGGGCGAGAGTTCGGCAAAGAACCTCCGTGGCGAGTCGATGACCGACGTCATCTTCAACGGCTCCAATACCCGCAAGCCGGTGACCCAGGCCTCCATCGAGCTGATCTTCGACAACTCCGACGGCACCCTGACCGGTGAGTACGCCGGTTATAACGAAATCTCGATCCGCCGCCGGGTCACCCGCGACAGCCAGAACACCTATTTCCTCAACGGCACCAAGTGCCGTCGCCGCGACATTACCGATATTTTCCTCGGCACCGGCCTGGGCCCGCGCAGCTACTCGATCATCGAGCAGGGCATGATCAGCAAGCTGATCGAAGCCAAGCCGGAAGACCTGCGCAACTTTATCGAGGAAGCGGCCGGTATCTCCAAGTACAAGGAGCGCCGCCGCGAAACCGAAAACCGCATCCGCCGCACCCACGAGAACCTGGCGCGCCTGACCGACCTGCGTGAAGAGCTGGAGCGCCAGCTCGACCGTCTGCATCGCCAGGCCCAGTCGGCGGAGAAGTATCAGGAATACAAGGCAGAAGAGCGTCAGCTCAAGGCCCAGCTCACCGCCCTGCGCTGGCAGGCGTTGAATGAGCAGGTGGGCAGCCGCGAGGCGGTGATTGGCAACCAGGAAATCAGCTTCGAAGCCCTGGTGGCCGAGCAGCGCAACGCCGATGCCAGCATCGAGCGCCTGCGCGATGGTCACCACGAGCTGAGCGAGCGCTTCAACCTGGTGCAGGGCCGTTTCTATTCAGTGGGCGGCGATATCGCCCGGGTCGAGCAGAGCATCCAGCACGGCCAGCAGCGCCTGCGCCAGTTGCAGGACGACCTTAACGAAGCCGAGCGCGCACGCCTGGAAACCGAATCGCACCTGGGCCACGACCGCACCCTGCTGGCGACTTTGGGTGAAGAGTTGGCCATGCTCGAACCTGAGCAGGAGATGACCGCCGCGGCGGCCGAAGAGTCCGCTGCCGCGCTGGAAGAATCCGAAAGCGCCATGCATGGCTGGCAGGAGCAGTGGGACGGCTTCAACCAGCGCAGCGCCGAGCCACGCCGCCAGGCCGAGGTGCAGCAATCCCGTATCGCCCAGCTGGAGCAGAGCCTGGAGCGCCTGGCGGAGCGCCAGCGCCGTCTTGCCGATGAGCTGCAGCAGCTGGCCGCCGACCCGGAAGACGCCGCCATTATCGAGCTGGGCGAGCAGATCGCCGCCAGCGAACTGAACCTGGAAGACCTGCAACTGGCCGAAGAGCAGCAAGCCGAACGCCTGCAGCAGTTGCGCCACGAGTTGCAACAGGCCGGCCAGGCCCAGCAGCAGGCCCAGGGCGAGCTGCAACGTTTGAACGGCCGCCTGGCCTCGCTGGAAGCCCTGCAACAAGCCGCCCTCGACCCCGGCAAGGGCCCAGGTGACTGGTTGCGCGAGCACAACTTAAGCGAGCGCCCGCGTCTGGCCGAAGGCCTGCGGGTTGAAGCCGGCTGGGAACTGGCGGTGGAAACCGTGCTGGGTGCCGATCTGCAGGCGGTGCTGCTGGATGATTTTCAGGGTCTGGATTTTTCCGGCCTTGCCCAGGGCGATTTGCGCCTGGTCAGCCCGGCCAAGGGCGGCGCGCGGTTTGCCGGCAGCCTGCTGGACAAGGTTGAGGCGGCTGTCGATCTGGCACCCTGGCTGGCCAGGGTCAAACCGGTGGACTCGCTGGACGATGCTCTGGCTGCCCGTGCCAGCTTGGGCGAAGGCGAAAGCCTGATCAGCCGCGACGGCTACTGGGTCGGCCGGCACTTCCTGCGGGTGCGCCGCGCCAGCGAAGCGGAAAGCGGCCTGCTGGCCCGCGGCCAGGAAATCGAGCAGCTGGGGCTGGAGCGCGAAGAGCGCGAAGCGGCCCTGGCGCTGCTGGAGGAACGCTTGCTGCAGCTGCGCGAAAGCCAGGGCCAGCAGGAAGAACAGCGCGAGCAGCAGCGTCGCCAGTTGCAGGACCAGGCCCGCCGCCTGGGCGAGCTAAAGGCGCAGTTGTCTGCCGGGCAGGCCAAGGTCGAACAGCTGATATTGCGCCGCACCCGGCTGGATGCTGAGCTGCACGAACTGGCCGAGCAGCGCGCCATCGAGCACGAGCAGCTGGGCGAGTCGCGCCTGCAGCTGCAGGACGCCCTGGACGCCATGGCGACCGATAACGAGCAGCGCGAAAGCCTGCTGGCCAGTCGCGACAGCTTGCGCGAGCGACTCGACCGGGTGCGCCAGGAAGCCCGCCAACACAAGGACCACGCCCACCAGCTGGCCGTACGCCTGGGTTCGCTCAAGGCGCAGCACGATTCCACCCGTCAGGCTCTGGAGCGTCTGGAGTTGCAGGCTGAGCGCCTGCACGAGAAGCGCGAGCAGCTCAACCTCAATCTGGAGGAGGGCGAAGCGCCGCTGGAAGAGCTGCGCATGAAGCTCGAAGAGCTGCTCGACAAGCGCATGGCGGTGGAAGACGAACTCAAACTGGCGCGCCTGGCCCTGGAAGACGCCGACCGCGAGCTGCGCGACGCGGAAAAACGCCGCACCCAGGCTGAACAGCAATCCCAGCTACTGCGCGGCCAGCTTGAACAGCAGCGCATGGAGTGGCAATCCCTGACCGTGCGGCGCAAGGCGTTGCAGGATCAGCTGTTGGAAGACAATTACGACCTGCACGGCGTACTGGCGACCTTGCCGGGCGATGCCAGCGAAACGGCCTGGGAGGACGAGCTGGAGCGCCTGGCAGCGCGTATCCAGCGCCTCGGCCCGATCAACCTGGCGGCGATTGACGAATATCAGCAGCAATCCGAGCGAAAACGTTATCTGGATGCGCAGAACGCCGACCTGGTGGAAGCGCTGGATACCCTGGAAAACGTGATTCGCAAGATCGACAAGGAAACCCGCAACCGCTTCAAGGAAACCTTCGACCAGATCAATGGCGGTCTGCAGGCCCTTTTCCCCAAGGTTTTTGGCGGCGGTAACGCTTATTTGGAACTCACCGGCGAAGATCTACTCGATACCGGGGTAACTATCATGGCGCGGCCACCGGGCAAGAAGAACAGCACCATCCATCTGCTCTCGGGCGGTGAGAAAGCGCTGACCGCATTGGCTCTGGTTTTCGCCATCTTCAAGCTCAATCCAGCACCTTTCTGCATGCTCGATGAGGTGGATGCGCCGCTGGATGACGCCAACGTCGGGCGTTACGCACGGCTGGTAAAAGAGATGTCAGAAACGGTGCAATTTATCTATATCACCCACAATAAAATCGCCATGGAAATGGCCGATCAGTTGATGGGTGTGACCATGCATGAGCCAGGCTGTTCACGTTTGGTTGCAGTTGATGTGGAGGAGGCGTTGGCAATGGTTGAAGCATGATGCGTCTGCCTGTGTAAAGTTGCCTTTCGTCGTGCTAGCTTAACGCGCAATGTTATCAAGAGTGGCCCGTGGCCCAGAGAAAGACCTGCAAGAACATGGAGTTGGCGTCAGGTTACAGAATTAGCGAAACGGGGCGGGATGCTCCTCGGTTTATCAAATTTATTAGGGGTTAGGTTATTTCATGGAATTCGGTCTGCGCGAGTGGCTGATCGTCATCGGCATTATTGTTATCGCTGGCATCCTCTTTGATGGGTGGCGGCGTATGCGCGGTGGCAAGGGCAAGCTCAAGTTCAAGCTTGATCGCAGTTTTGCCAATATCCCGGATGATGACAGCGACCCCAATCTGCTCAGCCCGCCGCGGGTGATTGATCGCAATCACGAACCCTCCCTGGACGAAGACGACCTGCCAGCGATGAGCGCTCGCGAACTGAACCGTCGCCGCAGCGGTGAGCCGCAGCAGGGGGACCTGAATCTTGGCCTGGACGAGCCGGTGCCAACCCTGCTCAATCCGGTCGGTAAGGCTGCTGAAGAGCCGGTCGGTAAGACCGCACCGAGCAGCAAGGAGCTGCCGCCGGTCGAAGAGGTGCTGGTAATCAACGTGATTGCTCGTGACAACGCCGGCTTCCAAGGCCCGGCGCTGCTGCAGAATATTCTCGAAAGTGGCCTGCGCTTCGGTGAAATGGATATCTTCCATCGCCACGAAAGCATGGCCGGCAATGGCGAAGTGCTGTTCTCCATGGCCAATGCACTTAAGCCTGGCACTTTTGATCTCGATGACATTGAAGGTTTCAGCACCCGCGCCGTGAGTTTCTTTCTCGGTCTGCCGGGTCCGCGTCATCCCAAGCAGGCTTTTGATGTGATGGTGGCCGCGGCGCGCAAGCTGGCCCATGAACTCAATGGCGAGTTGAAAGATGACCAGCGCAGCGTAATGACCGCGCAAACCATTGAGCACTACCGCCAGCGCATCGTGGAATATGAGCGCAAACAACTGACCAATAAGCGCTGATTTAACCCATGAAGTAGAAAGAGCAGCCAAGGCTGCTCTTTTCGTTTGAGAGAACACCGCAATGACCGACGCCTCGACTGCTGCCCAGCGCATTGTGCAACTGCGTGCCGAACTGGATGGGCACAACTACCGTTATCACGTACTCGACGAGCCGAGTATTCCGGACGTTGAGTACGACCGCCTGTTCCATGAGCTCAAAGCTCTGGAAGCCGAACACCCAGAGCTGGTTACCGCCGACTCACCGACCCAGCGGGTAGGCAGTCTGGCGCTCTCGGCCTTTGGCGAGGTCAAGCATGAAGTGCCGATGCTCAGCCTGGGCAATGCCTTCGAAGAGGCCGATCTGCTGGATTTTGATCGCCGAGTACGCGATGGGCTGGATTTGCCTGCGGGTGATCTGTTTGGTGGCGGGGCCGAGGTTGAGTACAGCTGCGAACCCAAACTCGATGGCCTGGCCGTCAGCCTGCTGTACCGCGATGGTGTGCTGGTGCGCGGGGCCACCCGCGGCGACGGCAGCACTGGTGAGGACATCAGCGTCAATGTGCGCACCATCCGCAATGTGCCGTTAAAGCTGCAGGGCGAGGGCTGGCCGTCCGTGCTGGAAGTGCGTGGCGAAGTCTTTATCTCCAAGGCCGGTTTCGAGGCGCTGAATGCTCGGCAGCTGGAGCTGGGCGGCAAGACGTTCGCCAATCCGCGTAATGCTGCTGCGGGCAGCCTGCGTCAGCTGGATTCGAAAATTACCGCCAGCCGCCCGCTGGAGTTCTGCTGCTACGGCATCGGCCAGGTACAAGGCGAGCTGCCACAAACCCATATCGGCATTCTTGAGGCCCTGAAGCATTGGGGTGTGCCGATCAGTCGTGAGCTGAAGCTGGCTAAGGGCGCAGATGAGTGCCTGGCTTATTACCGCAGTATTGGTGAGCGCCGCGAGTCGCTGGCTTATGAGATCGACGGCGTGGTGTTCAAGGTCAACAACCTGGCCTCTCAGCGCGAGCTGGGCTTCCGCGCCCGCGAGCCGCGCTGGGCGATTGCCCACAAATTCCCGGCCTTGGAAGAGCTGACCGAGCTGCTGGATGTAGAGTTCCAGGTCGGCCGTACCGGTGCGGTCACCCCGGTGGCGCGCTTGAGGCCGGTCAAGGTGGCCGGCGTCACGGTGTCCAATGCCACGCTGCACAATATGGATGAAGTGGCGCGCCTGGGGGTGATGATCGGCGATACGGTAATTATTCGTCGCGCCGGTGATGTGATTCCGCAGGTGGTGCAAGTGGTGCCTGAGCGTCGCCCACTGGATGCCAGGCCTGTGCAGATTCCAGAGAGCTGCCCAGTGTGCGGCTCCCACGTCGAGCGCACCCAGCTGGTCAAGCGCAGCAAGGGTAAGGAAACCTTTAGTGAAGGCTCGGTGTACCGCTGTGTCGGCCGTCTGGCCTGTGCGGCGCAGCTCAAGCAGGCGATCATCCACTTCGTTTCGCGCCGCGCCATGGATATCGAAGGGCTGGGCGATAAGACTATCGAGCAACTGGTCGATGAGCAGCTGATCGCCTCGCCGGCCGATCTGTACAAGCTGAGCTATGAGCAGATCATCAACCTGGAAGGCTTTGCCGAGGTTTCCAGCAACAAGCTGCTGCAGGCCATTGCCGACAGCAAGCAACCGAGCCTGGCACGCTTTATCTACGCCCTCGGCATACCTGATGTGGGCGAGGAAACCGCCAAGGTGCTGGCCCGCTCGCTGGCCTCTCTGGAGCGGGTGCAGCAGGCGCTGCCGGAAGTGCTGACCTACCTGCCGGATATCGGCCTGGAAGTGGCCCATGAGATCCACAGCTTCTTTGCCGACAGCCATAACCAGCAGGTTATCGCGGCCTTGCTGGCCAGTGATCAGTGCGGGCTGCAATTGCAGGAGCAGGGCGACTTGAGCGCCGAGTTCAGTGCCAGCGCCACCCTGGCGGGCATGCTCGACAAGCTGAATATCCCCTCCGTGGGGCCCGGTGGTGCGCAGAAGCTGGCGGATAAATTTGTCAGCCTGGATGCGGTGCTGGCCGCGGACTGGCTGGATATGAGGCAGACCTTGCCGGAAAAACAGGCCAATGCGGTGCGCGAGTTTTTTGCGGTGGCGGCCAATGCCGAGCGGGCGCGCGCTATTGAAGCCCAGCTGAAGGCCTTTGGCATGCACTGGCAGAGCGAGAAGAAAGTCATCGCCGGCTTGCCCCTGGCCGGGCAGACCTGGGTGCTGACGGGCAGCCTGGAGGTGATGAGCCGCGATGTGGCCAAGGAGCGCCTGGAAAGCCTGGGAGCCAAGGTAGCCGGTTCCGTATCGGCGAAAACCAGCTGCGTGGTGGCCGGCCCTGGGGCGGGCTCCAAGCTGGCCAAGGCCAGTGAGCTAGGGGTGCGGGTGATAGATGAGGAAACCTTTCTGGCGGAACTGGCCCGTCTGGGTCAGTAGTCGATCAACCGCTGTCTGAATAAAGGGCAATCTCGATCCGGCGCAGCAGGTCAGGTGACCTTGGCAGGTGGGCGGCTCCGATTCGGTCGCCGTGGTGCCGCTGGAGGAGGCCGTGCAGCAGATCTCGTCCATGTCAGTCAGGCCAGCTTCCGCAGGATGGGGCGACGCTCCGTGGCGTAGCTCGCCCATCCTGTCGGGCTTAGGCGGGCCTTAGTTGATTGCGTCGCTCAGGGCCTTGGCCGGTACATACTTGACCACCTTCTTGGCGGCGATCTCGATGGCTTTGCCGGTCTGCGGGTTGCGGCCGGTGCGGGCCGGGCGCTCGCTGACTTTCAGTTTGCCGATGCCCGGCAGGGTGATTTCATCGCCGTTCTCCAGGGCATCGCTGACGATCTCGCTGAGTTGCTCGAGGACCGAGCGAATAGTGCTTTTCGGCGTGTCGGTCGACTCGGCAATATCGCTGATCAGTTGGTCTTTGGTCATGGCCATGTTGTTGCTCCTTGGTAAAGGCTAGGGGTTGGCAAAACGCACACAGGGTACTGCGAATTGATAGACGGGGCACGGTTCTGAGGCTGCCGCGATCTGCTTCCGACCCGCCCGCGCATCGATAATTCCCCGCGCACGCTCACCGCTCGATTCGCCACGCTTGCAGCGCGCTAGCTTTTTCTGGGGAGTGGCGTACTTGGTCTACGCTGATACTACTTGGCCATTGTTCTGGAGTATCGCTATGTTGCGCATCTTCGCCGATCTGGGATTCCGCTGGAAAATGGCCTTGCCCATTCTGTTACTGGCCGCACTGCTGGTTACGATGGGTTTTCTCGGTATGCGCGGTATCGATCAGGTCGCCGATTCCAGCACCCGGCTGACCAATCGCTTCTTGCCGGGCATCAGCCTGCTGCTCAACGCCGATCGTGATCTCTACCAGGCCTTTGTGGCCGAGCGCAGCATGCTCGGCGAGGGTGCAAGTGCGCATGCCAGCGCGCTGGAGGCGGCCCATGCGGAGAATCTGCAGCAGGCTTACGATCGCGTGCACAAGTTCGCCGCTATGCAGCCGGGTACCGAGGCGATGCAGCTGGTGGCCCAGTTCGACAGTGGTTTTACACGCTGGAAGGCGACCTCGCAGCAGGTGCTGCAGTTGGCGGGCAGCGATCAACAAGCCGCCAGTGCGCTGAGCTTCGCTGCCAGCGAAGAACAGTTCGAGGCCATGCGCACGGCCATCGACAAGCTTGGCGAGATGGATGATCAGGCGGCCAACGATGAGGGCATGGCGGCTATTCGTCTGGGTGAGACCCTGAGCTGGCAGCAGGGCCTGATCATTGCCATCGGCCTGCTGGTCTGCCTGGTATTGGTGGTCGGCTTTCCGCTGCTGATTACCCGGCCGTTGCACAGCCTGCTCAATCGCATCGAGCAGATTGCCGACGGTGACGGTGATCTGCGCGTGCGTCTGGATGTGCTTTCCCGCGATGAGCTGGGCAAGCTCAGTCATGCCTTCAACCGTTTTCTCGACAAGCTGCAGCCCTTGATCAAGGAAGTCGGACGAGTCACGGGGGAGGTGGAGAGTTCGGCGCAGAGCCTGGCCGGTATGGCGGCCGCCAATGACCGCCTGATCAGCAGCGAGCACGCGGCGGTGGATCAGGTCAGTACGGCGGCCACCGAGATGAGCAGTGCGGTGCATGAGGTGGCGCGCAATGCGCAGAACGCCGCCGATGCCGCCCGCAGTGCCCAGGTGCAGTCGCGCGAAGGAGCCCTGGTGGTGGGCGCGACCATCGACTCGATTCGTCAACTGGCCCAGGAAGTGGAAAGCGCCTCGGTCAGCATCCAGACCCTTGAGCAGGAAGCCGCGAGTATTGGCGCGGTACTGGCCGTGATCCGGGGTATTGCCGAACAGACCAATCTATTGGCTCTGAATGCGGCCATCGAAGCCGCCCGGGCCGGAGAGCAGGGCCGCGGATTTGCCGTGGTGGCCGATGAGGTGAGGGCCTTGGCCGCCCGCACCCAGGAGTCGACCAAGGATATTCAGCTGATGATCGAGCGCCTGCAGGTCGGGGTACAGAATGCGGTCAAGGCGACCCACTCGGGCAGCGCCAGGGCGCGGGAAAGCGTCGACCAGGCCGCCGGAGTGGACCAGGCGCTGACTGATACCAGCGACTCGGTGCAACGCATCAACGATATGACTGCGCAGATTGCCACCGCCTGCGAGGAGCAAAGCAGCGTCACCGAAGAAATCGCCCGCAATATCAGCGATATTCGCGATCTCTCCAACGAGGCGGCGCTGACTTCCGAGCAGAGCGCCAAGGCCAGTCAGCACCTGTCCGAACTGTCCCATGGCTTGACCGCCTTGGTCGGGCGCTTTCGGGTGTAAGTCCGCGGAGTAGGCAATGCGAGTGATACGGCCGGCTCAAGCGGTGCCGGGCAAACCCTAAACTGCTTATAAGTGCTTGAAGCGGTTGTAAGTTTGAATCAAGCCAGTACAATGGCGCGGCTCGCTGCAAGGCGGGTAGCGTTATGGTGGCCCTGCCGGTCCCCCCGCAACGATCAGCCGTGAACCCGGTCAGGCCTGGAAGGGAGCAGCCGCAGCGGTGACATTGTGTGCCGGGGTGTGGCTGGCAGGGTTGCCTCCATCTCCAAGCCCGTTCGGGCTATGCATTACATCCATTATTCGATCCTTCAGCTCTTGCCTGCCTCGTTGCGGCTTGCCTGTGCCTGCCCGGCGCTAAGCGCTGTTGGGCTGCGCCATCTCAGATAAACGTCAGGCTTTGCGTCCAGGGCGGATCTCGGTCATATCCCTGGCCGGGGCACGGCTCGATCTGGGGCAGGAGCTCGGTGCGCACGGCGCACCCTACGGGGTGGCGTTTCCTGTGCGCTGGGCAACACAACTCTGTTTATGCAGCCTCTGGGCAGGGCGCGGCCTGTTATTGCGCGCAATAAAAAGCCCCGCGGTTGGGCGGGGCTCTTGGCGGAGCGGGTTCAAGCCAGGTGGTAGTTAAGAACGCTGTCCTGTTCTTTCAGGGCCTTGCGCATATCTGCGGGGATGCTGCCGGAGCGCATGGCGAGTTCCAGGCGGATCTCTTCAAGGCTCTGGGCGAAGGCCTGGGCGTCCGTGCGCTGGGCGGTGCTCAATACCCGGCTATAGGCAGTGACATCGGCGGCATCCACGAGGGAGAGGATGATGCCACCGTCCGGGCGCGGTGCGCTGAATGTGACGCGCAAGGGCGTGAACAGTTGTTCGACGAGTTGCTGGTTGATGTTATCCATTGACCATGCTCCATCCTGAGGTTGACTGATTAAGACACCTCCCTGGATGGATAGTTCGTCGTGCGTCGGCTCAGGCCGCCAGGGACTGGCGTGCGCGATCGATCACTTGCTGCAAGTGCGCACCGCTGTACTGGCCTGGGTAGAGGCGCTGGCTGTGTTGGGCAATGCCCGCATGATTGACGATGGTGAAGCTGAAGCTGCCTTTGCGGGCGGCCATGATTCGGCAATCAAGTGGCGCAAATGCGCTGGCGAGGGTGCGAATGGCATCCTGAATTTGGTGTTGAGTATTCATTTCTTGGGTGTTCCTAAAACTGCGTGCGCATCATTGCGCTGAATAAAGCTCCAGGCTGTCGACCACGTGTGTCGATGCATGTGTCAGATCGGAGCGGGACTGCGCGCAAAAGTTCCGGTCGGGAATCTTGTTGCGGGTCGGTACTTCGGAGGCGGGCTGAGTCGGCGCTTGCGCGGGACGGCCAGATCAGTCAGCAGGTTGGGTCTTGGTCGAGAGCTGTACGGCATCGCTTGATGGGGCGGATGCGCTCTTTAACCTGGATACCATCGAGGGGGCCTAAAAGGCCTAATTGACTTACAGCGTGGTACTAACGCCGCGAATACTAGGCTCTTGTGCGTTTTTTAGCCAGCTAAATTTTCAGCGGACAGTGCGTTGGTCCATATAGAGGCGGTAGGTCGGATGCAATTTGCCCCATGCTCCGTTAGGATTAGCCCACTTTTGCTTTCCTCTCGTGACGGGTTTCGATGAGTTATCAGGTTCTTGCACGCAAGTGGCGTCCGCGCTCGTTCAGCGAAATGGTTGGCCAGACCCATGTGCTCAGGGCGCTGATCAATGCGCTCGACAGTCAACGGTTGCACCATGCCTACCTGTTTACCGGTACCCGCGGGGTGGGCAAGACCACCATCGCGCGGATTATCGCCAAGTGCCTGAACTGTGAAACCGGCATCAGCTCCACGCCCTGCGGCGTGTGTTCGGTGTGCAAGGAGATCGATGAGGGGCGCTTCGTCGACCTGATCGAAGTCGACGCCGCCAGTCGTACCAAGGTGGAAGACACCCGCGAACTGCTGGACAACGTGCAGTATTCGCCCAGCCGCGGCCGCTTCAAGGTCTACCTGATCGACGAAGTGCACATGCTTTCCACCAGCTCGTTCAACGCGTTGCTGAAAACCCTGGAAGAGCCGCCACCCCACGTCAAATTCCTGCTGGCCACCACCGATCCGCAGAAACTGCCGGTGACCGTGCTGTCGCGCTGCCTGCAGTTTTCCCTGAAGAACATGCCGCCGGAGCGGGTGGTTGATCACCTCAGCCATGTTTTGGCGGCGGAAAATATTCCGTTCGAGAATGATGCGCTCTGGCTGCTGGGTCGCGCCGCCGATGGCTCCATGCGCGATGCCATGAGCCTGACCGATCAGGCGATTGCCTTTGGCGAAGGTAAGGTGCTGGCCGCCGATGTGCGCGCCATGCTCGGTACCCTCGACCATGGTCAGGTCTATGGCGTGCTGCATGCCCTGATCGAGGGCGATGCCCGCGGCCTGATCGAAGCCGTACGCCATCTGGCCGAGCAGGGCCCGGACTGGAATGGCGTGCTGTCGGAAATGCTCAATGTGCTGCATCGCGTGGCCATTGCCCAGGCCTTGCCTGAGGCGGTGGATAACGGCCAGGGCGATCGCGAGCGCGTGCTTGAACTGGCCAAGGTGCTGCCTGGCGAGGATGTGCAGTTCTATTACCAGATGGGCTTGATCGGTCGACGCGATCTGCCCCTGGCACCTGACCCACGCAGTGGCTTTGAAATGGTGCTACTGCGCATGTTGGCGTTCCGCCCCGCGGATACTGACGATGTACCCAGGGTGGCGCTAAAGCCGCTGGGGATTAGTCAGGCCACTGCTGATCCCGCGCCCAACCCAGTGGCCGGCGCAGCTATGGTTGCGCCGGCCGTTGTGGCTGCTGCAGCTGTAGTTGCGCCGGTCGCGGCGGCCTCGCCGTTACCGGCAGTCGCTGAGCCGCTTCCGAGTCCGCGGGTAGAACCCGCGCCGATGGTCGCCGCTACGCCTGTGCCCGCTGAACCTGCGCCGGTCATGCAGCCTGAACCGGCTCAGGCTACATCTGCGCCTGCCGTGGCGCTGCCCTGGGAAGAACAGGTCGCAAGTCCCGCACCAGTTCCCGTTGCCGAGGCAGCGCCGAGCCCGGCGCTTGCCCCTGAACCAGCGGCTGCACAGCCGCAGCCCGCGCCAGCAGCGTTGCCGTCGGTCGAGGTTGCGTCGCCAGTGGACGCGGATGCGGATGACGATGAGCCGCCACTCGGTGACTACGACTATGTAGAGATGGACGCCGAGTCGATCGATTATGATTTCGACGCCGCCGAGGCCGAACAGTCGGCCGAGCCGCCAGTGTTGCCGGCCGCGCAGCCCGCCACCGGTTTGGCGGCCGATTGGCTGGAATTGTTTCCCAAGCTGGGGCTGTCGGGGATGACCGGCAGCATCGGGGCCAACTGCACCCTGATCACGGTAGACGGCGATAACTGGCTGCTGCATCTGGATCCGGGCCATAGCGCCTTGTTCAACCCGACCCAGCAGCGCAGACTCAACGATGCCCTCAACCAGCACCTTGGGCGCGAGCTCAGCCTGCAGATCGAACTGCGCAAGCCCGAACAGGAAACCCCGGCACAGGCGTCTGCCCGCCAGCGGGCCAACCGCCAGCGCGATGCCGAGGCCTCGATCCATAACGACCCGCTGGTGCAGCAAATGATTCAGCAGTTCGCCGCGGTAATCCGCGCGGATAGCATCGAACCCCTGGATACCCCAGTCAAACCCCTGACTGTCTGATAATTACCGAGGACAACAACCATGATGAAAGGTGGCATGGCCGGCCTGATGAAGCAGGCACAGCAGATGCAGGAAAAAATGCAGAAAATGCAGGAAGAGCTGGCGAACGCCGAAGTGACCGGTCAATCCGGTGCCGGCCTGGTCAGCGTGGTGATGACCGGTCGTCATGACGTCAAGCGTGTCAGCCTGGACGACAGCCTGATGCAGGAAGACAAGGAAATCCTTGAAGATCTGATCGCCGCGGCAGTCAATGACGCAGTGCGCAAGGTTGAGCAGAACAGCCAGGACAAGATGTCCGGCATGACCGCAGGTATGCAGCTCCCCCCCGGCTTCAAAATGCCTTTTTGAGTAAGTGACGCCCAGCCGGCACGCATTACTGCGTTGCGAACGGCCCCGTGCATCCTCATTTACAGGCGTAAACTCCGGTGCCCGTGGCCGTTCGCGCCTTGTACTGCATACCGTCTAGTCGCCCCGAGCGATAGCAGTCGGGGCGATGAGCAGGCAGTGAGTAGGGTGGATAACCGCGCAGCGTTATCCACCATTGGCTGAAACCTTCTATGGAAATGGCCCTCCGTCGTTTCCATCCGCCCAGAACCCATGTGATTCCTTGCCATGAGCTTTAGCCCGCTGATCCGTCAACTGATCGATTCTCTGCGCATCCTGCCCGGTGTGGGGCAGAAGACTGCCCAGCGTATGGCCTTGCAGATGCTTGAGCGTGATCGCTCGGGTGCCATGCGTCTGGCCCAGGCGTTGACGCAGGCGATGGAAGGGGTAGGGCACTGCAAGCAGTGTCGCAGCCTGAGCGAGGATGAGGTGTGCCAGCTGTGCCTCGATCCACGCCGCGACGACAGTCTGCTTTGCGTGGTGGAAGGGCCTATGGATGTGTACGCGGTGGAGCACACCGGTTTTCGTGGGCGCTACTTTGTGCTCAAGGGCCATTTGTCGCCACTCGATGGCCTGGGGCCGGAAGCCATAGGCATTCCCGAGCTACTGGCGCGCATCACAGCTGGCAGTTTCGCTGAGGTGATATTGGCTACCAATCCCACGGTGGAAGGCGAAGCGACCGCCCATTACATTGCCCAGCTGCTGGCGGGCAAGGGCCTGATCGCTTCGCGTATCGCCCACGGTATGCCTCTGGGGGGTGAGCTGGAGTTAGTCGATGGCGGCACTCTGGCGCATTCGATTGCCGGGCGTCGTCCGATTCAGCTGTAGAGTCTTTTGAAGGCTATCCATAACGACAACTAGGCGCGCGAAGGCTTCCGGCCATATGGCTGTGGCGGCGAATAACTGCGGGAGAGGGGGCGTGCAACGGCATTAGCCCTGCAATGCAGTGCTGACGATATCTGGGTGGGGCGATCAGGTTACCGCTGCGGGCATTGCACCCTGCGGTTCTTGTCTTTGCCATCTTGCGTTGGCTTTTCAGGCGGCAGACAAAAATAAGCCCCGCATCTGCAGGGCTTATCTAGAACAGGATCAGAGGCTTAGGCCACCTGAACCTCTTCAGCTTGCATACCTTTCTGACCACGAGCGGCCACGTAGGTAACGGTTTGGCCTTCTTTCAGGCTTTTGAAACCGTCGCTCTGGATTGCTTTGAAGTGCACGAACAGATCATCGCCGCCGTTAGCCGGGGTAATGAAGCCGAAGCCCTTCTCATCGTTGAACCATTTGACGGTGCCAGTTTCGCGATTAGCCATGATGTTTCTCTTAAATCGATACGAATTGCGGTGCCAGAATACTCATAGCACCTATGCGGTTTTGCTGATTACTACTGTTCAGCTTGTGCATTCTAGGCCGTTTTTGAGTTCCGTGCTGGTATTGAAGCAAATTCATTGTGTTTTTGTTGTGGCTCAGCCGTTATTTCGCAGTTTGGCCAGGTCTCTGAGCGGCGGCGCGCCGAATAAACGGCTGTATTCACGGCTGAATTGCGAAGGGCTCTCATAGCCGACCCGGTAGCTGGCCGAGGCCGCCTCCAGACCTTCACAGAGCATCAGGCGGCGAGCTTCCTGCAAACGCAGTTGCTTCTGATACTGCAGCGGGCTGAGGGCGGTGACCGTCTTGAAGCGGTGATGCAGGGTCGATGGACTGAGGTTGACTTCGCGGGCCAGCTGTTCGATGCGCAGTGGCTGGTCGTAGTGCTTGTTGAGCCAGTCAATGGCGCGGGCGATGCGCTGGCCCTGGCTGTCGGCAATGGCGATCTCATACAGATAGCGGCCCTGAGGGCTGTGCAGCAGGCGATAGAAGATCTCCCGCAGGGCCAAGGGCGCAAGCATGGCGATATCCCGTGGGCTTTCCAGCAAACGGGTCAGGCGGATCACGGCGTCGAGCAGGGCGTCGTCGATTTTATCCAGGTACAGGCCGCGACCCTCGCCCGAGGTGCTGGCCAAGCCGATCGGCCCGGCATCGGCGATCAGGCTGCTGAGCTGCGTCGGGTCGATATCCAGGCGCAGGCTCAGATAAGGCAGCTCGGGGGAGGCTGCTATTACCTGGCCCGATACCGGCAGGGTTACCGAGGCGACCAGATAACTCAGCGGGTCGTAGCGATAGGGCTGATCAGCCAGACGTACTTCCTTGCTGCCCTGGGCGATGATGCACAGGCAGGGGTTGTACAGCACCGGCATGGGCAGGGTGGGCTGGTCGGTACGAACCAGGTGCAGGCCGTCGATGGCGGTGGCGTGCAGCCCTTCGGTCGGGGTCAGGCGCTGAATCAGCGCCGCCAGCGCGACCTGGCGCTGCTCAAGGTCACTGCCGGGGGCATGTGGCGACGCGGCGGGTGCAAGCATCGGGGCATCTCCTAAGGTATTGCAGCAGCTTAGCCTGGTCTTTCAGGCAAGTATTGCCGCCGAGAAAGGCATTGCAGGATCAGGCAATCATTCGCCACGAATAGGCAAATAGCTGGGGTGTGTGGCGAGGCGAGGGTGAATGACGAGTGACTGTCACGAACAGATGCTGCCAGGCATAAAGCAGTATCAGGCAAGAATTCTCCAGTAATCGTCTAACCCTCGGTGGGTCATTTCTCTAGGCTCTGGTGCTGTAGTCCTACTCAACAGCTTCTGGAGAATGCCCCCATGCTGAATATTCAAGACAAAGTCATTTTGATCACCGGTGCCAGCAGCGGCATCGGCGAGGCCTGTGCTCGTTTGCTGGCGCACAAGCGTGCACGTGTGCTGCTCGGTGCCCGGCGCAGCGACAGGCTCGAGGCCCTGGTCGGCGAGATCCGCGAGGCGGGTGGTACGGCCGAGTTTCGCCGACTGGATGTGACCAGCCGTACGGATACTCAGGCCTTTGTCGATTTCGCCATCGAGCGCTTCGGTCGCGTCGATGTGTTAATCAACAACGCCGGCGTGATGCCGCTTTCGCCGCTTGAGGCGCTGAAGGTGGACGAGTGGAACCGGATGATCGACGTGAATATCCGCGGCGTTCTGCACGGCATCGCCGCCGTATTGCCACTGATGCAGGCCCAGCGCAGTGGTCAGTTGATCAATATCGCTTCGGTCGGGGCTTACAGCGTGGTGCCGACCGCTGCGGTGTATTGCGCCACCAAGTACGCGGTGCGGGCCATCTCCGAAGGCTTGCGTCAGGAAGTGGGCGGCGATATTCGGGTGACCCTGGTGTCGCCGGGGGTGGTCGAGTCGGAATTGGCCGAGAGTATTTCCGATGAGTCGAGCCGTGAGGCGATGAAGGCGTTTCGCAAGGTCGCCATCACCCCGGACGCGATTGCACGCGCCATTGCCTATGCCGTCGAACAGCCGGCGGATGTCGATGTCAGCGAGTTGATCGTGCGCCCGACCGCCAGTGCCCGCTGAGCCTGTATCTCTGGAGAGCAAGCTGATGCTAAGTCATACCGCAGTGCTGCATGCCAGGGTGGGACGCACCGAGCAGTTGGGGCTGTGCCTGCATGGCTTGCGTGAATCCATACAGCTCCTTCCCGGTTGCCTGGGTGTTGAGGTGCAGCAGCTGCCGGATGATTCGGCGCAGTGGATGCTGCAGAGCCGCTGGCGATCGACAGCGGCGTTACAGGCATTCTTCACGGCACCGCTGTTGCAGCAGGTGCTCGACCAGGCTTTGCAGCAAGGCCTGCTGCGTAGTCTGCAATGTCAGGCCGCTTGAAACAGCAGAGCGCCCCGGCACGCTAAGCGTGTCGGGGCGTTTTGTTGTAACGCGGATTACTTCAGGTTGGCTTTCAGCGCTGCTGCGGCTTGCTGCATGGCGCTTTGCGTGCCGGGGATCTGACTGATCACGTTGAGCAGGCCGAAGTCATGGATCATGCCGTTGTAGCGCACGGCGGTGACGTTGACCCCAGCCGCATCCAGCTTGCGCGCATAGGCTTCGCCCTCATCGCGCAGCACGTCGAACTCGGCGGTTTGCACCAGGGCCGACGGCAAGCCTTTCAGTTGCTCAGCCGATGCCTGCAACGGCGAGGCGTAGATCTCGGCGCGCTGTTTCGGGTCGGTGGTGTAGTTGTCCCAGAACCACTGCATCAGGCTTTTGCTGAGGAAGTGGCCGTCGGCGAACTGGTTGTACGAGGCGTTGTTGAAGTTGGCGTCAGTCACCGGCCACAGCAGCAGTTGGAACTTGATCGCCGGGGTGCCTTTGTCCTTGGCCATCAGGCTGACCACGGCGGCCATATTGCCGCCCACGCTATTACCGGCTACCGCCAGGCGCTTGCCGTCGACACCAATCTGCGCGCCGTTCTGCGCCACCCACTGGGTTGCCGCGTAGGCCTGGTTGATTGCGGTTGGGTACTGGGCTTCCGGGGATGGGGTGTAAGCGACATACACCGCCGCTGCGCCAGAGCCCACCACCAAGTCGCGAATCAGGCGTTCGTGGGTCGGGTAATCGCCCAGCACCCAGCCGCCACCGTGGAAGAACATGAAGACCGGCAGCGTGCCCTTGGCATCGCTCGGGCGCACGACTTTGAGCTGGATCGACTGACCATCGACCTCGATGGTCTTGTCGACCACCTTGATCCCGGATACATCGACCTTGACCCCGGCCTGCGCGCCCACCAGCACGGCGCGGGCGTCTTTCGGCGTCATCTGCTTGAGCGGCGTGCCGCCACCGGCAGCCAGGGCATTGAGAAAACCCTGGGTGTTGCGTTCCACCCCGGGGCTACCCGCGGCAAATGCGCTGTTGACGGCAAGGGCGAGTACGGCGATCGACAAACCTTGTTTGATGTTCATGTGCGGCCTCCTGGGGCGGGCCGCTGACTGGCAGCGGCCGGGTGGTGGGGAGTTTTGGGTTAGTCGAGCAGGGTCAGGGTGACGTCGATATTGCCGCGGGTGGCGTTGGAGTAAGGGCAGACGATGTGCGCGCGTTCAATCAGGGCCTGCGCCTGCTCACGATCCATGCCCGGCAGGCTGATGCGCAACTCGACTTCGATACCGAAACCGTTAGGGATAGCCCCGATACCGACTACGCCTTCGATGGAGGCATCGGCTGGCATCGCCAGCTTGTCGCGGCCGGCGACGAACTTCATCGCGCCAATAAAGCAGGCCGAGTAACCGGCAGCGAACAGCTGCTCCGGGTTAGTGCCCGCACCGCCAGCACCGCCGAGTTCTTTCGGGGTGCTCAGGGCGACATCGAGTACGCCGTCGGAAGAGATGGCGCGGCCGTCACGGCCGCCGGTGGCTTCTGCGTAGGCGCGGTATGCAACGTTTTCGATCGACATGGCTATTGCTCTCTATAGAAGGTGGACGTCCGCCAGGGTGTTACTGGTGGGGCGGCCAGGCTGTGGGTTACTTGCTGTGTGCGATAAAATTTTGCGTACAAACTAAGTTGTCGAGACGGACTGTAGTGCGCAAATATTTTGCGCGCAATCAATTTGTTGTAATTTTTAGCGATAAGAATTGTGTGTTCTGGAATAAGCCCGCTCGGTGGGCCTGTTGCCGGTTCAAGCCAGACGGGTGGGGGCTGCTTGAGAGGTGAAGGGGCTAGCCAAGCCATTGCCTCCTACACCGCCTGTTAGCGTGTGGATTGGGCAGGTTTATGCTGCGGGGCCCCTTATGCCCTGACATCTGGCGCTATCCACGGCTTGTAAGCCAAGCAAGCGCTTGGTATTTTCCCGGAAACCTCAGCGGGAATCCCCTATGTCTGCTTTCCAGGAATACTTCGACGCCTCCCACCAACTGGTCCGCGACTCGGTGCGGCGTTTTGTCGAGCGCGAGATCCTGCCGCATATCGACGACTGGGAGGAGGCCGAGGAATTTCCCCGCGAGCTGTACCTCAAGGCCGGTGCCGCCGGGATTCTCGGTATCGGTTATCCACAGCAGTTCGGCGGCAGCCATGAGGGCGATGTATTTGCCAAGGTGGCGGCCAGCGAGGAGTTGATGCGCAGCGGTTCCGGCGGTTTGGTGGCGGGCCTGGGCTCGCTGGATATCGGCCTGCCGCCCATCGTCAAATGGGCTAAGCCGCAGGTGCGTGACCGGGTGGTGCCGCAGGTGTTAGCGGGCGAGAAGATCATGGCCCTGGCGGTGACCGAGCCTTCCGGCGGCTCCGATGTGGCCAACCTCAAGACCCGCGCCGTGCGCGACGGCGACTTCTATCGCGTCAGCGGCAGCAAGACCTTTATTACCAGTGGCGTGCGCGCCGACTACTACACGGTGGCCGTGCGCACCGGTGGCGACGGTTTCGGTGGTGTCAGCCTACTGTTGATCGAGAAGGGCACTCCGGGTTTCAGCGTCGGGCGCAAGTTGAAGAAGATGGGCTGGTGGGCTTCGGACACAGCAGAGCTGTTCTTCGATGACTGCCTGGTACCAGTGGAAAACCTGATCGGTGCGGAGAACATGGGCTTTGCCTGCATCATGGCCAACTTCCAGAGCGAGCGTCTGAGCCTGGCGATCATGGCCAATATGACCGCGCAACTGGCGCTGGAAGAGTCATTGACCTGGGCCAGGGAGCGTCAGGCTTTCGGCAAGCCAATCGGCAAGTTTCAGGTGCTCAAGCATCGCCTGGCCGAGATGGCCACCCAGCTGGAAGTGTCCCGCGAGTTCACCTACCGCCAGGCGGCGAAGATGGCTGCCGGCAACAGCGTGATCAAGGAGATCTCCATGGCCAAGAACTTCGCTACCGATATCGCCGACCGCCTGACCTACGACGCGGTGCAGATCATGGGCGGCATGGGCTATATGCGCGAGTCCCTGGTGGAGCGCCTGTATCGCGACAATCGCATCCTCTCCATTGGCGGTGGTTCGCGGGAGATCATGAACGAGATCATCAGTAAGCAGATGGGGCTGTAGGTCGACCGAGGCGGCGATCCCCAGGCCAGGGCGCGCTGCGCGCACTGGCTTGCCTTTGTGAAATTTAGCGTGTAACTTTTCATGAAATTATAAATAAATAATTTCATGAGTCGTTTATGTTCAAGCAGTCCGAGCAGCACCTCGACACCTACTACGCCCATAGTTGCCGCGACCAGCTGTGTGAATACGCGCCACTGGCCGGCGCGCAGCGCTATGACATAGCGGTGGTTGGTGCCGGTTTCAGCGGCCTGCATACGGCGCTGCGCCTGGCCGAGACTGGCAAGCGCGTGGTGCTGCTGGAAGCCAGTCGGGTGGCTTGGGCGGCCTCTGGGCGCAATGGCGGTCAGGCGATTCTCGGCTGGTCCTGCGATATGCCGCCGCTGGAGCGTGCCCTCGGTCTGGAGCGCGCGCGCCGCCTGTGGGATGGCATGCGCTGGGCCGCCGATGAAATCCGCGCATTGCCGCAGCGCCACGGTTTCGACTGTGATTACCGCGCCGGCCACCTGTGGACCTCGGTGATGCCGCGGCGGGTGGCCATGCTGCATGAATGGCAGGAGCACGCCGCGCACAAGTGGGGCCATGACCAGCTGCAGTTTATCCCCCGCGACCAGCTCGGCAGCTGGGTGGCCAGCGAGCGTTATCAGGCCGGCCTGTTCGACCCTCTGGGCGGCCATCTCAATCCGCTGAAACTGGCCCTGGGCCTGGCCGCCGCCTTCGAGCGCGCCGGTGGGGTGATCCATGAGCAGAGCAGGGTGCTGAGCTACCACCGTGGAGCTGATGGCTATCAGCTCACGACCGCCGCCGGCAGCGTGCAGGCCGAGGTGCTGGTGCTGGCCTGCAATGCCTATATCGACAAGCTCGACCCGCAACTGGCTAAACGCATTTTGCCGGTGGGCAACTATCAGGTGGCCACCGCGCCGCTGGACCCGGCCCTGGCCGAGTCCCTGCTGCCGCGCAACAGCTGCGTTACCGACAACCAGTTTGTGCTGGATTACTTCCGCCGCACCCCGGACAACCGCCTGCTGTTCGGCGGCGGCTGCACCTACCTGGGCGGCCTGCCCAAGGATATTGCTGCGGCCACTCGGCCTTTTATCGAGCGGGTGTTCCCGCAACTGGCCGGGGTGCCCATCGAGTTTTCCTGGGGCGGCCATCTGGATATCAGCATGCAGCGCACCCCGGATATCGGCGGCGCGGACAATCGTTACTGGCTGCAGGGCTACTCCGGCCACGGCGTGTTGCCGACCCTGGCCGGTGCCCGGGCGGTGGCGGACGCCATTCTCGGCAACAGCGATGAGCTGGCGCTCTATCAGGGTCTGCGCAACCCGCGCTTCCCCGGTGGCGAGCTGCTGGCCGCGCCCCTCGAAGCAGTGGGCAAGGCCTGGTATCGCCTACGTGACTTTGTCTAATTTTCTAACCGACTCGGGAGCCGTCATGGACAAGCAAGAAGAAATGGCCGCGTTGGCCATCCTTATCCACGACCTGCGCAAGCACAAGAAGGTGACCCTGAACGAGCTGGCCGAGCGCATCGGCCGCTCGGTGGGTTTCGTCTCCCAGGTCGAGCGCGGCCTGTCGCGCCCGACCGTGGCCGACCTGACCGCCATCAGCGAAGCGCTGGATGTGCCCACCACCTATTTCTACAGCCTGGCCAAGCCGCGGGCGCTGCGCTGGGTTACCCGCCCGGGCGAGCGGCGCACCCTGTATTTCGCCAATGGCATCACCGACATCCTCACCTCGCCGAACATGCACGGTGCCTTCAACATGCTCGAAAGCCTGCTGGAGCCCGGTGCCAGCAGCGGCGAGCGGCAGATGAGCGACCGCTCGGAGCAGGGCGGGTATGTGCTCGAAGGCGAGTTGACCCTGTGGCTTGGTGAAGAGGAGGAGTGCGCCACCCTGCAGGCCGGCGATGCCTTTCAGGTTTCCAGTTACGCCCGCTTTCGTTACGCCAACCAGAGCGATGCGCCCGCGCGGGTGCTCTGGGTCTACAACTGATTTGCCATATCCCCTTACCAAGGACTTATAACAATGACAGCCCCCCGTACCGACCTGCTCAATGAGGTCCGTGCCTTCCGCCAACGCCACCCCGAGGTGCGTTTCGTCGACCTGATCTGTCTGGATATTCCCGGGCATTTCTATGGCAAGCGCTACCCCATCGAGATGCTGGAGAAGGTCGCCGCCGGCAGCGCCCTCAAGCTGCCGCAGAACTGCGTGCTGCTCGGTGCTCAGGGCGGCCTTTACGAGATTGGCGACTACTGCTTCCATGACGGCGACCCGGATGCGCCGCGGCGTCTGATCCCCGGCACCCTGACAGCGGTCAACTGGGAAAAACAGCCCCTGGGGCAGATGCTGATCAGCTCCGACGGCACCGAGGCACCCATCGAGTTCGAGCCGCGCGAAGTGCTGGCGCGGGTGGTCGAGCGCCTGGCGCGCAAGGGCATCCGCCCGGTGGTGGCCTTTGAGCTGGAGTTCTACCTGTTCGACAAGTCGCTCAAGGAGGGCCTGCCGCAGTTCCCCCGTGATGATCTGAGTGGCGACGCCGACGACCAGCCGAATATGCATATCGAGCGTCTGTCGCGCTTTAGCGAAGTGCTCGACGATATGACCGAAACCGCCCGCGAGCAGGGTGTCGAGGCCACGGTGATTACCGCAGAGCTCGGCCCAGGGCAGTTCGAGATCAACTTTGCCCACTGTGAAGACCCGCTGCAGGCCGCCGACTGGTCAGCGCTGTTCTGCCGCAGCACCCGCGGCGTGGCGCTCAAGCATGGGCATCGCGCCAGCTTTATGGCCAAGCCCTATCTGCAGTACCCCGGTAGCGGCATGCATATCCATGTCAGCCTGTATGACGAAGCCGGCAACAATCTGCTGGCGCAAGACCAACAGCAACCGCTGCGCCACGCTGTGGCCGGTTGCCTGGATCTGCTGCCGCAGCTGATGCCGATCTACGCGCCCAATCACAACAGCTATCGCCGCTTCGGTGCCATGGTCAATTCGGCGAGCAAGGCCAGCTGGGGCTATGAGGACCGCGACGCCTGCGTGCGCATCCCCGAATCCGATGAGCGCAACCTGCGCCTGGAATTTCGCCTGCCGGGTGCCGACGCCAACCCCTACCTGGTGCTGGCCGCGCTGCTGTGCAGCATCGAACAGGGCCTGGAGGCGCGCCGCGAGCCGATCGCGCCGCTGAATGACGACCGCGAAAGTGGCATCGACTTCCCCACCGACATGCTCGAAGCCGTGCGCCAGATGCGTGTCAGCGACGCGGTGAATGCCGGCCTGGGTGAGGAGTTCGTCATGGTCTATTGCGAGAACAAACGCCAGGACCATCTGGCCTTTTTGAATGAAATCCATCAGCGCGAGTACCGCTGGTACCTTTAAGGAGGGGCTATGAACAACCCAAAAACCGCTCAATGGCAGGCCATGAGCCGCGACCATCACCTGGCACCGTTCAGCGATTTCAAGCAACTGGCCGAGCAGGGTCCGCGCATCATCACCAAGGGTGAGGGCGTGTACCTGTGGGACAGCGAAGGCCACAAGATCCTCGACGGCATGGCCGGCCTCTGGTGCATGGCCGTGGGCTATGGCCGTGAGGAACTGGTGCAGGCCGCCAGCAAGCAGATGCGCGAGCTGGCTTTCTACAACACCTTCTTTATGACCGCCCACCCGCCGGTGCTGGAGCTGGCCAAGGCCATTTCGGATGTGGCCCCGGCCGGCATGAACCATGTGTTCTTCACCGGCTCCGGCTCGGAAGGCAACGACACCATGCTGCGCCTAGTGCGTCACTACTGGGCGTGCAAGGGCATGCCTGCCAAGAAGGTGATTATCGGCCGTATCAACGGCTATCACGGCTCCACCGTGGCCGGCGCGAGCCTGGGCGGGATGAAGTTTATGCACGAACAGGGTGACCTGCCGATCCCGGGCATCGTGCATATCCCGCAGCCTTACTGGTTCGCCGACGGTGGTGAAATGAGCCCGGAGGAGTTCGGTATCTGGGCCGCCGATCAGCTGGAAGCGAAGATTCTCGAAGTGGGTGAGGAGAACGTCGCCGCCTTTATTGCCGAGCCGATCCAGGGCGCGGGCGGGGTGATCATTCCGCCGGCCAGCTACTGGCCGCGGATCAAGGCAATCCTCGCCAAGTACGACATTCTGTTTGTCGCCGATGAAGTGATCTGCGGTTTCGGCCGTACCGGCGAGTGGTTCGGCAGTGACTACTACGACCTCGCGCCCGATATGATGACCATCGCCAAGGGCCTGACCAGCGGCTATGTGCCCATGGGCGGTTTGATCGTCAGCGACAAGGTGTTTGCGGTGATCAACGAAGGTGGCGACTTCAACCACGGCTTCACCTACTCCGGGCATCCGGTGGCAGCGGCGGTGGGCCTGGAGAACCTGCGCATCCTCAAGGAAGAGGGCATTATCGAGCGGGTCAAGAGCGACACCGGCCCCTACCTGCAACAGCGCCTGGCGAGCCTGGCGGATCACCCCCTGGTGGGCGAGGTGCGCGGTGTCGGCCTGCTCGGCGCCATCGAACTGGTGCAGGACAAGGCCAGCCGCAAGCGTTATCCGAGCGAGGTGGGTGTGGGCATGATCTGCCGTAGCCATTGCTTCAGCAACGGCCTGATCATGCGCGCCGTGGGCGACACCATGATCATTGCGCCGCCTCTGGTGATCAGCAAAGCCGAGATCGACGAGCTGGTGGAAAAGGCGCGTTTGTGCCTGGATCTGACCCTGGAGCAGCTGCACAGTCGCACTTAGTGGGAGGGGCTTTAACCGCGACGCCGTCTGACAGCCCTACCCAGAAAAGGCCCCGACCCTGACTTCAGTGTCGGGGCCTTTGCATTGGCTATGCCCTAATACCCAGTAGCGGCGAGGTGTTGGCGCTGAGTGCGCGCGACCCTGATTTTGTAGGGTGCGCCGTGCGCACCAGCTCGACCCGTCTCGACCGGATGTGCCGGCCTGATCTTGGAAGAGGGTGAAATAGGGACGGAGCAGTCGCTGGGAACCGCGGCGATCCGCGGTGCGCACGGCGCACCCTACGACCTGCCGAGGGCGTCGAGCTTAACGGCGCAGGTAGGCGGCGAAGTCGATATCGCCGGCGGAGAGGATTGCCTGCACCCGGTTATGCACATTGAGTTTGCGCAGGATGGCGGAGACATGGGCTTTGACCGTGGTTTCGGCGATATCCAGGCTGTAGGCGATCTGCTTGTTGGATTCGCCCTTGGTCATGCGCTCGAGCACCAGCAGTTGTTTGCGGGTCAGGGCCTGCAGCAGTTCCGGCGGGAAGCTGGGGTGGTCGGAGTGGCTGCGATGCGAGCTGCTCTTCTGCGAGCGGATGATATCCGGCGGCAGGTAGACGTTGCCGTCGAGGATCTGCTGGATCGCTTCGGTCATCTGCGCCCGTGGCGAGGACTTGGTGATAAAGCCCACCGCGCCATAGGTGATGGCCTGCAGCACGATCTGCTTGTCCTGCTCGGCGGAGACGATCACCACCGGGATGGTCGGGGCTTCGTTGCGCAGGTTGATCAGGCCGTTGAGGCCGTGCATGCCGGGCATATTGAGGTCGAGCAGGATCAGGTCGAGGTCGTCGTTTTCCAGGGTCAGGGCCAGGGCGCTGTCCAGGTCGGCGGTTTCCATGATCTCGCTGCCGGGGAAGCCGTCGCTGATGACGTTGTGGATGGCTTCGCGAAACAGCGGATGGTCGTCGGCAATCAGAATTTTGTACATGGCCTTTCACCTCATTGTTTTGATTATGGTGTGGCTATAGCCGCAGGAAAAATTGTGTACGGTTACGGCATGACGAGCGGTTGCGCGGGGATCAGGGGCAGGCCGGCCTGTTGCCAACCGTCGATACCGTCGCGGTACCAGTAGAGGTTGCTGTAACCCAGGTGATGGGCGCGTTTGCTGGCATTCCAGCCGAGCCAGCAGTCGGAACGGCAGTAGAACACCAGTGGCCAGGCTTTGTCGCCCTGGCTGGCCTGCTCAAGGTAATGGCTGAAGTAGGCCTGCCATTGCGGGCTCAGTTCGCCGTCACCGGTATTGGCCAGCCACAGGCTGTCCGGCAGGTTGGCATGTACTTCGTCTTCGATAAATTGGCCGTGCCACCATGGTCGGCGATACACGTCGATCAGCCGGGTGCGCGGTTGCTCACGCAGCAGCTGTTGCAGGGCTGGGGTGTCGAGGGTCTGGCCATAGTCGATCTGGGCCGGGGTGGGGCTGCGGTAAAGGCTCAGGCGATAGCCATCGGCGGAAAACAGCGGAGCCTCGGTCTGGGCCTGGGCCAGCGGGGTCAGGCTGCTGCCCAACAGGCCGCAGAACAGCAGAAAAGCAGGTCGTGCTAGCAGGGGATACTTCATCGCCTTTGGTCTCGGTTCTTTTTATGTGCGTATTACAGAGCAAAGCTGCTGCTTTGGAAATTCTCCATTGGAGAGGAAAAGCAGTACCAAAGTAGTAAAAGCCACTCTGGCAGAGCACGCGGCCTCTGTAGGAGCGGCGGGGACGCCTAGTCCATGCCCGCGAATGGGCCCGGCGCGGTTTGACGGCAGAACAAAGCCGGGTGGCGTTGGGTCGGCAGGGCAAAGCCGCGTATTGCTGGTTTAGGTGGTAGCGGGTGCTGCCTTGAGATTATCGCGGGCATGGCCCGCTCCTACGGGGTTGCGTCCTACCCGTGGGAGCGGTTGGGTGGCGTTGCGCACTAGGGATGTTGATGCCAACTGGGGGACCGGGTATGAGACGACCGCAGCCACGCTGCGCGCTGTCTGTAGGAGCGAGGGGGACGCCTAGTTCCATGCCCGCGAATGGGCGCGGCGCGGTTTAACGCCTGGGCAAAGCCGAGTGGCGTTGGGTTTGGCGATAGCGGGGGCGACCTGGAGACAATCGCGGCTAAAGCCCCTCCCACGGGGTATGCGTTGTTTTTAGGAGGGGCCGGGCGGCGTTCCGCTTTAGCCGCGAATGGCTTAGCTGGCGCGGCGCAGGGCGGCGTGTTGCGGATTGAAGGTGAGCACCGCGAGCACGGCGAACAGCACCGTCAGGCCCAGGCAGACCAGCAGGGCGGACAGGCTCAGGCGCTGGTAGAGGGCGAAGCGCACCAGCTCCACCGCATGGCTGAAGGGGTTGAGGGCGCACAGCCAGTACAGCCATTCGCTGGCCTCGCGCATCTTCCACAGCGGGTAGAGCGCCGAGGACAGAAAGAACAGCGGGAAGATCACGAAATTCATCACCCCGGCGAAGTTCTCCAGCTGGCGGATGCCATTGCTCAGCAGCAGGCCCAGGGCGCTCAGCAGCAGCGCCACCAGCAGCAGCGCCGGCAGCGCAGCGAGCAGGCCCCAGAGCGGCGGCTGTACGCCATAGAACCAGGCGATGGCGAGAAAGGCATAAACCTGCAGCAGCGAGATCAGTGCGATCGCCAACAGCTTGCTGGCCAGCAGAAAGGCCCGCGGCAACGGGCTGGTCAGCAGCACACGCATGCTGCCCATTTCGCGGTCGTAGACCATCGATAGCGAGCCCTGCATACCGTTGAACAGCAGGATCATGCAGGCCAGGCCAGGGACTATGTAGGTCTCGTAGGTGATGTAGGTGTCATAGGGCGCGATGATGGCGATGCCCAGCGCCGCCCGGAAGCCGGCGGCAAACACCACAAGCCACAGCAGCGGCCGCACCAGCGCGCTAAAGAACCGCGAGCGTTGCAGCACAAAACGCAACCACTCGCGCTGCACGATGCCTTGCAGGCAATACCAGTAGGCATTCATGGGCGAGTCTCCATCGGGCGATGCGGTTGGGTAGGATTGCGTTCTACCAGTGGGAGCGGTTGGGCGGCGCGGCGCATCGTAGGGTGTGCCGTGAGCACCAGCAATGCAGAGGCCGGCAGAGGCGCTGGGTATAAGGCGACCGTTGCCACGCTGCGTCGCATTTGTAGGAGCGAGGGGGGACGCCGAGTCCCATGCCCGCGAATGGTTGTTGAATGCCCGCGAATGGGCGTCGAGTCGTCGAGCGGATCGCGGCCATGGGCCGCTCCTACGGGGTTGCGTTCTGCTCGTGGGAGCGGGTGGGCGGCGTTGTGCATCGTCGGGTGCGCGGGGCCGCCCCAGGTCGTGCGCATTGGCAGGTTCGGAGTCGCGTCCATGGTGCGCACGGCGCACCCTACGAGATGCCTCATGTGACCTCCGCGGTAAGGCGGGCGAAGGTGGCGGCCAGGCTGGCGTCGTCGGCTCCGATCTGGCTGGCCGGGCCCTGGGCCACCAGGCGGCCGCGGTTGAGAATCAGCAGTTCATCGCTGCTCTGCACTTCATCAAGCAGGTGGGTGGTCCACAGCACGGCCAGGTCATCGTCGCGGCACAGCTGGCGCACATGGCGGTTGAGCGCCAGGCGGCTGGCTGGATCGAGGCCGACGCTGGCCTCGTCGAGCAGCAGCAGGCGCGGGCGATGGAGCAGGGCGCGGGCGATTTCCACGCGGCGGCGGTGGCCGCCATTGAGGTCGCGAACCTTGTCGGCGCGGCGTTCGTCGAGTTGCTGGCGCGCCAGTTCTTCGTCGATCCGGGCCTGCGCCGCGCGCCGCGGCATGCCGTGCAGGGCGGCGTGATAGCGCAGGTTCTGCTCCACGCTCAGGTCCAGATCCAGGGTGCTCTGCTGGAACACCACGCCGAGCTGACGCAGGGCCTGGCGCGGCTGGCGGCGCAGGCTGCAGCCGAGCACCTGGATCTCGCCCTGCTGCAGGTCGTACAGGCGGGTGAGCAGGGCGATCAGGGTCGACTTGCCGGCTCCGTTGGGCCCGAGCAGGGCGGTAAAGCGCCCGCACTCGAGGCTGAAACCGACGTCCTGCAGGGCCTGGCGTGGGCCGTAGGCAAAGCCGACGGCGCTGACCTCAAGGGCATTCATGGGGTGACGACCACGCCCCAGGGATAACGACCGACCTTGATCGACTTGCTCACCTTGAGCGAGCCGACCTCGATCACCGAGACGTCGCCGCTGACCCCGTTGGTGGTCAGCAGGCGTTTCTGGTCCGGGGTAAAAGCCATATGCCAGACGCGCCGGCCAACCAGCAGGTAGTCGAGTACTTCATAGGTCTTGGCGTCGACCACCGCCACATGGTTGGCCGGGCCGAGGGCGACGAAGGCCAGCTTGCCGTCATCGCTGAGTTTGACCCCCACCGGCTGGACCTTGTCCGGGTGCACGCCCTTGATCTGGAAGGTCAGCACCTTCTCGATCTGCCGGCTGGCGACATCGACCACACTGACCGTGCCGCCGATTTCCGCCGAGGCCCACAGGCGCTTGCCGTCCTTGTCGAACTCGACATGGCGCGGGCGCTGGTCGACCAGGGTGTTGTCCACCAGCTGCTGGGTGCTGGTGTCGATCCAGTGCAGCATATTGGTGGTTTCGCTGGTATTGACCGCCCACTTGCCGTCCGGGCTGACCGCCATGCCTTCCGGCTCGACGCCGACATCGATCTGCGCCAGCACTTCGTCGCTCTGCACATCGACCACGGTGACCAGGGCATCGTCCTCGTTGGAGATATACAGCCAGCGGTCGTTGGGGTGCAGGGCGAACTGCTCGGGGTCGGCCCCGGAGGGCAGTTCCTTGATGATCTTGCGCGTGGCCAGGTCCATCACCTGCACCCGATCCGAGTCGCTGGCGCAGATGTACAGCAGCTTGTTGTCGCTGGACAGCAGCAGGCCGCGCGGGCGCATGCCGACTTCCAGGGTGGCGCTGACTTCCAGGGTGTCCAGGTCGATCACGCTGATGCTGTCGTCCTTTTCATTGGACACATAGGCGGTGGCGGCGACTGTGGTCCCGGTGCTGATCAGCAGCGTTGCGCCGATCAGGGTGGCGAGCAGGGTCTTGTGCATGTGGAGCCTCCTATTTGTTCTTGGCCGAGGATTGGCGCGCATGGCGCACCCTACGGGTTGGCATGGCCGTGGGCTTCGTAGGGTGCGCCGTGCGCACCATCAAGTACGACTGCCAGCCAGATCACAGCTCACTTCCGGTTGGTCGTAGCCGAGGCTGTCCAGCTCGCTGCTGGGGTGCAAAAAGCCGTCTTGCGGTGAATTGCTGACCAGCGCACGGGGGTGCACCAGGGGAATGGGTTGGCGCAGTTGGCCGTTCCAGCTGCGAAAGCTCAGCTTGCGGCCCTTGAAACCGTCCAGGGGCAGCTGGTCGCTGAGGGCCAGTTGCTGGATCGCCGCCGCGTCGGTCTGGCGCAGTTTGCTCACCGCGCTGGCGATGCTGCGCACGGCGATCCAGGCGGCGAAGTCGCGGTCGTTCATCCAGCGCCCGGCGTGGGCCTCGAAGCGCTTCTGCAGCTGAGCCGCGCCATAGGTTTCCACGGTCTTGTGCCAGCCGGTGGCGGTCAGGCCCTGGGTGCCGGCCACCGGGCGCGGGTACCAGGTCTGGTAGGGCAGGTATTCGCCGAAGTCGCCGCGCTCATCGGCCACCAGCACCACGTCGTATTCCTTGGTCTGGGTAAACAGCGGCATTTCCGCCTGGGCGCTGCGGCGCTGGTCGTTGTCGAAGCTCCAGGGCTTCTCGGCAACTATCTGGTGGCCGAAGCGCTTGGCCGCACGCTTGAGGGCCGCGGCGTAGGCCTGGTCGTCTTCGGTGGGGCCGCTGATCAGCAGCCAGCGCTGCCATTTGCGCACGCTGAGAAACTGCGCCAGGGCATCGGCGAGCATGGCGCGGCTGGGCAGGGTGTGCAGCACGTTGGGCAGGCATTCGTTCTGGCGCAGGCTGTCGTCGCTGCTGCCGGCGTTGAGCAGCAGGCTGTCGTCCAGGCGCAGGCTAAGTTGGCGCAGGGTCTCGGCGGGGGCGTTGACCACAAACAGGCGCAGGCCCTGGTCATGCAGTTCGCTGGCTGCTTCCAGCAGGCTGGCGCTGTCGCCGTGCTGGGCGCTGCTCAGGCTGTAGGCGTGCTTGAGGAAGCGCCCGGTGCTGTTGCTGTCGGTAATCGCCAGCTCGGCCCCGCGCAGGCCGGCGTCGGTGGGTTCGGGGATGACATTGGACAGCAGCGGGCCGGTTTCCGGGATATAGGCCAGGTAACCGATGCGCACCTGCAGCTCGGCGGCCGGGGTGGCTGCCAGGCAGGGCAGCGCCAGGCCGAGGCTGGCGATGGCGCAGAGCAAGAAGTGACGGCTGGTCTGGCGCATGGGCAACTCCTGAGTCGGTGTTGTCAGCATAGGAACAGCCGGCCGTGGGGGAAATATGCCCTAAGTACCGGTGGGCTCGTACCAAGGTCGTAAGTGCAACGCGCGCAGCTCAGCGTTGCGGGTCGCGAATATCCAGGCGCAAGCGCTCTATCACGGCGTGCCCGGCGCTGATGCGCAGCTGCGCCTGTTGCTCGATCTGCAGTTCCCGCGCTGCCGCACCCACCGCGCCAAACCGCTCACGCAGGGTAGTGAAGGCGAGGATGCGACCGTCCGCGGTCAGCAGCTCGGTTGCGCCGCGGGCGTAGCTGTAGTCCTCGCTGCGGTCGAAGCTAGCCTGCCAGAGCGCAGCCAGCTCGGCCTTGTTCAGGCGTTGCCAGTGCGGGCTGTCGGGCAGGCGTACCTGTATATCGGCATCCGCATCGAGGGCGGCCACAACTGCCTGAGCATCCCGGCGCTGGGCGGCCTGGTCGATGGCCGTCAGGGTTGCGAGCACCGCTTCGCGCTCGGCGGCGGAGGGCTGCGAGCCACCTTCGGCGCGGCCTTCCAGGTTGGCGAGAAAGGCGATGGCCGCGGGCTCGTCGCCCTGGCGTGCGGCAGCGCGGATCCAGTTCAGGCCGGGCAGCTGGTCACCGCGCTCGTACAGGCGCTTGCCCAGCAGCCACTGCGCCGTGCTGTTGTCCCGTTCCGCCGCGCGGCGGTACCAGTGCTCGGCCTGTGCCGCATCCACCGCGGTACCCAGGCCCAGCTCATGGGCGCGGCCGACCTCATACATGCCGATGGCATCGCCGCTGTCGGCGGCGCGCTGGTACCAGTGCAGGGCCTGGCTATGGCTCTGCGCAACGGCCAGTCCGGCGGCATGCATATTGGCCACGTTGAGCATGCCCTGGCGGTTGCCGGCCTCGGCCAGGGCCAGGTAGCGGCCATAGGCCTCTTCATATTCGCCCATCTTGTACACCGCATAGGCTTCCAGCACCTGGACCATCTCCCGGGCGATACGACTCTGCTCGTCGGCGGCCAGAGGCGCGCTGCAACTCAGGGCCAGCGTCAGGGCAACGGCCTGCTTGCAGCCGCGGGCTAACAATAGAGGGCGAGGCATGAGGCACCTGTCGGCAGAGGGCGGCTGGAGTGCGCCTGAGGCTAACAAGCGGCGGGCTGCGCGGATCTAGTTCCATGGTGGCGAGTGCCTGCATCCATGGTGCCGACTGTGCGGCGGGGCTAGGGCTGCGGGGCCTGTCCAAAGTACCAGCCGAGCGCTACCAAGGTAGTAAGCCGGCGCGCGTGCGGCGGTTTTAGGATGGGGTCATCTACTAAAACAACAAAGGTACGCGCCCATGTCTCCGTTCAAGACGACCACCCTGGCCCTGATTCTGCTCAGCAGCCTGCTTGGCTTCGACCCCCTCTATGCCGCCGGCGATCTGACCCGCATGAGCACCGCGTTACCGGACCTGCTCCTGGGCAACGAGGAGAGCGACTACAGCATGTCGCAGCACGAATATCAGCTGGAAACCGGCAAGGCCTACAACCTCAAGATCATCGCCAGCGGGCAGAAGGAATACGCCTTCCAGGCTCCGGAGTTCGCCCATTCGATCTTCCTGCGCAAGGTCGAGGCCGGTGGCGTGGAGATCAAGGCGATCACCCTGACCGAACTGGAGTTCGAGGACGCCGGCGAGGCGGAGATCTTCTTCGTGCCGATCAAACCGGGCAAGTTCCGCTTCTATGCCAAGGGCCTGGAAGGTAAGGGCATGCAAGGCCACTTCGTGGTCAAGTAAGGCATGACTGCGCTCTGGCGGATCAACCTCTGGGTCACGCTGTTCTTTGCCCTGCTGGCATTGCTCGGCACGGCCCTGCTGCTGCGCCAGGGCAGTGCCGATGTACAGCGCGAGATGCGCGCCGCCGAGGCCATGATCGAATACCTGCAAGTGGCCGCCCAGCGCGACCCGGCCAGCCTGCACGGCGGCCTGGCCGGTAGCCTGCGGCATGTGCGGGTGACCCCTGTGCCGCCGGAAGGCGTTGCGCCGCCTGCTGCTGAATCCGGCCTGGAGCAGTGGCTGGCCGCTCATCTGCTGCCAGACGCAGGGCCTGCGCTGCAGTTGCAACTGGACGACGGCCAGCGGCTGCAGATCGCCCTGGACCCCGCCGATGAAATCGAAGAAGTCTGGGATTCGCTGCTGCAGCTGCTGTTGCTCAGCCTGCTGGCCTGGCTGGTCAGCCTGCTCAGCATCGCCTGGGCCGTGCGCCGCGGCCTGCGCGTGCTGGACGAACTGCTGGCGGGTTTGGCGCAGGTGAGCCAGGGCCAGCTCAATGTGCGTCTGGTCGCCCACCGCATGCCCGAAGCGCGCAGCCTGGCCGGGCGCTTCAATGCCATGGCCACCACCCTGCAACAGGTGCAGGCCGACAATACCGAACTGACCCAGGCGCTGATGGCCCTGCAGGAGCAGGAACGCGCCCGGCTCGGCCAGACCCTGCACGACGACCTGGGGCAATACCTCACCGGGATTCGCGCCCAGGCCAGCCTGCTGCAGATTGTGGCCGAACAGCCGGAAGCCGTGCGCAGCACCGCACAGAGCCTGGAAGGCCACTGCGAACACCTGCAGAACGGCTTTCGCGCCTTGATCCGCGACCTTTACCCGGTGGTGCTGGAGCGCCTGGAGCTGGACGCCGCCCTGCAACTGCTGACCCAGGACTGGCAGAGCGCCCAGGGCATCCGTTGCCGTTTGCTGCTGGGCGAGGCCTTGCCCGCACTGCCGTTGCCGAGCAAGGCGCACCTCTACCGTCTGGTGCAGGAAGCGCTGACCAATGTGGCCCGGCATGCCCAGGCCAGCGAGGTGCGCATCCGTTTGCAGTACCAGGGCCGACGCTTGCGCCTGCTGGTGCGCGATAACGGCCGTGGCGCGCAGATGCCGCAGCGCGCCGGTATCGGCCTGCGTTCGATCAGCGAGCGGGTGCGCAGCCTGGGTGGCGTGCTGCGCCTGCACAGCCGGCCGGGAGCCGGTTGGTTGCTGTGCCTGAATATTCCTGTGGTGAGGACGAGCCAATGAAAATGGCCATGTCGTCAGCTGTTGTCGAGACAACCGAACCCTGTAGGAGCGGGCTTGCCCGCGAATCAGAGCCAATGGAAAAACATCGCGGCCAGTGCCGCTTGTGTCTGCGCAGATCCCTTCAGCATTGTCGGCAACACTTGGTCAGGACATAGCCATGAAAATTCTTCTGGTGGACGACCACGCCGTGGTGCGTCAAGGCTATGCCAGCCTGCTGCGGGCCATGTTGCCCGAGGTCGAAGTCAGCGAAGCCTGTGACGGCGAGCAGGCCCTGGCCCAGGTGCAGGCACAGATTCCCAGCCTGGTGATCATGGACCTCGGCCTGCCCGGCATCAGTGGCCTGGAAACCCTGCGCCGGCTGCGCCAGCGCTTGCCGCAGATCCGTGTGCTGTTCTTCAGCATGCACGACGAACTGCCGCTGGTGCGCCAGGCCCTGGAGGCCGGAGCCCTGGGCTACCTGACCAAGACCTCATCGCCGCAAGTGCTGATCGAGGCCGTCAAACGCACCCTGGCCGGGCACGTGTACATAGAGCAGGACCTCGCCACCCACCTGGCCTGCAACCGCGGCCAGGACGGCAGCCACGACCCGCGCCTGCAGGGCATGACCCAACGCGAGCTGGAAATCTTCGTGATGCTGGCCAAGGGCATCCCCAACCGGCGGATCGCCGAGCAACTGTGCATCAGCAGCAAGACCGTCTCCAACAACCTGACCCTGCTCAAGAGCAAACTGCAGGTCGACTCCCATGCCGAACTTGTGCACCTGGCCATCGACACCGGGGTGATCCGGGTGGGGCTGGAGAGCGCCTGAAACGGCGAGGCGGCCAGGTTGCAATGACCTGCTCAGGGCCTGAAGGCGATGCCACTTTCTATCCAGTCATCTCAGTGCGGCAAAAGCACAATTCCCTATAACACCGGCCGCTGCCTGGGGCTCGCCGCACGCCGTTGATTCGGTGTAGATTGATGGCACTGGGCCATGGCGGGCATACGGTGTTAGACCGGGTTCTCGTGTAATGGATTGATGTGGAGTGCCATCTAATCACTGTTAGACATCCATTAGACAGAGGGCGTAGATGACGGATATAGCAATTACTCTCGCAGATATTGATTTCCTGCAGGAACAATTAAATTTTTCGGAAATTAGTCCTGTTGATTTTGAAAATCTCGTATTTCATTTGTTGGATGAGATGGGGTTTTCTAATTTGACGTGGAGGAAAGGGGGGGAAGGTAATTCTGCAACAGATGGTGGTCGTGATTTAGAGGCAACATTTTGGACAGTTCTACCTGCTGTGTCTAAAGAGGAAAAATATTGGTTTGAAGTAAAGTATCGGAAGGGTCAATTAGAAAAATCTCAAGTCCAAGGCACTGTGTTGAATGCAGCTGGAAACAATTCAAAAGATAATGTCGTTATAGTTGCAAATAAAACAATTTCAAATCCCACGTTAGACTGGATCAAGGAGTTTCAAAATACACATAAAACGCCAAGTGTTTCAGTATGGCAAGGTCATGATTTAGAGCTTCTTTTAAGGAAGAATCCACGAACTTTAGCTAGGTTTCTCCCCTCGTCACTAGCATTCAGTGGTCGTTGTAAAGTTATCGAGTCTAAGTTTTCAAATCTTATGCTTCTTCCGGCAGGGGGTGAGCTGGATGAGTTGTGGAATAAGAGAGAGGAATATTACGAGAACTCATATCTTACTTTAATTGCTATGTTGGCTGAGGTGGCATATGGAGATGTTGTTGCTCGTCAATGGGGATTAGATATTGATGAGGCTAGGTTGTTCGCGGTTGCTGCTACAGGCATGTTAAACGTGTATCCATTCATATTAAAATGCAGCGCCCTGAACAGAGAGCAGGCTATACTTATTAATGGATTGTCATATATTATTCAATGCCTTCTTTTAAGAATTGGTGAAGAGCTAACGGCAAAAGTTCTATTTAATCCTGAGGAGTTTGCTGAGCCAGGTATGGAACTCCCCGATAAATTGAGATTCAATCGATATGAGCCTATTTTTAACACTATCTTTCATGATCTGAGTGTTCGGTGTAGCGAAATTTTTTGCTCCAAAGTTAGCCATATTCATAAGCAAAAGAAGAGTAGCTACTTCAATAGATTTCTACAGGTGCCTGTGAAAGAGGATGAAGATGAAACACTTATTCTTAATTCGTTACATGGTGACTGCCGAATTGGTATCGTTGCCAAAGATGAATATTGTCCGTTGGGTAATTTAAATGAGACTCCTGAGGCGTTAAGTGGGCTAGTTGAGAGACTTAAATTTGCTCGCGGAGTAATCATAAGTCGCTCTGGAGAATTAAGTGAAAATGCCTAAAAAGCGCGTGTTCTCGGACTGGTTTTCCGCTGCGCTCCAGACCAGACGCAAATGCGGACGTTAGCCACCTATGCCCGAAAACTTGCCATCGATGTCATCTCTTCAACTGCTACTCGTCCATGCTGCATATGGTCGAGCTATGATCAGCGCTCATGATTTAGAAATGCAGCTCTCTGCAATTCTCATGTGCCATCTCATTGAGAACGAAGTTGATTTGAGCGTAGAGCAAATAAGGCGAATGACTTTGGGGCAATTGGTCAGAAAATTCACAAGCGAATTAAAGCCATCTAGCGCACTCGAAGAAGAGCTAGATAATATGGTGTATTTTCGAAACGAACTAGCTCATCGGGCTTCAGCAATTATTACTCGCGCCGCAACTCACGAAGAATGGCATGAGAGAGCAATAACCGAACTCGGCGAAATTGAGAGCTATTTCTTGGAAACCAAGCTGCTTTTGTCGCCTTACTTTGAAAAGTGTTACGAAATAACAAAAATAAGTAAAGATAAAATCTATGAAATTGCCAGCTCTCTATACCCAGGCATCAAAGTCGGCGGCTGACAATATATATATGGATTCTCCCGCAAGTAGTGAGCAAATTTTTCTTTTGTATCTATCGTTAGCACGTTTCATTCATATATCCAACCTGTTTTTGGCTTTACCGCGCCGGCCATTCTGTAGTTCGCGCATCCAGTAGCCCAGATATCAATGGTGGAAAACCCTTCGAGGTTTTCCACCCTACACGGTGATGGGTTTTTGTAGGGTGGACACGCGAAGCTTGTCCACCTATAGAAGCGGTTATTTACCGATCAGGATTAGCCTGATCTCAGCCAATCGATCCGCCCCCCGAACCTCCATGACAACCTAATCCCAGGTCGGCGGGCAGGCTGTGCAGCCCTGCATATTGGCTCCCTGGAAGTTGCCGTAGTGGGTGCGGCTGCCGCTCAGGTCGGCGTTGGCCAGGTTGGAGCCTGAGAGTTTGACTTCCTGCAGGTTGGCATCGGTCAGGGATGCGCCCTTGAGGTCGGCCTTGCTTAGCCAGGTCATTTCCAGGTTGGCGGCGTGCAGCTGGACGTTGTGCATGCGGGCGGCGGACATGCGCGCAAATTCCAGGTCGGCGGCGCGCATATCGGCATTTTGAAATTGCGCGGCCTGGGCAAACAGGCCCCAGCCACGGATGGCCACCAGGCTGCTGTCGGTGAAGTCGGCCAGGCGCAGGTTGCTTTGTTGCAGGCTGGCGCGGGTCAGGTTGGCTTTTATCAGCCGGGCCTTTTCCAGGTTGGCCAGGTTGAGGTTGGCGTGGCGCAGGTTGGCCCCGGAGAGGTCGGCACCGGCCAGGTTCATGCGGCGCATGTCCTGATGGCTCAGGTCGGCATTACGCAGGTCGGCGTTGGGGCACTGGCTGTCGGCTTCGATGCGGCAGCCGTTGATCGTCAGCACCTGGTCGTCGGCCAGTACCTGGCAGCCGATCACCAGCAGGATCAGCGGCAGAAACAGGGTCAGGTAGTTCATGGTGATTCCTCGGGTAGGGTGCGCGGGGCCATTCAGGCCACGCGCACCGAGCGGCGTGTACATGGCGCACCCGCAGTGGGTGCGCCATGTGGGCAGGACTCAGCGCTTGGCGGTGGTCTTGTCCCAGCTCGGCAGCTTGAACACCCAGAACGAGCCGCCCTGGGCGATGGGCTTGGTCAGCTCAGCCATATCGCCGCCCCACAGTGGCACCGCGCCGCCGTAGCCGGAGGTCACGCCGATGTACTGTTCGCCATCTTGTTCCCAGGTGATGGGCGGGGAGATGATTCCGGTGCCGACCTGGAACTTCCACAGTTCCTTGCCGTTCTTGGCGTCGAAGGCCTTGAAGAAGCCGTCGCCGGTACCGGTGAACACCAGGTTGCCCTTGGTGGCCAGCACCCCGGCCCACAGCGGCAGTTTTTCCTTGTGTTCCCATTCCACCTTGCCGGTGGTGGGGTTCATGGCACGCAGGATGCCGACGTGGTCGTCGAACAGGCGCTTGATCCGAAAGCCCATGCCCAGGTAGGCGGAGCCTGGCTTGTAGACGGCTTCCTCGGCCCAGTAGTCCTCCTTCCAGTGGTTGGCCGGTACGTAGAACAGGCCGGTGTCCTGGCTGTAGGCCATGGGGTTCCAGTTCTTGCCGCCGAGGAAGGGCGGCGAGACTTCCACCGACTCGCCCTTGGACTCACCGGGCTTCGGCTTGGGCGGACGCTGGCCTTGGTTTTCCACCGGGCGGCCGGTCTCCAGGTCGATATGGCTGGCCCAGGTGATCTTGTCGACGAAGGGGAAGGCGTTCTGCAGCTTGCCGTTGGCGCGGTCGACCACATAGAAGAAGCCGTTGCGGTCGGCGTGGGCGGTGGCCTTGACGGTCTTGCCGTCCCTGCCCTTGTAGTCGAACAGCACCAGTTCGTTGTTGCCGGAGAAGTCCCAGGCATCGTTGGGGGTGTGCTGGTAGAACCATTTCACTTCGCCGGTGCTGGGGTCGACGCCGACCTGGCCGGAGGTGTAGAGGCTGTCATAGTCCTTCGGGTCGCCGCCGTCGCTGGTACGCGCCCAGCCGTTCCAGGGCGCAGGGTTGCCGGCACCGACGATGATGGTGTTGGTCTCGGCATCGAAGCTGGCGCTCTGCCACGGCGCGCCGCCGCCCTGGCTCCAGGCGGCCTTCTTGCCGGTGGGGTGGGTGGGATCATCCGGCCAGGAGGGTGCCTTGACGTCGCCGGTCGGCGTGCTGTCCTTGCCGTTCAGGCGGCCCATATGGCCTTCGACGAAGGGCCGCATCCAGACCTCTTCGCCGGTTTCCGGGTCGCGGGCGAACAGCTTGCCGACCACGCCGAATTCATCGCCGGAGCTGCCGTGGATCAGCAGGCTCTTGCCGCTGACTTTGTCCTTCACGATGGTCGGTGCGCCGGTCATGGTGTAGCCGACGGCGTGGTCGCCGAACTTCTTGTTCCACACCACCTTGCCGGTGTCCTTGTTCAGCGCCACGACGCGGGCGTCGAGGGTGCCGAAGTAGACCTTGTCGCCGTAGATGGCGACGCCGCGGTTGACCACGTCGCAGCACGGCCGAATGTTGTCCGGCAGGCGGTGGCTGTAAGTCCACAGGCGCAGGCCGGTCTTGGCGTCGAGGGCGAAGACCCGCGAGTAGGAGCCGGTGACATAGACCACACCGTCATGCACCACCGCCTGGGATTCCTGGCCGCGCTGCTTCTCGTCGCCGAAGGAGTAGCTCCAGGCCGGGGTCAGCTTGAACACGTTCTGGTCGTTGACCTGGGCCAGCGGGCTCCAGCGCTGGGCGTTGGTGCCCATGCCGTACTGCAGCACGTTGTGGGTGCTCAGGTGGTCGCTGGCGATATCGTCCCAGGTGACGGGCTTCGCCAGTGCGCTGCCCGCCAGGGCCAGGCCGCCGGCCAGCAGCAGGCTGTGCAGGGCGAGTGCCACGGGGCGTGGCGAGCTGGGTAACGATCTTGTTGTCATGGTTGTGGTTCCCATCGTGATGAAGAAGGCAGCCAGTGCGCCCTGGTTGGCGAACTGGCGAGCCGATAGTGGAACCACGGCCTGCGGGCAGAAACGGAAAAACTCCCGGGTTTGCCGGGAAAATTGCCTATGGCCGTCATGACTTGGCCTTGGGTCTTAAGCCCTGCCGCCGCTCGCCATCGGCCCTACTACCAAGGGACTAGAGGTGAGCCACCAAAGCAGCATTCGTTGTTGACCGGGGCCTTTCTAAGATGCAGATGACGAGCGA
Organism: Pseudomonas sp.; assembly: GCF_035512415.1. Classification (GTDB taxonomy): domain Bacteria; phylum Pseudomonadota; class Gammaproteobacteria; order Pseudomonadales; family Pseudomonadaceae; genus Aquipseudomonas. The sequence goes on along the minus strand of NZ_DATKDZ010000038.1, from coordinate 13,837 downwards.
TTTATTGATGTGCTCTGTGTGCATTCACAAGAAGAAGAGGTCTTGATCATGGCTATTAAAAGCAACTGTGCCGGTGCGTTCCTGCTGTTGGCCTTCTCCGCCAATCTGTGGGCCCATGGCGATGTAGTGCCACAAGCGGTCGAGACGGATGGCCTGGAGCCGCTGGGCGAGGAGTGGTTGGAAGAGAACCCCTACCGCGACAACCCCAAGGCCATCGAAATCGGTTCTTCGGCCTATAACCAGAACTGCGCGGCCTGCCATGGCCTGGAAGCCAAATCCGGCGGCATCGCCCCGGACCTGCGTCTGCTTGAAGCCGGTGCCCTGGGCGATGAGTGGTACAAGGAGCGGGTGATCAACGGCGCGGTGCGCGACGGCCGGGTGTATATGCCGAAAATGGCCGACTACCTCAGCCAGGAAGCGCTGTGGGCCGTGCGCAGCTACCTGGAAAGCGTGGCCGTCGAGGAGTAACGGCCATGGGCCAGAATGCGCCGAGCCTGGTCGCCCTTGTGCGCCAGTGCGGTCTGTACCTGGCCCTGTGCCTGGCCCTGTTTGCGGGCCAGGTTCAGGCGCAGAGCGTCGGTCGCGCGCCGGTGCGCAGCTTCGACTCGATCATCGAGTCCGGGGTGCTCAAGGTCGCCCTCTACGATGATTTCGCCCCCTACAGCTTCCGGCAGGACGGCCAGCCCCGGGGTGTCGATTACGAGGTCGCCGAAGCCCTGGCCAAAGGTCTGGGGCTACGGCTGGAGCTGATCTGGGCACCGCCTGGGGAAAACCTCGACGCCGACCTGCGCGACTATATCTGGCGCGGTCACTACCTGCGCCCCGAGGTGCTCGCCGACGTGATGCTGCGCGTGCCTTACGACCGCGAATTTGCCTACAAGAGCAACGAGCTCGGCGAGCTGGTCAACGAACTGGTGGTGATGTTCGGGGCCTATCAGCGCGAGCGCTGGCAGGTGGCCTACGACCAGCGCCGGCTTGAGGCGGTGCCGAGCATTGCGGTATTCCAGCGGCACCCGATTGGCGTCGAGGTCGACAGCGTGCCCTCGTTCTACCTGTCCTCGGTGTTCGACGGCATGCTCAGCGCCAAGACCCACCATTTCGCCACGCCCCAGGCGGCTTTTGCCGGGATGCGCAACGGCGAGGTGGATGCGGTGATGGCCATGCGCGGCGAGATCGACTGGCAGCTGCAGAAGGCCGCCGACGACAACCTGGCCCTGGCGGAAAACGCCTACCCGGATATGGGCAAGCAGGTCTGGGATATCGGCATGGCGGTGCATGAAAGCAACCGCCAACTGGCCTATGCCCTGGAAGAAAAGCTTGAGGAACTGATCCTCGCTGGCGAACTGAAAACCCTCTACAGCCGCTACGGTCTGCGCTACGAGCTGCCTGGCCTGTATCAGGATGTCGATTAACAGGTCGTTGCAGCGGAGGTGGCGGATGGATCTGGATTGGCGTAGCTGTCTGTTACTGGCCCTGCTGGCCGTGCCCTGGGAAAGCTGGGCGGCGCAGGATGACCCGGTCAGCTCGGTGATGTGGGAGTACCACCACGCGCGCCTGCTCGACGGCGCGCCCTATGTCTTCGACGAGCGCATCGTGGTGCAGGTGCCGCCCTTTGCCGAGGATGCCCGCCAGGTGCCGATCCAGGTCGACGCCAGCGCCTATGACGGCGAGGTGGTGCGCATCCTGGCCTGGGCCGAGCTCAACCCGATTGCGCAGATCTTCGACTTTCGCCCCGGCGAGCAAATGGTGGCGCGCCTGGCCATCCGCATTCGCGTCGAGCAGGCCACGCCGATCCGCGCCGCGGTGCTGACCCGCGATGGCCTCTGGCATATCGGCTCGGCCCAGGTCGAGGCTGCCGGCGGCGGTTGCACCGCGCCCAGCGTGGTGCGCGCCGAAGCAGAATGGGAAGAGCGCCTGGGCCAGGTGCTCGGCAAGCGTTACCCCCTGGCCGACTCCAGCCGTCTGCGCCTGCAGGTTGCCCACCCGATGGACAACGGCCTGGTCGGCGGCATCCCCGAATTCTTCCTTAACCAGGCCGAGCTGCGCGACAGCGCCGGCAACAGCCTGGCGACCCTGGAGCTGTTCGCCGCCGTCAGCGAAAACCCCACCATCAGCCTGGAAGTGAAGGGCGAGGGTGAAACCACGCTGTGGCTGCGCGACAACAACGGCAATGAGTTCGAGGCGGCGTTTTGACGGGGGGAATGCAATGCGCTGGATAGTACTGCTGCTAAGCCTGGCGTTTGGCCCGGCCCAGGCCGAGTTGAATTATGAGCTGCAACCCCGGCAGATTGCCGACGGCGTCTGGCTGCTGCAAGGCAGCACCGACAACTTCGCCCAGAGCAATGGCGGCAATATCGTCAATACCGGGTTTATCGTCACCGAACAGGGCGTAGTGGTTATCGACAGCGGCCCCTCGAAACGCTACGGCGAAGCCATGCGCCAGGCCATTGCCCGGGTGACCGACAAGCCCGTACTGCAACTGCTGCTGACCCACCACCACCCCGACCACGCCCTCGGCAACCAGGCCTTCGCCGACGTGCCGATAGCCGCCCTGGCCGGCACCCGCCGCCTGCTCGACGAGCAGGGCGAGGCCATGGCGGAAAACATGTACCGCCTGGTCGGCGACTGGATGCGCGGCACCGAAGTGCTGCTGCCCAACCAGACCCTGCAACCCGGGGTGCTGCAGATCGGCGAACGCCGCCTGCATCTGCTGGAACTGAGCGGCCACAGTGGGGCTGACCTGGCGATACTCGACGAAAACAGCGGCGTGCTGTTTGCTGGCGACCTGCTGTTCTACCAGCGCGCCTTGACCACCCCCGGCACTCCGGGGCTGGACACCTGGCTGGCGGATCTCGACCAGCTGCAGCAACTGCCCTGGAAACAGATCGTCCCCGGCCACGGCCCGCTGACCCGCGACGCCGCCCCCTTCGTGCAGATGCGCGACTACCTCGGCTGGCTCGACGGCGTGATGCGCAGCGGATCCGAGCGGGGCGCGGAAATGAACGAACTGATCCGCACCCCCATCCCTGAACGCTTTGCCGGCATCAGCCTGAGCCGCTACGAGCTGATCCGCAGCGTTAGTCATCTCTATCCGCGCTACGAGCAGGCGCAGATGCAGCGGGTGGATAGATAAGGCGCTGTTCCCGGTTGTGGCCGGTAAGCGCTTTTGTAGGAGCGGCGGGGGCACCTAGCCTTGCCCGCGAAATCCATCGCGGCAAGCCCGCTCCTACAGGTACCCACAAGCCGATAGATTTGCTGCGCGACGGGGAATCTTCTACTCGGCGGATTGGCTCCTGCTGGGGCTTGGGCAGTGTAGGGCGGGTGAGTGGCGTGGGGCGGGGCTTGAACATCAACTGCGCAATCTGTGCGCCACGTAACCCGCCAAGCGGTGGTCGGCCTGGTGGATTACGGCGCAGTTGGCTCCGCATCAGCACAGAGCCCGTGGTCCAGACGCCGCACTTGTAGGTACTTGTAGGAGCGGGCCATGCCCGCGAAAGTGTCTGGCCGCGCCGCGGATCGTGGGCATGGAGCTGCGTGTCCCACCCGTTCCTACACGAAATTGCTGCATGTACCAGGTAACTGAGGCACAGCCTTTTCAATCCCGATCAGGCGCACCCTGCGGAAATAGGTGGCGATAGGGGCGCGCCTCATCCACCGCTCTGGCGAAGGAGGGGCGGGCAAGCAGGCGTTGGCGCAAGCCATGCACCTGGGTCAGGGTCGGGCTGATCGGCTGCACCCAGTCGGCATAGAACAGCGCGGGCGCGGCGGCGCAATCGGCGAGGCTGAAGCTGTCGCCCGCAGCCCACTGGCGGCCGATCAGGGTGGTGTCGAGCCAGCGATAGGCGCTGTCGAGCATCTGCCGGGCTTCGCTGACACCCTGAGGGTCGCGGGTATCGGCCGTGCGGATGCGGTCTAAAACGATCTTCTGCATCGGCGTGGAAATGTAGTTGTCGAAGAAGCGATCCATCGTCCGCACTTCCAGCGCTGCGCGCGCGTCCTCGGGAGTCAGGCGCACCGGGCCTGCGTGATAGAGGTCCAGGTACTCGATGATGATGCTCGACTCCAGCACCCCGCGCTGGTTATCCAGCAGCACGGGAAAGCGCTTGAGCGGCCAGAGCGCGGCGAGCTCGGCCGCCGTCTGCGGGTCATCGGGTGCGAGCAGGCGCATCTCGAACGCGGTGGCGTTCTCATAAAGAGCAATCAGTACCTTCTGGCAGTACGAAGAGAAGGGGTGGGCATAGAGTTTCAGCGACATGGGCGATTCCTCGACAGGGCAGGTTTCAGACTAGATCGTGTCGGTAGGACGCGATCCCTTACCAACAACCCCTAGTCGTTTGCCATGACGAGGAATCGACAGGCGGCTGGCAAAAAGCTGCTGCAGCCTACTGCAGCGTCAGCTCTTCGCCGCGTTCCTGTTGCCAGTCGTCCAGGCTGGGGGCGGCCTGGTCGCCGGCCATGCGGTGGATGATTTCGAAGTAGTTTTGCTTGAAGGGGTCGCTCATGATCTCGTCGCGCTTGCGCACACGCACGGCGTAGATGCTCTGTACGTTCTGGTGATCGAAAGCGCGCCATTGCTGCTGGTCCTTGAGCAGGCTGTAGCTGTGGCCTTCGAGGGCCTGGATCAGTGTTTCGCTGTCCAGGCTCTGGCTGCGCTGCACCGCCGCGCTCCATTGTTTGACCACCGAATAGGCGCTGCCACTGGTGCTGCCGGGGTATTCCTGGTGGGCGTCGATATAGCGCTGGACGAAGCGCTGGCCGTGGGGGTTTTGGTCCAGCCGGGGCAGTTCCCAGGTCCAGGCTTCGGTGCCGATCACGCCTTCCATCACCAGCGGCCCGGTGTTCTGCACCACGCTTTTGGTCAGGTTGGGCACGATGATCTGCATGTTCTCTTTCAGCCCGAGGTTGTGCACCAGGCGCATGCTGCGTTGCAGGTTTTCCCCCAGTAGCACCAGCACCAGGATATCGGCCTCGCTGGCTTGGGCCTTGGCCAGGACGCTGCGGTACTGCGCGCGGCTGACCACGCCGTTGGGCAGTACGCTGCGGCCGTGGCGGGCGCGGTCGCTGCTGCCGGTGGCCTGGCGCAGGGCGTTTTCCATGCTGCGGCCCCAGGCATCGTCGATCAGGATGTAGTGGTAGTGCTGACGCGGCTGATGCCAGGAGAGGTATTCGCCCAGCACCCGGGCGCTCATCCAGGCGCTGTTGGATTCGCGAAACAGGTAGCGGTGGCCGGCCTGGCCGGTGACTTCGTTGGCATAGCTTAGGGTCTGTTGCCATTTCATTCGTGGCCGCGCCGGAGCCTGTTTTTGCGCGAGACAAGGCACGAGACGCGAAGTTTGGTTGTTCCAAATGAGTGTCGAGAAACGCAGTATCGCGCAAAAACAGGCCCGGCCCTTCGGGTTGCGCGGGAAATGGCCCCCGCTGTTGTTGCAGGACTTGGCAAGGGAATAACCATTACCTGCGTCCTGCGCCTAACCGGGGGCCATTTCTCGCGGCAACGCGGCTCACGATGAAATGGCAACAGACCCTATGGTGGCGAAGTACAGCAGACCCCGCTCGCGAGCGCGCTGTCCGGCGGCCATGGCCTCTTCGCTGGTGGCACCGCCGAAGACCATGCGCGCGCCCTGGTCGGCGAACAGGTCGACATTGTCGCGGGCCTGTGCGGCCCGCGAGGCGGTGTTTTCGCTAAGCAGCTCCAGCGGCCTACCGAGCACGCCACCGGCGCGATTGATTTCTTCGACCGCGAGCATGGCCCCGCGGCGCAGCTCCAGGCCCTCATCCTTGTAGTTGCCGGTGCGTGGGTAGTTGAGGCCGATTTTGATCGGGTCGGCAAGCAGCTGGTTGCCCAGGCAGTTGAGTAACAGGCAGCACATCAAGATGACACGGGCCATGGGTGTTCTCCATTGGCGTGGGGGTGTGTCTTTCTAAAGCCTGGGCGGGGCGCTGGATATGCTCTTTTGCGGTGGCCGGGGCGGCACTTAAGTCGGTCGCAGAAGCCGAATGGCGCGTACGTAATGGGCATACTTGGCAAAGCTTGTGCGATGCCGCTCACACGAATGCATCGCAGTCAGCAACATACAGTCATTCGCCTTCAGCCCTTGAAGTGCCTGTGTTAGCGTCCGGCCGTTCGGCTTGGGGGCCGAGCATTTACTTGGCCGTCGTAGCCATGGCCTTTCGATCTGTTGGAGAAAACCTATGACCTGCATCCGCCAGAATCGGGGGCGATCTGCTGCGCGTGGCGCTGGCTATCGTCTGCCTGTACTGCCACTCATGTCGGCGTCGACAGCCGAACCTGGCCGGGAAGAGGGTGGCCTCTACCTGCGCAAGAGGCTTTCTCTTTCGATCAGGGCGGCCCTGATGGCGGGGGTGGCGGTGTGGCCTGGCGTAAGCGCTGCGGTGCTCTATATCGAGCCGATCACCGGCGTTGCCGGCAACGACGGGCCCGGCGGAACGGGCGGCTACGACCCCGCTTACGATGTCAGCTTTATCGGCGGTGCCTTGCACTACGCCCTCGCTGGCGGCGATAGCATAGAGATGGAAGATGTCGACCGCGACGTGATCACCGTGTCCGTCGCTTCCGGGAATCCTCCGGTGGCGATGGACGTGGTCGGCGGCGGCTGGCTGGACCTGTCGGCGATCCGCGGTGAGAGCGCCACCCGGGGGATGGCGATCGGTATCCTTAACGACGGCAATACGCTCACCGTCAACGGCGACACCAGAATCTCCGCCCGTGCCCGCGACGCGGATTTCGGCCTGGTCATCGGTAACGGCGCGCACGCGGTGATCGGCCGCGGCGGCAGCACCACGGTCTTCAACGGCTCGACCGACCTCCACGCTTATACGCAGGGCTTTGCGCGCGCGGTCTGGGCGGCGGGACGCAGCAGCATCGTCTTCAATGGCCCGACCACGATACTTGCGCAGAGCCGCGGTACGCTCGACGCGGTCTACAACTCCGAGCTCAGCAGCATTACCTTTAACGGTGACACCAGCATCTCCGCGCTCGGCATCTGGCCCAGCGACAACTCCCATGCCATCTACAACGACGGCGTCAACAGCCGCCTGACGGTAAACGGCAATCTGGCGCTGACCACCATCTCGCAAGGCTCGACTGCGTTCGGTGTGCGTAACCAGGGCATCATGGAAGTGACCGGCGACGCCACGGTCAACGTGGACGGCCCGCGCTCCTCGCATGGCATCGCCAACACCCATCGTCTGGCGCGGATGACCTGGCATGGCGACGTCGACGTGCGCGTGCGCGGTGGCTCCTTCGTGCCGTTCGGCAACCCCAGCGGCCTCAGCAATGATCGCTCCCCTGGCGCGCAAATGACTTTCAATGGCGCGTTCAACGCCGATGTCGCCTCCGCTGCAGAGACCTATGGCAGCGTCAACACCGGCAGCATCCGCTTTACCTCGGCCACCGCTCCGGTGTCCTTTATCGTCGCCTCCAGCTGCGATGGCTGCGCGGTGTATGGCGTCCGCAACTTTGGCACAGTCTCCGCCGCCGGCGGATTGAGCGTGGTGGCAACCGCGACCGGCAGCGGGAACGCCTATTCGATCTGGAGCCTGGCCGGTACCCAGGACGCGGTGGTCTCGGTCAACCAGGCGGGCGGGCAGGCAGTGCAACTCACCGGCGATCTGGTGACCGCGACCAACCCCGATAACGGATTCCGCGGTGCGGCCGAGATCAATCTCGACACCTCAGACTCCTACCTGCGCGGCCTGGTCAGTGGCTGGGCGGGTTTGGCCACCGGCCAAGCCATTCTTGCGTTTACCAATGGCGCGACCTGGACGCCACAAGGCACCGGTACGCTGAGCAACGATTTCGGTAGCGGCTCGTTTACCCTGGCCGACACTGGCTCGATCGACATGGCCGGCTACTGGGGCAGCTTTGCGCCTTCGTCGATCCCCACGCACAGCTACCGCACCCTGCTGATCGACAGCAGCAACGGCAGTGGTGCCAGCGTTTCACTGGGCGACGGTGCGCGGTTCCAACTGCTGAGCGACATCACCGGTATCAACGGCACGGCCAGCGCCGACAAGATTGTGTTCGGCAGTGGCATCAGCAGCTTCTCCGCCACCGGCACCCAGGGCGTGAGCATCGTCTACGACCCGGCGCTGGACGACAGTTCCTGGGTCAATGCCACGACCCTGCGCAGCGGCACAACGATCCAGGCCGCTACACCGCTCGAAATCGTCGATGCCAGCGCGGCCGCTGGCGGCAGCGCCACCTTCGTGGCGGCGACCGGCCTGAATAGCCAGTGGAGCGGCACCTACGAAGGCGATCTGGTGCAGTTCACCTATACCCCCCAGGTGGCGCGGAGTGCCGATGGCAGGAAGATCCTGTTGAGCGGGATTAGTATCCAGGGCAGCGAGGGTGGCACCACTGCCGGCTCAGGTGGTTCCAGCTCTGACGCTGGCACCGAAACTGGCACCAACACCAATACGGGCAGTGGCAGCAACACTGATACGGCCAGTGTGATCGACAGCGAGAGCCCAAGCGTTGCCGGGGCTACCCGCATCCGCCCATCGCAGACGGTGCTGAGCGCCGCCGACGCCGCGGACAGCATGGTCGATCTGTGGCATGCCAGCGGCCAGGCCTCGCTGCAGCACCTGCGCAGCCGGGCACGTCGCCAGGGCAGCGATCAAACCAGCGTCTGGGCGAGAGGCGATAGCGCTGAGCTCAGCTCCGATACCGCCTATGCGCGCGACTATCGCCAGAACTACAGCGGCCTGACCGTCGGCGCGGACCGCAGCTTTGCCCGTGACGGTTCCTCCAGCACCCTCGGTTTTAGCGTCGGGCAGCTCCGCTCGACGGCGAACTACGAGCAGGGCAAGGGCGAGCTGACCGGCACCACGCTGGGGTTCTACAGCGGCTGGGCCGCCGATAGCGGGCCTTATCTTCTGCTCGGAGTCGATGCTTCGCAGCTGGAGAACAGGTACAGCGCGCGCGACTCGCAGAACCGCAAGATTGTCGGCCAATACCGCACTCAAGCGGCGCGGACCTACGCCGAAAGCGGCTATCCGTTCACCTTCGCCAACGGCTATTACATCGAACCCCAGCTCGGCCTGTCTGTGGGTGTTGTTCGCGGCAGCCAGCACACGACCCGCAATGGCGTAGAGATCGAGCAGGACCGACAGGTGTCTTCCGTTGCGCGGGCCGGCGTTGAGCTTGGCAAGACCCTGCAGGGCGTGGGGATGAATGGTGGCCTGTACGCGCGCGCCTCGGCACTGCGTTATCAGGGTGAGCAGCTGGACATCACCGCCTCCAAGGACGGTGGCAGCATTGCGCCCGATACGGTGGCGCGCAAAGGCAACGGGCATGAGTTTGTGCTCGGTGGCGATGTCGGCTTCGGCCCCACCAACCTGTTTATCGAGGCGTCCACAGCCTCTGCGGTGGATGCCGAGCGGAGCTGGGCCGTCCAGGCTGGATTGCGTCACAGCTGGTAGGTGCGCTGCGCCGGATACTCATCGCGCCTATGTCAGACGGAGAGGTATTGCTACCAAGGAACTAGAGAAATCGGTACTGCGTTCAATTGTTGGGCAGCCCCCTTAGGCCAAGAATCTGCCACAGACCGGGAAAACTTCCCGGTAATAACAATGAACCCACAGAGGTAGCCGCAATGAAACACTCTGGTCTACGCAAGCCTTTCGTTCTCAGCACGCTGTGTGCCGCCATCTTGATGTCCGGCGCGAGCGCATGGGCCGTTACCGACGAGGAGATTCTCGGTGACGTGAATACCACCCATGAAATCGTCACCAACGGTATGGGCCTGCAAGGCCAGCGTTACAGCCCGCTGGATACCCTCAACGTCGACAATGTCAAGGATCTGCGGCCGGTCTGGGCGCTGTCCTTCGGCGGCGAGAAGCAGCGCGGTCAGCAGGCTCAGCCGATGATCAAGGACGGCGTGATGTACGTCACCGCCTCCTACTCGCGGGTGTTTGCGGTCGACGCGCGCACCGGCAAGGAGCTGTGGCAGTACGATGCGCGCCTGCCGGAAGACATCCGTCCGTGCTGCGACGTGATCAACCGCGGCGTTGCCCTGTACGGTGACCTGGTGATTTTCGGCACCCTGGATGCCAAGTTGGTGGCCCTGAACAAGGACACCGGCAAGGTGGTATGGCGCAAGAGCGTGGCGGACCACAAGGCCGGCTACTCGATCACCGCCGCACCGTTGGTGATCAATGGCAAGCTGATTACCGGGGTGTCCGGTGGCGAGTTTGGCGTGGTCGGCAAGATCGAAGCCTATGACCCGAAAAACGGCGAGTTGCTGTGGACCCGTCCTACCGTGGAAGGCCATATGGGCTATGTCTACAAGGACGGCAAGGCGGTCGAGAACGGCATCAGCGGCGGCGAAGCCGGCAAGACCTGGCCGGGCGACCTGTGGAAGACCGGCGGCGCGGCCCCTTGGCTGGGCGGCCTGTATGACCCGGAAACCAACCTGCTGCTGTTCGGCACCGGTAACCCGGCACCGTGGAACTCGCACCTGCGCCCTGGCGACAACCTCTACTCGTCCTCGCGTCTGGCCCTGAACCCGGATGACGGCACCATCAAGTGGCACTTCCAGACCACCCCGCACGACGGCTGGGATTACGACGGCGTCAACGAACTGGTGTCGTTCAACTACCAGGAAGGCGGCAAGACCATCCAGGCCGCGGCCACCGCCGACCGTAACGGCTTTTTCTACGTGCTGGATCGCACCAACGGCAAGTTTATCCGCGGCTTCCCCTTCGTCGACAAGATCACCTGGGCCAAGGGTCTGGACAAGAACGGCCGGCCGATCTACGACGACAGCAACCGTCCGGGTGCACCGGGCAGCGAAACCAAGGGCAAGAGCGTGTTCTCCGCACCGGCCTTCCTCGGTGCGAAAAACTGGATGCCGATGGCCTACAGCCAGGACACCGGGCTGTTCTATGTGCCGAGCAACGAGTGGGGCATGGACATCTGGAACGAGGACATCGCCTACAAAAAAGGCGCGGCCTACCTGGGTTCTGGCTTCACCATCAAGCCGCTGAACGAAGACTATATCGGCGTGCTGCGCGCCATCGACCCGAAGACCGGCAAGGAAGTCTGGCGGCACAAGAACTTCGCGCCGCTGTGGGGCGGGGTGATGACCACCAAGGGCAACCTGGTGTTCACCGGTACGCCTGAGGGCTTCCTGCAGGCCTTCAACGCCAAGACCGGCGACAAGGTCTGGGAATTCCAGACCGGCTCCGGCGTGCTCGGTTCGCCAGTTACCTGGGAAATGGATGGCGAGCAGTATGTCTCCGTACTCTCCGGCTGGGGCGGCGCAGTGCCGCTGTGGGGCGGCGAAGTGGCCAAGCGGGTGAAGGACTTCAACCAGGGCGGCATGCTCTGGACCTTCAAACTGCCCAAGGAGCTGGTAGCCAAGCGCTGATCCTTTAGCGCTAAGGCTGCAATGCTACACAAGGCCGGCTTTTAGCCGGCCTTGTGCTTTCTGTCGTACAGGTTTTCCGGTCTTGCGTCGCCCGGCTGAAATTCGCGGGCGGTTTGCAGCCGCCAGATTTCCCCGGATTGCACCGAGGCACGCGCTGCGCCTGGGTAGGGTGCGCGGGGCCGCCTAGGCCGTGCGCACCAGAAATCCGGCGGTTACGCAGGCCTGCCACCAGCGAGCAGGCGCTGTATATGTCATGGCCAGCCATGCCGCGGGTAGCCCGGATGGAATCCGGGAGCGGTTTGGCCGGCGCAGATTTGTCCCGGATTGCATCCGGGCTACGGACGCGCAGGCCTTTGTGGGAGGGGACAAGCGGCAAGCGGCAACTCGCGAACCTTTCGCGGTGCTGGTTGCCAACCCTTTACCGGGCGTGCACCGGATTGCCGACAGCACGGCTCGGCAGCAGCGCCTATGCTGAGCAGTCCAGGGCCCTGCCGCGCGGCATACGGCCGGGCTGTCTACTACCAAATGATTAGCAGTCCTATGCCATGGACGCATACCGGCCGCGCCGGCAGCTTCCTAATATCGAACCATGACCTGCGCCTCGTTCCCGGCGGCAGGCTCCGACAACAAGAGAGGTCAGCATCATGATTTACGCTAAACCCGGTACTCCAGGCGCAGTCATCAATCTCAAGCCGCGCTACGGCAACTTTATCAACGGCGAATTCGTTGCGCCGCTGGGTGGCAGTTACTTCACTAACACCAGCCCGGTCGATGCCTCGGTCATCGGCGAGTTCCCGCGTTCCGATGCCGCCGATATCGAGCGCGCCCTCGACGCCGCCCATGCCGCCGCCGATGCCTGGGGCAAGACCAGCGTGCAGGCCCGTTCCCTGGTGCTGCTGAAAATCGCCGACCGTATCGAAGCCAACCTCGAAGTGCTGGCCGTGGCCGAAACCTGGGACAACGGCAAGGCCGTGCGCGAAACCCTGAAAGCCGACGTGCCCCTGGCCGCCGACCACTTCCGTTACTACGCCGGGTGCATCCGCGCTCAGGAAGGCTCTGCTGCAGAAATCGACGAACACACCGCTGCTTATCACTTCCATGAGCCGCTGGGCGTGGTCGGGCAGATCATTCCGTGGAACTTCCCGCTGCTGATGGCCGCCTGGAAACTCGCGCCGGCCCTGGCCGCCGGTAACTGCATCGTGCTCAAGCCGGCCGAGCAAACCCCGCTGTCGATCACCGTACTGATGGAGCTGATCGGCGACCTGCTGCCGCCAGGCGTGCTCAACGTGGTCCAGGGCTTTGGCCGCGAAGCCGGTGAGGCCTTGGCCACCAGCAAGCGCATCGCCAAGATCGCCTTTACCGGTTCCACTCCGGTCGGTTCGCATATCTTGAAATGCGCCGCCGAGAACATCATTCCGAGCACCGTGGAACTGGGCGGCAAGTCGCCGAACATCTTCTTCGAAGACATCATGAACGCCGAGCCGGCCTTTATCGAAAAAGCCGCCGAAGGCCTGGTACTGGCCTTCTTCAACCAGGGCGAAGTGTGCACCTGCCCATCGCGGGCCCTGGTGCAGGAATCCATCTACGACGCCTTCATGGTCGAGGTGATGAAGAAGATCAAGGTGATCAAGCGCGGTAATCCGCTGGATACCGAAACCATGGTCGGTGCCCAGGCGTCCGAACAGCAGTACGACAAGATCCTCAGCTACCTGGAAATCGCCCAGCAGGAAGGGGCCGAGCTGCTCACCGGCGGCGCGGCAGAGCGTCTGGAAGGAGACCTGGCCAGCGGTTATTACATCCAGCCGACCCTGCTCAAGGGCAACAACAAGATGCGCGTGTTCCAGGAAGAGATCTTTGGCCCGGTGGTGGGTATCACCACCTTCAAGGACGAAGCCGAAGCCCTGGCCATTGCCAACGACACCGAGTTCGGCCTGGGTGCCGGTCTGTGGACCCGCGACATCAACCGCGCCTACCGCATGGGTCGGGCGATCAAGGCCGGTCGCGTGTGGACCAACTGCTACCACCTGTACCCGGCTCACGCCGCCTTCGGTGGCTACAAGAAGTCCGGCGTTGGCCGCGAAACCCACAAGATGATGCTCGATCACTATCAGCAGACCAAGAACCTCTTGATCAGCTATGACATCAATCCGCTGGGCTTCTTCTGATTGCTGCTTGCTCCCCGGCACGTTCGCTCCAGCGTGCCGGCTTCTCCCTGCGATAGGCCCTCAGGGCAGGATTTGCAGCAGGCCGCAGCGGCCTGATAAATGGCAGCAAATCACTCTCGCAACGCGGCTTCGGCCGCGTTTTTTATGTGCGCCCAGCATGGGCGCAATCTTGTGGGTGAAAGTCCCGCCGTAAGCTGACCACAGCGAACGAAGTGAAGCGCAACTGCATAAGGGCGACCGAGTGTGGAGAGGAAGCGTGAATCGAAGCCATGAGCCGAT